>MKUH01000013.1:0-36270 GCA_001897745.1 Candidatus Accumulibacter sp. 66-26
CTCGAACAGCGCCTGTCCCTTGCCGACCGGCTGGCCGGTGACGTTCGCGTGCAGGCGTTCGACGTAGCCCTCGAACTTGGGGGCGATCGTGTACAGGCGGCGCTCGTCCGGCTCGATGCGGCCGGACACCTGCAGGACCTTGTCGAGCGGGCGGCGCTGCGCGCTCTCGGTGCGCACGCCGAGCTTCTGGACCTTCTCGGTGCTGATGCGGACCTGGCCGGCCGCGGCCGCCCCGCCGCCGGCCTTGCCTTCCTCTTCGTCCTCGCCTTCATAGACCGCGATGTAGTCCATTCCCATCGGGTCCTTCTTCGGCACCGGCGAGGTGTCGGGCAGGCCCATCGGGTTGCGGTAGTAGAGCAGCTTGCGCTCTTGTTTGGCGCCGGCCGCCGATGCGGGCGCGGCGGCCGGCGCGCTCTCGGCCTGCCGCGCGGCGTCCGTTCCCTGGCGTCCCAGCCAGTAGCCGGC
The DNA here is from genome assembly GCA_001897745.1 of Candidatus Accumulibacter sp. 66-26. Lineage (GTDB taxonomy): Bacteria > Pseudomonadota > Gammaproteobacteria > Burkholderiales > Rhodocyclaceae > 66-26. The sequence goes on from MKUH01000013.1 coordinate 466, forward strand.
GCCCAGCGCCACCACCACGGCGACAGCCACGACGGCGGCGACGGCGATTTTCCCGCCCTGCTTCCTTGCACCCGGCGTCATTGCACTTAGCGTCTTTGCGCGCGGATTCGCTGCGTTCATAGTTCTTCTCCGATGATTCTTTCGATTTCCGCCAGACGCGCCTGCGCGTCGGCCTGCGCCTTGAGCTGGTTCTGCCGCGCCTGACGGATCTGGCGCTGGGCGTCGAGCAGCGTGGCGAAGTCGACCTTGCCGTTCTCGTAGCTGGCGAGCGCCGAGCGGAAGGTCAGTTCGGCCTGCGGCAGCAGGCTGCCGCTCGCCAGCGCCTCGCTGCGCCGCGCCGCCTCGATGCCGGACAGGTTCTCGGCAAGCTCGCCGAGCACCTGGTTGGCCATCGCCTCGCTGCGCGCCCGGGCGGCCGCGAGCATGGCTTCCGACTCGCGCTCCTGCGCGCGCCGCGAGCCCTGCTGCAGCGGGATGTTCATTTCGATCATCAGCTCCCATTCGCGGACCGCGCTCTGGTACTGGATCGGGGAAATGCCGAGGGTAAAGTCGGGGTAGCGGTTCTTGTAGGCCAGTTCGCGGCTCTTCTCGGCCGACTGGATGCGCGTCGTTTCGGCGAACAGGCGCGGATTACGCGCGCGCATGCGCTCTTCGAGCGCGACGTAGTCGAGCCGGGCCGGCGGCGGCAGCGGGCGCAGGCGCTCCGGCGCGGCGAGCGGCGCCAGCGCCGGCCGCCCGAGCAGCGCGTTGAGCCGCGCCTGCAGCTGGCGGCGCTCGTTTTCCAGCGCCAGCAGTTCGTTGCGCAGGCCGGTCTGCTCTATCTGCGCGCGGATCACGTCCTGCTGCGCCGCCAGCCCGCCGGCGTAGCGCACCTGCGCGGTCTTCTCCAGACGCAGCAGCAGGTCGAGAATCTCCTGCGTCAGCCGCTCGTTGCGCTGCACGTAGTAGAGCTGCGCGTGCGCCGCCTTGATGCGCGCCGCGAGCTCGTCCCAGGTGCCGTGCGCCCGGCCGCGCGCGCTCTGCGCTTCGAGGTCGGCGATCTCGCGTTTGAGGTCGCGCTTGCCGTACCACGGCAGGTCCTGCATCAGCAGGTATTTGGTGCTGCCGACGCGGGTCGGCGAGAGCGTCGCGTTCTGCTCGCCCATTCTGGTGAGGTCGCGCAGCTCGGTGCGCAGCTTCGGGTCCGGCAGCGCGCCGGCCGGCTCGACGCGCTCGGCGGCGGCCTCCGCCTCGTAGCGACTGACGGCGTAATCGGGGTTGCGCTCGCGGGCGATCGCCAGCAGGCTCTCGACGCTCGCGCCCGGCGTGCTTTCCTGCGCCTGCAGCGCGAAGCACCAGGCGCTGGCGAGCGCGGCGAGCAGCAACGCCCGGCGGTGACGAAACGGTTTCATGCGGATTTCCCTTCCCGGCCGGCGCCGCCGGGCACGCGGCCCGCCGGATGCCGGCGCAGCCTCACAGCGTCTCGATGCGGACCAGCGTCATGGCGCCGTCGACCTGGTCGGCGGCGAAGCGGATCTTCTGTCCGTCCTTCAGGCGCGTCATCCACGCCGCCTCCTTGACGCGGAAGGTCATGGTCATCGCCGGCATGCCGTTGGGTAGCGGCCCGTGCGATACGGTGACCTTGCCGCCCGCCCGGTCCACCTTCTTGACCAGCCCTTCGATCAGCGGCGTCTCGGCGGTCGCCGCCGGCTTCGCGGCGTGGCCGCCGTGCGTTGCGTGATCGGCGGCCACGGCGGTGCCGGCAATACCGGCGGTCAGGAACGCGGCGACGGCAAGGGGGAGCGGGTATTTCATGATGAATCTCCTGTGAGGTCAGTGTTTGGCGAAAACGGTGGTGCTGCCGTCTGCTTGGACGAGCAAGGTATCGTAAGGAACGGGAGTGGCTGTCTCCATACCCGGGGAGCCCTGCGGCATTCCCGGGGCAGCCAAGCCGACTGCTTTGGGTTTTTCTTTCAACAGGCGCTGGATGTCGACGGCCGGGACATGGCCCTCGATCAGGTAGGCGCCAACTTTAGCGGTGTGACAGGAGCCGACCCGCTCAGGCATACCAAGGCTTTTGCGCATACCAGGGACGTCCTTAACGTTGAGAGCGTTCACCTTGAATCCATTTTTTTGCAGATGTTCGACCCACTTCTCACAGCAACCGCAGTAGGGGCTCTTATAGACGTCGACCATATCGGCGGCGCGGGCCTGCAGAGCAGTGCTGCCACCAAAGGCAAATACTGTTAGGAAAACGGCTATCGGCTTTTTCATGAAAACCTCTTATCGCCTCAAGAATGAGGGGCAGTATGGCAAGGCAATACCAACAAGAGACTGTCGATTAGATTACATTTATGTAATTTTTCAGGTCAGTGCTTGTGTTTGTTGTGCTTATGGGCACCATGATCGTGATTATGCTTTTTGTTTGAGTCTGGCGTTTCGCCTGTTACGACGGGATGGGGCATCTCCTGATGGTCGCCAGCATCATGGGCGCGCCCTTCCAAACCGCCATGCGAATGGCCTTCGCTGGCAGCAACCAACTGTTCATAGTCGGCATTCGAGAGCGCGGGCATTTTTTGCAGTAAGGCGACCAGGTCCCATATCGCCTCGTCGTCCATACCCCCTTTGGACCAGGCCGGCATACCGGATGCCTTGATACCGTGCTTGATGACCCAGAACCAGCGGGAAGCACTCAATTCCAGTGGAGCATCTGGTTTCAGGGAGAGGTCGGGTGGCTGTGGATAGAGTCCCTGGCGAATTTCCGAATCGGGAAGCTCAGGCGCAAGGTGGCAATTGACGCACATCGCATCGTAATTTCCGGCACCCCGTCGCACTCGTTCCGGGTCGTTTAGGGTATCCGGCACTTTGATGCTGGCAGCGCTACGAGCGATGGATTGCTCCCGCGCATAGTTGAGGACTTGATGTACCACCGGGCTGTGCGGGGTATCGGCACCGACATCGATGACGCCTGACGTGATGATGATAGCGCCGGTGGTGGTGCCCAGGCCGAGGGCAGCCAATATGCCGAGGAGGATTTTGTTCATGCGATTTCTCTGATGGATGGGGACATGATGAGAGTGGTTTAACAATGGTCGCCTCCGGTTTTCTAACGACCGCTCCCCGCGCCAGGCACTTTACCGACCACCAGCATGGCGCGGAGGCCCGGGTTACTGGTCCAGTGGACCTCACCAACTGGGCCGGCCCATTCCTAGAGCTTCATGGCGATGACGAGAGCTATTCCCACATGTCTCACGACGCCTCCACAGGCGATAGAGGCGTTTTGGGAATCTGATGCTCCGACATTTAGCATCATGCTTTCGCAAAACCAACAATCGCCTGACCCATTGATTACATTTGCGTAATCTTCGACGGTCGACGATAAAAACAACGGAAAATGGACCATCAATAGCCAAGCATTGGTGGACACAGCCATGAAAATACTCGTCGTAGAAGATGAATCGAAGATTGGCACCTACCTGAAACAAGGATTGGTAGAGGCAGGCTTTGTCGTCGATCTGGTGGCGAATGGTCTGGATGGACTGCATTTGGCGTTGACCGAAGCACATGATTTGGCCATCCTCGACGTCATGCTGCCGGGCATTGATGGCTGGCAGGTCCTGCAGGGAATTCGGCGCGCAGGGAAGGAGATGCCGGTACTGTTCCTAACTGCCCGGGATCAGGTGGAAGACCGAGTCAAGGGTCTGGAACTGGGAGCGGACGACTATCTGGTGAAGCCGTTTGCGTTCTCGGAACTGCTGGCCCGTGTTAGAAGCCTATTGCGGCGGGGTGGAAAAACGAAAGAATCGGAGTTTTTGCGGGCAGCGGATCTCGAACTCGATCTCCTGCGGCGTCGGGTGATCCGTTCCGGAAAACGCATCGACTTGACTGCCAAGGAGTTCGCACTGCTTGAATTACTGCTACGTCGACAGGGTGAAGTGCTGCCCCGTTCATTGATCGCATCACAGGTTTGGGACATGAATTTCGACAGTGACACGAATGTCATCGAAGTGGCCATCAAGCGCTTGCGCGTCAAAATCGACGATGGCTTCGAGCCCAAGTTGATTCGTACCGTCAGGGGCATGGGCTATGTTCTGGAGATTCCCGATTGAGCCAGACGTGGAGTCGATCACTAACGCTTCGTCTGACCTTGTTGTTTGCGCTGGCGTCGCTGTTCGTACTACTCCTGCTCGGCTCGCTCATCGGACGCTCGGTGGAGCAGCATTTCGAAGAGCAGGACATGGATGCACTGTCCGGAAAAATGAAACTCGCCAAGCATGTCCTTGGAAAGGCGTTGACCAAGCCAGGTAGCGAGACGATGGCGCAACAGTTGGATGAGGCTCTGACCGGGCATCATGGTCTGGTTATTGCGGTGGTCGGACCCAACGGGCAACGCTTGGACGCCAGCACCGCACTTGCGCTGCCCCCCCTGTTACTCAACGAACGAGTTGCGCCCGGCAATGGACCACCGATCAAATGGACCAATGAGGATGGACTTTCCTGGCGCGGCATTTCGGCCACCTTTGCCTCTGGCCATGGCGGGTCACCGTATATCGTCGTGGTCGCCACCGAAATGTCGCATCACGAACACTTCATGAGCTCCTTCCAGAGAACGTTGTGGGTGTTCATGGCGTTGGCCGCCCTAGCCATGGGCTTACTGGGCTGGGCGGTCGTCCGACGCGGATTGGCACCGCTCCTGACGATCAAGCGTCAGGCTGCCGAGATCACAGCCAATCGATTGAATACCCGCCTGCCGGCCGAAGCCATTCCCCTCGAACTAGCCGATCTGACAAGCACCTTGAACGAAATGTTGTCTCGGCTCGAAGAGTCGTTTCAGCGATTGTCGGATTTTTCCTCCGACCTTGCCCACGAACTGAGAACGCCCGTCAGCAATTTGCTAACGCAAACCCAGGTCACGCTTTCGCGGGCCAGAACGGCCGACGAATATCGGGATATTCTGGCATCCAACGCGGAGGAGTTCGAGCGCCTGTCCCGGATGATTGCCGACATGCTTTTCCTGGCCAAGGCCGAGAACAAGCAGATTATTCCGCATCAGGAACAACTCGAACTGGCTGCAGAAGTTGCAGATATGTTGGAATTTTATGGGGTGCTGGCCGAGGAAAAGGAAATTCATCTGTCGGTCGCTGGGCATGGCACTGTTTTCGGCGACCGTCTGATGTTGCGTCGGGCGATCAGTAACCTGCTTTCAAATGCGCTTCGCTATACCCCGGTTGGGGGAACGGTGAACGTCCGGATCGAAACGCAGGCCGAAGCGGAGGTTCAATTGACAGTGGAAAACACTGGGCCCTGTATCGCTGCCGAGCACCTGTCTCGCCTGTTCGATCGTTTCTACCGCACCGACAGTGCGCGCCAACGAACAACCGAAGGCTCAGGCCTGGGGCTGTCCATCACGCGCTCCATCTTGATCGCTCATGGGGGTAGTGTCAGCGTAAGCTCGGCAAAAGACATCACACGATTCACACTGTCCTTGCCAGTTGGTGGGCCGCTATAAAAATCCAGCGATGAGTCGGGTCAATCTCTACCTCGATGCCGCCGAGCGGGCAAATACCCGACGCAGCTATGCGTCGGGTATCCGGCATTTTGAGATCGAATGGGGAGGACTGTTGCCGGCGACAATCGACTCTGTGGCCCGATATCTAGCCGACCACGCTGAGTCCTTGTCCTTGAACACGCTCAAGCATCGTCTGGCTGCCTTGTCACGCTGGCACCAAGACCTCGGTTTTACCGATCCCACCAAGGCCGCCAAGATTCGACAGGTGCTCAAAGGCATCCGTGCCATGCACCCGGCCCAGGAAAAGCGTGCCAAGCCGTTGGAACTCGATATCCTGCAGAGTCTCCACGACTGGCTGGTCGACGCAATAGCCGCAGCCGCGGCCCGCGGGGATACCGCCGTCGCACTGCGCCACGCTCGCGACCGGGCTTTGGTGTTGCTGGGATTTTGGCGAGGCTTTCGATCCGACGAGTTGTGCAATCTGCGCATCGAATTCATCGAGATAAAGTCCGGCGAGGGCATCACCTGTTATCTGCCACGCAGCAAAGCCGATCGACAGTTGGAGGGGCGAACCTTTTCCTGTCCGGCACTCTCCCGGCTGTGCCCCGTCGAGGCCGTTGAGAATTGGTTGGCCCTGTCCGGACTCACAACGGGACCGTTGTTCCGCAAAATCGATCGCTGGGGGCATCTGGCCGAGCTCGGGCTGGTGTCGAGCAGCGTCATCCCCGTGTTTCGCCGGTTGCTTTCCTCGGCCGGAATTGCAGAGGCCGAGGCCTTCAGCAGCCACTCTCTACGTCGCGGATTTGCCCAGTGGGCTGGCATGAGTGGTTGGGATATCCGGGAGCTGATGAATTACGTGGGCTGGAGTGATGTGAAAGCCGCCATGCGTTATCTGGATGGGGTTGATGTCGGCCTCAAAGCGCGTTTTGAGGCGGGCCTGGATCGGGCATTGCCGGAAGTGGCGCCCCCGGTGCCGCAACTCCCCCCCGTTCCCGAGGTCACCCTGACAAACATCGAAGTCTCGATCCAACTGTCGTCGTTCAACGGCAACCGCCGAGGGGCAGCTAATGCGTTGAGCGACATGTTGGGTAGCTAACCTCCCTCACCGACAACTCTCCTTGCTCTAGCTATTCACTTCGGGAAGTTGACACAAGCCATCTATTCCACAATACTAGAAATATGGAACTTCTAACTGCTGCCGAGCTTCTCGCTGGACTGGGGCATGAATCTCGTCTGGTCATTTTCCGTTTGTTGGTAGAAGCGGGGCCAGGGGGGATGACGGTCGGGGCCATCGGGGAAAAGCTGGACCTCCCCGGGGCTACGCTCTCTTTCCACCTGTCCCATCTGAGCCGGGTCGGGCTGATCAACGGAAAGCGGGAAAGCCGCTTTATCCGCTACTCCGCGGCCTACGAGACGATGGACGATCTAATCGTCTTTCTGACCCACAACTGTTGCCAGGGCAATGCCTGTTTGCCGAAAACAGAGACTTGTAGCACGGTGAAGAAACGTCGCGGCACGACTTCTGCAAATAACAAGTCATCCTCATGAGCCAACCCAAAACCGTCCTGGTGCTTTGCACCGGCAACTCCTGCCGCTCCCAAATGGGAGAGGCCATCCTGAATCACGATCTGGCGGGTCTGATCCGAGCTATTTCTGCCGGTACGGACCCCCAGCCCAAGGTAGCCGACGGCGCCATTGAGGTTCTGAAACTTGCCGGTTTGCCCAGCGAGGGGCTTTACCCCAAGACGGTAGAGGCGGTGATGGATCAGAAGATCGATTTGGTGGTCAGCGTCTGCGATAACGCCAAAGAAACCTGCCCCATCTTTCCGCGCCCGGTTAAACGGATTCACGTCGGGTTTCACGATCCCCATGGTGAGCCGCTGGACAGCTTTATTGCCGTCCGGGACGATATCCGCGCCCGCCTGGTGCCGGCCGTCCGTGAAGCGCTTGGCCTGTAAGGAGCGTCATGTCTGCGCAATGTGAAGTTACGGTCAAAGCCGCTGCCGACGCTCCCATGAGCGTGTTTGAGCGCTTCCTGACCGTTTGGGTCCTCCTCTGCATCGTGGCCGGTATCGGCGCCGGCCAGGTGGCGCCCGATCTGTTCCAGGCCATCGGCCGGATGGAAGTGGCTCAGGTCAACCTGCCGGTGGGCCTGTTGATCTGGGTAATGGTCATTCCCATGCTGGTGAAGGTAGATTTCGGCGCCCTGCACGAAATAAGGCAGCACGTCCGCGGGATCGGCGTGACCTTGTTCGTCAATTGGCTGGTGAAGCCCTTCTCCATGGCCTTCCTGAGCTGGTTCTTCATCCGCACCCTGTTCGCCCCCTTGCTGCCGGCCGAGCAACTGGACAGTTATATCGCCGGCCTGATCCTCCTGGCCGCCGCGCCGTGTACCGCCATGGTGTTCGTCTGGAGCCGCCTGTGTAACGGCGATCCCTTGTTCACCTTGTCCCAAGTAGCCATGAACGACACCATCATGGTCTTCGCCTTCGCCCCTGTCGTCGGCTTTCTGCTGGGGATTTCGGCCATCACCGTGCCTTGGGGCACCCTGATGACCTCGGTGGCGTTGTACATCGTCATCCCGGTGTTCATCGCCCAACTCTGGCGCAAGTTTTTGCTGGCCAAGGGCCAGGACGCCTTCGATGCTGCGATGACCAAAATCGGCCCATGGTCCATTTCCGCCCTGCTGGCTACCCTGGTGCTGCTCTTTGCCTTCCAGGGCGAAGCCATCCTCAAGCAACCGCTGGTGATTGCCCTGTTGGCGATACCGATCCTGATTCAGGTGTTCTTCAACTCGGCCCTCGCTTATGGTCTGAACCGGGCTCTGGGCGAAAAGCACAACGTGGCCTGCCCCTCTGCCCTGATCGGGGCATCAAACTTCTTCGAGCTGGCCGTTGCGGCAGCCATCAGCCTGTTTGGCTTTGAATCGGGCGCCGCGCTGGCCACCGTAGTTGGCGTCCTTATCGAAGTGCCCGTGATGCTGCTGGTCGTACGGGTAGTCAATGCATCCAAGGGCTGGTACGAAGCCCCTCAATCCTAAGGTGACCTTCATGAAAAAACTGGAAGTATTCGACCCGGCCATGTGTTGCTCCACCGGCGTCTGCGGTGTGGATGTTGATCCGGCGCTGGCGCAATTCGCGGCCGACCTGAAATGGGCCGAGGAACACGGAATCGCCGTTGAACGCCATAACCTCGGCCAGGAGCCTGAGGCCTTTGCCGCGAATCAGGCGGTGGTCCGTGAAATGGAGGCCGGCATGGATCGACTTCCCGTCGTTATGGTCGATGGCCATATCGTCACGACCGGCATGTACCCCTCGCGACAACAACTGGCCCAGAAGCTCGGCATTGCCCTGACCTCGGCCGAGAAACCCCACATCAAGGCGGGTAGCTGCGGCTGCAAGCCCGGAACCTGCTGAGAGCTACTTATGACGCTGCCTGATTTCAAGACCCGCTATCTCTTCTTCACCGGCAAAGGAGGCGTCGGCAAGACCTCTTTGTCCTGTGCCACCGGCTTGGCCATGGCCGAGGTGGGGAAGAAGGTGTTGATCGTGAGCACCGATCCGGCTTCGAACCTAGATGAAGTCCTGGGTGCAGGACTGAGCCAGATGCCGACCGCGATCCCCGGTGCCCCGGGCTTATTCGCCTTAAACATCGATCCGGAGGCAGCGGCCCACGCCTACCGGGAGAAGATGGTGGCCCCATACCGGGGCATTCTGCCGGCCGCCGCCATCCAGAGCATGGAGGAGCAGTTCTCCGGCGCCTGTACCGTCGAGATCGCCGCCTTTGATGAGTTCTCCAAGCTGCTCGGCAATCCGAGCGCAACGGCGGAGTTCGATCACGTCATCTTCGACACGGCTCCCACGGGGCACACCCTGCGGCTGCTAACGCTGCCCTCGGCCTGGACAGAATTCATTGCCTCGTCGACCGGCGGGGCGTCCTGTCTGGGCCCGCTGGCTGGCCTAGAAAAGCAAAAAGCGCTCTATGCCGCCACGGTTGCGCGTCTTTCCAACCCGGAAGAAACCACCGTCGTTCTCGTCAGCCGGCCCGAAGCATCGTCGTTTCGGGAAGCCGAGCGGACGCGTGGCGAGTTGGCCGAACTGGGGATCAGCAATCTGATGCTGATCATCAACGGGCGATTCTCCACCGAACGGAGCGACGACCCGGTGGCCGTGGCCATGTCTCAGCGTGCCAACCAGGCCTTGCAGGAGATGCCGGAATCCCTGGCAAGACTGCCCGGTAGTACGGTGCCCTTTCTTCCGAGGGGAACGGTGGGGTTGGAGGCATTGCGGCTGGTGGCCCATCCCGAGCGGGCCGAGCCGCCGAGCAGTGGTGCCACATTGCAGCAGACTTCCCTGCCGGCGGGCTTGGGCGGATTGATTCAGGATATTGCCGAGAGCGGCCACGGAGTCATCATGACCATGGGTAAAGGCGGCGTCGGCAAGACGACGGTCGCAGCCGCCATCGCCGTTGCGCTGGCCAAGCAAGGCCATCAAGTCATTCTGTCCACCACCGATCCGGCGTCCCACGTGGCGAACACCATCGAAGGAAACATTCCCGGACTGACCCTTACCCGCATTGATCCTACCGTGGAAGTGGCGCAATACACCCAGGAGGTGCTGGAGAAGGCCGGGAAACAGCTCGATGCCGGTGGGAGAGCAATGCTTGAGGAAGATCTGCGTTCTCCCTGTACCGAGGAGATTGCCGTCTTCCGGGCCTTCGCCCGAACCGTCGATGAAGGGAAGGACGGCTTTGTCGTGCTGGATACGGCCCCCACGGGCCATACCATCCTGCTCCTGGATGCCGCGGAGGCTTACCACCGCGAGGTCATGCGCACCCAGGGGGAAACGCCCGAGGCCGTGCGTGAATTGTTGCCTCGCCTGCGAGACAGACACTATACCCGGGTGATGATCGTGACCCTGCCCGAGGCCACGCCGGTACATGAAGCGGAACGGCTGCAGGGCGACCTGAATCGGGCCGGCATTACCCCATACGCCTGGGTCATCAATCAATCGTTACTGGCCAGCGGTACCCACGACCCGTTGTTGGCTCAGCGGGGGACCTACGAGATTCCGTTTGTTCGCCGGGTGACTGATGAGCTAGCGGAACGCTCGGCCCTGATTCCTTGGCTGTCAGAGCCTCCCACCGGTGAGCATGGCCTGATGCGTGTGGTCGATTGAGCGTTGGCCCTGGAAATCAGGGCCTCTTCCCGCTTACGAGGGAACCGGGGCCTTGGTCCACCTACACCGGGCGGCAATATTTTTATCCTACTGGATGGCAATTTTGCGATGCGAATCCGTGGCAGGCTCGAGAAGAATACTCACCTCACGCTTCAACTTAAACCGCTTTAACAACGAATTCAGACAGCGCCTTTTTCAACGAAGCCGACCATTTCACCGGGTAACCACTTAGTTTTGGGAAAACGGCCACACCGGTACATAATCCGCTACTGGTGTATTTAAAGTGCATCGCGCTCCATTGCCGCTGTGAAAGGCGTAGTTGCAATACATCTAGCTGCGAACTCCTTTTCGAAATTTCTTTTATCGTAAGGATGAGTCCGGCAAACATAGCCAGCAACGAATACATAAATCCAGCACGACAAATACGCCCTTCCCAAAAAACCAGACCGGTAAGAGGCAACTCGCTGGGATGACGAGACCAAATTTTGGTTTGAGACAAATCCCCTCCCCCAACCCAGCAATGCTCTAAAAGAAAACTGAAAGCCAGTTCTCGCACATCCCATTCTTTTAATACAATAGAGTGACGCTGGTCCAAATAAAGATGATGCACCTCTTTAAAGCGATAACTCGGATCCGCTCCGTAAACCCAGTAAAATATCCGACGAATAAATGCACTCCACACCGGGTATAAATGTCCATACTCGATTCGCGTGCGATTCAGCCGCATCTGCCAAGGCGTAAGAATCATTTGCACTCGCCACCTTAAGAATTCAACTGCTTGCGTAGAAGACAATATTTGTGACGAAGGCAGTGGGTGGCAGGTGCGCCCGAGTTCCAAAGCTATCTCTCCATGTTTGAACCAAACAGTGTCTCGCAAGGACGGCGCAACGTGGCATATAGCTCTGCATTTGTGACCTTTTATTTCACTTGCCCACACCGCCAATTTCGCAAAGCGCGTTGTTAATTCATTGGAATGCTCACGAAATTCTCGGAAGAACGACAAATTCGGCACAGCGCCACTGATCGGCCCTCCGCACTTGAAGCAATAGTAGGGTTTGTTAAATAGATCGCGGCCGAATTTATAGGTTGGCAAGTGACTACCACACGATTGACATTTTCCAACAATCTTACAGCCGTGCATCGGGCACTCATGCAAATCGATTAACTGATGCCAATAGCTGTGATATCCGCTTTCAAGACAGATCGGACATATCTGCAATTCTGTAGATAACCACCCTCCCGGGCACAACATTATTTTTCCGACTTCCTCATCCTCCTCAGAATGAGGTAACGGCCCTCCTAACCAGTCTCGAGCCTTTTCGGAATCGATCCATTGCCGAGGTTTCAGAAAAGTGCTGCTAGGAGATATCGCTTTAAAAAATGCAACCTGCTTGTACAGTTCTTTTGTTTTCAGCACATTTCGCCAACCAATATACCAAAGCGTGGACAAGGACGATTCCGCTGGCAGCGCCTTCCTATCAAAACCGGTAATTTTTGGCATGGCATAATCACCTAATCATTCAATTATAATTATCATTCCTCGCAGTGAAAGGCGTACTGCAGGGACTCCAACCACTGCTGCTCTGAAATCCCCTTGAATCTATCAATATGTAAATCCAGCGTTTCTAGCGCAGTTGTCAGAATCGCCAGCCTAATTCCGACAAAAATTCGCCTCAGGTTAACAACCCCTCGGCTAGATTTTTTCAGTCTTTTAAGTGTGCGCCAAAAGCGCGCGACCTCCCCTTCCATCGTATAACTTGATAGATCCATATGCCCAAAAAAGAAATCTCGGACGCTTAATTTATTAAGCTCGGAAAATACTTGGCAGTCCATTTGATTGAACAAAGAAGCCCAGTCGGATTCGGACTCGTAGAGATGCAACCTGACCTTATGCCCACACCATAAACGATCTATCGCGCCGTTTCGAGGTTTGCTCTTGCGGTCGGCCACCAAAAGATCAAGCTGTGGACTTTCACCAAATACAAATGTTTGTAATGAACCTTGGTAGGCTTGCATTTCATTGCCAATGTCTTTGAGAAGAAACTCATCAATCGGCCGCATAGCGTTGCCTTCATCGAGCAGTAGAACGACACAGCCAAGAGGGCTAGAGAAAGAAAGATCTGCCCAGTAGTGAGCAAGGCGATTCCGAAGGACATCCGTTTGCGTTGCGTGCGGATTGTCATATTTTGACTCAATTAATGCGCCTCTCAGAAACGACCTCAACTCGTTTCCAGGAAGAACATGCTCATTAACCTTAAAAACCGGAAGTCCGATAATCTCGGATTGGAAAGCCTGTACGCAATAGTCCATCGCCACAGACTTACCTTCACCATAAGGCGCCGACAGCCAACAACCTGGCTCTCGGACGTACAGCGGCAGGCGCAGTTCATTATAGGTTCTTCGCAACGGATCAGAAGCCAACGCAAGCTTTTCAAGTCGCCCGATTCCCCACTGAAGTTCCAGCTTCCTTTTAGCGTCGTCTTTTTCGATGCCCATCATCGCTCCTTAGACCATCGTGGCGATAGGACCCACAAAGCTCCCTGACTTAATTACTTATCTCCTCGGGAGAATGATTTTACGCTCGGCGCAGGCGACATTCTGTCTTTAACGCTTTGCAAAGATCTTTTCCCCGCCGCCTCCTGGAGGTTAATTACCTCTTGGTAGCTCTCTCCTGAAACCAAGTCAGGATCGTTTTTGTTATTTTTATCAGAATCGCGGGTCACATTTTTGAGCTGCTGCGCCGCTTTTTTGTGACCGCGAATTTTTCCGCGACTATATGCTTCGTCAATCTCTTGCGCTTTTTTTTCTTTAAAACTACGCACTGGATCCTCAGGGCGATTCGCATCGGAGAAATAACGTCCAAACTTTTGGATCATCAGAAAACTTCGCCAGCTAACGCAATGCAAGCGCCACTTTCGCTCAGGCACAACCGCGCCGATTACAAATCCTGTCTGCTCATTTATAACTCTGGCAACACGAATGTCCTTCCGGTTGATCTCCAGAAACACAAATTGCTTCACAAGGTTCCAAGCACCGGCAAGTTCAATACCATAATATCGACATCTATGCACGCGAACAGAGGGGGGTATCCCTTTTTTTGCGCTAGCCTCAACTTTTACCCTGCACCTAACCCATTCAGTCGGGCGATTTTTATGGCGATCTCGCGGCAAAGGCCGAGGGAAGTATATTGGCATTGCGGCTGTGCGACGCAGGCTATCTAAAGCACTTTCCCAGAATCTGCCTTCTCGCCCAGTATCATTTATTTCTCTGATGATTGCTTTCGCCAAATCACACATTTCGTCCTGTGTGAAGTGCAGAGCTATGGCCGTTCCCTCTGGATTACGCCGCCGATCATCACCGACTCCTGTTCCATAGGTGGTCGGCAAACGCTGAGCACCACGCCCCGTTAACTCGTTAAAGGTACGTTCAACGATGCTTCTCGCCCACCAAGCACGCGGCTTACTAAAGCAGACGGCGCAGCCGGTTGTCGCAATTAGCGTTGAGAGCGTATTTGTCGCGTGATGCGCTAAGGCCCGGTCAAGTCGTACCACATCCCAGGCATGAAAGTCGTAGGCTGACAATATTTGGTTTGGCAGCCAACGCCCATCTTCGCAGCCCTTGAGAACTCGCAGTGATTCCGAGGGAGACGGCGCTGAAACCGCAGATTCAATAAGGTCTAAGACACATGATTCGCTGGTTTGGGCTTCGAATGAGTCGCTTGAGCCAAGAATCGCCCCGTTATACGTATCGACAGCACACCCAATCCACCAACGAGGGACATTGCATGGAATAAATGCTCCGTTTGGAGCTACAACATCGACAATAGCAGCACTGTCATGCTTATGAAAATCAAGCTCTACAATTTGAAATGGCCCTGCAGGCTGAACAAGAGATGAAATCCCTTTTCCAGTATGAGCCAATGCCCCGGCCGCCTTTCCAAAACGAGAATTAATAAATCGAATCGGTTTTTTAAATAAAATTGAGCGGCCCAATGTAGATAATGAACTATAGCACCTATCCCTGGTGTTAAATGGATACTCACTTTCTTTAACGCCCTTAGATTTAAGAAAGTCCAAAACATTCAATTGAAGATTCTTCCACGATATTCTCGGTTCATGAATTTTTATACCTTGCTTCGTTCTAAGTTGAAGCACCTCAGCTTCTACGATATTGAGTAACTCGTCAGAAAATTTCTCAAAAAGCTGGATTAGCGCTCCAGCGTAACCGTCTGTGGCGCCTTCATGAAGGTTCGACAACGGAGGGGGAAGGTGTCGATGATATGTTCTGCGAGTGTCTTTGCCATATTTTACGAGCCCTCGAAAGCCACAAATTCGTCCGTCGGAATGGGGGGCAAGGCACTTCTTAAACGATTTTCTGACCCAAGCATCTTTTAGCCCTGTTTCTTCGTATATAGCCTTAAAATCTCGATTGTTGACATACATTTCAACGGCACTTTTATTACGTCGGTAGGCTTCCGGGTAACCTAGCAGGTCCGCTTCTGGGTGCGGCCATTTTTTTAGGTCGCGCCAAAGCTCTGGGATTTGTAACGTTCTTCGGTTACGAGGGACAAGTGCGGTACTAACTAGGCTGGAATTTGATTCTTCGTTTCTGGGTGGAGCTGGCGCGGGCTGCCGCAGCAATGATGCTTGAGATATTTCTGTATCAATATTAATTGGTTTTTCTTTCAAAGCACACTGGGTCTGGCCTGTTGCAATCGATTTCGCGATAACCGATAACATTAAAGCAGGATCACAATCCTGAGATTCAAGTAAGGAATGGATGGCGAGGGTTTTATGCCCATCCAGTTGTCTTATGAGCTCACTGGTTTCGCCCTGAGCCAAACAATCCCGAGAGCGGGTCATAGCGGAACACAATATCAGCCAGTTCCGGAACTCAATCATGCGCTCAGAAAAATCCCTCTCTGTTTTGATATAGAACTCTGCAGCCGCTTCTTCTGCAACACGCCGTGTTTCTTCGATTCTTTTTTTGACAGACTCTCGCGGAGCTCTGATCAGATTTTCATAGCGCCCACAAAAATACCAGTGTAGAGCCTCATCTCGGTACCGGACCACAAGATCACGACCAAAGGGATAGTGCTCATCTCTGGTAGACGGCGCCGCCCCCACGTAGTAGCTGAGAACGCGGGGATCACCTTCCAACAAGACGGCCTGAATGAACGTGACGTCGCCTATCAGGGTCAAGAGTTGGCGATTTTTGTTTGAAAAGAAACCCCAGATATTCGGGTGTCTTGGACCATCCTTAAGAGCTGCACGAATGTCGGTAATCGCTGACCGAATCTCAAGCTCTGTTGCGAGATGCGCAGGGGAGCGTTGTGTAGTATCCACAGCCACCTCCAGACTTTACTTCCGTACGATTTCCGTATGAGCGATGAAGTTCCAAATTCGTGCGTACGGAGATGCTGCCAAGCCTTTGTTGCTTAGCTTAGATGACGGATAGCAAACTAGCGAGCGGCCTGCTGACTACAGAAAACAGTGTTACTCGTAACGCGCACAAGTCTGGATCGTGACAGGGGAGTGTCTGTTCTGCATCAACAGCACTGATTTCCACCGTCAAATACACTTTCTGCACTTATCTAATAGATTTCTACTCTTTCTCTGTTTTTTTAGGGTCGAATTGACTCCAACGAAACAGAAAAAACACGGTAAGTACTTGAAAGAGCTTTATTTATTAGTGCAATTGATTTGCTTTGGTGCACTACGATTGGAGTGATTTATAAAACCGAAGAAGTGAAAACCGGCTGGGCGGCGGTATTGGCTAGACCGCCCTCGCGCGACGCCGGCGAAAGCGTGGCGGTCGTTGAAATTCTGGCGTTGCATTCACGCGCTCCTCTGAGCCCATGCGGATTGTAGCGCCTAATCAATCCACCGCCGGCCGTTTAAGCGAGCTGTTGCAACTCGACGGCCGGGACGCTTAGCGGATCTGCGCCATGTCCCGATGCGGCGGCGCGCCGAACAGGCGCCGATACTCCCGGTTGAACTGCGAGGGGCTTTCATAGCCGACGCGGTGGCTGGCGGTGGCGGCATCGAGCAGGTCGACGAGCATCAGACGGCGCGCTTCCTGCAGACGCAGCGTCTTTTGATACTGCAACGGGCTCATCGAGGTCAGCGCCTTGAAGTGCAGATGCAGCGAGGCCTTGCTCATGGTCACGGCGGCCGCCAGTTCGTCGATGGCCATCGGACGCTTGAAATTCTCATTGACCCAGTGAATGGCACGGGAGACCCGATGCGCCTGACTGCCCTTGATCGCCACGTCGCGCAGGCGGCGGCCCTGGTCGCCGCCGAGCAGGAAATACAGGACTTCCTGCTCGATCAGGGGCGCCAGAACCGGAATGTGCTCCGGACTTTCGACCAGGCGCGCCAGACGCAGCACGGCGTCCTGCAAGCCCGGCGTCAGCACGCCGACGCCGAGGCCGCGCGGCGTGCCGGCGACCGACGGGAACGCGGGCGGCATCCGGAGCATCAGCTCGGAAATCTTCAGCGGATCAAGGTCGAGCACCAGGCTGAGGTAGGGCTTTTCCGGCGAGGCGGCGATCACTTGCCCGATCAGCGGCAGCCCGACCGAGGTGATCAGGTAGTGCTTCGCGTCATACACATACGTCTCGTCCGCCAGGGCAATGCGCTTGGCGCCCTGGGCGGCGGAAGCGAAAACCGATTTGACCACCGAGCAGGCCGGCGCATTGGGCGACGACATGCGGAAAAACGTCAGCCTCGGCACCGGCGTGGGAAACACGCCGTCTTCGGGACAATGGCGTGCGATCAGGGCCGCGAGCTCCGGATGAGCGGCGCAGCTCGCCGGGGCAAGCGCCGGGCGGGGTGTCAGGGCGGTTTGCATCATGGTTTTTCGATGATTCTCACGATGGCCCAGCTTAACGCATAGGCGGATGCCCGCGCCTCCTGCGCCATCGTTCCGTAGACGATCAGGCAATAATTTCATACGAAATTGATATCGGGTCATTGCACTTGCCGCGCAGACTGCAGTCCTAAGAACGGGGCCCGGAGCCGTCCCGTCATCCAACCTGCCGAAGGAGTTCGCCCATGATCCAACTCGATATCAACGGCCGCGCGCATCAGGTCGACGTGGCACCGGACACGCCCCTGCTGTGGGTGTTGCGCGACACCCTGCAACTGACCGGTACCAAATACGGCTGCGGTCAGGCGCTGTGCGGCGCCTGCACGGTGCATCTCGACGGGACGCCCGTCCGCTCCTGCGTGCTGCCCGTTTCGGCAGCCGCCGGCGGCAAGATCAGCACCATCGAAGCAATCGACGGCGAGCGCGTCGGTCAGGCCGTGCAGGACGCCTGGCGCAGGCTCGACGTGGTGCAGTGCGGCTACTGCCAGTCGGGGCAGATGATGAGTGCCGTCGCCCTCCTCCGCCAGAACCGTCGGCCGAGCGACGCCGATATCGACGCCGCGATGTCGGGCAACCTGTGCCGCTGCGCGACCTATCAGCGCATCCGCGCCGCCATTCACGACGCCGCAAAAGCGCTGGCCTAGGAGCAGATCATGAGCGAAATCGTCATCGAAAACCTGAGCCGTCGCCATTTCCTGCAGGGCAGCGCCGGCCTGACGCTCGGCTTTTGCCTGCCGGGACTGGCCGCCGCGGCTGACGCCTCGGCGAAGGCCGGCACATCCGCGACGGCCGGCTTCGAACCGAACGCATTCCTGCGCATCGGCATGGACAATACCGTCACCGTCATCGCCAAGCACCTGGAAATGGGTCAGGGAACCCATACCGGACTGGCGACCATCGTCGCCGAGGAACTCGACGCCGACTGGCAGAGCGTCAAGGTCGAGGGAGCCCCGGCCGACGCCAAACGCTACAACAACCTCGCCTGGGGTCCGGCGCAAGGCACCGGCGGCAGCTCGGCGATCGCCAATTCCTGGGAACAGTTGCGCCAGGCCGGCGCCACCGGCCGCGCGATGCTGGTCGCCGCCGCCGCCCGGCGCTGGCAGGTCGGGGCCGCCGACATCGTCGTGCGCGACGGCGTCGTCAGCCATCCGGCCACGGGACGCAAGGCGAGCTTTGGCGAACTGGCCGCCGACGCGGCCCGGGAAAAAGTACCGACGGCGGTCAGGCTCAAGGACCCCGCCGAGTTCCGCCTGATCGGCAAGCAGGCGAAACGGCGCGACAGCCACGCCAAGACGGACGGTTCCGCCCGCTTCACCCAGGACGTTTTCCTGCCCGGCATGCTGGTCGCCGTGGTCGCCCATCCGCCGACCTTCGGCGCCACCGTGAAATCCTTCGACGCCGGCAAGGCCAAGGCCGTCAAGGGCGTCGTCGACGTCGTGCGGATTCCCCAAGGCGTCGCCGTTCTCGCCACCGACACCTGGAGCGCCAAGCTGGGGCGCGACGCGCTGTCCGTCGTTTGGGACGAGAGCGCCGCCTTCAAGCTCGGCACCGACGAAATCCTCGCTCGCTATCAGGCGCTGGCCAGAACGCCCGGTGCGGTCGCAAAGCAGGTCGGCGAATTCGACAAGGCTCGGGCCGGCGCCGCCAGGGTGGTCAGCGCCGCCTACGACTTTCCCTATCTCGCGCACGCGGCGATGGAGCCGATGAACTGCGTCATCCGGCTCGGCGCCGACGGCTGCGAGGTCTGGAACGGCGAGCAGATGCAGACCGTGGACCAGCACGCGCTGGCCAGGCTGTTCGGCCTCCAGCCCGAGCAGGTGAAGATCAACATGCTGTTCGCCGGCGGCAGCTTCGGCCGCCGTGCCTGCAAGGACTCCGACTACCTCATGGAGGCCGCCCAGATCGTCAAGGCGATCAATGGCCGGGCACCCGTGAAGCTGGTCTGGCTGCGCGAGGACGACATGCGCGGCGGCTACTATCGGCCGCTCTTCCACCACGCGCTGGAAGCGGCCATCGACGGCCGGGGGCAACTCGTCGGCTGGCGCCACCGGCTGGTCGGGCAGTCGATTCTGGCGGGCTCACCGTTTGCGGGGATGGTCAAAAACGGCATCGACGCGGTCTCGGTGGAAGGCGCCTCCACCCTGCCCTACGCGATTCCCAACCTGCAGGTGGAACTGCACACGCCGACCGACATCCCGGTGCCGGTGCTGTGGTGGCGCTCGGTCGGCTCCTCGCACACCGCCTTCTCCACGGAGGCGTTTCTCGACGAAGTTTCCGGCGCCATCGGCCAGGATCCGCTGGCCCTGCGCCTGCAACTGCTGGCCGGGCATCCGCGCCACGCGGCGGTGCTCAAGCTGGCCGCCGACAAGGCCGGCTGGGGCGCACCGCTCAAAGTACAAGCCGGCGAACGGCGCGGCCGGGGTCTGGCCGTGCATGAATCCTTCAACTCCATCGTCGCCCACGTGGCCGAGGTGACGGTCGCCAAGGACGGCGCGTTGAAGGTGGACCGCGTCGTCTGCGCCGTCGATTGCGGCACGGTGGTCAATCCCGACAACGTGCGCTCGCAGCTCGAAGGCAGCGTCGGCTTCGCGCTCGGCGCCATGCTGCACGAGGCGATCACGCTCAAGGAAGGGCGCGTCGAGCAGGGCAATTTCGACACATTTCCGCTGCTGCGCATCAACGAAATGCCGCGGGTCGAGGTGCATATGGTGCCGTCCAATGCCGCGCCGACCGGCATCGGGGAACCCGGCGTGCCCTCGGTGGCGCCGGCCGTGGTCAACGCGATTGCGGCGGCGACGGGCAAGCGCCTGCGCCGCCTGCCGATCCAGACCGGCGAACTGGCGGCCTGAGATGGACAGCCAGGATAGCCAGGTGCTGGCCGCCGCACGCCGCTGGGCCGCGGCGGGTCACCGCTTCACCCTGGTCACCGTGGCCCGGACCTGGGGTTCCGCCCCGCGTCCGCCCGGCGCCTGGATGGCCGTGCGCGACGACGGCCAGGTGCAGGGTTCGGTCTCCGGCGGCTGCATCGAAACCGACCTGATCGAGCGCCTGCGCGGCGGCGAATTCGCCTCTCCCCTGCCCTTCCTGCAGCGGTACGGCGTCACGCAGGACGAAGCCCGGCGCTACGGCCTGCCCTGCGGCGGCACCATGGAGCTGCTGATCGAGCCGGCCCCCGATTTCGCGGCGCTGGAGCAACTGGCGGAACGCATCGCCGGCGGCCAGCTGGCGCGGCGCACGGTCGTCGTCGGAGAGCCGGGAAATACGGTCGATGCCGGCACGGCGGGCGACGCCCTGAGCTGGGACGGGCAAACGCTGACGACGGTGCATGGCCCGGCCTGGCGCCTGCTGATCGTCGGCGCCGGGCAGATTTCCGCCTATCTGGCGCAGATGGCGCAGGCGCTCGACTACCGGGTCTTCGTCTGCGATCCGCGCAGCGAATATGCCGGCGAGTGGAACGTCCCGGGGACGACGCTGCTCTCCTGCATGCCGGACGACGCGGTGATCGAACTGAATTTCGACCCGCACTGCGCCGTCGTCGCGCTCACCCACGATCCGAAGCTCGACGACATGGTGCTGCTCGAAGCCCTCAAATCGCCGGCCTTCTACGTCGGCGCGCTGGGCTCGACGCTCAACAGCCGGCGCCGGCGCGAACGCCTGTTGCAGCACTTCGACCTGTCGCCGGTCGAGGTCGGACGCCTGCACGGCCCGGTCGGCCTGCCGATCGGCAGCCGCACGCCGCCGGAAATCGCCGTCGCCGTGCTCGCCGAGATGACGGCGGTGCGCAACGGCGTGTGGACGGCGGACGGCTTGCGCCCGAGGCGGGAATCGGCGCCGGCCGGCTGCAAGGTCGCCTGAGGGGACGGAGATGACGGAACGGATCGTCGGCATCCTCCTCGCGGCCGGGGCCGGAACCCGCTTCGGCGGAGACAAGCTGATGCACCGCCTGGCCGACGGCACGCCGATGGCGCTGGCCGCCGCCGGCGCGTTGCGCGCAGCCTGTCCGCGCGTGGTCGCCGTCGTGCGCCCCGGGGACGAAGCCCTGGCCCGCCGGCTCGCCGCCGCGGGCTGCGAGCCAGTTTTCTGCCCGCAGGCGCATCGGGGAATGGGCCACAGTCTGGCCGCGGGCGTGCAGGCGACGCCCGATGCCGACGGCTGGCTGGTGACCCTGGCCGATATGCCTTTCATCGCGGCCGACAGCCATCGCGCCGTGCTTGCACGCCTGCACGGCGGCGCCAGCCTCGCCGCCGCCTTCTTCGACGGTCGGCGCGGGCATCCGGTCGGATTCGCGCGGATCTGGTTTTCCCAGCTGACCGCGCTGACCGGCGATCAGGGCGCAAGGGCGATCCTGGCAAACAACCGCCGCCAGCTGACGCTCTGCCCGGTCGACGATCCCGGCGTGACCCGGGACATCGATCGCCCGGAACAGCTTTCCGGGGCAAAACAGGCTCCCCCTCCGCCGCCAAGCGAACCGCTGTAACCATAAACCGCCGGGCGGCAGGCGCCCGGAACGCCCCGCCGCGTCAGCGGCGGCTGAGCAACACGCCGGCGAGAACACCGGCCGCCGCCGCGACGCCGAGCATCTGCCAGGGATGATCCTTGACGTAGGCGTCGGTTGCCTGCGCCGTGCATTTGGCCTTGTCGGCGACGACGGCACGCGCCTCGACGAGGCGCGTGCGCGTCTGACGCAACCGCTCGGCGATCAGCGTACGGGCAGCGGAAAGTTCCTCGGGGGTCGATGTGCTCGCGCTCTTCTCGGCCCCGTTGCCGCCTGCGTTTCCCTTCTTCGCGGCCGGCGCGGGAATATTCATTCGGCCTTCGATCGGGTCCTGACCCGGATGCGTTTCGGTAGTCATCATGCCTCCTGCTGCAAGTGGTTTGAAAAAAGCGCCACGCAACCGCGCTCACGGGGTTCCGGAAACAAAGGAAAGTCTGGCCGGCCGCGAGGCGCCCACCCGGATGCGCTTGCTCTGCCATGCGTCGTCCAGTCTGGCCGAGATCCGATAGGCGCCCGGCGGGAGCTTCAGGTAGAGCAAGGGACCGGGGCAGATGCCGGAGACAAGCTCCGCGCCGCCGCTACGGGTCACGGTGAAAGGCACGTCGGCGAGATAGGCGCCCCGGCGCTCGCTGAACACCACGTGCACGTTATAGCCGCTCGCCGCAAGTCGCATGGCGTCGCGCGCGTCCTCGCCGACCCCGCCGCCCGCCCAGGCAACGCTTCCTTGCGCACCGCCGCTTGCGTCGTCCGCGCCTGCGGCGAACGGCGCGCCGCCGTGCAGCGCCAGGACGAGCGCCGCCAGCAGGGCAAGGCCAGGGCGCCGCAACGGCAGATCGGAAACGGAGCGCTTGGGACGGTGCGGATCGATGCCCATGGTCGTCTCCACGATATCCGGAAATACCGGAACGCCGGCAGGGCGGTTTATCGCGAGGATCGCGCCTCGCCCCGTCGTCAGCCTGGCGCTCCGTCCGGAACGGGAACGCCGGGCATCGCAGCATCCGCAAGACGGGGAGCGAGGCTTATTTCACCTCGATCGGCCGGCGCTGAGCGCCCTCTTCCTTCGGCAATACGACTTCGAGAACGCCGTCTTTCAAGCTGGCGACGATCTTCGCCGGATCGATGCCAGCAGGCAGCGAAAGACTCCGCGAGAAATTCCCCTGCGCGATTTCGCAGCGGAAATAGTCCTTCGACTCTTCCTTCCTTTCGCGGCTCACGCAGCCCTTGATGCTCAAGGTGTTGTCGACGATAGAGACGTCGATGTCCTTCTTCTCGACGCCGGGAACCTCGACACGAACCAGCACATCCTTGTCGCGGTTGATCACGTCGAGTTGCGGCATCCGGAGATTCTCGCCGGCTTCTCCCAGTCCGCCCCACATCGGCCAGTTCCAGCCGACCGGCCGCATCCAGTTGCGCAGCATGAACTTATCGAACAGGCGCTCGGCTTCGGCCAGCGGACCGAACATCTGCGACGGCGGCGACGGTTCGGAAATTTCGCTTTGGGGCTTCGCCGAGACGGCGATTTCGTGCTTGCTCTCATTTGCCATCGGAATGCTCCTCGATAAACGGTGACGGTGCCGGATCCGGCCCAGGAGTTGCGGTTGAAGAGTTCGAATGACCTTGCGCCCGACATCGCCTTTCAGCCCTGGCGTTCGATCGTCCAACGAGCAATCTAGGCGCCGGAAAATCCGATCGCCATCCTCCAATCCGTGTATTTCGGCGCGAACGCTTACCCGACTGCGGTAGCGACCTGCGCATCCACGACCTTCACCCCGGTCGCGCGGCGCGCCTCTCTACGACGCCTCGCGACGCACTTTCACGCTCCTTGCCGCCCGATTTGCAGGCGGCAGCGAAAAGCGCTTAAGCAACAGAGCCTTGACCGACTTATCCAGGTGTTATCCACAGGGTTGCGGCCCAAAGCTGTGGATACCCGTCTCCGGCCGTAGGCGCGGCTACCCGCTTCCCGGTTGGGGCATACGCGCCCTCCGGTAAGGCGAATAAACCCCTCGCTGTATTTCTGCAAGACCCCGCCGAACGTAGGATTTCCGCTATCGCCCAACGATGCATCGAGCGCACACGCACCGCCGGTGCACCGGAAAAGCGCCGGATTTCGCCGCCGGAAGATCGATTGCGGGGTACCTCTCCGCTTTTCGGAACGCCGCGCCGTTCGCGCCAAAAAGGCGGCACCGGGATCAGACGCACCCGGGTTCGCCCGCCGCTACCCCCGCGAGCAAGAAACGAGAGGAAGCGAGAGATGAGCCATTCGACGATTCCGCCCGGCTTCCGGCCGATCCGCCACGACCGCCTGCTGCAGGAAGAAGTGCACGACGCCTACAAGGCCAGCGCCAAGCTGCGCGAGCCGGCCTACTGCCCGCAGTGCAGCGCGGTCTATCGGGAAGGGAGTTGGCGCTGGGCCGACATTCCGAAGGGCGCGCGCGAGGAACCCTGCCCCGCCTGCCACCGCGTGAACGACCACTATCCGGCCGGCTTCGTCACCTTGCAGGGTGCGTTCTTCACGGCGCACCGGAGCGAAATCATGAGCCTCGTGCATCACGAGGCGCAGCGCGAGCGGCTCGAGCACCCGCTCAAGCGCGTCATGGGCGTCGAGGATAGGGACGAGTCGGCGCTGATCACGACCACCGACATCCATCTGGCGCGGGCGCTGGGCGAAGCCGTTCATCACGCCTACCGGGGCGAACTGGAGTTCCACTACCACCCGGCGGAAAACCTGTTGCGGGTGCACTGGTCGCGCTGAACAGCCGGCAACGAGATGGACGCCGGAGAACCGTCCGGACGGCCGAAGACAGCGGATGCGGGCGGAGCGGTCCGCGCCCCGACGCGGGGCAGCACGCAGGAGGACGAGATCATGATGCCGAAAGCCGCAGAAATGAGCCTGATGGGCACCATCCGGGAGCGCACCTCGGTGCGCGCCTACACCGCGCAGAAGCTCGACGCGGAAATCGTCCGCGACCTGCTGGCGGCTGCCGTGCGCGCGCCCACGGCGATGCACGCGGAACCCTGGGCCTTCGTCGTCGTGCAGGACAGCGAGCAGATGAAGCGCCTTTCCGACCGGAGCAAGCGCTACTTTCTCGACGAACTCCGCCAGGCCGAACTCGACCGGGACGGCCGCGTCCGCGACGAATTCGCCCGGCCGGAATTCAATCTCTTCTACAACGCCGGAACGCTGATCCTCGTTTGCGGCCCGAGCGCTTCGCCGCTGATGCTGCCCGACTGCTGGCTGGCCGCCGAGAACCTGATGCTCGCCGCCTGCGCCCGCGGCCTCGGCACCTGCGTCATCGGCTCCGCCGCGACCGGGCTGAACCGCCCGGAAAGCAAGGCCGAACTGGACATCCCCGCCGATTACTCGGTGGTTGCGCCGATCATCGTCGGCTTTCCGGACGGCGAGACCGAACCCACCCCGCGCAAGGCCGCACGCGTCCTCGCCTGGCATTGAGCGCGGCGCCGGAAACGGCCGCTGCGGCGTTCGCGCAACGGGGCCGCAAGCCTCCCGGCGAGCGCCGGCGCATCCTCCGCGCGCCGCCGAACGCGCCGGCCGGCAGACGCGCAAAAATAACCCGTTGCGCGCCATCCGTACGCTTACGCACATACACCGGGCGCATTCGCGCCTAGGCTCCATCCCGAACTGCGGCGGAGCGGTTTCGGAAGCGCCGGCCGGAACCGCTCGCCGGCACGCCCTTCGCCAACCGACGCGGCGCGTTCTGCTTGCTCGGCGAGCGAGCGGCGACGCCGGCGCCCCGTCGCGTGCCTCGAAAAGACGAGGAGACGAGCGGGCCGCCGGCGCCGCGCCGGGTCGCTCCCGCCACAAACACGACGGATCGACGAACGCGCTAGAACCGCGGAGATTGCGCTACAGAAAAGGATCCTGAATTGAATGCCAGACTCGCCGCCGTTCGCGCGACCTTTTTCCGACTGAGCGCACGACTGCGCGGCGGCGATCTGGCCCAGAAATACGCGCTCGCCGAGCCGCCGCTGCGTGTCGAACTGTTCAGCGCCGACCAGATGGAGCGGCACGGCCGGCCCCTCGCCGAGGCGCACAAGGTGGCGCCGGGACGCGGCGCTTCGTGCCCTGTCTGCCGGCGGACTGGCCGGGCTTCACGCTGCGCTACCGCCACCGCGCCACCGAGTACACGATCGTCGTGCAGCGAGACGGCGCTGCGGCGCCGCCGGGCGCAGGAATACACGTAAGCGTGGATGGCGTCGCCCAGAACGATGCGGTAATAAGCTTGATCGACGATGGCCGGCCGCACCGGATCGACGTGAGGATATGAGTTAGCGCATCGCCGCATCGCCGCATCCTCGCTTCCCGCGTGCCGTTCCGCGGCGTCCGGCGCGGACGCCGCCGGAAAGCCCGGACAGCCATCGACATCCGCGAGGTAGCCATGAACGCAACGACCCGACTGCACGCGCTCGGCCAGAGGCTGTGGCTCGACAACATCACGCGCGACCTGCTCGACGACGGAAGGCTGCAGCGTTACTGCGCCGAGCTGTCTGTCAGCGGCCTGACCTCGAACCCGACCATCTTCGAGCAGGCCATCCGCAACACCGGCGCCTACGACGAGACGATCCGGCGCGCGGCGGCGGCCGGCAAGGCCGGCGAAGCGATCTTCCTCGACCTCGACCTCGCCGACCTGCGCCGGGCCGCCGCCGTCTTCCGGCCGATCCACGCGGCGAGCGGCGGGGTGGACGGGCTGGTTTCGCTCGAAGTCTCGCCGCTCCTCGCCGACGACGCGGCGGCGACCGTGGCCGAGGCCAAACGCCTGTACGCACAGGCGCAGTGCGCCAACCTGCTGATCAAAATTCCCGGCACGCCGGCCGGCGTCCTGGCCATCGAGGAGACGATCTTCGCCGGCGTGCCGGTGAACGTCACCCTGCTCTTCTCGCGCGAGCACTACGTCGCGGCGGCCGACGCCTACTGGCGCGGCATCCGGCGGCGGGTCGCGGCGGGCCTCGATCCGCGTGTCAATTCCGTGGCCTCGCTGTTCATCAGCCGCTGGGACCACGCATTGAGCGGCACGCTGCCGTCGGAACTGAACAACCGCCTGGGCCTCGCCGTCGCCGGGCAGACCTACGCCGCCTACCGCACGCGCCAGACCTCTGCCGAATGGCGCCGGCTGGCCGACGCCGGCGCCCGACCGCAGCGCCTGCTGTGGGCGAGCACCGGAACGAAGGACCCGCGGCTGCCGGAAAGCTACTACGCCGAAGCGCTCGCCGCGCCGGACACCATCGACACCCTGCCCGAAAAGACGCTGCTCGCCCTCGCGGCGCCGGGCGCGCAGGATACGGCCCTGCGCGTCATGCCGGAGGACGGCGGCGACGCCGAAAGGGTACTCGCCGACTGCGCCCGCGCCGGTGTGGACCGCGCCGCCCTCGCCGCGCGCCTGCAGCGCGATGGCGCGCAGGCCTTCAGCCGATCCTGGAGCGGCCTGCTCGCCGAGATAGCCGCGAAAAGCGGCCAAGCGGACGCCTGAGCCATGCCCGAAACAGCCGAAATCCGGCACGACAAACAGATGATGCGGCGCTTCTGGCACCTCGCCGCACCCTACTGGCGCGAGGAGGAAAAATGGAAGGCCTGGGGGCTGATCGCCCTGCTCGTCCTGCTGCTGCTCGGGCAGACGCGCTTCGCCGTGCTCTTCAATGAGCAGACGGGGGAATTCACCTCGGCGCTCGCCGCGCACGACGAGGAACGCTTCTGGATCGCCATCAAGACCAGCCTCGGCCTGCTAACGGTGGCCGTGCCGATCTACGCCTTCTTCTTCTACGTCCGCGACAAGCTCGGCATCCACTGGCGGCGCTGGCTGACCAGCCGCTTTCTCGACCGCTATTTCAGCAAGCGGCACTACTACGAACTGAACTCCAACGCCGGCATCGACAACCCCGACCAGCGCATCGCCGAAGACATCAACACCTTCACCCAGCGCACGCTCTTCTTCCT
The DNA here is from genome assembly GCA_001897745.1 of Candidatus Accumulibacter sp. 66-26. Taxonomy (GTDB): domain Bacteria; phylum Pseudomonadota; class Gammaproteobacteria; order Burkholderiales; family Rhodocyclaceae; genus 66-26. The sequence continues at coordinate 28,446 of MKUH01000013.1, forward strand.
GCTCATCTTCATCGGCTCGCTCCTGCAACTCGTCGCCTTCAGCAGCGTGCTCTGGTCGATCTCGCACGCGCTCGTCTACTTCCTCGTCCTCTACGCGACGGCCGGCACGCTCGTCACCGTCTTCGTCTTCGGCAAGCCGCTGGTCGGGCTCAACTTCCAGCAACTCCGGCGCGAGGCGGACTTCCGCTTCGGCCTCGTGCGCGTGCGCGAAAACGCCGAATCGATCGCCTTCTATCGCGGCGAGGCGCAGGAGACGCTGCAGGTCAAACGCCGCTTCATCAAGGCCTTCATCAACTTCAACAAGCTGATCAGGGCCCAGCTCGCCCTCAACCTCTTCCAGTACGCCTACAGCCTGCTGACCATCGTCCTGCCGAGCGCCATCGTCGCCTCGCAGGTGCTCTCCGGCGAGCTCGAAGTCGGCCGCGCCGTGCAGGCCGCCGGCGCCTTCGCGGCGGTGCTCAGCGCGATCTCGGTGGTCGTCGAGAATTTCGAAGGCCTGAGCCGCTTCGCGGCGGGCATCGACCGCCTCGAAGCCTTCGCCAGGACGATGGCTGCGCCGTCGCCCGGCACGCTCAGCCTCGGCGGCGTCATCGACCTCGAAATCGACTCGCGCCTGGCGCTCGAAAACGTCACCCTGCAAACCCCGAACTACCGGCGGGTGCTGGTGCGCGATCTCTCGCTGGAAGTCGCGCCGGGCGCCGGGCTGCTCATCGTCGGCAGCAGCGGCAGCGGCAAGAGCTCGCTGCTGCGCGCCATCGCCGGCCTGTGGTACGCGGGCAGCGGCCGGATCGTGCGCCCGCGCCCGGAAGACATGCTCTTCCTGCCGCAACGCCCCTACCTGCTGCTCGGATCGCTGCGCAGCCAGCTCCTGTACCCCGGCAAGGACACGACGATCCCGGATGCCGAACTCCTGCGCCTGCTCGAACGGGTGAACCTGCCCGACCTCGCCGCCCGCTTCGGCGGGCTGGACGCCGAAATGGACTGGGAGAACGTCCTCTCCGTCGGCGAGCAGCAACGCCTCGCCTTCGCCCGCGTCCTGCGCAGCCAGCCGCGCTACGCCATCCTCGACGAAGCGACCAGCGCGCTCGATATCGCCAACGAGGAAAACCTGTACGGACAGCTCGCCGCCACCGACACGACGATCGTCAGCATCGGCCACCGCTCGACCATCCTGAAGCATCACCAGCACGTCCTCGAACTCACCGGCGACGGCGGCTGGAATTCGTACCCGGCGGCCGCCTACCGCTTCGCGCAGTAGGCGGCGGGAAACTCGCAACGGCGGGATTTCGCGCCCCGACTCCCGTCGCACTAGGCTGGCGCCGACCCGCCGCCCGCGGGCTTCACATGCGGGAGAAATGCGGAATGCGGCACGGCGATCCGTTATTCAACGCACAGACGGAAGTTCGATCAGAACTGGATAGTGCGGACGGTGGGGCGACAACTTTGCATTTGCGCGCGGCGGCGATGCGGCATTGGCGCGGTCGTCCCTGCCCGGCCGGCGCATTCCACCCGCCCCGGCGTGCTCCGATGCAGCCTTCGGGCGGGCGAAAGCGCCGCCTTTGCGACGTTCGACGAGGAGAAGAAAATGATCGAAGCCGTTCTGACTTTTGATTTGCTGCCCAACAGCGACCTGAAGGCCTATCAGGAGTGGGTCGCGAAGCTGGGGAACACCATGGCGAAGCAGCCCGGCGTCATCGAGTTTCGGGCGAACAGGAACATCCTGGGCAATCCGATAGGGCGCTCGGTGACGACGTTCACATCGCTGGAAGACTGGGCGAAATTCACCGACGGCCCCTGGCAGCAGATCGCGCATGAATTTCGCGGTTTTGCGACCAACATCCGGGTCGAACTGTGGGGGCCGTCGCCCCTCCTGAAGGAGCCGATCCGTCCGGCGAAATAGAGAAATAGACCGTCTCCCGCCCATCGCGGGAAGGCGCAGCAGCGTTTTTCCATCGATGGGCGCCCGCATCCGGCCCGAAGCAGCGGACTAGGCGTCGACCTTGCACAGCGCGAGAACCGCGCGTATCCCGCGCGTTCGGTGGCGTTGCGCGTGGATGGCGATGCGCAGTTCGCGCGACAGGTCGAGGAAGGGCGTCGCGAGCGGCACCAGCGATCCGGCCTGAAACGCCTCGCGCAATTCGAGCGACGACAGGCAGCCGAGCCCCATGCCGAGACGCACGCACTGGCGCACGGCTTCCGGCTGCTCGAGTTCGAGCGCGATGCGCGGGCCGATGCCGACGTCGCCCAGCGCGCGGTCGAAGCGCTCGCGCGTGCCGGACCCCGGTTCGCGCGTCACCCAGCCAGCCGACCTCAGATCCTCCGGCGTCACGTCGGCGCCGGCCAAGGGATGGCCGGGGGCGGCGAAGACCTGCAATTCGTCCTTCCACCAGGGGAAACAGGTCAGCCGCGGATCGTTCACCGGCCCCTCGATGAACCCCAGGTCGATCTGGAACGCCAGCAGCCGCGACACCACCTGCTCGGTGTTGTGCCGGGAAACGCGGACTTTGCCCTGCGGATAGCTCCGGCTCAGTTCGGCGATCAGCGCCGGCAGCAGGTGGTTGCCGATAGTGACGCTGGCGCCGAGATGAACGTCGAAGGCGCCGCCGCCGGCCCGGCCGACCTCCTCGATATCGCTCACCCGATCCAGCACTTCGCGCGCCAGCGGCAGGATTTCGCGCCCGCTGTCGGTAAGCTGCCATTGCCGGCCCTGGCGGTTGAACAAGGGCGCGCCGAGCTGCCCTTCCAGGTCGGCCAGCGCCATGCTGGCCGCCGCCTGACTCATGGCGACCGCCTGCGCGGCGCGCGTCACCTGCCCGTGGCTGGCGACCGCGGCGAACACTTCGAGCTGGCGCAACGTTATTTTCATAACCAAATCCGATTTCAATTATAAAAAATATACGTTTTACTTATCGAACTGGCAAGAACTAGCATTCGGGCTTCACCTAAGCGGACCCGTGCGATGTCCTTTCCCAAGCTTCTTCCCGGCCTCGGCCTGATCGCGCTGATCGCCGCCGCTTCCATTTTCGCGGCACAGCGCGGCGAACTGAGCGCAATCGGCGCCTCGCCGCTGACGCTGGCCATCGCCGCCGGGGCGCTGCTCGGCAACCTGCGCCCCGGGCTGGCGCGCGGCATCTGGCAGCCCGGCACGCGCTTCGCACAGAAGACCTTGCTGCGCGCCGGCGTCGCCCTCTACGGCTTCAATCTCGACCTGCAGCAGATCGCCGAAGCGGGACGCTCGGGGCTGCTGATCGACGCCGTGATGCTCGTCTCGACGCTGGCCATCGGCTACTTCGTCGGCACCCGCTGGCTGCGCATGGACCGCGAATCGGCGCTGCTGATCTCGGCGGGAAGCGCCATCTGCGGCGCCGCCGCCATCGTGGCGACCGGCTCGGTGCTGCGCATGAGCGAAAGCGACGGCGTCAGGAAGGCGGCGACAGCGGTGGCGACCGTCGTCCTCTTCGGGACGGCGGCGATGTTCCTCTACCCCCTGCTGTTCGCCTGGTTGGGCGAAAGCCGTTCGCTGTTCGGCGTCTTCATCGGCTCGACCGTGCACGAGGTCGCCCAGGTGGTCGCCATCGGCAACGCCATCGGCGGCGAGGCCGCGCACAACGCGGTGATCGTGAAGATGATCCGCGTCCTTCTGCTGGTGCCCTTCCTGCTCGGCCTGAGTTTCTGGATCGCGCGCCGGCGCGGCGACGCGCAGGAGGGAGGCGTTTCGGTCCCGTGGTTCGCGCTGGCCTTCCTCCTCTTCGCCGGCGTCAATTCCGCGTTCGCCATACCGGAAGAACTGCTGCAGGCCCTCCGGCAAAGCGGCATCCTCAGCCTGACTTTCGCGATGGCGGCTTTCGGCATGGAAACCACCTTCGGCCTCTTGCGCCAGGCGGGAATCAAACCCCTGCTCCTCGGCGCCCTCCTCTTCGCCTATCTCGTCGCAATCGGCGGCTGGGTCAATTTCGGTTTGCTTGAATAGGCGCCTTGCTTCAACTAGGGCTCCTCTTCAATTCAATTTTTCCGTTACGTATTGCGTCAATAAGCTTGATGGCATTCTCATCGCTCGGCTTGCGACGTTTGTAATCTTCAAGGTTCTTTAAGGCTTGCTCTTTGTTTCCGAGGGCCAGGTACGCCACGCCAATCGCATATGCAGCATCAACAACCCCTACGGAAAGCGCCTTCTCAAGATACGGGAGAGCTTCTTTAGCCTTTCCTACACCCGCAAGAAAGGTTCCATACAGGTAATTGCCTCGCGGGTTGGAAGGCGATGCGGCGATCAATCGCAAGAAGATTGAGTTGGCTTTTTCAGCAGCCCCGGGGACATTGAGATTGTGACCAATGCTATTTACGTAGCCGGCTCGAGCAAGAAGCTCAAGATTCGGGGTTGGGACGTTAATCAGAATGTCGAGCATCCCCGACAGTGCCTTTACGTCTTGGGTAGCACGGTGTTGATCCTGTGGTGTGTCGAATCGCGGCGGATAGTTTTTCGCGTGAGCCGATAAATCATTCAGCATCTGGTCGAAGTACGCACCATCGAAACCATATTTCTTTCCCGTGGGCGTTTCCGAAACCGTGAGCAAACGCTTTGGGTCGTAATTTCCATATTCTTTGGCGTTTGCGCTGGGAACAATTAGGGCAACAAGAACGGCGAAAAGAAACTTGCGCATGATGTATAGATTCCTAACTAACTAGTTCAGCCGAGGCGCAGGAGAAAGAAAAGGGCGAGAACGCAGGCAAGACAAAGAAAAAAGACAACCTGCAGCGCCCTGCCGATGGCGAAAAGGACTGGGTCGTTAAGCCGAGAAAACCTACCGAAAAAGACGAAGAAAAACAGAGAATTCTCGGCAAATGAGCCCTCGGGGTTAACAATCGTGGGGGAGCCTAGCTGCCTCCACACAGAAGGAAATGCTGTACGCAGGTGAGCCAAGAACCGTAGGTGGTAGTGAACACCCATTGCGACCAAAACGAGTAGCCCGGAAGAGACTATCCAGGTGAGTAATTGGGCTTCTTGAAGCATTGCCGTCTAACGTTAATAAGACATTGCCATCAGCGTATAAGCTGATTCTTTGTGAGCACAATTTGTTTTTGAAGCTCTGCAATCTGTTGTTTTATTGATGTCATTGTTTTTTCTGCGCCCAGAAAAAGGAAAACACACCGCTTTCCATCATTTGAGCCGGAACTGCTCGATCAGGTGCGTTCCTGTATCTGGGTGAAACATCACAAGACCCAAATGGAATGACAATATACCAAACGAATACTTCGCTTTAACCTGTTTCACGGCAAGCGGCATCTGCGTGAGGTAGGGGCGCGGAGGTCGGTATCTTCCTTTTGTACCGGGCGGCCGATGGCAATGTCGCGGCTGCCATGCAGCATCAGGCCTTGGCCTGCTCTTTTTTCCCGCGAGGTGCGTGAGGTGGAATCGCCCTCGCCCACCGCTACGTACGGAAACGTACATACGCACCCGGCCGCGGCGGCTAGGCTTGAAAGCGGGGCAAACGCCGTTCGCGTTCGCCGCACCGCCTTGGGGATCGCCATATGGACACCGCCGGCTACACCATCTACCTGCTCGTCCTAGTCGCCCTCTTCGTTCTCGTGCTGATCTGGAGCTTCGGCCGCAAGCGCAAGAAGCGCTTCGAGGACGACGCCAAAATCCCGTTCGAAGAATGAATAGCGGGGTCGCCAGGCTCCGTAGGGATAAACGCTCTCCGGGAAGACTTTGCGAAGAGCGAGTAAACAAGCAGCTCTCTGCGGTGGAACCTTGGAGGGCAGCTGCGTACGGCAACGCACATACACCTTGGGCGGGGCGCGCTAGCCTTTAATTTTCTGAAAGTGGCTCAGCGAGGGAAGGAATCAGCGATGGACATCGGCATGGTCGGCCTCGGACGGATGGGCGCCAACATGGCCGAGCGCCTGCGGCGCGGCGGCCATCGCGTCATCGGTTTCGACGCCAAGACGGCGACGGAAAAACCGGGGTTTCAACGGGCCAACGAACAGGACATCGAGCGCGCCGCCTCGCTCGCCGCGCTGGTCGAACGTCTGCCGGCACCGCGCGCCGTCTGGCTGATGGTGCCGGCCGGCCCCGCCGTCGACGCGACGATCGAGGAGTTGCGCCTGCTGCTGGCGCACGGCGATACGCTGATCGACGGCGGCAACTCCAACTACAGGGACAGCCAGCGCCGGGCGCAGTCGCTGGCCGAACAGCACATCGATTTCGTCGACTGCGGCACCAGCGGCGGCATCTGGGGCCTGTCCGAAGGCTACAGCCTGATGCTCGGCGGCGGCGCGGCGGCGGTCGAACGCCTGCGTCCGCTGCTCGAAACGCTGGCGCCGGCCGCCGACCGGGGCTGGGGCCGGGTCGGCCCGGCGGGCGCCGGGCACTTCGCCAAGATGATCCACAACGGTATCGAATACGGCCTGATGCAGGCCTACGCCGAAGGCTTCTCGCTGTTGCGGCACAAGCAGGAGTTCGCGCTGGACCTGCATCAGGTGGCCGAAATCTGGCGCCACGGCAGCGTCGTCCGCTCGTGGCTGCTCGATCTCGCGTCCGGGGCGCTGGGCGACAACCCGGCGCTCGACGGCATCGCGCCCTACGTCGCCGATTCGGGCGAAGGGCGTTGGACCGTGGCCGAGGCGATCGAGCTGGACGTCGCCGCGCCGGTGATCACGCTGGCCTTGCTGGCACGCCTGCGCTCGCGCGACGAGGCCTCGTTCTCGGACAAGTTGCTGGCGGCGCTGCGTCAGCAGTTCGGCGGGCACGACATCCGGAAAGGCTGAGCATGGAAAAACCGCCGGACGAGAGCTGCCTGTTCGTGATGTTCGGCGCAACCGGCGACCTGATGCGGCGCAAGCTGCTGCCGGCCCTCTTCCAGCTCGCCGAGGACGGCCTGTTGCCGGCGCGCTACCAGATTCTCGGCGTGGCGCGCGAGCCGGGCATGGACGATGCGCGCTTCCGCCGCTGGGTTCGGCAGGCCTTCGCCGACGCCGGGCTGGCGCACGGCAAGGCGCCGCGCCGCTGGTGTGAGGACTGCCTGCATTTCGACACCGTCGGCGACGGCAGCGCGGCCGACTATCAGGCGCTCGCGGCGCGCATCGCGCTGATCGAAGCGACCCACGCGCTGTCCGGCAACCGCCTGCTCTACATGGCGCTGCCGCCGCAGGCCTTCCCCGGCACCATCGCCGCGCTGGCCAGGGCCGGGCTGGCGCGCAGCCAGGGCTGGACGCGGCTGGTCATCGAAAAGCCCTTCGGCCACGACCTGACCTCGGCGCGCCGGCTGAACGCGCTGGTGCACCGCCACTTCGGCGAAACGCAGGTCTATCGCATCGACCACTATCTGGGCAAGGAAACCGTGCAGAACCTGCTCGCCTTCCGCTTCGGCAACGCGCTTTTCGAGTCGGCCTGGAACCGCGAACATATCAAGAGCGTGCAGATCACCGTCGCCGAAGCGCTCGGGGTCGGTCACCGCGCCGCCTACTACGAGCGTGCCGGCGCCCTGCGCGACATCGTGCAGAACCACATGACGCAGTTGCTGACCCTGACGGCGATGGAAGTCCCCGCCGCCTTCGACGCCGAAAGCATCCGCCACGAGAAGGTCAAGGTGCTGCGCTCGATCCTGCCGATCGGCCGCGACGCCGTGGTCTTCGGCCAATATGCCGCGCAGCAGACTCCCCCGGGGGATGCCGAACTGAAAGCCCCCCCGGGGGACGCCACGCCGCCAATCCTCTCTGGCGTTGCGACGCGCCAAACCCGGCCGGGGAACGCCCGGCCGCAAGCCTGCACCGCCGATGCCGCGCGGCAGCTCGGCGCCGATGAAGCCGCGCCGCCGCGCCCGGCGGG
>MKUH01000013.1:36383-203551 GCA_001897745.1 Candidatus Accumulibacter sp. 66-26
CCCGCCGCCCCCGCCGCCCCCGCCGCCCCCTTCCCCGCCTACCGCGAAGAACCCGGCGTCGCCGCCGACTCCACCGCCGAAACCTATGTCGCCCTGCGTCTGGGCATCGAAAACTGGCGCTGGCAGGGCGTGCCCTTCTACCTGCGTACCGGCAAGCGGCTGGCGCGCCGCATGACGCAGATCGTCATCGAATTCCGCGGCCCGCCGGTCGCCCTCTTCCGCAGCATCGACTGCAGCCCGCCGCACACCAACCGGCTGGCGATCAACCTGCAGCCCGACGAAGGCTTCACCCTCTCGTTCGAGGTCAAGTCGCCCGGCAACAGCTACGCGCTGCAAACCCGCCACATGCAGTTCCGCTACGCCGAAGCCTTCGGCGCCTCGCTCTCGGCCGGTTACGAAACCCTGCTGCTCGACGTGCTGGAGGGCGACCAGACGCTCTTCGTGCATGCCGACGAAACCGAAGCCTCATGGCGCCTGTTCACCCCGCTGCTGCGCCGCCATGCCGTGCGCGAACCCTACGCCGCCGGCAGCTGGGGGCCGACGGCGGCCGACCGGCTGATCGCCGTCGCCGGCGGCGCCTGGAACAACGAATCATGAGCCGGCGCCCCGCGCCGCCGCCGGCCGACGACGGCAAAATGCAGCGCTGCCGCTGGCACCCGCAGGCCGACCGCGCCGCCCTGCAGCGCACCGCGCTGATGCGCATCCTCGAAGCCGCCGCGGCGGCCCGCCAGCAGCGCGGCGAATTCCATCTCGTGCTGGCCGGCGGCGAAACGCCGCGCGACATCTACCGTCTGCTCGGCGCGGTACCGGCCGACTGGGCGGCGTGGCACATCTATTTCGGCGACGAGCGCTGCCTGCCGCCGGACGACCCCGCGCGCAACTCGCGCATGGCCGGCTACGCCTGGCTCGACCACGTTCCCATCCCGCCGCGGCAAATTCACCCGATCCCGGGCGAGCTTGGCGCCGTGCAGGCCGCCGCGGCCTACGAAGAGACGCTGCGCACGGTCGGCCGCTTCGATCTGGTGCTGCTCGGGCTCGGCGAAGACGGCCACACGGCCAGCCTGTTCCCGGGGCAGGACTGGCGGCGGGCGCCCGAAGACCTCGACGTGCTGCCCATCTACGACGCGCCCAAGGCGCCGCCGCAGCGCGTCTCGCTCTCCCCCGCCCGCCTCGCCCGGACCCGCCAGCTGATCTTCCTCGTCGACGGCCGCAACAAGCACCAGGCGGTCGCCGACTGGCGCGCCGGCAAGGACATCCCGGCGCGCCACATCGCGCCGCCGGGCGGGGTCGACGTGCTGGTGGAGGCGTCGCTGCTCGTCGAACCGTTTGAATAGCCCCTCGGAAACGGGCACAGTAGCCCTCAGCGCAATCCGAGACTCCGACGCGCCGGCACGATCCTATCTCCAACGCACGGAAGCACGCCGATGACCACGCCCCCAAAAGCGACCGCCCCGTCGATCGTCGACGCCATCCGGCGCCAGAACGCCGGACGCGAAGCCGAGCGGCTGGCGCTGAAGTACGCCAAGATGAAGGAGAGTCCTTTCGTCTTCCTGCGCGGCGCCTGCCACCTCTTCTACGACGCCCTGCCCGACACGCCCGCCCTCGCCGAAGCGCCGCTCGCCTGGTGCTGCGGCGACCTGCACTTCGAGAACTTCGGCAGCTACAAGGCGGACAACGGGCTCGTCTATTTCGACATCAACGACTACGACGAAGCCGCGCTGGCGCCCTGCGCCTGGGACATCGTCCGCCTGCTGACCAGCATCCGCTGCGGCGCCGGCGCCTTGAACGCCACCGACGCCGAAGCCCTGGCGGTGAGCCGCGACTGCCTCGCCGCCTACCGCGACGCGCTGCTGCGCGGCAAGCCGCTGTGGGTCGAGCGCGACACGGCCGGCGGCCTCGTGCGCGAACTGCTCGACGCCCTGCGCGAGCGTTCGCGCGCCGAGTTTCTCGACCGCCGGACGACCCGCAGCGCCGGGCGGCGGCGCCTGAAGGTCGACGGTATCAAGGCGTTGCCTGCCGACGACGCGCAGCGCCGCCAGGTCGTCGACTTCATGGACGGCTTCGCCGCCGCCCAGCCGACGCCCGGCTTCTTCAAGGTACTCGACGTCGCACGGCGGATCGCCGGCACCGGCAGCCTCGGCGTCGTGCGCTACGTCGTTCTCGTCGAAGGCAAGGGCTCGCCGGACGGCAACTATCTGCTCGACCTCAAGGAAGCCAAACCCTCCGCGCTCGCGCCGCACCTGCATCGCCTCGGTATCGCCCAGCCACACGCGGCCGACGAGGCGCAGCGCGTCGTCGGCGTACAAAAACGCCTGCAGGCGGTCGACCACGCCTTCCTCTTCGCCGTCGATTTCACCGGCCTGCCCTGCATCCTCAAACGCCTGCAACCCGCCGAGGACCGCGTCGCCGGCGACGACTGGAAGAAATCCGGGCACAAGCTCGACCGCTTGCGCGACCTCGCCGCGACCATGGGCCGCATCCTCGCCTGGGACCAGCTGCGCGCGTCCGGCCGCAGCGGCGCCGCCAGCGCCGACGAACTGGCCGCCTTCGCGCAGGGCGCGGCGTGGTGCGACGCCGTCCTGGAAACCGCCGGAATCATGACCAAGGAAACGGAAATACAATGGAAAGCCTTCTGCCAGGCCAAGCTTTGAACTCCGCCCAGCCGGACGCCGCGGCGCCGCTGCCCGCCGAACTGCTGCACCGGATCGACGCCTACTGGCGCGCCGCGAACTACCTCTCGGTCGGCCAGATCTACCTCTACGACAACCCGCTGCTCAAGGAACCGCTCACGCTCGCGCACGTCAAGCCGCGCCTGCTCGGCCACTGGGGAACGACGCCGGGGCTCAACTTCATCTACGTGCACCTCAACCGCCTGATCAAGGCGCACGACCTCGACGTCATTTACATCACCGGGCCGGGCCACGGCGGTCCCGGGCTGGTCGCCAACACCTACCTCGAAGGCACCTACAGCGAGATCTACCCGAACGTCGCGCAGGACGAGGACGGCATGCGCCGGCTGTTCAAGCAGTTCTCGTTTCCCGGCGGCATCCCGAGCCACGTCTCGCCGGACACCCCCGGGTCGATCCACGAGGGCGGCGAACTCGGCTACTCGCTCTCGCACGCCTACGGCGCGGCCTTCGACAATCCCGAACTGATCGTCGCCTGCGTCGTCGGCGACGGCGAGGCGGAAACCGGGCCGCTCGCCACCAGCTGGCACTCGAACAAATTCCTCAACCCGGTGCACGACGGCGCCGTGCTGCCCATCCTGCACCTCAACGACTACAAGATCGCCGGCCCGACCGTGCTCGGCCGCATCCCGCACGCCGAACTGGAGGCGCTCTTCGTCGGCTACGGCTACGCGCCCTACTTCGTCGAGGGCGACGAGCCGGCAGATATGCACCAGCGCATGGCGGCGACGCTCGACCGCGCGCTTGCCGACATCCGGCGCATCCAGGACGACGCGCGCGCCCACGGCTTTCGCGGGCGTCCGCGCTGGCCGATGATCGTCCTGCGCTCGCCGAAGGGCTGGACCGGCCCGAAAACTGTCGACGGCAAGCCGGTCGAAGGCACCTTCCGCGCACATCAGGTGCCGATGGGCGACATGAGCCGGCCGGGGCACGTCGAAATCCTCGAAGCCTGGATGCGCAGCTACCGCCCGCAGGAGCTGTTCGACGCCGACGGACGCCTGCGCGCCGAACTCTCCGAACTCGCCCCGCGCGGACTGCGGCGCATGGGCGCCAACCCGCACGCCAACGGCGGCCGCCTGCTGCGCGACCTGCGCCTGCCCGACTACCGCAGCTACGCCGTCGCCGTTCCGCGGCCCGGCGCGGTCAAGACCGAATCGACGCGCGTGCAGGGCGAATTCATCCGCGACGTGATCAAGCTTAACCCGCACACCTTCCGCGTCTTCAGCCCCGACGAAACGGCGTCGAACCGCTGGGGCGCGGTCTTCGACGTGACCGACCGCTGCTCGACGGCGGAGATCATCGCCGGCGACGAAAACGTCGCGCCCGACGGCCGCGTCATGGAAATGCTCAGCGAGCACCAGTGCGAAGGCTGGCTCGAAGGCTACCTGCTGACCGGCCGCCACGGCTTCTTCTCGTGCTACGAAGCCTTCATCCACATCATCGACTCGATGTTCAACCAGCACGCCAAGTGGCTCAAGATGTCCAAGGAAGTGCCCTGGCGGCGGCCCATCGCCTCGCTCAACTACCTGCTCTCGTCGCACGTCTGGCGCCAGGACCACAACGGCTTCAGCCATCAGGACCCGGGCTTCATCGACCACGTGATCAACAAGAAGGCCGAGATCATCCGCGTCTACCTGCCGCCCGACGCGAACACGCTGCTCTCGGTCACCGACCACTGCCTGCGCAGCCGCAACTACGTAAACGTGATCGTCGCCGGCAAGCAGCCCGAGGTGCAGTGGCTGGACATGGACGCGGCGATCAAGCACTGCACCGCGGGCATCGGCATCTGGGAATGGGCGAGCAGCGACCGCGGCGAGGAGCCGGACGTCGTTCTGGCCTGCGCCGGCGACGTACCGACGCTCGAAACGCTGGCCGCGGTGGACTTGTTGCGCACGCACTTCCCGGCGCTCAAGGTGCGCGTCATCAACGTCGTCGACCTGATGACGCTGACGCCGCGCAGCGAACACCCGCACGGCCTGAGCGAGCGCGACTTCGACGAGCTGTTCACCCGCGACAGGCCGATCATCTTCGCCTACCACGGCTATCCCTGGCTGATCCATCGCCTGACCTACGCGCGCACCAACCACAAGAACCTGCACGTGCGCGGCTACAAGGAGGAAGGCACGACCTCGACGCCCTTCGACATGGTGGTGATGAACGACATGGACCGCTTCCACCTCGTCGCCGACGTCATCGACCGCGTGCCGCAGCTCGGCGCGAGCGCCGCCTACGCCAAGCAGGCGATCCGCGACAAGCTGATCGAGCACAAGCAGTACATCGCGCAGCACGGCGAGGACCTGCCGGAAATCCGCAACTGGCAGTGGGGCGCCCGGGCGCCGGGCGCCTGAACCGAAGCCGGGGCCGAGGCGGGCGCCGGAGTCCGCGTCCCGCCCCTCGCGCAGCACCGGCCCCCGGCGAAATCCCGCGCAGGGGCTGGCCTCGCTGCCCGGCGCGGAATATCGAAAGAAGAAAGCGGTATTTCACAGCCGCGCGGCGCCGGCATAGAGTGGCCGCCTGTCCTCTTCCGCGTTTTCCGCCTTGCCGCCGCCGACCATGAACCATCCCGCCCCCGCCGCCGGAGGCCGCCCGTGAGCCGCGCCCCGACCCTCGGCGACACGCTCTCCTGGCCCGCCCGCTACTTCCCCGCCAAGCCGGCGCTGGTCGCCTGGAACGGCGATCAGCGGCAGGTCTGGAGCTACGCCGAACTCGACGCCGAAGTGAACCGCCACGCCCACGCCCTGCTCGCCCTCGGCGTGCAAAAAGGCGACGTCGTCGCGGCCTTCCTCTACAACACCCCGGCCTTCGTCTTCAGCCTGCTCGCCGCGGCCCGCGTCGGCGCCGTTTTCAACCCGGTCAATTACCGGCTGGCGGCCCAGGAACTCGCCTTCATCCTCGCCGACGGCGGCGCCAGGGTCCTGCTGTTCGAGCGCGAAGGCAGCGAGGTCGTCGAGAAGGCGAAGGAACTCGGCGGCCCGACGGCGCACTGGGTCTATGCCGACCCCGACGCCGCCCCCGCCTGGGCGACCGGCCGCCTCGACGCGCTGCTGCAGGGCCGGCCCGCCGACCTGCCGGCGGTCGAAGTGACCGAGGACGATCCCTGCATCCTGATGTACACCAGCGGTACCACGGGCCGGCCCAAGGGCGTGATCCACAGCCACCGCAGCAAGCTCGCCCACAACGCACTGATGCACCAAGCCATGGGGCTGCGCCGCGAGGACGTCGGGCTGGCGCTGGCGCCGCTCAACCACACGGCGGAACTGCACACCAGCTTCCTGCCGCGCCTGCACCTCGGCGCCACCCAGGTGCTGCTGCGCCGTTTCGACGCCGGCGAGGCGTGGCGGCTGGTCGAGGCCGAGAAGGTGAGCCACTTCTTCGCCGCCCCGACCATGATCACCCTGCTCCTGCACCACCCGGACCTCGCCGCACGCGATCTTTCCAGCCTGCGTCTCGTCGAATACGGCGGCGCCTCGATGGCACCGCACCTGATCCGCGCCTGGGACAAACAGATCGGCGCCGGTCTGGTGCAGGTCTACGGCACCACCGAAATGGGCCCCTGCATGTCCGTGCTCGACCCGCACGAGCAGCTCTCGCACGCCGGTTCCGGCGGCCGCCCGGCGCTCGGCCACGATCTTCTGGTGGCGCGCGTGCCGGCCGACGGCAGCCCGTCCGATCCGGCGGTGCCGTGCGCCCCGGACGAAGTCGGCGAAATCCTCGTGCGCGGCCCGTGCATGATGTCCGGCTATCTGAACCGCCCGGACGCCAACGCCCGCGCGCTCGCCCATGGCTGGTACCACACCGGCGACCTGGGCAGTCTCGACGCCGAAGGCTATCTGTGGATCCGCGACCGCATCGACCACATGATCAATTCCGGCGCCGAGAACGTCTATCCGCGCGAGGTCGAGGACGCGCTGATCGAGCACCCGGACGTCCTCGAAGTAGCCGTGCTCGGCGAAGCCGACGCGACCTGGGGCCAGATCGTAGCGGCCCACGTCGTACCCAAGCCCGGCGCGGCGCCGAGCGCGGAGGGACTGGACCGCTTCCTGCTCGACGGCGACCGGCTGGCGCACTACAAACGTCCGCGCCGCTACCATTTCAGCGAGGCGCTGCCGAAGACGACGAGCGGCAAGATCCAGAAGCACCTGCTGCGGGAAACGGCGTGAGCCGCGCCGACGCTTCGTCCGCCGCAGCTTCGCCCCGGCCTCGCCGACGCACGGCGGGTACGCCTTCGATGCAGCCCGGCCCTCGCCGCTGCCCGAGCGGGCTTTCGCCCCGCCGCCCGTCTTGACCGGCGCATCCAGCTCCGTTGCCCTGCCTTCTCGCCACCCAGGCGCCTGGCAGGGGCACGGGCCGTCGCCGGCGGAACGCGAAGCGGACGGCAAAGGCGCACGCGAGAAGACGCACAAAAGCGCACACAAAAGCGCGCGCAAAAGCAGGGGCGACGAGCGGCGCGAAGGGGCATGCATCGACGCCGCGGCTTGTCACACCGGCGGCCGCCCGCTAAAGTTCTGCCTTTCCGTGTTTTCCACGCTTTCCGCCCTCCGGCGCCTCGCCGCGTTCCCCGCCTCCGGCCCGGGCGCACGGTGGCGCCGGTTTGCGCTTTCCGCACTTTCCGCGCGGCGGCCGGTCGAAACGCGCCAAACCACCCAGAACGATTTGTCCTCGATGACCACTCAGCCAACCGACGTTCCCGCCATTCAGCTGCGGGGCGTCAGCAAAAGCTTCCGCACGCCGGACGGCCAGGAGGTCGGCGTGCAGCCGACCGACCTGGAAGTCGCCGCGGGAGAAATTCACGGCATCATCGGGTTTTCCGGCGCCGGAAAATCCACCCTGCTGCGTCTCGCCAACCTGCTCGAACGCCCCGACGCCGGGCAGGTGATCGTGCACGGCGACGATCTCACCGCCATGCCGCCGGCCACGCTGCGCGCCGCGCGCCAGCGCATCGGCATGATCTTCCAGCACTTCAACCTGCTGCATAACCGCACGGTGGCCGACAACGTGGCCTTCCCGCTGCGCATCGCCGGCGCCTCGCCCGAGCGCATCCGGGAGCGCGTCGACACCTGTCTCGCCTTCGTCGGCCTCGCGGAAAAAGCCGGCGCCTACCCGGCGCAGCTCTCCGGCGGCCAGAAGCAGCGCGTCGCCATCGCCCGCGCCCTCGCGCCGGAGCCGCACGTGCTGCTCGCCGACGAGCCGACCTCGGCGCTCGACCCGCGCACCACGCAATCGCTGCTCGAAGTGCTGGCCGACGTGAATCGCCGCCTGGGCGTCACCATCCTGCTCGTCAGCCACGAAATGGGCGTCATTCGCCGCCTGTGCCACCGCGTCTCGGTGATGGAGGGCGGCCACATCGTCGAGCGCCTGCGCATCGACCAGGGCCGCATCCCGCCCGGCTCGCAACTGGCCCAGTGGCTGAAGGACTACGGCGATGGCACCGGCGACGCGCCGGAAGAGGAAGTCGATCCGACCGCCTCGCTGCAGCGGGAGGCCAGCCATGCTTGAATCCCTGCTCGCCACCTTCATCGAACTGCTGCCGGAAATCGGCAAGGCGGCCGGTGAAACCGGCCTGATGCTCGTCATCTGCCTGACCGCCGCCCTGCTCTTCGGCGGCAGCCTCGGCATCCTCGTCTTCCTGACCAGCAAGGGGCAGGTGCTCGGCCGCTTCCGCCGCTTCAATCTGGTGGCCAACGGCTTCATCAACGTCTTCCGCTCCTTCCCCTTCATCATCCTGCTCGTCGCGGTTTCGCCCTTCACGCGCCACATCGTCGGCACCTCGATCGGCCCGCTGGCGGCCAGCGTGCCGCTCTCGCTCGCCGCGATCTTCTACTTCGCGCGCCTGATCGAGCAGACGCTGCGCGACGTGCCGCGCGGCGTCATCGAAGCCGCCGAGGCGATGGGCGCTTCGCCGCTGCAGATCGTCCGCCAGGTGCTGCTGGTCGAGGCCCGCTCCGGCCTCATCCTGGCCGTCACCATCACCGCCGTCAGCTTCCTTTCCTACTCGGCGGTGGCCGGCGTCGTCGGCGGCGGCGGCATCGGCGACCTTGCCATCCGCTACGGCTACTACCGCTTCCAGACCGACGTGATGCTGATCACCATCGTCCTGCTGGTGATCCTCGTGCAGGGCATCCAGTTCTTCGGCCAATGGCTGGCGCGCCGCGTCGACAAACGCTGACCCGAACGCAAATTCCTTCCCCAACGACCACGGAGTAAAAAGACACCATGAAACTGATCCGTTCCCTGTTCATCGCCGGCCTCGCCCTCGGCGTGGCGTCCTTCCAGAGCGGCGCCGTCGCCCAGGAAAAGAAGACCCTGACCATCGGCGCCACCGCCGGCCCCAACTTCGATCAGGTCAAGCTCGGCATCAAGCCCATTCTCGAAAAGAAGGGCTACACCGTGAAGCTCGTCGAGTTCAACGACTACGTGCAGCCCAACCTGGCCCTCGCGCAGGGTTCGCTGGACGCCAACGTCTTCCAGCACGTGATCTACCTGAAGAAGTTCTCCGCCGATAAGGGCCTGAACCTGAGCGACGTGGTCAAGGTGCCGGTCGCGCCGCTCGGTCTCTACTCGAAGAAGCGCAAGAGCCTCGCCGAGGTCAAGGACGGCGACCGCATTACCCTGCCCAACGACCCGAGCAACCTGGCGCGCGCCCTGCACTTCCTCGAACAGAACGGCCTGATCAAGGTGAAGACCGGCATCGACGCGCTGAAGGCGACCGAGAAGGACGTCGCCGAAAACCCGCGCAAGCTGCAGCTGACGCCGATCGAAGCCGCCCAGTTGCCGCGCACGCTGGACGACGCCGCCTTCGTCGCCGTGCCCGGCAACTTCGCGATCGCCTCCGGCCTCAAGCTGACCGAAGCGCTGGTCCTCGAAAAGACCCCAGACCACTACCTGAACGTCGTCGCCGTGAAGACCGAGGACAAGGATAAGGCCTGGACGCAGGACATCGTCGCCGCCTTCAAGTCCCCCGAGTACAAGGCCGTGCTCGACAAGCACTTCCAGGGCTACGCCCGCCCCGCCTACCTGCAGTAAGCCGGATACGCGGTTTTTTCGCCCGAACACGGGCCACCTGCGGGTGGCCCGCGTTTTTTTCCGGGCCTGCGGTCACTACGGACTGACGTGGAGGGCCGGCGAGCCGGTATAATCGACGCTTTTCCCCTTCCGGAACCATCGCCGGGCTGCCGAATCGAACGGCATCCGTTCGCGACGGCCCCCTCCGAACGGGAAGCCGGTTACTCCGGGACCGCTGGAACCATAAGATTCCCAGCCCAGCCCCGGACCAGGTTGCAGGAGACCTGTGCCGGCGCGACGAACCGCGGCGCCCAAAAGGCGCCTCCCGCCGCGCCGGCGCCGAAATCTACGTGCTCGACATGCTCGACATGCGTCGCAGGCGAGGTAAGCTCTCCCCGCTGCTGCTTCCGTGTCCACATTCAACCGACTACCTTGGAGAACCTATGCGCTTCATGCCCAAAACCCTCGCCCTGGTGAGCGCCCTGGCCTGTGCCGGCCTCGCCCAAGCCGCCGACATCAAGATCGGGGTTGCCGAAGCCCTGACCGGCGGCGCCGCCCAGTACGGCGTATCCATCCGCAACGGCTTCCAGCTCGCCGCCGAGGAAATCAACGCCAAGGGCGGCATCAACGGCAACAAGATCCAGCTCGTCATCGAGGACGAACAGGGCAAGAAGGAAGAAGGCATCAACGTCTTCAAGAAACTGATTTTCCAGGACAAGGTGCTGATGGTCTTCGGCCCGACGCTGTCCAACTCGATGTTCGCCGCCGGCCCCGTGGCCAATGCCGCCAAGACCGTCGTCTTCGGCACCTCGACCACCGCCAACGGCATCACCGACGTCGGCCCCTACGTCTTCCGCAACTCGGTCATGGAATCGGACGTGCTGCCGGTCACCGTCGCCACCGCGACCAAGCACTACAAGCTGAAGCAGGTCGCCGTCATCTACGGCAACGACGACGCCTTCACCAAGAGCGGCTACGACGTCTTCAAGAAGGTGCTCGAAGACCAGAAGCTGCCGGTCACCACGACCGAGACCTACGTCAAGGGCGACGTCGACTTCAAGGCCCAGCTGACCAAGATCAAGGCCAGCAACCCGGATGCGGTCGTCTGCTCCTGCCTCGCCGAAGAAGCCGCCAACATCATGCTGCAGGCGCGCGGCCTGGGCATCAAGGCGCCGTTCATCGGCGGCAACGGCTTCAACTCGCCGAAGCTGTTCGAAATCTCCAAGCTGGCCGGCGAAGGCACCTTCGTCGGCAGCCCGTGGGCCAACACCAACCCAACGCCGGTGAACAAGGCCTTCGTCGCCGCCTACGTGAAGAAGTACAACGCCGAGCCGAACCAGTTCGCCGCCCAGGGTTACGACGCGCTGTACATCGCCGCGACCGCGCTCAAGGACGTCAAGCTGACCGGCGACCTGAACGCCGACCGCGAAGCGCTGAAGAACGCGCTGCCCAAGACGGCAATCGAGGGCGTGACCGGTCCCTTCAAGTTCCGCCCGGCGCAGACCAAGTCCGGCAAGCCCGGCGGCTGGGACGCGGACCAGAAACCGTTCATCTACGTGGTGAAGGGCGGCAAGTTCACGCTCTACGACGCCAAGTAATCCTGCAACACCCTCAAGCTGCGGGGCGGATGCGAATCTGCCCCGCACTTGCTTGTACTGGGCACGACTACGGACTCCTCCGATGCTTGAACAACAACTTCTCAACGCCCTGACGCTCGGCAGCGTCTACGCGCTGTTCGCCCTGGGTTTCACCCTGGTGTTCGGCGTGCTGGCGGTCATCAATCTCTCCCACGGCGCGGTCTTCATGGTCGGCAGCTACGCCGCCCTCGCCCTGGTGACCCATTTCAACGCGCCCCTCTGGATGGCCATGTGCGGCGCCATGCTCGCCAGCGGCATTCTCGGCCTGCTGGTGGACATGCTGGTCCTCAAGCCGCTGCGCGCACGCGAGGCTCCGCACCTGATCCCCATGATCGCCACGATCGGCGTCGGCATCATGCTGACCAGCGCGGCGCAAGGGCTGTTCGGCGCGGAAGTGCTGCGCTTCCCCGAGGAAACCCTGCCGGCCGGCGAATTCGTGATCGGCGACGTGCATGTGCGCGCCCTGGAAATCGCGATCGTCATGATCGCCTTCGTCCTGATGGCGCTGCTCTTCACGATCCTCAAATACACCCAGCTCGGCCGCGCCCTGCGCGCCATCGCCGAATCGCCCAAGGCGGCCTCGCTGCTCGGCATCAACGTCGAGGGCCTGTTCCACGTCACTTCCTTCGCCGCGGCCGCCTTGGGCGGCATCGCCGGCGTGCTGATCGGGCTCAACTTCAACGCGATCACCCCCTACATGGGGCAGCCGATGCTGCACAAGGGCATCGCCGTGATCATCCTCGGCGGCATGGGCGACATCCGCGGCGCCCTGATCGGCGGTCTCTTCCTCGGTTTCGCCGAAGTCATCAGCAAGGCCTACCTGTCGAGCCAGATGGGCGATGCGGTGGCCTTCGGCCTGCTCTTCCTGATCCTGCTGGTGCGGCCGTCCGGGCTGTTCGGGCGCAAGCTGGAAAGGAAAGCATGATGGAATGGTTCAACGATTTCTGGTCCACCTACAGCACCCTGGTGTTCTCCGTGGGCGTGCACATCCTGCTGGCCCTGTCGATCTGGCTGACCCTGTCCTGCGGCCTGCTGTCGCTGGCCAACGCCGCCTTCATGGGGATCGGCGCCTACGTCGCGGCGCTGCTCACCCTGCACCTCGAATGGTCCTTCGGCACCGTGCTGCTCGCGGGCGGCGTCGCCCCGGCGGCGGTGGCGCTGATCATCGGCGCGCCGGTGCTGCGCCTGTCGGGCGTCTACCTCGCCATGGCGACGCTGGCCTTCGGCGAAGTGGTGCGCATCACGGTGCTCAACCTTGAAATCACCGGCGGCCCCGAGGGGCTCAACGGCATTCCGCTGTCCACCGAGGCCTGGCACATTGCGCTGATCCTCGCCGTGACCGTCTACGGCCTGGCCCGCCTGCGCCGCTCCAAGGTCGGACGCGCCTTCGAGGCGATCAAGGAAGACGAGATCGCGGCGCGCCTGATGGGCATCGACGTCGATCGCTACAAGCTGCTGGCCTTCTCGCTCGGCGCCTTCATCGCCGGCATCGCGGGCGCCTTGAACGCCCACTTCACTTTCTTCATCAGCCCACGGGAATACGGCTTCGAGAACGCGGTGGACATCCTCACCATGGCGGTCCTCGGCGGCTTCTCGAACCTGATCGGCCCGATGCTGGGCGCCACCATCCTGACCCTGCTGCCGGAATTGCTGCGTTCGCTGCACGATTTCCGCTCGCTGGTGAACGGCGCCGTGCTGGTGCTCGTCGTGCTCTTCCTGCCCAAGGGCATCTGGGAGCCACGCCGCATCCGGGCCTGGGTCCAACGCTTCAAGGGAGGTCGGGCATGAGCGCCGATAAGCAGCATTCCCTGCTGTCCATCCGCAACGTCGGCAAGCACTTCGGCGGCCTGCACGTGCTGCAGGACGTCAGCTTCGAAGTGCCGGCCGGCAGCATCTACGGCCTGATCGGCCCCAACGGCGCCGGCAAGACGACGGTCTTCAACCTGATCACCGGCCTGCTCGCCCCGAGCAGCGGCAGCATCGAGTTCAAGGGCGAAAGCCTGGTCGGCCAACAGCCCCACCAGATCACGCGCAAGGGCATCGCCCGCACCTTCCAGAACATCCGCATCTTCAAGGAAATGGATCTGCTGGAAAACGTGATGGTGGGCATGCACGACCATCTGCGGTACGGCCCCGCCGCCCTGCTCTTCAACACCGGCGCCTGCAAGGCGGCGGAAAAGCGCGCCCGCGAGCGGGCGCTCGAACTGCTCTCCTGGGTCGGGCTCGACCACAAGGCCGACATGCTGGCCGACAACCTTTCCTACGGCGACCAGCGCAAGCTGGAGTTCGCCCGGGCGCTGGCGACCGAACCCAAGCTGCTGCTGCTCGACGAGCCGGTGGCGGGCATGAACCCTTCGGAAAAGACCGTCCTGATGGAAGAGATCAACAACATCCGCAACCGGGGCTACGGCGTCTTCATGATCGAGCACGACATGCGCTTCGTCATGGGCCTGTGCGACCGCATCGCCGTCCTCAACTTCGGCCGCATCATCGCCGAAGGTTCGCCGGACGAGGTGCGCAACAACCCGGAAGTGATCGAGGCCTACCTCGGCAAGGAGGAAGCGGCATGAGCGTCCTCCTGCGCGTACACGACCTGTCCGTCAGCTACGGCCACATCGAGGCGGTCAAGGGCATCAACTTCCACCTCAACAGCGGCGAGATCACCGCGCTCGTCGGCGCCAACGGCGCCGGCAAGAGCACCAGCCTGCTGGCGCTCTCCGGCCTGCTCAAGCCGGCACGCGGCAAGATCGAGTTCGACGGCGAGGACATCGCCCGCCTCGCGCCGCACAAGATCGTCCAGCGCGGCGTCGTGCAGGTGGCGGAAGGCCGCGCCATCCTCACCACCCTGACCGTCGCCGAGAACCTCGCGCTGGGCGCCTACTCGCGCTCGGACAAGGCCGGCATCGCCGCCTCGCTGGACGAGGTCTATGCCCTCTTCCCCCGCCTCAAGGACCGCGCCGAGCAGTTCGCCGGCAACCTTTCCGGCGGCGAGCAGCAGATGCTGGCGATCGGCCGCGCGCTGATGGCCAAGCCCAAGCTGCTGCTGCTCGACGAACCGTCGATGGGCCTGGCGCCGCTGATGGTGCAGGAGATCTTCCGCACGTTGGTCGAGATCAACCGTGCCGGCCTCACCATCCTGCTCGTCGAGCAGAACGTGCGGCAGGCGCTGAAGATCGCCAGCCACGGCTACGTCATCGAGACCGGCAAGATCGTCCTCGCCGACTCCGGCGCCAACCTGCTGGCCAACCCCAAGGTCGAAGAGGCCTACCTGGGGGGCTAACGGCACACCGTGCGGCGCCCGCCGAAGGGGACGTTTCGAACCCGACAGGCAAAAAAAAACAGACCGGCACAGGCCGGTCTGTTTTTTTATCGATACACACCGCCGCAAAAACGCTGGCGACGGCGGGCGCGGCTTCTCAGTCCTGCAGCCTGGCCGCCACCCGCGCCACGCGCTCGCCGAACCGGCGGGCGGTTTCCAGGTCGCCCGGCAGCATTTCGTCCGGACCGCTGTCGGACGGCGACTGGGCCATCGCGCCGCTGAACGAGCCGACGTAGTTCAGGTCGTTGCGCTGCGCCGCCTTGGCGTTGGACGGCATCATGCCGGTGCCGACCCAGATGCCGCTGTGCTGCATGGCGAGGGTGAACAGATAGTGCAGCGTGGACAGCTTGTCGCCGTTCATCGTCGCGCTGTTGGTGAAGCCGGCGAACACCTTGTCCTTCCAGCCTTGGGAGAACCACGGCTTGCTCGACGCGTCGGCAAACTTCTTGAACTGCCAGCTGACAGTGCCCATGTAGGTCGGGCTGCCCATCACGATGGCGTCGGCGGCGGCAAGCGTCTCCCAGCCGCCGGCGGGCAGGTTGCCCTCGGCGTCGATCGCGACGAGCTGGGCCGCGGCCCCCTCGGCGACGGCCTGAGCCATGCGCAGGGTATGGCCGTAGCCGGAATGAAATACGACGGCGACTTTCGTCACGGAAATCTCCTCGGGTGATGCGGGGTTGAAAAAGGGTCAGGGCGCAAGGTCGAAGACCAGCACCTCGGCGGCAGCCGCCCCGGACAGGGTCAGGGAGCTTTCGTCCGCCAGCAGCGCGGCGTCGCCGCCCTGCAGCGTCCGGCCGTTGACCTGGAGCGTGCCGCGCACCAGATGCACGTAGGCCTTGCGCGCGGGGTCCAGCGCCAGCGCGACGGTATCGTCGCCGTCCAGCAGGCCGGCGTAGAGCGAGGCGTCGGCGTGCAGGGTGACCGAACCCTCGGCGCCGGTCGGGGATGCGACCAGCCGCAGGCGGCCGCGCTTCTCGGCCTCGGCGAAGGTCTTCTGCTCGTAGCCGGGTGCGATGCCGCGCCGGTTCGGCTCGATCCAGATCTGGAAGAAATGGGTCGTCTCGTCCTGCGCGTGGTTGAACTCGCTGTGCATCACGCCGCTTCCAGCGCTCATGCGCTGCACGTCGCCGGGCGGAATCACCGTGCCGTTCCCCATGCTGTCCTTGTGCGCCAGCGAGCCCGACAGCACGTAGCTGACGATCTCCATGTCGCGGTGACCGTGCGCGCCGAAGCCGCTGCCCGGTGCGATGCGATCCTCGTTGATGACGCGCAGGTTGCCCCAGCCCATGTGCGCGGGATCGTAGTAACCCGCGAAGGAAAACGAATGCTGGCTCTTCAGCCAGCCGTGGTCGGCGTGACCGCGGTCTTGCGATTTGCGTAGCGTTAACATGATCTACCTCCAGTGCTCGTACTGTAGCCCCGGAAGACGCCGGCACCGTCCACGCGCTTTGATGGCATCATTCAATAATTCTGAACGACAACCTCGTCAATCATGCAGACCAAACCGCTTTCCGCCCGCGACGTGCTAACCCCCGACGCGCTCGCCATGCTGCAGCGCATCGCCGAGAGCGGCAGCTTCGCCGCTGCCGCCCGCGCCGCCGGCATGGTGCCGAGCGCGCTGACCTACCGCGTGCGCCAGATCGAAGAAGCGCTCGACGTGCTGCTCTTCGACCGCAGCTCGCGCCAAGCGCGCCTGACCGAAGCCGGCCGCGAGCTGCTGCGCGAAGGCGCGCGCCTGCTGGTCGAGATCGACGCCGTCGCCAATCGCGTACGACGCGTCGCCACCGGCTGGGAGGCGCAGTTCACCGTCGCGGTCGACAGCATCATCGACCGCACCGTCGTGCTCGAACTCTGCGCCAAATTCTTCGACCTCAATCCGCCGACCCGCCTCAAGCTGCGCGACGAAACCCTGTCCGGCACGCTGGAAGCGCTGACCTCGGGCCAGGCCGACCTCGCCCTCGGGCTGGTCGCCGAAGGCAGCAGCGTCGCCGGGCTGCAGCTACGCCCGCTCGGCAGCCAGCGCTTCGTCTTCGCGGTGGCCCCCCATCACCCACTGGCCGGCCGGCCCGAGCCGCTGAGCGACGAAACGATCCGCGCCCACCGCGCGGTGGCGGTCGCCGACTCGGTGCAGCGCGGCGGCGGGCTGACTGTCGGCCTGCTGGGGGGCCAGGACGTTTTCACCGTCCCCGGCATGCCGGCGAAGCTGGAGGCGCAGTTGCGCGGTCTGGGCTGCGGCTTCCTGCCGGAATGCCTGGCGCAGCCGTACATCGACACCGGCCGCCTGGTGCCCCGCCGCGTCGAGCGCGCCGAACGTCACATTCATTCCAGCTACGCCTGGCGCAAGACCGCCGAAGCGACGCACGGCAAGGCCCTGGATTGGTGGCTGGCAAGGCTGGAAAGCCCGCTCACGCGCAGCGCCCTGCTCGGGCGCCGGCCGGGCAGGCCGGCGTAGCGAGGCCTGCGCCGGCCTCCCCTCGGTGCTCGCTAGAAACGCAGGCCGAGCGAGATGCGGGTTTGGTCGTCGGCGGTGAAATTGACCTTCCGGTCCCGCGCCAGGCGGACGAAGAAGGAGCGATAGTCGTAGGTCAATGAAACCGCGCCGCCGGAAACGCTCGCCTCGTCCGCACCGGGCCGGCCATGCTTGCTCGAGACGTCCAGCGTCAGGCGTTCATGGTCGTCGGCCTGATAACGCAAGAGCATGTGCGTCACCACCTGCCCGGTATGCAGGCGATTGTCCTTGACCGAAAAGACGGAAAGCGCGGTCCTGGGCAAGAGGCGCGTGCCCAGACCGTAGACGACCGAATCGTTCGGATCGAAATTCAGGTTGTAATAGTCCCGGGCATTGGTTCTTCCCAGGCCCAGAAGCACGAAGATCCTGTCGCCGGCTTCGAGGTTCAGCGAGCCACCGGCGAAGCCGTGGCTAGCCAATTGCAGCGAGGGAACGAGCTTCCCGAACGGCGTTTCGAAAGTGAATTCGTAACCCGTTCTGGTTTGCTCGAATTCCCCTCTGCGCCGATAGTAGCCAAGCCAGATTGCGTGCGGACCGTAGCTGGCGCGCAGATTGGTATCCGTCGCCGCCGCTTGATTGCTTGTCGCGTAGTAGGAAGGCGTGAGCTTGAAGGTCCAGGCGTTCTCACCCACCGCCTCGGCGCTGCCGGGCCGCGAGGCATCGGCCAGCGCCTGCGGAGCATTGGAAAGAATCGCGAGCAGAAGAAGGCTGTTCCGGATCATCGACGGGGACTCCACGCGCTTCCCTGATTTTCAGCTTGGCTGGCCCGGTTGCGGCAAAGCCATTGAAAGACAGGACCCCGGGCTGGGTTTCCGGCGCGGCCGTTGAAGCATTTTGGTGCCCGGAGCGGGGATCGAACCCGCAAACCTTTCGGCGAGGGATTTTAAGTCCCTTGTGTCTACCAATTTCACCATCCGGGCGGACGGTCGGCGATTATAAGCGCCTCGACGGGCGATCCGGCCGAAAAACGAAAAAGGGAAAGTGCTTGCGCACTTTCCCTTTTTTTCTGGAGCGGCAGAAGAGTCTCGAACTCTCGACCTCAACCTTGGCAAGGTTGCGCTCTACCAACTGAGCTACTGCCGCGTAAAACCTGTATTTCCTGGAGGCGCGAGCCGGAGTCGAACCGACCTACACGGATTTGCAATCCGGTGCATAACCGCTTTGCTATCGCGCCACACTCACCTTGCGGCGAGTCTTACAAACCACGTAGAAAGCGAAAACTTGCTCTCTAAAAAATTTTGGAGCGGCAGAAGAGTCTCGAACTCTCGACCTCAACCTTGGCAAGGTTGCGCTCTACCAACTGAGCTACTGCCGCTCGAAGAAGGCCGCATTATAAAGGCTTGGCGCGGGCTGTCAACATTTTCGATACGTTTTTTTTATCGCTTCTTGCCCTGCTCGACGATCTGCGGCCATGCCATCCGCATGTAATAACCCATGGACCACAAGGTGAGGACGGCGGCGATATAAATCAGCCAGGTGCCGAGTTCCTGCACGCTGACGCCGTCGACCGAAGCGTGATAGAGCAGCAGCGGAATCGCCGCCATCTGCGCCGTCGTCTTGATCTTGCCGATCATCGAAACGGCGACGCTCTTGTGCGCGCCGATCTGCGCCATCCACTCGCGCAGCGCGGAAATCGTGATTTCACGGCCGATGATGATGGCGGCGATGATCGCATCGACGCGGCCGAGCTGCACCAGCATGATCAGCGCGGCGGCGACCATCAGCTTGTCGGCGACCGGATCGAGGAAGGCACCGAAGGACGAAGTCTGGTTCAGGCGGCGGGCCAGATAGCCGTCGAGCCAGTCGGTCGCGCCGGCGACGACGAAGATCAGCGTCGCGGCCTGATCGCGCCCCAGCCCGAAGGTCCAGAACACCGGAACGTAATAGACGGCGATCATCAGCGGGATCAGGACGATCCGCAGCCAGGTGAGAAGTATCGGTATGTTGAGTGGCATCAATGCAACGCTGCGTAAATTTTTTCCGCGAGTTCCCGGCTGATGCCCGGCACTGCGCTCAGTTGGTCCACCCCGGCGCCCGCGATGCCCTGCAGGCCGCCGAAATGGGAAATCAGCGCCTTGCGCCGCTTCGGCCCGATGCCCCCGATTTCTTCGAGACGCGAAGTCTTGCGCGTCTTGCCGCGCTGCGCGCGGTGCCCGGAAACGGCAAACCGGTGCGCTTCGTCGCGAACTTCCTGAATCAGGTGCAGGGCCGGATGTTCCGGCGGCAATTGTAGCGGCTCGCGCCCGTCCGGGAAAATCAGGGTTTCCAGTCCCGGCTTGCGCGCCTCGCCCTTGGCGACGCCGAGCATCGGCAAATGCGAGAGCCCAAGCTCGTCGAGCGCCGCGGCGGCCGAACTCACCTGCCCCTTGCCGCCGTCGATCAGGATCAGCGTCGGCGCGACGCCTTCGCCGGAAGCGACCTTCTCGTAGCGGCGCAGGACGGCCTGGCGGATCGCCGCGTAATCGTCGCCCGGCTGGATGTCCTGGATGTTGAAGCGGCGATACTCGGACTTGCGCATGCCGTCGCCCTGATACACGACGCACGATGCCACCGGCGACTCGCCCTGCGTGTGGCTGATGTCGAAGCACTCGATGCGCGCCTCCTTGCCGGCGTCGTTCTCCAGCCCGAGCGCCTCGATCAGCGCCTCGAGGCGCTTGCCCTGCAGCGAGAGCGTCGTGCGCCGCGCGGCGATCGCCAGGCGGGCATTCTGTTCGGCCATCTCGACCCAGACCCGCTGCATGGTCAGGCGCGGCTCGACGACCGGCACCTGGCGCCCGGCCAGTTCGCTGAGCGCGTCGGCAACTTCGTGGTCGGGCAGCGGGCGGTTGAGGTAGATGCGCGCCGGAATCGGATGCGACGAATAATGCTGATGCATGAAGGCGGCCAGCGCTTCGTCCGGCGACGAGTCGGCGGCGTTGCTCGGGAACTGCGCCTTGTCGCCCAGGTGGCGGCCGCCGCGCACCATCGCGAGGTTCACGCAGAGCATGCCGCCCTCCTCGACCGCCGCGAGGATGTCGACGTCCTCGCCCTTGCCGCTTTCGACGTACTGTTTTTCCTGGACGTGGCGCAGCGACTGTATCTGGTCGCGATAGACCGCCGCCAGTTCGAACGCCAGCTGCTCGGCGGCCTGCTCCATCGCCGCGGTGAGCCGCCCGATCACTTCCTGCTGGCGTCCCTGCAGGAACATCGACGCCATCTGCACGTCCTGCGCGTAGGCCTCCGGCGCGATCAGGCCGACGCACGGCCCCGAGCAGCGCTTGATCTGGTACAGCAGACAGGGGCGCGAGCGATTGCTGAACACCGAGTTCTCGCAGGTGCGCAGGCGGAACATCTTCTGCAGCAGATACAGGCTGTCGCGCACGGCGAGCGAGGACGGATAGGGGCCGAAGTAGTCGGCACGCCGGTCGGTACCGCCGCGATGGAAGCCGAGACGCGGAAACTCGTCGCGCGTCAGCACGATGTAGGGGTAGGACTTGTCGTCGCGGAACAGGATGTTGTAGCGCGGTGCCAGACGTTTGATCAGGTTGTTCTCGAGCAGCAGCGCTTCGGCTTCGGAACGCGTCACGGTCGTTTCGACCCTGGCGATCTGCGCCACCATCAGCGCGATGCGCGGACTCGGATGGCTGTCGCGGAAATACGAAGCGACGCGTTTCTTCAGGCTCTTCGCCTTGCCGACGTAGAGCACGTTGTCGCCCGCATCGAGCATGCGATAGACCCCGGGCAACTCCGGCAGGGTCGCGAGCAGGGCTTTGGCGTCGAAGGTTTCGCTCATGGAAGGATGCGGATGCGGCCGCCTGGCGACAGGCGTCCCGGCTGGGGTAGGATGGCGCTCCGATGTTATCACGCCCCTCCATGCCCGCCGTCGCCAACCCCGTGCCCAGCGCCCCGCAGTGGGACATTTTCTGCGCCGTCGTCGACAACTTCGGCGACATCGGCGTGTGCTGGCGCCTGGCGCGCCAGCTGGCCGGCGAGCACGGCCTGCGCGTCCGCCTGTGGGTCGACGACTTGGACGCCTTCCGGCCGCTCTGCCCCGCAGCCGATCCGGCGACCCCGCGCCAAGAGCTGGCGGGCGTCGAGGTCAGGCAATGGCCGCGAAGCTTTCCCGAAGTCGCCCCCGGCGACGTCGTCGTCGAAGCCTTCGGCTGCCGCATCCCGGAAAGCTTCGTTACCGCGATGGCGCGGCGCGAAACGCGGCCGGCGTGGATCAATCTCGAATACCTGAGCGCCGAGGACTGGGTCGCCGAGTGCCACGCCCTGCCCTCGCCGCATCCGCGCCTGCCGCTGAAGAAGCACTTCTTTTTCCCGGGTTTTGCCGAAAACACCGGCGGCCTGCTGCGCGAACGCGATTTGGCGGCACGCCGTCTCGCCTTCACCAACGACCCGCGCGCGCAGGATGTCTTCTGGCAGGACCTCGGTTTTCCGCCCCCCGCCCCCGACGCGCTGAGCGTCTCGCTGTTCGCCTACGAAACGCCGGCCATCTGCGATCTGCTGCGCGTCTGGAGCGAAGCGGAAAGCCCGGTTTGCTGCGCGGTCCCCGTCTCGCGCGCCCTACCGCCAGTCGAAGCCTTCTGCGGCCAGACGCTGCAGGCCGGCGAGACGATCCGGCGCGGCGCGCTCGAACTGCGCATCCTCCCCTTCGTCGAGCAGGCGCGCTACGACGCGCTGCTCTGGGCGTGCGATCTCAACTTCGTGCGCGGCGAGGACTCCTTCGTGCGCGCCCAGTGGGCCGCCCGGCCCCTGGTCTGGCATATCTACGTGCAAGAGGAGGCGGCGCATCTCGTCAAGCTCGACGCCTTCCTCGACCGCTATTGCGCCGCGCTGCCGGACACCGTCGGCAAGACGCTACGGACCTTCTGGCACGCCTGGAACGCCGGCCATCTCGACGCCGAGCAATGGCAAGCGCTGGCCGCCGCCCTGCCCGCGCTGCGCGCGCACGCCGCCGCCTGGGAGGCGCAACAGGCGGCGCAAGAAGACCTGGCGAGCGCGCTGGTGCGTTTTTGCCGATCCTTGGTATAATTAACGGTTATCTTTTTCACCCGCTATTCACGGAACGTATTATGAAAACCGCACAGGAACTCCGCGCAGGCAACGTATTCATGGTCGGCAACGACCCGATGGTTGTCCTCAAGGCTGAATACAGCAAATCCGGCCGCAACGCCTCCGTCGTCAAGATGAAGATGAAGAACCTGCTGACGGGCGCCCCGAGCGAAACCGTCTATCGCGCCGACGACAAGTTCGACGTCGTCCAGCTCGACCGCAAGGAAGTCACCTACTCCTACTTCGCCGACCCGATGTACGTCTTCATGGACGCCGACTACGAGCAGTACGAGATCGAAGCCGACTGCATGACCGACGCGCTCAACTACCTCGAAGACGCGATGCCCTGCGAAGTGGTGTTCTACAACGGCAAGGCCATCTCGGTCGAACTGCCGAACAGCCTCGTGCGCGAAGTCATCTACACCGAGCCGGCCGTCAAGGGCGACACCTCGGGCAAGGTGATGAAGCCGGCCCGCCTGTCCACCGGTTTCGAGCTGCCCGTCCCGGCCTTCGTCGAAATCGGCGACAAGATCGAAATCGACACCCGCACCAACGAGTACCGCGCCCGCGTGAAGTAAGTGAGCGCACTCGGAAAAAAAGGCAGCCAAGGCTGCCTTTTTTGTTGCCCGCGTTCCGGCCCGGCGTTGCCGTACCGGCCCCGGATTCAGGCGCCCAGCAGCGCCGCCGCCCGCACGCCGGCCAGATAGCGCGCGTCCTGCTGCAAGCCGGCCGGGGTCGGCGCCTTGCCGGACGGCAACAGGCGCTCGATGCGCGCCGAACGGAGCGCGTGGTGGGGCGGATGCCAGCCGGCCAGCAGTTCGCCGACCGCCTCAGGCGCATTGCACACGAGCAGCATGTCGCAGCCGGCGCTCCACGCGGCCTGCGCCCGGTCGACGATGCCGCCGGCCACGCTGGCGCCTTCCATCGACAGGTCGTCGCTGAAGATCACGCCGTCGAAAGCGAAATCCTCGCGCAGCTTGCGCAGCCAGACCGGCGAAAACCCGGCCGGCCGCGCATCGACCTGCGGGTAGATGACGTGCGCCGGCATCACCGCGTCCAGCTTGAGCCGGCGGTACGGCTCGAGGTCGGGCGCCAGTTCCACGAAGCTGCGTTCATCGACCGGCATGGCGACGTGCGAATCCGCCTCGGCCCAGCCGTGCCCCGGAAAGTGCTTGCCGCAGGCGGCCATCCCCGCCGCGCGCAGACCGGCGATCAGGCGCCCGGCCAACTGCGCGACGAGCGCCGGGTCGCCGTGAAAGGCGCGGTTGCCGACCACCGCGCTGCGCCCCCAGTCGAGATCGAGGACCGGCGTGAAGGACAGATCGACGCCATGCACGCGCAACTCCGCGGCCAGCACGAAGCCGATGTCGTGCGCTGCGCTCAGCGCCGCCTTCGGGTCGCGCTCCCACAGTTCGCCGAGGCTGCGCATCGGCGGCAGGCGCGTGAACCCGTCGCGGCAGCGCTGCACTCGCCCGCCTTCGTGATCGATGGCAATCGGCAGCGGCGGCGAGCGCAGGGCGTGGACTTCCGCGGTCAGCCGGTCGAGCTGCTCCGGATTCGCGTAGTTGCGCGCGAACAGGATCAGGCCGCCGACCAGCGGATGCCGCAGGCGCTCGCGGTCGAGGTCGCTCAGCTCCAGCCCGGCGACGTCGATCATCAGCGGGCCGAGCGGCAATTGGCGGGGGACGTTCATGAATGCTCCATGACGACGAAGGCGACGGCGAACTCGCGCTCGTCGCTGATCGAAAGGTGGGCGACCAGCCCGCGCTGCGCGAGATGGTCGGCGAGTTCCGGCGCGTAGGCGAATACGGGCTTGCCCTGCGCGTCGTGGCCGACGGCGATGTTGGGCAGCGTGGCCGGCACTGCGACGCCGATGCCGAGCGCCTTGCCGAAGGCTTCCTTGGCCGCGAAACGCTTGGCCAGGAAGCGCGCCTTGTCGGTCGCGCGCGCGAAATCGGCGAACTCGGCCGGCGCCAGAAGCTTCTCCAGCGCGTGCTCGCCGTGCCGCTCGTAGAGCTTGCCGAGGCGAGCCACCGCTGCGATGTCGGTGCCGACGCCGAAGATCATCGCGCGGCGCTGGCCTGCGCTTCGCGCAGCAGGCGCTTCATCTCGGCCACGGCGGCGCGCAGGCCGACGAAGACGGCGCGGCTGACGATGGCATGGCCGATGTGCAGTTCGCGGATACCAGGCAGCTGCGCCACCGGCTGCACGTTGAAATAGTTGAGCGCGTGCCCGGCGTTGAAACGCATGCCGAGCGCGCGGATCGCCTCGCCGGCAGCCGCGATCCTGGCGACCTCGGCGAGCACGGCCGGGCTTTCGGCGTCGCGCCCCTTGGCGTGAAAGGCGTGCGCATAAGGGCCGGTATGGATTTCGCAGACGCGCGCGCCGATGCGGGCCGCGGCTTCGATCTGCGCGGGGTCGGCGTCGATGAAGACGCTGCTCACGATGCCGGCGTCGGCCAGACGCGCGACGGCGTCCTTGAGCATGGCTTCCTGCGCGACGACGTCGAGACCGCCCTCGGTCGTCACCTCGTGCCGCCCCTCGGGCACCAGCATCGCCATTTCCGGCTTCAGGCGGCAGGCGATGCCGACCATTTCGTCGGTCGCGGCCATTTCCAGATTGAGCTTGATCTGCGTCAGGTCGCGCAGTTTCTCGACGTCGGCGTCCTGGATGTGGCGCCGGTCCTCGCGCAGATGCACGGTGATCCCGTCGGCGCCGCCCAGGTGCGCCTCGACGGCCGCCCATACCGGGTCCGGCTCGTAGGTCCGGCGCGCCTGGCGAATGGTCGCCACGTGATCGATATTGACCCCCAACTCAACCATCGCCTTGCTCATAGCTCCTGTAGCTCCATGAAAATCTTGCGGGTTTCCAGGCCCTTGCCGCCCGTGTAATGCGTGATCAGCGCGCGCATCAGCTGCTTGGCCTCGGCCAGCGAGCGCGGATCGGAGAAATCGTCGCGTGCGAGATCGATCAGGGTCTTGCCGCTCACCGACAGCGCCGAGTTGCCCGAGCGTTGCAGGCGCACCGGCCCGCGCTCGATCTCGTAAGCATAATGCGTCGCGGCGTCGAGCGGCGCGCCCTCGGCGTCGTGCTCGAGCGTCAGTCCGTAGCCGAGTTCCTGCAAGAGCGCGCGCTCGAAGCGGCGCAGGTCCGACTCGCGCACGCCGTCGGCGAAGCGGCGCAGGGTTTCGGCATAGGTGGCGAACAGGCGCTCGTGCGCATCCTCGCGCGGCAGCAGGTGCATCAGCAGTTCGTTGAGGTAATAGCCGCAGAACAGCGCCTTGCCGCCGAGCAGCGGCTGCCCGCCCTGCCACTCGGCCTTCATCAGCGTCTGCACTTCGCCTTTTCCGGCCCAGCCGAGTTCGAGCGGCTGAAAAGCGAGCAGGAGGCCGCGCAAGGCCGAACGCGGCCGCCGCGCGCCGCGCGCCAGCAGGGCGACGCGGCCGAAATCGCGCGAGAAGGCCTCGACGATCAGGCTCGTTTCGCTATACGGATAGGCGTGCAGCACGAAGGCTGGCTGGCCGTCGACCTTGTGCCGCAGGTTCACTTGGCAGCGCCGCCCAGGGTTTATTCGTAGCCGAGGCTCTTGAGCAGGCGCTCGTCGTCGGCCCAGCCGGACTTGACCTTGACGAAGACCTCCAGGAAGACCTTGCCGTCGAACAGGCGCTCCATATCCTGGCGCGCCTCGCTGGCGATGCGCTTCAGAGTCTCGCCGCCCTTGCCGATGACGATCGCCTTGTGGCCGGCGCGGTCGACGACGATGGCGGCGCTGATGCGGCGCAGCGCCCCGTCGAGTTCGAACTTCTCGACCTCGACGGTCGTCGAGTACGGCAGCTCGTCGCCGAGCAGGCGGAAGAGCTTTTCGCGGATGTATTCGGCGGCGAGGAATTTCTCGCTCTTATCGGTCAGCTCGTCCTCACCGAACAGCAGTTCGCCGTGCGGCAGATATTTGCGCGTTTCCGCGAGCAGATCGTCGACCTGGCTGCCCTTCGCGGCGCTGACCGGGATGATCGCCGCGAAATCGCGCAGCGCGGCGACTTCCGCCAGGAAAGGCAGCATCTTCGCCTTGTCCTTGAGCTGATCCATCTTGTTCACGACAACGATCACCGGGCGGTCGGCCGGCAGCAGCTTGAGCACCGTCTTGTCCTTGGCGTCGAAATGGCCGGCCTCGACGACGAAGAGGACGACGTCCACATCGGCCAGCGCCTGCGTCACGCCGCGGTTCATCGCCCGGTTCAGGGCGTTCGTGTGTTGCGTCTGGAAGCCAGGCGTATCGACGAAGACGTACTGGGCATCGGCATTGGTCAGGATGCCCATGATGCGGTGGCGCGTCGTCTGAGCCTTGCGCGAGACGATGCTGATCTTTTCGCCGATCAGGCGATTGAGCAGGGTCGATTTCCCGACGTTCGGGCGGCCGACGATGGCGACGTAGCCGGATTTGATTTCATTCATGATTGCTGCAACCTTTCGAGCGCGCGCTGGGCGGCCATTTGTTCGGCGGCGCGACGGCTGGCGCCGCTGCCTTCGGTGCGGATGCGCAAGGCGTCGATCTCGCAGGTGACGTTGAACTGCTGGGCGTGGGCCTGCCCTTCGGTGCCGGACAGCGCGTATTTCGGCAGCCCCAGCCGACGCCCCTGAAGATACTCCTGGAGGCGCGTCTTGGCATCCTTGATCGGCTGGCCCGGCGCAATGGCCGCGAGCAGGTCCGTGTAGAGGCGCGCGATCACCGCGCTCGCCGCGTCGAAGCCGGCATCCTGCCAGATCGCGCCGAACAGGGCTTCGAGCGTGTCGGCCAGGATCGACGGACGCTGGCTGCCGCCGCTCTTCTGCTCGCCCTCGCCGAGGCGCAGGTGCTGCCCGAGCGACAGCGCGAGCGCCAGCTGGTGCAGGCTGTCCTGGCGAACCAGATTGGCCCGCAGGCGCGAAAGATCGCCCTCCGGCAGCGCCGGAAAACGGTCGAACAGCTGGCGGGCGATGACGCAGTTGAGGATCGAGTCGCCGAGGAACTCGAGCCGTTCGTTGTGCGGAGAACTGTGGCTGCGGTGCGTGAGCGCCGTCAGCAGCAGCGAGGGATCGGAAAAGCGGTGGCCGAGCGCCTGCTCGAGTCGATGCGTGGTCATCAGACCTAGCTGCGCCCCGACGAGGAGCCCTGGAATTCGATCAGGAGGCTGACGTTGACGAACAGGTGGATGCGCTTTTCATAGGAGAAGGCGATCACGATCTCGTTGCCGTCCTTCGAAATGTCGAGGTCGGAAGGTTCGAGCGTCTTGGTGTGGTCGACTTCCGAATACTTCGAATACGCGTTGCGGATTTCCGGGACCGTGCGCCCGCTCGACGACGCGGCGACCGCTTTGACGTTCTTGAGGATCGTGTAGTAATCGATGACGGCCGGCGCCACCTTGATCCCGAGCATTGCCACCACGGCAATGATGACGCCCCAGAACAGCAGGCCGGAAAGCGCCACTCCACGCTGACGATGCATATCCACCACTCCTTACCTGAAGGATCCGATCCGTTTCAGATCGCTGAAATTGAACCAGATGAAGAAGGCCTTGCCGACGATGTTGGCCTCGGGCACGAAACCCCAGGCGCGGCTGTCGCGGCTGTTGTCGCGATTGTCGCCCATCATGAAGTAATGGCCGGCAGGCACCGTGCAAATCACGCCGGAATTATTGTAGAGGCAGTTTTCGCGCCCCGGGAAATGCGTCGCATCGGGGATGAAGGCCGGCGCATCCTCGTCGTTCAGCGTGCGGTGTTCGACTTCGCCGAGCTTCTCCACGAACTGCTTCGAGTAGTACAGGCGCTCCGGATGCAGGTAATCGCCGACCGCCTTCACTTCGAGCGGCTGGCCGTTGATCGTCAGGCGCTTGTTCTGGTAAGCGATGCGGTCGCCCGGCACGCCGACGACGCGCTTGATGTAGTCGAGCGATGGGTCCTCCGGATAGCGGAAGACCATGACGTCGCCGCGCTGCGGGTTGCCGACCTCGATCACCTTCTTGTTGATGATCGGCAAGCGGATGCCGTAGGCGTACTTGTTGACCAGGATGAAATCGCCGACGAGCAGCGTCGGGATCATCGACCCCGAGGGAATCTTGAAGGGTTCGACGATGAACGAGCGCAGCACGAAAACGACCAGGATCACCGGGAAGAAGCTGGCGCCGTACTCGACCCACCAGGGATCCTTGCCGCCCGGCTCCCGGCGCTTGCGCAGGATGAAGGCATCGACGGCCCAGATGGCCCCGCTGACGAGCAGCAGGATGAACAGGATCAACGCGAAATTCATGGGGTCTCTTTCTTACTTGCCGACGCGCAGAACCGCGAGGAAGGCTTCCTGCGGGATTTCCACCGAACCGACCTGCTTCATGCGCTTCTTGCCGGCCTTCTGCTTTTCGAGCAGCTTCTTCTTGCGCGAGATGTCGCCGCCGTAGCACTTGGCCAGCACGTCCTTGCGCATCGCCTTGACGTTCTCGCGCGCGATGATGTTCGAACCGATCGCCGCCTGGATCGCCACGTCGTACATCTGGCGCGGAATCAGCTCGCGCATCTTGGACGCCAGCTCGCGCCCGCGGAACTGCGAGTTGGCGCGGTGCACGATGAGCGACAGGGCATCGACCTTCTCGCCGTTGATCAGGATGTCGAGCTTGACCACGTCGGCGGCGCGATACTCCTTGAACTCATAGTCGAGCGAGGCGTAGCCGCGCGACACCGACTTGAGCTTGTCGAAGAAATCCATGACCACCTCGGCCATCGGCATCTCGTAGATCACCTGCACCTGGCGGCCGTGATAGGTCATGTCCACCTGGTTGCCGCGCTTCTGGTTGCACAGCGTGAGCACGTTGCCGAGGTAATCCTGCGGTACGAAGATGGTGGTCGTGATGATCGGCTCGCGGACCTCTTCGATTTTCGAAGGGTCGGGCAGCTTGGCCGGATTCTCGACCTTGATGATGCTGCCGTCGCGCATCAGCACTTCATAGACGACCGTCGGCGCGGTGGTGATCAGGTCCTGGTCGAACTCGCGTTCCAGACGCTCCTGGACGATCTCCATGTGCAGCAGGCCGAGGAAACCGCAGCGGAAGCCGAAGCCCAGCGCCTGCGAGACTTCCGGCTCGTAGGCCAGCGAGGCGTCGTTGAGCTTGAGTTTTTCCAGCGACTCGCGCAGCGAATCGTACTGGTTGGCCTCCACCGGATAGAGGCCGGCGAAGACCTGCGACTTGATTTCCTTGAAGCCCGGCAGCGGCTCGGCGGCCGGCCGGTCGGCCAGGGTCACCGTGTCGCCGACCTTGGCGGCGTCGAGTTCCTTGATGCCCGAGATGATGAAGCCCACTTCACCGGCGCGCAGCGCGTCGCGCGCCAGCGACTTGGGCGTGAACACGCCGACCTGTTCGCACAGGTGGGTCGAGCCAGTCGACATCAGGCGGATCTTGTCCTTCGGACGTAGCACGCCGTCCACCACGCGGACGAGCATGACGACGCCGACATAGTTGTCGAACCACGAATCGATCAGCAGCGCCTTGAGCGGCGCCTCCGGGTCGCCCTTCGGCGCGGGGATGCGCTCGATGATCGCTTCCAGGATGTCCTCGACGCCGAGACCGGTCTTGGCCGAGGCAAGCACGGCGTCGGTCGCGTCGATGCCGATCACGTCCTCGATTTCCTGGCGCGCGTTGTCCGGATTCGCCGAGGGCAGATCGATCTTGTTGAGCACCGGCACCACATCGACGCCGAGTTCGATCGCCGTGTAGCAGTTGGCGACGGTCTGCGCTTCCACGCCCTGCGACGCATCGACGACCAGCAGCGCGCCCTCGCAGGCCGACAGCGAGCGCGAGACCTCGTAGGAGAAGTCGACGTGTCCCGGCGTGTCGATCAGGTTCAGGTTATAGACCTGACCGTTGCGCGCCTTGTACTGCAGCGCGGCCGTCTGCGCCTTGATGGTGATGCCGCGTTCGCGCTCGATGTCCATGGAGTCGAGCACCTGCGCCTCCATCTCGCGGTCGGAAAGACCGCCGCACAGGTGGATGATGCGGTCGGCAAGCGTCGACTTGCCGTGGTCGATGTGGGCGATGATGGAAAAATTGCGGATGTGTTGCATCGTGTTTTTTGTGTCGCGGCGATGCCGCGCCTGAAAAAAAGGGTGCCGACGGGCACCCTTTGTTCGATCTGCCGGAAGGCGCGGATTTTAGCGGATTTCGCTCAAATAATCACGGACTTTGGCGGCATCCAGGAAGTAATGGCAGAGCTCTTTGCCTTCGTGCAGAAGCACCGGAACCAACTCGTCGTACAGCGCTTCGAGCGCCGGGTCGGCATCCACATCGACGACATCGACTTCCGCGCCGAACTCGAGCGCCAGCGGCGCGAGCGCCGCCTCCATATCGTGGCACAGATGGCAATAGGTCCGCGAAACCAGCGTCAGCTTCAAGCCTATTCCCCCTTGCGCTCGGGAACGGCGCGTATCGTCACGAAGGTCTGCATCTCGCCGCGCCGGACCAGCAGCGTGATGTTGGCCGACTTGTCGAACTGGGCGAGCAGCTTGTTGAACTGCTCGACGCTGCGGATATCGGTACTCACGCCGCGCGCGATCAGCGCCAGGATGATGTCGCCCGGACGCAGGTCGGCGCGCGCCGCGTTGGCGCGAATGTCCTCGACCAGCAGGCCCGAAGAGACGTTGAGTTCCCGCCGCTGCTCGGCGCTCAGCTCGGAGACGACCAGGCCGAGGCGATTGGCCGCCTGCTCGCCGGAACGGGCGCCGCGGGCATTCTTGGCGACCGCCTTCTCGTCGGGAATCTCGCCGACGACGAGGGAGAAATCCTTCAGCGCCCCCTTGCGCCAGACCTGCACGAGCACCTTGCTGCCGGGGCGCGTCGCGCCGACGACGCGCGGCAGATCGCTGGAATTGCCCACCGCCTTGCCGTCGAACTTCAGGATGACGTCGCCCGGCTCGATCCCCGCCTTCTCGGCCGGACCGCCCTTCTCCACCGCGTTGACCACGGCGCCCTGCGCCTTGCTCAGGCCGAAGGAATCCGCCAGCTCCCGGGTCAGCTCCTGGATCACGACGCCGATGCGCCCACGGCTGACCTTGCCGGTCGCCTTCAGCTGCCCCTGGACCTCCATTGCCACGTCGATCGGAATGGCGAAGGAAATCCCCATGAAGCCGCCGGAACGGCTGTAGATCTGCGAGTTGATGCCGACCACTTCGCCCTTCAGGTTGAACAGCGGGCCGCCGGAATTGCCTGGATTGATCGCCACGTCGGTCTGGATGAAGGGAACGAAATTCTCCTGCGGCAGGGAGCGCCCCTTGGCGCTGACGATGCCGGCCGTTACGCTGTTGTCGAAGCCGAAGGGCGAGCCGATCGCCAGCACCCATTCGCCGACCTTGAGCGCGTTCGGGTCGCCCAGACGAACCGTCGGCAGGCCGTTGGCCTCGATCTTGATCAGCGCGACGTCGGTGCGCTTGTCGGCGCCGATCACCCTCGCCTTGAACTCGCGCTTGTCGGTCAGCCGCACCAGGATTTCGTCGGCCGAATCGATGACGTGAGCGTTGGTCAGGATGTAGCCGTCGGCGCTGACGATGAAGCCGGAACCCAGGGAGCGGCTCTCGAAGTCGCGCGGAGCGCCCGGAAAGCCGGGAATACCGGGCTGCCGCGGCGCAAAGCGACGGAAGAAGTCGTACATCGGATCGTCTTCGTCGAAGGGAAAAGGCTGCGCCCCGCGCCCGTTGCTGCGCACGACCTGCGTCGTGCTGACGTTGACGACCGCCGGCCCCTGTTTTTCCACGAGATCGGTGAAGTCGGGCAAGGCACGGCTCTGTGCCTGCGCAAGGCAGGAAAACAGGACGATGAAAAAAGCGGCGACGATTTTTTTCATGGCGAGGAAATCCTCCTGAAAGTCATGGAATCATGCTTGAAATGCTTGGAACTGAACGACCGCCGAGCGGCTATCGGACCCATATCGGTCCGCTCCGCCGCCAATTCAAGTTCGGATGAAGGGCTGGAAACGCTCGTCGCGTGCGCTGCGCGACTGGTTCCGGCGAAACAGCAGCCAGCCTCCAAGCAGGCCGGCAAAGGCGCCGAGCATCGCTCCCGGCTCGCCGGCCAGAAGCTTCCCGCCCAGGGCGCAAACGAACAGCGCGAGCAGAGGGAGCCCGTACGCGAGGATCGCCGTGCGCCGTACGGCCCCCTCCGCAATCGCCACGTGCACGCGATCGCCGACGGCGGCCTGCCCCGGATTGCGCACCCGGAAAGTACGCGGCGTGCTGCAGAACATCTTGCCGATATTCTGCCCGCCGCAGCCGCCCGGCTCGTTGCAGCGCCCGCAGCCGGCCTCGTCCATGCGGACGACGGCGTAATCGCCGTCCCGCGAAATGATGGTTCCCTGAGCGTCTATCATGGTTTGCGATATTCGATTCCGTTGGCGATCTTCATGGCGGTGGCCGGCGGCACTTCGCCGAGCACGGTAACCACGTGGCCGGCGAGCATGCGGGTATGGACGTTGATCGCCCCCTGCGCCGAAGACCACGGTTTGCGCGAACTCTCCGCATCGGGCGGCGCAATGAACACCGAGACGGCCGCCAGCCCGTCGGAAAACACCAGATGCGTCACCGGCACGCCGTCCTTGCGCAGCAGGCGGCGCATTTCATGGGTCTTTGCGAAACCCGGCACGCCGTCCCGCAGACGCCACCCCGACGCGACCTCCGCGCCGCCGGCGATCGAGAGATCCTCGGTCTGCCATTCGCCGGCGAGCGCCTGCTGCCGGGACTGCAGCTCGCTGCGGTCGACCGCGCCGCCGATCGCCAGCTGCGTGAATGTGAATTGCTCGACGAGACGTTGACGGTCGTCGAGAATCTGCGCCTTGAGGATCAGGCCGCTCCGCACTTCCGCCCACAGGCGGTGGCTGTAGCGCCAGGCGTCTTTCGCGTCGAGCACGACGAGCTGGGCTTCGTGCCCGGCGACGCGCTCGACGCCGCCCGTCCGTACCGCATAGTGCGCCGCCAGCGCTTGCGCGCCGGACGCCACGAGGGCGGGGAAAGAACGCCCCCGCACGCGCTTTTCGACGAGAACACGCTTGACATCCGGCAGGTAGCAGCGCACCTCGTCGTTTTCGCGGACGATTTCGCGGGGAGTTCCGTCCAGCACTTCGAGGCGTTCGATTTCCCGGCCGCCTTCGAACGCATGCGCGACGCGCGACGTCTCGCTGCGCGTGCCGCTCTGGAAAACGAAGGTTCCGCTGTAATCGAGCGTTTGCGCCGCCTCGGCCATGCGGTTCAGCCAAACGAGCGGTTCCGCCGGGGACTGCGCAGAGGGTTGCGCCAGAGCCAGGCAAGGCGCGAACAACAGCAGCCGTACCGCGTGGCGGATCATCGGGGCGGCATCCCGCCTTCCGCTCCACGCTCGGACACGGTGCGAACGTAGGCGCCGACTCCTTGCAAGACGCCGCTCGGCGACACGCCCTGATGGGCGACCAGATAATCGCGGCTGGCGTCCGGCATCGGAACGTTCTCCGCCTGCGCCAACAGCGGAAGGCGTGGCGCCGAAGCGGAAAACTCGGGCTGCGGTCTGGGTTCGAGGGAGAGCGCGGCCCACACGACGATCGCCACGCCGAGAATCGACGCGGCCGCGGACACGGGGCGCCAGATTCGTGCCGGCACCACCGCCGGACGCGGCACGAACGTTGCCGGCTCCGCAGCGAGGCGCCCGGCAACCCGTCTGGAGCAATCGATGGCAACGGTCGCGCCCGACCCCGCGCGCAGTTGATCGCCGATCAGATGAAATAAGGCCCACTCTTCGCCCAGATTCCGATTCTTGCGCATCCGGTCGAGACAGGAGCGCGCGGCGGCAGCGTCGAGCTCGCCGTCCATCAACATCGAAATCTGTTCGTCCATCGCTACCACCTGCGATCCGGCGAGGTGTCGAGCAAGGGCCGCAATTTGGCCGCAACCGCCTCGCGCGCACGGAAGATGCGGGAACGCACCGTGCCGATCGGACAGCTCATCACCTCTGCAATTTCCTCATAACTCAAACCCTCGATCTCGCGCAGCACGATCGCCGTGCGCAACTCCTCGGGCAGCGATTCGATCGCGGCATTCACCGTTTCGGCGACCTGCCGCGACTGCAGCAGGCTCTCCGGCGTGTTGATATCGCGCAACTGATCCGCGTCGTCAAAGGTTTCGGCCTCGTCCGCATCGAAATCGGTGGAGGTCGGAGCACGCCGCCCCTGCGCCACCAGATAGTTCTTCGCGGTGTTGATGCCGATCCGGTACAGCCAGGTATAGAACGCACTCTCGCCACGAAACGACGGCAGCGCGCGATAGGCCTTGATGAAGGCCTCCTGCGCGACGTCTTCAACCTCAGCTTGGTCGCGTATGAACCGCGACAGCAATCGACCGAGCTTGCGCTGGTATTTCGCAACCAGCATCTCGAAAGCGTGCTTGTCGCCGCCCTGTGCGCGTTCAACCAGTATCTGGTCAATTTCGCGTTCGCTCATGCTCTGTGATTATTCCTGTCGGACGATGTTGTAGTTTGCGCCCGAGTATAGCGCAACCGCCAGATCAGGGTGGTGACAGTGCATGAAGTGAAAATGAGACCGAAGCCCGGAAAAATGGTTCATCCCGGCCGACGCCCTCGCCCTCCCGGAGGGCGTGATATAGTTCCGGCCTTTCCAGCCTGGGCTTGTATTGTGGCGCTTCGCTTCGACGTTCTCATCATTGGCAGCGGCCTGGCAGGACAGTCCGCCGCCCTTCGCCTCGCCGCGACCCGCAAGGTCGCACTGATCAGCAAGCGCGCGCTGGAAGACAGCGCATCGAGCTGGGCCCAGGGCGGCATCGCCGCGGTCCTCGATAGCCAGGATTCGATCGAAGCGCACATCCGCGACACCCTGACCGCCGGCGCCTATCTGAACGACCCGAAGGCCACGCGCTTCGTCGTCGAGAACGGACGGCGCGCCATCGACTGGCTGATCGAACAGGGCGTCCCCTTCACGCGCGACCAGAGCGGCTACCACCTGACGCGCGAAGGCGGCCACAGCACGCGCCGCGTCATCCACGTCGCCGACGCCACCGGCCTCGCAGTGCAGGACACCCTGACGCGCAAGGTGCGCCACCACCCCAACATCACCGTGCTCGAACAGCACATCGCGATCGACCTGATC
This sequence comes from Candidatus Accumulibacter sp. 66-26, assembly GCA_001897745.1. Taxonomy (GTDB): domain Bacteria; phylum Pseudomonadota; class Gammaproteobacteria; order Burkholderiales; family Rhodocyclaceae; genus 66-26. The sequence continues at coordinate 71,712 of MKUH01000013.1, forward strand.
ACCGGCGAAAAGCTCGGCCTGCCCGAGAAGCGCTGCTTCGGCGCCTACGCGCTCGACAACGCGAGCGGCGAGGTCGTCACCATCGCCGCGCCGCACACGCTGATCGCAACCGGCGGCGCCGGCAAGGTCTACCTCTATACGACGAACCCCGACACCTCGACCGGCGACGGCATCGCGATGGCCTGGCGCGCCGGCTGCCGGGTGGCGAACATGGAGTTCATCCAGTTCCACCCGACCTGCCTGTACCATCCGCAGGCCAAATCCTTCCTGATTTCCGAAGCGGTACGCGGCGAAGGCGGCATCCTGCGCCTGCCCGACGGCACCCGCTTCATGCCGGCGCACGACCCGCGCGCCGAACTCGCGCCGCGCGACGTCGTCGCCCGCGCCATCGACTTCGAAATGAAGAAGCGCGGTCTCGACTGCGTCTATCTCGACATCTCGCACAAACCGGCGGAGTTCCTGAACGAGCATTTCCCGAACATCCTGGCGCGCTGCCTGGAACTCGGCATCGACATCACGCGCGAACCGATTCCGGTCGTCCCCGCCGCGCACTACACCTGCGGCGGCATCGTCGTTGACCAGCGCGCGCGCACCGACCTCGCCGGGCTCTACGCCGCCGGGGAAGCTTCCTGCTCCGGCCTGCACGGCGCCAACCGGCTGGCCAGCAATTCCTTGCTCGAATGCGTGGTCTATGCCGAAGCGGCCGTCGTCGACATCCTCGCGCAGGAAGAGCGTGCCATGCCCTCTCTGCCGCCATGGGACGCCAGCCGCGTCACCGACCCCGACGAGGAAATCGTCATCGCGCACAACTGGGAGGAACTGCGCCGCTTCATGTGGGACTACGTCGGCATCGTGCGCACAACCAAACGGCTGCAGCGCGCGCAGCACCGCATCCGCCTGCTGATGCGCGAAATCAACGAGTTCTACTCGAACTTCCGGGTCAGCCACGACCTGATCGAACTGCGCAACCTCGTCGTCACCGCCGACCTGATCGTCCGCTGCGCATTGCAGCGGCACGAAAGCCGCGGCCTGCACTTCAGCCGCGACTACCCGGAAATGTTGCCGCGCGCCAAAAACACCCTGCTCAGACGGGCTGCTCGGCGCGCCAGCGCAGGCACACGCGCAAAGCCCTGAACTCGGCGGGCGTCATGCTATCGGGGAGCAGCGTCAACGCACGCACGCGCCCCCGCTCCCCGACGCGCAGCCGCAAGACGATCAAGCGCGCGAAGACCGTGCTGTCCGGCAGGACGCTGGCCGGCACCCGTTCACCATCGCTTAGAACGCACTCCAGGGCGCCTTTCTTTAATAGACGCAACGCGCTTATCGATGGCGGCCGAAAAGCGCGCCACGCGAGGACGCCGATCAGGGAAAGCAGAAGCAGACGAAGGGCCGCCGACCACGGAAGAACCGCGACGCAGCCGATGGCTAGCGCATGAACGACGAGCAGGAGAAGAAAAAGAAAACGCGAGCGGTGCAGTTCGATATGGATCGGAAACCGCACCGCCCGGTTTGCGGGGTCAAACCCGCTTGAAGATGACGGTACCGTTGGTCCCGCCGAAGCCGAAGGAGTTCGACACCGCCGCCTCGATCTTCATGGGCCGCGCCTCGTTGGCGCAGTAATCGAGATCGCACTTCTCGTCCTGATTGAACAGGTTGATGGTCGGCGGCGACACCTGGTTGTAAATGGCCAGCGCCGAGAAAACCGCCTCGATGCCGCCGGCCGCACCGAGCAGGTGACCGGTCATCGACTTGGTCGAGTTCACGACCAGACGCTTCGCATGCTCGCCGAAAGCGCGCTTGACCGCGATCGTTTCGGCCAGATCGCCCAGCGGCGTCGAGGTGCCGTGCGCATTGACGTACTGGATGTCCTCGGGATTCATGCGCGCATTACGCAGCGCGGCGGCCATGCAGCGGGCCGCGCCGCTACCGTCCTCGCAGGGCGCGGTCATGTGGTTGGCGTCGGCGCTCATGCCGAAACCGGCCAGCTCGCCGTAAATGCGTGCGCCGCGCGCCTTGGCGTGCTCGTACTCTTCGAGCACCACCACGCCGGCGCCCTCGCCCAGTACGAAACCGTCGCGATCCTTGTCCCACGGACGGCTTGCCGTCGCGGGGTCGTCGTTGCGCGTCGACAGGGCGCGCGCGGCGCAGAAACCGCCGAGACCGAGCGGCGAAACCGTCGCTTCGGCGCCGCCCGCGATCATGATGTCGGCGTCGCCGTACTCGATGATGCGGCCGGCCTCGCCGATGCTGTGCGTGCCCGTCGTGCAGGCGGTCACCAGGGCGATGTTCGGACCCGTGAAGCCGTACATGATCGACAGGTTGCCGGAGATCATGTTGATGATCGACCCGGGAACGAAGAAGGGAGAAACCTTGCGCACGCCGCCGGCCAGATAGTCGTCGTGCGTGTTTTCGATCAGCGGCAGACCGCCAATCCCGGAACCGATGGCGATGCCGATGCGTTCGGCATTGGCCGGATGGGCTTCCAGACCGGCGTCCTTGATGGCCTCGATGCCGGCAGCCATGCCGTAATGGATGAAGGTATCCATGCGGCGCGACTCTTTCGGCGCGAGGTACTGGCCGATGTCGAAGTTCTTGACCTCGCCGGCGATCTGCACGGGGAAGCTCGAAACGTCGAAGCGGGTGATCCGGTCGATCCCGGAGCGGCCTGCCAAAATGTTCTGCCAAGCTTGCTCGACGGTGTTTCCGACCGGAGAAATGATTCCAAGGCCGGTGATGACGACTCTACGACGTGTCAACGTATGCTCCGGGAGAAATTTGGGGAATGCGAGTCGGAGACTCCCCGCTTGCTAGTGGGCCGGCGCGAAGGCCGGCCCGCAGGGAAGTTCCGCAGGGGGAAGTGCTTTACTTCTTGTTGCTGAGGACGTAGTCGATCGCTTGCTGGACGGTGGTGATCTTCTCAGCTTGCTCGTCCGGGATTTCGCACTCGAATTCTTCTTCGAGGGCCATCACCAGTTCGACCGTATCCAGCGAATCGGCGCCAAGATCATCAACGAACGAGGATTCGTTCTTGATATCAGCTTCATTGACGCCGAGTTGTTCGGCGACGATCTTCTTGACGCGTTGTTCGATGTTTTCCATTAGAGGGCTCCTTCCCCAAGTTCAGGTTTGAAACAAACCGTACTATTCTACCAAAATGACCGGCGCTTACCAAATCGCAAGGCACCGGCCGCAATTGCCCGAATGGGCGGTTAATCCATGTACATCCCGCCGTTGACGTGGATCGTCGTGCCGGTCACGTAGGCGGCCGAGGGCGAAGCCAGGAAGGCGACCGCCGCCGCGATATCTTCGGGGCGACCGAGGCGGCCCAGCGGAATCCCGGCGATCAGCGACTCCTTTTGCTTCTCTTCGAGCACCTTGGTCATGTCGGTGTCGATGAAGCCCGGCGCCACGCAGTTGACCGTGATGTTGCGGCTGCCCAGTTCGCGGGCCAGCGAACGGCTCATGCCGGCGACACCGGCCTTGGCGGCGCAGTAGTTGGCCTGCCCCGGATTGCCGGCATGGCCGACCACCGACGTGACGTTGATGATGCGCCCGTTGCGCGCTTTCATCATGCCGCGCATGACCGCCTTGGACAGACGGAAAACGGCTTTGAGATTGGTGTCGAGCACGGCATCCCACTCGTCGTCCTTGAGGCGCATCGAGATGTTGTCGCGCGTGATGCCGGCGTTGTTGACGAGCACGGCGACGGCGCCATGCGCCTTTTCGATGCTGCCGATCAACGCATCGATCTGCTCGGCATCGCGAACCTCCAGTACGGCGCCCTCGCCCTTGATGCCCGCGGCCGCGAGATAGGCCGAAATCTTGGCGGCGCCGTCGGCGCTTGTCGCGGTTCCGACGACGGTGGCGCCGAGCTTCCCCAGTTCGAGGGCGATAGCCTGGCCGATGCCGCGCGAGGCGCCGGTCACCAGGGCAACTTGTCCGTTCAGCATGATTTACTCCAGAGTCGAAACAGCGGCTTCGATCGCCGCGAGATCGGCCAGCGCCAGGCCCGCAACGCCCTCGGCGCAGCGCTTGGTCAGGCCGGCCAGCACCTTGCCGGGACCGCACTCGGCGACCGTCGTCACTCCGAGCGCGCCCATTTTCTGGATCGTCTCGACCCAGCGCACCGGCGAATAGGCCTGGCGGATCAGCGCGTCTTTGATCCGCGCGGGATCGCTCTCGATCGCCACGTCGACGTTATTGACCACCGGAATCTGCGGCACGGCGAAATCCAGTTCGGCCAGACGTGCGGCGAGCTTGTCGGCGGCCGGACGGATCAGCGACGAATGGAAGGGCGCCGACACCGGCAGTAGCACCGCGCGTTTGGCGCCGCGCGCCTTGCACGCCTCGCAGGCGCGCTCGACCGCCGCCTTGCTGCCGGCGATCACGGTCTGTCCCGGCGCGTTGAAATTGACCGGCTCGACCACTTCGCCGGCTGCCGCTTCGGCGCAGGCTTCGCGAATCTTGTCGTCGTCGAGGTTCAGGATGGCGGCCATCGCGCCGGTGCCGACCGGCACCGCTTCCTGCATCGCAGCGGCGCGCAGGCGGACGAGCGGCACCGCGTCCGTGAAGGCGATGACGCCGGCGGCGACCAGCGCCGAATATTCACCCAGGCTGTGACCGGCGACCACCGCCGGAAGCTTGCCGCCCTTTTCGAGCCACAGGCGGTAGGCAGCAATCGCCGCGGTCAGCATCACCGGCTGCGTATTGACCGTCTGCGCCAGCGCTTCGACCGGGCCTTCGGCGACCAACTGCCACAGATCCTGGCCGAGAGCGGCCGAGGCTTCGTCGAAGGTGGCGCGAACAACGGGCGAATCGCCATAGGCGGCCATCATGCCGACCGACTGCGATCCTTGACCGGGGAAAACGAATGCAAAAGCCATTTTTTCTCCTTAAAACTCGAGCAGCACGGCGCCCCAGGTGAAACCGCCGCCGACGCCTTCGAGCATCACCTTTTGGCCGCGCTGGAGGCGCCCGTCGCGCACGGCGGCGTCGAGGGCCAGCGACACCGAGGCGGCCGAGGTGTTGCCGTGGCGATCGACGGTGACGATCACCTTGTCCATGCCGAGTCCCATTTTTTTGGCCGTCGCTTCGATGATGCGAATATTGGCCTGATGCGGAATCAGCCAGTCGACGTCCGCCGGAAGCACGTCAGCCGCGGCGCAGCACTCGCGCGCGACATCGGCCAGAACGCGCACGGCGAACTTGAAGACCGCCTGCCCATCCATGCGCAGGAAGGGATCGCCGGTCACCTGCCCGCCGCAAACGTTGCCCGGAACGGAAAGGATGCCGTGGTGCGCGCCATCGGCGTGCAATGCGCTGGCCAGGATGCCGGGCCGGTCGGACGCCTCGAGCACCACGGCGCCTGCGCCGTCGCCGAACAGTACGCACGTACCGCGATCGTTCCAGTCGAGAATGCGCGAGAAAACCTCGGCACCGACGACCAGGGCCTTCTTGTTGCTGCCCGAGCGAATGAATTTCTCGGCGATGGTCAGCGCATAGACGAAACCACTGCAGACCGCCTGCACGTCGAATGCCGTGGCGCCGCGGTTACCGAGCTTGCCCTGCAGCAGACAGGCGGTGCTCGGAAAAATAAAATCCGGGGTGGACGTGGCGACGATGATCAGGTCGATGTCGGCGACATCGACGCCGGCCATGTCCAGGGCGCGGCGGCTGGCTTCGAGCGCGAGATCGCTGGACGTCTGGCCCGGCTCGGCGAGATGGCGCGCCTTGATACCGGTTCGGCTGACGATCCACTCGTCGCTGGTTTCAATTCCTCGCAGAACGAGGTCGTCGTTGCTCACGGCCTGCCCCGGCAGATAACTGCCGACGCCGGCGATCCGGGCGAACATGCTATGCACTCTCCTGCAGCGGCTGCTGCTGCGCGACGCGTTCGGTGATTCGGGCCAGTACGCCGGTACGGGCGGCATCGGCGGCACGCCCCAAGGCATTGGCGAAGGCAAAGGCATCGGCCGAACCATGGCTCTTGACGACGATGCCCTTCAGCCCAAGCAGGCTGGCCCCGTTGTAACGCCGATGGTCGACGTGCTTCTTGAAATTGTTGAGAACCGGCATTGCGATCAGGGCGATGAGTTTGGTCAGCAGGTTGCGGCTGAACTCCTGGCGCAGGAAAGTGGCCATCATCTGGGCCAGCCCCTCTGAAGCCTTCAGTGCCACGTTACCGACGAAGCCGTCGCAGACGACGACTTCCGCCTCGCCTTTATAGACACCGTCGCCCTCGACGTTACCGATGAAATTCAGGCCGGAGTCTTTGAGCAACTCGGCGGCGCGCTTGACGACATCGTTGCCCTTGATGTCCTCTTCCCCGATATTGAGGATGCCGACCGTCGGCCGGTCTTTATGCTCGATGGCCGAGACCAGCGAAGCGCCCATGATGCCGAACTGCAGCAAGTGCTCGGGCGCGCAATCGACGTTGGCGCCGAGATCGAGGACGTGGGTGTGGCCGGTGGTAGTCGGCAGAATGGCGCAGATCGCCGGCCGGTCGATGCCGGGCAGCATCTTGAGCACGAAGCGCGAGATGGCCATCAAGGCGCCGGTATTGCCGGCCGAAACGCAGGCATCGGCCTCGCCATGCTTGACGAGGTTGATCGCCACGCGCATCGACGAATCCTTCTTGTTGCGCAAGGCGAGCGCCGGAGGCTCGTCCATGGCCACCACCTCGCTCGCATGGCGGACGGAAACCCTGGGGTCCGCAACATTGCCGAGCAGAGGCCGGATTCTTTCTTCCAGGCCGACGAGAACGACGCGCACGTCATCGTGAGAACGCACGAAACCGAGCGCCGCCGGGACGGTGACGGAGGGACCGTGATCCCCACCCATGCAGTCGATGGCGACAGTGATTGTCATCAGATTGTAGGCAAAAGAAAGGGCAGGCAGCTTACCCTCGCGGGAAACTGCCTGCCCGATCTTGAGATATTACTCGCCCTTGCCCTTGGCAACCTTCTTGCCGCGGTAGTAGCCGGACGGGCTGACGTGGTGACGCAGATGCACTTCACCGGTCGTCGGCTCGACGGCCAGCGGCGGGTTGGTCAGGAAATCGTGGGCACGATGCATACCGCGCTTGGACGGGGACTTCTTGTTCTGCTGAACGGCCATATCTAACTCCTTAAATCAAATTCACTACGCCTTGCCCTTGAGGCCAGCGAGCGCGGCGAACGGCGAAGGTTTCGCCTCCCCGCGCCCAGCCTCGGGCGTGGCACAACTCTCGTGACGCGGCGCCGACGGCAAGGCGAGAATCACTTCGTCCTCGATCAGCGCCACCACATCGAATTCTTTCCGGGCCGGAAGAAAATCCCTGGAGTCGTCCTCCAGTTCTTCCTGCGTCAGATCGTTTTCGTCTTCGACAAGTTCGAGCAGGCTATTTATCTCGACCTTGAACTCAATCCCGTCGAGACACCTCTGACACTGCAGCAACAGCACGCCACTGACTTGAAGCAGCAACTGCGCCCGATCGCGCGCACTTTTCCGGCCCTCGACACGGTAAGCCAAAGAACCGGCAGAATCCGCCAGCGCATCGAGCACCCGGCCTAGACTGGCGACCTGCAACTCACCTTGCAGAGAGCCCTTTTCGCGAGCAAACGCCAGGCTGTCAATCACTATCTGTTGCGACATAAGGCGCGCATGATATTATTTTCGGCTTTCGAAGTCAAAGCGACGGCGCACTTTATTCGGATTTTTTTCTGATTCGTCGCGGACTTGGCGCAACTTCCTTGCCGACTCTCTCATGTCCACCCCGCAAATCGTCCTCGCTTCTACCTCGCCGTTCCGCCGTGAACTGCTCGCTCGCCTCGGCCTGCCCTTTGAAATCGCAAATCCCGAGGTCGATGAAACGCCGCTCGCCGGCGAAACTCCGGAGGCTACCGCACTGCGGCTATCGGAAGCCAAGGCGCGTGCCGTGGCGAAAAAATTCCCCGATGCACTCATCATCGGCAGCGACCAGGTCGCCTGCCTCGACGGGCGCGTCTTCGGCAAACCCGGCACCCACGAAAAAGCCGTCCTCCAGTTGCGGACCATGCGTGGCCGCAGCGTCAATTTCTTCACCGGCCTTTGCCTGCTCAACGCAAAAACGGGGACGGCGCGTGTCCGCGGAGTCCCGACCATGGTGACATTCCGCCATCTCGACGACGATGAAATCGACAACTACCTGCGCAAGGAAGAGCCGTACAACTGCGCCGGCAGCGCCAAATCGGAAGGCCTCGGCATCGCGGTCATCGCAAAAATGGAAGGCGAAGACCCCAACGCGCTGGTCGGACTGCCGCTGATCGCCCTCTGCGACCTCTTTAGAGAGGAAGAAGTTAGCGTAATTTAATCAGACAAATAGAGCAAAAACATAAAGTAACCAATGAATAACGGAACGCTCTACCTGATCCCCGTCCCGCTCGGCCAAACGCCGCCCGACCTGACCCTCCCTCACGCCGCACTGGTCTGCGCCAAACAACTCAAACACTTCGTCGCGGAGAATGCGAAATCAGCACGCGCCTTTCTGAAGGCGCTGCCCAGCGAAACGCCGATACAGCAGATCGAAATCCATGAGCTCAGCGAGCACACGCCGAGCAGCGCCCTCCCCGGCCTGCTCGCCCCCCTGCTTGCGGGCATCGACGTCGGGCTGATTTCGGAAGCGGGTTGCCCGGCGGTCGCCGACCCCGGCGCCAATCTGGTGGCGCTCGCGCAGGCGCGTGGAATTCGCGTCGCGCCGCTGGTCGGCCCGTCGGCGATCCTGCTGGCCCTGATGGGGTCGGGCCTGTCGGGCCAGAACTTCGCCTTCCACGGCTACCTGCCGGTCAAGGAGGAAGAGCGATTAAAGAAACTGCGGGATCTGGAGAAGGATTCGCGCCAGGAAAGACGGGCGCAGATTTTCATCGAAACGCCCTATCGCAACCGGCAAATGCTTGAAACGCTCCTCAAAGCCTGCGCACCCGGCACGCGCATCTGCGTTGCGACGAACCTGACGCTGGAATCTGAAAGCATCGCGACGCATACCTGCGAGGAATGGCGCCGCCGGCCCCAGCCGGAACTCGACCGGCGCCCGACGGTATTCCTCCTGCAGGCTTAGCGCAGCGAGACCGGCTCGCCGCCGAACAGGCGGAAGGCGATGCCTTTCGCCATGTCCGCCCCGAAGCGCTTGGCAAAACGCTCGGCAATGTTTTCCTTGACCGAGTAGTCGAGAACCTTCTCCGCCTTGATCACGTCGCGCGCCACTGAATCGACCGTCCCGAAGCCGTCGGCCAGCCCGAGTTCGATGCTCTGGCTACCCGTCCACATCAGGCCGGAGAACATTTCCGGCGTTTCCTTGAGGCGCTTACCGCGCCCCTGGCGCACCACCTCGATGAACTGTTTGTGAATCTCGCCCAGCAGGAGCTTGGCGTGCTCCTTCTGCTTCATGTCCTGTGGCGAGAAGGGGTCAAGAAAGCCCTTGTTCTCGCCTGCCGTCAGCAAACGGCGCTCGACGCCGAGCTTGTCCATCGTGCCGGTGAAACCGAAGCCGTCCATCAGCACACCGATCGAGCCGACGATGCTGGCCTTGTCGACGAAAATCTTGTCGGCTGCCGAAGCGATGTAATACCCACCCGACGCACAGAGATCTTCCACCACCACGTACAGCGGAATATCGGCGTGCTTGGCGCGCAAGCGCCGAATCTCGTCGTAGACGATGCCCGACTGCACCGGACTGCCGCCGGGGCTGTTGATGCGCAGGATCACCCCGGCCGTCCCCTTGTCCTCGAAGGCCGACTGCAAGGCGCCATTGATCTTTTCCGCGCTGGCCTCGCCGGACGCTTCGATCGTCCCGCGCAGATAGATCAGCGCCGTGTGCTTGCCTTCCGTGAGCTTTTCCGAAGCGCCCCAATCGACCACCAGCGCCAGCACCGCCACCAGATAGGCCAAGCCAGCCAGCTTGAAGAAAATCCCCCAGCGCCGTTTCGCCCGCTGCTCCTGGAGCGACGACATGGCGATCTTCTCAAGCAGATTGCGTTCCCACTGCGGGTCGTTCTGAGGCGTTTCCAAGATATTCACTCTTCCGGGATGAAATAGACGAACCCTTCCCGCTCTTCGACGGGAAGCGGCGCCAAGCCCTTGCCGTTACAGCGGCCGCCCAGACAGCGACCGGACTCGGGGGCATAGAGCGCGCCATGCGTTGTGCAAATCAAGTATAGCCCGGAATCATCGAAGAATTCCCCGGGCTGCCAGTCGAGTTCGACCGGCACATGGCCGCAGCGATTGTAATAAGCGAACACCCGGCCCCTGAAGCGCACGGCAAAAGCCGGTTCTTCATGGCCGTGCCGCACGACGGCAAAGCGGACGCCGGCACCGCCGTCGCGCAGCTCGTCCGAAGCGCAGATCAGGCGTGCGTCCGCAGCCACGCCGCCAGATCCTCGACTTTTTGAAGACGCGCCAGCGGCGCCAACGCATCGAGAGCCGCCGCCGGATGCGCGCCATAGGCCACGCCCAGACTTGCAACACCGGCATTCAGAGCCATCTGCAGATCGTGCGTCGTATCACCGATCATCAGCGTCCGCTCCGGCACGACGGCGAATTCCTGCATCAATTCCTCGAGCATCTGCGGGTGCGGCTTGGAGAAGCACTCGTCGGCGCAGCGCGACGCCTGGAAATAAGCCCCCAGACCGCTCGCCTTCAACGCGCGGTCGAGCCCCACGCGACTTTTTCCGGTAGCGACCGCGAGCGCAAAGCCGGCATCGGCAAGCTCCGCGACCAACTCCGCCGCGCCGTCGAACAAGCGCAGCTCTTGGTCGCGCGACAGGTAGTGATGACGATAGCGGTCCACCATTTGCGGATAACGCTGCTCGGGAAGTTCGGGAATCGCGTGGCGCAACGCCTCGCCCAGCCCCAGGCCGATCACATGACGCGCCCGCTCGTCGGACGGTTCGGGCAGTTCGAGGTCACGACACGCCGCCTGGATCGCCGCGACGATCGCCCCGGCCGAATCGAGCAAAGTGCCGTCCCAGTCGAACACCAGCAGGTCAAATCTTTTCGCCATAATCCTGTGATTCCTTTAGCGACAACTGTCGCAAAAATCCCTGCAGACTTTCCGGCAACGGCGCTTCCAGCGCCAAAGCCTCGCCGCCGAGCGGATGCGGCAAGCGCATCCGCCATGCATGGAGAAACATGCGCTTCAAGCCGGTACGCGGCAGCGCCTTGTTCAACGAAAAATCCCCGTACTTTTCATCGCCGGCGATCGGAAAGCCGAGATGGGCGAGATGCACGCGAATCTGATGGGTGCGCCCGGTTTTCAGCTCCGCCTCGAGCAGGCTGAAATTCTCCCAGCGGGCCAGCAGGCGAAACACCGTATGCGACGCTTTGCCGTCGTCCGCCACGCGCACGCGGCGCTCGCCGGAGTCGAGCAGGTACTTGAGCAACGGCAGGCGCACATTGCGCACGGGGTCCATCCAGCGCCCGCTCACGAGAACCAGATAGCGTTTGTCGGCCCCGCGCCCGCCAGCCCCGACACCGCCCTCGCGGAACATGTCGTGCAGGGCGACCAGCGCCGAGCGCTTTTTCCCGACCAGCAGGATGCCCGAGGTTTCGCGGTCGAGCCGATGCGCCAGCTCAAGGAAACGTGCCTGCGGCCGCTGCCGGCGCAGCGCCTCGATCACGCCGAAACTGACGCCGCTGCCGCCATGCACCGCGATACCGGCCGGCTTGTCGATCACGAGCATCGCCTCGTCTTCGTAGAGGATGGGCAATTCGGCCTTGAACTCGGCGCCGGCGACGACCTCCTCGGACTTCTGCGCGATACGCACTGGCGGAATCCGCAGCACGTCGCCGAGTTGCAGGCGGTAGGACGCATCGCAGCGCTTGCTGTTAACCCTCACCTCGCCACTGCGCAAGATGCGGTAGACGTGGCTCTTGGGCACGCCTTTGCAGATCCGCAGAAGAAAGTTGTCGAGGCGCTGTCCCTGCTCGTCCTCACTGATGATGGCCTGTGATACTGAACTTTTGCTAACTTCGGCCATTTTGAATATACTGGACTTGATTTGCGTCTCGGTTTGAAAGAGGCGCTGACCCGTGAGACCGTCGAGCGGCGCCGATTGTAAAGCAATTGCGACGCACTTTCCGGCAGGCCTCAGCCGCCTCGCTTGCGCCAACCTGCGCAAGATCATCCAACGCAAATCACCTGGTTAAGTACGCTCACCAAAAGTAGCGATACTACTTGATTTGCGCGCGCCTAGCACGTTCGGACCGCCCCAAGCAGATTCCCGAACCCTGATATCCAGGGCTCGAAGAAAAACAAACCCAGCGAGACATTCTCATTAGTTGCCGTTCCGGAAAGCCCATGAAGCGTCCCACCCCCAACTAATCCGTCGCTGCCTGCACAAGGCGCTCCCCCCGGCAATGCGCGCGGGAGCCCATTAATGAAACGCATGCTCTTCAATGCGACACAGGCCGAAGAACTTCGTGTCGCCATTGTCGATGGTCAGAAACTGATTGACCTCGACATTGAATCGGCCGCCAAAGAACAAAGAAAGAGCAACATCTACAAGGGTGTCATCACCCGCATCGAGCCCAGCCTCGAGGCCGCCTTCATCGATTACGGCGCCGAACGGCATGGGTTCCTCCCCTTCAAGGAAGTTTCCCGCGCCTATTTCCAGCAAGGTCTGGATGCCGGTCGCGCGACCATCAAGGAAGCGCTGCGCGAAGGCCAGGAGCTGATCGTTCAGGTCGACAAGGACGAGCGCGGCAACAAGGGCGCCGCGCTGACCACCTTCGTCAGTCTGGCCGGCCGCTACCTCGTGCTGATGCCGAACAACCCGCGCGGCGGCGGCGTTTCCCGCCGCGTCGAGGGCGACGAGCGCGCCGAACTGCGCGAGATCATGGATCAGCTCCAGGTGCCGCAAGGCATGAGCTTGATCGCCCGCACCGCAGCCATCGGCCGCAGCGCAGAAGAACTGCAGTGGGACCTCAACTACCTGATGCAGTTGTGGAAAGCCATCGACGGCGCCGCCGACCAACAGAAGGGCGCGTTCCTGATCTATCAGGAAGGCAGCCTGGTGATCCGCGCGATCCGCGATTATTTCCAGCCTGAAATCGGCGAAATCCTGATCGATACCGACGAGGTCTTCGAGCAGGCGCAGCAATTCATGGCGCACGTGATGCCCGGCAACGTGAACCGCGTCAAGCGCTATCGCGACGACGTGCCGCTCTTCTCGCGCTTCCAGATCGAACACCAGATCGAATCGGCCTACTCGCGCCAGGTGAACCTGCCGGCCGGCGGCGCCATCGTGATCGACCACACCGAAGCCCTGGTTTCGGTCGACGTCAACTCCGGGCGCGCCACGCGCGGTTCGGACATCGAGGAAACGGCCTTCAAGACCAACCTCGAAGCTGCCGAGGAAGTCGCCCGTCAGCTCCGCCTGCGCGACCTCGGCGGCCTGATCGTGATCGACTTCATCGACATGGAAAGCCAGCGCAACCAGCGCGAGGTGGAAACCCGCCTGCGCGAAGCCCTGCGCTTCGACCGCGCCCGCGTGCAAACCGGCAAGATCAGCCGCTTCGGCCTGATGGAACTGTCGCGCCAGCGTCTGCGCCCTGCCCTCGCCGAAACCAGCTACATCCCCTGCCCGCGCTGCACCGGCACCGGCCACATCCGCAGCGCCGAATCGGCCGCCCTGCACATCCTGCGCATCCTCGAAGAGGAAGCGATGAAGGACAACACGGCCGCCGTGCACACCCAGGTTCCGGTCGACGTCGCCACCTTCCTGCTCAACGAGAAGCGCGCCGACATCCAGGCGATCGAATTGCGCCACAAGGTCAACATCCTGCTGATTCCCAACATTCATCTCGAAACGCCGGCCCACAGCATCGTTCGCCTGCGCCACGACGACCTGAACCAGGAAGACCTGCAGCAGCCGTCCTACAAGATGGTCGACCAGCCGGTCGAGGAATCTTCCAAGCAGCCCTCGGGCGCCAGCGAAGCCAAGCCCCCGCGCCAGGAAGCGGCGATCAAGAACATCACGCCGGCGCAGCCGGCACCGGTCAGCGTCGACAAGCCCAAGGCGCCCGTCGCGCAAGCCGCGGCTTCCGGCGAAGGCATCATCGCCAAGATCTTCTCGTGGTTCCGCGGCAACCGCCAGGCAGAACCGGCTCCCGAGCCGGCGAAGAAGCCGCGCCCCGCCGGCCAGCGTGAAGGTCAGCGCGATGGACGTCGCGGCGGGCGCAACAACAACCGTCGCGACGAAGAGCGCGAAGGCCGCGAAGGTCGCGAATCCCGCGGCAACCGCGAGCCGAAGGAGGCACGCGAACCGCGTCCGCCGCGCGACGAGAACCAGAAGCAGCGCGAGCCTCGCGAAGCGCGGGAACCCCGCGAGCCGCGCGAACCGCGTGAGCCCAAGGAAGGACGCGAACCGCGTCGTCAGCGCGGCGAGCCGCGTGGCGAGCGCAAGGAGCAGAACGCCGCTACGCCGAATCCCGAAGCGAAGATTGCAGTGCCGGCGGCGGCCCTGGCCGAAGGCGTCGCCAACGCCCCTGAGCAGAACGCCGAAGAAGGCGCGTCCGCCGGTCGTCGTCGCGGTCGCCGCGGCGGTCGTCGCGAGCGCGGTGAGCGGGTCGAGAACGCGGGCGAAGTGCAAGCCGCTGAAAATGCGGAACTGACTGCCGCAGTTCAAGCCGCAGCCGAGAGCGCTCCCGCTGTCGAGACCGGTGAAGCCGCCCTGGCCGCGCCGACGGTCGAAGCCGCAGCTCCGGCTGTCGAGCCGGTCGTCGCGATCGAAACGGCTCCGGCCGTCGCGGCCCCGGCCGAAGCCGCCGCAGCACCTGCGGCTGCCGTCGAAACGGTCGCGACCGAAACCGTCACGGACGAAGTCGCGCCTGCCGTCGTCGCAGTTGCTCCGGTCGCAGAGACGCCCGAGCCGGTGCTTGCCGCCCCGCTCGTCCAGCCCGTCGCGGAAGAGGCGCCGGCCATCGCCACGCCGGCACCGGTCGAAGCGCCCGCGACGCCTGCCGCAGCCCCCGTTGCCGCAGCACCTGCCGTCGATCTCGACAAGGCGCTCGAGCAGAGCGGCCTCGTCATGGTCGAAACCAGCAGCGACAAGGTGAAGAGCTGGCAGCCGGAAGCGGCGCCGGTCGAAGCCGTGCGCCCGCGGCGTACCCGTCCGGCCCCCGTCGTGGTGGCCGACGAGCCGCTGGTCATGGTCGAAACGCAAAAGTAGGCAAGCTGCCTGCAAAAGCAAACGGGGCGCTGCGGCGCCCCGTTTTTTTCGTTCACCGCGCCTTTTCCGGCCAAACGCGGCGAGTCTTTGTCGTGCCGGCAGCCCTTCAGGCTTTGGAGGCCTGCTTGTGCAGCACGCCGCCCGGAATCTCAGGCGGCGGCTTCAGGCGTTTGACGATCGTCCCCAGCAGCCCCTGCGATGCGTCCTCGACCATGTCGAGCACGAGATCGAAGCCGTGTCCCAGACCATAGTACGGATCGGGCACCTCGTCGTCGTCGAAGTTGTGCGAGTAGCTCATGAAGAGTCCGAGCTTTTCATACTTCTCGGGCGGGCAGATGCGCTTGAGCGTTTCGAGATTGTTGTGATCCATGGCGAGAATCAGATCGAAGTAGTCGAGATCCTGCGGCGCCACCTTGCGCGCCCGCATGTTGCTCAAGTCGTAGCCGCGGCTGGCCGCCGCGCGCTGGGTGCGCGGATCGGGCGCCTCGCCGACGTGATAGCCGTGCGTGCCGGCCGAATCCACCTCGACCCGTCCCTCGAGCCGGTTGAGGCGCAGGAAGTGGCGAAAGACACCTTCCGCCGTCGGCGAACGGCAGATATTTCCCATGCATACGAACAAGACTTTAATCATCCGCGTATCGGTTCCCTGTTCGGGCAGGATGCCGTTCGCTTTCCGGCATTCTGCGTCGTTAGAAGGCGCGTCAATCTTCGCTTCGTTCGATATTACCCGCTTGGCGCTCCGACCGAAAGATTGCCAAAAGGCCTAGGCGCAAGCCTTTGTCATAAACTCAGACATCGAGGCCGGTGTCGTGCTTGGCCGCACCGAAGACCTGCTCCTTGATGCGGAACAATTCGTCGCGCGCCGCCGCCGCCTTTTCGAACTCGAGGTTTTTCGCGTGTTCGAGCATCGCTTTTTCCAGCCGCTTGATCTCGCGCGCCACCTGCTTCTCGCTCATCGCCTCGTAGCTGGCCTGCTGCTGCGCGGCCTTCAATTCGCGCTGCGCGCCCTCGGCATCGTAGACGCCGTCGATAATGTCCTTGATGCGCTTCGAGACGCCCTTCGGGGTGATGCCGTGCGTTTCGTTGAAACGGATCTGCTTGGTCCGCCGACGCTCGGTTTCTGCCATGGCGCGCTGCATCGAGTCGGTCACCCGATCGGCATAGAGAATCGCCGTACCGTTCAGATGGCGGGCGGCGCGGCCGATGGTCTGGATCAGCGAACGCTCGGAGCGCAGGAAGCCCTCCTTGTCGGCGTCGAGGATGGCGACCAGCGAGACTTCGGGAATGTCCAGGCCTTCGCGCAGCAGGTTGATGCCGACCAGAACGTCGAATTCACCGAGGCGCAGGTCGCGGATGATCTCGACGCGCTCGACGGTATCGATGTCCGAGTGCAGGTAGCGCACGCGGATGCCGTGCTCGCCGAGATAGTCGGTCAAATCCTCGGACATGCGCTTGGTCAGCGTCGTGACCAGCACGCGCTCGTCGACCGCGATGCGCGCCTGGATCTCGGAGAGCAGATCGTCGACCTGCGTCGATGCCGGACGCACGATGATCACCGGATCGACGAGGCCGGTCGGACGCGCCACCTGCTCGACGACCTGCCCCTGATGCGTGCGCTCGTACTCGGCCGGCGTCGCAGAAACGAAGACCGTCTGGCGCATCAGACGTTCGTACTCCTCGAACTTGAGCGGCCGGTTGTCGAGCGCCGACGGCAGGCGGAAGCCGTAATCGACCAGATTTTCCTTGCGCGAGCGGTCGCCCTTGTACATGGCGCCGATCTGCGAGATCGCGACGTGCGACTCGTCGATGAACATCAGCGCGTCGGAGGACAGGTAATCGAGCAGGGTCGGCGGCGCCTCACCCGCCTGGCGCCCCGAGAGGTGGCGCGAATAGTTTTCGATGCCCTTGCAGAAACCCAGCTGGTCAAGCATCTCGAGATCGAAGCGGGTGCGCTGCTCGATGCGCTGCGCCTCGACCAGCCGGCTTTCACGGTGGAAGAACTCGATGCGCAGGCGCAATTCCTCCTTGATCGCCTCGATCGCGCGCAGCACGGTGGCGCGCGGCGTCACGTAGTGCGACGACGGGAACACGGTGAAGCGCGCCAGCTTGTGCTGCAGGTGGCCGGTCAGCGGGTCGAACAGCTGCAGCGCCTCGATCTCGTCGTCGAACAGCGAGATGCGGATCGCGTGCTCGGCGTGCTCGGCCGGAAAGACGTCGATCACGTCGCCGCGCACGCGGAAGGTGCCGCGATGAAAGTCGATCTCGTTGCGCTCGTACTGCATCTCGGACAGGCGCTTGATCACGTCGCGCTGCCCCATGCGGTCGCCGACGCGCATGGTGAGAATCATCTTGTGGTATTCGTCGCGGTCGCCGATGCCGTAGATGCACGAAACGGTGGCGACGATCACCACATCGCGGCGCTCGAGCAGACTCTTGGTCGCCGACAGGCGCATCTGCTCGATGTGGTCGTTGATCGACGAATCCTTCTCGATGAACAGGTCGCGCGCCGGCACGTAGGCTTCCGGCTGGTAGTAGTCGTAGTAGGAGACGAAGTACTCGACCGCGTTCTCCGGAAAGAATTCGCGGAATTCGGAGTAGAGCTGCGCCGCCAGCGTCTTGTTCGGCGCGAGCACGAGCGCCGGGCGACCGGTGCGGGCGATGACGTTGGCCATCGTGTAGGTCTTGCCCGAGCCGGTCACGCCGAGCAAGGTCTGGAAGGACAGGCCGTCCTCGATGCCTTCGACCAGCTGGGCGATCGCCGTCGGCTGATCGCCGGCCGGCGGGAAAGGCTGATGCAGCCGGAACGGACTCCCCTCGAAAGTGACGAACGAAGGTTTTTCGGAGGATTGCGGGGAACTCGGCATGATAGAATTCTTGGCTGTTTCAAGACCGGCCGTCGCCGGCAGGCTTGTTCCGTAAAGGACGACCGGACGATGGATAAGTTCTCATTATTTCGCAATTCGCGGCAGCAAGCACGCCGCTTCGACTGGCAAACTCTGGAGTGCCCATGACTTCTTCGATCTTCGCCGCAGTGGAGATGGCTCCACGCGATCCGATTCTCGGCCTGAACGAATCGTTCAACGCCGACACCCGCTCGACCAAGGTCAACCTCGGCGTCGGCGTGTACTTTGACGACAACGGCAAGATTCCGCTGCTCGGCGCCGTCAAGGTGGCCGAGAAAGCCCGCCTGGAAACCATGCCGCCGCGCGGCTACCAGCCGATCGAAGGTCTCGGCGCCTACAACCAGGCCGTGCAGACCCTGCTCTTCGGCAAGGAATCCTCGCTGCTCGCAGAAGGTCGCGTGGTCACCGTCGAAGCGCTCGGCGGTACCGGCGCGCTGAAGGTCGGCGCCGATTTCCTGAAGCGCCTGCAGCCCGGCGCCACCGTCTACATCAGCGACCCGAGCTGGGAAAACCACCGCGCGCTGTTCGAGTCCGCCGGTTTCCCGGTCGACGTCTACCCCTATTACGACGCCGCCACCCGCGGCGTGAACTTCGAGGGCATGAAGGCCAAGCTGAACGCCCTGCCCGCCGGCTCGATCATCGTCCTGCACGCCTGCTGCCACAACCCCACCGGCGCCGACCTGACGGAAGCGCAGTGGCGCGAAACGATCGACGCGATCCGCGCGCGCAGCCTGATCCCGTTCATCGACATGGCCTATCAGGGTTTCGCCGACGGCATCGCCGAGGACGCGCTGGCGCTCAACCTGTTCGCCGCCTCCGGCCTGCAGTTCTTCGTCTCCAGCTCCTTCTCCAAGTCCTTCTCGCTGTACGGCGAACGCGTCGGCGCCCTGTCGGTCGTCACCTCCGGCAAGGACGAGGCCGCCCGCGTGCTGTCGCAGGTCAAGCGCGTCATCCGCACCAACTACTCCAACCCGCCGATCCACGGCGGTGCGGTGGTCGCAGCGGTCCTCTCGAACCCCGAACTGCGCCAGATGTGGGAAGACGAACTGGCCGGCATGCGCGATCGCATCCGCGCCATGCGCGTCAGCCTCGTCGACAGGCTGAAGGCCAAGGGCGTCGCCCAGGACTTCTCCTTCGTCGTCCAGCAGCGCGGCATGTTCTCCTACACCGGTCTCTCCGCCGAGCAGGTCGAGCGCATGAAGAGCGAGTTCGGCATCTACGCCGTCGGCACCGGCCGCATCTGCCTGGCCGCGCTCAACACCAAGAACATCGACTACGTGGCCGACGCCATCGCCGCCGTTCTCTGAGTCGCTTCCCCGCCATGAAAAAACGCCGGCTGCATGCCGGCGTTTTCTTTGGCGCGACGTTTTCCTTCCCCGCCCCGAAGCTCAGGGGCGGCTTGCCGATACTTCTGGCACTTTGAGCGTCCCGCCGATCGACAGCGGCATCCGCAACTGGCTGGACGAACTGCCCAGCCGCACGTCGAGCGCGCCGCTCAGCTGCCGCTCCCGGCTCACGGCGAGCCAGCCGCTCGCATGCATCAGGCCGGAATTCAGCGTCGTTCCCGACAGGCGGTACGCGCCCTGCGCCAGACGCAGGCTGCCGCTCATCTGCTCGAAGCGCGTCGCGCCGCCGCGCACCGGCGCGCTCGCCGCCCGGCGCACCGCTTCCGCCAGATCGATCCCCCCCAGCACGCCTTGCCGGACGCCGACATCGCCAGCGCCTTCGAGCGCCCCCGGCAGGCCGGGCCACTCGTCGGCCAGTCCCGAGAAAACCAGCTTCCCGGAAGCGCTGCCTTCGAGCAGCCAGTCAATGCCCAGGGCACCGCCCAGGCGCTTGAGGTCGATCCGTTCATAGACCAGCTGACCGGAAACGCTCACCTGCTTTCCGGCGGCGAGCAGCATCTCGCCGCGTACCGTGCCGCCCAGCAGTCGCACATCCAGACCGGATAGCTGAAGGGCCGATCCGTCCAGCTTCCCGGCAAGGCTCAGCGAATCGAAAACATACGAGGCGTTCGCCGACGGATGCCAGTTCTGCCCTTCCATCTCGATCTCGAAGCCCTTGGCCGCCGGCCGTGCCTCGAGCCGGAAGCCGCGCTCCACGCTGTGCAGCGAGAGCGCCTGAAAGCCCCCGTGCCGGTCGAGCCGGATTTCTCCCTCCAGGCCGGAAAGCGCGAGGCCGTGCAAGGACACTTCCGCACGCGCGAGCGACACGTGCTCGATGGCGAACGCGGCGGACGGTTGCGCGAAAGCGGCCAGCGCCGCCGGCAGGACGCCCAACCCCTCCGCCGGTAATTCGACGCCTTCCGCCTCGATCTCACGGAACACGAGACGCGACGAGAACAGGCTTCCCGGCGCTGGCTGCAGGCGCATCTCGGCGACGCGAAGCTGCCGCCCGTCGCCTCCCAGGCGCACGTCTTCGAGGAAGAGCCCGGGACGGGGATAGAAGCCGACGTGCATCGACTGGATCTTCACCGGCAGCCCGAGCGACTGCGCCAGGCCCGCCTCGACCTCCGGAAGATAGCGGCCGTACGGGAAGAATGCGGCAATGGCACCGAGCAGGGCGCAGATCAGCAGCACGCCGGTGACGATCCTGAGCGGCCAGCCGAGCGAGCGCGGGCGCGGACCGCGCCGGACCGGGGCAATCCTGAGATCGTCCTCTCCCGCTGCGCCGCCGCCGAACAAAGCCTTGAGGCGAGCGCCGAAACCGCTGCGCTCGCCGCGAACCGCCCGCAGCTCCGCTTTTCCCAGGCGCTCTTTCGCATCTGCGGGAAAATCGAGCGGCATGCCTCCATTCCTCGACAGGTCGCCGGGCACGTAGGCACTCTGCGCAGCAGACGACCCGGGCGGCGCGGACGCCTCCCCCGACGCCGGCGCATTCTTGTCGCCGAAAGTCGAAAACTCGGAAAACGGCTCCAGCGCGGCGCTCTTGATCTCCAGCGCGACCTTGCGGCTCTGCTGCAAAAGCGACAGCGCCTCGGCCTGCAGGGGTACGATGAAAGCGCCCTGCTCCAGCTCGCGCAGCGCATTCTCCGTCATCTGCGGATTTCCGGTTTTCGCGCACAGCTCCGCGACGGCGGATTTCCCGTCGACCAGGATCAGCACCATCCGCAGATTGCGCTGCACGACCCGCGTGCGCTCGCGCATCGCCTCTTCGCCGGAGGCGGTTTTCTCATAAATCAGATTGGGGTCCATATTTTTCGCAATTGTTGACGAATTGTCATCGAGTGACTATCATGCGCGCTTCTCTGTTCCCCGATAGCTCAGTCGGTAGAGCGCCGGACTGTTAATCCGTAGGTCCCTGGTTCGAGCCCAGGTCGGGGAGCCAAAACACATACAAAGCCTTGCGCCACGCGAGGCTTTTTTGTTTTTCGGCCCCGTTTTCACTACCGCCCTCGGCCCGCCTCGCGCCAATGCGCACCGCATAACGGGAATCCATTGTAGCCAAGGCCCCTGGGGAAAAATACGGCATTTTTGGCGAAACGGGCGATTCGGCCGAATTTCCTCCAATCGGAAAATTCCGCCGCCCGCAATTCCCGTCCGGCACGGACCGTCTTTGCCCCTCGGACCGCCCGTCCGTCGAAGCCGCCGGCAGCGCGCGAAACACCTTCCTGCCTGCATGGGAAAATACCGCCGGAAGGCGCGCGATTCTTTGATCCAGACCAATTGAAGGCCCTGCAAAACTGGCTATAATCAGACCCAAGCAGTCACCCTCCGGTTCTCCCCGGAACGCCCATAGGCATTGAATCCATGCGCAACGAATCGCTGACGCCGGAAGCCCTTCCCGAATCCCTCGCCGGCTTCGTTCCCGCCACCACGCCGGAGACCTCGAAACACGCGGACGGCACACTGGTGGACAAGTACGGGCGCCACGTCACCTACATCCGCCTGTCGATCACCGACCGCTGCGACTTCCGCTGCACCTACTGCATGGCAGAGGAAATGACCTTCCTGCCGCGCGCCCAGGTGCTGACGCTGGAGGAATGCCTGCGCATCGTGAACACCTTCGTCGGCCTCGGCGTGACCAAGGTGCGGGTCACCGGCGGCGAACCGCTGGTGCGCCACAACGCCGTCTGGCTGATGGAGCAGATCGCGCGCCTCGACGGGCTCAAGGAACTCGTGATCACCACCAACGGCTCGCAGCTCGAACGCTACGCCGCGCCCCTGCGCGACG
Source organism: Candidatus Accumulibacter sp. 66-26 (assembly GCA_001897745.1). Lineage (GTDB taxonomy): Bacteria > Pseudomonadota > Gammaproteobacteria > Burkholderiales > Rhodocyclaceae > 66-26. The sequence continues at coordinate 93,970 of MKUH01000013.1, forward strand.
CCGGCGTGAAACGCATCAACATCAGCCTCGACACCCTGCGCGCCGACCGCTTCAAGGAGATCACCCGCGTCGGCGACCTCGCCAAGGTGCTGCGCGGCATCGACGCCGCCCGCGCCACCGGCTTCGAGCGCCTCAAGCTCAATGCCGTGATGATGCGCGGACGCAACGACGACGAGTTCATCGACCTCGTCCAGTTCGCCGTCGACAAGGGCATCGACGTTTCCTTCATCGAGGAAATGCCGCTCGGCGAAATCGGCCACGGCCGGCAGGAAACCTACTTCAGCACCGAGGAAGCCATCGCCCGCCTGCAGACGCGCTTCACGCTGCTGCCGTCCGCCGAAAGCAGCGGCGGCCCGGCGCGCTACTGGCGCATCCCGGACACGCAGACGCGTGTCGGTTTCATCTCGCCGCACAGCCACAATTTCTGCGACAGCTGCAACCGCGTGCGCATTACGGCGCAGGGCGAACTCTATCCCTGCCTCGGCAACAACGATGCAATCCGCCTGCTGCCGCTGCTGCGCGCGCACCCGACCGACGACGCGCCGCTGCGCCAGGCGATCATGCACACGATGGGCATCAAGGCCAAAGGACACGACTTCACCGGGCAAATGAACGCCCCCCAGGTCGTGCGCTTCATGTCGATGACCGGCGGCTGAGCGCCCCCCGCCCGCCAGCCGCCGCTAGCCGCACAGCCTTGCTTCGCCTGCGCCGCGCTTCCGATTTCCACCGCCGGGCGCCTTTGCGCCAGATCTTCCACAAGGTGACCTACCGCCCATGAGCCTCGCCGCCCAACTCAGCTGTCTGAGCGACTACGACCCGAATTCCTTCTCCGTCGATCACGCCCGCCGTTTCATCCTCGAACAGCTCGAGCCGATCGCGGCCAGCGAGCGCGTCGCCCTGCGCAGCGCGCTCGGCCGCGTGCTGGCCGAGGACGTGATCGCCCCGTGCAACGTCCCCGCGCACGACAACTCGGCGATGGACGGCTACGCGGTGCGCCACGCCGACCTCTCGCCGGACGCGCCGAGCCGGCTGAAGGTGCGCGGCGTCGCGCTGGCCGGCAAGTCCTTCGCGGGCAGCATCGGCCCGGGCGAATGCGTGCGCATCATGACCGGCGCCGTGCCGCCGGCGGGGACCGACACCGTCGTCATTCAGGAAGTCGTCGCGACCGAAGGCGAACTTGGCGAAATCGTCGTCGTTCCGCCCGGGCAAAGGCTCGGCCAGCACATCCGCCTGGCCGGCGAAGACCTCGCCGGCGGCAAGCCCGCGCTCGCCGCCGGCCGCCTCGTGCGCCCGGCCGAACTCGGACTCATCGCCTCGCTCGGCTTCGCCGAGATCAGCGTCAGGCGGCGCCTGCGCGTCGCCTTTTTCTCGACCGGCGACGAGCTGTGCTCGATCGGCAGCCCCCTGCGCGAAGGCGAGGTCTACGACAGCAACCGCTACACGCTGTTCGGCATGCTCGCCCGCATGGGCTGCGACGTGCTCGACCTGGGCGTCGTCGGCGACGACCCGGCGGCGCTCGAAGCCGCCTTCCGCAGAGCGGCGGAAAGCGCCGACGTCGTGCTCACGAGCGGCGGCGTCTCGGTCGGCGACGCGGATTTCGTCAAGCAACTGATGCAGCAGCTCGGCGAAGTGCTGTTCTGGAAGATCGCCATGAAGCCGGGCCGCCCGATGGCCTTCGGGCGCATCCGCGAAGGCAGCCGCGCCGCCTGGCTGTTCGGCCTGCCGGGCAATCCGGTGGCGGTCATGACGACCTTCTACCAGTTCGTGCGCGACGCCCTGTACACCCTGATGGGCGCCGACCCGGTGCCGCGCGTTCCGCTGCTGCCGGCGGTCTGCACCGCGCCGATCCGCAAGGCGCCGGGACGCACCGAATTCCAGCGCGGCATCCTCGCCGCCGAGGACGGCCGCTGGACGGTCCGCCCGACCGGCGCGCAGGGCTCCGGCATCCTGCGATCGATGTCCGACGCCAACTGCTTCATCGTCCTCGGCCCCGAGCAGTCCGGCGTTGCGGCCGGCGAGACCGTCAGCGTGCAGCTTTTCGACGGCCTCGTCTAAGCCCCGCCCATCGCCCATGACGCGGACAGACGCTCCGGCCGCCACGCAGCAGCACGGACGCTTCCTGCGCGACATCTGGCGCACGTCGGAAACCAGCGGCTACTGGCTGCTCGCCAGCATCGCCTCGGCCGCCCTGCTGATCGCCAGTTACGCCTTCCTTCACCCCGCGCCGCCCCTGCTCTGGCTGGCCGCCGCCCTGCTCGGCGCCGCCCTGCTGGCTGGCGCGCGCATCGCGGGGCAGCTGCGCATCGCACGGCGCGCCCACAACCTGGCGATGCAGGGCGCGCACGACGGTTTCTGGTCCTGGGACCCGATCTCGCGCCGGCTCGAGGTCGGCGAGCGCTTGCTCGACATCCTCGGCTACGCCCACGATTTCCTGGCCGACACGCACGCCTGGCTCGAACTGGTGCACCCCGACGACCGCGCCGGCTACAACCGCACCGTCGCCGAGCACCTGAAAGGCAAGACGCCCTACTTCTACTGCGAATACCGCGTCCGCGCGAAAAGCGGCGCCTATTGCTGGATCGCCTCGCGCGGCCTGGCGCAGCGCAACGAAAAAGGCATCGCCTACCTGATGGCCGGCTCCGTGAGCGACATCACCGAACGCAAGCAGCGCGAGGAGCAAATCCAGTTCCTCGCCTTCCACGACCAGCTGACCGCCCTGCCCAACCGCGTCCTGCTCGCCGAGCGGGTCGGCGAAGCGCTGCGCGCGGCCGACGCGGGCGGCCACCGCGCGGCGATCATGTTCATCGACCTCGACCGCTTCAAGGACATCAACGACACGCTCGGACACGAGATCGGCGACCTCGTGCTGCAGAGCGTCGCCGCCCGCCTGCGCGGCGTGCTCGAGGCCGACTGGACGCTGGCGCGCCAGGGTGGCGACGAATTCATCGTGGTCATGCCGCGCCTGGCCGACGCCGACGCGGCGCTGGACGCCGGACGCAAGTTCCTCGCCGCCGTCGCCGCACCCTTCCAGGAAGGCGAGCACGAATTCCAGATCGGCGCGAGCATCGGCACCAGCCTCTTCCCGGACGACGGCCGGGAGGCGAGCACCCTGCTGCGCAACGCCGACACCGCGATGTACGAGGCCAAGGCGACCGGCGGCAGCACCGTCCGCCCCTATGCGCGGCAGATGAACGAACGCGTCCAGTGGCGGGTATCGATCGAGAATCGCCTGCGCCACGCGCTCGAGCGCAAGGAGTTCGAACTGCACTATCAGGCGCAGGTCGACATCGCCAGCGGCCGCCTGCTCGGCGCCGAAGCGCTGCTGCGCTGGACGTCGGACGGCGAGGCGGTGCCGCCCGACCGCTTCATCCCGGTTGCCGAGGAAAGCGGCCTGATCGTTCCGATCGGCGAATGGGTGATCGAAACCGCGCTGGCCGAAGCCGCGCGCTGGCGGACCCGCTTCGCGCACGCGCCGCGCCTCGCCGTCAATCTGTCGCCGCGCCAGTTCAGCGGCGGCCGAGTCGCGCGCTGCGTGCTCGACAACCTCGCGCGCTACCAGCTGCCGACCGAGGCGATCGAACTGGAAATCACGGAATCGCTCCTGCTCCAGCCCGAAGGCGACGCCATCGACGAGCTGCGCGAGCTGCACGCGCGCGGCCTGCGCCTGGCGCTGGACGACTTCGGCACCGGCTATTCGTCGCTCTCCTACCTGCAGCGCCTGCCGATCGACGCGCTCAAGATCGACCGTTCCTTCATCCGTCCGCTCGGCACCGAGGCGGCCAACGCCATCGTGCGCGCCATCATCGCGATGGCGCACAACCTCGGCCTGAAAGTCGTCGCCGAGGGCGTCGAAACCGACAGCCAGCTCGCGCTGCTGCGCATGCTGGGCTGCGACGTCTACCAGGGCTATCTGTACAGCAAGCCGCTGCCGGCGGAAATCTTCAGCGAACGCCTGCTGCGGCAAAGCGCCTGAGCGGCGCCGAGCGGGGCCGGAAACCACGGCCTTCCGCGCCGGCGACGGGCAAAAAAAGGCCGGCGCATCGTTCCAGTGAAGTCGGGAACGATGCGCCGGCCGGGCGCGGAGCGCGGTGCCCGCAGGCACCCGCCGTGCGGTCTTAGTCGCGCTGCGCCTTGCGCCGCTCGTGCTCCTTGAGGTAGCGCTTGCGGATGCGGATGTTCTTCGGCGTGATCTCGACCAGTTCGTCGTCGTCGATGAATTCGACGGCCGATTCGAGCGTCAGCTGGATCGGCGTGATCAGGCGCACGGCCTCGTCGGTGCCGGAAGCGCGCACGTTGGTCAGCTGCTTGCCCTTGATCGGGTTGACCACGAGGTCGTTTTCGCGGCTGTGGATGCCGATGATCATGCCTTCGTACAGCTTGTCGCCGGGGCTCACGAACATGCGGCCGCGATCCTGCAGCTTCCACAGCGCGTAGGCCACGGCTTCGCCGTCGTCCTGCGAAATCAGCACGCCGTTGCGCCGCTCGGCGACGCCGCCTTCCTTGGCCGGCGCGTATTCGTCGAACACGTGGCTCATCAGGCCGGTGCCGCGCGTCAGGTTCATGAATTCGCCCTGGAAGCCGATCAGGCCGCGCGCCGGAATGCGGTATTCGATGCGCACGCGGCCGCGGCCGTCCGGCACCATGTCCAGCATGTCGCCCTTGCGCAGGCCCAGCGATTCCATGACGCCGCCCTGATGCTGCTCTTCGACGTCGACGGTGAGGTTTTCGTACGGTTCGCAGAGGACGCCGTCGATGGTCTTGTTGACCACGCGCGGACGGCCGACGGCCATTTCATAGCCTTCGCGGCGCATGTTCTCGAGGAGAATCGAGAGGTGCAACTCGCCCCGGCCGGAAACGTCGAAGATTTCACCGTTCGGCGTATCTTCCACGCGCAGCGCCATATTGGTCAGCAGTTCCTTGTGCAGGCGGTCGCGAATCTGGCGGCTGGTCACGAACTTGCCTTCGAGGCCGGCCAGCGGGCTGGTGTTGACCATGAACTGCATGGACAGCGTCGGCTCGTCGATCTTCAGCAGCGGCAGCGTTTCCGGCTGATCCGGATCGGTCACGGTACAGCCGAGGACCAGGTCCTCGATGCCGGTGATCTGCACGATGTCGCCGGCGTGGCCGACGTCGAGTTCGACCTTGTTCAGGCCCTGGTAGCCGAAGACCTGGCCGATCTTGGCCTTGACCGGGGTGCGCTCGTGCGCGGCCATTTCCTCTTCGGTGCCGAACAGCACCAGCACCTGCTGACCGGTCTTGACGCTGCCGCGCTTGATGCGGCCGATGCCGATGCGGCCGACGTAGGTCGAGTAGTCGAGCGCGGAAATCTGGAATTGCAGCGGCGCGTTGATGTCGGCGTCGGGCGCCGGCACGTGCTTCAGGACGGTGTCGAACAGCGGCTTCATGTTCTCGCGCGGCGCATCGAGCTCCATCGCCGCCCAGCCGTTGAGGCCGGAGGCGTAGACGATCGGGAAGTCGAGCTGCTCGTCGGTGGCGCCGAGCTTGTCGAAAAGATCGAAGGTCAGGTTGACGGCGTTGTCGGGGTCGGCGCCGTCGCGGTCGACCTTGTTCACCAGGACGATCGGACGCAGGCCGAGAGCCAGCGCCTTCTTGGTCACGAAGCGGGTTTGCGGCATCGGGCCTTCGACCGCATCGACCAGCAGAACGACGCCGTCGACCATGCCCAGCACGCGCTCGACCTCGCCGCCGAAGTCGGCGTGGCCCGGGGTGTCGACGATGTTGATGTGGATGCCTTCGTATTCGACCGACGTGTTCTTGGAAAGGATCGTGATGCCGCGTTCCTTTTCGATGTCGTTCGAGTCCATGACCCGCTCGGCCACTTGCTGGTGGGCGGCGAAGGTGCCGGATTGACGCAGCAACTGGTCGACCAGCGTGGTCTTGCCGTGGTCAACGTGGGCAATGATGGCGATATTGCGAATCGGGCGAGCGGACATGGAGAGTAAACCTAAGCCTTTGATAAAGGGCGGCAATTGTAGCATGCCGAAAAAGAACGAATATTGCGGTGCAAAAATTTTTTTGCACCGCCGCCGCGCTCAGCCTTCGCGGTTGCGCATGAAGTCGGCGGTATGGAAAAAGGAGGCGAACAGGCGCTCGCGCAGCGCCGCTTCGACGCCGACCGACTCCATCGCCAGCGCCATGCAGGCGACCCACTGGTCGCGCGCGCCCTCGCCGATGGCGAAGGGCATGTGGCGCTTGCGGAGCATCGGATGGCCGACGTTCTGCACGTAGAGGTCGGGGCCGCCGAGCCAGCCGGAGAGGAACATGAACAGCTTGTCGCGCGACGGCTGCAGGTCGGCCGGATGCATGGCGCGCAGTTCGGCGAACTGCGGCACGCTGTCCATCAATTCGTAGAAGCGGCTGGCAAGGGCGGCGACGACGGGTTCGCCGCCGATCAGGACGTAGGGAGTCTGTTCTTGCATGGGCTGGGCAACAAAATGGGAAAGACCGGGATTTTATCAGGCGCCCGGCCACTGCCCGCGGATGCGCAGCGCGTCGGAAACAATGCGCGGAGCCGCGGGCCGGAGACGCGGCGGCCGGCGGCGGTCGCCTCGCTCATCCGAAGCGCCGCGCCGCAGGCTTGCGCGCGCGCCTGTCCGCAGCGGCGCCGGAGCGCGGTCCGGCGCGAAAAGGATCAGCGCCGTCCGCCCGGCTTCGGCGCCCGGGCAACGGGTTTCGGCGCGCGCCCGGGGGCGCGCGGCGCCGGCTTGGCCGGACGGCTGCCAGCGCAGCGCCGCCCTTCTCCGGTGCCGACCGGCTGGAAGCTCGGGATCAGGTGCTTCTTGCCGTTGCCGATCAGGTCGGCGCGCCCCATTTCGCGCAGCGCGTCGCGCAGCATGGGCCAGTTGTTGGGATCGTGATAACGCAGGAAGGCCTTGTGCAGCTTGCGCATGCGGCTGACGCGCACGGTTTCGACGGTTTCCGAGTCGCGCCCGACCTTCTTCAGCGGATTGCGCTGCGAGTGGTACATCGCCGTGGCCAGCGCCATCGGCGTCGGCAGGAAGGTCTGCACCTGATCGAGGCGGAAGTTGTTGGCCTTCAGCCAGAGCGCGAGGTTGACCATGTCGAGATCGGTGGTACCCGGATGCGCCGCGATGAAATACGGGATCAGGTACTGCTCCTTGCCCGCCTCGCGCGAATACTTCTCGAACATCGCCTTGAACTTGTCGTAGCTGCCGATCGCCGGCTTCATCATGTGCGCGAGCGGGCCTTCCTCGGTGTGCTCGGGCGCTATCTTCAGGTAGCCGCCGACGTGGTGCGTGACCAGTTCCTTGACGTACTCGGGATTGCGCACCGCGAGGTCGTAGCGCAGGCCGGAACTGATCTGGATCTTCTTCACGCCCTTGATCGCGCGCGCCTTGCGGTAGAGCGAGACGAGCGGCGCATGGTCGGTGTTCATCTGCGGACAGATGTCGGGAAAGACGCAGGACAGGCGGCGGCACGAGGCCTCGATCTTCGGGTCCTTGCAGGCCAGCCGGTACATATTGGCGGTCGGCCCGCCGAGGTCGGAGATGATGCCGGTGAAGTCCGGCGTCTTGTCGCGGATTTCCTCGATCTCGTGCAGGACCGACTCCTCCGAGCGGCTCTGGATGATGCGCCCCTCGTGCTCGGTGATCGAGCAGAAGGTGCAGCCGCCGAAGCAGCCGCGCATGATGTTGATCGAGAAGCGGATCATCTCGAAGGCCGGAATCTTGGCGTCGCCGTACGCCGGGTGCGGGCGGCGTTGGAAGGGCGCGGCGTACACGCCGTCCATCTCGGCCGTGGTGAGCGGAATCGGCGGCGGGTTGAGCCACACGTCGCGCTCGCCGTGCCCCTGGACCAGCGCGCGCGCGTTGCCCGGGTTCGATTCGAGGTGGAAGGTGCGCGAGGCGTGCGCGTAGAGCACCGGATCGGCCAGCACCTGCTCGTAGGACGGCAGGCGGATCGCCGTGCGGGCGCGGTCGAGCTTGGGCCGCCGCGTCAGCTGGATGACCTGAGCCCCGTCCGCCGCATTGCCCGCCTTTTTCCCGGGCGCCTCGCCGCAGGCGGCGCCGCTGCCGGTTTCCGGCTCCATCGCGTAGGGATCGGCGTGGCGGATCAGCGGCCCCGGCGCATCGACCTCGGTCGAATCCATCTCGACCCAGTCGCGCCCCGGCAGCCAGCCGCGCGGCGCCATGAAGCCGGTGCCGCGCAGGTCGCGGATTTCCGAAATCTTCTCGCCGGCCGCCAGCCGGTGCGTCAGCTCGACCAGCGCGCGCTCGGCGTTGCCGAAGAGCAGCAGGTCGGCCTTCGAGTCGGGCAGCACCGAGCGGCGCACCTTGTCCGACCAGTAGTCGTAGTGGGCGATGCGGCGCAGGCTGGCCTCGATCGAGCCGAGGATCACGTTGGTGTCGGGAAAGGCCTCGCGGCAGCGCTGCGCATAGACGACGACGGCGCGGTCGGGCCGCTTGTTCGGCTCGGCGTTCGGCGTGTAGGCGTCGTCCGAGCGGATCTTGCGGTCGGAGGTGTAGCGGTTGACCATCGAATCCATGTTGCCGGCGGTCACGCCGAAATACAGGTTCGGCTTGCCGAGCGCGCGGAAGGCGTCGGCCGAATGCCAGTCGGGCTGGCTGATGATGCCGACGCGGAAACCCTGCGCTTCGAGCAGGCGGCCGATCAGCGCCATGCCGAAGCTCGGATGGTCGATGTAGGCGTCGCCGGTGACCAGGATGACGTCGCAGGAATCCCAGCCGAGCGCGTCCATTTCGGCGCGCGACATGGGCAGGAAGGGCGCCGTTCCGAAGCGCTTGGCCCAGTATTTGCGGTAGGAAAAGAGGGGCTTGGGGAGGCTGTGCGGCGCCTCGGCCTTGACGGTATTCATGATGGGCTGCGGATTCTACAGGGAAGGCGACGGAAAAGCGCGCAACGCGGAAGCGAAACGGCGGCACGGATATGCCTCAGGCAGGGCGCCGGCGATTCGGTTCAATCGGCGGCGAAAAAAAAGCGCCGGTCGCGCGCCCTGCGTTTCGCCCCGCATTGCGGCGGACGGGCCGGCCGGCACCGGCCCCTGCCTGGTTTATTGCGGGACGGCCCGCTCGACGCGATTGCGCCCGAGCCGCTTGGCCTGCAGCAGCGCGCCGTCGGCCGCTTCGGTCAGCGATGCGGCGGTATCGAGCATCGGGAAGGATGCGATGCCCGAACTGAAGCTCGCGTACAGCGCGCCGCCCGGGTGCGCGTGCGGCAAGGCGGCGAAGTCGCTGCGGATGCGGTCGATCACCCGGCGCGCCTGCTCGGGCGTCACGTCGGAGAGGCCGATCAGGAACTCCTCGCCGCCGTAGCGGCCGATCAGGTCGGACGAGCGCAGGCGCCCCTTGAGCAGCCAGGCGAGGCCGCGGATCACCTGGTCGCCGACCGGGTGGCCGTAGGTGTCGTTGATCGATTTAAAGTGGTCGATGTCGATCATCGCCACGGTCAGCGTGCCGTGCTCGGCGGTCTGCGCCACCATCGTCTGCAGGCGCGCCTTGGCGGCCGTGTGGTTGAGCAGCCCGGTCAGGCCATCGAGGCGGGTCGAGCGCATCGTCTCGCGGAAACGCTCGATCTTGGTCTTGACCACCGCCGCCAGCAGCACCGGGTTGAAAGGCTTGATCAGGAACTGGTCGCCGCCGAGGCGCAGCGCCTCGACCTGCATGCCGACGTCGGACTCGCCGGACAGGTAGACGATGGGCAGCGACTGGTAGTCGGCCATCTGGCGCAGCACGCGCGTCGCCTCGACGCCGTTGAAGCGAGGCATGTACATGTCCATCAGGATCAGATCCGGACGGTAGGATTCGAGCACTTCGAGCAGCGTCCCCGGATCGTTGATCGCGTGGCTGTCGATGCCGTGCTCGGCCAGCGTACGCTGGATCAGCGCCACGGCGACGCGCGAATCCTCGACGACGAGCACGCGGTACTTCTCCTGCTCGTTGATCTGCACCAGATCGAGCATGCGGTTGAGCACCGTCGCCGACTGCTCCTCGGCCAGAATCGTGACGTCGATCCCGGCGTGCATCAGGGCGACGATGGGATCGATCACCGACTGCACGCCAAGGTAGAACAGCTGGCTGGCCGGACAGGCTTCGCGCACGGCGGCGATGAAGGAGAACTCCTCGGGCTGCGCTTCGTTGCCGGCCGGGACAAAAAGCACGGCGAGCGGCATGTCGCCCTGCGGCAGCGCGCCGCCCCACGGCGTATGGCAGATCGAGAAGCCGAAGAACTGCAGCTGGCGCGCCAGCGCGTCTGACATCTCGTGTTTTTCGGGCGCGGCGATCAGCCACACCGAACGCGGCTTGATCCAGTCGATATCGGGCGTCGTCGCCGGTTCCTCGGCGCGCCGCTCGACGACCGGCGGACGCGAGGTCGTGACCGAGCCGAGCAAGGTATCGATCTGGCGCTGCAGGGCCAGGATGTCGGCTTCGGAAACGGGGTGCTTCGACTGGTCGCCGAGGCGCGCCAGCACGGCGTTTTCCAAGCCTTCGCAAAGGCGGACCAGACCTGGCAGGCGCAAGCGGTTGAAGTGCTCGGCCAGACTATTGACCGCCACGGCGAATTCGATGAACTGCTCGAAGCGACCGTCCGCGACATAGTGCTCCCAGCGGGTGCGCAGGATGTAGAGACGGTCTTCGACCGAGCTGAGCGGCAGATTTGTCATTTTTCTTTAGTTTTCGGCGACCGCACATTATCGGCCATCCGCCCGCCCCGGGCAACGGCGATCGGCATTCCGGCGGCGGCGCAGTGCGGCGAAAGCGGCGATTCGCCCGTATTCGTTCACACGCCGCCGCGCAAAGCCTCCATCGGCGGCGTGCGCAGCAGGCGGGCGGCGGCGAACCAGCCGGCGCCGGTGACCAGCAGCGCGCCGCCGAGCATCGCGGCGGGCGGCAGCCAGTAATTGACCGCGACTTCGAACTGGAAGGCGTTGTGCGCCAGGAACTGTCCGACGACGATGGCGCCGAGCGCGGCGATCAGTCCGGCGAGCGCACCGACCGCGGCCAGCTCGGCGAGCAGCGCGCCGCGCAGCTGGTCGCGCCGGGCGCCGAGCGCGCGCATCACGGCCAGCTCGTAGCGGCGCTCCTCGGCGGCCGAGGCGAGCGCCGCGTAAAGCACGATGACGCCGGCCGCCAGCGTGAACAGGAAGACGAACTGCACGGCTTGCGCCACCTGATCCATGATCGCCTGCAGCTGGCGCACGATGGCCGCCACGTCGACCACCGTCAGATTGGGGAATTCGTGCACCAGCCGGTTGACGAAAGCGGCCTTCTCCGCCGGCAGGTGGAAGCTCGTGATCCAGCTCGCCGGGTACGGCTGCAGGACGGCGGGCGGCGTCAGCACGAAGAAATTGACGCGCATCGAATCCCAGTCCAGCTTGCGCAGGCCGACCACGCCCATCTCGACGCGCTCGCCGCCGACCGTGAATTCGAGACGGTCGCCGACCTTGAGGCCGAGCGTCTTGGCCAGCCCGTCCTCGACCGACGCGACGCCGGCGCGGCCGCCCTGCTCCGCCGCGGAAAACCAGCGCCCCGCCGTCTGGCGGTTGCCGGGCGGCAGATCGCTCCGGTACGAGAGGTTGAACTCGCGGTCGACGAGGCGCTTGGCGCGCTCGTCCTCGAAATCCGCCGCGCTCACTTCGGCGCCGTTCACACGCGTCAGGCGTCCGCGCACCATCGGCGCCAGCTCGGGCGCCAGCCCGTCGGCGGCGAAAAAGCGGCGCACCGGCTCGACCTGCTCGGGCTGGATATTGACCACGAAACGGTTCGGCGCGTCCGGCGGCACCGCGCGCCGCCAGGCGTCGAGCAGATCGCCGCGCGTCACGGTGAGCAGCAGCAGCGCCATGAAACCGAGCGCCAGCGCGACGATCTGCACGACGCTGGCGCCGGCCCGCCGCTCCAGGCTGGCCAGGCCGTAGCGCCAGCCGATGCCGCCGTTGCCGGCGGACGCGCCACGCACGCCGCCGCGCGCCAGGGCAGCCAGGCGGATCGCCAGCCGGGCCAGGACCGCGAAAACGAGCAGCGCGCCGGAAAAACCGCCGACCACCCAGGCGCCCAGTTTGACTTCGCCGGCGACCCAGAACATCAGGCCGGCGAGCGCCGCGAGGCCGAAGGCGTAGCCGCCGAGCAGGCGCAGCTGCGGCACGCCGCCGTCGGAGAATTCGCGGCGCAGCACGCGCAGCGTCGATACGCGCTTGAGCTGCAGCAGCGGCGGCAGGGCGAAGCCGAACAGCAGGAGCAGGCCGACCGCCATGCCCTGCAGCGCCGGCAGCAGGGTCGGCGGCGGCAGCGGCGTCGCGAGCAGGTCGGCCAGCCAGGCGTAGAGCGCGAAATGCGCGAGGTAGCCGAGCGCACAGCCGGCCGCCACGGCGAGCGCGCCGAGCACGGCGAACTGCCAGAGGTAGAGGCGCAGCAGGTAGGCCTGCGTCGCCCCCAGGCAGCGCATCACGGCGCAAGGATCGAGGTGGCGCTGCATGTAGCGGCGCGCCGCGAGCGCCACGGCGACAGCGGCGAGGACGACGGTGAGCAGCGCCGAAAGGCCGAGGAAGCGCTGCGCGCGTTCGAGCGCGGTGCGGATTTCCGGGCGGCCGTTCTGCGCGTCCTCGACGCGCTCGCCGCGCGCGAGATGCTTCTCGACCGCGGCGCGGAAAGCGCGCACCGCCGGCGGCTCGCCGGCCAGCAGCAGGCGGTAGGCGAGCCGGCTGCCGACCTGGACGAGCCCGGTGGCGTCGAGGTCGGCGAGGTTCATCAGCAGGCGCGGCGCGACGCTGAAGAAATTGACGCCGCGATCCGGTTCCAGCGTCAGCACCGCGTCGACGCGCAGCACCGCGTTACCGACCGTGACCGGATCGCCGACGCGCGCGCCGAGCGCCGAAGCGAGGCGCTCGTCGACCCAGATCGCGCCGGGCGCCGGAATGCCCTGCGCCGGCGCGTCCGGCGCGTTGAGTTCGGGGGCGACGCGCAGCGCACCGCGCAGGGGATAGCCCTCGCCCACCGCCTTGATTTCGGCGAGCTGCGCGCGCAGCGCGGCGCCTTCGCCGAGCGTCACCATGCTCGGGAAGGTACGCGTCTCGGAAACGCGCAGGCCGCGCCGGCCCGCCTCGGCGGCGACGGCCGGCGCCCACGGATGGTCGGCGGTGAGCAGCAGGTCGGCGCCGAGCAGCTGGTGCGCCTCGCGGTCGAGCGCCTGGCGCACGCGGTCGGCGAAGAAGCCGACCGCGGTCAGCGCGGCGACCGCGACGACCAGCGCCGCCGCGAGCAGGCGCAGTTCGCCGGCGCGCGCGTCGCGACGCAGCATGCGCCCGGCGAAAGTCAGGGAACCGAACCAGGCAGCCATCCGCGACCCCGCCTCCTCAATCCAGCTCGCGCAGGCGTTCGACGGCTTCCTCGACGCGCCGCACGGCGATCACTTCGATGCCCGGAATCGCCTGCTTCGGCTTGTTCGCCTCGGGGATCAGGGCGCGCGTGAAGCCGAGCTTGGCGGCTTCCTTCAGCCGCTCCTGCCCGCGCGGCGCGGGGCGGATCTCGCCGGCCAGCCCGATTTCGCCGAAGACGATCAGCTTCGCCGGCAGCGGCCGGTTCTTCAGCGAGGAGACGATGGCCAGCAGGACCGCGAGGTCGGCCGCCGGCTCGGCGATCTTGACGCCGCCGACGGCATTCACGAAGACGTCCTGGTCGAAGCAGACGACGCCCGCGTGGCGGTGCAGCACGGCGAGCAGCATGGCCAGGCGCTGCGCGTCGAGGCCGACGGTGAGGCGGCGCGGGTTGCCGTGCGCCTGGTCGACCAGCGCCTGCACTTCGACGAGCAGCGGCCGCGTCCCTTCCTGCGTCACCAGCACGCAGGAGCCCGGCACGTCCTGTCCGTGCTGCGAGAGGAACAGCGCCGAGGGGTTGTTCACCCCCTTCAGGCCCTTGTCGGTCATCGCGAAGACGCCGATCTCGTTGACCGCGCCGTAGCGGTTCTTGACGGCGCGGATCAGGCGGAAGCTCGAATGCGTGTCGCCCTCGAAGTAGAGCACCGTGTCGACGATGTGCTCGAGCACGCGCGGCCCGGCCAGCGCGCCCTCCTTGGTCACGTGGCCGACCAGGATGACGGTGACGCCGGCCTGCTTGGCGAGCCGCGTCAGCTGCGCCGCGCATTCGCGCACCTGCGCCACCGAACCGGGCGCCGAACTCAGCTGGTCCGACCACAGCGTCTGGATCGAATCGATCACCGCCACCTGCGGCTTTTCGCTCTGCAGCACGGCGAGGATCTTTTCGAGATTGATCTCGGCGAGCAGTTGCAGCCGGTCGGTATCGAGCGACAGGCGGCGCGCGCGCATCGCCACCTGCTGGCCGGACTCCTCGCCGCTCACGTAAAGCACCGCGTTGCCCGCCGACAGCTCGGCCAGCGCCTGCAGCAGCAGCGTGCTCTTGCCGATGCCCGGATCGCCGCCGATCAGCACGACGCCGCCGGCGACCAGCCCGCCGCCGAGCGCGCGGTCGAATTCGGGAATGCCGGTCGGCAGGCGGTCGGCCTCGCGCGCCTCGATTTCGGAGAGATTCTGCAGGCGCGCGGTGCCGCCGAGCGCGGCGAAGCGTTTGGCGCCCGGCGTCTCCGCCTCGGCGACGCTCTCGACCAGGGTGTTCCAGACGCCGCAGCCGGGGCACTGCCCCTGCCATTTCGGCGAACTGGCGCCGCATTCGGTACAGCTGTAGATGGTTTTCGCTTTCGCCATGCTCAGCCCTCGACGACCGGCACGCGGCGGGCCAGCGCGCAAAAGAGCTCGTAGCTGATGGTGCCGGCCGCCGCCGCCACCTCGTCGGCCGGCAGGCCGTCGCCCCACAGCGTCACCGCGCTGCCGACGCCGGCCTGCGGCAGGTCGGAGAGGTCGCAGGCGAGCATGTCCATCGAAACGCGGCCGATCGTGCGCGTGCGCTGCCCGTCGACAACGATCGGCGTGCCGTCCGGCGCGTGCCGCGGGTAGCCGTCGGCGTAGCCGCAGGCGACGGTGCCGACGCGCGTCGGGCGGCGCGCCTCGAACAGCCCGCCGTAACCGACGCGCTCGCCAGGCGCGATCTCCTGTACGCCGATGATGCGGCTGGTGAGCGTCATCGCCGGACGCAGGCCGAGGCTGGCCGCGCTTTCGTCGGCGAAGGGCGTGCCGCCGTAGAGCATGATGCCCGGCCGCACCCAGGTGTTCTCGCCGCGCGCCGTCTGCGGATGGCGCAGGATGGCCGCCGAATTGGCCATCGAGTGCGGGTAGGCCGCCGCCTCCGGCCAGTCGGCGCGCATGCGCGCGAAGTTGTCGAGCTGCCAGGCGATGCCGCGCTCGCCGTCGGCCTCGGCGAAATGCGTGATCAGCGTCACCGCGCCGACCGTCTGGTTCGCCGCCAGTTCGCGGCGCACCGCCGGCAGCTGCGCCGCGGTGATGCCCAGGCGGTTCATGCCGGTATTGAGCTTGAGGTAGATCGGCAGGCGCACCGGCAAGGCCGCGGCGCGCAGCATTTCGAGCTGTTCGACGCGATGGATGGCCGGTGTCAGCCCGTATTCGGCGCAGAGCGCGAGATCGGACGGCTCGAAAAAGCCTTCGAGCAGCAGGATCGGCTGGCGGATTCCGGCGTCGCGCAGCGCGATGGCGTCCGGGATGTCGAGCAGGGCGAAACCGTCGGCGACGTCGCCGAAGGCACGGGCGGCGCGCAGCACGCCGTGCCCGTAGGCGTCGGCCTTGACGACGGCCCAGGCGCGGGCGCCGCCGGCGCGCTCCCTGGCAAGCAGGTAATTGTGGCGTAGCGCCGCAAGATCGATGCGGGCGCGGATCGGGCGAGGCATTAGACGGACAGCTCCTTGAGTTTTTTCTTGGCGAATTCGACGAAGGTATTGACCACGCGCGAGCGGAATTTTTCCTTCGGATAGACCAGGGACAGGGTGCGCTTGAGGCGCGGCTTGAGCGGAATGGCGACCAGGCTGCCGAGCTGCCGCTCCTTGTCGAAACTGGCGCGCGAGACGATGGCGAAGCCGAGGCCGGTGCCGACGACGCCCTTCAGCGCCTCCGGGCTGCCCAGCTCCATCAGGCGCTTGAGCTTCTCCGGCTCGACGCCGGCGGCGCGCAGATAGGTATCGGTCACCTCGCGCGTCCCGGAACCCGGCTCGCGCGAAATGAACTCGTAGTCGAGCAGGGTCGCCGGTTCGATTTCCTTGAATCGGGCGAGCGGGTAGTCGGGCGTGCAGATCACCTGCAGTTCGTCGTCGCAGCAGACCTCGCACTGCAGATTCGGCAGCTTGGCCTGCGACTCGATGAGGCCGATGTCCAGCGTATGCTCGGCGATCCGGCTCTCGATCGTCTCGGAATTGGCGACCGTCAGCCGCGCGCGCACCTGCGGGTAGAGCGAGTTGAACTCGCCGAGAATGGGCGGCAGCATGAACTCGGCGATCGTCGTGCTGGCACCGACCAGCAGGGGGCCGCGCATCTGGCCTGTCATCTCGGCGAGGCGCGTCTCCAGCTCGCCCGACAGGGCCAGGATGCGCTCGGCGTAATCGAGCGCCATCTCGCCGGCCGGCGTCAGTGCAATCCTCCCGTGTCCGCGGTCGAACAGGCGTGCGTTCAGATGCTCCTCGAGCTGCTTGATCTGGAAGGTGACGGCAGGCTGCGTCATGTACAGCGCCTCAGCGGCCTTGGTGAAGCTCAGGTTTTTCGCCACGGCGTGAAACACCTGCAAGCGACGGTCGGCCATAAATCGTCTCCAACATTCTATTTATGGCGATATTCAAACACAAAATGGCGCCCCCGACACCCCGAAACGCGGGAAAACACCCCGCCCGAAACGCCCGTGCCGGCGCTTTTTCCGAGGTCGGCGAGCGCCGCGCTTCGCTAACAAGTTTAAGCCTTTCGTGGTATAAACCGACCACGTCAAAAACGGCTCCCCGCTCACTCCCCGATGCCTTTCGGCTTCTACATCATCATGGCCGCGCAGTTTTTTTCCGCGCTGGCCGACAATGCCTTGCTCATCGCCGCCATCGCGGCCCTGCGGGACATGCATGCGCCGAGTGAGTACGAGCCGCTGCTGAAGACCTTCTTCACCGTTTCCTACGTGCTGCTCGCCGCCTTCGTCGGCGCCTTCGCCGACTCGATGCCCAAGTGGCGCGTGATGTTCATCAGCAACACGATCAAGATCGGCGGCTGCGGCATGATGTTCTTCGGCGCGCATCCGCTGCTCGCCTACGCGGTGGTCGGCCTCGGCGCCGCCGCCTACTCGCCGGCCAAGTACGGCATCCTCACCGAATACCTGCCGCACCGCCTGCTGGTCGTGGCCAACGGCTGGATCGAAGGTCTGACGGTCGGCGCCATCATCATCGGCGTCGTCATCGGCGGCATGCTGATCAAGCCGGAAATCGCCCACGCCATGCTCGCCTTCGATTTTCCGCTGATCGACACCGGCATCGACACTGTCGGCGAAATGGCGCTCAGCGTCGTCGCCGGCTTCTACCTGCTCGCCGCGCTGTTCAACCTCTACGTGCCGGATACCGGCGTCGACCACAAGCCGCTGCACAAGAACCCGTGGTATCTGGTGCGCGAGTTCAACCACTGTCTTTCGCTGCTCTGGCGCGACAAGCTCGGCCAGGTGTCGCTGGCGGTCACGACGCTGTTCTGGGGCGCCGGCGCGACGCTGCAGTTCATCGTGATCAAGTGGGCCGAGGTCGCGCTGCATCTGGACCTGTCGAAGTCGAGCATGCTGCAGGGCGTGGTGGCCATCGGCGTGGCGCTCGGCGCCGGCATCGCGGCCAAGATGATCACGCTGCGCAAGTCGGTGCGCGTGATCCCGCTCGGCATCGCGATGGGCATCATCGTGCTGGTCATGAACTTCGTGCATCACCTCTGGATCGCCGTGCCGCTGCTGATCGTCATCGGCGGCCTCTCGGGCTTCTTCGTCGTGCCGATGAACGCGCTCCTCCAGCACCGCGGCCACATCCTGATGGGTGCCGGCCATTCCATCGCCGTGCAGAACTTCAACGAGAATCTCTCGATCCTCGCCATGACCGGCATCTACTACGCGATGGTCAAGGCCGACCTGTCGATCTACTGGGTGATCACCCTGTTCGGCCTCTTCGTCAGCGGCGCCATGTACTTCGTCAAGCGCCTGCACGCCGCCAACCAGCGCGTGCACGACGACGTGATCCATCTGGACGACAGCGCCCACCACTGATCGCCCGCGCCGGCGCGCCAGCCCGGCGCACCCGGCCTCCGGCCATGCCCGGAAAATATCCCGCACGGAACCGCAGACCCCGAGCGCAGTCTCACTGGCTGGCGGTCGCCGAACGCCGGCGCCCGCCGCCCCGCCCGATACACCGCAAGTGCAGCAACTTCGTCCGCATCGACTACAAGGAGTTGTCATGAGCCAATATCAGATTGCCGTCGTCGTCGGCAGCCTTCGCCACGATTCGATCAACCGCAGGCTGGCCGGCGCCCTCAGCAGAATGGCGCCGCCGGAATTCGCCTTCAAGCAGCTGTCGATCGGCGACCTGCCGCTCTACAACCAGGACGACGACGCCGCCCAGGCGGCGAGCGTCAAAGCACTGAAGAACGAAATCGCCTCGGCCTCCGGCCTGCTCTTCGTCACGCCCGAATACAACCGTTCCATCCCCGGCGTGCTCAAGAACGCCATCGACCACGCCTCGCGCCCCTACGGACAGAACGCCTGGAGCGGCAAGCCGGCCGGCGTCATCGGCGCGTCGATCGGCGCCCTCGGCAGCGCGCTGGCGCAGCAGCACCTGCGCAACGTCCTCGCCTACCTCGACGTGCCGACGCTCGGCCAGCCCGAAGCCTTCGTCCAGGTCAAGGATGGCTTCTTCGACGCCGACGGCAACGTCGCCAACGCCGACACCCGGAAATTCCTGCAAGGCTGGATGGACCGCTACGTCGCCTGGGTCAAGATCCACAACGCCTGACGCCCCGGAAGGGCCGGCGCCCGAGCGGCCGGCCCTTCCCGCCCGCCGCCGGAGTGGCTCCCCGCTTCTTCCGCACATCCGTCAATAGGTAAAACCGTCTAGCGCGCTGCCCAATCTCCCCTATGGCGGCAGGGGGATTGCGCGCCTAATCTGGCAACAAGCCTTGAACCAGGGAGTGTTGCCATGAAAGAGATGCGAAACGGCAGCGGCGAACCGCCCGTTGCCGCCCCGAACCCCCATGCCTGCGCAGAAAGCGTGTCCGCCTCGCGGCGCGCCTTCCTGCGCGGGATTCCGGTCCTCACCGTGGGCGCCGTCGCCGCCCCCGCCCTGGCGGAAGCGCCGGGCGCGCAGGCCGGCGCGCACTGGGGCATGCTCGTCGATGTGCGCAAGTGCATCGGCTGCCAGGCCTGCACCGTCGCCTGCATCCACGAGAACGCGGTGCCCGAGGGCAGCTTCCGCACCATCGTTTCGACCTACAGCGTCAAGCAGGCCGACGACGCCGCGCAGCCGGCCGGCACCTACGTCCTGCCGCGCCTGTGCAACCACTGCGACAATCCGCCGTGCATCCCGGTCTGCCCGGTCGGCGCCACCTTCAAGCGCGCCGACGGCCTCGTGCTGGTCGACGGCGAGCGCTGCGTCGGCTGCGCCTACTGCGTGCAGGCCTGCCCCTACGACGCGCGCTTCATCAACCACGAGACCGGCAAGGCGGACAAGTGCACCTTCTGCGGCCATCGTCTCGACGCCGGGCTGCTGCCGGCCTGCGTCGAAACCTGCGTCGGCGGCGCGCGCATCTTCGGCGACCTGAACGACCCCGAGGGCGAACTGCGCCGGCGCATGAAGGCCGCCGGCAGCGAGCTCAAGGTGCTCAAGCCCGAGGCGGGCACCAAGCCCCGCGTCTTCTACATCGGTCTCGACGAGCGCTTCCAGGGCAAGGTCGAAGGCCAGGGCGCGCTGTGGAAACCCGAATCTCACGGAGGCTGAACATGAACCCGACCATCGTCGAAACCGTCAACGTCGCGCGCGAAGTCGCGTGGCTGCCGTGGGCCGTCCAGTACTTCTTCCTGATCGGCCTGTCCTACGGCGCCTTTCTCATCTCATTGCCCGGCATCGTCGGCCGCCGCCCGGGCTGGACCGGCATTTCCCGCCTCGCCCTGCTCGGCGCCCTGCTCTGCGGCCTGACGGCGCCCGTCGCGCTGCTCGCCGACCTGCACCAGCCGGGCCGCTTCTACCACTTCTACCTGTATTTCACGCCGTCCTCGTGGATGTCCTGGGGCGCCTTCTTCATCCCGGTCTATCTCACCGGGCTGATCCTCTACGCCTGGCTCGCCCTGCGCCCGCTGCTCGCGCAGCAGGCGGCCGACGGCAATCTCTCGCCGCGCCTCGCCGCGCTCTGCCGGACGCTCGCCTACGGCGGCCACGAGAGCCGCGGCGCGCTGCTCGCCGCCGCCGCCCTCGCCTTCGTCGGCGCCGCGCTGGTCGCGCTGTATACCGGCATGGAAGTGATGGTCGTGCAGGCCCGTCCGCTGTGGGACACGCCGCTGCTGCCGGTGCAGTTCGTCGTCACCGCGCTGGCCGGCGGCATCGGCCTCACCCTGCTGCTGCAGCGCTTCGCCCCGGCGGCGGCGGGCGCGCCGGAAACCCTCCGCCTGGCGCGGGCGCTCGCCGCCACGCAGCTGCTCGCCCTGCTGGTCGGCGCGGTGTGGCTTGCGCTCGGACTCAGCGGGCTGTCGCCGAGCCACGCCCAGGCGCTCGCGCAGGTCGCGCCCTCGGCGTCGTGGAAGCTGACCGCCGCCTGGGCCGCCGGCAGCGCCGCGCTGACCCTGTGGCTCGCCCTGCGCCATCCCGGCAGCGGCGTGCTGATCGGCCTGCTCGCCCTGCACAGCGCCTGGATGATGCGCTGGACCGTCTTCATCGGCGGCCAGGAAGTGCCGAAGACCGGTGCCGGCTTCTATCAGTACCACCTGCCGCTCGGCCATGAGGGACTGCTCGGCATCGTCGGCACCTTCGGCCTGTGGATCGCCCTCTTCGTCGCGCTGACCGCCCTGCTGCCGGTCGCCCGCCTGGGCGGGGAAAACGGCCGGACAAACATTTGAGCGCCGAACGCGCAAGGAGAACAGCATGAAAATCGCACGTCGCCAGATCGTCGCCGCCGGCGGAGTCGCCGCCTTCGCCGCCGGTTTCTCGCAAACGCTCGGCCGCGCCGTCGGCAACATCGCCGACAAGGTGATGGGCAAGCCCGCGCCCGAGAAGAAGCTCTGGGGCAACGCCGCCGCGCCCGAATTCACCGTCGATCCGGCCACCGGCAAGCTGCAGCCCAACCCGGCGCAGCAGGTCAGCTACACCGCCTGCCTCGGCTGCACCACGCAGTGCGGCGTCCGCGTCCGCGTCGACAAGGAATCCGGACGCGTCATCCGCGTCGCCGGCAACCCCTACAGCCCCCTGTCGACCGAACCGCACCTGCCGATGAAGGCCTCGGTGCGCGACAGCCTGATCGCTTTCTCGCGCTTCCAGGAGAAGGGCCTCGCCGGCCGCTCGACGGCCTGCGGGCGCGGCAACGCCGTACTCTCCCAGATGAGTTCGCCGTTCCGCGTGCTGACGCCGCTGAAGCGCGTCGGCCCGCGCAACTCGGGCAAATGGGAACCGATCTCCTTCGCGCAGCTGGTCAAGGAAGTGACCGAGGGCGGCGATCTGTTCGGCGAAGGCCCGGTGGCCGGCTTCAAGGCCCTGCGCGACCTCGCCACGCCGATCGACCCGGCGCAACCCGAACTCGGCCCCCGGGTCAATCAGGTGGCCCTGCTCTCCAGCGTCAACGACGGCCGCGAAGCCTTCGCCCGGCGCTTCTGGAACAAGTCCTACGGCACGCTCAACTTCGTCGGCCACGGCTCGTACTGCGGCGGCTCCTACCGCTCCGGCTCGGGCGCGCTGTTCGGCGACATGAAGAAGATGCCGCACGCCAAGCCCGACCTCGCCCACAGCGAGTTCGTGATCTTCGTCGGCACGGCGCCGGGCAACGCCGGCAACCCCTTCAAGCGCACCGGCGCGATGCTCGCCAAGGGACGCAGCGACGGAACGCTCGACTACGTCGTGGTCGACCCGGTGCTGACCAACGCCGACAACCGCGCCGCCGGCGACCGCGGGCGCTGGATTCCGATCCGCCCCGGCACCGACAGCGCGCTGGCGCTCGGCATGATGCGCTGGATGCTCGACAACGGGCGCATCAACACCGCCTATCTCGCCAACCCCAACCTCGCCGTCGCCGCGCAGCAGGGCGAGCCGTCCTTCACCAGCGCCAGCTGGCTGGTCGTCAGCGAAGCCGGCCATCCGCGCCAGGGACGCTTCCTGCGCGGCTCCGACATCGGCCTGCCGGTGGACGAGGAAGAGCGCTACAAGGACGCCGATCCCTACCTGATCCTCGGCGCCGACGGCAAGCCGGTGCCGGCCGGCAAGGCCACGGCGCCCGCCGCGCTCGATGCGGAAACCGTCCTCGCGCTGAACGACAAGCCGCTCGCCGTGCAGACCGCCTGGCTGCTGCTCAAGGCGTCGATCCAGCGCCAGAGCGTCGAAGAATGCGCCGATGCCTGCGGCATCCCCGCCGCGACGATCGCCGCGCTCGCCGAGAAATTCACGAGCCACGGCCGCAAGGCGGCGGTCATCGCGCACGGCGGCATGATGTCCGGCGCCGGTTTCTACAACGCCTTCTCGCTGATGACGCTCAACGCGCTGATCGGCAACCTCAACTGGAAGGGCGGCCTCGTCATGAACGGCGGCGGCTTCAAGGACGACGGCGAAGGCCCGCGCTACAACCTCGACACCTTCCCCGGCGCGGTCAAGCCCAAGGGCACGCCGCTCGGGCGCAACGTGCCCTACGAGAAGAGCAGCGAATTCGCCCGCAAGAAGGCCGAGGGCAAGCCCTACCCGGCGCAGTCGCCGTGGTTCCCGAACGCGCCCGGCCTCGCCACCGAATGGTTCACCGGCGCCCTCAACGGCTACCCCTACACGATCAAGGCGCTGATCCTGTGGAGCTCCAACCCGCTCTACGGCATCACCGGCGTGCGCGCCCAGATCGAGAAGGATCTCGCCGACCCGAAGAAGATCCCGTTGATCGTCTCGGTCGATCCGCTGATCAACGAGAGCAACGCCTACGCCGACTACATCGTTCCCGATTCGCTGATGTACGAAAGCTGGGGCTGGGCGGCGCCGTGGAGCGGCGTGCCGACCAAGGCATGCACCGCGCGCTGGCCGGTGGTCGAACCGCAGGCGGCGAAGACGTCGGATGCGCCCGACGGCCAGGCGATCGGCATGGAAACCTTCTTCATCGCGCTGGCGAAAGCCATGGCGCTGCCCGGCTTCGGCCCCGAGGCGCTGAGCGACGCCGAAGGCAACGCGCTGCCGCTCGAACGCCCCGAGCACTGGTATCTGCGCGGCGGCGCCAACATCGCGTGGCTGGGCAAGGAACCGGTGCCCGACGCCACCGACGACGACCTCGCTCTGTCCGGCGTCGACCGTCTGCGCCCGCTGCTCGAAGCGACGCTGAAGCCCGAGGAATGGCGCAAGGTGGCCTTCCTCTACACGCGCGGCGGCCGCTACCAGCCGGGCAAGGACGCGCAGGACGAAGCCAATCCGGAATGGCAGACCAACCGCTTCAACAAACCGCTCTGGCTGTGGAGCGACGCGGTCGGCGGCAGCAAGAACAGCGTCACCGGCAAGCGCTTCTCCGGCTGCGCGACCCTGCACGAACCCGCCTTCATCGACGGCACACCGATGCGCAAGGTGTATCCGCAGGCGGCGTGGCCGCTGCAGGTGATCAGCTTCAAGTCGGCGCTGCAGAACTCCTACAGCATCGCCGCCACCCGGCTCACCGGCATCCACCCGGAGAATCCGGCGCTCGTGCATCCGGCCGACGCCGCCCGGGCCGGCCTGAAGAGCGGCGACACCGCCACCCTCAGCACGCCGGGCGGCAGCGTGAAGACCACGGTGATCGTGCATGAGGGCGTGATGCAGGGCGTCGTCGCCATCGAGCACGGCTTCGGCCACCGCGAACTCGGCGCCCGCGCCCACCGCATCGGCGACGAACGCCAGCCCGACAAGCCCGCGCTGCGCGCCGGCATCAACCTCAACGACCTCGGCCTGTCCGACCCGACGCGGACAGGCAAGTCGGTGTGGGTCGACGCCGTCTCCGGCGCCGCGGTGCGCAACGGGCTGCCGGCAAGGCTGGTACGCGCCTGAAAAAGAACCGATTTCCGACGCAGTTTCGGCCTCGCCTGATGCGGGGCTTTTTTTTGCTCCGACCGGCGCATTCCGAAATTTCTGCACTTTTTACCAGTGCCACGGTACATGCTTCGCCATAGCCGCAAAATGCCCCGAAAACCCTAAAAACCGTCATGCAAACAATGACATGCAAAGCGTAAAAAAAGGTTTGTTTTGCGGATTCGAAAAGCATGGACTACGTTGGAAAACGCCCATATGACAAAAAATTGCGGAGGCTCCCATGGAATCGTTTTCCAGGTTTTTCCATCGTTCGCTGCCGGCCGCCGCCGCACTTTCACAACTCGCCGTTGCCGCGTCGGCGCTCGCCCCGGGCGAGGCGTCGGCATTGCCGCTGTTTTCCCGACAGACCGGACAGAGCTGCGCCACCTGCCACGCCGGCGAACGATACGCCGCCGCTCTGCCGTCCGGAGGAAGGTTCAATTCGTTCGCCGATGCCGACGGGGTGCGCGGCATGATCCCTTTCTCGCGGACCCTGCGAAGCGGAGCAGCATTGCGCGGCGATGCCAATGACGGCGAAGGCCGGGGCCTCGCGCCGCCCGACCCCCTGTTCGGCATCGTCCCCGCCGCGCCCTACGGCCAACGCTACACCGGAACATCGTTCGACCCGCCGGTCGCGCCGCGCATCTCCACGGATGCGGCGCCGGATGGCCCGGCCGTCGGACTCGGCCTCGCCGCCGAATGGAAGGGGCTGGTGTATGCAGAGTTCGGCGCCTACCGAAGCGCAAGAAACGCCGGAGGTCTTTCGCCCTTCGCCAGGCCGGGAATAGCCGCCCCCGACAGCCGTCCCGCGCGCGGGCTGAACCCCTATTGGCGGCTGGCGCTCAATTACGAATGGGGCGCGCACGGCGCAACGATCGGCCTGCACGGACTGAGCGGGCGGCTCGACGTCGATCCGGCGGACGCCCGCTCGCCATCGATCCGCAGCCAGGAGTTCGGCATCGACGGCCAGTACCGCTACGCCAGCCAGCCCTACGGCATTTCCGCGCGCGTCTCCTTCAGCCGGGAAAAGCAGCGCTACGACGACCCCGTCTGGAATATCGAAACCCCGGCCTACGGCGGCGCCCTGGCAAACGCGGCAAATACCGTCGACCTGCTGAAAGTGAACGCCACCTACACCTACGAATCGAAATACGGGGCCAGCTTGTCCTACGTGAGCGCCACAGGAACGCAAGGCGCCTTCCTGCACGGAGCCGACCCGCTCATTGCTCCGTTCAACAACGCCTCCGGCACGCGCGTCTGGGTTCCGGAAGTTTTCCTGACCCCCGCCCAATACCTGCGCATCGGCCTCCAGTACTACAAATACACGCGCTTCGCGGGCGGCGTGGCCGCTTTCGACGGCAGCCCGGCCGGCGGCGCGCGCGACAACGACCTGATCTTCATCTACCTCTGGAGCGCCTACTGAGACGTCGCCTTCGTGCCCGGACGGGCGCGGGGAGCACGGCGCGCGCCGGTATCCGACGAGCGCCGCCCCGCCGCCTCAATCCAGCCCGTGCGGGTCGGCTTGCAGCATCAGGCGGGCGAGTTCGGCGGCGCTGCCCGCCTCGACCTTCTCCATCACATGCTGGCGATGCACGTGCACGGTCTTCTCGCTGATGTCGAGATCGCGCGCGACGAGCTTGTTCGGCAGGCCGAGCGCGACGAGACGGGCGACCTCGCGTTCGCGCGGCGACAGGCGGTCGAACAGCGCCTGCGCGTGCGCGCGCCGCTGCGCGGCTGCACGCTGCGCGCTGCCGTGGCGCACCGCGGCGGCGACGGTGTCGAGCAGCGCCTGGTCGCGGAACGGCTTTTCGAGAAAGTCGAAGGCGCCCTGCTTCATCGCCTGCACCGCCAGTTCGACGTCGCCGTGCCCGGTCATGAACACCACGGCCGGCGTCCAGCCGCGCGCGCGCAGCGCCTGCTGCAGTTCGAGGCCGCTCATGCCGGGCATGCGGATGTCGAGCACGAGGCAGCCGAGGTCGGCCGGCGGCGCGGCGCCGTCGGCGCAGGCGGCGAGGAAGTCGGCCGCCGAGGCGTGCGCGGCGACCGGCCAGCCGACCGATTCGAGCAGGAAGACGAGCGAGCGGCGGAACGAGGCATCGTCGTCCACCACGTGGATCACGGCGTTTTCGGAAGAATCAGTCATGGCAAGGCAAGGTGAAGGTGAACACCATGCCCGCGCCGGTCTCCGGCGGCCGCGCCGAAAGCCGGCCGCCGTGCGCTTCGACGATGGTCGCGCAGATCGACAGGCCGAGGCCGAGGCCGTCGGGCTTGGTGGTGAAGAAGGATTCGAAGAGGCGGTCGCGCGCCTCGGGCGCGAGGCCGCGACCGAAGTCGCGCACGTCGACGCGCAGCGTGTCGTCCTCGCGCGCCAGCGCGATGCGCAGGCGGCGTGCTTCGGCCGGCAGGTCCGACATGGCGTCGAGCCCGTTCTTCAGCAGGTTGAGCAGCACCTGCTGGATCTGCAGCGGGTCGACCTCGACCGCGCAGCCGGCCGCCGCGCCTTCGTCGACCGAGATTTCCGGCCGGTTCGAGAGCATGCCGGAGAACAGGGCGACGGTTTCATGCACCACCTCGGCCAGCACGCGGCGCTCGCGCACGGCGGCGCGCTTGCGGGCGAAGCCGCGAATGCGGCCGAGGATGCCGGCGGCGCGCTCGGCCTGCCCGGCGATCTCGACGCTCGCCTCGCGCACGGCGGCGTCGGTCAGGCGACCGTTGTCGACGCGCCGCACGAGGCTCTGCGCGTAGTTGCCGATGCTCGCCAGCGGCTGGTTGATCTCGTGCGCCAGCGTACCGGACAGCTCGCCGAGGATGGACAGGCGCGAGAGGTGCTCGACCTCCTCCTGATGCGCGCGCATGCGGCGCTCGATCGCCTGCCGCTCGTCGAGCGCGCGGCGCAGTTCGGCGGTGCGCACCTGCACCAGATGCTCGACGCGCACCGTGTAGATGATCCAGCCGACGAGCAGCGTCGCCAGCACGAGGACGGCCGGCCAGTAGCGGACGACGGCGGCGCGCAGCGTGCTTTCCTTGAGGTAGCCGTAGGGGCCGGTCTGCAGTTCGCGGAACAATTCATGCACCGACTGGTAGTCGGCCGGCACCGTCCACGACATGCCCTCGCGCGTCGGCGGCATCGCCAGCAGCGCCGTCGCCACCGCCTTGGCGAGCGCCGGCGGCGTGCTGCGCAGCGTGGCGATCGGCCAGTCGGGATAGAGGCGGGTCGAGGTCAGGCAGGGGAAATCCGCTTCCGGGCGCGGCGAGAGGACGCGAAACTGCTGAGATGGCGCTCCGCCCGCGCTTCCGCCGGCCGCCGCGAGGTTTTCGACTGTGCATGCGCGCACGATGCCGGCGTCGGCGCGCCCGCTCGCCACCGCGTCGACCACCTTGCGCATCGGCAGGCCGACGAAATCGAGCGCCGCGAAGTCCGCGTTCGGATCGATGCCGAGCTGGGCGAACTCGCGCCACGCCACCTGGAAGCCGCCGAAGGCGTCGTCGCCGACCGCCGCCACCCGCTTGCCGACGAGGTCGGCCAGCGTCCCGATATCCTCGCGCTCGGCACGCACGATCACCGCCGACCCGACGGCGCGCGCCGGGCTCGGCGCCAGTGCGGTATCGAGCGTGGCGATCCGGCTGATGCCGAACTCCATCTCGAGCGCCACGTAGCTGCCCGGATTGGTGATCACGAAGTCGACCGACTGGCGTGCCACCGCCTCGCGCAGCGCCGCGTGGTCGAGCTGCACGAGCACCGGCCGGCTCCCCGGCAGCGCCGCCGCGAGGCGGTCGAGCAACGGTTCCCACTGGCTGCTCATCGCGTCGGCGTCGAGAAAGGCCAGCACGCCGACGCGCACCGGCCGCGCCGCCTCGGGCGCCGCCGCCAGCGGACCGACGCCGAGCGCCAGGCAGAGGAGAACGAGACGGACGAAGGGAGCAAGGCGCACGCGGCAGGCGAAGCGGCGCAGGAACGGCGCGACCGCGCGCCCCGCCGCTACGGGCAGGCGCGTCAAGTCCGGGCCTCCTCTCCGTTTTCGCGCAGCAGGCGGGCGCATTCGTCGAGCAGGTCGAAGACCAGTTCGGAGCGGTAGTTCGGGTCCAGCGCCTCCATCATTTCGTGGGCGGTGTACAGGCCGGCCTCGCGCGACAGCGAGCCCGCCAGATAGCGCGCCAGCCGGTCGCTCAGTTCCGAGAGCAGGCGGCGGTCGGCCAGCGGCAGCGCATCCCGCTTCACCGCGCCGCGCAGCAGCCAGGATTCGGCGAGACTCGCCCCCTGCGCGGTGGTCATCCACTGGCCGTGCTCGTAATAGGCCGACAGGCGCTCGGCGGCCAGCGCGAAAAGCAGGGCCTGGCGCGGATCGGGCGGAGGAGCGGGCGAAGTGGTCATTCGGCTTTCACGGTGAAAATTCTGGAGAAACAACGTCGGAGCAGGTCGTGGTGCGGGCGGCGCCGACAAAGGCTAGCACCCGCCGCAAATCCGGTTCATCCGGGCAAAACTGCGGCCTAGAGGACGAGCGGACGATCCGGCAATTCGTTGGGGTTGGCGGCACGGGCCGGAAAGTGCGCGGCGAGCGCTTCGGTGATCTCGTCCAGCGCGGCCAGCGCCCCGGCTTCGAACCGCCCGCCGGCGAAAGCCAGTTCCATGCGCCGGCACACGGCGTTCCAGAATTCCTGCCCGACGCGGGCATCGATGCCGCGATCGGCGACGATCTCGACGCGGCGGTCGACCAACTGCAGGTAGATCAGCACGCCGCTGTTCTCGACCGTGTCCCAGACGCGCAGTTGCGCGAACAGCTCAATCGCCCGCGCGCGCGGCGATTCGCCGCGCAGCAGGCCGCCGAGCGGCAGGCCGGCCTCGACGACGAGGCGCAGTTCGCCGCGATGCCGGGCTTCGGACGCCGCGATGGCGCGTTCGACCGCCGCAAGCGTGCTTTGCGGAAAACCGCGCCGCACCCACCAGTGCGGCAGCGCGAGATGGCGGAAAATTCTCGTCAGTTGCATCACCATCCTCCCGACGCGCCGCCGCCGCCAAAACCGCCCCCGCCGCCGGAGAAACCGCCGCCGCCCGAAAAACCGCCCCCGCCGCCGCGCCCGCCGAAACCGCCCGGACCGCCCCACCCGCCGATTCCGCCGAGACCGCTCGCCCCGGCGAACAGCGAGACGACGAAGGCGACGACGCCGACCAGACCGGCGACCAGCAGCGAGGAAAAGAGCAGCGCGGCGATCACGCCGCCGATCACGCCGATGATGCCCGAGGCGAGAAAGCGGCCGAAGATCGCGCGCAGCACGCCGCCGACGACGAAAACCAGAATGAAGCCGCCGACCAGCAGCGATTCGAGATCGGCGCCGCCGCCCCCGCCGCTTGCGGCGGCCTGCGGCGGCGGCAACGGTTCGCCGCCGACGACGCGCAGCATCGCATCGACGCCGGCCTCGATGCCGCCGGCGAAATCGCCCTGCTTGAAATGCGGCGTGATCGTTTCGGCGACGATGCGCTTCGCAGTGGCGTCGTTGAGCGCGCCTTCGAGGCCGTAACCGACCTCGATGCGCAGCTTGCGATCGTCCTTGGCGACGAGCAGCAGCGCGCCATCATCCACGCCCTTGCGCCCGAGCTTCCACGCCTCGACGACGCGCAGCGCGTATTGCTCGATGGCTTCCGGCTGCACGCTCGGCACCAGCAGCACGGCGATCTGCGAACCCTTCTCGCGCTCGAACGCGGCGAGCTTTTCTTCGAGCCGGCCGCGCTGCTCGGCGGACAGCGTCGCGGTGAGATCGGTGACGCGCGCCGTGAGCGGCGGCACCGGCTGCAGCGCCTGCGCCGCGGCCAGCCCGGCGGCGAGCAGCAGAAAGCAGCCGAGCAGCCAGAGCGGCAGGCGGACGCCGAAGGCAGGCATGCTCAGTAGCCGGGCTGCGCCGGACTCTTGCCGCCTTCGGCCGGCGCGGCGGCGGCCGGCTTGGCCGGTGCTGAAAAATCGACCTTGGGCGGCGCCGAAATCGCCTTCTCGTTCTCGACCGTGAAGTTGGCCTTGGCCTGATAGCCGAGGACCATCGCCGTCAGATTGTTCGGGAAGGTGCGCACCGAGACGTTGTAGGCCTCGACCGACTTGATGTAGCGGTTGCGCGCCACGGTGATGCGGTTCTCGGTGCCTTCGAGCTGCGCCTGCAGGTCGCGGAAGGAAGCGTCGGCCTTGAGCTGCGGATAGTTCTCGGACACCACCAGCAGGCGCGACAGCGCGCTGGAAAGGCCGGCCTGCGCCTGCTGGAACTTGGCGAAGGCCTCGGGATTCTCGATCAGCTCGGGCGTCGCCTGGATGCTGCCGACCTGCGCGCGCGCCTGCGTCACCTGCGTCAGCACTTCGCGCTCGTGGCTGGCGTAGCCCTGCACGGTGGCGACCAGATTGGGCACCAGATCGGCGCGCCGCTGGTACTGGTTGAGCACTTCGGACCACGCCGCCTTGACGGCTTCGTCGCCGGTCTGGAAGGTGTTGTAGCCGCAGCCGGAAAGCAGGCTGGCGACGAGGGCGAGCACGGCGAGGATTCTGATGCGCATGATGTTGCCTCCGGGCGGGAACGAATGACGGTTAGATGGGGCCGGCGGCCCGCGGTTCAAGGTGCGAGCGCGGCGCCCGCCTTCAATTCGCGCATCAGCGCGCGGGCACGGCACAGGTCTTCCCAGGTCTTTGCCTTGTCGGGCAGCGTGCGCAGCAGATACGCCGGGTGGTAGGTGACGACGACCGGAATCTCGCGCCCGCCCGCCGCGCAGGCGAGCGGCTTGCCGCGCAGGCTGGCCAGCGAGCTTTCGACGCCGAGCACCGCCTGCACCGCGGCGCGGCCGAGCAGGACGATCAGCTTCGGTTGCAGCAGCTCGATCTGGCGCTGCAGATAGGGCGCGCAGGCGGCCATTTCGCCGGCCTCCGGCGTGCGGTTGCCGGGCGGGCGGCACTTCACGGCGTTGGCGATGTAGACGTCGGCGCCGCGTTCGAGGTCGATGGCCGCCAGCATCGCGTCGAGCAACTTTCCGGCCTGTCCGACGAAAGGCTCGCCGCGCGCGTCCTCCTCGGCGCCCGGCCCCTCGCCGATGAACAGCCAGTCCGCCCGCTCGTCGCCGACGCCGGGCACGGCCTGCCGGCGCTGCTCGCACAGGCCGCAGGCACGGCAGTCGGCGATGCTCCGGCGCAGTTCGTCCCAGCCCATGCGCGCGATCTGCGCGCCGCGCCCGCCTTCCGGCGCGTCGCCGACGCGTGGCGCCGAGGGCGAGGGAGCGGTTGCGGGGAAATTGTCGGGCGCGGCATCGGACCAAGCTCCATCCGCGTTTTCGTCGGCAGCCCACCCGGCGGCTTCATCACGCGGCGCGCAGGCCGGCACGCGATCGGCATCGGATGCGCCCGCCATCGGCTCGGTCGTCTCCGCCGCTACGGCCGGCGGCGCGGCGCGGAACGCCGCCCGGCCCTCGTCCGGGTTGTAATCCCGGTCGGATTCCCGGTCGCTTGCCCGGGTTTCCTCCCACGCCGTTTCGCGGCCGTCGTCGGGAACTTCGTCCGGCGCCGCGTCTGGAGACGCCTCCGACGCCGCCGGACGGGCGCGCAGCTTCCACTGCGTCAGGCCCATCTCGTGCAGGATCTGTTCGCGCGTCAGGCTCATGCCGACACCTCGAGCAGCGGATGGGTCAGCACCAGCGCGTCCTCGCGCCCCTGCTCGGCCGGGTAGTAGCCGCGCCGCACGCCGATCTGCACAAAGCCGAAGTGGCGGTAGAGTTCGAGCGCCTTCGCGTTCGACGGGCGCACTTCGAGCAGCAGCGTCGTCGCCCCGCCCTGCCGCCCGACCTGCATGGCGTGGCGCAGCAGGCGCGCGCCGAAGCCCATGCCCTGCCGCTTTTCGGAAACGCTGATGTTGAGCAGGTGCGCCTCGTCGACGGCGATCATCACCACCGCGTAGCCGACCAGTTCGCCGCCGACGCGGCAGACCCAGCAGCTGTAGCCGGCCGCGATCGAATCGGCGAAGTTGCCGCGACTCCACGGATGGGAATAGATGCGGTACTCGATGGGCAGCAGCTCGTCGAGGTCGTGCGGGTTCATCGGCAGCATCTCGATGCGCGGTTCGAGCAGCGCGTTCACCGGACCTCCCTCCCGTCGCCGCGCATCACGCTCCGCGCGGGCAGCAGCGCGACCGCAGCGAATGGCCGGACGCGGGCGCTCACGCCTTGCCTCCCTGCGCCAACCGCTCGGCGACCGTCTGCGCGACCTTGTCGCGCACGTAGACCGGCACCGCGTCGGCCGGATCGACCCGTTCGCCGCGCGCCAGACGCGGCGCGGCGAGGCGCGCCGCGGCGTCGGCCGTCGGCATCAGCTCCGGCAGCCAGGCGTCGACCGCGGGCGCCAGCCGCTCGCGCAGCGCCGGGTAGGCGGCCAGCCCGTTGCCGCAGGCCAGCCAGCCGCCGCTCGCGGGCAGCGGCACCGCGCCCGGCGGATGGACGCCGACCGGGCCGAGCGCCACGACCGCGTCGGACGAAACCTCGAAACTGCCGAGATACACTTCGCCCATGCGCGCGTCGAGCGCCACCAGCACGCGCCCGCCGCCGGCGGCCAAAGCCATCGCCTCCAGCGTACCGACCGGCAACAGCGGCGTGTCGTGCGCGAAAGCCAGCCCCTGCGCGACGCCGCAAGCCACGCGCAGGCCGGTGAAGGAACCGGGGCCGGCGCCGAAGGCGATGCCCGACAGATCGGCGAAGCCGAGGCCGGCCTCGGCCAGCGTCGAGCGAATCAGCGGCAGCAGGGTTTCCGAATGCGAAACGCCGCGCGGGCAATCGCGCAGCAGCACTTCGCCGTCGCGCCACAAGGCGATGGAACCGGCGTCGGTGGAGGTTTCGATGGCAAGCAGATTGATGGCAGGCATGGGGCGATATTCTACCCGCCGCGGCGGCAATGCTGGCGGCGCGATTGCGCATACCCCGCCAAGGCGCCGAATACCGGGAGAGAACGATCACTTCCTCTGCGGCGGCGCAGAGGGCGCTACGCGCAGCGGCGGGCCACCGACGGAGAAGCCCTGCGCTCAGGGAATCGGCTTACCCATCTTCGGCATCAATTCGAGCAGCCTGTCGTCGCCCCGGATCCGTTCGACCATCTGCCGGCGCAGCGCCTCGCTGGAATCCTGATCGAGAATCGTCGCCGCGTAATGCGCCGCGACGCCCTTGACGCCGTTCTCAGCGAGCACGGCCTGGTAATGCTCCTGAATCAGGGTGGAATATTCGGCGCGCTCGGCGGACGACGCCGCGGCCGCCTGCGGATAGCTTTCGGCGAACCAGTCCCCGCGGCTTCCGGGTTGGGTCGGCAGCTGGAATCCGTAGTCCGCATACCATTTCGGCAGCTGGTACATTTCCACGGGATAGTCGCCTGCCGCGCCGGCCTCGCCGCTCGCCGCCAGGGCGCCGGCCCGCTCGGCCGAGGCGGCCTGCCGGGCCGCCGCCGATATCGTGACGCTATCCGCGCCATCCGTAACTTTGCCGTAACTCGCGGCAGCCGCCGCAACCGGGCTGGAACGACTGCTGGATGCTGCGTAGGCGACGCCCGCCGCCGGGGTGAAGCTGCCGATATGCATGGATTCTCCGTCGAACGTGTTTTGCGATGAACGATCCGCGCCCGTTGGCGAGCGCAATCATCATTGGCCCAGCAAAAAACAGGCCATCCGTTCATCGGCAATCGCGGAGAGTCCGCGCCCCATGCGCATCCGGGACATGACGCCGAAGGGAAGGCCGTACTCGACAGCCGTGCGGGAACGTCCTCGGCGGCAAAAAACGCCGGCAGCAAAACGGCAGCGGCGAGAACTGCCGCCCGGTTCAGGTCGCGGCGGGCGCCACCGCGTTCGCCCAGTCGGCCTCCGGATCGTCGATGGCGACCGCGTTCACGCCTTCCGGGAACTTCGACTGCAGCAGCGCGTACTGCTCCTGCAATTCGCCGATCGGATGCTGCCAGTCGTGCAGGTAATACACCGCCCGCACCTTGGCCTGCAGCATCGCCTTCGTGCAATCGAAGCAGGGGCGCAGGGTCGAATAGACGACGGTGTCCTCGATGGCGTTGCCGAAGCGGGCGGCCGAGATGAGGGCGTTCTGTTCGGCATGGACGCAGATGCACACATCGTAGCCGACGCTGGCCTTGTAGGTCGCGCGGTCGCGGCAGCGGACGCAGCCGCCGTCGGTGCAGTTGTCCACGCCCTCCGGCGTACCGTTGTAGCCGGTGGAAATGATCCGGTTGTCCTTGACCATCACCGCGCCGACCTTGCGGCCGAGGCAGTTCGCTTTCTTGCGCACCGCCATGGCGATGTTCATGTAGTACTCGTGCCTGTCCATGCTGCCTCCCAAAACCTCGATAAATCGAACGCCGGCGGCCATACACGCGGACCGGCGCACGCCGCGAGCGCGAACCGCGCGCAAAAGCCGGGGCATCCTCCGTGAACGGCGCCCTTACCCGAACGGCGCCGGATGAAGCGCGCCCCATGTCTGGTACTCTCCGTCCTCGCCCGCCGGAAGCTGCGGCAAACAGAAACCGGGGGCCCTGGCGCGGCGCGGGCACTATAGCACGCGTATCGGAACGGCATTTTCCGCACGGATCGGAACCGCGCCATCCCGCGCCGGAGGGTGCCGACGCAGCGGACAACGCGGACCACCCCGACGACGAAGCGGAGAAACCGAAGACCGATGACGACCTCATTGCCCCATTTCACCCTGAACGAGGACGAAGTCGAATTCGTCGCCATCCGCGCGCAGGGCGCCGGCGGGCAGAACGTGAACAAGGTGTCGAACGCCTTGCATCTGCGCTTCGACATCCGCGCCTCCTCGCTGCCCGAGGCGCTCAAGGCGCGTCTGCTGGCGCTGCGCGACCAGCGCGTCAGCGCGGACGGGGTGATCGTGATCAAGGCGCAGGAATTCCGCAGCCTGGTGCGCAACCGCGAGGAAGGGCTGGCGCGCCTGCGCGAACTGATCGCGGCCGCAGCCCATACGCCGCGCACGCGCCGCCCGACGAAGCCGACGTACGGCGCGCAGCTGCGACGCCTGGAAGGAAAGACGCAGCGTGGGAAGGTGAAGGCGCTGCGCGGAAAGATCAGCGATTAGGCGCGTCGCCGCACGGCGACATGGACGCAATCGCGGGCAAACGAACGCTCGGCAGGAATGACGCGCGCCGGGCGGCGAGCGGGCCGGCGCAGAGGAAAATCAGCGGCGCTGCCGGTACAGGTCGCGCCCGGCGTCGTGCACGTCGCGCCGCAGCTGGCGGCGCTCCTCGGGCGACATCCGCTGCTGGCGGGCATCGTCGCCCCCGCGGTCGCCGCCCCGGCCGCTCCACTCGTCGCGCCGCTGGAAACGCTCCTGCCGGTCGCGCTGCGGCACGTCGCGCTGGAAGCGCTCCGAGCGCTGCCCGTCGCGCGCCATGAAACGGTCGTCCCAGCGCCCGGCGTGCGCCGTCGGCGCCGCGCAGGCGAGCGCGAGCAGCACCGCGAGGGTCCATCCTGCCGTCCGCTTCATTGCCGCCATGATTTCATCGCCCACCCATTTGCCGAGACGGCCGGCAACCGGCCGCCGACGCGCGCCGCCTCCGCCGGATCGCCGCTCCTGCCGTGCCGCGCACGCGCCGGAAGCGCTCCGCCGGGCAGCATGCCCAATACGATTTCGCCATTCTGCCTGCCTTCCGCACCGTGCGAAAAGCGCGGCGCGCACGCCGCATCCTCTGCGGCGACGAAAGCAGTGTGCGAGCCAGATGTAACGCATCTTTGCGCGGCGGGGAGCAATTTGTAAGTAAATGTTGCCACGGGCCGCGGCGGAAAAATCTACTCACACGCGCCGCGTTTTGCGATCCTCCGGCACCTTGTTTCTCCCGCCACGTCCAACGCCTTTCCGGTTAGGATTAAGGCCATGTCCGAACGAAAAATCCTCGTCGTCGACGACGACCAAAGACTGCGCGACCTCCTGCAACGCTATCTCGGCGAGCAGGGCTTTGCCGTGAAGAGCGCCGAACACGCCGCCGCAATGGACAAATGGCTGGCGCGCGAGAACTTCGACCTGGTCGTGCTCGACCTGATGCTGCCCGGCGAGGACGGCCTGTCGATCTGCCGCCGCCTGCGCGCGAGCCACCCGGAGCTGGCGGTGGTGATGCTGACCGCCAAGGGCGACGAGATCGACCGCATCGTCGGCCTCGAAATGGGCGCCGACGACTACCTGCCCAAACCCTTCAACCCGCGCGAACTGCTCGCCCGTATGCAGGCCGTGCTGCGGAGGCGGACGACGGCGGTGCCCGGCGCGCCGGCCGGCGAAGATCAGGTGGTCGCCTTCGGCGGTATCGAGGTCGATCTCGCGGCGCGCACGCTCAAACGCGGCGACGATTTCCTGCCGCTCACCACCGGCGAGTTCGCCGTGCTCAAGGTGCTGCTCCAGCACCCGCGCCAGCCGCTCTCGCGCGACCGCCTGATGACGCTGGCGCGCGGCCGCGAGCAGGGTCCCTTCGACCGCGCCATCGACGTGCAGGTCTCGCGCCTGCGCAAGCTGCTCGAACCGGACCCGTCCAGCCCGCGCTACCTGCAGACGGTATGGGGCTTCGGCTACGTCTTCATTCCCGACGGCCAGAGCCAGCCCAAATGAAGCTGGCCCCGCGCACGCTGCTGGTGCGCACCTTCCTGCTGGTCAGCCTGCTGATCTGCGTCACCATCGCCATCTGGATCACCCTCTTCGCGCTGGCCGAGCGCGAACCGCGCGCGCGCCAGCTGGCGCAGCTCACGGTCAGCGTCGCCAACCTCACGCGCGCCGCGCTGGTCGCCGCCGAGCCGACCAAACGCCGCGGCCTGCTGCGCGACCTCGCCGAGCGCGAGGGCGTGCACCTTTTCCCGGCCGAGCCCGACGACGAGATCGAGCCGCTGCCCGACACGCCGCTGTTCGCCCTGCTGAAGGACGAGGTGCGCGCCCAGCTCGGCCCGCGCACGCGCTTCGCCGGCACCGTCGATGGGCAGGACGGCATCTGGGTCAGCTTCACGATCGACGACGAAGGCGAGGACGAATACTGGGTGATGCTGCCCGGCGAGCGCGCCGAACGCGATTTCCCGTGGCACTGGCTGGCCTGGGGCGGCGCCTCGCTGGCGCTCGCGCTGTTCGTCGCCTGGCTGATCGTCTCGCGCGTCACGCAGCCGCTGCGCGCCCTCGCCCACGCCGCCGGCGAAGTCGGACGCGGCCGCCACCCGGCGCCGCTCGCCGAGCGCGGATCGGTCGAACTGCAGCAACTCGCCGAAGCCTTCAACCGCATGTCGGACGATCTGCGCCACATCGACGCCGAACGCGCCGAAGTGCTCGCCGGCATTTCGCACGACCTGCGCACGCCGCTCGCCCGCCTGCGCCTCGAAGCCGAGCTGTCGATCGCCGACGAGGGCGCGCGCGACGCGGTCTCCGCCGACATCGAACAGATGGACGCGATCATCGCGCAGTTCCTCGACTACGCGCGCGGCGACGCCGGCGAGACGGCCGAGCCGGCCGACCTCAACGCCCTGCTCGCGCAGGCGCTGTCCAGTCACTATCGGGCCCAGACGCCGCCGCGCCTGCAGACCGGCGAACTGCCGCCCGCCCGCCTGCGCCCGAAAGCCATGCTGCGCGCGCTCGGCAATCTGCTGGAAAACGCGCGCAAATACGGCGGCGGCGAAATCGACGTGCGCACCTACGCGCAGGGCGGGGACTGCTGCGTCGACGTGATGGATCGCGGCCCCGGCATTCCGGCCGCCGAGGTCGAGCGCCTCAAGCGTCCGTTCACGCGCCTCGAAAGCGCGCGCACCAACGCCGGCGGCACCGGCCTCGGGCTGGCCATCGTCGAGCGCATCGCCCGCCTGCACGGCGGCCGCCTCGAACTGCTGCCGCGCGAGGGCGGCGGCCTGATCGCCCGCCTGCGCCTGCCGGCGGAACGCCGCGCCTGAAAGCCCTCCTGCCGCGTCTCAGGGCGCCGGCGGCGGCGTCCACAGCCCGCCGGCGTTCTTGAACAGCAGCACCGCGGCCTGCAGGCGGCGGCTGTCGATATTGATCGCCGCGGCTTCCGCCGACAGCTCGGCCGCCTGCGCCGTCACCACGTTCAGCGAACTGACGATGCCCGCCCGGTACTGGTTCTCGGCGATCTCGCGCGAGCGCCGGGCGGCGGCCAGCGCCCGCGCCTGCGCCTCGCCCTCCTGCGCCAGCAGGCGCGCCGCCGACAGGTTGTCCTCGACCTCCTGGAACGCCGTCAGCACGGTCTGACGATAGGTCGCCACGGCCTGATCGTAGCCGGCGCCGGCCTGCGCGACCGCCGCCGAGCGGGCGCCCCCGTCGAACAGCGTCATGGCGAGCGCCGGGCCGAGCGACCAGAAACGGTTGGGTGCGCTGAGCAGGCCGGCGAGCGCGTCGTTGCGATAGCCGACGCTGCCGCCGATGTCGAGCACCGGGAAGTAGGCGGCGCCGGCGACGCCGATCTGCGCGTTGGCGGCGGCCATGCGGCGTTCGGCGGCGGCGATGTCGGGGCGCCTTTCGAGCAGCGTCGACGGCAGCAGCGCCGGGGACGGCGGCACGGCCGGCAGACGGGCGCCCGGCGCGATGGCGAACGCCGCCGGCGCCCGGCCGACGAGCACCGCGATGGCGTGCTCCAGCTGCGCGCGCTGGTTCTCGGCGTCGATGCCCTGCACTTCGGCGCTGGCCAGCTGCGTTTCCGCCTGCGCCACGTCGAGCGGCGACGCGACGCCGACCGCCTGCCGGCTGCGCGTCAGTTCGAGGAAGCGGCGGTAGCCGGTCAGGGTGCGGCCGATCAGGTCGATCTGCGCCTCGGCGGCGCGCAGCTGGGCGTAGGTCTGCGCGAGCAGCGCCTGCGTCGATACGCGCGCCGCGGCGAGGTCGGCGGCGCTCGCCGCGAGTTTCGCGTCGGCGCTTTCCACGCCGCGCCGGATGCGTCCCCAGACGTCGATCTCCCAACTGACGCTGGCGGACAGCGAATAGGACGTCGCGCCGGACGTCGCGCCGCTGCCGCCCGCGCTTCCCGCGGCGGCGCCGCTTCCGCTGCCCCGGCTCTGCGCGGCGTTCAGCGCAGCCGTCGGGAAGAAGGCGGAACGGGCGCTGTCCAGCGCGGCGCGGGCCGCGCGGTATTGCGCCTCGGCCGCCTTGAGGTTCTGGTTGTTCACGACGACCTGCTCCTCGAGCGCGTCGAGCTGCGGGTCGCCGAAGACCGTCCACCACTTTTCGTCGACCGCCGCCGCCCCGCCGCCGGCGACCTTCCACTGTCCCGCCTCCTTGAACGCCGCCGGCGCATCGACCGCCGGGCGCACGTAGTCGGGACCCGGCGAGCACGCGGCAAGCCCGAGCAGGGAAAGGATCAGGCAGGCGGAAAAGCGGATGCGCATGGCGGCGTTTCTCGTGGGGGCGTTTCTCATGATGATATTTCTTCGTGGGCTTCGGTTGCGCATCGCGGCGGTCTCACGCGGGCTGCTCCTCGATCAGCGGCACCGGCTCCCGGCGCGGGCCGAGCAGGCGGTTGCGCAGGCGGTCGAGCGCCACATAAACGACGGGCGTGGTGTACAGGGTGAGTATCTGGCTGACCAGCAGGCCGCCGACGATGGCGATGCCCAGCGGATTCCTCAACTCGGCGCCATCGCCGCTGCCGAGCGCCATCGGGACGGCGCCGAAGACGGCCGCGGTGGTCGTCATCATGATCGGGCGGAAGCGCAGCAGGCCGGCCCGATAGATGGCCTCGGCCGCCGAAACCCTGAGGCGGCGCTGCCGGTCGATGGCGAAGTCGATCATCATGATCGCGTTCTTCTTGACGATGCCGATCAGCAGGATGACGCCGATCAGGGCGATCACCGAGAACTCGGTGTTGAAGGCCATCAGCGCGAGCAGCGCGCCGACGCCGGCCGAGGGCAGCGTCGAGATGATGGTCAGCGGGTGCAGCAGGCTCTCGTAGAGGATGCCGAGCACGATGTAGATCGCCAGCAGCGCGGCGAGGATCAGCAGCGGCTGGCTGGCGAGCGAATCCTGGAAGGCCTTGGCCGTGCCCTGGAAGCTGCCGTGGATCGAGGTCGGCACGCCCAGTTCCGCCATGCTGCGCTCGATGGCGGCCGAGGCCTGGCCGAGCGACACGCCTTCCGGCAGGTTGAAGCTGATGGTCGAGGCCGGGAAACCGCCCTGGTGGTTCACCGCCAGCGGCGTGCTGGTCGTCTCCATGCGCGCGAAGGCGGCGAGCGGCACCTGCGCGCCGCCGGCGGCGGTGAACCAGAGCGACTTGAGCGTTTCCGGGTTCTGCAGGTAGGGCGGCGCCAGTTCCATCACGACGCGGTACTGGTTGAGCGGATTGTAGATGGTGGACACCTGGCGCTGGCCGAAGGCGTCGTTGAGCACGCTGTCGATGCTGCGCATGTTGAGGCCGAGGCGCGCCGCGGCGTCGCGGTCGACGACCAGCGAAGTCTGCAGGCCCTTGTCCTGCTGGTCGGTGTTCACGTCCGTCAGCTGCGGCAGCTGCGACAGCGCGTTGCGCACGCGCGGTTCCCAGGTGCGCAGATCGTCGAGGTCGTCGCCCTGCAGCGTGAACTGGTACTGCGCGTTGCTCTGCCGGCCGCCGATGCGCACGTCCTGCACCGCGACGAGGAACAGATTGGCGCCCGGCTCGTGCGCCAGCTTGCCGCGCAGGCGGCCGATCACCTGATCGACCGACGCCTTGCGCTCGCGCAGCGGCTTCATGGCGATGAACATCATGCCGGTGTTGCGCTGGCCGCCGCCGGTGAAGCCGGTGACGCTTTCGACGGCCGGATCGTGGCGGACGATCTCCATCAGGTTTTTCAGCTTCTGCTCCATGGCGATGAAGGAAATGCTCTGGTCGGCCTGGATCGCGCCGACGATGCGCCCGGTGTCCTGCTGCGGGAAGAAGCCCTTGCGCACGGCGCCGTAGAGATAGACGTTGAGGCCGATGGTCAGAGCCAGCAGCAGCAGGATCAGCGGGCCGTGACGCAACGACCAGGCGAGGCTGCGGCGGTAGCCGCGCATCAGGCGGCGCGACAGGCGCGCCAGCCAGCGGCCGAAGCGGCCCGGCGGCCGCTGTTCGGTCCGCGGGCGCAGCAGGTGCGCCGCCATGGCCGGCGTCGCGGTCAGCGAAACGACCATGGACACGAGGATGGCGGCCGACAGCGTGACGGCGAATTCGCGGAACAGGCGGCCGACGATGCCGCCCATCATCAGGAGGGGAATGAACACGGCGATCAGCGAGATGCTGATCGACACCACCGTGAAGCCGATCTCGCGCGCCCCCGTGAGCGCCGCCTGCAGCGGCGTGGCGCCCTTCTCCATGTGGCGCACGATGTTTTCGAGGACGACGATGGCGTCGTCGACGACGAAGCCGGTGGCGACGGTCAGCGCCATCAGCGACAGGTTGTCGAGGCTGTAGCCGCACAGGTACATCACGCCGAAGGTGCCGATCAGCGAGACCGGCACGGCGACGCTCGGGATCAGCGCGGCGCGCGCCCGGCGCAGGAAGAGGAAGACGACGAGGATGACCAGCGCGACGGAGATCAGCAGCGTGCGCTCGACCTCGCGCAGCGAGCCGCGGATGGTCGGCGTGCGGTCGAGCACGACAGACAGGTCGATCGCCGCCGGAATCATCGCCCGCAGGTGCGGCAGCAGCGCCTGCACGCGGTCGACCGTCTCGATGATGTTGGCGCCCGGCTGCCGGTAGAGGATCAGCAGCACCGCCGGCCGGCCGTTCGACGCGCCGTAGTTGCGCACGTCCTGGACGCTGTCCTGCACGTCGCCGAGGTCGCCGAGGCGGACGCCGGCGCCGTTCTGGTAACGGACGATCAGCGGCTGGTATTCGGCGGCGCGCTTGGCCTGATCGTTGGCGCCGATCTGCCAGTGACGGTCGCCGAGCTCGACGGCGCCGAGCGGCCGGTTGGCGTTGGTGCCGACGATTGCGGCGCGCACGTCTTCGAGGCCGATGCCGCTTTTCGCCAGACGGTTCGGGTCGAGTTCGACGCGCACGGCGGGCAGCGCGCCGCCGCCGACATTCACCTGCCCGATGCCGGGAATCTGCGCCAGGCGCTGGGCGAGCACGGTCGACGCGGCGTCGTACATCTGCCCGCGATTGAGCGTGTCCGAGGTCAGCGAGAGGATCATGATCGGCGCGTCGGCCGGGTTCACCTTGCGGTAGGTGGGATTGCTCGGCAGGCTGGTGGGCAGCAGCGCGCGGGCGGCGTTGATCGCGGCCTGCACGTCGCGCGCGGCGCCGTCGATCTCGCGGTCGAGGTCGAACTGCAAGGTGACGCGGGTGCTGCCGAGCGAACTCGACGAGGTGATTTCGGTAACGCCGGCGATCCGCCCGAGCGCCCGTTCGAGCGGCGTCGCCACCGTCGCGGCCATCGTTTCCGGGCTGGCGCCGGGCAGCGAGGCCTGCACCGAGATGGTCGGGAAATCGACCTGCGGCAGCGGCGCCACCGGCAGCAGGAAAAAGGCGATGGCCCCGGCCAGCGTGACGCCGAGCGTCACCAGCGTGGTGGCGACCGGGCGATGGATGAAGGGGCGCGAGAAGTTCATCGCTGCTTGAGCCGCTGCGCCAGCCGGTCGAAGGCCAGGTAGATCACCGGCGTCGTGAACAGGGTCAGCGCCTGGCTCAGCAGCAGGCCGCCGACCATCGCGATGCCGAGCGGCTGGCGCAGCTCGGCGCCGATGCCGCTGCCCAGCATCAGCGGCAGCGCGGCGAGCAGCGCCGCCAGCGTGGTCATCATGATCGGCCGGAAGCGCAGCAGGCAGGCCTGGAAGATCGCCTGACGCGCCGGCATGCCTTCGTTGCGCTCGGCCTCGAGCGCGAAGTCGATCATCATGATCGCGTTCTTCTTGACGATGCCGATCAGCAGGATGACGCCGATGATCCCGATCACGTCGAGGCCCGAACCGCTCAGCCAGAGCGACAGCAGCGCGCCGACGCCGGCCGAGGGCAGCGTCGACAGGATGGTGATCGGGTGGATGTAGCTCTCGTAGAGCACGCCGAGCACGATGTACATGGTCACCACGGCGGCGATGATCAGGAAGAGCGTGTTGCTCAGCGAGGACTGGAAGGCGAGCGCCGCGCCCTGGAAGCTCGTTTCGACGCTGGCCGGAATCGCCATCTCGCGCTCGACCGCTTTGATCGCCGTCACCGCCTCGCCGAGCGCGGTGCCCGGCGCCAGGTTGAAGGACACCGTCGCCGCCGGAAACTGCCCGACGTGGTTGATTGCCAGCGCCGTCGCGCGCTCGCTGACGCGCGCCACCGAGGAGAGCGGAATCTGGCGGCCGTTCGCCGTCGGCACGTGGATGCCTTCGAGGGCGGCGGGGCCGAACTGGAAGTCGGGCTTCACTTCGAGCACCACGCGGTACTGGTTGGATTGCGTGAAGATGGTCGAGATCAGGCGCTGGCCGAAGGCGTTGTAGAGCGCGCTGTCGATGGTCGCGACGGACACGCCGAGGCGCCCGGCGGCGTCGCGGTCGATGTCGACGTAGGCCTGCAGGCCGCGGTCCTGAAGATCGGAGGTGACGTCCGCCAGTTCGGGCAGCCGGCGCAGGCGCTCGACGAGCTGCGGCACCCACAGGCCGAGCGCCTCGCTGTCGGGCGATTCGAGCATGAACTGGTACTGCGTGCGTGAAATCCGGTCCTCGACGCTCAGATCCTGCACCGGCTGCATGTAGAGCGCGATGCCGGGCACCCGGCGCGTGTCCTCGGTCAGCCGGCGGATCACGGCGGACGCCGACAGGCCGCGCTCGTCGAGCGGTTTCAGGGCGATCAGCATGCGGCCGCTGTTGAGCGTCGGATTGGCGCCGTCGACGCCGATGAAGGACGACAGGCTGGCCACCGCCGGGTCCTTGAGGACTTCGGCGGCCAGCGCCTGCTGGCGCTCGGCCATGGCGGCAAAGGAAACGGACTGCGGCGCCTCGGTGGTCGCCTGGATGAGGCCGGTGTCCTGCACCGGGAAGAAGCCCTTGGGTATCCAGACGTAAAGCGCGACGGTGAGGAGCAGCGTGGCGAAGGCCACGAACAGCGTGGCGCGCTGGTGTTCGAGCACCCACTCCAGGACGCGCCCGTAGTGCGCGATGGCGGCGTCGAAGAGGCGGCCGCTGTCGCGGAAGAAGCGGCTCTGCTCGCTCTCCGGCACATGCCGCAGCAGGCGGGCGCAGAGCATCGGCGTCAGCGTCAGCGAGACCACCGCCGAGATCAGGATGGCGACCGCGAGGGTGACGGCGAATTCGTGGAACAGGCGCCCGACGACGTCGCCCATGAAGAGCAGCGGGATCAGCACGGCGACCAGCGAGAAGGTCAGCGAGATGATCGTGAAGCCGATCTGCCGCGAGCCCTTGAGCGCGGCTTCGAGCGGCGGATCGCCGGCTTCGACGTAGCGCACGATGTTCTCGATCATCACGATGGCGTCGTCGACGACGAAGCCGGTGGCGATGGTCAGCGCCATCAGCGTCAGGTTGTTCAGCGAAAAGCCGATGAGGTGCATGACGCCGAAGGTGCCGACCAGGGAGAGCGGCACGGCGAGGCTGGGAATCACCGTC
Source organism: Candidatus Accumulibacter sp. 66-26 (assembly GCA_001897745.1). GTDB lineage: Bacteria > Pseudomonadota > Gammaproteobacteria > Burkholderiales > Rhodocyclaceae > 66-26. Next base: position 138,668 of record MKUH01000013.1, read on the forward strand.
GCCGACAGGTTGCGCAGGAACAGGAAGATCACCATCACGACCAGCGCGATCGCCAGCAGCAGCTCGAACTGCACGTCGTCGACCGAGGCGCGGATGGTCACCGTGCGGTCGCTCAGCACCGCGACGTCGATCGACGCCGGCAGGCTCGCGCGCAGCTGCGGCAGCGCCTGCTTCACGCGGTCGGCGACGTCGATGACGTTGGCGCCCGGCTGGCGCTGGATGTTGAGGATCACCGCCTCCTGCCGGTCGGCCCAGGCGGCGAGGCGCGCGTTCTCGGCATCCTCGACGACGTCGGCGACGTCGCGCAGGCGGATCGGCGCGCCGTTGCTGTAGGCGACGACGAGGGCGGCGTAGTCGGCGGCCGACTTCAGCTGGTCGTTGGCGTCTATCGTCGACGCGCGCAGGGCGCCGTCGAAGCTGCCCTTCGCGATATTGACGTTGGCGTTGCCGATCGCCGTGCGCAGGTCGTCGAGCGACATGCCGACGCCGGCCAGGGCTTTCGGATTGGCCTGGATGCGCACGGCGGGACGGCGGCCGCCGGCGATGCTGACGAGGCCGACGCCGGGAATCTGCGAAATCTTCATCGCCACCCGGCTCTCGACCAGATCGTGCATGCGCGGCACCGGCAGCGAGGGCGAGGTGACGGCCAGCGTCAGGATGGGCGCGTCGGCCGGGTTGACCTTGCTATAGACCGGCGGCAGGGGCAGATCGGTCGGCAGCAGGTTGGACGCCGCGTTGATCGCCGCCTGCACCTCCTGCTCGGCGACGTCGAGGCTCAGGTCGAGGCTGAAGCGCAGCGTGATGACCGACGCCCCGGCCGAGCTGGTCGACGACATCTGCGCCAGCCCGGGCATCTGGCCGAACTGGCGTTCGAGCGGCGCGGTGATCGACGAGGTGGTGACTTCCGGGCTGGCGCCCGGATACAGCGCCATGACCTGGATCGTCGGGTAATCGACCTCGGGCAGCGCCGAGATCGGCAGCTGGCGATAGGCGAGCAGGCCGACGAGGAGGATCGCGACCATCAGCAGCGAGGTCGCGATGGGGCGCAGGATGAAAAGACGCGAAGGGTTCATGGGAGTCGCTCTTCGCGCTTAGTTGGCCGCGCCGCCTTCTCCTCTGGGCGGATGCGCCGGCGGCTTGCCGTCCGCCCGGTGCTTGCCGTGCGCGGCGGCCGGCGGCGCCGCGGCGGCGCGCGTGGCGGGGCTGACCGCCTCCACCTTCGCGCCGTCGCGCAGCTTGTCGGCGCCGTCGGTGACGACGCGGGCGCCCGCCGCCAGTGCGCCATCGACCGCGAGCAGCTCGCCGTCCGCCGGCCCCGCCGCGACCGGTACCGAGGCCACCGTCCCGGCGCCGTCGACGACATAGACGAAGGTGCCCTTGGCGCCGCGCTGGAGCGCCGCGCCGGGAACGATCAGCGCGTCCTTGCGCGTGCCGAGCAGCAGGCGGACGTTGACGAACTGGTTGGGGAACAGCGCGCTGTCCTCGTTGGCGAACTCGGCCTTCATCTTGATCGTGCCGGTCGCGGTGTCGACCAGATTGTCGGTGGTGAGCAGGTGGCCAACGGCGAGGCGTTCCTTCTGTTCGCGGTCCCAGGCCTCGACGGCGACGGGATCGCCGCCGGCGATGCGCCGGTTGAGCGCGGGCAGATAGCTTTCCGGCACCGAAAAGACCAGGGTGATCGGCTGCAGCTGGGCGATCACCGCCAGTCCGTTGGCATCGCTGGCGTGGATCTGGTTGCCCGGATCGACCTGCCGCAGGCCGATGCGCCCGCTCGCCGGCGCGACGATGTGCGCGAAGGCGAGCTGCAGCCGGGCGCTCTCGACCGCGCCCCGGTCCGCCTCCACCGTGCCTTCGTACTGCCCGACGAGGGCCTCCTGCGTATCGAGCTGCTGCTTGGGAATCGAATCCTTGGCCCACAGCTCCTTGTAGCGTTCGAGATCGAGGCGGGCGTTCTTCAGCAGCGCCGCGTCCTTCGCCAGCTGGCCGCTGGCCTGCGTCAGCTGGACCTGGAAGGGGCGCGGATCGAGGTCGGCGAGCGCCTGTCCCTGCGTCACCATCTGGCCCTCGCGGAAATGCAGTTTGATCAGTTCGCCGTCCACCCGGCTGCGCACCGTCACCAGATTGCGCGGCACCGCCGTACCCAGCGCGGAAATCCAGATCGGCATGTCGGCGATGCGGACTTCCGCCACGGAAACCGGCTGCGGCCGATTGCCGCCGCCCGCAACGCCGCCCGGCGCCGGGCTGCGGAAATGGAAAAAAGCCCAGACGCCGAGCGCCGCCGCCAGCAGCAGCAGCGCAAGAATCCATTTCTTGCCGGCGCCCTTCGCCGCCATCCGCCGCCATCCCGTCCGTTCGTCCGCTTCGTTTTTCATGCGAGTCACTCGGTTATCCGATTTTTCTGAAAGGCCGGCGCGTGCCCGCGCCCTGCTCCGCACTCCGGGGCGGTTCGCACACGCCGGAGTATCTGCAACGTTTCATCCTACAAGGAAAAAAGTGCGGAAATACTTTCTTACAAAACGACATATCTTGAAGGCAATTTTCGCTTGCCGGGAGGGTCAGAATAAGCGACGGGAAGCAAAGGAAAACGACCTCTCGGCGCGCCTGCCGGCGCCGCCGTGGGCCTTGTCTTCCGGCACGGTTTCGCCGATCGGTTTCGAGAAAGGTGGGCGCCATGAAAACGCTGAAAATCGCATTAACGGTTCTGCTGCTGAGCCTCGCCGGAGCGGGCGTCGCCCAGGCGGCGCACGGGCACGGAGGCCATGGCGGCCACGGCGGGCGGGCGCACTTCGGCGTGGTGATCGGAGCCCCGTACTGGAATTCCTGGTATTTCCCCGGCTACTACTACCCGCCCTATTACGCCCCCTACTACTATCCGCCGGTGATCGAGCGGACGCCGCCGGTGTACGTCGAGCAGCAGCCCGCGCCGGCGAACGACTGGTACTACTGCCGCGCGACGAAGGCCTACTACCCCTACGTCAGGACCTGCCCCGAAGGCTGGCTGCGGGTTCCGGCGCAACCCTGACCCGGGCAAGGAGACAAGGACATGAAAACGCCAGTGCTCATCCTCGGGCTTTCCGGACTGCTGCTGATCGGCGGCTGCGCCAGCGTGCCGACCGGCCCCAGCGTGATGGTCTTGCCGGGCGCGGGAAAATCCTTCGAACAGTTCCGCATGGACGACGCCGAATGCCGGCAGTACGCCTACGCCCAGATCGGCGGCAACACGGCGGATCGCGCCGCCAGCGATGCGGGCGTGCGTAGCGCCGTCGTCGGCACCGCGGTCGGCGCCGTGGCCGGCGCGGCGATCGGCGGTCGCGGCGGCGCGGGCGTCGGCGCCGGCACCGGCCTCGTCGTCGGCAGCATGGCCGGTTCCGGGGCCGCGCAGAGTTCCGCATACGGAAGCCAGCGCCACTACGATAACGCCTACGTCCAGTGCATGTACGCCAAGGGCGACCGCGTTCCCGTCTCCGGGGCGCTCGCCCAGCCCCACAGCCAGCCGCCGGCGGCGAGCCCGCTGCCCCCGACGGCGCCGGCCGGCAGCTACCCGCCGCCGCCCCCGGGCAACCCGCCCCCGCCGCCGCCGCGCTGACACGAAAACCGGGAGACGGCGCGATGAACGCAACGAACAGCATGGCGAGCGTCGGTAACACGGCAAAACTGGCCGCCGCCCTCCTCCTCTTGATCCCTTGCCTCGCCGCGCCGGTCCAGGCCGAGGAGCGCGGACATGCACGGGAACAGCGCGGAGAATGGCATGGCGAGCAGCGCGGCGAAAGATTCGGAGAGCGGCACGGCGAATGGCACGGCGAATGGCACGGCAATATCGGCCGCTTTCACGAACGCGACCTGGAGCGCTGGCGCGGCGGACGCTGGTACAACGGCAGGCACGACGGGCGTCTGGGCTGGTGGTGGATCGTCGGCGGCGTCTGGTACTTCTACCCCGGCCGCATCGATCCCTACCCGGACCCGTACCAGCCGCCGCTGAACATCGCGCCGCTGCCGCCTGCAGCGCCGACGTACTGGTACTACTGCGACGATCCGACCGGCTACTACCCGTACGTTCCGGAATGCCGCTTCAACTGGCGGCCGCAACCGGCGCGGCCCGCTACGCCGTAGCCCGGGATGCTCCGCTAAACGCCAGTCGGCCGAACGGAACGGCGGGCGCCGCAGCAAGCAGGCCAGCGACGAAAGCACAGCGAAAAAGCAACCGCAGCAAGCGCGCGTCCGGCCGCGCACAAGCCTCAGCGCACGCGGCGCGGGATCGGCACATCAAACCAGCAGGCTCTGGCAGGTTTCCTCGAACGCCGCCTCGACTTCGCCGAGCGCCGACTTGAACTGCACCCAGTCGATGCCGAGACGGTGCCAGGCGACCTCGGCCATCGGCGCCACCAGTTCGTTCGCCTCGCCGGAAAGACCGAGCGCGTGCGCCGTGAGATCGGCCACATGCACGAGGCCGGCGAGCGAGTCGGCGGTGTATTCCTGCGGCGTATGGTGCCCGGCGATGGCCTCGCGCAGCGCCTGCGAGAACTTCCAGCGTTCGGCCACCGTCCGCCCGACCAGCGCGTGGTCGAGGCCGAGCACGTCGCGCTCGGCGATTACCGTCGCGCAGTCGTGCTGCGCCCGGTAGGCCAGCGTCGCCGCGTACTCGCGCGGGAAACAGGTGACCAGCACGAGACGGCCGATGTCGTGCATCAGGCCGGCGGTGAAGGCCAGTTCGGCGTTCATCCGCGCGCGCACGGCAAGCGCCCGCGCGCACAGGCCGACGCCGACGCAGTGGCGCCAGAAGGCCGCGTGGTTGAAGCCGGCACAGTCGTGCTGCGGAAAGCTGTTGGTCGCGGCGACCGACATGACCATCGCCCGCACGGCGCGGAAGCCGAGCACGACGACCGCCTCCTGCACGGTGCCGACGCGCGTCTGCAGACCGTAGAACGAGGAGTTGGCAATGCGCAGCACGCGCGCCGCGATCGCCTGGTCCTGCGCGATCTTGCGCGCCAGCGCGTCGACATCGACGTCCTCGTGCTCGAAGGTTTCGAGCACTTCGAGCACGACCACCGGCAGCGCCGGCAGCTGGCGCAGGCCGTCCATCACGCGCGCCAGCGTCAGCGGCGGGAGCGCGCTCACGGCAGCTTCTCCAGGCGGTAGTCGAGCACGGCCTGGAAGAAGTCGCGCGTCGCGGCGTCGTCGCCGGCTTGGCGGAACAGGTGGCGCAGACGCTGTTCGACGGCCTTGCGCATGATCTGGCGCAATTCGGGGTCGGGCGGCGGCGCAGCGGGTTCGGCGCATACGTCGACGGACAGCTCGGCCACCTCGCGCCGGCGCAGACCGGCCAGCATGGCGGCGGTGAGCGTCGCGCCCTGCGGCAGGAGCACCCCGCCGGCGGCGTCGCGCAAGGCGTCGGCGAGCACCATGCCCGCCTCCGCCTGATCGATCGGCAGCATTTTCGCGGCCATCAGTTCGTTTCCTCCGGAATCAGCAGGAGCAGCCGGCCGCGCGCCGGCAGCTGCGCGTCGAGCGGCTTGATCGTCGCGCGATAGGCCCGGCCGGCCAGTTTGACCGCTTCGCCGCGCCGGCCGGTCTGGCCGGCCTCGAGCACGGCGAGCAGCGCGGCCGGCAGGACTTCGTCCGAAAACTGGCCGAGTAGCGTCGTCTGCTGCGCGAAGAGGAGGTCGGCCGGCTCGTTGCTCAGAGCCACCAGGCCCTCGTCGTCGATGCCGATCAGCGGCCACGGGATGTACTGCGTGAACTCCTGCAGCAGGCCGAGCGCCGTGTCGCCGCGCACGCGCAGGTTCTCGTTCTCGCCCTGCAGTCGGCGCAAGGCTTCGCCCAGGCGCAGCAGCTCGCTGCTCGTATGCTGCGCTTCGTGGCCCAGGCGCTGCCCTTCCTCGATCTGGTCGCGGCTCTGGAAGACGCCCTCCACCGCGCGCCGCAGCGTGGCTTCGTCGACCGGCAGGTGAAAGCAGCGCTGCACGGTGCCGTCGCCGAACGCCCCGGCGACGCGACCCCAGGAAGCATCGTCGCAGAGCAGGATGCGCTCGGCGTCCGGCTGCATCGCGGCGGCCGCCCGCAGGCCGTCGACGCCGTCGGTATCGACCCGGGCGACGACGACGTCCACCCGGTGCGCGGCCAGCACGGCGCGCGCCTGCGCCGCGTCGGGCGCCGCGAAGACGCGGTAGCCGTCGCGTTCGAGCTGCTCGTCGAGCGCCGGCAGCACGGGGCCGACGAAGAGCATGGCGCGCCGCCGCTCGCCGGCGCGCAGCAGATCGGCGGGCAGGCGCCGGTCCTCGTGCAGCAGCGCTTCCAACCCGGCGGCGGGCAGCGGACGGCTGAAGTAGTAGCCCTGGATCTGGTCGCAGCGGTTGGCGATCAGCAGCGAGAGCTGGCCTTCGGTCTCGACCCCCTCGGCCACCACCTTCAGCTTGAGATGGTGCGCCATGGTGATCACCGCGCGGGTGATCGAGGCGTCGTCCGGATCGGCCGCGATATCCTGCACGAAGGAGCGGTCGACCTTGATCGAGTCGAGCGGAAAGCGCTTGAGGTAGGACAGGCTCGAATAGCCCGTCCCGAAATCGTCGACCGACAGGCCGACGCCCTTGGCCTTCAGGCGGTTGAGCGTGCGCACGGCCGACTCGGCGTTGTGCATGAGCACGCTCTCGGTCAGCTCGAGCTCGAGCGCGGCGGCCGGCAGCCCGCTTTCTTCGAGCGCGGCGACCACTTCCTCGACCAGCAGGTCGGACTGCAGCTGGCGGCCGGATAGATTGACCGCCACGTTCGGCACGGCGAGGCCGGCCGCGCGCCAGGCCTGCGCCTGCGCGCAGGCGGTGCGCAGCACCCACTGGCCGACCTGGACGATGAGCCCGGTCTCTTCGAGCAGGGGGATGAACTCGGACGGCGGCACCAGCCCGCGCAGCGGATGGTTCCAGCGGATCAGCGCCTCGACGCCGCAAATGCGCCCGCTCGCGCAGCTCGCCTTGGGCTGGTAGTGGAGGACGAACTCGTCGCGCAGCAGGGCGTGGCGCAGATCGGTTTCGAGCTGCAGGCGCTCGCGCGCCCGCTCGTTCATCGCCGCCGTGAAGAACTGGTAGTTGTTGCGGCCGACTTCCTTGGCCCGATACATCGCCGTGTCGGCGTTGCGCAGCAGGGTGTGCAGATCGTCGGCGTCGTCCGGAAAGAGCGTGATGCCGATGCTGGCGGTGACGAAGACGTCCTCGCCTTCGAGCTGGACCGGCAGGGTCAGCGCATCGACGATCTTGCGCGCGACGATCGACGCCTGCTGGCCGTCCTCCAGCTCGGGCAGGATCACCGCGAACTCGTCGCCGCCCAGGCGGCCGACCGTGTCGCTCTCGCGCAGACAGCCCGACAGGCGGCCGGCGATCTGGCGCAGCAGCTCGTCGCCGGCGATGTGGCCGAGCGTGTCGTTGATGCTCTTGAAGCGGTCGAGGTCGATGAACAGCACGCCGAGCTTCCAGCCGTTGCGCCGCGCCAGCGCCACGGCGCCCGACAGGCGCTCGTAGAAGAGCAGGCGGTTGGGCAAGGCGGTCAGGCTGTCGTAGTGCGCGAGATGGGTCAGGCGCTGCTGCTGGTCGACGAAGCTGCTGACGTCGTTGGCGACGCCGCCGACGCTGCGCACGGCCCCGTTCTCGTCGCGGATCGGAAAGGTGCGCACGTGCAGCCAGCGCACGCTGCCGTCCGGGCGCACCGTGCGGAAATCCTCGTTCAGCCCGCCCAACGCCGCCGCCCGCGCCGCTTCGGCGACCCGCTCGAAATCCTCCGGGTGGACGTGGCGCAGCCAGTCCATGCGGTCCTTGTAGAGATCCTCGACGCGCCGCCCCCAGATCTGCTCGTAGGCGGCATTGACGTAGACCACCTTGCGCAGTTCGACGTCGATCAGCCAGAAGCACTCGGGAATGTTCGCGGCGAGTTGCAGGAAACGCTCCTCGCTCTGCTGCAGGGCCGACTCGACGCGGCGCACGGCCTGCGTCGCGACGCGCCCGCCGCGCCGCAGCGCGGCCTGGCGCAGCTCGCGCTCGACGACCGGCAGCAGGCGCGCGAGATTGCTCTTGTAGATGCAGTCCTGCGCGCCTTCGTCGAGCGTGCAGCTCGCCGTCTCGTCGCCGGGACGGCCCGAAAAAAGGATCGCCGGCACGTCCGGATCGACGCCGCGCAGGACGGCCAGCGCATCGCCGACGGGCAGGCCGGGCACGGCCCGGGCCAGCAGGACGAGATCCCAGGCCTGCTGGCGCAGGGCGTCGCGCAGTTCGGCGGGCGTGTCGACGCGGCGCGCGACGACGTCGAAGCCCCCGCTCTGCAAGGCGCGCTGGAGCAGCGCCGCATCGTCCGCCGAGGCGTCGATGAAGAGAACGTGCAAAAGGAGCTGCTGCGTGGGTGGCGGTTCCGCCGGCGGGCGCACGGCGTCGGGGGAAGGAGTGACCGCTTCTTCTTGCTGGCTGTTATTCATCGGCAGTCTGTGAAGCGCCAAGGGGAGTCCAAACCATACTATTCCATACGTATGCGTAAATCCAGCGCTGACGCGGCCTGCGGGGCAATTGTGCGGCGGCGCGCAAGGCGCTGGCGGGATGCTTCGGAGAGGCGCGCGACGGCCGGCGGGCAGCGGCGACCGGCAACGGCCTCATACGCCGGACAGCGGCCAGCGACCGATGCGGGTATAGCTCGCTTCCGGGCCGCCGATCGCCGAGCGGACGAGGACGAACTCGGCGGCGGACCAGACGATGGCCGGAAAGGCGGCGCCGCCCGGCGGCAGCGGCACCGTGCCGGAGGCGTCGCCGGTCCCCGGCGCGCTGGACAGTTCGGCCTTGCGCAGCAGCGTCACGTGCGGCACGAAGGGCCGCGCCTCCAGTCCGAAACCGGCAGCGCGCAGGGCATCGCCGAGCGTCGCGGCAAGCCGCTGCAGTTCGTCCGGAACGCCGTCCGGCGCGCAGCCGGCCCAGACCAGGCGCTGGCGCCGCCAGAAGCCGAGCCGTTCGAGCCGCAGGCTGAACGGCGCCGCCGCGACGCGCGCGGCGACTTCGCACAAGCGCGCGATTTCGCTTTCGGGCACGTTGCCGAGGAAGGCCAGCGTCAGGTGCAGCGTCTCGCGCCGCATGACGCGCCCGCCGGCCGCTCCGGCGCAGCGCACGGCCTGCGCGTGCAGTCGCTCGGCGACCTCGGCCGGCGGCCACAGCGCGAAGAAAAGGCGCGCGACGGGCGGGCGCGGCGCGGCCCCGGGTTCAGTCGGCGCCGTCATTGACGATGAGCGCCACGGCCTCGGCCGAAATGCCCTCGCCGCGACCGGCGAAGCCCAGACGCTCGGCGGTTTTCGCCTTGACGTTGACGCAGCCTTCGGCGACCTGCAAGTCGGCGGCGATGTGGGCGACCATCTGCGGAATCCACGGCGCCATCTTCGGCGCCTGCGCGACGATCGTCGCGTCGACGTTGCCGACCCGCCAGCCGGCCTGCGCCAGCAAGGCCACCGTGGCGCGCAGCAGAACGCGGCTGTCGGCGCCGCGGTAGCGCACGTCGGTGTCCGGGAAATGGCGGCCGATATCGCCGAGCGCAGCGGCGCCGAGCAGCGCGTCGGTGAGCGCGTGCAGCAGCACGTCGGCGTCGGAATGGCCGAGCAGACCGGCGCTGTGCGGGATGTGCACGCCGCCGACGATCAGCTTGCGCCCCGGCACCAGCGCGTGGATGTCGCAGCCCTGGCCGATGCGGATCATTCGCTTTCCCCTTCCGTTTTTCCTTGCAGAATCAGTTCCGCCAGACGCAGATCGGCGGGATAGGTGACCTTCAGATTGCTCGCGTCGCCGCGCACCAGCTTCGGTTTGAGGCCCAGCGCCTCGATCGCGCCGGCCTCGTCGGTGACGCCGGCCTGCCCGGCCAGCGCGCGCCGCAGCACGCCGTAGCGGAACATCTGTGGCGTCTGCGCCTGCCACAGCCCGTCGCGCGCCTCGGTGGCGGCGACGCGCTGTTCGCCGTCGGCGCGCTTCAGGGTGTCGGCCACCGGCACGGCGAGCAGGCCGCCGACCGGATCGTCGGCCAGCTCGTCGCACAGCGCGGCGAGCATCGCCTGCGAGATGCACGGACGCGCGGCGTCGTGCACCAGCATCCAGTCGTCGTCGGCGGCCGCCGTCTGCGCCGCGTTGAGCCCGTTGGCGACGCTCTGCGCGCGCGTCGCGCCGCCGCAGAACACCGTCTCCAGCTTGGCGCCGAGTTCGCGCCAGTCGTAGTCGCCCCACCAGCCGTCGTCCGGCGAGAGGACGACCCAGACGCGGTCGATGCGCGGGCAGCGGCAGAGCGCGGCGAGCGTGTGGTAGATGAGCGGCCGGCCGGCGAGCGGCAGGTACTGTTTCGGCATTTCGGCGCCGAAGCGCGATCCGCTGCCGGCGGCGGGGACGATTGCGTAGTGGCGTGGCATCCCGTAATTTTACGCGGATAATCGCGCAGCCGAGTCGCATGGACGCCTCGACCCGCATCGCGCAGCGCACGAAGGGCAGGAGAAAAACGAAGATGAAGCAGGATTTCCCGCTGAGCGGTCGGACAATGCGGAACGGCAATGCCAATCCCGGCCGTCCTTCGCACGCTTCGTGGCGGACCGTCTTTTCCCGCTCCGGAGCTCCGACGCCGCATCCCCCATCAACCGCCTCCGAGCCGCCCGCACCATGACCTCCGCCCTGCTCAACGTCAGCGAACTCGACAGCCTGCCGGCGCTGCTCGCCAGCCTCGGCATCGGCCTCCTGATCGGCCTCGAACGCGAACGCAACCCTGCCTCGCGCGCCGGCCTGCGCACCTTCGGGCTAGTCGCCGTGCTCGGCGCCGTCTGCGCGCTGATCGCCGAACACACCGGCTCGCCGTGGATCATCGCCGTCGGCCTGCTGACGGTCGGCGGCATGATGATCGCCGCCTATCACAGCCACCCCGACGAGCGCGATCCGGGCACCACCTCGGTGGTCGCCCTGCTCCTCTGCTTCGCCTACGGCGCCATGGTCTGGCTCGGCTTCCGCACGCAGGCGGTGATGCTCGCCGTCGTCACCACCGCCCTGCTCTACTTCAAGCCCGAACTGCATCAGTTCTCGAGCCGCCTGACGCGGCGCGACCTCATTTCGATCCTGCAGTTCGGCGTCCTCTCGCTGGTCATCCTTCCCATCCTCCCCAACCGCGACATGGGGCCCTACGCGGCGCTCAATCCGGCGCAAGTCTGGTGGATGGTCGTCCTCATCGCCGGCGTCAGCCTGTGCGGCTACGCCGCGCTGCGCACCTTCGGGCAGCGCTACGGCGCGCCGCTGCTCGGCCTGTTCGGCGGGCTGGCGTCGAGCACGGCGACGACGCTGATCTTTTCGCGCCACGCGCGCAGCGTGCCCCTGCTCGCGCCGCTCGCGCTGGTCGTCATCCTGCTCGCCAATCTGGTCGTCCTCGTCCGCCTCGGCGTCATCACCGCCGTCGTGCAGCCGGGCGTGCTCGGCAGCCTGCTGCCGGTGCTCGGCGGCGGCCTCCTCGCCGGCGGCCTGATCGTGCTGTTCGCCTGGCGCCGCCTCGGCGCGCAGGACGGCCTGCCCGAGCTGGAGCTGCGCAATCCGACCGAAATCCGCACCGCGCTGAGCTTCGGCCTGATCTACGCGCTCGTCCTGCTGTTCTCGGCGGCACTCGCCGACTACGCCGGCAACACCGGCGTCTACGTCGTGGCGCTGATTTCCGGCCTAACCGACGTCGACGCCATCACGCTTTCCAGCCTGCGCCTGTACGGCATGCAGAAGCTGAACGCCGGTGAAGCGACGACCTCCATCCTGATCGCCGTGCTTGCCAATCTCGGCTTCAAGCTCGGCGTCATCGCCGCGGTCGGCGGCCGCCGCCTGGCCGCCAGCGCGGCGGCCGGCTTCCTCGGCGTGGCCGCGGGCTGCGCGGCGGGCTGGGCGCTCTTCGCCTGAGCGGCCGGCGTTCTTGCGCGCCGACGCCCGGCGCGTTCACCGAACTCGCTGCTCTCTCCGCACTCCGCGCATTCGATACCTTCCGCCCCTTGCATTTGGCCGTCCTCCGCGCATATTGGGAGGAGGGACGAAAGGAGGCCGCAGATGAATCCGACGCTACGCCCGCCGGCGGTGGCCGGCATGTTCTATCCGCAATCGCCCGCGGCACTCGGCCGCGAGGTCGCGGATTTGCTCGCGCACGCGCGGGAGCCGACGCTGACGGCGAAAGCGGTCGTCGCGCCGCACGCCGGCTACGTCTACTCGGGGGCGACGGCGGCCGCCGTCTATGCCTCGCTGGCGCCGCGCCGCGCCGTCATCCGGCGCGTCGTCCTCCTCGGCCCGACGCACCGCGTCGCCGTGCGCGGGCTGGCGCTGCCGGCGAGCACCGCCTTCGCCACGCCGCTCGGCACTATTCCCGTCGACCAGGCGGCGGTCGCCGCCATCGCCGACCTGCCGCAGGTCGTCGTCAGCGAAGCGGCGCACGCGCAGGAGCACTCGCTGGAAGTGCAGCTGCCTTTCCTGCAGTGCGCGCTCGACGCTTTCACGCTGCTCCCGCTGGCCGTCGGGCAGGCGTCGCCGGGCGAGGTCGCCGAAGTGCTCGAACGCCTCTGGGGCGGCCCCGAAACGCTGATCGTGATCAGCTCCGACCTCTCGCACTACCTGCCCTACGACGCGGCGCGCGCAACCGACGCCGACACCGCCCGCCGCATCCTCGCGCTCGACCCGCACATCGACCACCAGCAGGCCTGCGGCGCGACGCCGCTCAACGGCCTGCTGCTCGCCGCCCGCCGCCACGGCCTGCAGGCAACGCAGGTAGACCTGCGCAACTCGGGCGATGCGGGAGTGAATTCGGCCGGCGACAAATCCCGCGTCGTCGGCTACGGCGCCTTCGCCTTCTGCGCGGCGTCCGCCGCGCCGCCGCCGGGAGGGTCCGCCCATGCCCGCTGACGCGCTCGGCCGCGCGCTGCTCGCGCTTGCGCGCAACGCCATCGGCGAACGCTTCGGGCGGCCGCCGCGCCCGGTCGAAGCCCTACCGCGACTCGATGAACGCGGCGCGGTCTTCGTCACTCTAAGCAAGGACGGCGCCTTGCGCGGCTGCATCGGCAGCCTGGAGGCGCAGCGCTCCCTGCGCGAGGACGTCGCGGCCAACGCCGTGGCGGCCGCCTTCGGCGACCCGCGCTTCCCGCCGCTGAGCGCCGAGGAGTTCGAAGGCACCGACGGCGGCGAGCGCGTCCGCATCGAGGTGTCGCTGCTCGGCGCGGCCGAACCGATCGACGCCGGCGACGGCAAGGGCACCGACGAAGCGGCGGCGCTCGCGCGCTTGCGCCCGCGGGTCGACGGCGTCATCCTGTCCTACGGCAACCGGCGCGCGACCTTTCTGCCGCAGGTCTGGGACGCGCTGCCCGATCCGGCGCGCTTCATGGCGCAACTGAAGATGAAAGCCGGCCTGCCGCCGGATTTCTGGGACGAGCGGATCCGGCTCGCCCGCTACGAGGTACGGAAATGGAAAGAGACAAGCTGAAGACCCCGGAATCGGCCCATCCGGCCCGCTGGTGGCACGTCCTGCCGGACGAGGCGGGCAAGCCGGCGCGCATCCAGTGCGACCTCTGCCCGCGCGACTGCAAGCTGCACGACGGCCAGCGCGGCGCCTGCTTCGTGCGCCAGAACGTCGGCAACGAAATGATCCTCACCACCTACGGGCGCTCGTCGGGCTTCTGCATCGACCCGATCGAGAAAAAGCCGCTCAACCATTTCCACCCCGGCTCGGCCATCCTGTCCTTCGGCACGGCCGGCTGCAACCTCGCCTGCAAGTTCTGCCAGAACTGGGACATTTCCAAGTCGAAGGACATGGACCGCCTGATGGACGCCGCCAGCCCGGACGGCATCGCCGCCGCCGCGGCCGCCTACGGCGCGCAGGCGGTGGCCTTCACCTACAACGACCCGGTGGTTTTCGCCGAGTACGCGATCGACACCGCGCTGGCCTGCCGCGCGCGCGGCATCAGGACGGTGGCGGTGACCGCCGGCTACATCCACCCCGAGCCTGCGAAGGAGTTCTACGCCGCGATGGACGCCGCCAACGTCGACCTCAAGGGCTTCACCGACGATTTCTACTTCAAGCTCTGTGGCGGCCACCTGCAGCCCGTGCTCGACACGCTCGCCTACGTCCATCACGAAACGGATTGCTGGCTCGAAATCACCACGCTGCTGATCCCCGGCCAGAACGATTCGGAACCGGAAATCAAGGCGCTCGCCGCCTGGGTGGCGCGGGAGCTCGGGCCGGACGTTCCGCTCCACTTCACCGCCTTCCATCCCGACTGGAAGATGGACGACCTGCCGCCGACGCCGCCGTCGACGCTGACCCGCGCCCGGCGCATCGCGCTGGAGGCCGGGCTGCACTACGTCTACACCGGCAACGTGCACGACACCGAGGGCGGCACCACCTTCTGCCCGGGCTGCCACGCCGCGCTGATCGAACGCGACTGGTACGATATCCGCCATTACGACCTGCCGGCCGACGGCCGCTGCCCGCACTGCCACACCGCGATCGCCGGCCGCTTCGGCGCCTTCGGCAAGCCCTTCGGGCAGCACCGCATCCCGGTGCGCCTGGCCGGGCGCTGAAGCGGGCAGGCGCGCCAACCGAGAACGAAATGGAAACACCGAAAGATCCCCGCGCCGAAGTTCAGGCAGATTCCCACGCAGATTCCACCGCGAAAGCGCAGGCAGCCGCAGGCGAACGTGGGGAATTCGGCGGACGCGGCAATCCCGCCGAACTCGTCGAACTCATGGAATTCGCCGAAGCCCTCGAAGCCGAGACCGGGGAAGCCCCACCGCCGGCCGCCGGGAACGGCACGCTGCTCGTCATCCCGACCGCGCACGGCGCGCTGCACGGGCGCCTGACGGCACCGCGCGCGGCCGGCGGCGCCCCCGCGCCCCCGCTCGGTCTGGTCATCGTCGTCCAGACCGGCGGCGGCGCGGACGCTGCCGCCGGCGATCCGCCGTCGCACGATCCGGCGCTGGCCGCCGCGCTGCGCGAACGGGGACTGACGACCTGCGTCGTCGATCTGCTCACCGAGCACGAAGCGCACTTCGCCGACCCGTGCAACAACGTCCCGCTGCTCACCCAGCGCCTGCTCGACTGCCTGTCGCTACTCAAGCGCCAGATGCGCGACGGCGAGATGCCGCAGCAGCCGATCTGCCTCTACGGCGCCGGGCACGCCTCGCCGGTGATCGTGCGCGTCGCCGGCCTGCGCGACAACGACGTCGCCGCCGTCGTCTGCCGCGACGGCCTGATCGACCTCGCCGGCATGCTCTACCTGCACGCGCTCAGCGCCCCGCTGCTGATGCTCGTCGCGGACCCGGACGAAAAGCGCCTGGCCGCCAACCGGCGCGCGCTGCAAGAACTGTCCGGCCCGAGCGAACTGCTGCCGTGCCCGCCGGGCGAAGGCAAGGACGAGGACGCGGTCGCCGCCTTTGCGGAAGCGGCCGGCGCCTGGTTCGCGCGCCACCTGGCGGGTCTCCCCCGCTAGGACGAGTCCGCACTTCCCCGCTTCATCCCGCGCCTTTCCCAGCAACATCGCCGCCCGGCGGCGCGAAAACGACCCGCGGACGGCACGCGTATCGCGCTTTTACCTTGCCGGCCACGCCCCGGCGACGCATAATCCCCGGTTATGCCCGGTGCTTAAACCGGCCATCCCGCCCATCCGCCCGAACAAATCGCTTACAACAAGGCCGCGATGCAACTCAAGATGAAGAACACCCCCATCGGCACGCGCATCGCGCTGGCCCTGGCGCTGCCCATTGCGGGCTTCCTGTTCTTTGCCTCGTGGATGCTTCTCGGCTACCAGCACACCGCCAACGAAATGCGCGATCTGCGCGCGATGGCCGAACTGGCGCCGGCGGTCAGCGATTTCGTGCACGAACTGCAGCAGGAGCGCGGCACCTCCGCCGGTTTCATCGGATCGAGCGGCACCGCCTTCGAGGAACGGCTGCCGCTCCGCTACCAGCAGACCGACCAGAAGCGCGTCGCCTTCTTCGGCTCGCTGCAAAACGTCGTGCCCGAGCGCTTCGAGAACCGGCTCGGGCAGCGCATCGACGCGGCGCGCACGCGCATCGACAAGCTGCTCGAATGGCGCCGCGCCGTCGTCGACCAGAAGATTTCGCAGCAGGACCTGATGGGCAACTACGGCGAGGCGGTCGCCGAGCTGATCGAGATCGTCAAGGAGATGCTCTTCGTCAGCAACGATTCCGAGCTGGCGCGCTCGATCTACGCCTACGTGAACCTGATGCAGGCCAAGGAGCTGGCCGGCATCGAACGGGCGATCGGCGCCGCGCGCTTTTCGGCGGGCAACTTCGACGCCGCCAGTCACGCCCTCTTCCTCAGGCTGATCGACCGCCAGAAAGTCTTCCTCGACCAGTTCCGCTTTTTCGCCAGCGACGAGCAGACGCGCTTTCTCGAACAGTCGATCATCGGCGTCGAAGCCGCCGAGGCCGAGCGCATGCGGCGCATCGCCAGCCGCAACGCCCCCGGAACCTCCCTGCTCGGCAAGGTCGAGGTCGATCACTGGTTCGACACGCTGACCTGGAAGATCGACCGTCTCAAGGAAGTCGAGGACAAGCTGGCGCGCGACCTGATCGCCGAAGCGCGCAGCGCCGAGGAAAGCGCCGCCGCCACGGTGCGCTGGGTGGGTCTGGCGACGCTGCTGGCGCTGCTGCTGACCCTGTTCTTCGCCGCCGGCCTGGCGCGCGGCATCATCTACCCGATCAAGCGCATCACCCGCGCGATGAACCGCCTGGCGGCGCGGGACGAACACGCGGGGCGCGTCGAACAGGTGGAAATCCGCGACCATCAGCGCGGCGACGAAATTGGCGAAATGGCGCGCTCCGCCCTGGTTTTCCAGGAGAACCTGATCCACGTCGCGCAGGCCGAGGCGCAACTCAAGAGCGACGCCATCCTGCGCCTGCACCACAAGGCGCTGGGCGCCATCTCGCAGGGCGTGCTGATCGTCGACGCGGACGGGCGCGCCACCTTCGCCAACCCGGCCCTGCAGGAAATCACCGGCTACGGCGAGGCGGAAATCCTCGGCCGGCGCCCCGACTTCCTCTTCGTCGCCGAAAACGGCAGCGACGGCGACGCGCTGGCCGGCTTCCGCGCCGCCCTGAGCCGCGGCGACGCCCGCCCGCACGACATGCTCGGCCAGCGCAAGAACGGCGAGCAGTTCTGGAGCGAGGCCTCGATCACGCTGGTCCCCGACAGCCGCGGCGAATCCACGCACAGCGTCATCGTCCTGCGCGACATCACCGAAAGCCGCAGCGTCGAGCAGGAAATGCGCATCGCCGCGACCGCCTTCGAGACGCTGCACGGCATGATGGTGACCGACGCCAAGGGCGTCATCCTGCGCGTCAACGGCGCCTTCACCGAAATGACCGGCTACAGCGCCGCGGAAGTCGTCGGCAAGACGCCGGCGATCCTCAAGTCCGGCCGCCACGAACCCGAGTTCTACACGCGCATGTGGCACGAACTGGCGAGCACCGGCGCGTGGTTCGGCGAAATCTGGGACCGCCGCAAGAACGGCGAACTCTTTCCCAAGTGGCAGAGCATCTCCGCCGTGCGCGGCGTCAACGGGCAGATCACGCACTACGTCACGGCCTTCTCCGACATCAGCGAACGCAAGGAGGCCGAAGAGCAGATCCGCAGCCTCGCCTTCTACGACCCGCTGACCGGGTTGCCCAACCGGCGCCTGCTGCTCGACCGCCTGCAGCAGGCGATGACCGTCAGCGAGCGCAACGAAAAGCACGGCGCGCTGCTGTTCATCGACCTCGACCAGTTCAAGACGCTCAACGACACGCTCGGCCACGACATCGGCGACCTGCTCCTGATCGAAGTGGCCAAGCGCCTGCAGAACGCGATCCGCGCCAGCGACACCGCGGCCCGCCTCGGCGGCGACGAGTTCGTCATCATGCTCGAAGACCTCAGCGGCGAAGCGGGCGAAGCGGCCGCCCAGACGCGCACCGTCGGCGAGAAGATCCTCGTCGCGCTCAACCAGCCCTACCAGCTCGCCGGCCACGAACACCACAGCACGCCGAGCATCGGCATCACCCTGTTCTCCGGCGGCCGGGAAGCGATCGACAACCTCTTCAAGCAGGCCGATCTCGCCATGTACCAGTCCAAGGCGGCGGGCCGCAACGCCCTGCGCTTCTTCGACCCGCAGATGCAGGCCGTGGTCACGCAGCGCGCCGAACTCGAAGCCGACCTGCGCGAAGGCATCGACAAGGGCGAGTTCATGCTGCACTACCAGCCGCAGGTCGACCCGCAAGGCCGCGTCATCGGCGCCGAAGCCCTCCTGCGCTGGCGCCATCCGCGGCGCGGCATGGTCCTGCCCGGCGAATTCATCTCGCTTTCCGAAGAGACCGGCCTCATCCTGCCGATCGGCCAGTGGGTCCTCGAAACGGCCTGCCGCCAGCTCGTCGAATGGTCCGCGCACGAAAAGACGGCCGGCCTGCGCCTGGCGGTCAACGTCAGCGCCCGGCAACTGCGCCAGCCCGACTTCGCCGAACAGGTACTGGCCACCCTCCGGCGCACCGGCGCCAATCCGGAACGGCTGCAGCTCGAACTCACCGAAAGCCTGCTGCTCGACGACCTCGAAGGAACCATCGCCAAGATGCTGCGCCTCAAGGCCTGCGGCGTCGGCTTCGCGCTCGACGACTTCGGCACCGGCTACTCCTCGCTCTCCTACCTCAAGCGCCTGCCGCTCGACCATCTCAAGATCGACCGCTCCTTCGTGCGCGACATCCTCACCGACCCGAACGACGCGGTGATCGCCCGCACCATCGTCACCCTCGCGCACAGCCTCGGACTCTCGGTCGTCGCCGAAGGCGTCGAAGCCTCCGGGCAGTTCGACTTCCTCTTCGGGCAGGGTTGCCGCACCTACCAGGGCTACCTGTTCGGCCGCCCCGGCCCGGTCGAAACCCTGCTCGCGCCGGACACCGCCGAAACGCCGTAGGCAAAACGCCTGCGCCGGACGCAACGAGCCGCCATTCCGGCGGCAGACCCGGCATCAAACCAGCGCACGGACCGCCGTTCCCGGCCCCCCTGAAAGCCGACGCCCCCGCCGCGCGCAAGGCCGTGAACAAGGCCCGAACGCCCCTCCGCGCACGCAGCAGCGCCGGACGACATCGGCTTATCGGCTATAATCGAGTGCTTCCCCGCTCCGCCGCCCCACCCCGCCCGTGCCCCAGCCCGCCCCCGCTCCAGAAACCGCTCCGTTCTCCCTGCCGCCGCTGCCGAAAGCCGGCGACCGCCTGACGTTGCCCGCCTTCGCCGGCTCCGCCGACGCGCTCGCCATCGCCAGCGCGGCGACCGCCGCCCGCGCCGCGCCCGAGCGGCGACTGCTCGCCGTGCTCACCGCCGACGCCGGCGACGCGCAGCGCCTGCTCGACGAGATTCCGTGGTTCGCGCCCGACCTCAAGGTGCGCCTGCTGCCGGACTGGGAAACGCTGCCCTACGACAGTTTTTCGCCGCACCACGACCTGATCTCCGAACGCCTCGCCACGCTCTACGCGGTGATGCGCGGCGAATGCGACGTGCTGCTCGTACCGGCCGCGACCGCCGCCTACCGGCTGGCGCCGCCGTCGCACCTCGCGGCCTACACCTTCTTCCTCAAGCAGGGCGAGCGACTCGACGCCGAGGCCTTCCGCGCGCAGCTCGCGCTGGCCGGCTACACCAACGTCACGCAGGTCGTCTCGCCCGGCGAATACTCGATCCGCGGCGGCATCATCGACCTCTTCCCGATGGGCTCGGCGCTGCCCTACCGACTCGACCTGTTCGACGACGAAATCGAGAGCATCAAGACCTTCGACGTCGACAACCAGCGCACGCTCTACCCGGTGCCCGAGGTCCGCCTGCTGCCGGCGCGCGAATTCCCGCTCGACGACGCCGGGCGCACGCGCTTCCGTCAGCGCTTCCGCGAACTGTTCGAGGGCGACCCGGCGAAGACCGGCGTCTACAAGGACGTCTCGAACGGCATCGCCTCGGCCGGCATCGAATACTGGCTGCCGCTCTTCTTCGAGGAAACGGCGACGCTTTTCGACTACCTGCCGGCGCAGACCGTCCTCTGCCTGCACCGCGACGTGCCGGAAGCGATCCGCGCCTTCTGGCGCGACGCGCAGTCGCGCTACGACATGCTCTCGGGCGAGCGCAGCCGACCGCTGCTGGCGCCGGGCGAACTCTTCCTCGCCGAGGAGCCCTTCTTCCTCGCCGCCAAGCCCTACGCGCGGATCAGCCTGGGCAAGCTCGCGGCGGACGGCGTCGAGGGGCCGACGCGGCCGCTGCCGCCGGTCGCCGTCGACCGCCGCGCCGACGATCCGCTGGCGCGCCTGAAATCCTTCGTCGACACCTTTCCCGGCCGCGTCCTGCTGCTCGCCGAATCGGCCGGCCGCCGCGAAACCTTGGCCGAGCTGTTCGCCGAATACGGCCTGCGGCCGGCCGCCAGTGCCGACTTCGCCGCTTTCGCGGCGGCCGGCGCGAAGCTCGCGCTCGGCGTCTCGCCGCTGCACGACGGCTTCGTCGCCGGCGACCTCGCCTTCGTCACCGAATCCGAGCTGTACGCCGGCAGCCCCGCCCGGCGCACGCGGCGCGAGGCGCAGAAAAAGGCCTCGCTCGACAACTGGCTGCGCGACCTCACCGAACTCAAGGTCGGCGATCCGGTGGTGCATGAGCAGCACGGCATCTCGCGCTACCAGGGTCTGATCCTGCTCGACCTCGGCGACGGCGACCAGGAATTCCTCGAACTGCACTACGCCGGCGAGGCCAAACTCTACGTCCCGGTTTCCCAGCTGCACGTCATCTCGCGCTACTCGGGCGCCGACCCGGACGCCGCGCCGCTGCACACGCTCGGCTCGCAGCAGTGGGAAAAGGCCAAGCGCAAGGCGGCGCTGCAGGCGCGCGACACCGCCGCCGAACTGCTCGCGCTGTACGCCACGCGCGCCGCGCGCAAGGGCCACGCCTTCGAGTTCACGGCGCACGACTACGACGCCTTCGCCGACGGCTTCGGCTTCGAGGAAACCACCGACCAGGCCGCCGCGATCCGCGCGGTGATCGAGGACATGAAGGCCGGCAAGCCGATGGACCGCCTGGTGTGCGGCGACGTCGGCTTCGGCAAGACCGAAGTCGCCCTGCGCGCCGCCTTCTGCGCGGTCGCCGGCGGCAAGCAGGTGGCCGTGCTGTGCCCGACCACCCTGCTCTGCGAGCAGCACTTCCAGACCTTCTCCGACCGCTTCGCCGAGTGGCCGGTGAAGATCGTCGAGCTGTCGCGCTTCAAGACCGCCAAGGAGGTGACGCAGGCGCTGAAGGAACTCGCCGAGGGCAAGGTCGACATCGTCATCGGCACGCACAAGCTGCTGCAGAAGGACGTGAAATTCACCCGCCTCGGCCTCGTCGTGATCGACGAGGAGCACCGCTTCGGCGTGCGCCAGAAGGAAGCGCTCAAAGCGCTGCGCGCCGAGGTCGACGTGCTGACGCTGACCGCGACGCCGATCCCGCGCACGCTCGGCATGTCGCTCGAAGGCCTGCGCGACTTCTCGGTGATCGCCACCGCGCCGCAGAAGCGCCTGGCGATCAAGACCTTCGTCTCGCGCCTGTCCGACGGCATCGTGCGCGAGGCGCTGCTGCGCGAGTTCAAGCGCGGCGGGCAGGTGTACTTCCTGCACAACGAGGTCGACACCATCGAGAACATGCGCGAGAAGCTGCAGAAGCTCGTCCCGGAAGCGCGCATCGCGGTCGGCCACGGGCAGATGAACGAGCGCGAACTCGAACGTGTGATGCGCGACTTCACGCAGCAGCGCACCAACCTGCTGCTGTGCACGACGATCATCGAGACCGGCATCGACAATCCGCACGCCAACACCATCCTGATCAACCGCGCCGAAAAGTTCGGCCTCGCCCAACTGCACCAGCTGCGCGGGCGCGTCGGCCGCTCGCACCACCAGGCCTACGCCTACCTGCTGACGCACGACGAGGGCAGCCTGACCAAGCAGGCCAAACAGCGCCTTGAAGCGATCCAGATGATGGAGGAGCTCGGTTCCGGCTTCTATCTCGCGATGCACGACCTGGAAATCCGCGGCGCCGGCGAGGTGCTCGGCGACAACCAGTCGGGCGAAATGCAGGAGGTCGGCTTCAACCTGTTCACCGAAATGCTCAACCGCGCGGTGAGCGCGCTCAAGCAGGGCAAGGAGCCCGACCTGACGCAGCCGCTCGGCCTGTCCACCGAGATCAACCTGCACACGCCGGCGCTGCTGCCGAACGCCTACGCGCCGGACGTGCACGAGCGCCTGACGCTCTACAAGCGCCTCGCCAACTGCGAGCGCGCCGAGGAGATCGACGACCTTCAGGAGGAACTGATCGACCGCTTCGGCGAGCTGCCGGCGCAGGGCCAGTCGCTGCTCGCCACGCACCGCGTGCGCCTGCTCGCCAAGCCGCTCGGCATCGTCAAGCTCGACGCCGGCGCCGAGCAGATCGTCGTGCAGTTCGAACCGAATCCGCCGATCGAACCGATCCGCATCATCACGCTGATCCAGAAGGACCGGAACTACAAGCTCGCCGGACAGGATAAACTGCTCCTCAAGCGCCACTGCCCGACGCTCGCCGACCGCGTCGGCGCGGTGAAGGACCTGATCCGCCAATTGACCCAACCCCAGAAATAGACAGCGAAACACTGACCGCCGGACACCGCCATGACCACTCCCGACATCGACAACGTAAACGTCGCCGCCTTCGATCCGATGCCCTCGCCCGAGGAAATCATCGCCCGCCAGCCGCTCACGCCCGCCGCCGCCGAGGCCGTCAGACAGGGCCGCGCGACGCTGCGCAACATTCTCGACCGCAAGGACCCGCGCTTCTTCGTCGTGGTCGGCCCGTGCTCGATCCACGACCCGGTCGCCGGCCTCGACTACGCGCGCCGCCTGAAGGCGCTGTCGGACGAAGTGGGCGACGCGCTGTGCCTCGTGATGCGCGTCTATTTCGAAAAGCCGCGCACGACGACCGGCTGGAAGGGCTACATCAACGATCCGGACATGGACGACTCCTTCCGCATCGACCAGGGCATGGAAAAAGCGCGCAAGTTCCTGCTCGACGTCGCCGAGCTCGGCCTGCCCGCCGGCACCGAGGCGCTCGACCCGATCTCGCCGCAATACCTCGGCGACCTCATCACATGGACGGCGATCGGCGCGCGCACCACCGAATCGCAGACGCACCGCGAGATTTCCTCCGGCCTGTCCACCCCGGTCGGCTTCAAGAACGGCACCAACGGCGACATCGGCATCGCCATCAACGCCATCCTTTCCGCCTCGCGCCCGCACAGCTTCCTCGGCATCAACAGCGAAGGCCACTCGGCGATCGTGCGCACGCGCGGCAACCGGCACGGCCACGTCGTCCTGCGCGGCGGCGACGGCCGCCCGAACTACGACACGGTCAGCGTGCAGATGGCCGAGCAGTCGCTCGTCAAAGCCAAGCTGCCGGCCAACATCGTCATCGACTGCTCGCACGCCAACAGCTTCAAGAAGCCCGAACTGCAGCCGCTGGTCATGGCCGACGTGGTCAATCAGGTGCGCCTCGGCAACAAATCGCTGGTCGGCGTGATGATCGAATCGAACATCGTCGCCGGCAACCAGCCGATCCCGGAAGACCTCGCCCAGCTCAAGTACGGCTGCTCGGTGACCGACGCCTGCGTCGACTGGGAGACGACCGAGAAGATGATCCGCGACGCCGCCGTGCTGCTGCGCGACGTGCTGCCGGAACGGATCTGAAAGGCCCGTCGCGGCCGCCCCAAAAACATTTCACAGACTCATCGAACCAAGCCCCGCAGGCCGGGCGCGCCGGAGAGACCGCCTCTTCCGTCGCCGCCCCGGCGCTGAAGGATTCGCCATGACCCAAGACCTGATCATCCAGGGCGGCGCCCTGCCGACCTTCCTGCTCGACCGCGCCGTCGCCGCGACCGGCGCCGCCGCCGTCGAGCCCTGCCCGCCGCAAGTGGTGCGCCTGCGCGGCGCGGCACGCAGCGCCGAATTCGACGACGCCATCGCCCCCCTGCTCTACAACGAACGGCTCGATTGGGCCTTCATCGACAGCGGCCGCAAGCTCTCCGATTTCGGCCTGATCGCCTTCGACATGGATTCGACGCTGATCACCATCGAGTGCATCGACGAACTCGCCGACTTCGCGGGCAAGAAGGCCGAAGTCTCGGCGATCACCGAAGCGGCCATGCGCGGCGAACTCGACTATCGCGAAAGCCTGCGCCAGCGCGTCCGCGTGCTCGCCGGCCTCGACGCCCGCGTCCTCGCGCGCGTTTTCGGCGAACGCCTGCTGCTCTCGCCGGGCGCCCGCGAACTGCTCGAAGCCGCGCAGAACGCCGGCCTGCGCACCGCCATCCTGTCCGGCGGCTTCACCTACTTCACCGAACGCCTGCGCATCGAACTCGGCTTCGACTTCGCGACCTCGAACGAACTGGAAATCGCCGGCGGCAAACTCACCGGCCGCGTCGTCGGCGATATCGTCGACGCCAATGCCAAGGCGCACCACCTCGGCCGCCTGCGCGACGAACTGGGCCTGAAACGAGAGCAGGTCATCGCCGTCGGCGACGGCGCCAACGACCTCCTGATGATGGGCGAAGCCGGCCTCTCGGTGGCCTATCACGCCAAGCCGGCCACCCGCGCGAAAGCCGCCGTCGCGCTCAATTTCTGCGGACTGGACGGCATCCTCAAGCTCTTCGCGGCGCCCTGATCCCCGGCGCCGCCCCTCAGGCCGGCTGCAATTCTTCCGCCGACGCCTGCGCGCCCGCCGTCGGCAGGGTCAGAATGAAGGTCGCGCCCTCTCCGGGCGCCGCCGGCGCGAGCACGAGATCGCCGCCGTGGCGCCGCGCCAGCACCTGCGCCAGATGCAGGCCCAGGCCGGCGCCGGAGGTGCGCGGCTGGCCTTCGCTGCGGAAGAACCTTTCGAACACCCGCTCCCGATCCTCGGGCCGGATGCCGGCCCCCTGATCCCGTACCTCGATGGCGACCATGCCGGGCGGCACTCCGGCGCTCGCCTCGGGCCGCAGCCGGATGTGCACGGGACGATCGTCGGGCGAATACTTGAGGGCGTTATCCACCAGATTGGACAGCGCGATGTCGAACAGATGGCGGTCGCAGCGGACCTGGACGGCTTCGCCGGGCAACTCCAGGCGGATGCGCTGGGCGCCCGCCAGCGCACTCTCGGCGTAGTCGCCGGCGAGGTAGGCGCGCAGATCCACGTCCTCCAGGCGCAGTTCCAGGCCAGGGCCGTTCAGGCGCTCGCTGGCCAGGCAGTTTTCCAGCAGATTGAGCAGGCGCTGGACGGCGCGGCGGATCTTGCCGATGCGCGGCGTCAGTTCCGGCTGGGTTTTTTCCAGACGCATGTCGAGGCGCTGCGCTGCGGTGTCGATGATGGCCAGCGGCGTGCGGAATTCGTGCGAAAGCATGGCAACGAACTGGCGCTGGTTGGCGAGCGTCGCCCGTTCGGTCTCCAGGGCGTTCCGGAGCTGCTCCTGCAACCGGCCCCGCGCCGCGATCTCCTGCTGCAGTTCCTCGGTGCGCGAGCGCACCCGCGCTTCCAGCTCCCTTTCCACGCGATGCGCCTCGACCAGTTCGCGCGCCAGCGCCCGCTCTTTCTCCAGTTCCGCCTGCCGGGTCCGGTGAATGATCAGAACCGGCAAGATGATCAGGTGGATGAGCGCCGTGATCTCGCCGCTGTAGTAGATCAGGAAGTTTTCCGAGATGTTCCCCAGGCGCAGCATCGCATTGGCGAACAGGCCGAGCAGCCAGGGCAGGAAGGCGAAGATGTAGATGCGCCGCTCGCGGTCCTTCCAGCCGAGGTAGACGACCAGCAGCATCCACAGCAGCGTCACCGGGAAGGCCAGCAGTTGCAGCAGGACGCCGATGTTGCGCCAGTCGGTCAGGAAGCTGGCCGGGGCCAGGAGGGCGTAAACGGCGGCCAGCGCCAGCATCATCGGGTACATCCGCGGCAGGTGGCGGCGCACGGCGAAGAGATAGGTGAAGAAAAGGACGTGGATGGCCAGGATCGGACCGGTGAACCAGGCGATGAAACGATCGTTCATGACACCGGACTCGGGGTAGAGGAACTGGCTGCCGAAGCCGGCGTTCATCAACAGGAAGAAACCGCCGGCAAGGACGTTGACCGCGTAGAACAGGTACAGGGTTTCGCCCAGCCATCGCCAGGAGACCAGGCTGAAGGCGACGAGCAGCACGACGGTGCCGACGAGGACGCCGTAGAACATCGATTCCAGCACCACCAGTTGCTGAAACGCGCCCTCCGACCATAGATCGATGCGCATGTTGAGCGCGCTC
Source organism: Candidatus Accumulibacter sp. 66-26 (assembly GCA_001897745.1). Classification (GTDB taxonomy): domain Bacteria; phylum Pseudomonadota; class Gammaproteobacteria; order Burkholderiales; family Rhodocyclaceae; genus 66-26. Next base: position 164,989 of record MKUH01000013.1, read on the forward strand.
GTGGTTTCGATGCGCAGGTAGGCGGGCCGGCTGGCATCCGTGTCGGGCGGCACGGAAATGGCGAACAGACGGTAGTCCCACTCGCGTTCGACGAAGGGGCGATGATCGCCCGTGCGGTGCTCGGCATAGCCGTCGCCACGCGGCAGGTAGAGGGCGAGCTTGTCGAGCATGGGCGGCGCGATGCGCAGCCAGCGCGGCCGCGCGCCGGCCTCGGCGGGCGGCAGGCACAGGCGCAGCCACAGCGCGTCGCGCGTATAGCCGGCGGAAAGCTGGCCCGAGAACGCTACAAAATCGGCGGCACGGGCCGGCGCCGCGACCTCGTCCACGCTCAGGAGCCCCGTGGGATCGCGCAGCAGCGCCTGCGCCGGAACGACGTAACCGGGAGGCGCCGCGGCCACGGCGGAACAGGAAAACTCTTGATCCGCGGCCCGTGCCGGCGTTGCCAGCAGGATGAGGAAGGACAGCAGGAACGATAACAGCGGCAGCACCAGCCGCATGGCCCGGGAAGCCCGGAAGGCCTTGCGCGGCGGCGCCGCGCGGGGCGCGTTCGGATTGCCCGGCGGCTCGTTTTTCATTGACGGATTGTGCCACGACGGCGCGCGGTTTTCCTCCTCGAAAACTCTCGGTCCCCGGTGCGCGGCGGCCCGGAGGGCGCCGGAAGAAGAACGCCGGGCGAGAACTGGACGGCAGCGGAAAAGCGGACCCGCCTTGATTGGCGAGGTCGAGGCACGGCAAGGCGGGACAGCCCGGAGACGCCTCCGGCGGCGCGCCCGGGCCGGACCATCAGGACTCGTCGTCGGGGATTTCCGCGTCGACGCGCTGGATGCTCGGGAAGACGTAGTTCTCGAAGTGCAGGTTGAGCGCCTCGCGCAGATTTTCGAGCGCTTCGCTTTCCGTCGTGCCGTCGGAGCTGATCTCCATTTCCAGATTCAAGGACCGGGCGACCCAGAGATCGGGCGCTTCCTGATAGACCGTGTATTGAAGTTTCGTGCTCAAGATAGGGGAAGGCGTTCGTGAGGGGGAGCGAATTTTAACTCAAACCGGGCGCCCCTATTGCGCGCACAGGAGGCTCGCGCCTGCCGGAGCGGCGCCGAAAGGAAGGACCGGCTCCGGCGCGAACGAGGGACAAGGAGCGGCTCCGGCGCGAACGAGGGACAAGGAGCGGCCGGCGGCGCCGCTCCCCGCGTACAGTTAGGCCTGCGCGGCGGACAGATCCTGCGCCGAAGCCGGCTGTGCCACCTCGGCCGTGAGCAGGGTCAGTGCGGCTTGCGCATGCTCCGCCGCGTTGCGCCCCAGGCTCGTCAGATAGCCGCCGTCCTCCTGCGTGAGCAGGCCCTTGGCGTGCAGGCGCCGCGTCGCCGCGATCACCTTGGCATCGGCCGTTTTGTGGACCTTGACCCCTTGCTGCGTGCTGTCCAGATTGAAACGGATCAGCGTATTCAGTTCATCCACCAGATCGGGCGTATAGGGCACGGTCATACCTTTCTTCAAATAGTAATGGCTACAGCGTTATCGATTCTACACAGGCTTTCCGGATTCTTCCGCGGACGGCCGCGCGAACGCCAGGCGGCCGGCCGCTTGGCGTTCGATCCGGCCTTCCACCGCTTCGGCGAGCGGCGCGTTGCGGTGCGGGTCGTCCGCCGCGCGCAGACCGTCGACGACGCCCTGCCGGTCGGCCATCTCCCGGTTCTGGCTCATCTTCCACTTGCCTTCGATGCGCGCGATCGGAATCTCGATGCCGACGAGCGCCTTCATCTGCGCGGCGAGGTAATCGGCCGGGGCGTCGTCCACCGCCCAGGGCTGCGGGCGGTCGCCCTCGTGGCAGCGCGTCAGGTCGTCGAGCTGGCGCCGCAGCCAGGCGGCGGCGTCGATCGCCGTCGCCCGCCCCCGTGCCTGCACGGTCGCGTAGTTCCACGTCGGAACGACCTTGTGCGTGGTCGCCTTCGAGGCGTACCAGGACGGCGTGACGTAGCCGTCGGGGCCCTGAAAGACGACGAGGCATTCGCCGGCGCCGTCCAACTCGCGCCAGAGCGGGTTGGCGCGCGCGACGTGGGCGCGCAGCGTCCCGCGCCCGCCTTCGTCGGCGTAGAGCATGAACGGGACGGGCGCGGCCTGGAGACCGTCGCGCCCCTGAACGATCAGCATGGCGAGCGGGTGTGCCCGCATCAGCGCGTGCATGGCTTCGAGGCGGTCTTCGCGAAAACTGGCGGGGATGTACATGGGGAAAGGAAGGTGCGGGAAACGGCCGATGGTGGCACGGCGCCAAGCGATGTGCAAATCCGCCGCCGCAGCGGGTCGCGCGTGCGGCAGCGGCGACGGCGGCCGACGCCGGAATTCGGAAGCAGGAAGTAGAATGCCCTCCTCCCGCCTTGCGACGCCGGCGTCGGCGCGCGTATGAGCGGAACCTCCCCGTCCTCACTCACGGAAACCGAATCGGCATGAGCGACCTCGCCGCCGCGCGCAAGCGCTTTCTCGACCGCCCCGAAACCCTGCGGAATCTGCGGCGGGACTTTCGCGAATGGCACCGGGGCCGGCCGCGCTACGCGATCTGGGCGATCGACGTGGACCGCCCGGAAATCCGTCGGCAAGTGGCCGGCGCCGAGCGCCATCTCGCCGATCTGCTGCTCGATGGCTATCGCCGCCAGCCGCACGTCACCCTGGCGACCTGCGGCTTTCCGAGCACCGTGCCGGAACGCGCCGACGACTTCGGCGCCGACGCCCTCGCCGCCCAGCTGCGCGCGCTCGGCGGGATACGCCGCTTGCCGTTCGATCTCGAAATCGGGGTTCTCGCCAGCTTCTCGTCGGCCCCCTTCCTGCATGCGGGCGATCCCGGGCAGGCGCTCCCGGCGCTGCGCGCCTGCCTCGCACCGCGCGCAGCGAGCGACGAGCACGCCCACGACTATCTTCCGCACGTCACCGTCGGCCTCTATGCCGACGCCTGGCCGAGCGCGGCGGTCGGCCGGCGGCTGGACGCTTTTGCAAACGTGGAAAGAACGCGTTGCCGGATCGAGCGGATCAGCCTGATGACCTACGCCGCCGCGGAAATCGGCGGCCCCTTGACGACCGTCGCCGACTACCATCTGGCCGAAGGCCGGATCGAGTGGCGCGAAGTGTCGCCCTTCGCCGCACTGGACGAAGACTGAAGCCGGCGCCATCCGGCCCCCGGCACCTTGTGCTGAAAGCGGCAGGATGCAGCGGGAAAGCGCGACGGGCGAACGCACGGCCTGCGCTCCATCCGGGCGCAAAAAAGCCGACGTCTCCGTCGGCTCTTCGGTTCATGCAGCGACCCGGCGCGGCCTGATCAGCTGAGATCGATCGCGTGGCGCTTGAGGTCGTCGAGCGCGACGATTTCAAGCGCGCCTTCGTTCGTCGAATTGAGCACCACGCGCGGCGCATGGCCGGCCTGCAGGGCTTCGCGCCAGCGGGCGGCGCACAGGCACCAGCGGTCGCCGGGCTGGAGGCCGGTGAAGCCGAATTCGGGACGCGGCGTCGACAGGTCGTTGCCGCGCGCCTGCGAGAACGCCAGAAAATCGGCGCTCAGCACGACGCAGACGGTGTGGCTGCCGACGTCCTCCGGGCCGGTGTTGCAGCAGCCGTCGCGGAAGAAGCCGGTGCGCGGCTTTTCGCTGCAGACGCCGAGCGGGCCGCCGAGCACGTTGCGCTGCACGCCGCCGAAGTCGTCGGGCATCATGGGCGCGGACCGGCCTGCGCGCTGCGCGTCACGCGACTTCGTCGATCCAGGCCTGCTGGATCGCTTCGAGTATCTTCTCGCCGCAGTGCTTGGGATCGTCGCTGAAATCCGGCAGCGCCATCACCCAGTTCATCAGGTCGACGAAGTTGATGCGCGTCGGATCGACCTCGGGCCGCGCTTCGGAAAGCTCGATCGCGATGTCGTTGATGTCGGTCCATTTCATCAGTGTCCCTCCTTGGCCATGTTGATCGTGTAGCGCGGAATTTCGACGACCAGCGGCGTTTCGGTAACGATCGCCTGGCACGACAGGCGCGAGTTGGGCTCCAGCCCCCAGGCCTTGTCGAGCAGGTCGTCCTCGAGTTCCTCGGAGGGTTCCAGCGCGTTGAAGCCTTCGCGGATGATGACGTGACAGGTCGTGCAGGCGCACGACATTTCGCAGGCGTGCTCGATGGCGACGCCGTGTTCGAGCAGGCTTGCGCAGATCGACTTGCCGGGCTCGGCCTCGATCACCGTCCCTTCGGGGCACAGCTCGACGTGGGGCAGGACGACGATCTGGGTCATTTGTTTTCTCCGTGGCTGCCGAATTCTTTCAGTTCGTCGACCTTGCGTCCGGCCAGCGCGCGGCGGATCGACTTGTCCATGCGACGGGCCGCGAAGTCCTTGGTTTCGGCTTCGAGGTCGTCCATCGCCAGTGTGATGTGGCGGCGATTCTCGCCGAGCGCGGTGGTCTGCAGCTTGGCGATGGCGCCTTCGACGCGGCCCAGCTCCTCGGCCGAGAGCAGCTCGCCGTCGCTCTTCAGCGCCGACTGCACGGCTTCGATCAGGCGCTGCGCTTCGACCTGCGCTTCCTTCAACGCGCGCCGCATGGCGTCGTCCTTGGTGTGCGCCATCGAATCCTTGAGCATGCCGGCGATCTCGTCGTCCGACAGGCCGTAGGAGGGCTTGACGGTGACGTTGGCCTCGACGCCCGAAGTCTGTTCGCGCGCCGCGACGGCGAGCAGGCCGTCGGCGTCGACCTGGAAGGTGACGCGGATGCGCGCCGCGCCGGCGACCATCGGCGGAATGCCGCGCAGTTCGAAGCGCGCCAGCGAACGGCAGTCGGTGACGAGCTCGCGCTCGCCCTGCACGACGTGCACGGCCATCGCCGTCTGCCCGTCGCGGAAGGTGGTGAATTCCTGCGCGCGCGCGGCCGGGATCGTCGAGTTGCGCGGGATGATTTTCTCGACCAGGCCGCCCATCGTTTCGAGGCCGAGCGAGAGCGGGATCACGTCGAGCAGCAGCCAGTCGTCGCCGGCGGCGCGATTGCCGGCGAGCAGATTGGCCTGCGTCGCGGCGCCGAGGGCGACCACCTTGTCCGGGTCGAGATTGTTGAGCGGGTCCTGCTTGAAGAACTCGCCGACCGCGCGCTGGACCTGCGGCATGCGCGTGGCGCCGCCGACCATGACGACGCCCTTGACGTCGGCCACCTGCAGGCCGGCGTCGCGCAGGGCCTTCTTGACCGGCTGGATGGTCTTGGCGACCAGCGTCTGGGTGATCTCGGTGAAGATTTCGGTGGTCAGCTTGAGGTCGACCAGTTCGCCGCTGTTGAGCCGCGCGGTGATCGGGGCGACGCCGTGGAAGGTCAGGTATTCCTTGGCTTCGCGCGCGCGCGTCAGGAGCAGGCGGGCGTCCTCGGCCGAGAGGGGCTTGAGTTTGGCGGCTTCGAGCATCCAGCAGAAGATGCGCTGGTCGAAGTCGTCGCCGCCGAGCGCCGAATCGCCGCCGGTGGCGAGCACCTCGAAGATGCCCTTCGAAAGGTTGAGGATGGAGATGTCGAAAGTGCCGCCGCCGAGGTCGTACACGGCATAGACGCCCTCCGCCGCGTTGTCGAGGCCGTAGGCGATGGCCGCCGCCGTCGGTTCGTTGAGCAGGCGCAGGACCGAGAGGCCGGCCAGGCGGGCGGCGTCCTTGGTCGCCTGGCGCTGGGCGTCGTCGAAGTAGGCGGGAACGGTGATCACGGCGCCGACCAGCGGGCCGCCGAGCGCCGCCTCGGCGCGCGCGCGCAGGGCGCGCAGGACGTCCGCCGACACCTCGACCGGCGTCTTGACGCCGCCGGCGGTGCGCAGGCGCACCATGCCCTGCGCACCCTGCACGTCCTCGGCGCCGACGAAATCGTAGGGCATCGACTCGCGGTGCGCGATGTCGGCGAGACCGCGCCCCATCAGGCGCTTGGCCGAAACGACGGTATTGCGCGGGTCGACCGACTGCTGCTCCTGTGCGTCGAAGCCGACCTGGGTGCCGCCGTCGGGCAGGTAGCGCACGACGGACGGCAGCAGGGTGCGTCCGAGTTCGTCGGAGAGGACGACGGCAAGCCCGCTGCGCACGGTGGCGACGAGGGAATTGGTGGTGCCGAGGTCGATCCCGACGGCCAGCTTGTGCTGGTGCGGCGCGGCCGATTCCCCGGGCTCAGCGATCTGCAAAAGTGCCATGTGCGAATGAATTCCCTGGTTTTTTATTCTTCGAGCGCGGCAATCGCGTCGTCGATTTCGAACAGCAGTTTTTCGAGAAACATCAGGCGGCGGACGCGATCGGCCGCCTGCTCCAAATCCCCGGCGTCGTCGAGCAGCTCACCGATCTCGTCGTAGCGCTCGCTCATGCCGGACTTCAGACGATGGTGCAAGTGCTCCAGCTCGTGCTGCTCGCCCGCCGCCCGCGCCTCCGACACCGCCTCGCGCCACTCCATCTGCTCGATCAGGAAATCGGCCGGCATCGCCGTGTTGTTTTCGGCGCCGACGTCGTGCCCGGCGAGATGCAGGAGGTATTGCGCGCGCGGCAGCGGCTTCTTGAGCGCCTGGTAGGCCTCGTTCACCCGCGTCGCCCATTGCAGCGACAGGCGCCGCTCGGCGTCGCCCGCATGCGCGAACTTGTCCGGATGGACCTGTGCCTGGATTTCGCGGTACTTGCGGTCGAGCGTAGCGGCGTCGAGCCGGAAGGCGCGCGGCAACGAAAAGAGGGTGAAATGGTCGGCGGAAAAATCCATGATCCTATCGGCCGCTCTGGGCCGCACGCGCATGTCAGCGAAAGCGGGGCCGACGCCCCGCGCGCAGGAAACCGCGGGGAGTCCCCGCGAAACGGAACGAATAGTACGTCAGGACGACAGGCGCGGGGCAGCGATGCCCCGCCGGCGCATCAGACGTTGAAGCTTTCGCCGCAGCCGCAAGCGTCCTTGACGTTCGGGTTGTTGAACTTGAAACCCTCGTTCAAGCCCTCGCGCGCGTAGTCGAGCTCCGTTCCGTCGAGATACGGCAGGCTCTTCGGATCGATCAGCACCTTGACGCCATGCGATTCGAACTGGATGTCCTCGGGCGTGACCGCATCGGCGAACTCGAGCTTGTAGGCCATGCCCGAACAGCCGCTGGTGCGCACGCCGAGACGCAGGCCGACGCCCTTGCCGCGCTTGGCGAGGTAGTTGCTCACGTGCTTCGCCGCGTTTTCGGAAAGCGTAACCGCCATTGCTGTTTCTCCTTCTTTCGCTGCTTAGTCGCTGTGCTTCTTCTTGTAGTCGGCCACCGCCGCCTTGATCGCATCCTCGGCGAGGATCGAACAGTGAATCTTCACCGGCGGCAGCGCAAGCTCCTCGGCGATGGCGGTGTTCTTGATGTCCAGCGCTTGGTCGATGGTCTTGCCCTTGACCCATTCGGTGACCAGCGACGACGAGGCGATCGCCGAACCGCAGCCGTAGGTCTTGAACTTGGCGTCCTCGATGACGCCTTCCTTGTTCACCTTGATCTGCAGCTTCATCACGTCGCCGCATGCCGGCGCGCCGACCATCCCGGTCGCGACGCCCTCTTCCTCCTTGCCGAAGGAACCGACGTTGCGAGGATTTTCGTAGTGATCCAGAACCTTGACGCTATAGGCCATGCTGTTTCTCCTTCAAACTTTCAATCAGTGGGCGGCCCACTGGACCGTGTTCAGGTCGACACCGTCCTTGTACATTTCCCAGAGCGGCGACAGTTCGCGCAGCTTGCCGATCTTTTCGTGCAGCAGCTTGATCGCGTAGTCGATCTCTTCCTCGGTATTGAAGCGGCCGATGGTGAAGCGGATCGAACTGTGCGCCAGTTCGTCCTCGCGCCCCAGCGCGCGCAGCACGTAGGAAGGCTCGAGCGACGCCGAGGTGCAGGCCGAACCGGACGACACCGCGAGATCCTTGATCGCCATCAGCATCGATTCGCCTTCGACGTAAGCGAAGCTGATGTTCAGGTTGTGCGGCACGCGGTGTTCGATGTCGCCATTGATGTAGACAGCTTCGATGTCCGAAAGTCCCTTCAGCAGGCGGTCGCGCAGCTTGCCGATGCGAGCGTTTTCCTCGGCCATCTCTTCGCGCGCGATGCGGAAGGCTTCGCCCATGCCGACGATCTGGTGCGTCGCCAGCGTACCCGAGCGGAAGCCGCGTTCGTGGCCGCCGCCGTGCATCTGCGCTTCGAGGCGGATGCGCGGCTTGCGCCGGATGTAGAGCGCGCCGATGCCCTTCGGGCCGTAGGTCTTGTGCGCCGAGAAGCTCATCAGGTCGACCTTCAGCGTGTTCAGGTCGATCACCACCTTGCCGGTCGCCTGCGCGGCGTCGACGTGGAAGATGATGCCCTTCTCGCGGCAGATTTCACCGATCTCGGCGATCGGCTGGATGACGCCGATCTCGTTGTTCACGAACATCACCGAGGCGAGAATCGTGTCGGGGCGCAGCGCCGCCTTGAAGACGTCGAGGTCGAGCAGACCGTTTTCCTTGACGTCGAGATAGGTCACCTCGAAGCCCTGGCGCTCGAGTTCGCGGCAGGTGTCGAGCACCGCCTTGTGCTCGGTCTTCAGCGTGATCAGGTGCTTGCCCTTGCCCGAATAGAAGTGGGCCGCGCCCTTGATGGCGAGGTTGTTCGATTCGGTGGCGCCCGAGGTCCACACGATTTCCTTGGCATCGGCGCCAACCAGCTTGGCCACTTCCTCGCGCGCCTCTTCGACGGCGGCTTCGGTTTCCCAGCCGAAGGAATGCGAACGCGACGCCGGATTGCCGAATTTTTCGACGAGGAAGGGAATCATTTTCTCCGCCACCCGCGGATCGACCGGGGTGGTTGCCGAATAATCGAGGTAGATCGGCAGTTTCAGCATTGCTCTCGCTCCGAATGGTTCATCAGGTTGTTCGTTAGACCGCCATCGCGGTCAGTTGCTGCAGTTTCGACACCGTCGCCTGCAAAGTCTTCAAAAAATCCTGCACCTGCTGCGCCGTATTGCCGCCGCCCAGGCTGATGCGCACCGCGCCGCGCGCCAGTTCAGGCGCCACGCCCATCGCGCGCAGCACGTGCGACGGCTCCGGATTGGCGCTCGAACAGGCGGCGCCGCTGGCCACCGCAAAACCGGCCCGGTCGAGATGGCCGACCAGCGTTTCGCCGTCGACATCGGGCACGGCGAAATAAACCGTATTCGGCAGTCGCTCGGCGCCCGCCCCGAACAGGCGCGCACCTTGCGCGCCAAGCCCGCGCTCCAACTCGCCGCGCAGCGCCAGCAGGCGCGCCGCGTTTTCCGCCCGGCGCTGCACCGCGAGTTCGCAGGCGGCACCGAAACCGACGATGGCCGCGACGTTCTCGGTGCCCGAGCGCAGGCCGCGTTCATGACCGCCGCCGGCGATCAAAGGTTCAAGTTCGACGCGCTTGTCGAGGACCAGCGCGGCGGCGCCCTTGGGACCGCCGATCTTGTGCGCCGACAGCGTCATGGCATGCACGCCGGCCGCGTTGAGCGCGCGAAAATCCACGGCCACCTTGCCGAGCGCCTGCACGGCGTCGGTATGGAACCACGCCCCGCTCCCGCGCGCCGCCGAGGCCAGCGCCGGCACGTCCTGCAGCACGCCGGTCTCGTTGTTGGCGAGCATCACCGAAACGAGCTTCGGCCGCTCGGCCAGCACCGCGCCGTAGGCGTCCGCATCCACCCGCCCCTCGCCATCGACCGCCAGCGTGCGCAAGACCCAGCCGCGCCGCGCGAGCTGCTCGGCCGGCTTGATCACGCAGGGATGCTCGACGGCGCTGACCGCCAGCAGACCCGGTTTCAGGAACGCTGCCGCGCCCTTCACGAAAAGGTTGTTGGCCTCGGAACCGCCGCTGGTGAACACCACTTCGGTCGCATGCGCGCCGACCGCGGCCGCGACCCGGCGGCGCGCCTCGTCGATCGCACGCCGCGCCGCCCGGCCGTACTCGTGGCGGCTGGAGGCGTTGCCGTACTGCTCGGTGAGCCAGGGCAGCATCGCTTCCAGCACCGCCGGGTCGAGCGGCGTGCTGGCGTTGTGGTCGAAATAGACGGGCGCGAACATGCGTGCGATCAGGGCCGGCGAAGGCTCACGAGATGACGGCCATCGCCTTGGCGCGCGGACGCGGGCCGATGCGACGCTGGTCCTTGAGCACCGCGATTTCGCCGACCTTCTTGACCTGCCGGTTGACGAGGTCGGAAAGGGAAACGGAGCTCAGGTATTCGTACATCTTGAAGTTCAGCGTGGCCCACAGATCGTGGGTCATGCAGCGCTCCTCGTCCTTGCAGTTTTCCTTGCCGCCGCACTGCGTCGCGTCGAGCGGTTCGTCGACGGCGCGCACGATGTCGGCGACGCTGATCTGTTCGAACGGACGCGCCAGACAATAGCCGCCGCCCGGGCCGCGCACGCTGTCGACGAGGTTGTAGCGGCGCAGCTTGCCGAACAACTGTTCGAGATACGAGAGCGAAATCTTCTGCCGCTCGCTGATGCCGGCCAGCGTCACCGGCCCTTCGCCGCTGCGCAGGGCCAGATCGATCATCGCGGTGACAGCAAAACGTCCTTTAGTCGTCAGTCTCATATGGAGCCTCCCTGGGGGAATACCCGATTGGTTTTGTCAACTATAAAGGCCCTACAAATAATTAGTCAACTATTTTGCTCAAGTATTTTGGATCGAATTTGTCGGCGGTCGCCAGTTCGTCTTCGACGCTGACGCCGGCGCTCTCCAGGCGCTTGAGCAGCAGCTCGATGCGGCGGTCGGTCTCGACCGCGTGATCAAGCAGGCCGTGGATCGCCTTGGCCAGCGGATCGTCCTGATTGCTCGCCAGCGCGTAGGCCGAAAAACCCATCTGCCCGGCCTTCTCCTCGCGTTTCTGAGCCTGCTCGGTATCGATGATGCGCGCCGGATTGCCGACCGCCGTCGTCCCCGGCGGCACGTCCTTGACGACCACCGCGTTCGAGCCGACCTTGGCGCCTGCGCCGACGGTGATCGGCCCGAGCACCTGGGCGCCGGCGCCGATCACGACGCGGTCGCCCAGCGTCGGATGGCGCTTGCCCTTGTTCCAGGACGTGCCGCCGAGCGTGACGCCGTGGTACATCGTCACATCGTCGCCGATCACCGCCGTCTCGCCGATCACGACGCCCATGCCGTGGTCGATGAAGAAGCGGCGGCCGATGGTGGCGCCCGGGTGGATTTCGATGCCGCTGAAAAAGCGCGCCAGATGCGACACGAAGCGCCCCAGCCAGCGCAAGCGATGCCGCCACAGCCAGTGCGCCAAGCGGTGGCCGATCATCGCGTGCACGCCCGGATAGCAGGTCAACACCTCCCAGGAGGTACGGGCGGCGGGATCGCGATCGAATACCGATCGAATGTCTTCGCGCAGGCGGCGGAACATGAAAAACCTTTCTTTGGCGGCAGACCGCGATTTTAGAATACCCGACTGATTTGATCCACTATTTCGCGCGATGGTTCGGGCGCTTCATCGGCTCAGCTTGCGTTCGACCGCATCGAGAATCCCGCGCAGGATGTTGATCTCGTCGCGCTCCAGTTCGGCACGCCCGAACAGCCGGCGCAGCTTGGGCAGCAGACGCTTGGGCTGGCGCGGATCGAGAAAGCCGGTATCGACCATCACCCGCTCCAAATGCGCGTAGAAACGCTCGACGTCGTCGTTGGTCGCCGGCGGCGAAGCGAAGGGAACGGCCTTGGTGACGACCGGCGGGCGCCCGTCGAAGGCCGCGAGGCGCAGCTCGTAGCACAGCAGTTGCACGGCCGCGCCGAGATTGAGCGAGGTGTAATCGGGGTTGGCCGGGATGAAGACGGTGCGTTGGCAGCGCTGCACCTCTTCGTTCGAAAGGCCTGCGGTTTCGTTGCCGAAGAGCAGCGCCACGTCGCCATCCGGCGCCTGCGCCAGCAGGTCCAGCAATTCCGGTGCGGCGCCCCGCGCCTGCAGGGGCTCGGGACCGAGATTGCGATGGCGCGCCGACAGGGCGACCGTAAACACGGCGCCGGCCAGCGCCGCGTCGAGGCTGTCGCACACGACGGCATTGACCAGAATGTCCTCGGCGCCGGCCGCGCGCGCGATCGCCTCGTCGCTCGGAAAATACTTCGGATTGACCAGCGTCAGGCGCGACAGGCCCATCGTCTTCATCGCGCGCGCGGCGGCGCCGATGTTTCCCGGATGGCTGGTATGCGAAAGAACGATGCGAATCCGGTCGAGCGCGCGCCCCTGCGCGGGCGGGGAGTACGAAGAGTGCGAAGAATGAGACGCTACGGCCTGGTTCATATTAAAATGGGCGATTCCACAAACGAATCGAGCGGCACGCGCCGCCCGTCGGGTTCTTTACAAAGCCATGCATCCAGCACTCAACATCGCCATCAAGGCGGCGCGTCGCGCCAGCCAGATCATCAACCGCGCCGCGCACGACATCGACCACCTGCAGGTGACGAGCAAGCGGCAAAGCGATTTCGTCACCGAAGTCGACCGCGCCGCCGAAAAAGCCATCATCGAAGTGCTGCGCGAGGCCTACCCGGAGTACGGAATTCTAGCAGAAGAGTCGGGCGAAGCCCCCGGCCTCAACGGCGGCGCCGAGTACCAGTGGATCATCGATCCGCTCGACGGCACGACCAACTTCATCCACGGTTTCCCGCAGTACGCCGTCTCGATCGCCCTCGCCCACAAGGGCGTCGTCACGCAGGCCGTCGTCTACGACACGAACCGCAACGAGATGTTCACCGCCAGCAAGGGCGGCGGCGCCTTCCTCAACGAGCGCCGCATCCGCGTCTCGAAGTGCCTCAAGCTGGAAGACTCGCTGATCGGCACCGGCTTCCCCTACCGCGCCTTCGACAACATCGACACCTACCTCAAGATCTTCAAGGAACTGACCCAGAAGACGGCCGGCATGCGCCGCCCGGGCGCCGCCTCGCTCGACCTCGCCTACGTCGCCTGCGGCCGCCTCGACGGCTTCTGGGAATTCGGTCTGGCGCCGTGGGACATGGCGGCCGGCACGCTGCTCATCTCCGAAGCCGGCGGCCTGGTCGGCGACTTGGCCGGCGAGCCGAACTACCTCGAAACCGGCAACCTGATCGCCGGCTCGCCGAAGGTCTTCGCCCAGCTGCTGCAGACCATCGACAGCTACCGCACCGCCAGCCTCAAGGCCTGAGGCGGAAGGTTCCGGACACCAAAGGCGCCGACTTGTTCGGCGCCTTTTTTTGTTGCATCGCCCAAGCTTGTCATCCACGGACCTTCTCCGTACATTGACCGCCTTTCACTCCCGCCCGCCAACGCAAGACTGACGAACGACATGCACGCCGACCTCGAAAAACATACGCCGATGATGCAGCAATACCTGCGCCTGAAAGCGCAGCATCCGGAGACCCTGCTCTTCTATCGCATGGGCGACTTCTACGAGCTGTTTTTCGAAGATGCCGAAAAGGCCGCGCGCCTGCTCGACATCACGCTGACCACGCGCGGGCAGAGCGCCGGGACGCCGATCAAGATGGCCGGCGTGCCCTACCACTCGCTCGAACCCTATCTGGCGCGCCTCGTGAAGCTCGGCGAGTCGGCCGTCATCTGCGAGCAGATCGGCGATCCGGCGACCAGCAAGGGGCCGGTCGAACGTGCCGTGGCGCGCATCGTGACGCCCGGCACGCTGACCGACGCCGCGCTGCTCGACGAAAAGCGCGACACGCTGCTGATGGCGGTCACCGCCAACAAGCAGCTCGCCGGCCTCGCCTGGCTCAACCTGGCGAGCGGCGAATTCCGCCTGTGCGAAGTGGCGCCCGAGAAGCTCCCGGCGACGCTCGAACGCATCCGCCCGGCCGAAATCATCGTCCCCGACGGCCTCGAACTGCCCTTCGCGCCGGAGGCCGCGCTGACGCGCAAGCCCGACTGGCATTTCGACAGCGAAGCGGCGGCGCGCGAACTGTGCGCGCACTTCAAAACCGCGTCGCTCTCCGGCTTCGGCGCCGACGGCCTGCGCCCGGCCATCGCCGCCGCCGGCGCCCTGCTGCGCTATGCACAGGCGACACAGGCGCGCGCCCTGCCGCACGTGCAGGCGCTCACCGTCGAGCGCGACAACGCCTGGCTCGGCCTCGACACCGCCACCCGGCGCAACCTCGAACTAACCGAAACGCTGCGCGGCCAGCCGGCGCCGACGCTGTGCAGCCTGCTCGACACCTGCGTCACCTCGATGGGTTCGCGCGCGCTGCGCCACGCCCTGCACCACCCGCTACGCGACCCGACGCTGCCGGCGGCGCGCCACGCCGCGGTGGAAAGCCTGCTCGACAACGACGCCGCGGCGCTGCGCGAGGTGCGCCAGGCGCTGCGCGGCTTCGCCGACATCGAACGCATCGCCGGCCGCATCGCGCTCTACAGCGCGCGCCCGCGCGATCTCTCCAGCCTGCGCGACAGCCTGGACCGGCTGGCCGAACTGCGCGCCCCGCTCGCCGGCCTGCCGGCGCCGCTGCTCGGCGAGCTGCTGCGCGAACTGGCGACGCCGGCCGCCGCGCTCGACCTGCTGACGCGCGCCATCCGCCCCGAACCGGCGGCGCTGATCCGCGACGGCGGAGTGATCGCCGACGGCTTCGACGCCGATCTCGACGAACTGCGCGCGCTGAACGACAACTGCGGCGCCTTCCTCGTCGACCTCGAAGCGCGCGAGCGCGAGCGTACCGGCATCAACAACCTCAAGGTCGAATACAACCGCGTCCACGGCTTCTACATCGAGATCACCAACGCCAACGCGGCCAAGGTCCCCGACGACTACCGCCGGCGCCAGACGCTGAAGAACGCCGAGCGCTACATCACGCCCGAACTCAAAGCCTTCGAGGATAAGGCGCTCTCCGCGCAGGACCGCGCCCTGGCGCGCGAAAAGGCGCTCTACGAGAGCGTCCTCGCAGCGCTGCAGCCCGACCTCCCACAGTTGCAGCGCATCGCCCGCACCGTCGCGCATTGCGACCTGCTCGCCGCCTTCGCCGACATCGCGCTGGCGCGCAATTACTGCCGCCCGGTGTTCAGCAGCGAACCGGGCCTCGCCATCGAAGGCGGCCGCCACCCGGTCGTCGAGAACGAGCTAGCCGGCGGCGAATCCTTCATCGCCAACGATACGAAGCTCGGCGACGGACGCCGTCTGCTGCTCATCACCGGCCCGAACATGGGCGGTAAATCGACCTACATGCGGCAGACCGCGCTGATCGCGCTGATGGCGCACATCGGCAGCTTCGTGCCGGCGACCTCGGTCGTCCTCGGCCCGCTCGACCAGATATTCACGCGCATCGGCGCCGCCGACGACCTCGCCTCCGGGCGCTCGACCTTCATGGTCGAGATGACCGAATCGGCGGCCATCCTGCACCACGCGACGGAAAACAGCCTGGTCCTGATGGACGAGGTCGGGCGCGGCACCTCGACCTTCGACGGCATGGCGCTGGCCTTCGCCATCTGCCGCCATCTCGTCGAGAAGAATCGCGCACTGACCCTGTTCGCCACGCACTACTTCGAACTGACGCTGCTCGCCAACGAATACGCCGACCTCGCCAACGTGCACCTCGACGCGGTCGAACACGGCGAGAAGATCGTTTTCCTGCACGCCGTCGAGGAGGGGCCGGCCAATCAGAGCTACGGTATCCAGGTCGCCGCGCTGGCCGGCATTCCCGGCTCGGTGGTCAAGGCCGCGCGGCGCCAGCTACGCGAATTCGAGCAGCGCGCCTCGATCAACCCGCTGCAGCCCGACCTCTTCGCCGCCGTCCCCGAGCCGGCCGAAGCGGAAAGCAGCCCGGCGCTCGACCGCCTGACCGAACTCGATCCCGACGCGCTGACGCCGAAGCAGGCGCTCGACGCGCTCTACGAATTGAAGGCGCTGCTCGCGTGAGGCGCGCCGGCGCCCTCACCCTGCTCACCGCGATCCTGCTGGCCGCGCCGTTGGGCAAGCTCGCGCACGCCGAAAGTTGGCGCGTCGCACTGCTCGGCGATACGCCGTACAGCGACTACGAGCGGCGCGAACTGCCGGTCATGCTCGGCGAGATCGCCGCGACGCATCCCGACCTGATCGTCCACGCCGGCGACTTCAAGCACAGCCGCACGCCCTGCAGCGACGCCCTGTTCGCCGACCGCCGCGCCCTCTTCGACGCGCAGCCGGCGCCCTTCGTCTTCGTTCCCGGCGACAACGAGTGGACGGACTGCGACCGCCTGCCGGCCGGCGGCTATCGGCCGGAAGAACGGCTGCAGAAGCTGCGCGAACTCTTCTTCGCCGAGCCGCGCTCGCTCGGCCGGAAAACGCTGCCCGTCGAGCGCCAATCCGCCGCCTTCCCGGAACACCTGCGCTGGCAGCTCGGTCCGGTTCTCTTCGTGACGCTCAACGTTCCCGGCGGCAACAACAACTACGGCCGCGCCGAACACCCCGGCGCCGAGTTCACGGCACGCAACCCGCAGGTGATCGCCTGGCTGAAAGCCGGCTTCGCCGCGGCGCGCCGCGACCGGCTGCCCGGCATCGTCGTCGTCATGCAGGCCAACCCGGCCTTCGAGCACTTCACCGCCGGCCTGCCGCACAGCGGCTACCGCGAACTGCTCGAAACCCTGCGCGACGAAGCGCAGGATTTCCCCGGCCAGGTCGTGCTGGTGCACGGCGACACGCACTGGCAGCGCATCGACCGGCCGCTGCGCGACGCGGCGACGAAGAAGCCGCTCGCCAATTTCCGGCGTGTCGAAACCTTCGGCTACCCGATCATGGGCTGGGTGCAGATGTTCATCGACAGCGACGCGCCGGAGCTTTTCCGCTTCGCCGTCCACGCTTACAAAGCCGCGGAAAAATAAGCGCCGCCTTGTGGAAAACCGCAATGGACGCGGCCGGCTACGCCGGCTAGGCTCGCGCGATAAAACGAATATCAGGGAGGTCCAATGAACGTTGTCGCCTATTCGCGCGCGGCACTTGGCGCGCTCATGCTGTCCATCGCATCGCTCGCCCCCGGCGCGGCGCACGCGACCGACATTCTCGTCGCCCAGGTCGCCGCCCTGAGCGGGCCGCTGGCGCCGACCGGCGGCTATCTGCGCGCCGGCGCCCAATTGCATTTCGACGCCATCAACGCCGGCGGCGGCATCCACGGCGCCAAGCTCCGGTTGATCTCGAAGGACGACGGCTACAAGGCCGACGAAACCGTTCGCCTCGCCCGCGCCACGCTCAAGGAGGAGCAGCCGCTCGCCTTCTTCGGCTTCGTCGGCACCGGCAACATCGAAGCGATCGTCAAGGCGAAGGTGCTCGAAGAGGCGGGCATTCCCCTGATCACGGTCCGCACCGGCGCCTCGACGGTCGCCGGCAAGATCCATCCGCTGCTGTTCCTGACCCGCGCGAGCTACGCCGAAGAAGTCGAGAAGATCACCCAGCTGTACGCATCGACCGGCTATCAGCGCTTCGCCGTGTTCTACCAGAACGACGCCTTCGGCCTCGACGTGCTGACCAGCGCCGAACGGGCGATCCAGAAGGCCGGCGGCACGCTCGTCGCCAAAGGCGCCTATGAAAAGAACACGACGAAGGTCGAGGCCGCCGTCAAGGCCATCGCCGCCGGCGACCCGCAGGCGGTGATCATGATCTCGAACACGGCGGCCAGCGCCGAGTTTCTCAAGCAGTCGCGCGCCGTCGGCAACATCGCCCAGTACGTCACGCTCTCGGTGACCGACGCCGGCCAGGTGGTCAAGCTGATCGGCGCCGAGAACGCGCAGGGGCTGGCACTGACGCAGGTGGTCCCCGACCCCAACGCGCGCGCCGTTCCGCTGATCAAGGAAATCCAGGACAACTTCCAGAAATTCCCGCCCAAGGATGCGATCGTCAATCACACCTTCGTCGAAGGCTACCTCGGCGCCAAGCTGCTGACCGAAGCCTTGCGCCGCGCCGGCCCGAACCCGACGCGCAAGAAGCTGCGCGACGCGCTGGAGACTATCCGTGACTACGACGTCGGCGGCCTGCACGTCGGCTTTTCGCCGACCAGCCACAACGCCAGCCACTTCGTGGACATCACCATCCTCAACCGCGAAGGCAAGCTGCTGCGCTGACCGGATGCACCATGAAAAACGCGGCCCCGGAGGCCGCGTTTTTCATTCGGCGGGCGCGCAAGGCGCACGCCAGCGAGCGTCGATCAGTCGTGATCGTGATCGAAGTCGTCGTCGTGGATGTGCCCGTGTTCGATTTCCTCCGGGCTCGCCGGACGCACGGCGGTCACCGTGCAGGTGAACACCAGCGCCATGCCGGCCAGCGGATGGTTGCCGTCGAGCACGACCTTGTCGTCGGCGATCTCGGTTACGCGGTAGATCAGGATATCGTCGTCATCGCCGCCTTCCGGCACGCCCTCGAACTGCATGCCGACCTGCAATTCCTTCGGGAAGCCGCTGCGCGCCTCGATCTGGATCAGCTCCGCGTCGTATTCGCCGAAAGCGTCGTCCGGCTGCATCTTGACCGTTACCGACTCGCCGATGTTCTTGCCCTGAACGGCTTCCTCGATCAGCGGGAAAATGTCGTCGTAGCCGCCGTGCAGATAGACGAGCGGCTCCTTGCCGGCATCGACCAGCACGCCGTCCGGATCGGTGACGCTGTAGTCGAGGGTGACGACGGTATTCTTGGCAACTTGCATGTTCATGAATCGAGTTCCTTCACCGCGCGCAGCATGTCGAGCGCATGGCCTTTGGCGTTGACTCCGTAAAGCGCGAGGCGGAGAACGCCGTGTTTGTCGATGACGAAGGTCGAGCGCACGATGCCGTGTTTCCTGACGCCGTCCACTTCCTTCGCCTGCCACACCCCGTACTGCCTGCAAGCGGCCCCTTCCTCGTCCGACAGGAGACGCACGGAAATGCCGTGCTTGTCGCGGAATTCGGCGTGCTTGATGCAGTCGTCCCGGCTGATGCCGATGACGGTGCACCCGTGGCGCGCGAATTCGTCCTCGTGGTCGGAAAAATCAGTGGCTTCCAGCGTGCAGTGCGGCGTGTCGTCTTTGGGGTAGAAAAAAAGGATGAGGTGATTCTTGCCTTGAAAGCGCGCGATATCGATCAACTCCATATCCGCATCAGGGAGAACGAACGTCGGCGCTGCCTGTCCCGCTTTCAGCATGGTGCCCCCTCTGCCATTTCTCTGCTCCCGCCCCGTCGCAACGCAGCGGACGGGGTGGGCTGATTCTAACCAAGCTTCCGGCGCCTGACTACAATAAAAACCGCAGCTGCTCAGTCCGCCGACGGCTCGTTACAAGGAAGCCCGCCATGTCAGACACTTACCGTGCGATGCTGCTCGAAACCCCGGGCCGGGCGCTGCGCTGCGTGCGCCTGCCGCTGCGTTCGCCGGGGCACGGGCAGCTCCTGATCCGCGTCGAAGCCTGCGGCGTCTGCCGCACCGATCTGCATCTCGTCGACGGCGAATTGCCCGACCCGGTGCTGCCGATGGTTCCCGGCCATGAAACCGTCGGCCGCGTGGCGGCCTGCGGCGCCGGCGTCGACGGCTTCACGCCCGGTCAGCGCGTCGGCGTGCCATGGCTCGGCTGGACCTGCGGGCAGTGCCGCTTCTGCACGCATGCGCAGGAAAATCTCTGCGACGCGGCGCGCTTCACCGGCTATCAGATTCAGGGCGGCTATGCCGAGATGACGCTGGCCGATGCGCGCTACTGCTTCCCCCTGCCCGACGCGGGCGACGCTGCGCCGCTCGCGCCGCTGCTCTGCGCCGGCCTGATCGGCTATCGCGCGCTGACGCTGGCCGGCGCGGCGCAGCGCCTCGGCCTCTACGGCTTCGGCGCGGCGGCGCATATCGTCGCGCAGGTTGCCCGCTGGCAGGGACGGGCGTTCTACGCCTTCACGCGCCCCGGCGACCGCGGCACGCAGGACTTCGCCGTACAGCTCGGCGCGGCGTGGGCCGGCGATTCGACGCAGCTGCCGCCGACGGAACTCGACGCCGCCCTCCTCTTCGCACCGGCCGGCGCCACCGTGCCGGCCGCCTTGCGCGCCGTGCGCAAGGGCGGCAAAGTGATCTGCGCGGGCATCCACATGAGCGACATTCCTTCCTTTCCCTACGCTATCCTGTGGGGCGAGCGCTCGCTGCAGTCGGTCGCCAACCTGACGCGGCGCGACGGCGACGAATTTCTCGCGCTGGCGCCGCGCGTCCCGGTCGCCACGCAGATCACCCGCTTTCCGCTTGCCGAAGCGAACCGCGCGCTGGAAGCGCTGCGCAACGGCGACCTGCAGGGCGCCGCAGTGCTCGTCATGAACTGACCACAACGAACAAGGAGAATCGCATGCCCCATCCGTACCGCAGACCTTCATCGCCCATCCTCGCCCTGCTCGCCGCGCTGCTCGCGGCGCCGGCCATGGCCGGGACAACGCTCGACCTCTCGGCCGAAGCAAGCCGCCCGGCGGCGAACGATCTGGTGCGCGCCACCGTGTTCGCCGAAGCGAGCGGCGCCACGCCCGGCGAACTCGCCAGAAAGGTGAATGCGCAGATCGCCGACGGCCTGAAGACCGCCAAGGCCTACGCCGGCGTCAAGACGCAGAGCGGCGGCACCCACACCTACCCGGTTTACGCCAAGGGCAATCGCGTCGAATCGTGGCGCATGCGTTCGGAACTGACGCTCGAATCGGGCGACGCCGGCGCGCTCTCCGAACTGCTCGGAAAACTGCAGACCTCACTCGGCGTCGCCAACGTCGCCATGCTGCCGGCGCCGGAAACGCGCAAGAAGGCCGAGGACGAGGCGATGCTCGACGCCGTCGCGGCCTTCAAGGCGCGCGCCAAGCTGCTCGCCGACGCGATGGGCAAGCCCTACCGCATCAAGCAGTTGTCGGTGAATACCAACAGCCGGATGCCGGTGCCGATGTTCCGCGCGGCAGCCATGGCGATGTCCGCCGAGGCCGCGCCGATGCCGATCGAAGGCGGCGAGTCGCAGGTCGCCGCCAGCGTTTCCGGGCAGATCGAACTGGGGGACTAGGAAAGAAAAAACCCGCTACCGGGCGGTAGCGGGTTTGTCGGCGGCCGATTCGGCGCTGGCCTTTCCGGCGGCTTTCTCGGCAGCCTTCTCGGCTGCCGATTTCTCCGGAATCTGGACGAAGACCTCGTCCTGCTTGATCATGCCGAGCTCGAAGCGCGCACGCTCCTCGATGGCATCGTAGCCCTGCTTGAGATCGCGCACTTCGGCGTCGAGACCGGCATTGCGCACCTCCAGCTTGGCATTGCCTTCCTTCTGCTGCTGCAGCTGCCGGTCGACGTCCCACACCCGCAGCCAGCCGCCCTTGCCGAGCCACAGCGGATACTGCAGCAGCACGACCAGGGCGACCAGTCCGAGGGAAAGCCAGCGCATCGGCGCGGGCAGCCGTCAGGCGTTCAGCGCAGGTTGTAGAAGGCTTCGCGGCCGGGATAGCCGGCGGTGTCGCCGAGGTCTTCCTCGATGCGCAGCAGCTGGTTGTACTTGGCCATGCGATCCGAGCGCGACAGCGAACCGGTCTTGATCTGCAGCGCGTTCATGCCGACGGCGATGTCGGCGATGGTGCTGTCCTCGGTTTCGCCCGAGCGGTGCGAAATCACCGCGGTGTAGCCGGCGCGCTTGGCCATCTCGATCGCGGCGAAAGTTTCCGAGAGCGTGCCGATCTGGTTGATCTTGATCAGGATCGAGTTGGCCACGCCCTGCTTGATGCCCTCACGCAGAATCTTGGTGTTGGTCACGAAAAGGTCGTCGCCGACGATCTGCACGTTCTTGCCGAGACGGTCGGTGAGCAGCTTCCAGCCTTCCCAGTCGCCTTCGGCCATGCCGTCCTCGATCGAGACGATCGGGAACTGGTCGGCCAGGTTGGCGAGGTATTCGACGAACTGCGCGTTGGTCAGCTGCAGGCCTTCGCCGGCCAGATGGTACTTGCCGTCCTTGTAGAACTCGGAGGCGGCGCAGTCGAGGGCGATCAGCACGTCCTCGCCCGGCGTGTAGCCGGCCTGCTCGATGGCCTGCATGCACAGCTGGATGGCCTCGGCGTGGCTGCCGAGGTTGGGCGCGAAGCCGCCTTCGTCGCCGACGGCGGTCGAGAAGCCCTTCTTGTCGAGCAGCTTCTTCAGCGCGTGGAAGATTTCGGCGCCGCAGCGCAGGGCCTCGCGGAAGCTGCTCATGCCGACCGGCATGACCATGAATTCCTGGATGTCGAGGCTGTTATTGGCGTGCGCGCCGCCGTTGATGATGTTCATCATCGGCACCGGCATCTGCATCGGGCCCGAACCGCCGAAGTAGCGGTAGAGCGGCAGGCCGGACTCTTCGGCGGCGGCCTTGGCGACCGCCATCGACACGGCGAGCATGGCGTTGGCGCCGAGGCGCGACTTGTTGTCGGTGCCGTCGAGCTCGATCAGCGTCTGGTCGATGAAGGCCTGCTCCTGCGCATCGAGGCCGATGATCGCTTCGGAGATTTCGGTGTTCACGTTCTCGACGGCCTGCAGCACGCCCTTGCCGAGGTAGCGGCCGGCATCGCCGTCGCGCAGCTCGATGGCTTCGCGCGAACCGGTCGAGGCGCCGGACGGCACGGCCGCGCGGCCCATGACGCCGGATTCGAGCAGGACGTCGCATTCGACGGTGGGGTTGCCGCGCGAATCGAGAATCTCGCGGGCGACGACATCAACGACAGAACTCATGCTTCTTCCTTTATTTCAAAGATTAAAGTTGCAAACCTTCGACGACCAGCATGTTCATGCTCGCCGCATCCTGGCGCGCGGCACGCGCGGCCCGATATTCGGGGGAATCGTAAAATTTCTTGGCCTGTTCGACCGAGTCGAACTCGACGACGACGAGGCGCGGTACCGACCAGCCGCCTTCGAGCACCTCGACGGCGCCGCCGCGCACCAGATAGCGGCCGCCGAACTTGGCGATCGCCGCCTGCGCCAGCTGTTTGTAGCTTTCGTAGGCCGCCGGATCGGCGACCTTGGCCTCGGCGATCAGGTAGCCCTTGGCCATCGACTTACCGGAGCTCCTCGAAACCGTCGGCCTTGACCGCGCGGTCGAGCGCCACCAGCGTCGCCAGCAGGCTTTCCATGCGGTCGAGCGGCCAGCTGTTGGGGCCGTCGGACAGCGCCTTCTCGGGGCACGGATGGGTTTCCATGAAGAGGCCGGCGACGCCGACGGCGACCGCCGCGCGCGCCAGCACCGGAACGAATTCGCGCTGACCGCCGGACACGGTGCCCTGCCCGCCCGGCAACTGCACCGAGTGCGTCGCGTCGAACACCACCGGGCACGCCGTCTCGCGCATGATGGCCAGCGAGCGCATGTCGGAAACAAGGTTGTTGTAGCCGAAGGAGGCGCCGCGCTCGCAGACCATGATGGTGTCGCCGCCGCCGTTGGCTTCCTTGGCCTTGGCGACGACGTTCTTCATGTCGCCGGGCGCGAGGAACTGCCCCTTCTTGATGTTCACCGGCTTGCCGCAAGCGGCCACCGCGTGGATGAAATCGGTCTGCCGGCAGAGGAAGGCCGGCGTCTGCAGCACGTCGACGACGGAGGCCACGGTCGCCACGTCGGCTTCGGTGTGCACGTCGGTGAGGACCGGCACACCGATCTGCCGCCGCACTTCCGAAAGGATGTGCAGGCCGCCTTCGACGCCGGGACCGCGCGCCGAGGTGCCGGAGCTGCGGTTGGCCTTGTCGTACGAGGCCTTGAAGATGTAGGGCACGCCGAGGCGCGCGCAGATTTCCTGCATGCGCCCGGCGACGTCGACGCACAGCTCGAGCGATTCGGCCGTGCACGGACCGGCGATCAGGAACAGCGGCTTATCGAGGCCGGCTTCGAAGTGGCAGAGTTTCATGGCGGCAGCCTTCCCGTGATCAGGCCCCAGCCTGGTGCTTCAACGCCGCCTGGATGAAGGAGTTGAAGAGCGGGTGGCCAAAGCGCGGCGAAGAGGTGAATTCCGGGTGGAACTGGCAGCCGACGAACCACGGATGGACGGCGGCCGGTAGTTCGACCATTTCGCACAGATCGGTTCCCGGCGCGCGGCCGGCGACGACCAGCCCCTTGCCTTCGAGTTGATCGAGCAGGGTATTGTTCACTTCGTAGCGATGGCGGTGACGCTCGGTGATCTCCGGCTTACCGTAGATTTCGCGCGCCAGCGTACCCTCGCCCAGCAGGCACAGCTGGCCGCCGAGACGCATGGTGCCGCCGAGGTCGGAGTTCTCGTCGCGCTTTTCGATCTTGCCCGAGGCGTCCTGCCATTCGTTGATCAAGCCGATCACCGGGTAAGGCGTGTCCTTGACGAATTCGGTGCTGTGCGCGCCGGCCATGCCGGCCACGTCGCGCGCGAACTCGACGACGGCGAGCTGCATGCCGAGGCAGATGCCGAGATAGGGCACCTTATTCTCGCGGGCGTAGCGGATCGCGGCGATCTTGCCCTCGGTGCCGCGCTTGCCGAAGCCGCCCGGAACGAGGATGGCGTCCATACCCTTCAGCGCCTCGCAGCCGCTCTTCTCGATATCTTCGGAATCGATGTAGTTGATGCGCACCTTGCTCTGCGTGTGGATGCCGGCATGCACCAGCGCTTCGGTCAGCGACTTGTACGATTCGGTCAGGTCGACGTACTTGCCGACGAAGGCGACGGTAACTTCGCGCTCGGGGTTTTCGAGCGCGTGCACGAGCTTCTTCCACACCGACAGGTCGGCTGCCTTGGCCAGGATGCCGAGCTTGTGGCAGACGATCTCGTCGAGCATCTGGTCGTGCAGCATGCCGGGGATCTTGTAGATCGAGTTGGCGTCGAGGCACTCGATCACCGCCTCGCGCTGCACGTTGCAGAACAGCGCGATCTTCGCCTTCTCGTCTTCCGGAATGTGGCGGTCGGCGCGGCAGAGCAGCACATCGGGCTGGATGCCGATCTCGCGCAACTCCTTGACCGAGTGCTGCGTCGGCTTGGTTTTCAGCTCGCCGGCGGTCGGGATGTAGGGCAGCAGCGTGAGATGCATGAAGCAGGCGTTGTTGCGCCCGACTTCCAGCGCCATCTGGCGGATCGCCTCGAGGAAGGGCAGCGACTCGATGTCGCCGACCGTGCCGCCGACTTCGACCAGCGCCACGTCGGCGCCTTCGGCGCCGCGCTTGATGTGCGCCTTGATCTCGTCGGTGATGTGCGGAATCACCTGCACGGTCTTGCCGAGATACTCGCCGCGCCGCTCCTTCTTGATCACCGATTCGTAGATCTGGCCGGTGGTGAAGTTGTTGCGGCGTCCCATCTTGGCGCTGGTGAAGCGCTCGTAGTGGCCGAGATCGAGGTCGGTTTCTGCGCCGTCCTCGGTGACGAACACTTCGCCGTGCTGGAACGGGCTCATCGTTCCGGGGTCGACGTTGATGTAGGGATCGAGCTTGAGGTGGGTAACTTTAAGACCGCGGGATTCGAGGATCGCACCCAGGGAAGCGGCAGAAATGCCTTTACCGAGGGAGGAAACCACGCCGCCGGTGACGAAGACGTATTTGGTCATGGATTTTTCTGCAGCGGGAAAGCCGAATTATAGCCGAAAAGCGAAACGCCCCGAAAGCCGCTACGGGAATTCCCCCGCCCCCTCGCCTCCCGCCCCGTTTCAGCGCCTCTCCCGCCGCATCCCCGCCGCCGGTGGAGCAGTACGGCGCCGTATGGTAAAGTGCGCTCCGAACCATACGCACAAGTATGGTCGGCGGACCTCCGGGACACCGCCCGCAGCGCGGGCTCCGGAGGATTCCGGAATCGCTCCCGCTCACACCACCCGCCAGACGGAAGGATCAGCACTATGGAACTCAAGAAAATCGGCGTCGTCGGCGCCGGCACCATGGGCAACGGCATCGCGCAGGCGTTCGCCGTCGCCGGCTACGAAGTGATCATGACCGACATCGCCGAAGCCGCGGTGCAGAAGGGCGTCGCCACCATCGCCGGCAGCCTCGACCGTCTGATCAAGAAGGAAAAGATGAGCGCCGAGCAGAAGGCTGCGGCGATGGCGAAGATCGCCACGGCGACCGACATCGCCGCGCTCAAGCACGTCGACCTGATCATCGAGGCCGCCACCGAGAACCTCGAACTCAAAACCAAGATATTCAAGCAGCTCGACGCCACCGCAAAGCCCGAGGCGATCCTCGCCTCGAACACCTCGTCGATCTCGATCACCAAGCTGGCCGCCGCCACCGCGCGCCCGGCGCAGGTGATCGGCATGCACTTCTTCAACCCGGTGCCGATGATGGCGCTGGTCGAACTGATCCGCGGCCTGCAAACCGCCGACGCCACCTACGCGGCGGTCGACGCCGTCTCGCGCGCGATCGGCAAGACGCCGGTGCAGATCAAGAACAGCCCGGGCTTCGTAGTCAACCGCATGCTCTGCCCGATGATCAATGAAGCGATTTTCGCGCTCGGCGAAGGACTGGCCACCGCCGCCGAGATCGACGAGGCGATGAAGCTCGGCGCCAACCACCCGATCGGCCCGCTCGCGCTGTGCGACCTGATCGGTCTCGATGTCGAACTGGCCGTCATGCAGGTGCTGTTCGAAGGTTTCAAGGATCCGAAGTACCGTCCGGCGCCGCTGCTCGTCGAAATGGTCGAAGCCGGCTATCTCGGCCGCAAGAGCGGCAAGGGCTTCTTCACCTACTGAACAACACGGCAGCACGGGAGCGCCGGCGCCGTTCCGCGGCCGGCGCTCCCGCGACGAAACCGGCGAATCAGCGGATAAGCTAGCGGATGAACTCGCGGCTGACCTGACGGAAAAGATCAGTCCCCGCCCGGCGCAACCATTCGAAGGCGACCATCTCGCGCGACACGATATCGGCCCCGTGCCGGCGCATGCGTTCGAGCGCCAGCGCCTTGTCGGCGGGCCGGCGCGAACCGACCGCCTCGCCGACGACGAACACCCGCCGGCCGGCGTCGAGCAGGTCGAGCACCGTCTGCTGCACGCAGACATGCGTTTCCGTCCCAGCCACCACGAACTGCGCGCGATCGCCGCCCGGCGCGGCGAAGATGCCGCCTTCGGGCACCGCCGAGAAATGGATCTTTTCGACCATCGCCGTCTCCGGCAAGAGCGCACGCAAGGCCGGCAGCGTCGGCCCCAGACCCTGCGGATACTGCTCGGTACAGATCACCGGCACCGCCAGGCGCTGCGCGACGCGCGTCAGCCACAGCGCATTGTCGAGCACCTGCTCCCCTTCGTGGATGGCTGGCGACAGTCGCTCCTGCAGGTCGATCAGCAGAAGCACGCTACGATCGGTACGCATCAACATTCGCAAACTCCTTTCGGCACAAGGCCGCGCCATGATTCGGGCGATCTTAAGCCGGCCGGCGACGCCTCACAAGGCGATCACGGTCCGGGCGGACGCAGCCAGAGAAACGGCGGAGACGCCATCGCCCGGCGCTTTCGTTTACCATTTCCGCTTTACTCCCGAACGCAACGCCGCCTCGCGCAGGCGGCATCGAGGTATCCAGTGAACCGCCATCGACCGAACCTTGCCCATCCCCCGGCCCGCCGCGCCGCGCTCATCGCCCTCGCCCTTCTCACGCTCGGCGTCGCCGCGTGCGGCAAGGGGGCGGACGAGAACGCCGCGACCCAGGCCGCCTTGCAGGATGCGCAGAAGAACTCCCTGCCGACCAGCGAATCGCCGCTCGCGAAAGCCGCCAGCCGCGGCGATCTGGAAGAGATCCGGACGCTCCTCGACGCCGGGGCGGAAATCAACGTCACCGACGCCCTGGGCCGCACGCCGCTGCACATGGCCGGCTTCTACGGCCGCCCGCGCACCACCGAACTGCTCCTCGCGCGCGGCGCCGACATCGGCGCCCGGGACCGCGTCGGCATGACGCCGCTGCACGCGGCGGTACTCGACGGCACCTATCAGGTCGTCGACCTGCTGCTCGGCAAGGGCGCCGACATCAACGCCGCGAGCGACTCCGGGATGACGCCCCTCCACCTCGCCGCATCGACCGGCCAGCCGAAGGTGATCCGCCTGCTGCTCCAGCACGGCGCCAATCCGAACGGCAAGGACAAGGACGGCAAGACGCCGCAGGACTACGCGGCACGCAACGCGCATCCGAAAACCCTGGCCCTGCTGCAACAGCAGCAGAACACTGCGAAACCCTGATCTAGCCGGCCGCGAGACCCGTCCGGCAGTTCGCGAACACGGGCATGGCCTCGAACTCCGGGGCCGGACACGGGCGACCGAAGCAGTAGCCCTGCAGGCGATCGACGCCGAGATCGCGCAGGGTCCGCGCCGTGGCCTCGTCCTCGACGCCTTCGGCGACCGTGCGCAGTTCCAGCGCGCCGGCCAGGTTGATGATGGCCTGCACCATGCGCAGGCCTTCCGGCGTCGCCAGCCGGCGTACGAAGGACATGTCGATCTTCAATTCGCCGACCGGCAGTTCGTGCAGTTGGGACAGCGAGGCGTAGCCGGTCCCGAAATCGTCAATCGACAGCGTGAAGCCGAGCTGCGACAGCTGGCGCAGGCGATCCTCGGCGAACTCCACGTCCATCAGCGCCACCGACTCGGTCACTTCGAGGATCAGGGCGCCGGGCGGAATCCCCTCCGTCTCGATGTCGCGCAGCAGCCTTTCGACGAAGTCCGGCGCGAACAGCTGGCGCTTCGAGATGTTGATCGACAGATCGAGCTCCGGGTGGCTCAGGCGCCAGCGTTTGAACTCGCGCAGCGCCTGCCGGCGCACGCGGTCGCCGAGCTCGGTGATCAGGCCCAGGTTCTCCGCCATCGGAATGAAGCTGGCCGGCGAAATCCAGCCGAAATCCGCATCGTGCCAGCGCGCCAGCGCCTCGATCCCGACCAACCGGTGCCCGCCGTCGCCCTCCGGCGCGGCCAGCACCTGCGGCTGAAACCACACCGAGATGCGCTCGTCCCGCACCGCCTGCGCCAGACGCGACTGGATATACAGCTCCTTCTTGCCCAGCCCCTTGCGCGACATGTCCGAAAACAGCTGGAAGTTGTTCCGCCCCTGCGACTTGGCGTAGAACATCGCGCGGTCGGCCTGGGCGAGCAGGCTGTCGGTGTCGGAGGCATCGTCCGGAAAAACCGAAATCCCCATGCTGAAGGTGACGCTCAGTTCGACGCCTTCGATTTCGTAGGAACGGCGCATCGCCTCGACAAGCTTCTGCGCGACCTGGCGCGGCGCATCCGCCTGCGTCACTTCGGGCAGCAGCACGACAAACTCGTCGCCGCCCCAACGCGCCAGCGTATCGCCGTCGCGCAGCGACTCCGTGAGCACGCGCGCCATCGTCATCAGCAGCAGGTCGCCGGTCTTGTGGCCGTAGGCGTCGTTGATGTCCTTGAAATGATCGAGATCGATGAAGCACACGGCGACCATGCTGCCGTTGCGCGTCGCCAGCTGCAGCGCCTTACCGATGCGGTCCTCGAGCAGCACCCGGTTGGGCAGATTGGTCAGCGCGTCGTGCAGCGCCATGTGCGAAATGTGACGCTCCTGCAGATAGCTGGTGGTGATGTCGCGCAGGACGCCGCGCACGCGCGCGAGCTTGCCGGCGGCATCGCGCTCGGCGACGAAACGGCATTCCATCCACTGCTCGGCGCGCGCCTCGCAGCAGAAGCGGAAACGTCCGCGAAACTCGTTTTTCTCGCCGCTCGCCAGTTCTTTCAGGCACTGCATGAAAGCCGTGCGGTCCTCGTCGTGCAGACGGTCGAGCAGGTTGAAATCGCGCACCGGCGCCGTTCCCGCCAGACGCCACCAGCCGCTGTTGGCGCTGACGATGCGCCCCCCGGGAGAAACTTCGAGCACCGCTTCGTCGAGCATATCGAGCGTGCGGACGAAGGAATGCTGCTCGACCGACCACTGCTTCTCCTTCTCCAGCGCCGAACCCAGCGCGCGGAAGGGCTGGCGCACGCTATCGACGAAAACGGCGCGGTAGATGAAACCGTAGCAGACGATCTTGTAGAGGTGGCCGACAGTGTTGAAGAGATCGCTCACCGAACCGTAGAGCGTGAAGCACAGCTCGGACAGCGCCGCGATCGCCGCCGCCGCGAACAGGCCGGAGGCATTGAACGGCGCGCCGCGGCGGGCGGCGCGATAGAACAGCGCGGCGGCCGCGCCGTAGATCGCGACCAGCCCGTACTCGATGGCGATCTTGAGCGGCGTCAGCCCCCGCCCCGGAACGAAGAAATCCGGCAACCGGACCGGGTGGAAAAGAATCAGCCAATAGACGGCGCCGACGTAGGCGAGCACGCCGAGCAGCAGCCAGTGACGGAGGCGCGGCGCGGCCAGCGGCGCCCACGGGCGCAAGGCGACGGCGAGCAGGCCGACGGCGACGAGGCTGCGCGCGGCGAGCCAGAAGGCGATCCCTTTCTGCGGGCTCGACGGCGTCACCAGATCGGGCATCCCGTGATACGAGAGGGTATGGCCGAAATCGAGCAGGCCGGTACCGAACAGAATGGCGCCGAGCAGCACGATGTTGCCGGGACGCGACGCGGCGTAGGCATTCCAGGCGATGCCGAAGGAGAGCATGGCGACGACGATCGCCGCCGTTTCCATCGTTGTGTGCAGGGGCAGGTAGCGGCTCAGCCCCAGGTCGACGCTATCGACGAAAAGCAGCAGGACGTAGAACGCCCCCAGCGCGGCTACCCAACGTAATGAACCATCCAGCCCGCGCGGGCTGAATGCGGAAAAAGCGGGGCTGGGCGCTGCGTCCATCGCGGTTCGCGGGATGATGTC
Organism: Candidatus Accumulibacter sp. 66-26; assembly: GCA_001897745.1. GTDB lineage: Bacteria > Pseudomonadota > Gammaproteobacteria > Burkholderiales > Rhodocyclaceae > 66-26. Next base: position 195,566 of record MKUH01000013.1, read on the forward strand.
AAACAGGTAATTCTAACATACTCTAACGTATGTATTGCAGCGCAACAAAAGAAGGCTGCGGGCGCCCACCCGCGAGCTTTTTTCAGGTCTTGTTCTCGAACGCCGGAATGTGGTGCTGCAGCCGCTCTTCGAGCACGTGCCTATCGTTGCCGGCAAATTTGATGAACTGCAGGCCGATGCGGAAGCACTGGCCGACGCACGAATAAACGCAATACACCGGACGGCAGCGAATTTCGATGATCGTCTGCTTTTCCCCGCGATACAGCGGCGGCGGCGCCAGCAAGGCGGTCACCGGATGCGCGCTGAAGAGATTGTGCTCGGTATGCATGGCCGCGCCGCCCATGGAAAGATCGTGCGTCTTGCCTTCGAACGGCACGCCCGCCCCGGCGTCGTCGAGGATCAGGGCGATCCCCCAGCGCATGTGATAGCGCGTGTATTGTCGGTGCTCTTTCATTGCTCGATTGCTTATTGTTGTTCGCCGCAAACGAAGCGGCAGAGGAAGGGATGCGAAACGATTCTCTATTACTTAAGTATAACCTCTCCCCGCCCACGAGCCGCCCATCGGCAGGAACAAGCGCGTAAAAAACGGCGGGACCGGCAAGCCCTCCCGGAGAAACGCCGCCACCGCCCGCATTGCCTCAATGGAAATCGCGGCTCGCCGTCGGCAGGCTGCCGAGCAGGTGCGTCAGGTCGACGAAACGCTTGGCGACGAGATGGACGACTTCGCCTTCGCGCTGCACCTGGCCGAACACGCCGAGCATACGGGCGCCGAGCAGTTCGCGCCGCTGCCGCTCGACGAGGTCGGCGTGCACGACGATGTTGGCGAGGCCGCTTTCGTCTTCCAACGTGACGAAGACGACGCCGGTCGCCGTCCCGGGCCGCTGCCGTCCGGTGACGATGCCGGCCATGCGCGCCAGTTGGCAATGCGCGGCGGCGCGCAATCCGGCGGCGGAGAGGAAGCGCTGCGCGGCGAGACGCTCGCGCAGCAGCGCCAGCGGGTGGCGGCCGAGCGTGAGGCCGGTGCTGGCGTAGTCGGCAACGAGGTTTTCGCCCTCGCTGGGCGCGGCGAGTTCGGGGCGGGTTTCCGTCACCGCCACGCCGGCCAGCAGATCGAGCTGCGTCGCCAGCGGCGCGGCGCCGGCCGCCGCCCAGGCCGCCTGTCGGCGATGGCCGGCGAGCGCGACCAGCGCATCGGCGGCGGCCAGCGCGTCGAGTTCGCCGCGCGCCAGCCCGGCCCGTGCCGCAAGATCGGCCACCGCAGCGAAGGGGCGCTGCCGGCGGGCCGTGACGATGCGCTCGCCGGCGGCGGCGGAAAGGCCGCCGATCTGCGCGAGGCCGAGACGCACCGCCCCTTGTGCGTCGAGCGTCGCTTCGACGGCGCTCGTCTGCACATCGACCGCGCGCACCGTCACGCCGTGCCGGCGCGCGTCCTGCACGAGCTGCGAGGGCGAATAGAAACCCATCGGCTGGCTGTTGAGCAGCGCGCAGAGAAAAGCGGCCGGGTGGTAATGCTTGAGCCAGGCCGAGACATAGACGAGCAGCGCGAACGAAGCGGCGTGCGACTCGGGAAAGCCGTATTCGCCGAAGCCCTTGATCTGCGCGAAGATGCGGCGCGCGAAGGCTTCGTCGTGGCCGCGCTCGCGCATGCCGTCGATCAGCTTGCGCTCGAACGGTTCGAGCCCGCCCTTGCGCCGCCAGGCGGCCATCGCGCGGCGCAGGCGGTCGGCCTCGCCGGGCGTGAAGCCGGCGGCGGCGACGGCGAGCTGCATCACCTGCTCCTGGAAGATCGGTACGCCGCAGGTGCGCTTGAGCACGGCCTCGATTTCCGGGCACATTTTCTCGATGGCTTCCTTGCCGTGCCGGCGGCGCAGGTAGGGATGCACCATGTCGCCCTGGATCGGGCCGGGACGCACCAGCGCGACCTCGATCACGAGGTCGTAGTAGTTGCGCGGCTTGAGGCGCGGCAGCATGGCCATCTGCGCGCGCGATTCGATCTGGAAGACGCCGATCGTATCGGCCGCGCAGATCATGTCGTACACCGCCGGATCCTCGGGCGGGATGTCCTGCATCTTGCGTCCGACGAGGTCGAGCGCGCGGCGGATCGCCGAGAGCATGCCGAGCGCCAGCACGTCGACCTTAAGCAGGCCGAGCGCGTCGAGGTCGTCCTTGTCCCACTGGATCACCGTGCGCTCGGGCATCGCCGCGTTCTCGACCGGCACCAGCCGGGACAGCGGCCCGCGCGAGATGACGAAGCCGCCGACATGCTGCGAGAGGTGGCGCGGGAAGCCGTGCAGCGCCTCGGCCAGCGCCAGCCATTTGGCGACGCGCGGCGATTCGGGGTCGAGGCCGACCGAGCGCAGGCGCTCGGGCAACTGCTCGCGCCGGTCCCACCAGGCCAGCGAGCCGGCCAGCGCGTCGATCTGCGCGCTGCCGAAATCGAGCGCGCGCCCGACGTCGCGCAGCGCGCCGCGCGTGCGGTAGGTGATCAGCGCGGCGGCCAGCGCGGCGCGCTCGCGGCCGTATTTCGCGTACAGATACTGGATCACCTCCTCGCGCCGCGCGTGCTCGAAATCGACATCGATGTCCGGCGGCTCGCCGCGCTCCCGCGAAATGAAGCGCTCGAAGAGCAGCGTCGAGCGCGCCGGATCGACCTCGGTGATGCCGAGCGCGTAGCACACCGCCGAATTGGCCGCCGAGCCGCGCCCCTGGCAGAGGATGCCCCTGCCGCGCGCGAAATTGACGATGTCGTAGACGGTCAGGAAATACGGCTCGAAACCGAGTTCGGCGATCAGCGCGAGTTCGTCGTCGACGCGGCGGCGCACGCCCGGCGGCACCTGCGCGCCGTAGCGCCGGGCCAGCCCCCGCTCCGTCTCGGCGCGCAGGAAGGACGCCGGCGTCTGGCCGTGGGGGACGACTTCATCCGGGTACTCGTAGCGCAACTCGTCGAGCGAGAAGCTGCAGCGCGCGAGCACGGCCAGCGTTTCGGCGAGCAGCGCCGGCGGGTAGAGGCGCGCCAGGCGCAGGCGCGTGCGCAGGTGGCGCTCGCCGTTCGGGAAGAGCGCGTGGCCGGCGGCGAACAGCGTCGTGTTGAGGCGGATCGCGGTCAGCGTGTCCTGCAGCGGGCGGCGCGCACGCGCGTGCATGTGCGCGTCGCCGGCGGCCAGCGCCGGCAGCCCGCTCGCCTCGGCCAGCGCGCGCAGGCGGACGAGGCGCGCCGCGTCATCCGGCCCGGCGTGCAGTTCGACGGCAAGCCAGGCACGCCCGGGAAAGCGCGCCGCCAGCCAGCGCCCGTCGTCGGCCGAGGCGTTTTCGTCCGGTACCCAGAGGAGCAGGCAGTCGGGAACGGCACCGCTGGTGAACGCGAAATCGCCGACCGCTTCGAGGTCGCCGCGCTCGAGCCGGTAGGCGCCCTTCTCCGCCCGCCGCCGGGCCAGCGTGATGAGCGCCGCGAGGTTGCCGTAGCCGGCGCGGTTCTGCGCGAGAAGGACGATTTTGAGCCCGTCGGCCAGACGGAATTCGGCGCCGATCAGCAGCGGCAGACCGACCTCCTTCGCCGCCCGGTGCGCGCGAACGACGCCGGCCAGCGAGCATTCGTCGGTGATCGCCAGCGCCGCGTAGCCGAGCGCCTGCGCCCGCTCGACGAGTTCCTCCGGGTGCGACGCGCCGCGCAGGAAGGAAAAGTTCGAGCAGCAGTGCAGTTCGACGTAGGAAGGAAGATGTCCTGCTGGCTCGCTCATGGTTACGCTATATACTGTAAATATATACAGTATATAGACGCTTTACCGAGCGCCGCGCAAACCGTTTCGAGCTACGCCGACCCGCCGCAGGCGATGCCAGGCCGCTGCTCCGGTAAGACGGCGCGGCACGGAACCTGCCGCAGCGATCGTTTCGCCGCCCTCCGCACAACGTTTTCGAGCCACGGCAGGCGTCACAGCAATCGTGCCTTTGTGTGCCGGAATACGACTACTGTACATTTATACAGTAGTCGTGTATTCTTGACTCACTTGCTGCAGACACCGACCGAGAGGACTCACCATGAACCGCATTCAGCAATGGCTAAAGCAGATCGCCGGCGTTTCCCAAGAGGAGCGCCAGCGCTGGGCAATCGCACAGGAAATCTTTGGCACCCGCGGGCCGGACGTCTCCGCGTTTCAAAAACCCGCCTGCTGGCGTAGAAAAGCGCGTACCTACCCCGCGCACTGATCGCCCGGGGTTTCCTCTGGCCGCTCCCGCATGCCGTGGGCGGTGGCCGCACCGCGCAAGCCCCCCCGCCTCCCATTGCCCCGCGACCGAAAGGCCCTCGCCTTTTTGCCCGCAAGCTCCGCTTGTGAAGATGCTCGAGCGCACTCCGGCCGCCTCCGCCTACGCTTCCGACACGGCCCGGCCAATGATCGATTACCCGGCGCCGCCCGCCTCCGGCGGCGGCGCTTCGCCGTTCATCGCGAGCGAGCGCAGGCTGGCGGCGAAGGGCTGATCGTCCTGGACGATGTGGCGCTCGAACCAGAACTCGACGTAGCGCAGGAAGGAATGCACATCGCGCACGCCCTGCCGCACTTCGGCGAGCGCACGCGCGATCACCTGCAGATTGGCCCGATGCGTCCGGGCATGCTGGGAAAATTCAAGCCCCGCCGCCCGCGCGATACGCTCCTCGGTGGCGAAATGTTCCGCGAAGAGGGCAAGCAGATCGTCGAACCGTGCCAAGGGAAGCGCGTCGCTGTCCACGCAAAGCGCCTTGAGCGATTCGATCCGCACGAAAATCTCCTCATGCTGGGCATCGACTTCCGGCTGCCCGACCAGCAAGGCTTCGGGTAGCAGGCTGGATATCATCCTGTCCATCGCACTCTCCTCGGTTCGCAGCTCGTTTTTATTCGTTCAGTATAGAAACGGGAGCGGCGATTGCCAGCGCCCTTTTCTAGCGCCCTTTTCTAGCGCCATTTTCCAGCGCGCGCTTCCGGCGCCGGCCGGCCGGAGGTTCAGGCGAAAAATCCGTGCAGGAACCAGCCCGCCTCGCAGCGGAAAATCCACAGCCATTCAGCACGCGGCGACAGCGCAACGAAGTAATCGCGTCGCACGTCGCCCGCGGCACCGGGTTCGGCCGCGTCCCACCAGCCGCTCTCGATGCGCTCCGGGCCGGCCAGCAACTGCAGCGGACCGCCCCGCTGCGGCCGCCCGTCCGCTTCGGACAAGGTCTGCGGCAGTGGCAGCAAGCAGACCGGACGCGGGCCGCCCGGCGGCGCGGAAACGCCGCCGCGCGCCGACGTCAATACCGGCGGCACCGGCTGCGAAGCGTTTTCCGGACGATGTTCGGCGACGCAGGCCAGCGCATACACACTCTCTCGACCAAGGCGCGCCTGCAGGCGCTCGACGAGCGCGGCGAGCGAAGAGGCGTCGGCAGCACCACCCACCGCCCGCCCGAACAGACTGCCTTCGCGCCCGCCCAGCGGCTCCGGCATGTCGGCGCACAACCAGACGCTTTCGACGGCGGCAGGCAGTTCCACGCGCTGCAAGCGTTCGAGCAGGACGCGGCCGATCCGCTCCGGATCGCGCGTCGCACCGGAAAACCCGAGCACGATGCGCGTCGGCGGGCGTTCGCTCGCCCCGCGCTCGTGCTGCAGTTCGAACACGCATTCGCCGACGCCGGCGCAGCGCGCCGCCAACCACCCGCACAAGGCGCCGATCAGGCGCCGGCCAACAAAACCGAGCGCCGACGCGCTATCGACGCGAGCCGGCAATTCGATCCGCTCGGCAAAGCGTTCGGGAAAGGAGAAACGCTCGCGCGGATCGTGTCGTTCGCCGAGCGCACGAGAGAGATCAACGGCGAAAGCCGCGCCCAGACGCCGCGCCAGCCCGGCGCGCGGCAGGCGCAGCGCGTCGCCGAGCGTGCGCACGCCAAAACCCTCCAGGCGGGACAGATCGGCGGAGGGAAGATCGAGCACGCTCAGCGGTAGCACGTTCAGGCGCTGCCGCAATTCGGCCGGATCGAGGCAGGGACGATCGTCGCCGGCCGCCGCCAGCCACTCGGCCGCGAGCGGCGTCGGCGCCAGCGCTGCCTGCGGCGAGAAACCCTGCTCGACGCAGCCGGCACGAATCGCGTCGAACAAGCGCGCCGCGCCGCCGAACAGGCGCAAGGAGGCCGCTACTTCGAGCAGCAGGCCCTGTGGCCGGAGGCAGACCTCGGAAGTGAAAGCTCCGGCCCAGCAGGCGAGACGCAACAGTGCGACCCGCTCGGCGGCCGCCGCGCGTTCGCGCACGGCAAGCTCCGGCAACAGCGCCCACGCCGCGGCCAAACGCATGCCGGGCCGCACGCCGGCCGACGCCGCCGCCGTGTCGGCAACGACGATACGTTCGCGGCTGACGATGGCGCTAGGCGGCGGTCGGCTGGGCTGGGCTTCGAGCGGCAGGCGCGGCAGACGCAGGGCGAGCCAGAGCACGACGCGGGGAAAACGGACGGGAAACGGCGATCGACAGCGGCGCGGAACAGGCGCCGCCGCGTCGTTTGAGCACGCGAACGGCGAGACGTTCGCCTTCACCGTCAAGCGCCAGGCGTAGCGGCGCCGGCGAGGATTCGCGGGCGCAGGCCGCCGGCCGGAAAACGAAAAGCAGCGTGCGGCTAGCCTCGGCGGCCAGTTGCAGGCGCCGCAACAGCGTCGGCGTAACCTCAGGCAACCAGGCCACCACAGCCCCGACGCCGTCCGCTTCGAGCGCGCGCAGACAGGCCCACGCGGCATCGCGCCCGGGCGCGCTGGCAAGCAGCAGGCGCGCGAGCGCCACCCCGCCCGCCTGCAGGGCCGGCGCATAAAGCGGATACGGCGGCGCCACGCAAACGAGCCAGGCCAGTTCATCAGCCGACAGGCGCGCCAGCGCCGGCAGCAACAAGCTCAACTCGCCGACGCCGGTACGCGCCGGCAGCAGTTCGACCAGGCCGCCGCGCGGCCAGCCACCGCCGGGCAATTCGGCGTCGAGCTCGGCGAAACCGCTCGGCACGCCGGGTAGCGGCGCACCGGCCAGCGCCGCACCGCGCCAGACATCGGCGCGATCGAGCACGGCGGCAAGAGAAACGGCGGGCACGGCGGAGCGCGACATGGCGGGTTTAAAACACCTGCTCGCTGCGGATCAAACCGACGGCGATGCCTTCGATCGCCAACTGCGCCTTGCGCGTATCGACGATGATCGGCTCGTAATCCGGATTCTCGGCGATCAGTTCGACCATCGCCCCGTGCTGGCGGAAACGCTTGACCGTCACGTCCTCGTCAAGACGGGCAACGACGATCTGCCCGTTGCGCGCCTCGGAAGTGCGGTGCACGGCCAGCAGGTCGCCGTCGAAGATACCGGCGTTGATCATCGACAGGCCGCGCACGCGCAGCAGGAAGTCGGCGCGCGGCTTGAACAGGCTGGCATCGAGCGCGTAGCGTCCCTGCACGTTCTCGACGGCGAGGATCGGACTGCCGGCCGCGACGCTGCCGATCAGCGGCAGGCCGAGCTGCTCGACGAGACGGATGCCACGCGCCGCGCCGGGTTCGAGGACGATGATGCCTTTCTTGGCGAGCGCCTTGAGATGTTCCTCGGCGGCGTTGGCCGAGGCAAAGCCGAAGGCGCTGGCAATTTCGGCCCGCGTCGGGGGAGAGCCGAGAATTTCCAGCGTATTGCGAATGAAATCGAGGATTTCCTGTTGCCGCGGGGTAAGTTTGATCACGATCGTCGCCTCCTGTCCGGATACTGTATTTTTATACAGTAAGCCGCCATAAGGCAAGCCCGGCGTGGAAAAAGCGCGCCGAAAACCGGAGAACGCTTTGCGCTCAATCGCTTGCGTTCGCCGCATGAAGGGCCCGCCGAACGGAAAACCGGAACGCCCGCCGACAAACCCGACGACAGGCAAAAACCGCGCATCGAAGCAAGCGTATTTTTTTTCGCGGAACGCTTTACAGCACGCAACCTCGTCCCTATAATGCGCCCTTCTTTCGAGCGGGGGTATAGCTCAGCTGGGAG
>MKUH01000014.1 GCA_001897745.1 Candidatus Accumulibacter sp. 66-26
TGGATGAACCGGACGCTGGCCTGGCTGCCGATGTCGAAGGTCTGCCAGTTGAGGATGGCCTTGTCGCTGCCCTGGGTGACGGTCATGGCGCTGCCGCTCTGGGCAACGCCGGCCTGTCCGGCGACGACCTGGCCCCCGGTGGGCAGGGCGTTGGCTGCCGGCGGTGCGGCAAAGGCGGGATTGCTCAGCGCGCCGGCCAGCAGCAGGGCGAGCGGCGCCAGGCACGGCTTCCCGGCGCTGCCGGAGGTCCGGCCTTTGCTCCGGGCGCATTCGGGCGCGGGGACGTGGCCCTGGCTCAGATCGTTCCAGACGAGGCGGTAACAGTGGTTCATGGTTTTCTTCCAGATTCGGCTGGCTAGAGAAAGGCTTTACTCAGGTTGAGCCAGAAGCGGGGTGCATTGGCCCGGCTGCCGTCGTTGTTCAGGTTGCCGGCGCCGCTGCCGGGGTTGCTCCCCAGGGGGGCCGCGATGCTGGCCGCCAGGGTCCAGTCGCCGGGCCGTTGCCAGCTGAGGCCCAGCCCGGCACCGGAGAGGCTGTAGGCGTTGGGCTGGTTGCAAGCGCAATCCCATCCTGCCCACAGCTTCCGGTGCTGGCGGATGTAGCCGGTGTCGTAGAAGGCGGTGGCCTGCCACCCGCCGCCGAGCGGGCGCTGGAGTTCCAGCTTGAGCAGAACCCCTTCGTCGCCGCTGCCTTCGTTGACCGGGTAGGCGCGCACCCCGTTGGGGCCGCCCAGGCTGAACTTCTCGGAGCTGCCCAGGTTGCCGGCGGCCGTCTGCCCGCTGAGCCCCGCCAGAAGCTGCCAACCGCTGGCGCCCAGGCTCTGCAGCCGGCTCAGCTGCAGGGCGAGCTTGGTGTAGTGGCCGTTGGTGCGGGGGCCGGCGGCGTCGATGGCGCGATCGTCGGCGACGTCGCCGATATGCAGCTGGCCGCGGACGAGCTGAAGCCCGCCCCAGGTAACGCCGCCGCCGCCCAGGCTGTCGTTCAGATCGCCGCTCAGGCCGAGGGTGAGCGCATCGACCTTGTGGCGCCGCAGGGGGGCGTCGAGCGTATTGTCGTCGTAGCGCCGCTGTTCCCAGGCGGCGGAAAGATTCAGGTTCCGGTCGCTGCGGCGCAGCCAGGCGTAGGTCAGGTTGAGGCCGCGGGTGTGCGCCTGGCCTTCGGCTTTCAGCGGGCGGAAGCGGTCGCCGAGTTCGTAGTCGAGCGCGGAAGCGTGGATGCCGAGGCGCCAGCCCGCCGTGCCCAGGGGCAGGTTGTACTGGAACTGGAGGTTCTGCATGTTCTCGGCGACCAGGGCGCGCAGCGCCAGGCGGTCGCCGTAGCCGCTCAGGTTGTTGAGAGCGATGCCGCCGACCAGCTGATGGGTGCCGGTGGCTTTCACGCCCTGATTGTTGGCGCCGATATCGCCGCTGATCCAGGGCGTGTCTTCCAGTTGCAGCAGCAGGCGCGTGCTGCCGGCCTCCTCACCGGCTTCGAGCACGCCGGTGGTGCGAATGCCGGCCAGGTCGTTGGCCAGCAGCAGTCCCCGTTCGAGGGCGTGAGCGGAGAGGGGCTGGCCGACTTCGAGCTCGCGGGTCACGAGGGTCTCCACGAAGGCGGCGTTGACCCGGTGCTCCTTGCCGTCCAGACGAACGCCGCCGTAGCGCCCCTCGATCACCCGGATGCGGATATGGCCCGAGCTGACGTCCTGCTCCGGCAGATAGACGCGCACGTACCAGCCCCTTGCCCGGTAGTGCTGGGCGATGCGCTGGGCGGCCTGTTCCAGTTCCGCCAGGGTCAGGGGCCGGCCGATCAGGTCTTGCAGCAGGGCGTTCAGTTCGGCCGGGTCGACGAGCGACGCGCCTTCGATGCCGAAGGCGCGCGCGGTGACGCGCGCCGCCTTCCGGTCGTCGGCCATCGGCCTGGCCGTCGGTCTGGCGGGCTGAAGCTGTGGCCGCTGCGGTTGGATGGCCTGTTCCGCCTCGCGTTGCAGCGTGCCGGCGCCGGGCGGAACCTGCGCATGGGCCAGCGGCGCACTCAGGCCCAAGGCGAGGGGAAGCACGATCCGGCAGTGCCGGCGCACGGTTCCTTGCGTGGAAGAACGGGGTTTCAAGGCGGGGGGCTCCATGGGCGACGGTCTTCGAATGAATTTTTCGCCATGATGCGGGGCGGGCGTAAGAGAAGCGTAAGAGCCGCTTCCTCGCAGGCTTGTCCGGATCGGCGCGCGCGCGGCGGCACGCCGGCTGGGCCGTTCGTTGCGGCCGCGAGGATGGCGCCGACGGTCGCTTGCGCCCGGAAAAGGCCGGCGCGGAAAGGGGCGGTTCCCGTTTTGCCGCCGATGCGTCCCGTGAGATCATGGCGCGCCGCCTGGACCGTCCCGGCGATGCACCCGGAACGCGGGCGCACGCAATGCCCGTGGGGCGCCTCATCGGCGCGGAGCGCATAGGCGCATCGGCGTTTCGTCGGGGCGCCGGGAGGCGGCCGAGGGCAGGGCGGCCTTCTTCGCCGGATTCGCCCCGTTTTCGTCTTTTTCGGGCCAACTGTGCAAGGACGGACAGGCCCGCTTATGGCCCAATCGCGTTTTGTCCGGGGGCTTCCGGGTCTGCCCCGCGTTCGACGGCGCGGGGGCTTCCCGACCTTGCCGCAGCTTCCGTCTTTCCGCGCCCGCCGCTTGCCGGGCGATTGCGTCCGGCGCACGACAGTCGCCCCTTCGACCGAGGACCGTTCATGAATGAATCCAGCGCGCCAGCGCCCAAGCCCCGCCTTGCCGGCTTGTCCGACCAGTTTCTCGGCTTCCTGGCGGCCGGGGTCGTCGTCGTCTGCTGGTCGGGCTTCAATATCGTCTCCCGCCTCGGGAGCAAGGGCGTATTGACGCCCTTCGATCTGGCCGCGATGCGTTTCGGCGTGTCGGGCGTCCTGGCCCTGCCGCTTTTCATGTACTGGGTGCGCGTCCGGGACTGGCCGCGCTATATCGTGCTCGCGCTGTTCGGCGGCCTCGGCTACGGGCTGCTCGTGTACTCGGGCTTCGCCTTCGCGCCGACGGCGCATGCCGGCGTTTTCGTCAATGGCGGGATTCCGTTCTGGACCGTGGTGATGGTCGCCGTGCTGACCGGCTTCCAGATCGCGCGCCACATCGTTCTGGCCCTGCTGCTGTCGACGAGCGGGCTGGTGCTGATCGGCTACGACAGCCTGTTCGGCGCGCGCGCGGGCGACGAGTGGATCGGCGACGCGCTGTTCCTGCTGGCCGCGTGGACGTGGGCGGTTTTCGGCCTGCTGATGCGCCGCTGGCAGGTGAAGCCGCAATTGGCGATTTCCGGCGTCGCGACCTTCGCGCTGATTCTCTACATGCCGGTCTATCTGCTCTGGCTGCCCAAGGCGGTGGCGCAGGCGTCCGCTGCGGAAATCGGCTTGCAGTGCGTCTACCAGGGCATCGTCGCGGCCCTGCTGGCGGGCGGCATGTACAGCTACGCCAACCAGAAGATCGGCGCCTATCAGGCTTCGATGATGCTCTCGCTGGTGCCGGGCGTTTCCGCGGTCGGGGCTTTCTTCATCCTCGACGAGGCGCCCTCGGTGCGGGTCGTGCTCGGCATCGTCGTCGTCTCGATCGGCGCGATTCTCGGCGCCATGCCGAGCGCCGGGGTCAAGCGGCTGCTCATGCGCCGGGGATAGGCGCGGTCGCTTCGCGCGGGCGGCGTCCGCCGCCGCCCGCGCTGTGCTCCTGCGCTATCCGGCCTGGGGTTTGACTTCGGGCGTGGCGTGGGCGGCCGCGGCCAGGGTGCCCGTCAGCAGCGCCATGACGGCGCAGAAGATCACGATGGCGGTGTGCAGGCCGAAGTGGTCCGACAGCCGGCCGATCCCGAGGATGGGGACGATGGTTCCCAGGTAGCCGACGATCAGGTAGGACGAGAGCAGGCCGGCCCGGTTGCCCGGCGTGGCGACCTTGCCGACCAGCGACATGCCCGCCAGGTTCGTCAGTCCGTGGCCGAATGCCGTGGTCAGCACGCTGAGCATGAACAGGGGCGTCGATTCCGTGTAGGTGGTCAGGATCAGCAGCAGATTGCACAGCGTCAGCGCGCCGAGACCGAGCACCGCGCTGGTCTTGTTGCGCACGCGCCGGGCCAGGAGCTGGACGCTCGACGAGAGGAACAGGATCATCGAAATCGACATCCCGCTGAGCGCGGGGCCGTGCCAGGGCAGGATGTCGCGCATGAAGCTGGGGGCCAGCGAGGCGTACAGGCTGAACATGCCGAAGGCGCTGAAGGCGCCCATGCAGCCGATCCAGAAGGGGCGGCGCAGCGCGCGCGGCGGCAGCGTGAGGCTCGGCAGCCACTGCGCCAGCCCGCGCCCCGGCGCCGGGGGCGCAAGCGGCGCCGCGCCGGGCAGGCGCATCCGGAAGAGGGCGTAGATCGACATCAGGCCGAGCAGCAGCGACGGCAGGTAGGCGCTGAACAGCGGCGCCGGCGCCCACTGGGCGATCAGCCCCCCGACCAGGGGGCCGAGCCCGAAGCCGAGGGTCATGGCGAAGGTCGTGACGAGCGCCGTGCGCTTCATGTCGCCGCGCCCGTCGAGCTGCGTCAGGCCGATCGACGCCGAGGTCGTGATCATGCCGGAGGCCAGTCCGATGGCCAGCCGGCTGACGACGAAGGCCGCCGTGCTCCAGGCCAGCATCGAGAGAAGGACGCCCAGCGTCACCAGGATCAGGCCGGCGCGCAGGATCGGCAGGAAGCCGAAGCGGTTGGTCAGCCGCCCGAGGAAGAGCAGGCTGGTCAGCGCGCCGAACATGTACACCGTGAAGATGGCCGTGATGTCGCTCGGCTTCAGGTGCCACAGTTCCTGATAGAGCGGATAGAGCGGGCTGGCCAGGGCGGTGCCCATGACCCCGACGCACATGGAGAAGCAGACGCGCCCGAAGGGCGACCAGAGATTTGGCATGGGAAGATGGTGCGAGGGCGAAGTGTCGATGCGCGGGGGCGTGGATGCGGGCGGGGCGGCGGTGGCGCGCCCGCCGGGCTAGGCGCGGGCGAGCGCCTGCGCGTGATGGCGCAGATGGTCGTCGATGAAACTGGCGATGAAGTAGTAGCTGTGGTCGTAGCCCGGCTGCCGGCGCAGGGTCAGCGGATGGCCGGCCGCATGGGCGGCGGCCTGCAGGGCGTCCGGCTTGAGCTGCAGGCTGAGGAAATCGTCCTGCTCGCCCTGGTCGACGAGGATCGGCAGTTTTTCGCCGGCGTCGGCCAGCAGCGCGCAGGCGTCCCATTCCGCCCAGCGCGCGCGGTCCGTCCCCAGATAGCCGGTGAAGGCCTTCTCGCCCCAGGGGCAGGCCATCGGGTTGGCGATCGGCGCGAAGGCCGAGAGCGACAGGTAGCGTCCGGGATTGCGCAGGGCGCAGACCAGCGCCCCGTGGCCGCCCATCGAGTGGCCGCAGATGCCGCGCCGGTCGGAGGCCGGGAAGTGCGCCTCGACGAGCGCCGGGAGTTCGTGCACCACGTAGTCGTGCATGCGGTAGTGGCGCGCCCAGGGTTCTTGCGTCGCGTTCAGGTAGAAGCCGGCGCCCAGGCCGAAATCCCAGGCGCCGTCGCTCGCCGCCGGCACGTCGGGGCCGCGCGGGCTGGTGTCGGGCGCGACGAGAATCAGGCCCAGTTCGGCCGCCATGCGCTGCGCGCCGGCCTTCTGCATAAAGTTCTCGTCGGTGCAGGTGAGGCCGGAAAGCCAGTACACGACGGGCAGACCGCCCGTGGTTGCGGCCTGCGGCGGCAGGTAGACGGAGAAGGTCATTGCGCAGTCGAGCGTGGCGGAGCGGTGGCGATAGCGCTTGAGCCAGCCGCCGAAGCTCTTCTGGCTGGAGAGGTGTTCCAGGGGCACGGGCGGATTTCCTCGCTTAGAAGTGAATGACGGTGCGGATGCTCTTGCCTTCGTGCATCAGGTCGAAGGCCTTGTTGATGTCTGCGAGCGGCATCGTGTGGGTGATGAAGGTGTCGAGCGGGATTTCCCCGGATTGCGCTTTCGCGACGTAGCCCGGCAGTTCCGTGCGCCCCTTGACGCCGCCGAAGGCGCTGCCGCGCCAGACGCGGCCGGTGACGAGCTGGAACGGGCGCGTGCTGATTTCCTGGCCGGCGCCGGCGACGCCGATGATGGTCGATTCGCCCCAGCCCTTGTGGCAGCACTCGAGCGCCGCGCGCATCAGCTTGACGTTGCCGACGCACTCGAAGGAGTAGTCCACGCCGCCGTCGGTCAGCTCGACGATGACGTCCTGGATGGGCTTGTCGAAATCGTTCGGATTGACGCAGTCGGTCGCGCCCAGCTTGCGGGCGATGGGGAACTTGTCGGGGTTGATGTCGATAGCGATGATGCGCGCGGCTTTGGCCATGTTCGCGCCGATGATCGCCGCGAGGCCGATGCCGCCCAGGCCGAAGATCGCGACGGTGGCGCCGGCCTCGACCTTGGCCGTGTTCAGCACGGCGCCGATGCCGGTGGTGACGCCGCAGCCGAGCAGGCACACCTTTTCGAGCGGCGCATCCGGTGCGATCTTGGCCAGCGAGATTTCCGGCAGCACCGTGTACTCCGAGAAGGTCGACGTGCCCATGTAGTGGAAGATCGGCTGGCCCTTGTAGGAGAAGCGCGAAGTGCCGTCGGGCATCAGCCCCTTGCCCTGGGTGGCGCGCACCGCCTGGCAGAGGTTGGTCTTGCCCGATTTGCAGAACTTGCAGACGCCGCATTCGGCCGTGTACAGCGGAATCACGTGATCGCCGACCTGCAGCGAGGTGACGCCGGGGCCGACCGATTCGACGATGCCGCCGCCTTCGTGGCCGAGAATCGCCGGGAAGATGCCTTCCGGGTCCTCGCCGGACAGGGTGAAGGCGTCGGTGTGGCAGACGCCGGAGGCGACGATGCGCACGCGGACTTCGCCGGCGCGCGGCGGGGCGACGTCCACTTCGACGATTTCGAGCGGCTGCCGGGCGGCGAAGGCGACTGCGGCGCGGGATTTGATGGTCTGGGGTGTCATGGCGCGCTCTCTGTCGGGTGGGGGACGGTAGTTTAGTCGATGGGGAAAAGTGCGCGCCGGGAATTCAGGAATTCAGGAATCCGGAAATCCGGAAATCCGGGAACTCGGAAATCAACCGCAAGCGCGCTCCGGGTTCAGTCCGTATTTGCTCCGAATCGTTCCCGGCAATCGCCGCATTTCCCTCCGGCGCGCGCTTCCGGACGCTTGCATGGCTGCCCGCGGACAAGGCGCCGCCGGCCCGCCGTCTATCGACATGCAGGGGCCGCGCCGGCGGCTTCGCACGGCGTTGCCCTTTGTGCGACAGCGAACGGAGTTTTCCGGCGCCCGGAGCGATGATGCGTTTTTGACCACCATGAAAGGCAGGTCCGATCATGCAAACCCGACTCGCGTGCAGCTGCTTCGTCATCGTCTCCCTGCTGGCTCCCGTCGCAGCCCATGCGGCCGACGCCGACAGCGACCGCAAGCATCCGGCCGCCTATATGGAGGACTCGCTGATCACCGCCAAGATCAAGACCAAGCTGGCGGCCGAGAAGGTGAGCAGCCTGGGGCACATCAAGGTCGATACCGACAACAAGGGCGCGGTCACCCTGAGCGGCAGCGTCGATAGCCAGGCGCTGGCGGACAAGGCCGTGGCGATTGCCCGCGGAACCGAAGGCGTGACCGCGGTGACGAGCACGATCAAGGTCATGAAGGAGAAATAATCCGCCGCTTGCCGGCGCCGCGCGGCGGCGGCCTGGGCTGCGTGCTGATAGACGGCGCCCCGGGGCGCGAGAGGGAGATGGGGATGGACGACGCTTCGGACGCGGCGACGGGCGCGCCCCTGACCGACCGCCAGCGGCGGGAACTCGAATATCATCGCGAGCGCGCCCGGGAGCACCGGAGCGTTCTCGCCGCGCCGTTTTCGTGGGACGTGCTGGAGAATCCGGCGCGCCGCTGGTGGAACGCCTATTGGCAGATGTATGCCTGTCTGCTGGATTGCGGCGTCCGGGACAAGCGCGTGCTGGTGGTCGGCTGCGGCTTCGGCGACGACGCCCTGCGCCTCGCCAGGCTGGGCGCCCGCGTCAGCGCCTTCGACCTCAGCCCCGACTCTCTGGGCATCGCCCGGGGGCTGGCCGCGCGCGAAGGGCTGTCGATCGCCTTCGACGAGATGCCCGCGGAGGCGTTGCGCTACGGCGACGCGAGCTTCGACCTCATCGTCGCCCGCGACATCCTGCACCACGTCGACATTCCGGCCGCCATGCGCGAAATCGTTCGCGTCGCCAGGCCGGGCGCCATCTTCGTCGTCAACGAGATCTACTCGCACTCCTGGACGGAGCGGATCCGCCGTTCGCCGCCGGTCGAAAAATTCCTCTATCCGCGCCTGCGCCGCCTGATCTACGGCCCGGGAACGCCCTATATCACCGCGGACGAGCGCAAGCTCAGCGAGGCCGATCTGGCCGAAATAAAGAAGCCGTTGCGGGCGTGCCTGATCGAAAAGCACTTCAACTTCCTGGTCACCCGCCTGATCCCGGATCGCTTCGATTCCTGCGCCAAGGCCGACCGCCTGCTGCTGCGCCTGCTGAAGCCGCTGGGGCCGCTTCTGGCCGGTCGCGTGCTTTTTTGCGCGCAGGTCGCGAAGTAGCGAACGATGACGATGGGGGCGCGCAAGTTTGAAGGCTTTGCCGCACGCCTGGCGGCGTCGTCGGCAAGGAGCGTGGAAAAAGGCTGGCAAGGGGCTGGCAAGGGGCTGGCAAGGGGCAGAAATCCCGCCGGAGGAAATGTGTTGCTCGCCGGCGCCATGTCCTGGCTGCGGCACCCCGCGGGGAGCCGCCTTCGTCAGATGCCGGCTACAATCTTCCGCCCGCGCCGCCGAGCGTCGGCTGCGGGGTTTTCCAGAGGCTCCGCGCCGCGTTCTATGAAAGCCCTCGATGATCAAACGATTCTCCGTCCTCCTGGCGAGCCTCGCATGCTTCGCCGCCCACGCCGAGGCGCCGCCCGTGAGCAGCGTTCCCGGCGTCGATCTCGCCCGCTATCTCGGAAAGTGGTACGAGATTGCCGCTTTCCCGATGTTCTTTCAGCGCCAGTGCATCGGCGATACGATGGCCGAGTACGGAGCGCGCCCCGACGGCGACATCTCGGTCGTCAACCGCTGCCGGACGGAAAGCGGCTTCGACCAGGCCACCGGCAAGGCATGGGCGGTCGAGGGCGGCGGCAACGCCCGGCTGAAGGTTTCCTTCTTCTGGCCCTTCCGTTCCGACTACTGGGTCATCGGGCTGGACGCCGACTACCGTTGGGCGGTCGTCGGCAATCCGAACCGGATGTATCTCTGGATACTCTCGCGCACGCCCGGCATCTCCCCGGCCGACCTGGAGCGAGCGCTGGCGAGCGCCCGGGCGCAGGGTTTCGATCTCGGCTTGCTCAGATATACGCAGCACTCCGCGGGCGCCGAAAAGTAGCGGGCGCCGACCGCGCGCGCGTCGGGCAAAAGGAGGATATTCGCGGGCCGCGAGCCCCGCGCTCTACGACAACGTGCTTTGAAGCTGCGATAATTCTCCGGCGGTTTGCCGCAGGGCGCCCGGGGGCGGGGTAAGGGCGCATTCATCGTGCATGGCGGAGACGGAGAGAATGATCCTCGAGAAACAGGCGTCCATGATCGCGGCGGCGCTCCGCCGGATGTCGCTGAAGACCCGCCTGACCGTCGCGACGGTCGGACTCTTCACCCTGTTCATCTGGGTTCTCGTCTTCCTGTCGGTCACCGTCCTGCAGGATCGGCTCGAAAGTGTGCTCTCGGCCCAGCAGTTTGCCTCGACCCGGCATTCGGCGATCGAAATCGACAACAGCCTGCTGGATCGCCAGGAAGGACTGCGCCGCGTGGCGGCCCTCCTGCCCGCCGATCTGAGCGATCAAGTTCAGCAGGCGGCGCTGTCCAACCGCCCCTTGCTGGGGATCTATTTTCCCGGCGGTTCGCTCCTTCTCGGGCTGGACGGGAAGGTCATCGCCGAGCATCCCCCCGGCGGCGTGCGGCGCGAGCGGGACTTCAAGGACGAGGATTACTTCCGCCAGGTCGTCGCCACGCGCCAACCCTACATCGGCAAGCCGGGAATCGATCCGGTCTCGCGGCGCCCGACGCTGACGCTCGCGGTGCCGGCCTTCGACGAAGAAGGCCGGGTTCGTGCGGTGCTGACCGGGGCGGTCGATCTGACGGCGCCCAATTTCTCGAGTCTCGCCTCCGAACAGGCGCAGGAGGGGAAAGGGGCGTTCTTTGTGGTCTCGCTGCGCGACCGGCGGATCGTCGTCTCCGGCGACAGCGGGCGGGTCGCGACGCCGCTTCCGGCGCGCGGACGCGATGTCATGCTGGACCGGATGGCCGACGGATTCGAGGGCTCCGGGGTCGGCGTCGGCGCCGACGGCGTGTCCCGGCTCTATTCGGGCAAGCGCGTCCAGATGGCCGACTGGCTCGTATTGTCGGTCCTGCCCACCGAGATCGCCTTTGCTCCGGTCCGCGTGATGCGCAACGCGCTCTACGTCGTCGGCGCGCTGCTCACCGTCCTTGCGCTCGCGGTGTTGCGCGGCATGACGCGGCGCATGTTGGCTCCGCTCGACGAGGCGGGCGATGCGATGCGCCGGATGACCGACGGCCGGGCGCCGCTGGCGCCGCTGGCGCTGCGGCGGAACGACGAGATCGGGCAGTTGATCGGCAATTTCAATCATCTGGTCGAAGACCGGAGCCGCTACGAAACCGCCCTGCGCGAAAGCGAGCAGCGTTTCCGCCTGCTCGTCGAAGCCGCGCCGGACGCCATCATCGTGCAGACGGGCGGGCATATCGTCTATGCCAACACCGCAGCCATTTCGCTGCTCGGCGCGCGCGGCGAGGAGCAACTGCTCGGCATGCCGGTGCTCGCCCACGTCCATCCCGACTGCCATGAGATGGTGAGCAGGCGCATCCGCGCGCTCGATAGCGGGAGCATCTACGTGCCGCCGCTCGAGCAGACCTATCTCCGGCTCGACGGAACGCCGGTCGCCGTCGAGGTTTCGGCGGTGCGCTTCCGTTACGAAGCGCAGGACGGCGCGCTCGTCTACGTGCGCGACATCACCGAGCGCAAGGCGCTGGAGCGCGAACGCGAGAGCCAGGCGCTGCGGTTGGTCGGGCTGTCGCGGCGCCTGCTGGCGGTGCAGGAGGCGGAGCGGCGCCGGCTCTCGGCGGAGTTGCACGACCGGACCAGTCCGAACCTCTCCGCCCTCAGCATCATGCTGCGCACGGCCGAGCAACAGGGGCCGCTGGCCGGCACGGAGGCGCGCACAGCCTTGCTCGAAGACGCGCGCGCCCTGCTCGACGACACCACGGCGAGCATCCGCGAAATCAGCGCCGAACTGCGTCCGCCGGTGCTCGACTACGGCGGGCTGCTGCCGGCCCTGGAAAGCCACGCCGAGAGCTTCGCCGCGCGTACCGGCATCGCGGTCCGCATCGCCTGCCCGGCGCCCGTCGGGCGGCTGTCGCCGGAGATTGAATCGAGCCTGTTCCGCATCGCGCAGGAGGCCATGACCAACTGCGCCAAACACGCCGGCGCCGCCCACATCGACATCGCCCTGCGCCTCGAAGGCGATCAGCTCGTCCTGGTCATCGCCGACGACGGCGTCGGCTTCGAGCGCGAGCAGCTCCTGCGCCCCGGACACGGCCTGCTGATCATGCGGGAGCGGGCTGAATTCGCCGGCGGACGTTGCGAGATCGATTCGCGCCCCGGCGCCGCGACGCGCGTCACCGTCTCGATTCCGGTCGGAACTCGCGGGACTCGCGCCTGGGGGAGCAGCGACGAAGAGGTGTCGATCTAGAGCGCGTTCGCCACGGGTGCGTGGCGCGCGTTCTCGCGCCGGTGCGGCGGACGCCGGGCGTCGTCAGGCAAGAAGCTGTCCGTCCCGTTCAGATGGCCGGCACGCTTTCGCCGGAGTTGCGCAGGTAGCTGCGGCGCGGCGAGGAGAGCAGGCGGTCGCAGGCCTGCTGGACGACCTCGGAACGAGCGACGATACGCGCGCCGTCGCCGAAGGCCTGCAACTGGCCGAGCAGATGGATGCCGAGGATGTCGATTTCGCGCACGCCCGAAAGGTCGATCTCGAGGCGCTGGTAGCGGTGCATGGCGTCGATGATGCCGTCTTCCAGTTCGCGCGCATGGGCGAAGGTCATGCAGCCGTCGAACTGCAGGCGGCAGGTGCGGCGGTCGGCTTCGATCAAGGTGATGCTCACGGTCGTCTCCCCGGCAGGCCTGGCGATAGCGCGGCGGGGCCGCTGCTGTACCGCTGCCTTTACTCTGTTGGCTCGAAACGCGCTCCGGGATCGACGTGACGCGACCGAACCGCGGTGCCACTGGCTGATTCGCCGGGGCGCTTGCACGCGCTCCCGGTGAAATTCGTGCCGAGTATAGGAGGAGGGTAATAAGGGCGGAAATACAATGGGTATGCTATTCGGCATACCCGCCAGACGGTATTTTGCGCGGGGTCAGTTGGTGATCAGCCCGTGCCGGATGGCGTAGCGCGTGAGGTCGGCGACGCTGTGCAGGTTCAGCTTGCGCATGATGTTGCGCCGGTGCACGTCGACGGTGGCCGGCGAGATGAAAAGTTGTTCGGCGATCTGCGTCGACGTGTTGCCGTTGGTGACGAGGCGCAGAACCTGCGATTCGCGGCTGCTCAGCGCGGGCGCCGCAGCACGGCTGCCGTCGCGGTTGAGCAGGGCGTCGGCGACCGTTTCGGCAACCCGCGGGGTGAGGTAGGTGCGGCCCAGGCGCACGGCGCGAATGGCGCGCAGGAGTTCTTCGCCGGCCTCGTTCTTGGTTACGTAGCCGAGCGCGCCGGCGTGGAGCATTTCGAGAATGAAGTGCTTGTCGGTATGCGTGGACAGCCCGACGATCTTGACGTCCGGGGCGATGCTGCGCAGGCGCCGGGTCGCCTCGATGCCGTCCAGGCCGGGCAGGCCGATGTCCATGCAGACGACGTCGGGCCGGATCTCGCTCACGCAGCGCAGCAGTTCCATGCCGTCGCCGACTTCGCCGACGACCGCGATGTCGGCTTCCTGTTCGAGAAGGATCCGCAGCGACTGGCGGAACATCAGATGATCCTCGGCGAGGAGCAGGCGCGTTTTCATGATGGGGCCCCGGTTTCGTTGTTTATGCTTTTACGATACTACATTCACATCTTCTCTCGTAGAAGCGTCTCGAATGCGTCGAGCGGCAGGGGGCGCCCGAATAGGTAGCCCTGGTAGGCGTGGCAGCCGGCGCTGGACAGGAAATCGCGCTGCTCGGCGGTCTCGACGCCTTCGGCGATGACCGCCAGGCCGAGCGTCTGGCCGAGGGCGACGACGGTGCGCACGATGGCCGCGTCGTTGGGGTTGCTCAGCACGTCCTGGACGAAGGAGCGGTCGATCTTCAGCTGGTCGAGCGGCAGGCGCTTGAGGTAGGAGAGCGAGGAGTAGCCGGTGCCGAAGTCGTCGAGCGAGAAGCCGACGCCGTGCGCCTGGAGTTCGACCATGCGCGCGATGATGCCTTCGATGTCCTCGAGCAGGTGGCTTTCGGTGAGTTCGAGCTTGAGCCGGCGCGGGTCGGCGCCGGTTTGCGCGAGCAGGCCGAGCACTTGGTCGACGAAGTCTTCCTGGCGGAACTGGCGGGCGCTGACGTTGACCGCCAGATTCAGATGCGCCGTCTCCGGCCGGCGCGCCCAGCTCGCCAGTTGCCGGCACGCCGTTTCGAGAACCCAGTGGCCGATCGGCAGGATCAGTCCGCTTTCCTCGGCGAGCGGGATGAATTCGACGGGCGAGACGTTGCCGCGTCGCGGGTGGCGCCAGCGGATCAGCGATTCGGCGCCGTGGATGTGGCCGTCACCGTCGACCTGCACCTGATAGTGCAGCGCGAACTGTCCTTCGCGCACCGCCTCGCGCAGGTCGTTCTCGAGCGCGACGCGCGCGCTGATCTGGGCCTGCATGGCAGGGTCGAAGAAACAGATGGTGTTGCGGCCGGCGAGCTTGGCCTGATACATCGCCACGTCGGCGCGCTTGAGCACCTCCTCAATGCTGGTCCGCTGGCTGCCGAAGAGGGTGATGCCGACGCTCGGCGTGCTGTGGTGCTCGTGCCCGGCCAGTTCGTAGGGCCGGCTGAGCGTGGACAGGATCTTCTCGCCGACGGCTTCGGCCTGTGCGGCGGCTTCCTGCGTGTGCACGCTGAGGTCTTCGAGCATCACGACGAACTCGTCGCCGCCCAGGCGGGCGACGGTGTCGCCTTCGCGCACGCAGGCCGTCAGGCGCTGCGCCACCTCGCGCAGGAGACGGTCGCCCATGTCGTGGCCGAGGGTGTCGTTGAGCGTCTTGAAGTGGTCGAGGTCGATGAAGAGCAGGGCGCCTTCGCGTCCGCCGCGCGCACGCACGGCCAGCGCGTGGCGCAGGTGGTCGAGCAGCAGGCGGCGGTTGGGCAGTTCGGTGAGCGGGTCGAGGAAGGCGAGGTTGTGGATCTGCTCTTCGGCCGCCTTGCGGTCGGTGATGTCGGTGTGCGTCGCGACGTAGTGCGTGACGGCGCCGTCCTCGCCCTTGACGGCGGTGATCGTCAGCCACTTCGGGTAGATCTCGCCGTTCTTTCGCTTGTCCCAGATTTCGCCCTGCCAGCGCCCGCTTTTCTGGAGGTCGCCCCACATCGCGGTGTAGAAGGCGGCGTCGTGGCGCCCGGACTTGAGCATGCGCGGCGTCCGGCCGACGGCGTCGTCGACCGAATAGCCGGTGATTTCGGTGAATGCCCGGTTGACGCTGAGGATCACGCCGCTGGCGTCGGTCACCAGCATGCCGACCTGCGATTCGAAGACGGCGGCGGCGACGCGCAGATCGGCGTCGGCCTGCTTGCGTTCGGTGATGTCGCGCGCGAAGCCGACCGTGCCGAGCACTTCGCCCTTCTCGTCGAGCAGGGGCGCCTTGAAGGTCTCGATCCACTTGCGTTCGCCGTGGCTGACGATTTCTTCCTCGACCGTCTTGCGCCGGCGCGACGCGAGGACGGCGCGGTCGTCGGCCACGTAGCGGTCGGCGAGTTCGTGCGGCAGGATGTCGTGGTCGCTCTTGCCGACCAGCGCCTCCGGGTCGCTCGCGCCGCAGCCTTCGGCGAGGACGCGGTTGACCGCCAGGAAGCGGCTCTCGGTGTCCTTCAGCCAGACCATGAAGGGGAAGTTGTCGAGCAGGGCGCGCTGGTAGCCCTCCTTGCGGCGCAGGACGGCATCGTTCTTCAGGCGTTCCTCGGCCTGCGCGATGTGCCGCAGGTTGTCGCGGAAGACGAGCATGGCGCGCGCCATCTCGCCGATCTCGTCGCCGCGCCGGTCGTCCTCGATGGCGACGTTGCTGTCGCTGGCCGCCAGCCGGTCCATGTCGCCGGTGATGCGCTGCAGCGGGCGCACGATGCCGCGCGCGATGACGGCGGCGAAGCTGATGGCGAGCGTCAGCAGGACGCCGGCGAGCGCGCTGATGAAGATGGCGACGCGCGTGGCCGCGACCTCGGCGGCGCCCGCCTGCGCGATCAGGTCGGCAGCGACGCGATCCTCGACCGTCTTCAACAGGTCGATCTTGCGCGTCACCGCATCGTGCCAGTCCATGGCGTCGATCTTCAGCTCCTGCGGGCGTTTTGCGAGGACGCTGCGGCGCATCTGATCGACGATGGCCGCGTCCTTGCCGGCGAGCACGTGGTCGAGGAGCGCGGCCTGTTCGGGCGAGGCGACCAGGCGGAATTCCGCGAGGTAGATCCATTGCTGGTCGATCAGCTCGGAAAAGCGTGTCCGGTCGGCCGGAAGGATGCCGCCCGCCGAGAACCCGGAGACGCCGATCGCCCGCTCCAGGCCGTAGCGCTCCTTGACCTGCAGCAGGTGCGTGAAGGCGGTGATCGTGCGCGTCATGTCGGCGCGCGTGCCGACCGCCAGCATTTCCTGGACGATGCCGATCAGTTCGGTGATCAGGCCGCCGTAGTTGGCGGTCAGCTCCTGGCTGCTGATGCTCTGGCCGGCCAGGGCGGCGCGCCAGCCGGTGATGCGGCCGAGCGAAACCTGCGCGCGCGCGATGCGGCTTGCCAGGCTGCCGCTCAGCGCTTGCGCGTCGAAGCGTCCGAGGGCGCTTTCGAGGTCGGCGATGCGCGCATCGGTTTCGTAATAGCGTTCCGCGAGGCGCTCGAGGAAGGCGTCGCGGCGCAGGCCGGTGACGCCGATGGAAATGGCGCGTTCCTTCTGCACGGCGTGCGCGAGGGCGCTGACGACGGGCGCGAACTGCGCCATCCGGCGGGTGTTGCCGAGTTCGTGGGCGCTGTGGAAATAGTTGAAGACGATCCACAGCGACAGCGCGAGCAGGCCGCCTAGCGGCAACGCCAGCGCCAGCGCGATGCGCGTTCCGATCCGGTAGTTCTGCAGCGAGAAGCGGCTGGGCTGACGGGAGCGGACGGTCCTAGCGGACATCCGGCAACTCCTCGAGCAGCGGGTCGTTGATCTGCCCGACCGGCGCGCCGCGCCGCGCGCGCTGGCTCAGGTGGCGCTCCTCGGAGGCGATGGTCTTGACCTTGCCGCGGAAGCTGCCCTTCACGTTGACCGTGACGCCAGCCAGCACGATCACGTCGCGCAGCGTTTCCTTGTCGCGCAGGCCCATGATCTGCACGCCCTTGCCGCCCGAGAGCTTCTTCATCTGCCCGAGGTGGAAGACGAGCAGGCGGCCGTCGTCGGCCAGCGCGGCGACGTGGTCCTTGCCGGCGGTGCGCAGCGGCGGCAGGATGCTCGCGCCGTCCTCCAGCGTCAGGAAGGACTTGCCGGCCTTCTGGCGCGACAGCAGGTCGCCGAAGCTGCACACGAAACCGTAGCCCGAGGTCTTGGCGACCAGCAGCTCCTCTTCCGGCTTGCCGGTCAGCACGTGCGCGATGCGCCCGCTGCCGAGCTCGACGAAGGAGCCGAGCGGGGCGCCCATGCCGCGCCCGTCGGGCAGCGCGGAGACCGGAACGGTGTAGGCGCGGCCCTCGGTGGACAGGATCACCAGCGCGTCGACCGAGCGGCATTCCTGCGCGCCGCCGAGGCGGTCGCCGTCCTTGAAGGCGACGCTGGAGAGGTCGAGGCCGTGACCCTGGCGGACGCGCGCCCAGCCTTTTTCCGAGACGATGACGGTGACCGGCTCGTCGGCCACGGCGGCGACTTCCGAGCGCGAGGCCATCGCCGCCGGCTGGATCACGGTGCGTCGCGCGTCGCCGTGCTTCTCGGCGTCGGCCTTGATCTCGGCGACGACCTTCTTGCGCAGCAGCGTGTCGCTGCCGAGCAGCTTGAGCAGGCCTTCGCGCTCGTCGCGCAGCTTGGCCAGCTCCTGCTCGATCTTGATCCCCTCGAGGCGCGCCAGCTGGCGCAGGCGGATTTCGAGGATGTCCTCGGCCTGCCGGTCGGACAGCGCGAAACGCTCGATCAGCGCGGGCTTCGGCTCGTCCGATTCGCGGATGATGCGGATCACTTCGTCGATGTTGAGAAAGACGATGTGCCGGCCTTCGAGGATGTGGATGCGGTCGTCGGCCTTGGCGAGGCGGAACTCGGTGCGCCGGCGCACGGTCGTCAGACGGAAGGCGCACCACTCGCCGACGAGGTCGGCCAGCGACTTCTGGCACGGACGGCCGTCGATGCCGACGGCGACGAGGTTGATCGGCGCCGTCGTTTCCAGGCTGGTGTGGGCGAGCAGGAGGGCGACGAACTCGTCGCGGTCCTGGCGGTTGCTGACCGGCTCGAAGACGAGGCGCACGTCGTCGTCCTTGCCCGATTCGTCGCGCGCGCGGTCGAGCTGCGAGGCGAGCAGGGCCTTGAGCTGCGCGGCGGACTGTTCGATCGCCTTCTTGCCCGGCTTCGGCTGCGGGTTGAGCAGGGCGCCGATTTCGGAGAGTACCTTGGCCGACGAGACGCCCGGCGGCAGTTCCTTGAACACCACCTGCCAGGCGCCGCGCGCCATTTCCTCGATCTCGTAGCGGGCGCGCACGCGCAGGCTGCCGCGGCCGGTGCTGTAGGCGTTGAAGATGTCGGCCGGCGCCGAGATGATCTGGCCGCCGCCCGGATAGTCGGGGCCGGGGATGTGCTCCATCAGCTCGGCGACGCCGGCCTGCGGGTTCTGGATCTTGTGGATGGCGGCGGCGGCGACTTCGCGCAGATTGTGCGAAGGCATTTCGGTGGCCATGCCGACGGCGATGCCGGAGGCGCCGTTGAGCAGCGCGAAGGGCAGGCGCGCCGGCAGGAAGGCCGGTTCCTCGAAGGAGCCGTCGTAGTTCGGCTGGTAGTCGACGGTGCCTTCGCCGAGTTCGCCGAGCAGCAGGTCGGCGAGCGGCGTCAGGCGCGCTTCCGTGTAGCGCATGGCGGCGGCGTTGTCGCCATCGCGCGAGCCGAAGTTGCCCTGGCCGTCGACCAGCGGGTAGCGTAGCGAGAAGGACTGGGCGATGCGCACCATCGCGTCGTAGGCCGAGGTGTCGCCGTGCGGGTGGTATTTACCGATCACGTCGCCGACGACGCGCGCCGACTTGACCGGCTTGGCGGTCGCCGACAGGCCGAGTTCGCGCATCGCGAAGAGCACGCGGCGCTGCACCGGCTTCATGCCGTCCTTGACGTCGGGCAGGGCGCGGCCCTTGACGACGGCGACCGCGTATTCGAGGTAGTCGCGCGCCGCCGATTCGTGCAGCAGGATGCTTTCGCCGTCGTCGTCCTCAACCGGGTCGGCCGGCGGCGCCGGCGGTTCCGGCGGCAATCCGGCAGGGGCGGCCGCGTCGGAGGGCGCGGCGGGCGCCGCCGCAGCGTGTTCGTCCGCCAGGTCGGCGAACAGGTCGGGGGTCTGGTCCATCGGTCCCATCGCTTAAATCTCCGCGCCGACGAGGGCGCCGTTGGCTTCCATCCAGGCGCGCCGGCCGGACGATTCGTTCTTGGCCATCAGCATGTTCATCACCGGCTGCGCCGCGTCCGGTCCCGGCAGGCGCACGCGCATCAGGCGCCGCGTGTCGGGCGACATGGTCGTTTCCCACAGCTGTTCCGGGTTCATCTCGCCCAGGCCCTTGAAGCGCGAGATCGAGATCGCCTCGGTCTTGACGCCTTCCATGCGCAGGCGGTCGAGCGCCGCGTCGCGCTCGGCGCCGTCCAGCGCGTAGATCTTGCGCGGCGGGCGGTTCTTGCCCTGTCCGGGAACGTCGAGGCGGTAGAGCGGCGGCTGCGCGAAATAGAGGTGGCCGGCTGCGATCAGCTTCGGGAAGTGGCGGTAGAAGAGGGTGCACAGCAGCACGCGGATGTGCGAGCCGTCGACGTCGGCGTCGGTCATGATCACCAGCTTGCCGTAGCGCAGGTTGGCGAGCACGGTATCGGGCGCGTCCGGGGCGTGTGGGTCGATGCCGAGGGCGACCGCGATGTCGTGCACCTCGCGGTTGGCGAACAGGCTGCCGGGTTCGACCTCCCAGGTGTTGAGCACCTTGCCGCGCAGCGGCAGTATTGCTTGTAGATCTTTATCGCGGCCGGACTTGGCCGAGCCGCCGGCCGAGTCGCCTTCGACGAGGAAGAGTTCGTTGCGGGTGACGTCCTCGCTCTGGCAGTCCGACAGCTTGCCGGGGAGGATGGCGACGCCCGACTGCTTGCGCTTTTCGACCTTCTGGCCGGCGCGCGTGCGTGCCTGCGCGGCGCGGATCGCCAGTTCGGTGATCTTGCGCGCCGCTTCCGGGTGTTCGTTGAGCCACAATTCGAGCGGGTCGCGCACCATGCGCGCGACGAGGGCGACGGCGTCGCGCGAGTTCAGGCGCTCCTTGGTCTGGCCCTGGAAGGACGGGTCGAGTACGCGCGCGGCGAGGACGAAGCTGGCGCGCGCGAAAACGTCCTCGGCGGCGAGCTTGACGCCCTTGGGCAGCAGCGCGTGGTGCTCGGCGAAGCTCTTCACGGCGTCGAAGGCGGCCTGGCGTAGGCCGGTTTCGTGCGTGCCGCCGGCCGGCGTCGGGATCAGGTTGACGTAGGACTCGCGCGCCTGCCCGCCTTCGGCCGTCCAGCACAGCGCCCAGGCCGCGCCGGCGCCGGGCGGGAAGTTCTCGTCGCCGGCGGCGGCGTATTTCTCGGTGGCGAAGACGGGCGCCAGCGGTTCGCCGTCGACCTGCTCGGCGAGGTATTGCTGCATGCCGCTGGCGAAGCACCAGTTCGTCGTTTCGCCGTTCTCGACGACGAGCGAGACCTCCAGCCCGGGCAGCAGCACGGCCTTGCTGCGCAGCAGGCGTTCGAGTTCGCCGCGCGGGATGTGCGGCGAGTCGAAGAAGCTGGCGTCGGGCCAGACGCGCACGCTGGTGCCGCGCGCCTTTTTCGGCGTGTCGCCGATGCGCGCCAGCGGTTCGACGACGTTGCCGCCGGAGAAGACGATGCGGTGGCGTCCGCCGTCGCGCACGACCTCGACCTCGAGCCGCGTCGACAGCGCGTTGGTGACCGAGACGCCGACGCCGTGCAGGCCGCCGGAGAAGCGGTAGGCGGAGTCGCCGTCGTTCTTGTTGAACTTGCCGCCGGCGTGCAGGCGGGTGAACACCACTTCGACGGTCGGCACCTGCTCGACCGGGTGGATTTCGACCGGGATGCCGCGCCCGTCGTCCTGCACCGAGACCGACTGGTCTGCATGCAGGGTAACGAGGATGCGCTTGCAGAAGCCGCCGAGCGCCTCGTCGGCGGCGTTGTCGATGGCTTCCTGGATGATGTGCAGCGGGCAGTCGGTGCGCGTGTACATGCCCGGGCGGTGGCGCACGGGTTCCAGTCCCTTGAGGACGGCAATGGAATCAGCGGTATAGCTCAATGGTCTTCCTCTTGTCTTGCCAGAAGTGTGGCCGGGATGGGGTCGGCCTGGCGCGGGATCAGCGGCCGCCCCAGGGCATCACGGGGACGGTGGAGATGCTGTTGGCCGGCGCGCCGTCGATCAGCTTGCGGCTGATCGCGACATACACCAGCGTCTTGTTGGGCGCGTCCCACAGGCGCACGACGCGCGTTTCCTTGAAGAGAATCGACGTGTCTTCGGAGAACACCGTCTCGTCCTCGGGCAGTCTGGCCGGCAGCGCGATCGGGCCGGTCTGCCGACAGGCCAGCGAGAACTGCGACGGGTCCTGCGCCAGCCCGAACGAGCCCTTGACGCCGCCGGTGCGCGCCTGGCTGACGTGGCAGGTGACGCCGGGCACCTTCGGGTCGGCGAAGGCTTCGACGCAGACCTTGTGGTTGGCGCCGATCAGCTTCCAGGCGGTGGTGACGCAGCCGACCGTCTCGGCCGCCGCCGCGCCGGCGTGGAGGCCGAGGGCGAGCAGCAGAAAGCGGGGGGCGGCGGCAAACGGACGATTTTTCATCGTGCGCATTATCCCGGAAAATGCCCGCCGGGCGTTCACTTCGCCGTTTGCGCCAGCGTCCCGTGTGCGCGCGGCTGCGCGTCGCGCAGGATCAGGCGCGGCGCAGCGAAGGGGGCCAGGCGTTCGAGAAAATCGAGCAGTTCGAGCAGCGGCGAGCTGCGGAAGAACTTCGCCATCGGCGTGTCCATCCAGATGCGGTCGGAGTAGGCCCAGATTTCGTAGGGCGTGTCGCCGACGCCGTCGCTGTCGCGGTCGAAACCCTCGTAGTCGTCCCAGTAGTTGCCCCGCCAGTCGTGCGCGCCTTCGCCGTCGCGCCCTTCCTCGCCGCCGACCAGCGCCTGCCAGAGGTTGTGCTCGAAACGGTTGCCGATCACCAGGCGGCCGCCGCGCTCGCCGTAGAAGTTGATGCCGGTGATGTTGTGCGCGATGCGGTTGCCGATCAGCGCGATGCGGTTGGTCGGGTGCAGCGACGAGTCGGCCATCACGCCGACCGCGCAGTGGATGATCTCGTTGCCGTGCACCAGCGCCGCGCTGCTTTCCTTGAGCGCGATGCCGGCGCCGCTGGCGTCCATCGCGTGCATGATCTTGTTGCGCCGGATGACGAGGCCGTCGGAGTTGAGCGTCGTGATGCCGGTCGAGTTCTTGTCGAACAGATTGTCTTCGATCAGCGTGCGGTGCGAAAACAGCAGATTCATCGCCCGCCGGCTGTCGCGCACGGTGTTGCCGACGAACTGGTTGCGCGGCGAGTTGCTGACCGTGATGTCGCGGATGACGGCGATGTCGTTGCCCTCGATGCGGTTGCCGGTGCTGTACCACAGGCGGAGGCCGTCGCCGCGGTCGGCGGAGTCGAAGGGCTTGGAGCGGACGCGGTTGCCGGCGATGCGGTTGTCGTTGGATTGCTGCAGGGTGATGCCGAACAGGACGTCGTCCAGCGTGTTGTTTTCGATCGTGGCGGCGTTCGTCTTTTCGAGCAGCAATCCCGAGTCGATGCTGTCGTGCGAGTCGCCGGAGCCGGTGATGTGCAGGTTGCGCAGGGTGACGCCTTCGGCGCGCACGGTGATCACGCTGCCCTTGCCGCCGCCGCTGATGACGACTTCGCGGCGGCCGTCGATGACGATCGGGCGCGTGATCAGCACCGGCCCCGAGTAAGTGCCGGCCGGGACGTTGAGCGTGCCGCCCGCTTGCGTGGCGTCGATCCAAGGCTGGAGCGGGGGCGGAGCCGGGGTGGCTGGCGCGTCCGTTCGCGCCGCCGCGAGCAGCGGTCCGCCGGCCGGCGGGACGAGCAGCAGCAGGCCGAGCAGGGCGGCGCCCAGCGCCCCGCCGAGTCGCCCGCGCCAGGTGCGCGTGGGGCTCAGCTGGCGGCTTCGCTCGGCAGCCACAGGCACTTTCCCTTGCTTTCCTTCTGGATGGCGGCGAGCTGTTGTCCGTGCGCGCCGATCTCTTCGTCGCTCGCGCGCTGCACGCGCAGCGGCTTGCGTTGCGCGCCGGCGAGCGCCTGCCCGCCGATCGCGCCCTGGCCGCCCTCGTCGTCGCCGAGATCCATGATCAGGCTCTCCTGGCCGCGCGTCATGGCGACGTAGACTTCGGCGAGGATTTCGGCGTCGAGCAGGGCGCCGTGCAGCGTGCGGTGCGAGTTGTCGACGCCGTAGCGGTCGCACAGCGCGTTGAGGTTGTTCTTCTTGCCCGGATGCAGTTCCTTGGCCATGCGCAGGGTGTCGCGCACGCCGTGGCAGACGGTCTCGATCGGCGCCATGTCGAGGCGCGCCAGTTCGGCGTTCAGGAAGCCAATGTCGAAGGCTGCGTTGTGGATGACCAGCTCGGCGCCGCGCACGAAGTCGAGGAATTCGGCGGCGATGGCGGCGAAGCGCGGCTTGTCGGCGAGGAAGTCGCGGCTGATGCCGTGTACCGCCTGCGCGCCTTCGTCGATTTCGCGCTCGGGATTGACGTAGCGGTGGAAGTGCCGGTTGGTCAGGCGCCGGTTGGTCATCTCGACGCAGGCAACTTCGATGATGCGGTGCCCGAGCTTGTGCTCAAGGCCGGTGGTTTCGGTATCGAGGAATATCTGGCGCATGACGGGTTTCTTTCCGGGTGCGTATTATCGCCTCGCCGGACGGGCGCCGGCGTTGATCTGGATCATGGGTCGGCGTCCCGGCGGCGAGGCGGGACACCGGGGGCGGGCGACGGACGGATCAGCGGCGGCGGGCCGCCAGCAACTCGTCGATGCCGCGGTTGGCCAGCGCGTCGGCGCGCTCGTTGCCGGGGTGCCCGGCGTGGCCCTTGACCCAGATCCACTTGAGTTCGTGCTGCTTGGCGAGTCCGTCGAGGATCTGCCAGAGGTCGGCGTTCTTCACCGGCTTCTTGTCAGACGTGCGCCAGCCGTTGCGCTTCCAGTTGTGGATCCATTCGCTGATGCCCTTCTGGACGTACTGCGAGTCGGTGTGCACGTGCGCGACGCTCGGGCGCTTGAGCGCTTCGAGCGCGCGGATCACGGCGGTCAGTTCCATGCGGTTGTTGGTGGTGTCCGGCTCGCCGCCGCACAGTTCCTTGACGTGCTCGCCGGCGCGCAGCAGCACGCCCCAGCCGCCGGGGCCGGGATTGCCGCGGCAGCCGCCGTCGGCGTAGATTTCAATCGTCGTTTCGCTGTTCGCTTCACTGATGCTCACGTTGCCCGATTCCTTTTTGTGTCAGCGCGGAGATCGCCTTGCGTTGGCTCTTCCGCTGGTTCCAGGCGGGCAGGATGAGGCGCATGCCATGCACGCGCTTGACCGCCCGCAAAAGATAGACGCCGCCGGCGAAGCTCCACCAGCGGTCGCCGGCCGCTTCCATGAAGCGGCAGCGCTGCAGCCACTGCGGGTTCTCGCAGGGCGGCGCGTAGCAGCCGAAGCAGCCGCGGTCGACCTCGAAGCCGAGCAGCTGCAGCCAGTCCTTCATGCGTTGCACCGAGAGGTAGCTGCCGTTCCACGGAAACGCGTCCGGGCGGTTCGGCAGGTGGCGGCGCAGGCCCCAGAGCGAAAGCGGGTTGAAGCCGCTGATCAGCAGCTGCCCCTCGGGGATCAGGATGCGTTCGACTTCGCGCAGGATCTGGTGCGGTTCGTTGCTGAACTCGAGCACGTGCGGCATCACGACGAGGTCGACGCTGCTCGCGGCGAACGGCAGCTCGCGCAGATCGCAGAGCACGTCGACGACGACCGCCGTACGCGCGGCGCCGGAGGCGGAGCTTGAACCTGATTCCCCGACGCGCTGGCGCAGCGGGATACGGTTCTGGGCCAGCAGATCGAGCTGCGGCAGGCCGATCTGCAGGGCGTTGTAGCCGAATACGTCGGCGACCATTGCGTCGATCCGCGCCTGCTCCCAGGCGGCGACGTAGCGGCCCGGCGCCGTCGCGAGCCAGGATTCGAATCCAGGAATTGACATTTTCCGCACTTCTCCCAGAATTGGACCATGCTGTCAGCGAACCCCCAGGCGAATTCCGCCGCGATTCCCTCCGTTGCCCCCGCCGCGATCCCGATTCCCGCCTTCCGGGACAACTACATCTGGCTGATGCGCCACGGCGCTTCGGCGGTCGTCGTCGATCCCGGCGCGGCGCAGCCCGTGCTCGATTATCTGGCGCGCGAGCGCCTGTCGCTGACGGCCATCCTGATCACGCACCACCATGCCGACCATCAGGGCGGCGTGGCCGAACTGCTGGCACGCTGCGCTGCCGAGGTCTTCGGTCCGGCGGCGGAGTCTATCACAGGCCTCGACCGCCCGTTGCGGGGCGGGGAGCGTATCCGGCCGTCCGGTCTGGAGGCCGCGTTCGACGTGCTGCCGGTGCCCGGACATACGCTCGGACACCTGGCCTATTATCGCCCCGGCCTCCTGTTTTGCGGCGATACGCTGTTCGGTGCCGGCTGCGGCCGCCTGTTCGAGGGATCGCCGGCGCAGATGGCGGCGTCGCTGGCGCGCCTGGCGGCCTTGCCCGACGACACTGCGGTCTATTGCGCGCACGAATACACGGAGGCCAATCTGCGTTTCGCGCTCGCCGTGGAGCCCGGCAATCCGGAACTGCAGCGGCGTGCGCGGGATGCCGCCGCGCTGCGCGCCGAGGGGCGGCCGACCGTGCCGTCGACTATCGGGCTGGAGCGCGCGACCAATCCCTTCCTGCGTTGCGAAGAAGCGGCGGTGATCGCCGCGGTGCGGGAGCGGGGAGGTCTGGAGGGGCGGAACTCCACCGCCGACCCGCTCGCCGTCTTTACCGCGTTGCGCGCGTGGAAGGACGTTTTCTGACGGGGCGCCGCCGGGTTAGGATGTTGGTATATATTTCATGAGCGCGACGACCGCTGAACGGGATGCAGCGCAAGGCGCGGCGCCGCCGCCTGGCTGGTGCCAGGTGAGGCGACGCAATGCGGCGATGCGCCCGTCAAGTGGTCGTCCCGAAGGGTTGCGCCGAGGGGGCCGCGCCTACGTCGTTGCGCCCCTTGTCGCACCCCGGTGCGGGCGGCGGCGCGCGCCTAGTACCTAGTAATCACAGCCCCTCGGCACAACGCGCTCCACGAAATATATGCCAACACACCCTAAACGGTGAGCGGGCGTCTGCCGGCGTAGGCGCGCTGCAGCGTGTCGACCACCTTGGCGGCGTTGAAGGGCTTGACGATGAAGGCGCAGGCGCCGTTCTGGATCGCCACCTTCACGTTGTCGATGCTGGCGTTGCCGGTGACCATCACGACGGCGGTTTCCGGGCGCGTCGACTTGATGTGCTGCAAGGCTTCGAGGCCGCCCATTTCCGGCATTTCCACGTCCATGCAGACAATGTCCGGGCGCAGGAGGTCGGTCATTTCGAGAGCGACGGCGCCGTTACGGGCTTCGCCGACGATCTCGTATTCCTCGTTGCGCAGGATGCCGCGCAGCAGCGCGCGCATCACTTCGTTGTCGTCGACGATCAGGATTTTCGGGCGGGGCTTGGACATCGCGATGGTTGCTTTCAGGCTACGGGTGTTTCCAGGGAGACGGCGCGGCAGACGCGGTTCTTGCCTTCGAGCTTGGCCTGGTAGAGGGCGCGGTCGGCGCTGCCGACGAGGGCGCGCGCGCTGCCGTCCGCCGCCGGGAGCGTCGAGGCGATTCCGAAGCTGGCCGTGATGTGGCCGCAGGGCGAGCCGGCGTGCGGCAGCTTGAGGTCGGCGACCGCCCGGCGCATGCGCTCGGCGATGAACAGCGCGCCGCCGGGCGAGGTGTCCGGCAGGGCGGCGATGAACTCCTCGCCGCCGTAGCGGGCGAGCAGATCGCCGCCGCGCTCCATCGCCTCGTTCAGCGCCTGGGCGACGAGGCGCAGGCATTCGTCGCCGTCCTGATGGCCGTAGTGGTCGTTGTATTTCTTGAAGTAGTCGATGTCGCACATCAGGATCGACAGCTCGCCGCCCTGGCGCATGGTGCGCCGCCACTCGCGATCGAGGATCTCGTCGAAGTGCCGCCGGTTGGCGATCCCGGTCAGCCCGTCGAGCGAGGTCAGGCGGCGCAGTTCCTGGTTGGCGCTGTCGAGCTTGCGCGTCGCGACGAGGAGGGACTGGC
This sequence comes from Candidatus Accumulibacter sp. 66-26, assembly GCA_001897745.1. Lineage (GTDB taxonomy): Bacteria > Pseudomonadota > Gammaproteobacteria > Burkholderiales > Rhodocyclaceae > 66-26. The sequence continues at coordinate 26,842 of MKUH01000014.1, forward strand.
GCATCTGGAGGATGCGCTGCATGGCGCGTATCTTCGCGCTCAGCACGATCTCGCTGGCCGGCTTGTACAGGTAGTCGTCGCCGCCGGCGGCGATGCCTTTTTCCAGATCCTCGTCGTTGTTCAGCGCGGTCAGGAAGATGATCGGCGTCCAGTCGCCGGGGCGTTCGAGCTGGCGGATGCTGCGGGCGACTTCGAAACCGTCGATGTCGGGGAGGACGATGTCGAGCAGGATCAGGTCCGGCCGTTCGGCGAGAAACAGCTCGATGCCGGCCATGCCGCCAGCCGCCGGGATCGCCTGGATCCCGATCCTTTCGATCTGGTGGCACAAAATGGCGAGGCTGCTTGCGCTGTCCTCGATGACGAGCGTTTTCATCCTGATCCGGGGCGGAAGTGTGTATTCGACACAATTTTAGCCTGAAACCGCTCGCCGGCGTGCCGGATCGCGGGCAGGCAGGGTGCCGCGAGGGCTCGCCGGAGGGGCGTTCATGATAAATTCGCTTGGTGCCGGAATCCCCGCGCGCATTTTCCCGAGCCGACCCCATGATCGACAAAACCAAAATCCTCGCCGGCCTGCGTGGCCCGAAAACCAAACGTTACGGGCTGCGCTTCCTGATCGCCGTCGCGGTCGTCGGCGTCCTCGGGTTCTTCGTCCTGCCGCCAATCGTCAAGTCCGTGCTGCTCGATCAGTTGGGCACGGCCCTGCATCGCAAGGTGACGGTCGAGCGCGTCTATATCAACCCTTACACGCTGGCCGTCCAGGTCGACGGGGTGGCCATTCACGAGCGCGAGGGCGTGGGACAGGCAGCGGAGACGGTCGCCGGTTTCGACAGCCTTTATCTGAACCTGCAGCTCTCGTCGCTGCTGCGCGGCGGGCCGGTGTTCAGCGAGATCCGCCTCGCCGGCCCGCGCCTGAAGGTCGTGCGCCTGCCTGATCGGAGCTACAACTTTTCCGACCTGATCGACGAGTTCATGGCACGCCCCGAGTCGACCGATCCGACGCCGCGCTTCTCGCTCAACAACATCCAGATCGCCGGCGGCCGCCTCGAATTCGACGACCGCGTGCTCGACGAGAAGCACGTGATCGGCGACATCGTGCTCACCCTGCCGTTCATCTCCAGCCTGCCGAACTACGTCGAGTCCTTCGTCGAGCCTGCCTTCTCGGCGACCATCGACGGCGCGCCGCTGGCCCTGACGGGGCGCAGCAAGCCTTTCGCCGATTCGCGCGAGAGCGAACTGGCGCTCGATCTCGACAAGCTGCAGTTGGCGCAGTACTTCGATTACCTGCCGGTGCAGGTGCCGGTCAAGCTGGCTTCCGCTTCGCTCGACAGCGACCTCAAGCTGGTCTTCCGCGAGGAGCAGGGGCAGCCGTCCACGCTGACCGTCTCCGGCCGCGTCGCGCTGAACGATCTGTCGCTCAAGGAGTCGGGCGGGGCGCCGCTGGCTTCGCTGCGCCGCCTCGAAGTCGATCTCGCCGCGCTCGATCTGCTCAAGCGCCACGCACAGGTCGAGCGCGTCGTGCTCGATACGCCGGTACTGCACGCGCGGGCCACGCCGCAGGGCACGCTCAACTGGCTGGACCTGCTGCCCAAGGCGCCGGCCACGCCGGAGAAGGCCGCGCCGGGGGCCGCGCAGCCGGCCTTCGCCTGGTCGTTGGGCGAAGCCAGCGTCAAGGGCGGCGCCCTCCAGTGGCTCGACGAATCGCGCGGCAAGGCGGTGCGCGCCAGCGTCGAGGGGATCGACGCAACGCTCAAGCACCTCGACAGCCAGGGCGAGAAGGCTGGCGCTTTCGATTTCGCGTGGCGGGTGAGCGCCGGCGACTGGCTGAAGGTGGACGCGTTGGCGATCAAAGGCGGGCAGATCAATCTGGCCAAGCGCGAAGTGCTGCTCGGCGAGGTTACGACGCGCGGCGTGCGCGTCCAGGCCCTGCGCGGCAAGGACGGCGTCCTTGACTGGATCGAGCCACCGGCGCTGCGCGCGCAGGCGCCGGCCGGGAAGAACGCGAAAGCGGCGGGGAGTCGGGCGGAGAGCGATGCGCCGTGGAAGGTGACGGTCGCCAAATACCATGCCGAGGACGTGGCGCTGCGCTTCGAGGACAAAGCGATCCGGCCGGCGACGATCCACACCGTGCAGAACCTGACGATCGACGCCGAGAATCTGAGCACGGCGCCGGGAACGACGGCGCAACTGTCCACGCGCTTCGGCCTGAACAAGAAGGGCGAAGTGGCGGTGAGCGGCAAGCTTCGCCCCTTCCCCCTCGACGCCGATCTGGCGCTCGACCTCAAGGCGATCGAACTGCTGCCCCTGCAACCGTACTTCACCCAGAAGCTCAACGTTTCGGTGACGCGCGGACAGCTCACCCTGAAGGGCGCCCTGCAAGTGCACGAGCGCACCGGGAAGGAGGGGAAGGACGGGAAGGAAGGCTACGCCGGCGGCTTCAGCGGGCAGGCGACGATCGGCGATTTCCACGCCGTCGACAAGATCAATTCGGCCGACTTCCTGAAATGGAAGTCCTTCTACTTCGGACACATCGACGCGCGTCTCAATCCCGATTCGCTGACGGTCGGCGACATCGCGCTCGCCGATTTCTTCGCGCGCATCATCGTCAGCCCGGAAGGCAAGCTCAACCTGCTGCAGATCGTTCGCCGCGACGAGGCGGCGCCGACGCCGGTCGTTCCCGCGCCGGCGCTGGATGCTGCGCCGGCCGGCAAGGGCGAGGGCAAGGCGAGCGCCCCGGTTGCCGAAAAGGCGGCGCCGCCGATGCCGATCCGCATCGGCAAGGTGACGCTGCAGGGCGGCAGCGTCAATTTCAGCGACAACTTCGTGAAGCCGAACTATTCGGCCAACCTGCGCCAGATCGGCGGCCAGCTGTCCGGCCTGTCGTCGGCGCCGGACAGCGTCGCGACGCTCGATCTGCGCGGCAGCTACGACGACGTCGCGCCGCTCACCGTCAAGGCCCGCCTGAATCCGCTGGCGGCCAAGCCGTATCTCGATCTCGACGCCGAGGTGAAGGGCATCGAACTGACGCCGTTCTCGCCGTACTCCGGCAAGTACGCCGGCTACGCGATCGAGAAAGGAAAGCTCTCGCTGTTCGTCAAATACAAGATCGAGAACGACCAGCTGCAGGCCGAAAACCGCGTCTTCCTCGACCAGCTGACCTTCGGCGATCCGGTGGAAAGCGCCGATGCGACCAAGCTGCCGGTCAAACTGGCGCTGGCCCTGCTGAAGAACCGCCAGGGCGAGATCGACATCAACCTGCCGATCTCGGGTTCGCTCAGCGATCCGGAATTCAGCATCGGCGGGCTGGTCGTCAAGGTCATCGTCAACCTCTTCGTGAAGGCCGTCACCTCGCCCTTCGCGCTGCTCGGTTCCCTGTTCGGCGGTGGCGAGGAGTTGTCCTATCTCGAATTCGATGCCGGACGCAACGCGATCACGCCGGCCGGGCAGCAGCGTCTCGAAACGCTCGCCAAGGCGCTCAACGACCGTCCGTCGCTCAAGCTGGAGATCGACGGGCGCGTCGATGTCGAGCGCGACCGCGAGGGCCTCAAGCGTGCATTGATGGAAGGCCTGGTGCGTACGCAGAAGCGCAACGACATGGTGCGCAAGGGCGTCGAGGCCGGCTCGGCCGACGACGTCGTCGTCGAGGCGAAGGAGTATCCGGCGCTGCTGGCCCGCGCCTATCGCGCCGAGAAATTCCCCAAGCCGCGCAATCTGGTCGGACTCGTCAAGGACCTGCCGGTCGAGGAAATGGAGAAGCTGATCCTGACCAACATCGCGGTGAGCGACGACGATCTGCGCGCCCTGGCGACCCGGCGCGCCCAGGTCGTGCGCGACTGGCTGGTGAGCCGTGCCGGCGTGCCGTCTGAGCGCATCTTCCTGCTGCCGGCCAAGCTCGAAGCGCCGGCGGACAAGGTGGGCGCCGCCGACGACAAGGCCAAGGCGAAAGCCAGCCGCGTCGATTTTTCGTTGAAGTAGCGGTTTTCGCAATGAGGGTTCTGCCGGTTCGCCGGGTTTTTGAAAGTCACGTGGGATGAATGAAGTCGTGTTGTACGGACTGCTGCTGGTCGCGGTGGTCGTGTTGCTGCTGCAACTGTTGCTGCTTCAGCGCAGCGCCCGTCAGGGCGATCCGCTGGAAGGCAGCGCGCCGTATTTTCGCGCGCTGGAAAACGGGCTGGAACGCGTCGAGCGCGAATTGCGCGAGGAGCTCGCGCGCAGCCGTCAGGAAGCGGGGCAGGCGGCGCGCGGCGACCGCGAGGAGCAGTCGCAGTCGCTGGCGCGGCTGGCGGCCACGCTGTCCGACCGCCTCGCCCAGCTCGGCACCCTGCAGGCACAGCAGCTCGACGCCTTCGCGCAGCAGCTCGCGCGCCTCACGCAGAGCAACGAAGCGCGTTCCGAGCAATTGCGGCAGGCCGTCGAAACGCGCCTGTCGGCGATCCAGAACGACAACGCCGCGAAGCTCGAGGAAATGCGCAAGACGGTCGACGAGAAGCTGCACGCGACGCTCGAGCAGCGCCTCGGCGATTCGTTCAAGCTCGTCAGCGAGCGCCTGGAGCAGGTGCATCGCGGCCTCGGCGAGATGCAGACGCTGGCCGCCGGCGTCGGCGACCTGAAGAAGGTGCTGACCAACGTCAAGACGCGCGGCACCTGGGGCGAGGTGCAGCTCGAGGCGCTGCTCGAACAGGTGCTGACCGCCGAGCAGTACGAGAAGAACGTGGCGACGCGCCCGAAGAGCAACGACCGCGTCGAGTTTGCGATCAGGCTGCCGGGCCGCGAGAGTGGCTCCGGCGAAAGTCGCCCGGTGTGGCTGCCGATCGACGCGAAATTCCCGCTCGAGGACTACCAGCGCCTGGTCGAGGCGCAGGACCGGGCAGACCCCGTGGCGGTAGAGCTGGCGGCCAAGGCGCTGGAAATGCGCCTGCGCGACGAGGCGAAAACGATCCGCGAGAAGTACATCGAGCCGCCGCACACCACGGACTTCGCGATCCTCTACCTGCCGACCGAAGGGCTGTACGCCGAAGCCCTGCGCCGGCCGGGGTTGGCCGACGCGCTGCAGCGCGACAGCCGGATCAGCATCGCCGGCCCGACGACGCTGGCGGCCCTGCTCAACAGTCTGCAGATGGGCTTCCGCACGCTGGCCATCGAGAAGCGCTCGTCCGAGGTCTGGGCCGTGCTCGGCGCGATCAAGACCGAATTCGGCAAGTTCGGCGAAGCGCTCGACGCGACGCGCAAGAAGCTCGAGCAGGCGACCAAGAGCATCGACGCGGCCGGCGTGCGCACGCGCCAGATCGAGCGCAAGCTGAAAGGCGTCGAGGCGCTGCCGGTGCCCGAGGCGCAGGCTCAGCTCGGCGCGCTCGAGGAAATCGACAGCGTCGACGAAGAGTCGCCGGCTTGACCCCGCATTCCCCGGAACTCGAAGCCGCCTTCTGCGCCACCGCCTACCGGGTCGAAACGCCGGCCGGCCGCTTCGATCTGCGCGTCGCGCAAGCGCTGCCGGCGGCCTTCGCCTCCTGGCTGGAGGCGCAGAACGTTTCCTTCTGGGGCGTCGTCACCGCCTATAATCCGGCGTCGCGGCGTCTGCCCGACGACGTCAATCGGCAGGCGTCGGTCGCCCTGTTCAAGGCCGCAAGCGTCGCCGGTTGGCGCGCCTATCCGGCGTGCAATCTGGCCGATGCCGGCGACTGGCCGCCGGAGCCCGGCTGGCTGCTGCTGGGCGGCGACGAGGCCGGCCTGTGCGCGCTGGCGCGCGAATTTTCCCAGGTCGCCGTGCTTTGCGCCGCCGCGGGCGAGACGCCGCGTTTGCGCTGGTTGCCGGCGGCGTGAAAAAGTAGGCGCGACGGGCGCGGAAAAGCGCCTAAAATGCCGCTACAACAAGAGTGATAGATAGCAATGGGCAAGCATATAGGTCGTTTCGAGATACTGCGCGAACTTGGGAGGGGGGCGCAGAGCGTCGTCTATCTGGCGCGCGATCCGCATCTGGAGCGGGAAGTCGCGATCAAGACGCTGCATTTTTCACAACCCGATCCGCGCCAGAACGAGCAACTGCTCACCGAGGCGCGCATGGTCAGCCAGCTGCGGCACCCCAACGTCGTGCCGATTTTCGAGGCCGGAGAGGAAGAGGGCGACCTCTACCTCGTCTTCGAATACGTGGCGGGGAAGAACCTCGGCGAGTATCTGAAGGCCAGCGGCGCCCTCTCGCCGGTCAAGGCGATCGCGATCATGCGCCCGATCCTCGACGCCATCGGCCATGCCCACGCGGCGGGCATCATCCACCGCGACCTGAAACCGACCAACATCCTGATCAACGAGGACGGCGTGCCGCGCGTGATGGACTTCGGCATCGCCGCCCGCGTCGAAACCCCGACCCACGAAGGCGCGCACTTCACCGGGACGCCCGCCTACATGGCCCCGGAGTACATCACCGATCACGTGATCGGCGAGCGTACCGACATCTTCGCCGCCGGACTCGTCTTCTACGAACTGCTCACCGGCCGGCGCGCCGTGCAGGGGCGCGATGCCTTTCAGGTGATGAACCGGATCGCCAATGAGAACATCGTCCTGCCGACGGATGGCAGCGTGAATCTCGACGACCGCATCGTCGACCTCCTCTACAAGGCGCTGGCGCGCGACCCGCAGAGCCGCTACGAATCGGCGGCGCAGATGAGCGATGCCTTCGACGCCTATCTCGAACCGGATGAGGTGACGCCGCCGGCCGATGTGAAGCAGAGCACGATCGATTTTCTGCTCCGGCGCATGCGCCACAAGAGCGATTTCCCGGCGCTCTCCGAGTCGGTCAGCGCGATCAACAAGATGACCACGTCGGACAAGGAGAGCGTCGCCCAGCTTTCGATGTCGATCCTCAAGGACTTTGCGCTGACCAACAAGATCCTGCGTCTGGTCAATTCGGCGTACTACCGGCAGGCCGGCGGCGGCAACATCAGCACCGTTTCGCGCGCGGTGCTCGTGCTCGGCTTCGACGCCGTGCGCAACATCGCGATCACCGTACTCCTCTTCGAGCACCTGCAAAACAAGAGCAACGCCAACCAGCTCAAGGACGAATTCCTGCGCGCCAACCTGGCCGGCATCCTGGCGCGTGACATCGCCGCCAGGACCTCGACGCGCGACGTCGAGCAGGCCTTCATCTGCTCGATGTTCCACAACCTCGGACGCCTGCTCAGCCAGTACTACTTCCCTGAGGAGAGCGAGGAGATCAAGAAGCTGCAGCTGCAGAAGCCGGGTGCCGAAGAGGCGGTGGTGATCCAGGTGTTGGGCATTTCCTTCGAGGATCTGGGCATCGGCATCGCCCGCACCTGGGGCTTCCCCAGCCTGATCGTGGGCAGCATGCGCAAGCTGCCGGCCGGCAACGTGCGCAAGCCAGCGGCGGCCGAGGACCGGCTGCGCGTCCTGTCCGGCTTTTCCAACGAGCTGTGCCGGCTGATCGCCGAGGTCGCGCCCGAGCAGCGGCACAAGGAACTGCGCAAGCTCAGCGCGCGCTTCGGCGACAGCGTGCCGCTCAGCGAGCAGGAACTGCAGCAGACGATGGAGAAATCCTTCGAGGCGGTGGCGCAGTTCGCCAGCATCATCCACCTCAACCTGCAGCTCACGTCCTTCGGGCGCCAGATCAAGGCCTGGGGCGGCAGCCGCGTCAATCTCGCGCAGACCGAGGACACCCTGGCCGGCGGCGACAGCCTGTCGGGCACCGTGCTCTCCGATTCGGTCCCGGCCGGCGCCGCCGGAAGCCTCGGGCAGGCCGGCGATACGGCGGCGGGCGATCAGGTCGGCGCAGCCGAGGCGATCCTGACCGCCGGTATCCAGGACATCAGCAATACGCTGGTCGAGGATTTCAAGCTCAACGACGTGCTGCGCATCATCCTCGAGACGATGTACCGCGCCAAGGGCTTCAAGCGTGTCATCCTGTGCATCCGCGACGCGAAGAACAACGCGATGCTCGGCCGCTTCGGCTTCGGCCCCGATGCGCCTGACGTCGCCAAGCGTTTCAACTTCCCGCTTTCCTTCACGCCGGATATCTTCCATGCGGCGCTCTCGAAAGGGGTCGACATCCTGATCAGCGACACCAACGACCCGAAGATCGCCACGCGCATCCCGGACTGGTTCCGCAAGGGCGTCGCGGCCGAGACCTTCCTGCTCTTTCCCCTGTGCATCAAGGGCAAGCCGATGGCGCTGATCTACGCCGACCGCGACCATGCCGGCGAAATCGTTATTTCGGAGAAGGAACTGTCGCTGCTGCGCACGCTGCGCAATCAGGCGGTGCTGGCGATCAAGCAGTCGTCCTGAGTTCGCTGCTTGCCAAAGAAAAGGGCGCCGCGCGGCGCCCTTTTTCGTTTCCTTCCGTTTTCCGGACCTACCAGAGCTTCCACCAGGGTTCCGGACGGTCGAGGCCGCGCACGTAGTAGGGGCTCTGCGGGAAGTTCTTGCGCATGACGCGCTCGGCGTCGTCGCGCAGGTCGTTCATGCCGAGCTGGTCGTAGCCCTTGACCATGACGAACAATGCTTCCTCGATCGCCGGCGCGTCAGGGTAGTTCTTCAGCGCGTACTGCGCGCGGTTGATCGCCGCGAGCTGGGCACCGCGCTTCATGTAGTAGCGGGCGACGTGCACTTCGTGCGAAGCCAGCGCATTGACGAGGTATTTCATGCGCGCCAGCGCGTCCGGCGCGTACTTGCTGTTCGGGAAGCGGGTCACCAACTCCTTGAACGCATCGAAGGATTCGCGCGCGCCCTTGGGATCGCGTTCGGTCATGTCCTGATTGCTGATCGTTCCGAGAATGCCGAGGTCCTCGTTGAAGTTGACCAGGCCGCGCAGGTAATACACGTAGTCGACGTTGGGGTGGTTCGGGTGGAGCTTGATGAAGCGCTCGCAAGCGGCGACGGCGGAGGCCGGTTCCCCCGATTTCCAGTAGGCGTAGGCGACTTCCATCTGCGCCTGCTGCGCGAAGCGGCCGTAGGGGTAACGCGATTCGAGTTTTTCGAAGTACTTGATCGACTTGTCGTAGGAGCCTTCGCTCAGGGCGTCCTTGGCTTCCGCATAGAGTTTGTTGGCCGTCCAGCCCGAAGTTTCGTCCTTGACCTCGGGCAGCAGGCCGCAGCCGGCCACGACGGTCGCGAGGAAAAGCGCTGCGATAACCGCTAAACTACGCATCATGAAAATTCCACACAAGAAAACACAAAAGGATCCGCAGGATCACGGCTCCGGGCGCGCCGATTATAGCGCAAACCCACGTCTCGACCTGACCGTTCCGGCCGACTGCGGCGGGCAGCGTCTCGACCAGATTCTCGCCCGCCTGCTGCCGCAGCATTCGCGCAGCCGGCTGCAGGGCTGGATCCGCGAAGGGCGCGTCGACGTGGCCGGCGCCGCGCTCACCGAGCCCAAGCACAAACTCTGGGGCGGCGAGAAGATCGGCGTCGCCGAGGCGCCGGACGAACGGGCCGAGTCGGCGGCGGCCGAGGACATTCCGCTCGATATCGTCTATGAGGACGAGACGCTGCTCGTCCTCGACAAGCCGGCCGGACTCGTCGTCCATCCGGGCAACGGCAACTGGAGCGGCACCCTGCTCAACGCCCTGCTGCACTACCTGCCGCAGCTGCACAACATCCCGCGCGCCGGCATCGTGCACCGCCTCGACAAGGATACGAGCGGCCTGATGGTTGTCGCCAAGACGCTGGAAGCGCAGACCGACCTCGTGCGCCAGCTGCAGGCGCGCACCGTCAAACGCTACTACCAGGCGCTGGTACGCGGCGAGGTCGAGCGCGGCGGCACCGTCGACGAGGCGATCGGCCGGCATCCGACGCAGCGCACGAAAATGGCGGTGGTGCGCGGCGGCAAGCCGGCGCGCACGCACTATCGCATCGTCGAGCGTTTCATCGGCTGCACGCTGGTCGAGTGTTCGCTGGAGACGGGTCGTACGCACCAGATCCGCGTGCATATGACCGCGCTCGGCCATCCGCTGGTCGGCGATCCGGTCTACGGCGGCGGCGCCAGCCGCGTTCCCAAGGGGCCGCCTTTCCACCGTCAGGCCTTGCATGCGCGCCGCCTCGGGCTGGTGCATCCGGCCACCAGCAAGGCCATGTTGTGGCGTTCGCAGCTGCCCGAGGACATGGCCGAGCTGATCGAGATTTTGCGCACGGAGGCTTTCGAGGCGCGCGCCATCGCCGAGGAAAACGCCGAGGACGACTGGGACGAGGACCTCGAGGGCGGTCCCGAGATCATCTACGCCTACGGCGATGGCGGCGACGATGACGACGAACTCGACGAGTAAGGCGAAAAACGGGCCGGAAAGCGCCTGGATCGTCCCCGACTGGCCGGCGCCGGCGCGCGTGCGCGCACTGTTGACCACGCGCTCCGGCGGCGTCAGTCCGGCGCCCTATGCCAGCCTGAATCTCGGCGATCACGTCGGCGACGAGGCGCGGAACGTCGCCGAGAACCGCGCCCGGGTGGCGGCGTGCCTACCCGCAGCGCCGCGCTGGCTGAATCAGGTGCACGGATCGACGGTGCTCGAACTCGGCCTTGATGCCATATCGCAGCTGCCTCCGGAGGCCGACGCCGCCCTGGCCAGAGAGCACGGGCAAGTGTGCGCCGTGATGACGGCGGACTGCCTGCCGGTGCTGCTGTGCGACCAGGCGGGAACGGTGGTCGCCGCCACCCACGCCGGTTGGCGCGGACTGCATGGCGGCGTGCTCGAACGGACGGTGGCGGCGATGGCGCGCCCGGGCGGACAGCTGCTCGCCTACCTCGGCCCGGCCATCGGTCCGGAGTCCTTCGAAGTCGGCGACGAGGTGCGAGCCCTTTTCGTCGCCGACAGCGCCGAGGCGGAGGCCGCATTCAAGCCCCTGCGCCCGGGGAAGTGGTTGGCCAACATCTATCTGTTGGCGCACCAGCGGCTGGCGCGCCTTGGAATCCATGCGGTGTATGGCGGCGGGTTTTGCACGGTGCGCGAAGCCGAACGCTTCTTCTCGTATCGTCGCGACGGTGCGACCGGGCGCATGGCTTCGCTGATCTGGCTTGCCGAGACCGACGCTTAGGGAGCGGGCGGCGCTGGCGAGGAGTCGGTGCCAGAGGCGGCCTCGGCCTGGCGCGCGGCCGCTTCCCGCTGCGCGCGCCGCCGGCGCCGCGCCGTCGTGCCGAGCAGCCACATGAGCAGCGCCGTCGGCGCCAGTCCGTAAAACACGAAACTGAGGACGCCCGCGACGACGCTGCCTTCGGTCAGCGCCATCAGCAGGGTGACGTAGAGCCAGCCGATTGCAATGATGTACATGGCGGCATTATAGATGAGCGTGCGCTCGCCATGCCGCGCCGTTTGCCGCCCGGAGCCTGGGTGTCAGCGTTGACAGCACTCATGCTGCAATGCAGAATCAATGCAAATACAACGACGGCCAGCGCTACGGCCGCCTCAAACCCCGCGAGGAAAGTCTCATGTCGATGTCGCCGGATTCCTTCGTCCCCGCGATGCAGAATTTCGTTCAGGCCGGGCAAGCGCTGGCCCAGAACTTTCTGGGTTTCCTCAACACGCAGCAACAGGCGCAGCAGGCCGCGGGGAGCGGCGGCATGAAGCTGGCGCCGCCGGACCCGCAGCAGTTTGCGGCGCTGCAAAAAACGTATTTCGAACAGCAACTGCAGCTCTGGAACGCGATGCTGCAGCGGGGCAAGGACGGGCAGGGCGCGCCGGTCGTCGAGCCGGAAGCGGGCGACCGCCGCTTCGCCTCGCCGGAATGGCAGAGCAGCCCGGTCTTCGATTACGTCCGTCAGGCTTACCTGCTCAACTCGCGCTTCATCCGCGACCTCGTCGAGGCACTGCCGGCCGAGGACGAGAAAACCAAGGACCGCGCCCGCTTCCTCGCGCGCCAGTACATCGATGCGCTGTCGCCCGCCAACTTCGCGGCGACCAATCCGGAATTCGTTCGCCAAGCCATCGAGAGCAAGGGCAAGAGCATTACAGACGGGATCAACAACCTGATCCGGGACTACGGCAAGGGCCGCATTTCGATGACCGACGAATCGGTTTTCGAGGTCGGCAGGAACATCGCGACGAGCGCCGGCTCCGTGGTTTTCGAGAACGAGGTCATGCAACTGATCCAGTACGCGCCGCTGACCGACAAGGTGGCCGTGCGCCCGCTGCTGATCGTGCCGCCGTGCATCAACAAGTACTACATTCTCGATCTGCAGCCCGAGAACTCCTTCGTGCGCTACGCGGTGGAGCAGGGCAACACCGTCTTCCTCGTCTCCTGGCGTAACGTCAAGGATCCCCAGGGGCACCTGACCTGGGACGACTACCTCGAACAGGGGCCGATTCAGGCCATTTCGGTCGTGCGCTCGATCTGCAAGGTTGATCAGGTCAACGCGCTGGGCTTCTGCGTCGGCGGCACCATCCTATCCAGCGCGCTGGCCGTGCTGGCCGCGCGCGGCGAAACGCCGGTCGCCAGCCTGACCCTGCTGACGACGCTGCTCGACTTCTCCGATACCGGCGAGATCGGACTCTTCATCGACGAAGGCTCGCTGGCCACGCGCGACGCGGCGATGGGCCGGGGCGGCATCATGAAGGGCAGCGAACTGGCCGGCGTCTTCTCGGCCCTGCGCGCCAACGACCTGATCTGGAACTACGTCTCGAGCAACTACCTGAAGGGGCAGAAGCCGGCTCCCTTCGACCTGCTCTACTGGAACTCCGACAGCACCAACCTGCCGGGACCCTTCGCCTGCTGGTACATGCGCAACCTCTATCTCGACAACAGCCTGCGTGCCGCGGGCAAGCTCGAGATGTGCGGCGTGCGCGTCGATCTCGGGCAGGTGACGGTTCCGAACTACCTGCTGGCGACGCGCGAGGACCACATCGTGCCCTGGCAGACCTCGTACCAAGGGACCCAACTGCTCGGCGGCGAATCGAAATTCGTCCTCGGCGCCAGCGGACATATCGCCGGGGTAGTCAATCCGGCTAGCAAGAACAAGCGCAGTTACTGGGTGGGCGGCGACCAGCGGGGCGATGCAGACGCCTGGCTGGCCGGCGCGGAAGAAAGGAAAGGCAGCTGGTGGTCCGACTGGAGCGCCTGGCTGAAGCAGTACGCCAACGGTGAACGCGCGGCACGGGCCAAGCCCGGCAACGCGAAATACAAGGAAATCGAGCCGGCACCGGGCCGTTATGTGAAGGAGAAAGCGTAAGTTTCCGATCGCCGTCCCTGCGGACGGCGATTTTTTACGTGGCTTCACAGCAACAGAGACTGGAGACGAAAATGACAAGAGTTGCACTCGTGACCGGCGGGATGGGCGGTCTGGGCGAAGCGGTCTGCATCAAGCTCGCGGCGCTCGGCTACAAGGTGGTGACGACCCATTCGCCCGGCAATTCGAAGGCGCGCGACTGGCTGCAGACGATGAACAACATGGGCTACGGCTTCAAGGCCTATCCGTGCGACGTCGCCGATTTCGATTCGTGCAAGGCCTGCGTCGAGCGGGTGACCGAGGAGGTCGGGCCGGTCGATGTGCTGGTGAACAACGCCGGCATCACGCGCGACATGACCTTCAAGAAAATGGGCAAGGCCGACTGGGATGCGGTGATCGGCACCAACCTCGACTCGGTGTTCAACATGAGCAAGCAGGTGATGGACGGCATGCTCGAACGCAAATGGGGGCGCGTCATCAACGTCTCCTCGGTGAACGGGCAAAAGGGCGCCTTCGGGCAGACCAACTACTCGGCCGCCAAGGCCGGCATGCACGGCTTCACCAAGGCCCTCGCCCTCGAAGTGGCGAAGAGCGGCGTGACGGTCAACACCATTTCCCCCGGCTACATCGGCACCAAGATGGTGACGGCCATTCCGCAGGAAATTCTCGACTCCAAGATCCTGCCGCAGATTCCGGTCGGCCGGCTCGGCAAGCCCGAGGAGATCGCCGGCCTGGTCGCCTACCTCGCCTCCGACGAGGCCGCCTTCGTGACGGGCGCCAACATTTCGATCAACGGCGGCCAGCATATGTTCTAGTCCCGCGCCCTTTGGGCGCGGGTCGGTTTTACGGAAGTTTTCTCAACGAAAGGAAGCAAGTATGACGCAACGTGTTGCTCTGGTTACTGGTGCGATGGGCGGTCTGGGTACCGCAATTTGTCAGGAACTGGCCAAGGCCGGTCACAAGGTGGTGGCGGCTTACCATCCCGAATTCGACAAGCCGGAAGAGTGGCTCAAGGAAATGGCCGAAGCCGGTTTCAAGGACGTCGTCACCGTTGCCGGCGACGTCGCCAGCATCGACTCCTGCGCCGCCATGGTTGCAGAAGCCGAAGCCAAGGCCGGTCAGGTCGACATCCTGGTGAACAACGCCGGCATCACCCGCGACAAGATGTTCGGCCGCATGGAACTGGCCCAGTGGGATGCCGTCATCTCGACCAACCTGACCAGCCTGTTCAACATGACCAAGCAGGTTTCGGCCAAGATGGCCGAGCGCGGCTGGGGTCGCATCATCAACATCTCGTCGGTGAACGGCGTCAAGGGCCAGGCCGGCCAGACCAACTACTCGGCCGCCAAGGCCGGCGTGATCGGTTTCTCCAAGGCGCTGGCCGCCGAACTCGCGACCAAGGGCGTGACCGTCAACGTGATCGCTCCGGGCTACGTGGCGACCAAGATGGTCATGGCCATCAAGCCGGAAATCCTGCAGACCATCGTCGACTCGGTGCCGATGAAGCGTCTGGCCAAGCCGGAAGAAATCGGCGGCGCCTGCGTGTACCTCGCCTCCGATATCGCCGGCTTCATGACCGGCGCCACCATGAACATCAACGGCGGCCTGTACTACCAATAAGTTGATGTCAAGCAAGTCTTTGTTCTGACTTGATAAAACAGGCTCCGACGGAGCCTGTTTTGCCATTGGTGCTATAATTTTGCTGCACAGCATCAAGAAAACGCCGAAGAGCGCTTGCCGAGTCACCCACAAGTGGAGGAAAGGTTTTCATGTCCGAGCAGTCCCGCCTGATCAAGAAATATCCGAACCGCCGTCTGTACGACACCAAGACGAGCGCCTACATCACCCTGAGCGATGTGAAGGACCTCGTTCTAGGCAACGAGAACTTCAAGGTGCTCGACGCCAAGACCGGCGAGGATCTGACGCGCAGCATCCTGCTGCAGATCATCCTGGAAGAGGAAACCGGCAGCGTGCCGCTGTTCACCACCGATCTGCTGGCGCAGATGATCCGTTTCTACGGTCATGCCATGCAGGGCATGCTCGGCAAGTACCTGGAAACGAACATGAAGGCCTTTACCGATTTCCAGAGCAAGCTGCAGGAGCAGTCGCGCTCGCTTTATGGCGATAACCCGCAGATGCAGAGCGACATGTGGTCGCAGTTCCTGAACTTCCAGGGCCCAGCGATGCAGACCATGATGTCCGCCTACGTGGACCAGAGCAAGCAGATGTTCCAGCAGATGCAGAGCCAGTTGCAGAATCAGACGCGCAGCATGTTTACCGGCATCCCGTTCCCCGGCTTCCCGGCCGAGACGGCGAAAAA
The DNA here is from genome assembly GCA_001897745.1 of Candidatus Accumulibacter sp. 66-26. Classification (GTDB taxonomy): domain Bacteria; phylum Pseudomonadota; class Gammaproteobacteria; order Burkholderiales; family Rhodocyclaceae; genus 66-26. The sequence goes on from MKUH01000014.1 coordinate 42,318, forward strand.
GTCGGAAAGCACCGAGAAATAAACTGTTCATCCAGTTCTATCAGAAGAGTTTTACGTGACCGTTGATGTTTCCAAACCACCCAAGGTGGGTTTTGTCAGCCTGGGCTGCCCGAAGGCCCTCGTTGATTCCGAACAGATCCTGACCAAGCTGCGCGCCGAGGGCTACGTCATTTCGCCGTCGTACGACGGGGCAGACCTTGTGGTGGTCAATACCTGCGGCTTCATCGACGCCGCGGTCGAAGAGTCGCTCGATGCGATCGGCGAGGCCCTGACCGAAAACGGCAAGGTGATCGTCACCGGCTGTCTCGGCGCCAAGGAGGACGTGGTGCGCAGCGCGCATCCGCAGGTCCTGGCGATCACCGGCCCGCACGCGGCGGACGAGGTGCTGCAGCACGTGCACGCGCACCTGCCGCAGCCGCACGACCCGTTTACCAGCCTCGTGCCGCCGCAGGGCATCAAGCTGACGCCGCAGCATTTTGCGTACCTGAAGATTTCCGAAGGCTGCAATCACAGCTGCACCTTCTGCATCATCCCGTCGATGCGCGGTCCGCTGGTCAGCCGCCCGATCGGCGACGTGCTGCAGGAAGCCAAGAACCTCGCCGAAGCCGGCGTCCGCGAACTGCTCGTCATCTCGCAGGACACCAGCGCCTACGGCGTCGACGTCAAGTACCGCACCGGCTTCTTCGGCGGCCGCCCGGTCAAGACGCGCCTGCGCGAACTGTGCGAGGCGCTCGCCGAGTTCGGCATCTGGGTGCGCATGCACTACGTCTATCCTTATCCGAGCGTCGACGACCTCGTGCCGCTGATGGCCGAGGGCAAGATCCTGCCCTACCTCGACGTTCCCTTCCAGCATGCCAGCCCGCGCATCCTCAAGGCCATGAAGCGGCCGGCCAGCGCCGAGAACAACCTCGAGCGCATCAAGGCCTGGCGCGCCATCTGTCCGGACATCACGATCCGCAGTACCTTCATCGCCGGTTTCCCGGGCGAGACCGACGCCGAGTTCGAGGAACTGCTCGGCTTCCTCGAGGAAGCGCGGCTTGACCGCGTCGGCTGCTTCGCCTACTCGCCGGTCGAGGGCGCCGCTGCCAACGCGCTGGCCGGCGCCGTGCCGCAGGACGTGCGCGAGGAACGCCAGCGCCAGCTGATGGAGCTGCAGGAGGATATTTCGGCCGAACTGCTCGCCGCCAAGATCGGTCGCGAGATCGAGGTGCTGGTCGACGCCGTTGACGACGAAGGCACGATCGCCCGCTCCAAGGCCGACGCGCCCGAAATCGACGGGCTGGTCTTCATCAACGACCATTTCGACGCCGAGGTCGGCGATTTCATCCGCGTTCGCGTCGTCGATGCCGACGAGCACGACCTGTACGCCGAAGCGATCTGATTCCGCACGAGCGCTTGCGCCAAACGAGAAGGGCGCCCCGCAAGGGGGCGCCCTTTTTCATTGGCCGGCGCTTCGGCTAGAGGAGGCGCTGCCGGCCTGGATTTTTCGGATTCCTACATGATGATTTCGGTCAGCGCGTCGCGCCGTTCGAGCTCCGATTCGAATTCGGTCAGCTCCTGGCCGAGCGCGTCGCGGATCGAGATCATGCCGAGCGGCACGCCGTTCTCGGCCACCGGCATGTGGCGGAAGCCGCCTTCGTACATCATGTGCAGGGCGTGGCTGACCGGGCGGTCCGGGCGGATCGTCTGCGGGTTGCGCGTCATCACCCCGGCGATCCCGGTCTTGTCCGGGTCGAGGCTGGTGGCGACCACGCGGTTGAGGATGTCGCGCTCGGTGAAGATGCCGATCAGCTGTCCTTTTTCGACGATCAGCAGGGCGCCGACCTTGTCGGCCGCCATCAGGCGGGCAGCCTCGCGTACGCTGATGCCGGATTCGGCGCTGAGAATTTTCTGATCGCGGATGACGTCGCTTATTGTTCTGTTGGCCATGGTCTCTCTCCTTCAGGATTGGGGGTAGTGAGCTGCCTGCGAGCGAAAAAGGGCTGATTGCATCTGCTTCGAAAATGCCCGCCGCGTTCATTGTTACCCGATATCGACAAAAACATCCACCCCGGTGTGCGGGGGGGCCGCCGCACTGCTACTGTTCACTTCCCTGAATATCTTGTACAAGCGCGCAGTCCGCTTCTCCGGACGGCGGCTGACGGAGGGCGAAGCATGGATACCCCGACCCTGATCGAACATTTTTCCGGGCTGCTCGGCAGCCACAACGTCATCGCCGACGCGTCGGGCATGGCGCCGTATCTGGAAGACTGGCGCGGACGCTATCGCGGCGACGCTCTGTGCGTCGTCCGTCCGGGCAGCACGGCGGAGGTGGCGGCGGTCGTGCGCGCCTGCGCCGCGGCCGGCGTCGCCATCGTGCCGCAGGGCGGCAATACCGGCCTGTGCGGCGCGGCGACGCCGCTCGCGGCGAGCGGTGCGGTGATCGTCAGCCTGGCGCGCCTCAATCGCGTGCGCGCCGTCGATACGGACAACAACACGATGACCGTCGAGGCCGGCTGCGTGCTGGCGGCGCTGCAGGAACGCGCGGCGCAGGCCGGACGCCTGTTTCCGCTGGCGCTGGCGGCGGAGGGCAGTTGCCAGATCGGCGGCAATTTGTCGACCAATGCCGGCGGCGTGCAGGTGCTGCGCTACGGCAACACGCGCGAGCTGACGCTCGGGCTCGAGGTCGTGCTGCCGAGCGGCGAGGTGTGGGACGGCCTGCGCGGGCTGCGCAAGGACAACACGGGCTACGACCTCAAGCACCTGTTCATCGGCGCCGAAGGTACGCTCGGCATCATCACCGCCGCCGTGCTCAAACTCTTCCCGCTGCCGCGCGCGAGCGCCACGGCCTGGCTGGCGCTGGCCTCGCCGGCCTCCGCGGTACGCCTGCTGAACGACCTGCAGGCGGCGTTCGGGCCGCAGCTGACCGCGTGTGAACTCGTTTCCGGGATTTCGCTCGGCCTCGTTCTCAAGCACATCCCCGGCGCGCAGGCGCCGCTCGCCGAAAGCCCCTGGTATCTGCTCGTCGAGCTGTCCGGCGGCGGCGAAGAGAGCGAACTGCGCGAGGCGCTCGAAGCCTTTCTCGGCGATGCGCTGGAGCGTGCGGCGATCGACGACGCGACGCTGGCGCAGAGCGGCGAACAGGCCAAGCGCCTGTGGGCGCTGCGCGAGAACATCAGCGAGGCACAGAAGATCGAGGGGCTGTCGGTCAAGCACGACGTCTCGGTGCCGATCTCGCGCATCCCGGAATTCCTCGAACGGGCGGACGCAGCCTTGCTGGAGGCTTTCCCGGATATCCGCATCGTCGCCTTCGGCCATATCGGCGACGGCAACCTGCATTACAACCAGTCGAAGACGGAAGCCGGCGAGAACGCCGCTTTTATCGCCGCACAGCCGGCGGTCAATCGCATCGTGTACGACCTGGTGCACGAACTCGGCGGCAGCATCAGCGCCGAGCACGGTATCGGCCAGCTCAAGCGCGACGAACTGGTGCGCTACAAGAGTCCGGTGGAGTTGGAAATGATGCGGGCGATCAAGCGGACGCTCGACCCGCTGGGTTTGATGAATCCCGGGAAAGTGCTGTAGCCGTCTGGCGGGCAGCGCGGCCGATGCGGGGCGTGCGTTTCGCCCGCTCGGCGCCGCCCGGAGACCCAACCGGAGAGGCCGGGTCCAGCGCGTTCGCTATTTTTCGAGGCCTTTGCGCAGCAACTCGTCGACCAGTTCGTTGATGCCGGTCCGGCGCTCGCCGGCAAGCGTCCGTAAGGTCGCGACCAGCTCGCCGTTGAGCTTGACGGCGAAAGGGACGAGGCCGGCGGCCTGGTCGAGCTTGCGCTGCTCCTTGCGGTCGGGCAGGGCGGTGGAGGCTTCGCCGAAGCGGTTGGGCGTGCCGGCGGCGTTCAACTCGTTTCTCGCCTTGAGGAATTTGTTCTTCGCGAGGTCGGTGCGTTTCAATGTCATGGCGTTCTTTCCTGGATTTTCTGCCGCAGGTCTCAGTGCAGCGTGGGGGGATTCTCGCGGAACAATTCCTCGATCGCCTGCGCGTCGAAGCGGTACTCGCGGTTGCAGATATCGTCCTTGATCAGGACCTCGCCATGTTCCTGCAGGATGGAGTCGACTTCGGCGCGGCCGAGCGAACGCAGCATCGAGCGCACCTTCTCCCAGTCTTCCGGGCAGTCGTGCACCACCGGGCGCGGGTCGAAGACGCGCACCGTCTCTTCGTGGAAGAGGCGCAGCAGCAGTTCTTCGGCCGGCAGACCAAGCAATTCCTCGGGCTTGACCGTCGAGGCCAGGTGCTCGATGCGCGCCCAACCGTCGGCGTCGCGCTCGTCGGCGCCGGGCAGCTTCTGAAGGAAGAGCCCGGCGGCGCCGTGTTCGTCGGCGGCGAGGAAGAAGCGCGCGGGCTGCTGCTCGGACTGCTTCAGGTAATGCTCGAAAATCTCAGCGATGCTGTTCCCGTCGAGCGGCACGAAGCTCTGGTAGGGCTCGCGCATGCTCGGCAGGTCGAGCGAGAGCAGCAGCTGGCCGTGGCCGAGCAGGTCGGGCGCGTTGCCAGTCAGCTGCGCCGCCGGCACGGCTTCGTCGCACTTGGCCATGCCGCGAATGTGCAGGCGTTCGTTGCAATCGATGACGAGCAGCGAGACCGGGCCGCTGCCGCGCAGCTGGAAGGTGATGCGGCCGGGCTGCTTGAGGTTGCCGCCGATCAGCAGCGTCGTCGCGCTCATTTCGCCGAGCAGGCGCGCGACCGGCGCCGGATAGTCGCGGCCGGCCAGCATCTGCTGCCAGACCGGGCCGAGGCGGACGACGGCGCCGCGAATGTCGAGGTCGTCGAGAAGAAAGCGTTGAACGTAGTTTTCCATCACTTGCACTCCGCCGCGTAGCGTTCCGGGTCGAAGCCGACGAGCAGCGCCGCGCCGGTGTCGAGCACCGGGCGCTTGATCAGGCTCGGCGTCTCGGCCATCAGCGCGAGTGCTTTCGTTTCGTCGACGTCGGCGCGCTGGGCGTCGGTGAGTTTCTTCCACATCAGGCCGCGCGTGTTGAGCAGCAGCTTCCAGCCGGCGCGGCGGTTCCAGTCGGGCAGGTGCCCGGCGGCAACGCCGGTCTTCTTGTAGTCGATGAATTCATAGGCGACGCCGTGCGCGTCGAGCCAGGCGAAAGCCTTCTTCATCGTGTCGCAGTTCTTGATGCCGTAGATCTTTACGGGCGAGGGATTTTCTTTTTTTGCCATGTGTTACTTACTGAAAAGTTTGGTATTTGATCGTAACGCCATTTTGTTTGTCTTCTGAACGGAAAATACGTGCAAATTGATGGTGTTGGAGAGAAAGCGCCCCATCCGATTCCCAGGTTAGACGAACCTCCGGACCTTGAGTGATTCCGGCTGGCGCTCGACCATGGTTCTTGTCGGCCACAAAAAAAGCCTTGGGAAGAGATCTGGCGTCAGAGGCCTCGAATGAAGCCTTAACAATTGCAACCTGCGTGTTGAAGTCGGCGCTCGCTCCGCAGTCGATCTGAAACATAACTGCTTTCAATTTTTTGCTTGGCGACAGAATTTCATCGAACACAGTTGTTGCACACATGCTTGAAAACAGATGATCCAAAACAATCACGCAGCCGCCAACGGTCACGACAAGAATTGCAGAAATCCAGAGTAAGATTTTTTTCCAAGTGGCCATATTCAATATCGCTACTCAGTTCCCTATGCCGTAGATGCGGATCATCGTCCTTCCCATTCAGCGCTTGAGCTTGGCGAAGGCCGCGGCCATCGCGCCGCCGGCCTGGGGCTGGCGTTCCTGCTGCTGGCGCGCCTTGTTCGACATGGGCGCACCGCCCATCTTCGGGGCGCTCGGCACGTCGTCGGTCAGGCGCATGGTGAGCGCGATGCGCTGGCGGGGCAAGTCGACTTCGAGCACCTTGACCTTGACCACGTCGCCGGCCTTCACGACCTCGCGCGGGTCTTTCACGAATTTGCTGGAGAGCGCCGAGATGTGCACGAGGCCGTCCTGGTGCACGCCGATGTCGACGAAGGCGCCGAAGTTGGCGACGTTGGTCACGACGCCTTCGAGCAGCATGCCCGGCTGCAGGTCCTTGACGTCCTCGACGCCGTCCTTGAAGGACGCGGTCTTGAACTCGGGGCGCGGGTCGCGGCCCGGTTTTTCGAGTTCCTTGAGGATGTCCTGCACGGTCGGCAGGCCGAATTTCTCGTCGGTGTACTTGGTCGGCTGCAGCGCCTTGACGAGGCGCGAATCGCCGATCACTTCGCCGATGCCCTTCTTGATGTCGGCGAGGATGCGTTCGACCAGCGGGTAGGCTTCCGGGTGCACGGCCGAGGCGTCGAGCGGGTTGTCGCCGCCGGTGACGCGCAGGAAGCCGGCGGCCTGCTCGAAGGTCTTTTCGCCGAGGCGCGGCACGGCGAGCAGGTCCTTGCGCGTTCTGAACGCGCCGTGCTTGTCGCGGTGCGCGACGATGTTTGCGGCGAGCGTCGTGTTGAGGCCGGAAATGCGCGTCAGCAGCGGGATCGACGCGGTGTTCACGTCGACGCCGACGGCGTTCACGCAGTCCTCGACGACCGCGTCGAGCGTGCGCGCCAGCTTGGTCTGGCTGACGTCGTGCTGGTACTGGCCGACGCCGATCGATTTCGGATCGATCTTGACCAGCTCGGCGAGCGGGTCCTGCAGGCGGCGCGCGATCGACACGGCGCCGCGCAGGCTGACGTCGAGTTCGGGGAATTCGCGCGCGGCGTATTCCGACGCCGAGTAAACCGAGGCGCCGGCTTCCGAGACGACGATCTTGGTCATGTGCAGCTCGGGCATCAGGCGGATCAGGTCGGCGGCCAGCTTGTCGGTTTCGCGCGAGGCGGTACCGTTGCCGATGCTGATCAGGTCGACGGCGTGCTTCTTGGCCAGCATGCCCAGCGTCTGCAGCGCGCCGCCCCAGTCGCGGCGCGGCTCGTGCGGGTAGATGGTGGCGGTGTCGAGCAGCTTGCCGGTAGCGTCGACGACGGCGACCTTGACGCCGGTGCGCAGGCCGGGGTCGAGGCCCAGTGTGGCGCGCTGGCCGGCCGGCGCAGCGAGTAGCAGGTCGTGCAGGTTGCTGCCGAAGACGCGGATCGCTTCTTCCTCGGCGCGCTCGCGCAGGCCGTTCATCAATTCGAGTTCGAGGTGCAGGAAGACCTTGATGCGCCAGGTCCAGCGCACCGTGTCGGACAGCCACTTGTCGGCCGGGCGGCCCTGGTCGGCAATGCAGAAGCGCTTGGCGATGCGCGCCTCGCAGGGGTTGTGGCCGACCGGGCGGGCGGCTTCGTTGAGTTCGGAGTCGAGCAGCAGCGAAACCTGCAGCATGCCTTCATTACGGCCGCGGAAGAGGGCCAGCGCGCGGTGCGAGGGAATGTCGCGGATCGCTTCCGAGTAGTCGAAGTAGTCGCGGAACTTGGCGCCTTCGGTTTCCTTGCCGGCGACGACGGTCGATTTGACGACGCCGTGCGCGTCGAGGTAGTCGCGCAGGGCGCCGAGCAGTTCCGCGTCCTCGGCAAACTGCTCCATCAGGATCTGGCGCGCGCCGTCGAGCACCGCCTTGGCGTCGGCGAAGCCCGCGTCGGCGTTGAGGTAGGCGGCGGCCTCGGCTTCCGGCGTCAGCGTCGGGTCGGCGAGCAGCGCCTCGGCGAGCGGCTGCAGCCCGGCTTCGCGCGCGATCTGCGCCTTGGTGCGGCGCTTCTGCTTGTAGGGCAGGTAGAGGTCTTCGAGGCGCTGCTTGGTTTCGGCGCCGTCGACCTCGGCTTTCAGTTCCGGCGTCAGCTTGCCCTGCTCGTCGATCGAGGAGAGGATCGCGGCGCGCCGGTCTTCGAGTTCGCGCAGATAGATCAGGCGCTCGTCGAGCGTGCGCAGCTGGGTGTCGTCGAGGCCGCCGGTCACTTCCTTGCGGTAGCGGGCGATGAAGGGGACGGTGGCGCCTTCGGCGAGCAGTTCGACGGTGGCGACGACCTGTTGCAGGCGGCAGCCGATTTCCTCGGCGATTTTCTGGGCGATGCGATGTTCGGTGTGGGGGAGCATTGAATGGCGCGGCGTCGGCGTTCTGAAAAAAGACCGCGAACTATGCAGAATCGGGCCGGAAAACTCAAGCCGGACGGCGCGCGCCGGGCCGCGCGGCGGCGGCCCGGCGGTTTTGGAAACGGCCTCAGGCGAGCGTTTCGAGGTGCGCTTCGAGCCAGTCGCGGAAGGCGCCGGCGGCCATCGGCCGGGCGTAGAGATAGCCCTGCGCCAGTTCGCAGCCGATGCCGCGCAGCAGTTCGGCCTGCGCCTCGGTTTCGACGCCCTCGGCGATCACCGACAGGCCGAGCGACTGGCCGAGCTTGACGACCATGTCGGCGATGCCTGTGCCGGAGTTGCCCGGACGGTCCATGTCGTTCACGAAGCTGCGGTCGATCTTCAGCCGGTTGAGCGGCAGGCGGTGCAGGTAGGAGAGCGAGGAGAAGCCGGTGCCGAAATCGTCGACGGCGACTTCGGCGCCGAGCGCGCGCACTTCGCGCAAGGTCGAAATCACCGTCTCGGCGTCGAGCATGGCGACGCCTTCGGTGATTTCCAGTTCGATCCGCTGCGGCGGTACCGCGAGTTCGGCGAGGATGCCTTTCAGGCGGCTGGCGAAGCGGCTGTCGCGGAACTGCGTCGGCGAGACGTTGACCGCCATGCGCAGCGGCGGCAGGCCGGCGGCGTCCCATTCCATCAGTTGCGCCGTGGCGGTGCGCAGGACCCATTCGCCGAGATCGAGGATCAGGCCGGAGTATTCGGCGAGCGAGATGAACTGGTCGGGCGGGATGTTGCGTCCGTCGTCGGTCGTCCAGCGGATCAGCGCTTCGGCGCCGACGACGCGGCCGCTCACGAGGTCGATCTGCGGCTGGTAGTGCACCGCCAGCCCGCGCTTTTCGACGATCGCGACGCGCAGGCTGTGCAGCAGGTCGAGACGGGCGCGGGTGGCCTCGGTCATGTCGCGGGTGTAGTACTGCCAGCGTCCGCGGCGGTCGTTTTTGGCGCGGTTGAGGGCGATGTTGGTCGTCTTGAGCAGGTCGAGCCCGCTGCCGCCTTCGTCGGCCAGCCGCGTCAGGCCGATCGTCGCGTGCACCGGCAGCAGGTAGTCGCCGACGGCGATCGGTTCCGCGAAGAGCGCGAGCAGGGCGGCCGGGTCGAGGTGCAGGTCGGGCGCGAGCAGGGCGAAGACGTCGCCGCCGACGCGGGCCAGCGTGTGCCCGGCGCCGAGCACGGTGCGCAGGCGCTGGGCGACGGCGAGCAGCAGCAGGTCGCCTTTCTGGTGACCGAGCGCATCGTTGATTTCCGAGAAGTGGTCGATGTCGATCAGCGCCACCGTCCAGTCGGTCGCGCCGTGCCGGCGGCGGGCGTCGATCGCGTCGATGAAGCCCTTGCGGTTGGGCAACTGGGTCAGCGGGTCGGAGAAGGCGAAGAACTTGAGGTCGCTGAACAGATTGACGTTTTCCAGCCCGACCGCGATGTTGACGCAGAAGACTTCGAGCAACTGCTTGTCGGTGGCGGAAAGCGGCTCCTGCGTGGCGAGGAAGACGGCGGCGCTGTGTCCGTCGTCGCCGGTGAAGTAGAGCGCCGTGGCGCCGTCGCCGTAGATGTTGCGCTTCTCGGCGATGCAGCGCCGGATGTCGCCGACGATCAGCGGGTCGTCGATGGCGTCGAGCGGGCAGTCGATCAGCGCGCTGTATTTGCCGGCGGCGCCGACCACCATCAGCGGCTGCTTTTCGCTGCCCTGGGCGGGCTGCGCGTCGCGTGCGCAGAGCAGGCCTTCCGGCGGCAGGCCGAGGAGCGCGGCGAGCTGCGTCAGCACGCCTTCGGCGAAGCCCTTGAGCGCGCGCCGCGAGAAGAGGTCGGCGGCCGAATTGACGATCAGCGCGAGGCCGCGCCGTCCGGCGGTGATGGTGCGGATCTGGTCGTAGGAGCGGAGCGCCGTGGTCAGCGTGGTGAGCAGGCGGATGCGCGTCAGCTCGGACTTGGTCTTGTAGTCGTTGATGTCATAGTCGCGGATCACGCGCAGTTCGGGTGCGTAGCCGGGCTGGCCGGTGCGCAGGATGATGCGCAGTTCGCTGAGGCCGAGGTCGTTGCGGATGGTGTGCACGAGATCAAGCCCCGAGCTCTCGTGCTCCATGACGACGTCGAGGAGGGCGACGGCGACGTCGGCTTCGTCGCGCAGGATGGCGAGCGCTTCGGCGCCGGTATAGGCGTGCAGGAAGTGCAGCGGGCGGCCGTCGATCAGGATGTCGTGCAGGGCGAAGAGGGTGGCGTTGTGGACTTCGCGGTCGTCGTCGACGATCAGGATGCGCCAGCCTTTGCGCTTGTGTTCGATGCCGCCGGTCGGTCCGTCGCCGTCGTCGAGGATGTCCAGACGGTCGTCCGGATCGGGACGGTCGGCGATCAGGGAAGTCGCAGAATTCGGCAGGTTCACGCAGGGCTCTCCGTGTCGCCTCGCGGCGCGTTGAACGGTATTGTAAGGGTAAATGTCGTTCCTTCGCCCGTCCGGCTCATGACGTTGAGCTTTCCGCCGAGGCTGCCGGTGACAATGTTGTGCACGATGTTCAGGCCGAGCCCGCTGCCGCCCTTGCCGAGCTTGGTCGTGAAGAAGGGGTCGAAGATCCGCTTCAGATGCTCCTCGGCGATACCGATGCCGTCGTCGCTGAAAACGATTTCGATCTGGCGTGCGTCGAGAGCGCGCGCGGCGATGCGCATGCAGCCCGTCGTGCGCCCCTCGAAGGCGTGCAGCAGGGCGTTGGTGACGAGGTTGGTGACGACCTGTCCGAGCGGCCCGGGATAGCTGTCCAGCACCAGTCCTCCGGCGAGATCGAGTTCCATGCGATAGGGCGTCTTGCGCAGCATCGGCGAGAGGGTGGCGACCAGTTCTTCGAGCGTCGTGCGCAGGTCGAAGGGGCGGCGCTGGTCGCTCGCCTGGTCGACGGCGACCCGTTTGAAGCTGGTGACGAGTTCGTGCGCCTGGCCGAGGTTGCGCAGCAGCAGGTCGCTCGCCTTGCGGGCCGAGTCGACGTAGTCGTTCAGCGTCGAGCGCTTGATCGAGCCGTCGTGCACGGCTTCGGCGAACTCGTGCGTGCGTTCGGAGAGCGTGCTGGCGACGGTCACGCCGTTGCCGATCGGGGTGTTCAGTTCGTGGGCGATGCCGGCCACCAGCGAGCCGAGCGCCGCCAGTTTTTCCGAGCGGATCAGTTCGTCCTGGGCGACGCGCAGGGCGTCGAGCGTATCGGCCAGTTCGCGGTTCGAGCGTTCGAGTTCGGCGGTGCGCTGATGCACGCGCAGTTCGAGCGTTTCGTTCATGCGCTCGATCTGACGCCGGGTTTCGAGCTGCTCGGTGACGTCGCGCACGGCGCCGAGCAGGTAGGTCTGGTCGTCGATTTCGATGGTCGAGGCGTTGAGCATGCATTCCCGCTGCGCGCCTGATTTGAGGCCGATCCGACAGGGGAAGTCGCGCACATAGCCCTGCGCGCGGAGAATCTCGACGGCGCGCCGGCGCTCCTCGGGGGAAGCCCAGAGGCCGAGCTCGATGGCGGTCTTGCCGAGCACTTCGGCGCGCGTCCAGCCCGTCATCTTTTCGAAGGCTTCGTTGACCTCGAGGATTTCGCCGCTGTCGAGGTAGCTGATCGTGATGTAGTCGAGGCTGGCGTGGAAGGCGCCGGAGAATTTCGCTTCGGAGACGCGCAGCGCCTCCCTGGCCGCTTTCAGCGCGGTGACGTCGCGGCCGACGCCGAGCAGGCCGGTGGCCTGACCGCCGGCGTCGAGCAGCGGCGCCTTGAGGGTGTCGAGCAGGATGCGGCGGCCGTCAGGGTAGCTGACCCATTCGTCGTTCTGGCACGGCTGGAGTTGCTCCAGAACCGTGCGGTCGTGGTTGCGGAAGAACTCGGCGAAGGGGCGGTCGAACAGGTCGAAGTCGGTAAAGCCGACGATCGCTTCGCGCGGCCGCCCGGCGAAGCGGCAGAACTCGGTGTTGCAGCCGAGATAGACGCCTTCGCGATCCTTGAAGAAAACGAGGTCGGGCGTCGAGTCGAGGAGGCGGGCGAGCACGGCCGTCTGGTGTTCGAGCGCCTGTTCGGCGCGCTTGCGTTCCAGTTCCAGGCGCCGCTGCTCGCTCATGTCGGTGATCACCGACGCCAGATAGCGTTTGCCGTTGACCTCGAAGAAGCGGCCCGAGTACTCGGTCAGGAAGGGGGCGCCGTTCTTGCGCCGGAGGGTGATTTCGCGCAGGCGTACCTCGCCCTCCAGATGGATGCTGCGGATGATCGCGCGCCGGTCCTCCGGTTCGGCCCACAGGCCGATCTCCAGCGAGGTCCGGCCGAGCGCTTCGGCGTGGCTCCAGCCGGTCATCGGCGTCCATTGCCGGTTCATGTCGACGAAGGTGCCGTCCTCGGCGTTGCTGATCATCACGAGGTCGGGCAGCAGTTCGAAGACGCGCGCGAACTTCTGCTCGCTTTCGCGCAGCGCCGCTTCGGTCTGGCGTTGCGCGGCGGCCAGCGCATTGCGCGCGGTCACGTCGTGCGAAATCAGGATCAGGTGCGGCGTTCCCGCGATGTCGAAGCAGGTGGCGGAGACTTCGCTCTCGATGAGGTGTCCGCTGCGGTGGCGGAAGCGGACCGGGTAGTCCCGCAGTTCGCCCCGGGCGCGCAGGGCGTCGACGAAACTCAGGCGTTCGGTATCGTCGAACCAGATGTCGAGTTCGAGCGAGGTCTTGCCGATCGCGGTGTCGCGGCTGTGGCCGCTCAAGGCTTCCCAGTTATGGTTGATCTCGACGTAGCGCCCGGTCTCCAGATTGGAGATGGTGAGCACGTCGGGCAGCAGGTGGAAGATTTTGGAATAGCGCTCCTCGCTCATGCGCAGCTTGTCTTCGGCGAGCTTGCGCGCGGTGATGTCCTCGACGGTGGTGATGAAGCCGCGAAAGTCGCCGTCGTCGCCGTAGATCGGCGTGGCGCGCACGGCGGCCCAGCGCACGCTGCCGTCGGCGCCGATGCTGCGGCGCTCGGTTACGTGCGCCTGCCGGGTGTGCCGCGCTTCCTTCCAGTAGGCCAGGATGCGCGCGCGGTCGTCCGGGTGGATGTGTTCTATCCAGGCGCCGAGACGCACTTCCTCGAGCGTCGCGCCGAGCATGGCGAGGTAGGTGTCGTTGGCGTAGGTGAAGGTGCCGTCCTGGTCGACGACGACGACGCCGAGTCCCGAGTTTTCGCAGATGCCGCGGAAACGCTCGGACGACTGGTGCAGTTCCGCCTTGAGCCGGCGCAGTTCGGACGGTTCGGCATCTTCCGGGCGCGTTCCGACGTTCCGCTCGAGGCGCCGGATCCTTTGCAGGAGTACGGCGCTGACGGCGACGCCGCTCAGGCTGGCGATCGCCAGAAATAGGGTCAACATTGCTTTGGCGGAAATACCTGAATCAGGTTAAATTATTGTCATTGGCAAGTTACCGCGCTTGCCCGCTTTGCACAATGCCCGGCGCCTATTCCGGCGCCCCACGACAACGCAGGAACGCTCAGGGGAAATACATGAAGATCGATATCGAACGCTTTGGCCTGAAGGAAGTGCCGGTGGATCCGGAAACGGTGTTCACTTTCGCCGAAGGCCTCGCCGGCTTCGCGCAGTGCAAGCGTTTCAAGTTCTTCCACGAGGAAGGCAAGCCGACCGTTTTCTGGCTGCAGTCGCTCGATCAGTCGGACATCATGTTCCCCATCGTGGCTCCCGAAATGCTCGACCTCGAATACCAGATCGAGCTGTCCGACGCCGATTGCGCGCTGCTCGATCTGGAGAAGGCCGAGGACGCCGCCATCGTCGTCATCCTCTACCGCAACGAGGCGAGCGGGATCGCCGCCAACACGCGTTCGCCGCTGATCCTCAATCTGAAGAACCGCAAGGGCATGCAGAAGATCCTGCAGGACGTGCAGCCGAAGGTGCTCTACCGCGCCCGCTGATAGGCGTTCAGAAGCGCGCCCGAAGGCGCGCTCCGAACGAAAAAAACCCGCGCCGGCGATTCGCCGGCGCGGGTTTTTTTCGTCTTGGACTGGCGCGCTGCGGCTCAGGGCGCCTTCGGCGCCGAATCACCCGCTGCGCCCGACGGGGCCAGTTCGCTCAGGTAGCGCTGCCAGTTGTCGATGTAGTGCTGGGCGCTCAGTTCGAGGCGGGCGACGTCCTCGTCGGTCAGTTCGCGCACGATGCGGCCGGGCGAGCCGACGATCAGCGAGCGGTCGGGGTAGACGCGCCCTTCGGGGATCACCGTGTTGGCGCCGACGATGCAGTGCTTGCCGATCACCGCGCGGTTGAGGATGACGGCGCCGATGCCGATCAGCGACCCCTCGCCGATGGTGCAGCCGTGCAGCATGACGAGGTGGCCGACGGTGACGTTGCGGCCGATGTCGAGCGGGATGCCTTCATCGGTATGCAGGACCGAGCCGTCCTGGATGTTGCTGTTCTCGCCGACCGCGATCGGGTCGTTATCGCCGCGCAGCGTGGCGTTCCACCAGATCGAGGCGTTTCTGCCGACGCTGACGTTGCCGATCACCGTGGCGTTGGGGGCGATCCAGCTTTGCGGATCGATCTGCGGGCGCTTCGCGCCGAGGTCGTAGATGGGCATTGGGTGTGGGGTGGGGTTACGGGTGGGGAGCGCTCATTGATAGCGCAGCGCTTCGATCGGGTCAAGCGCGGCGGCTTTGCGCGCGGGGTAGAAGCCGAAGAAGATGCCGACGCCGGCGGCGACCGCGAAGGCGACGAGCACCGAGCCGCCGGAGATGACGATCACCATGTCGGTGATGGCGTTGATCAGCAGCGCGCCGCCGATCCCGAGCGCGAGTCCGATCAGGCAGCCGGCGACCGAGATGATGATGGCTTCGAGCAGGAACTGCGTCAGGATGTCCTTCTGGCGGGCGCCGATCGCCATGCGGATGCCGATTTCGCGCGTCCGCTCGGTGACCGAGACGAGCATGATGTTCATGATGCCGATGCCGCCGACGAGGAGCGATACCGAGGCGATGGCGCCGAGCAGCAGCGACATGACGCGCGTCGTTTCGGCGGCGGAATCGGCGGCGGCGGCGAGGTTGCGCACGAAGAAGTCGTTCTCCATGTCTTCGCGGATGCGATGCCGCTGGCGCAGCAGCGACGTGATCGATTTTTCGACCTGCGGCATCGCCTCGCTCGACGCGGCCTGCACCATGACGACGCGCACCGAGCCCGGGAAGGGCGTGCCGAACACCTTGCGCTGAGCGGTGGTGAGCGGGACGATCACGGTGTCGTCCTGGTCGCGTCCGTCGAGGTTTTGCCCCTTGGGGCCGAGCAGTCCGACGACGACGAAGGGGCTTTGCTGGATGCGGATCGTCTTGCCGACCGGATCGTCGCTGCCGAACAGGGCCTCGGATGCCGTTTTGCCGATCAGCGCGACGCGCGTCGCCGAGCGCACGTCGGAGTCGCCGAAGGCGTGTCCGCTGACGATGGTCCACGCGCGCGCGTCGAGGTAGGACGGCGTCGTGCCGATCACCGTGGTGTTCCAATTGTTCGCGCCGTAGACCAGCTGCCGCGTGCCCTGGTGCGTCGGCGCCACGTAGGTCACGCCGTCGAGTTCGGCGATGGCGTCGGCGTCGCTCACGTTGAGCGTCGGGCCGCCGCCGCCGCCGCTGCGGATGCCGCCGGTGTTGGTCGAACCGGCGATCACGATGAACAGATTGCTGCCCATGCTGCTGATGGTCTGCGCGACGGCGAACTGCGCGCCCTGGCCGATGGCCATCATGAGGACCACGGCGCCGACGCCGATCACCATGCCGAGCATGGTCAGCGCCGTGCGCATGCGGTTCGCGCCCATTGCGCGCCAGGCTTCCCAGAGCATGGCTTTCAGCATGGCGCGGCCTCGCCTGCCGGCGTTACGCCCGCGCAGCGGACATCGCTGACGATGTGCCCGTCGAGAAAGCGCACCTGGCGCTTGGCGTGCGCGGCGATGTCCGGCTCGTGGGTGACGAGGACGATGGTGATGCCTTCGCGGTTGAGTTCGGCGAAGAGCTTCATGATTTCCTCGCTGGTCTGGCTGTCGAGGTTGCCGGTCGGCTCGTCGGCGAGGATCAGGCGCGGCGAGTTGACCAGCGCGCGGGCGATCGCCACGCGCTGCTGCTGGCCGCCGGAGATGCGGTTGGGCAGCGAGGCCGCATACTGGCCGAGGCCGACGCGGGCGAGCAGCTCGCGCGCCCGCGCGCGGCGCGTTTCCTTGTCGGCGCCGGCATAGATGAGGGGCAGCGCGACGTTGTCTTCGAGGCTCATGCGCGGCAGCAGGTTGAAGCCTTGAAAGACGAAGCCGATGGTCCGGTTGCGCAGCACCGCGAGTTCGTCGGCCGGCATGTGCGCGACGTTGCGGCCGGCGAGAAAGTAGTCGCCGCCGGTCGGCGTGTCGAGGCAGCCGAGCAGGTTCATGAAGGTCGATTTTCCCGAACCTGACGGCCCCATGATGGCGACGAACTCGCCCGCGTCTATCGTCAGGTCGACGCCCTTGAGCGCCGGGAAGAGGCCGGCCGCCGTGGCGTAGGACTTGCCGAGGCCGCTGACGCGGATGACCGCCTGGCCGTTCGCCTGCGGCATCAGAACATCCTCATGCCGACGCTGCTCGGCTTGCCGTTGCCGGCAGCGACGTTGTCGCCGGTGACCACGCGGTCGCCCGCCTTGAGTTCGCCGCCGAGCACTTCGGTGTTGCGGTTGTCGGTGATGCCGAGCTGCACGCCGACCGCTTTCAGTTCCTTGCCGTCGACGACATAGACCGTGCCGTTGGACGCGTCGCGCTTCTTGCCGCGACCTTCGCCCTTGCCGCCGCCGCTCGCGTCTTTCGCCTCCTTCGCTTTCTCCGGCGCGCCGGCCTTGGCCGGCAGGTCGGCCGGCTTGAAGCGCAGCGCGGCGTTCGGGACCAGCAGCGCGTCCTTGCGCTGGGCGACGCCGATGTTCACGTAGGCGGTCATGCCGGGCAGCAGGAGGTGCTCCGGGTTGGCCACCGAGACGCGCACGTTGTAGGTCACGACGTTCTGCGTCGTCGTCGGGTTGAGGCGGATCTGCTGCACCTCGCCCTGGAAATTGCGGTTCGGGAAGGCGTCGACCGAGAAGCGCACTTTCTGGCCCTCCCGGATGTTGCCGATGTCGGCTTCGGCGAAGGCCGAGTCGATGCGCATTTCGGACAGGTCCTGCGCGATCTTGATCAGTGTCGGCGTCTGGAAGCTCGCCGCGACGGTCTGTCCGAGGTCGACGACGCGGTCGACGACGACGCCGGACACCGGCGAGCGGATCGTCGTATAGGCCAGGTTGACGCGGTCCTTCTCGGCCGCCGCTTTCGCCTGCGCGAGCTGGGCCTCGGTCGATTTGCGCGCCTGCACGGCCTGGTCGTACTCCTGGCGCGAGACGTATTCCTGCGCAAACAGCGCCTGCATGCGCTGTTCGCTGGCGCGCGCCAGATCGAGCGCCGCCGCGATGTTGGCGACGTTGGCCGCGCTCTGCTTGGCCTGCGCGGCCATCAGCGCGTCGTCGAGTTCGAGCAGGGGCTGGCCTTCCTTCACCTGATCGTTGAAATCGACGTAGAGCTTCCTGACCGTGCCGGAAACCTGCGTGCCGACGCTGACCAGGACGACCGGGTTGAGCGTGCCGTTGGCCGATACCGTCTGCGTCAGATCGCCCTGTTCGACGGTCTGCAGCTTGTAGCGCTGTTCCGGCGCCTGCGCGGCCTTGCCGAGATAGAGGGCGACGCCGCCGACGACGAGGGCAAGGGCGGCGAGGGCGATCAGCGATTTCTTGAGAACGGGTTTCATGGTTGCGATTTTCCTGCGGCCGGTGCCTGCAGCAGGCCGATGTCGAGGTTGCCGAGCGACTGCGCGAGCGTGGCGCGATAGACGCGCCAGTCGAGCAGGGCCTGGATGCGTTGCTGGCGGGCGGCGGCGAGGGCGCTCTGCGCGTTGAGGACGTCGAGAATGTTGCCGACGCCGGCCTTGTAGCGGCCGAGCGCGACGCGCTCCGACTGTTCGGCGCTGGCCAGCAGGTCGGCCGTCGTCTTCAGCGACTGGCCGGCAGTGGTCAGGCTCTGGTAGGCGCGCCAGACGTCGAGCGATATCTGCTGGCTGAGCTGGTCGCGCTGCGCGGCGAGCGATTCACTTTGCGCCTGCGCGGCGCGCACCTTGTAGGTCGTGCCGAAGCCGGAAAAGAGCGGCAGGTTGAGCGTCAGGCCGAGCGAGCTGCCGTTGCCGGAAATGCCGCCGGCGTCCTGCCAGGTCTGGCCGGCACCGAGGACGACGGTGGGCAGGCCGGCGCCGCGCGCGGCGTCGATTCCGGCCTGCGCGGCCTTCAGCTGCGCTTCGGCGGCCTGCAGGTCGGGCCGGCGGCGGCGCGCTTCGGCGACGAGGGCGGCGACGTCCTGTTCGGCCGCCGCGTAGGATTCACCGTTGCCGTTGCCGCTGCCAGCCTCCGGCGCGCCGGCCGGGAGTTCGGCCAGCGCGAGCGGCCGGTTGGCGTCGAGGCCCATGACGTTGGCCAGCACGCCCTGCGCGTTGCGCAGATCGCCTTCGGCCCGGATGCGGTTGAGCGTCGCCTGTGACCAGGCGGTCTGCGCCTGCAGGCGGTCGGCCGGCGTTCCGGTGCCGACCTTGTAGCGCGATTCGGCGGCGACGAAGCTTTCGCGGCTGGCCTTCTCGGATTCCTGCGCGGCGGCCAGCGCGGCGCGCGTCGCCTGCGCGTTGTAGTAGGCCTGCAGCGCGGAAAGGAAGAGCGACTGCACCGAGGCGTCGAGCGTCGCCGAGGCGGCGCTCAGCAGCTGCCGCGCGCTCTCCAGGTTGGCGGCGCGCGTGCCGAAATCGAAGAGCAGCCAGGACAGCGTCAGCGCGGCGCTCTTCTGCTGGCCGGTCGAGACGCTCGACAGGCTGTTGTCGACCCGGGTGGCGGCGAGCTTGCCGTCCAGCGTCGGCAGGTAGGCGCCCTGTGCGATGCCGACCTGCGCCGCCTGCGCGCGGGCGTTGGCCCACACCGCGCGCGTCTGCGGGTTGTTGCAGAGCGCCATGTCGACGGCCTGCAGCACGTCGATCGCGGCGCCCGACGCCGGCGCGAGGCAGGGCGAGGGTACGGTGAGCGCGGCGTCGCTGCCGGTCTGCAGGACCGGACGGGGCGGAACGAGGGATTCGGTGGCGAAGGGGTCGGCGGACCCGAAGGCCTGGGCGCTGACCGAAAAAATACCGGCAAAAGAGGCCAAGCAAAGGGAAAGACGACTTGCGCGGAGCGGCATGGAAAGCAATCTGGGTGTGGGTTTCGCGTTTTTTCGCTAGTATAGCCAAGCTCGCGCCCCCCTGATTTTTTCTCCCGTTAGCAAATATTTCAGCGAACGCCGCGGCGCGCGCCGCTTTCCCGTCCCTTTTCTCCAGAAAACCCCAGAAACCTCCCCGATGGCCCTCAAAGCAACGATATTCAAAGCCGATCTGCAGATCGCCGACATGGATCGCAACCACTATCAGGACTACGCGCTGACGTTGGCGCGCCATCCGTCCGAGACCGACGAGCGGATGATGGTCCGCCTGCTCGCCTTCGCGCTCCACGCCGACGAACAGCTCGCCTTCGGCAAGGGCTTGTCCACCGACGAGGAACCGGACCTCTGGCTGAAAGACCTGACCGGCGCCATCGAGCTGTGGATCAACGTCGGCCTGCCCGACGAGCGCTGGCTGCGCAAGGCCGCGGGGCGCGCCCGGCGGGTCGTCGTCCTGACCTACGGCGGCCGCGTCGCCGAGATGTGGTGGGAGCAGAACCGCGCGGCGCTCGAACGCCTGCAGAACCTCACGGTGCTGCGCCTTTCGCCGGAGGACACGCAGGCGCTGGCCGCGCTCGCCAGCCGCACGATGCGGCTGCAATGCATGGTGCAGGACGGCGAGGTTCTGCTCACCGGCGACGGCGGCGCGGTGCGTATCGAGCCGCAGCGCATCGTGCGCGCGGCGGCCTGAGCGGAGACGCGCCGTGCCGTGGATGGAAACCGTCGGACTCGCGCTGCTGCTGGCCGGCGCGTGGTTCTGGATGGATAGCGCGAAAGCGCGCGAGGCCGGCATGCGCGCGGCGCGCGCCGCCTGCGACGCCGATGATCTATTGCTGCTCGACGATACGGTGGCGCTCTGCATGCTGCGCCCGGAGCGCGACGACGCGGGGCGGCTGCGGCTGCGCCGCGTCTACCACTTCGAATACAGCGACACCGGCAACAATCGTCGGCGTGGCAGCGTGACCCTGCTCGGCAGCGAGCTGGTGATGCTCTACGTCGGTCCGCGCGCGGAGCCGGAAACCGCGCTGCCGGACGAGGGGCCGCTGCTCCCGCCGTCATGAACTACCTGGCGCACGCGCTGCTCGCCGGGCCCGAGCGCGACTGGCGTCTCGGCGGTCTGCTCGGCGATTTCGTGAAGGGGCCGTTGCCGGCGGGGCGCGGCCCCTTGCCGGAGAGTGTGCGTCTGGGCGTCGTTCTTCACCGGCGCATCGACAGCTTCGCCGACGCGCACGCGGCCTTCCAGCGCAGCCGGGGGCGGGTCAGCGAGGCGCGGCGGCGCTACGGCGGCATCATGGTCGACATGTTCTACGACCATTTTCTTGCCCGGCACTGGGCGGAGTTTTCCGACGAGCCGCTCGAGTCGTATACGGCGAAACTGTATGCGCTACTGGCGGAGCGCCCCGCGCTGCTTCCGGAACGCCTGCGCGAAATCCTGCCCCTGATGCGCCGGGACGACTGGCTGGCCAGCTACCGCGAGGTGGCCGCGGTCGCCTTCGCGCTCGACCGGATGGGCGAGAGGCGCCTGCGGCCGGGCAACCGGCTGGCCGGTTCGGGCACTGAACTCGAAGCGGCGTATGCCGGTTTCGAACGCGACTTCCTCGAATTTTTTCCCGACGCGCTGGCCTTCGCGGCCCGCTTCCGGGAGCGCGCTGCGGGCGGCCAAGACCTCCCGGAGTGAGGCGGGCGCCTTACTTCTGGCGCTTCATCATTTCCTTGAACTGCGGGTCGTTCATCATCTCGTTGACGTTGATCTTGCCCATGTTCGGCATGATCACGTCGCCCGGCTTCTGGCCCGGCTTGCACGGCCCCAGCCACTTCGCCTCCTGGCTCATCTTCATCTCGCTCATGCCGTGCAGCGGCGGCGTGTAGCGCACCTTGATGTCGCCCTTGTAACCAGATTCGAAAGCGCCGACGAAGAGCGCGTCGGTCGTCGCCGTCGTGCCTTCCATCCGGCACACGGAATGCACGGTCGCGCGGTTGTCCTGCGTCTTGACGTCCATCACGCTGCATTCGACCTTCTGGTTCTTCGCTTCCTGCTGCATCAGATTGTCGGTGTGCTGGTCGATGCACTGCTGCATCGCGCCCATCGACGGCATGCCCTCCATCCGCGTGTTGATTTCCCATAGGCCGGGCTTGCGCTTGGGCAGGTCGGCGGCCAGGGCGCCGCCCGCGAGGCAGGCGCTCAGCGTCAGGAGCAGCAGGGCGGCGGGGCAGCGGTGGCTTGCGCGAGTCATGATTTCTCCTCGGATCGGAAAGGTGGCTGGATTTGCATTTGGCATGGTAGCCGCGAATGCCGCATCTGTCTGCGCGCTACGCTCGATCGACGGGGCGGCGACGGGGCGCTTCATTTGCCGAACAGTTTGCCGAGCGATTCGCCGATGCCCTTGGCGATGCCGCTACCGGCGCTGCCGACGCCCTTGGCCAGCCCTTCGAGACTGATGCCGAGCGAACCGGCGATCGACGATCCGATACGCGTCGTCAGATTTTCGTTGAGCGAGAAGCGCGGATCGTTGATGTCGCCTTCGAGGGTGAACTTGACCGCGATCTGTCCGTTCTTGTCCTTCATCATCGATACGACGGCGTTGCGCGGCATGCCCATGAAGGTGCCGCCGCCCGCCGTGGATAGTTCCAGCCCGCTCAGCGTGAGCGTTCCCGGTGCGTGCAGCTGGCCGCGCCGGATCGTTGATTTGAGGTCGAGGTCGAGCGTGCCCTTGCGCACGCCGGTTTCCGCGGCCTTGATCAGGTAGGGCTGGAGCGCCAGCAGATCGACGCCGCGCAGCCGTGTGCTCATTTCGGAATCCTTGCTGGCCAGTTCGGCCTGTCCCCGGATGCTGACCTTGCCGTCCTGGTGCACGCCCTTGAGGATGCCTTCGACGACGATGTCGCTGCGTCCGGTCAGTTCGGGCAGACGCAGGTTCGCAACGCTCGCATCGATGTGTTCCAGGCGCAGTTTGAGTGGCGGCTGGCGGACCGTGGCGTCGAAAAACTCGACCGAACTGTCGACCAGTTCGATCTTGCCGATGCTGATCGCCGGCGCCGCGGACGGGTGCTTGTCGGCCTCGGGTTTTTCGAGCAGGGAAGGCAGCACGCGCAGCCTGCCTTCCCTGGCGCGCAGCAGCGAGAGGTAGGCGCCTTCGACGCGAATGCTGTGCAGCACGATGTTGGCCGAGAGCAGGTCGCGCAGGGCGGGAACAATCAGGATGCGCTCGGCGCGCAACTGGTCGTCGGCCGGCCAGGCGCCCTTGCCGCTGCCTTGCGGCGCCGGGATGCGGATGCCGAGGACTTCGACGCCGGCCAGGCCGACGCGGATCTCGCGCACTTCGCTGCGTGGCCCCAGCGCCTGCTCGACCTTGTCCTTGAGCAGGTGGATCGCGAACTGGAAGGCGGCGAGGCCCGCTACGAGCAGAACGGCGAGCGTGCCGCCGAGGATGGTGAGCCAGCGTCGGGGAGATTTCGTCATGTCGGTCAGCGGTAGACGGAAGCGCCAGCGGACATTATGCCCCTCTTGCGCCGGGCGTTGCTTCCGGGCGATGCAACGGCGGACGAGCAAAGTTGCGCGCGCAGGCTTATCATGGAGGGCGACGGCGGATAGTCCGCCCGATGTAGCGAGAGGAGTTGGCAATGGCAATCGATGCGATTACTTCCGGCGGCGCTGCGGCCGCGGTCGGCACGCAGATGCGTGCGCGGCCGGTTGAGGCGGATGAGCAGACGCGCAAGGCGGAGAACGATCGGGCGCGCTTGGAGCGCGAAGCGGCTGAACGCGCCCGGGTGGACAAGGCTCAGGAACAGCAGAAGGCCCTGGCGGAAGAGGCCAAGCCGACGGTCAATGCCGAAGGTCAGAAGGTCGGTACGCGGGTCAATATCACGGCCTGAGTCACGATCCGGGCCGCATGCCGCCCTGCGACCGGCTGGCCGCAGGGCGCGCGGGTGTCAGGCGATGCGCGCCTGCGACCAGGACATGCCGCTGAACGCGGCGGCAACGACGGCGACGAGCAGCGCGATGCGCAGCGTCGCATAGAGCTTGGGGCTGCTCTCGCGGTCGGCGACCGCCAGGATGTGCAGCGCGCCCCAGCCGACGGCGAGACCGACCAGCAGGGGGACGCCGATCACCTGCATTTCGACGGTGTTGAGCGCGAACATGCGCCCTTCGCGCCAGGGCACGGCGAGGAACATGCCGAAGGTCCAGAACAGCGCGGCGCTGCCGGCGGCGCAGATGGCGGCGACGCCGCGCGTAATCCATTTTTCCATTTTCGTTTCCCTGCTTTCCCTGTGGTGGTTTTAATTGCTCTGTCGGCTGCGCCAGGCGGCGAGGCCGCGCGCGGCCTCCTGGCGGATCGCCCGTTGTACGGAGGGCAGCCAGCCGAACAGCCGCCCCTTCGTGCCGAGGGCCATGCCGGCCCAGCGCCGGAGGTCGAAGCGGTCGTCGTGGCGGACGATCTTGCCGTCGCGGAAGACGAAACGCGCTTCGATCTCGTTGCGCACCCGGCGCCCGGTCTTCGCGAAGGTGTAGGTGGCGATCCAGCGCGCGCTACCGCTGCCGTCGTCGGCCGCGACCCGATCGAGCGCGATTTCGAGATCGCTGGCGCGCGCGCAGAGCATGCTCCACATGGCGCGCACGCCGGCGGCGTCGAGCTCGCCGAAGACCGGGTCGGAAAAGCGCGCGTCGTCGGCGTAGCTCGCGGCCATCGCCGCCGCGTCGCGGCGCCCGAGGGCGGCATAGAAATTCCGGATCAGATCGGCGTTCGCGTGGCTCATCGCAGTCTCCTCGGGGTCAATAGACGAAGCGCTGGCGCAACTCGCCGAGATTGAGCTCGTCGAGGATGCTTTCGAGCCGCTCGACGGCGTTCTTGCGCCGGTTGCCGGTGTATCTGGCGACGATCAGTTCGTTCTTCATCGAGTGTTCCCAGCCGACGAGTTCGGTCACGGTCAGCTGGTAGCCGTGCGCTTCGAGCTGCAGGCAGCGCAGCGCGTTGGTCACCTGGCTACCGAACTCGCGGGTGTGGATCGGGTGGCGCCAGAGTTCGGAAAGGGCCGTCTTGCCGAAGGATTCGTTTTTCTTCTCGCGCAGCTTGGCGGCGACTTCGGCCTGGCAGCACGGCACGAGCACGATGAAGCGCGCCTGCTTGTGCAGGGCGAAGCGGATCGCGTCGTCGGTCGCCGTGTTGCAGGCGTGCAGCGCGGTGACGACGTCGATGCGCGCGGGCAGGGCGGGCGAGGCGATCGATTCCTCGACGCTCAGGTTGAGGAAGCTCATGCGTTCGAAACCGAGCCGCTGCGCCAGTTCGCGCGATTTGTCGACGAGCTCGGCGCGCGTTTCGATGCCGTAGATGCGGCCGCCGGCCTTGTTCTTGAAGAACAGGTCGTAGAGGATGAAGCCGAGGTAGGACTTGCCGGCGCCGTGGTCGGCGAGCGTCGGCTCGGGATTGTCGGCGAGCACTTCGGCGAGCAGCGGCTCGATGAAGTGGTAGAGGTGGTAAACCTGCTTGAGCTTGCGCCGGCTGTCCTGGTTGAGCTTGCCGTCACGCGTCAGGATATGCAGTTCCTTGAGCAGTTCGACGGACTGCTCGGGCTTGATTTCGGGGATGGCCGGCACGGGAGTCCTGGGGCGGGTGAGTGGGTGAGCGCAGCGAAGTCCGGCATTTTACCGCTTGCCGGCGCGCGCGGGGCGGCAGGGCGGCCGAACAATGGGATAATGGCGCCCTTCCCATAGATTCCAGCCTCCCATGTCCATCCAGTGGTATCCCGGTCACATGACTTCGGCGCGCAAGAAAGCCGCCGAGACGATGGCCCGCATCGACGTCGTCATCGAGGTGGTCGACGCCCGCCTGCCCGAAGCCAGCACCAATCCGATGGTGCACGAGCTGCGCCTGCACCGGCAGCGGCCCTGCCTGAAGATCCTGAACAAGGCCGATCTCGCCGATCCGGTCGCGACCAAGGCCTGGCTCGACTATTACAACCGCCAGAGCGGCGTCAAGGCGGTTGCGCTGACCAGCAAGAACCACGGCGAGGTGGCGCGCATTCCCGCGCTCTGCCAGTCGCTGGCGCCGCATCGCAACGACAACGTCAAGCAGCTGCGGATGATGATCATGGGCATCCCCAACGTCGGCAAATCGACGCTGATGAACGCGCTGGTGCGGCGCAAGATCGCCAAGGTCGGCGACGAGCCGGCGGTGACCAAGTCGCAGCAGACCTACGAACTGAGTGTGCGCCATGCGATCACCGACACGCCGGGCATGATGTGGCCGAAGATCGAGCACGACAGCGACGGCTTCATGCTCGCCGCGAGCCACGCCATCGGGCGCAACGCGGTCAACGACGACGAGGTCGCGATCTTCCTCGCCGACCTCCTGCTGGCGCGCTACCCGGCGCTGCTCGCGGCGCGCTACAAGTTCCCGGTCGACGGGCTGGACGGCGTCGCGGTGATCGAAAGCGTCGCCAAGAAGCGCGGTTTCCGCGCGCGCGGCGGCGAGCCGGATTTCGAGAAGGCCGCCAGCGTCGTGTTGCAGGACTACCGTGACGGCGTGCTCGGCCGCGTCAGCCTGGAAACGCCGCAGACGCGGGCCGCGATGCTGGCCGAGGCGAAGGCCCTGGCGCAGTCCCGCGCGGCGCCGGCCGCGGCGGTGCCGGACGGGACGGCTGCCGCTTCGGCCGGCGAAGCCTGACCGTCGGCGAACGGCAGAAGCGCATGAGCGAAACCGTTGCCGCCTACGTGATCGGCCACATCTCCGTGAAGGACGCGGCGCTGTGGGCCGAGTACCGCAGCCGCGTGCCCGCCACGCTGGCGCCCTGGGGCGCCGAGCTGCTGCTGCGCGGCACGAAGACCGCCGTGCTGAGCGGCGAGCACGCCTACGACGACACCGTCGTCATCCGTTTTCCGAACCGTGCCGCGCTCGACGGCTGGTACGCCTCCGCCGCCTATCAGGCGCTGATCCCGTTGCGCGCGCGGGCGGCCGACCTCGTCCTGATCGCCTACGAAGGCTGAGTTCCCCGGCGCGGCGCGGCGGCGCGCATCGCCAGTATCACGCCGAGCGCCGCGACGCCGATTCCGACCTGCGCCGTGGCGTCGATTCCCTGTCCGAACAAGGCATAGGCGCACAGCGCGGCGCTTACCGGCACCAGATAGAAGACGCCGGCCACCCGGCTCACCTCACCGTCCCGGATCAGAATGTAGAGCAGGCTGAGCGCGCCGACCGAGACGATCGCCGCCATCCATACGAGCGCCGCGACGAATTCCGCGGTCCACGCCACGTCGCCGTTCTCGCAGGCGGCGGCGCCGAGTGCCGCGGCGACGGCGCAGGCCGCGCATTGCACGGCGCCGCCGGCAAAGAGGTTCATGTCGGCGCAATGCCGCTTCTGGTAAAGATTCCCGGCCGACAGCCCGAACAGTCCGAGGAGCGAGAGCAGCGCGGCCGGCAAGGCATCCGGATCGACCTGCAGGCGGGCATGCAGGACGAGATAGACGCCGAGCAGCCCGAGCAGCAGCCCGCCCCATTGCCGCGCGCCGACGCGTTCGCCGAGCAGCGGCCCGGCACCGAGGGCGACGAGCAGCGGGTGCAGCGCGATGATCAGGGCCGAAACGGCCGGCGGCAGGCCGAGGGCGATGCTGCAGAAGACGCCCGCCGAGAAGACGCCGACCCCGAGCAGCCCGGCGCAGGCGATGTGCAGCAGTTCGCCGCGCCGGCGCGGCCACGGGGCGCCGACGCAGGCGGCGATGCCGGCGAGCAGCGCGGCGGCCAGCGCGAAGCGCAGCGCGAGGAAGGTGAACGGGCCGGCATGCGGCAGTCCGAGCCGGGCGCCGACGAAGCCGGAGCCGTACAACGCCACGAAAAGCAGCGCCAGCCAGCCGCGCGGGCCGGCGGCGGGCGGATGAGGGGGCTTCATCGCCGTCTCTTCGGCTCAGCGCGCAGCTTGCGCCACGCGGCGCGCGGCCTGCGTCCGTCCCCCGTAGCCCCAGTCGTCGGCGGCGATTTCATGGATGACCGCGTAGCTCGCTTCCGCCAAATCCGCGAGGGTCGCGCGCAGCAGTTCGTGCATGGCCGCGATCAACGCCGCCTTCTCGTCGGCGCCGTTGCTGCCGGCCGTGATGAAGACGGCGCAGTGCGCCGCGCTGCCGGCGACGGCCTCGCCGCCGATGCTCCAGGCGCCGGCTTCGGCGGTTTCGACGAGCGCCGCCGTGACTTCCCGGCGCTTGCCGAGGATGTCGACGACCAGCGTCGTCGCGCGGCGGCCGAGTTCGCGTTTGACTTCAGGCGCCAGGGGGCGGGCGACGACGAGGTGGATGAAGGGCATGGTGGTTCTCCGGTGAGTGGGGTGAAATCCACTTTACCGGCCGCCGAATGATTTGATAAATTGATTATAGATTGTTGATAATTCGATTGGAGAATTATGCTCAGACGCCACCTCGATATCGAAGCCTTGCGCGCGCTGGTCGCCATCGCCGACACGGCGAGCTTTTCGCAGGCGGCCGGACAGCTTGGCCGTACCCAGTCGGCGGTCAGCCTGCAGATCAAGCGCCTGGAGGAAACGCTCGGGCGCACGCTGCTGCGCCGCGTGCAGGGGCGCGTCGACGGGGCGACCGAAGAGGGGCGCGCGCTGATTGCCTACGCCCGCCAGATCCTGCGCCTGAACGACGAGGCCTACCACTGCGTGGCGCGCGAGACGAGCGTCGGCACGCTGCGCGTCGGGCTGCCGGAGGAGTTGATGGAGAGCGTCTTCCCGGCGGCCATGCGGCGCTTTCGCGAACAGTACCCGGGGATGCGCCTGACCCTGCGCTGCGACCTGTCGGCTGCCTTGCTCGCGGCCGTCGACGCCGGAACGCTCGATCTCGCATTGTTCAAGCACTGCGGGGCGGCGCCCGCAGCGCTCGACTTGTGGCAGGAGCCGCTGGCGTGGATGGCCGGCGAGGCGTGGGCGAACGAGCGGCCGACGCCCCTGCCGCTCGCCCTGTTCGGCGAGAACTGTGCGTTCCGGATCGCCGCCACCGGCGCCCTGGCGCGGGAAGGAATCGAGTGGCGACTGGCCTACACCGGCAGCAGCACGACCGGGCTGCGCCATGCGGTGGCTTGCGGGCTGGGGGTGACGGTCCTGCCGCGCAGCCTGCTGGCGCCGGGGCTGAGCGTCGTCGCAGCGGGGCTGCCGGCGCTGCCCGACGCCCACCTCGCGGTGCGCCACGCGGCCGGCGAATCGCATCCGGCCGCCGCACGCTTTGCCGCGCTGATCGGCGAGGAAATGCGCTTGCGCCGGGCGGCGCCCGGCTAAGAAGTCGCGGTGCTTCTTCGTCTACATCCAGGGGGCTTGCATTACGATCTCCCCGACTTGATTGGCCGGGCGACGACCCGCCCGGTTGCAGGAAGGAAGCGGATTGGCGCTACCTGTTCCAGCGCGCGCAATGCCGAAGCCTCGTCGTCGAGGAGGAACACACCGCTGATGCGGATGCTGGCGAGCGTCGGGGCATCCAGGTCAATCGGCGTTTTGCGATAGCGGTTCAGGGCGGAAATCACCTCCGCCAGCGGGGCAGAATCGAAGACGAGCTGCCCCTTCGTCCAGGCCAATGACGCTGCGGTATCCACCGCTTGTATCGGAGAAACCGCCTTGCCATCGAGATCGGCCGTCTCGCCGGCTTTAAGGCGGCGGAAAGCACCTTCGCCATTGGCCGGGACGACTATCTCCACGATTCCCTCGGCTACCGTCACACGAGCAGAGCCCTCGTGGGCGTCGACTTCGAAGCGTGTGCCGATGTCGCGAACGATCCCACCTCCGGCGATCACCTCGAACGGCCGCTGCGGATCGGCGGCAACCTCGACGACGATCCGTCCCTCGTCGAGTTCCAGGCGGCGTTGCGAAGCATCGAACTTGATCCGCAATCGGGTTCGGGGCGCGACATCCAACTCGCTGCCGTCCGCCAGCCGAATATGCTGCCGCTCACCGGGGTCGGTCGCTATCCGGCCGTCGAACCACGCAAGGCCAAACCATGCGCAGAGAAGCACAACACCGATTACTCCCCCCGTATTGCGGAGCAAGTGCCTTCGGCTGGAGTCAGCTTTTGCCTTGGCTGTTGGCGCTAACTGGCGTGATTGATCCCAGATTCGCTCGAGTATTTCGTACTCCCGCCGATGAATTTCGTCGGCGGCAAGCCAAGCCGCAAAGTGGGCGCGCTGTAGCTCGGTAACGCGCTCGCCGCGCATGCGCGCAAACCATAGCGCGGCTTCCTCCTGCGCGCGCTCATCGGCAGGGGAAGGGCGAACCGGGGTGCTGGAAGAGGCTGGTTGCATCCGCCGGATTCTCTGTGGCGGAACTCCGTATGTCAAACCATCCAGATCCAGAATCAGCTGGCCCACTGGCGGCGCAGATGCAGCATCGCGCGAGCCAAGTGCTTCTCCACCATTTTTGCTGAAATGCCAAGACGGTCGGCGATCTCGCCTTGCGTCAATCCTTCGAAGCGCTGCAGAAAGAAGACGCTGCGGCATTTGAGCGGCAGTGCCTCGATGCCGCTCGCCAATGCATGCAGGCGCCGTCGGGCTTCCGTGATGCGCGCCGGATCGGCGGCCGGATCTGACAGGGTGTCCTGATGATCTTCAATGGGTACGAACTGCGGTCGCCGATTGCCGGTGCGCAGCAGGTCGATGGCCAGGTTTCGCGCCGTCCGGAGCAAGAAGCCCCTGGGATTATGAATGGGCGCAAGCGGTGGTTTGGCCAGCAAGTGCAGAAACATGTCCTGCGCTGCATCGCATCCGGCTTCGGGGCAATTCAGCTTGCGGGCGAGATAGCGCCGCAACTCGTCGAAATGATTCTGATAAAGCTGCGACAAAATCGCATCGTGAGGTGGCGCAGAACAGGAGGGAAGCACAGCGGACATGTCACGATACTAGTGAGGGGGGCCATTTCCATCAATGCGGCACGTTGCCGCAGGCAGTAATGCGAAGGTAGGGAGAGCTTTGGAAATTCCGTCTTGGAAAGTAGAGGCGCAAATCACGCCCACATATTCGCTTTCAGGGGGTTTACCAAATGTTCTGCTGCAACGCTTCTCATCGTCATCCACGCAAGCTGGTCGCAACGGCGCTCATTCTGGCTTTTCACGCCAGCGCAGTCCTCGCCGGGCCGACGGCCAGCATCGACATTCCAGCGCAGCCGTTGTCTTCAGCCTTGCGCGCCTTGGCCAGCCAGACCGGTATTCAACTGGTCTTCAGCGCCGATACTGTCGGTGCGGCGAGAGGAAATGCGGTCAAGGGCAATTTGAGCGTCGAGGAGGCGCTACGGCAGTTGCTCGCCGGTAGTGAACTGGAGTACCACCAGGAAGGGGAACGCAACTATGTGGTGATGCGCCCGGCGCAGGTCGAGCACAGCATGGCAGAAATGGTGGTGACGGCAACACGCACGGAGCGTCGAGTCGACGAGGTGCCTGCCAGCGTCAGCGTTATTACATCCCGCGATATCGAGCGACAACAGGTACTGAAGGTCGAGGATGCCCTGAAAAACGTCGAGGGCGTCGATTTCAATACCGTTCCCGGAAATGCTGCCGCCAGCGTGCCGTTGATTCGAGGCGTCGGCGGCTCTTTTGCGGGCGCTACCTCGGCGGTGTTGGTCGACAGCATGGCGACCGATTCATACATCTCCAGCGTAGTTGGTCGCGGTGGCTTCAACTTCCTGGCGACTCAGGACGTCGAGCGCATCGAGGTGGTGCGCGGTCCCGCTTCGGCACTGTATGGGCCGAATGTCGTGGGAGGTCTCGTCAACGTCATTCCAAAAAAGTGGACTGGCGAGACTGGCGCGGAAGTCAATGTCGGGGCTGGCTCCCACAACTCGAAGTCACTTGGCGCCGTAGCTGGAACTGCTAACGATCGCTTCGACATCCGTTTGTCCGCTTACGATTTCAAAACCGATGGCTATGTTGCAAAGCCGGATCCAGACCGCTGGGGACAAAAAGATACCCGTAACAGAGGGTGGCAGGACACCAAGTGGAATCTGAGCGGTGCCGTGCGCCCGAGTGACGATCAGGAGGTCGGCTTTACTATCCAGCAATTTCGGACTACCCAGGATTACATGGGCGGACTGACCGATTCGAGCCAGAAACTGGAGGGCGACGCGTACACAACGGTTTACCGAAAGGATTTCGCCGAAGGCAACAGACTCAAGCTGAGTTATCGGCACGGCAACCTGCTGCAATCCTGGAGTGATTCTCCAGCCGGCATGGGAGTGGGGCATCGGAAAAGTATCACCGACACGATCGAAGGCCAGATCGATCTCCATCCCTTGGCCGGCAATACGTTGAGTCTTGGGGCCTCCTACCAGGCAGCCGATTTTGAGACGGTATCGCTCACCAGCTCGAGCCGTACCACGGCAAGTGCGAAGTCGAGTGGCGTGTTCGTCCAGGATGAACATCGCTTTGGCAACCTCGTTGCCACCGTCGGTGGGCGGTACGACTACATTGATCAAGGTGCCTCGACCAAGAATGGCATGACCGTTCACAACGGTGCTTCCGAGAGCACTTTCAATCCGCGCGGAGGGCTGCGCTATCACTTCTCTCAGGCAACCTCGGTGTATGCATCGGCCGGAACGGCCTTTGTCCCGGCCAACGCCAACTTGAAATACCTCGCGAACGGCAATTGGCGCGACAACCCGGACCTAAAACCGGAAACGTCGGTGAGTTATGAAGTTGGCGCCAATCACACGCTGGGCTATGCCGCCATCCGGGCCGCGCTCTATCACACTGACTATACGGACATGATTTCCGCGGTCTCGGTTGGACCGACAACGTGGCCAAGGCAATACGTAAACATCGGAAAGGTTGCAGTGGACGGCGTTGAGCTTGGTATCGACGGCAACCTGCCGGGGGGCTGGAAACCCTACGCCAACTACACCTATACGGATTCGGTCATCAAAAAAAATCCGACCGATCCGCTAACCGTGGGCAAGCATACGCAGCGGATCGCTCCCCACAAGTTCAATTTCGGTGTCGCGTATGTGCCGAACAAAATCTGGAATGCCAGTTTTGCCGGCCGCTACACAGGCGAACGTTATTTTACTGATCGCAATACGCCCGATCGCCGCGCCTCCGGCTATTTCGTCGGCGATGCGAAGTTCACAGCACGAATTCCGAGTCCCGCCAATGCCGGGCAGTGGAATGCCTATTTGGCAATCAACAACGTGTTCGACAAAAAATATGTCGTCTGGGAGGACGAAAACGCCGACAGACGCAACTTCTGGATCGGCGTGAATGGACGGTTCTGACCGTTGCTCCTCCCCGTCAAGAGACCCCCCCTTTTCTGCCCGGCCATTTCATCAACTCGCATCATCAAACTCAAGGAGTACATCATGGAAATGGAAATCGAAGAAGTTGTGTTCGACTCGCTTGAAGGTTGCAACGAGATGTTCGAAGAAATGACCACCATGGCGTGCTGCGGCACGCAAGGTGGAAGCATGTGCGGCTGTGGGCCGAGTATGTAATCCCCAAAACGGCAAGCAGCACCTTTCCTCTGTAGCAAAGCCCGAAATGGCCGGGCTTCCTTCTTCGGAGCATCCCGATGATTCCAGTCAAGGATTTTCATGTCTTCGCCAAAGGCGATCAGCATTACCTGTTCCTGGCCCAACCGGTCGCGGCTTTCAAAGTGGACCGCGCCACGGGTAGCGTCCTGAAGCGGGTGGAAAACAACGAGCCGCTCACTGACGAGCCTTCACGGAAACGCTGGCAGGAAGTCGAGGCCTTCATCGCGGACTATTGCCGCAAGGCAGCTCCAGCCAAGGTCCTGCGCGGGCCACGAGACATCACGGAGAAGGTGTGCGGCGTCTATCTGTTCGTCTCGCAGGAATGCAACCTCAAGTGCGCCTATTGTTACGGCCACGAAGGGGAATACGGACAACGTGGTCGCATGAACGAAGTCACGATGCGCCGAGCCTTCGACACCTTCTTCGCCGGTGGCGAAGGACGGCATTTCGTTACCTTCTTTGGTGGCGAACCGTTGATGAATTTCCCGCTGATGCGGAAGAGCGCCTCCTTAGCAGAGGAGTTCCGCCGGGACGACAAGGCTGATATCTCCTTCGGTATCGTGACCAACGGCACTTTCTATGACGATGAGATTGCAGCCTTCTTTCGTGACCACATCGACGGTGCCACTTTCAGCCTCGATGGTCCTGCCGACCTGAACGACAGCCAACGTCAAGCCAAGCGAGGCGGTAACGTGTACGGTACCGCCACAGAAAACATCCGCAAATTCACTGCGGACAAGAGTTTCAGTTGGGCCTTCCGTTCCATCGTCACCAGGGCCGGCCATGACAGAGTCGAGGAAATCTACGATGATCTGGAGCGCTATCGGCCCGGCGGTATCGGCATCGTCAACGTGGATGTTCCCGAGGATAGCCCGCTCTACCTAGACGACGAACAGTACCAACGTTTCCTCGCGCAGATCATCGAAATAAATCGCAAGGGGCTGCGCAGCTTCGTCGAAGGCGGGCAGGCCGTTGCCTTCGAATATCCTTTCTATATCCTGTTCCACTTCATTACCCGCAGTCATGCGCTCTACCATTGTAATGCAGGCACCAACCTGTTGGCGGTAACTGCCGAAGGGGACGTGTACCCCTGCCACCGTTTCGTCGGCGAACAGGATTTCAACATGGGTAATGTGGCTGATCCCGAACTGCGTCGGAGCCCGCGCTACCGAGAAATCCGCCAAGCCTTCGTGGATGCCACCGTAGACCATCGGGAAGGGTGTCGCGACTGCTGGGCACGCTACCTTTGTGGCGGCTCCTGCGCCAAGTATTCCTACGCTCAGCATGGGAACATCGCGCCGCCAGTGGCGCGGCACTGCCACTACATCAAGACGGTGATTGAGGAAATTCTGCCGGACATCCTCGATCTGGTCCGAGTGCCGGAAACCCGTCGCATCCTGATGGGGAAATTGAAGACAGCTATTGCCAGCCGCCACGATAGCCGTAGTCTGGGTACCGTCGATGTGGCGTGATTTCCATCTGATCCGGGACGAAACAACGGATATCCTATTCTTTCCCGCCACTTATCGGCTGTTTCGCGTTTCCAAGGCGGAGGGAGATGTGTTGGGTGCGTTTCTCGGCGGCGATTTGGAGGCGTTGCCACAGGGGCCGGCGGCGCAGATCATCGCGGCGGAGGCGGTGAAGGCTGCCGCAATTCCCGAATCGCACCGGCCTTGGGGTGAAACCGACAGTTTGTGCTTGTATGTTGCTCACGACTGCAATCTGAACTGCACTTACTGTTACAACCATCGTGGTCAGGATATCCATCCAGGTCTGATGATGAAGCCCGAAGTGGCTGAAGCTGCCTTCCGACGCTTTTTCATTACCCCCGGCATGCGCTATGCCGTGGCCTTCTATGGTGGCGAACCTTTGCTCAATTTTCGTGCCATCAAGGCCATTGTCGCCATAGGCCGACAGTTGGAGGTGGAGCGGGGTATTCACATCGCGTTCAGCATCACCACCAACGGTACACTGCTTAACCGTGAGATCCAGGCATTCCTGCATGAGCATTTTTTTTCCGTCACGGTCAGCGTCGATGGCCCGCAGGAAATCCACGATTTGCATCGTGTTGGCGCGAAGGGCGGAAGTTATGCCAGGGTTATGACCAACGTGGCTCGGCTTAAAGCGCAGGGCGGTCCCCGTCTGGCTCTCAAGGGAACCCTCGCCCGCGAGGGGGTAGTGCACTACCGCGAATCACTGGAGCACCTGAAGCAATCGGGTTGCCAAGGAGTCGTCCTGACCCCGGTGGACATGTCCGGTGGCTCGGCGGCTGACCTTTCCGATGCGGATTATGAACAGTTCGTCGCTCAGCATGAAGCCCTCAACGCGGAGGCCGTTGACGGCGGCTTCAACGGAAGTGATCACCTCCCCGCGGAGGCCCTCACCGTGGTTGCCAACCTGCTTACTCGTCGCAAGCTGCGGCGCCACTGCAACGCCGGCCGGGATTTGGCGTTGGCAGCGGACGGTTCCCTTTATGCCTGCCACGGTTTGGTGGGGCAGCCAGAGTTCTTCATGGGGAAAGTGGATGATATCGATCACATGGATTTCCAGCGGGTACGCGATATCTTCGCCGGCTTAGAGGTGGATCGCTTGCCGGAGTGTGCCGCTTGCTGGGCCCGCTATTTCTGCGGTGGATCGTGCTACGCCAAGGCTCATGCCGGCACAGGCAGCGTCACCGCTCCCGATCCCCGACACTGTTTACTCGTCAAGCGCTGTGCTGAAACCGTTATCCGTCGCTTTCTTGCTGCGACCGTACAAGAGGAAACGCGCCGGACCCTTTATGCCAACATGTGCAGCTTCATCGGTGCGGAACGGAATGTCGCCCATGCTTGAAGACCTGCGGAACCTGTATCTACTGGTAGCGGGGGACTGCAACCTGGCGTGCGCTTACTGTTACGCGGAAGGCGGAAGTTTCGGCGGTGGTCCCCGCGCCATGAGTCCGGAAACGCTACGGACGGCACTGGATAAGCTCGTACCCGAAGACAGTGCGCTAGTGGTTTCCTTTTTCGGCGGTGAGCCGCTGCTGGAATTTGAGCTCCTGCGCCAAGCCGTGGCCTGGGGCAATGCCTTGGGTGCCGAACGCGGGACGCGGCTGCGCTATGTTCTCACCACCAACGGCACTCTGCTGGACGATGACCGACTGAGCTTTCTTAAGGCCCACGTTAGTCATGTCGCCGTGAGCCTGGACGGTGGGCAGGCCCTGACGGACGCCAGCCGCTGCTTCAAGGATTATGAGGGAAGCGTTTATCGGGTGGTGGTGCAGAACCTTGAACGCCTGAAAAGAGAGGGTATTCCCTTTGGCCTGCGCGGGACCATTCCGGCAGGGCGGGCAGATGAACTCGACGCAGCCGTCGCTTATCTGCAAAGCTTGGGGCCGGTTTCCGTCCGGGTGGAGGCCGCGGCCGGAGCCGAGCCATGGCCTCGGGAGCATTGGCACGCCTGGACCGAAGCCGTGATCCGAAGCAACAAGAGAGCTTTGGAGCGCCTGATGACCGGTAAGGAGCCGGGGCCGGCGGCGGATATCTACCGGGTCGCTGCCCATCGACTCAATGGGCTGGTGCGGCAATATCCCTGCGTTGCCGGCCAGGGCATTCTCGCAGTAAGCACGGGCGGCGACGTGTATCCCTGCGACCATTTTATCGGTGATCCGGCTTTTTGCATGGGTAACGTGCGGCAAGACGATTTCCCCGGAGAGGCCTATTGCCGGATCGTCAATCTTTTGCAAGCCAATAGGGTGGATGACCGGCCGAAGTGCGCCAATTGCCGGGTGCGATACCTCTGCGGCGGAGAATGTCCGGCGCGCTCCCTATCGTGCCAAGGAAATATCGCTGATCCTTCGCCCAGCCATTGCGTCCATACGCGACGCGTGTTGCGGCGGGCGGAAAGGCTGGTGGATACCGTCCTGGCCGATCCTATTGGGCGGGAGCGCTTGGCTGCCTCGGTTCAGAGAACGTGATGCTGGCGGCGGTGCGTATCGAGAACCTGACGTTGCGTTACCCTTCCGGCACCGTTGCTGTAGCTGGTCTTTCTCTCGATGTCCGCCCGGGAGAAATTTTCGGCCTCCTTGGCCTTAACGGTGCCGGTAAGAGTAGCCTCATTAAGGCTATTGCCAGCTTGTTGCGCCCATCTACGGGGCAAGTTCGAATTTTTGGCCTGGATACGAGGACAGATGCGGCGGCGGTAAAACAGCGGATTGGCGTTGTGTCCCAGGAAAACAACCTGGATGCCGCCCTGAATGTGCGCCACAACCTGCTATTCCGCTGTCGCTATGCCGGTATTCCAGGGCACGTTGCATCGCAGCGAGTGAAACGCTGGCTGTCGTTGCTCGGACTGGAAGACAAGGCGGAGGAATCGGTGCTGCACCTGTCCGGGGGCTGCAAACGCAAAGTGATGCTGGCCAAGGCCTTTGTCACGGAGCCGGAGATTTTGGTGTTGGATGAACCTAGCGCCGGCCTCGACCCCGGTGCGCGAGAGTTGCTTTGGGAACAGGTGCGGATTTTCCGTGCAGCCGGGAACACGGTTTTTTTATCCACGCATTACTTGGAAGAGGCTGAAGCGCTGTGTGATCGCATCGGCATCCTGCACCACGGACGGCTGGTTTCCATGCTTGCCGGCGACCAGGGATGCTCCTTCGCTCCGGGCATGGCCGCCGCGACCTTCCGCGCCGTCACGGGGCAAGCGGACACGGATGAAGCGTCATGAGGTTTGTGCTGGCTCTGTTATACCGCAACCTGGTCGTCGGGCGAGCGTCGGCGCAACTGACCTTGATTCGCGTGGTGTTCCAGCCAGCTACCTACCTTTTCGTTTTCGGGCATGTGGTCGGGCGCGTGATTCCCCTTGCCGGCCAGAACGGCTATGGAGCCGTCATTGCACCCGGCATCATTGCCATGGCTACGGTTGGCGCTCCCTTTGTCTCTATAGGAGGGCAGGTGCTTTCCGGCTATTTTTTCCGTACTCTCGAGGAGTGGCTGCTGGCCCCCGTCTCCCTGCGCACGCTGCTGGTTGCCATGCTCCTCGGCGGCGTATGTAGCGGCGTCATCAACAGCCTTGTGGTGGTTATTCTTGCCTGGTTGATCCTGGATTTGACGCCCAGTGATCCTGCCTTTCTGCTACTGGCGGTGGTTGCGGGTGCCTTTCTCTTTTCACTCGTCTCGCTGGTAGTTCTGCTTTTGCCGCAAAGGCCGGACCGGGGGCGAGAGGTATTTTCCTTCCTGATGATGTTGATGACGTTCTTTGGCTGCACTTTCTATTCCTACGCTATGCTGGAGCCGCCCTTCAGTTACTTTGCCTTGCTTCTCCCCACGACCTATATCAGCGAAGGTCTGCGCGCGGCCTACGCGCCTGGTCAGCCGCATCTCAATGCAGATGCCGCCCTGGCCGGCTTGATCCTGATCGCCATTGTGCTTCTTCCCTATGCCGACTGGGTGTTTCGCAGGCGGCTGGGGAATTTTTCATGGTGATGGTGTCCGTTGCCTATCCGATTGTGACATCGGCTGCGTGCAGCCAAGCAGCCATCGGCCAGCATGACGATGCTTCCATCGCCGTGGAAAACGCCTCGTCGTTGCCGCAGATATCCCCTCTTGCCTGCGTTGGAGTGGTAAGGCACGACCCGTTCAACAGGACGTGCAACAAAACGAATTTGGCGCTCGAGCACCAATCAGACGGCAGATCTCGCGATCTGCGCCAAGCTACGCGGGGAAGTGACTTTGCATTACTCACGGAGGATCGAATTCATGCATGTATTCATTCGAGCACTTGTCGCTGCTTTCTGCTGCTTCAGTCTCACAGCACTGGCTTGTCGGCCTTTCGGCTCGTACGAATTCGTCGAGGATAAGAGCGACGGCATCTGGTTCACTGAAGGCGACAATAACGCCATCTCGCGCTTGGGCGCGGACGGCAGCGTCAAGATGCACAAGCTACCCACGCCCAACGCCGAACCGAGTTCGCTCGCTCTGGATCGATACGGCAATCTCTGGTTTGTCGAAATGGAGGGGGCCAAGATAGGCCGCCTCGGTAAGGGCGGACGTATCGTGGAGTTCGCTGTAACGGACGGCCGCCCTGGCCAAGTGGCGGTAAGTCGCTACGGTGAAGCCTGGTTTACTACGATGCCGGGGCATGCGAGCGGCGAAGCGCACGCGGGCCATGGTAGGCATGCGGCTGGGATTGGCCGCATTGATCGCCAAGGCAGGATGTACACCTATCCGCTGCAAGAAGGCTGGCCGACGTCGATTGTGTTCGATCGCGCCGACCAAGCCTGGGTGAGCATCCTGATTCCCGGTGACAAGCCGCTGGGCCGGCTTGCCCGTCTGTCACGCGACGGGCAGTGGACGATTGAGGTGACTTGGGAGAATAGCTGCCCGCGTAATCTAATGGTAGCCCCCAACGGTGCAGTGTACTTCTCCGATGGCTGTCGGGGGATCGCGGGCTACCGAGCCGCGAATGGTGTGCTGACGGAATGGCAATTGCCTGCCGGCACCAACATTCAGCAGATGTCCCTCGCCCGTGACGGAACTCTGTGGTTTACCGACCGTGTGCATCTGGGACGTATTGACCACAAGGGGAAAGCTGTCATGGTCGACCGTCCGGACAACGGCGATGCCCCCATGGCCATTCTTGCCACCCGTAAGGGCGATATCGTGTTCTCGGAGTTCTACAACTACAACATCAATCGCCTGACGAAGAACGGCGAATACGTCGAGCATCTCATCAACGTCGATGAGCGCAGCGGTGTACGTGAGGTGAAGAACGGCGAAGTTTGTTACGTCCAGTTCGGTGCCCGCATCGCCGCCAAGACGGAGATGGACAAGCAGCGCGCGGAGGAAGTAAAAAACGGTCGCTTCAAACCCGACGGTGCCGGTACCGAGAAGCTCGTGGAGCGGAAATGCCTGGCCTGCCACGACAGCCGCCGTTTACTGTTGTCCCGGCGCAGCGACTGGACGCCGAGCATCACACGCATGCATGGTTACCGTAGCGCACGTGGCGTCGAGCCGCTGACCGACGACGAGACGACGCGGCTGGTTCGCTATTTCAACGAGAACTACGGACTCGGCTCCTTTGAGCATCAATCCGCCAACCATTGACTCCGAGCCTTGGCGCTACCTCGCTACGTCTGTCATCAGAGGGTGCAGTGGACGGAAATGCCGCTCTGCATAGCAACCATCTGCCGCATTGACAGTTAGACGCGCAGCAGCGCGATCTTCAGCGGCGGCTTGCCGTCGGGGCTCGGGAAGTCGGCTTCGGGCGCTATCGTCTCGATTTCGCGGATCGGCCGGCCGGCCTTGCGCGCGCTGCGTTCGAGCTGGTCGATCCAGGCCGCGCGCTCGACCTGCGCGACGTTGTTGCAGCAGATCAGCGTGCCGCCTTCGGCGGTGGCGAGCAGCGCCGGCTTGAACAGCGCCGGGTAGTCGTTGACCAGATCGACGACGCCGAAGGGGCTCTTGGCGTAGCGCGGCGGGTCGAGGAAGACGACGTCGAACTGCTGCGCTTCTAGCTTGGGGAAGGGCGGCAGGTGCTTGCCGCGCACGAACTTAGCCTGACCGATGCCGGACAGCTGGCGCAGCGCCGCGAAGGCGTCGCTCTGCACGAAGCGCACGCGGATCGGCAGGTCGTTGAGGCGGGCGTTTTCCTTGCCGACGGCGATGCTCGACTCGGCGAAATCGACGTTCACCACGTGGCGCGCGCCGGCCTTGGCGGCGGCGACGCCGACCCCGCAGGTATAGGCGAAGACGTTGAGCAGCGATTTGCCCGCGACTTCCTGCATGACGCGCCGGCGGCCGGCGCGCAGGTCGAGGAAGAGCCACGGGTCCTGTCCGGCGTGACGTGCCTGGAAGCGGTAGCGGACGCCCATTTCGCTGAATTCGCGAGGCGCCTGCGCGACGACGCTCTTTTCCGGCGGCAGCTTGTTGGCGATGCGCGAGTTCGCCTGGCTGCGGTCGTTCCAGATCAGCGGCAGGCCGGGCAGTGCGTCGGCGTAGAACGCTTCGAGGGCGGCCAGTTCGTCGGCGGCGAGCGCGCGGTGGAAGGTTTGCGCGAGCAGCAGGTCGCCGTAGCGGTCCACGGTCAGGCCCGATTCGCCCTCGACGCTGCCGTGGAAGAGGCGGTAGGCGTCGGTCCGCTCGGCCGCGAGCCGTTCGAGGAGGGGAGCGCGGGCGGCGAAGGCGGCGGCGAGGAGGTCGGACAGGGGCGTGGTCATGGCGGGGCGGGCGGTGGGGCGGTTGACGAAGGCGCCCATCATACAGGCTGGCACGGCGCCCCCCCGGGCTTTCGGCCGGTCGGAGCGGCGTTTCGCCTGACCGGCCGCGTGGCGGGACCTAGGTGGCGCGGGTCAGCGGCCCTGGCCGGGAGTCGTTTCGCCTGCGGCCGGGGCGGCGCCTTGAGTTGCCGCGCCGCTTTCCAGTCGCAGCCACAGCGTCCATTTACCGCACGCGGAGCGTGCCCGCCGTTCGCTGCCGTTCCACGGGCCGTCGATGCACAGTCCGCTTGCCTGCTCGCTCTCGATGCTCACGTTGAGCGGTTCGCTGCCCGGCGCGCGGGCGCCGCTCCAGCGCTGGCACGAGGCGCAGCGGCGCAGGGCGGCGGCGGGCTGGAGCGGCATGCGGCAGCGTCCTCAGATGCCCATGTAGCGGCCGGCCTTGTGATTGACGGCGATCACGAGGTTGAGCGCCAGCGCGCCGAGGATGGAGAGCGCGACGCTGTGCGGGTCGCGCACGAACAGCGCGGCGCCGAGGATGACGACGTCGGCCGCCATCTGGACCTTGCCCGCGCGCCAGCCGCGCGTGTTCTGCAGGTGGATGGCGAGCACGCCGAGGCCGCCGAGGCTGGCCTGGTGGCGGATCAGCATGAGCAGGCCGACGCCGGCGAGAAAGCCGGCCATCACCGCGGCGAAGGTCGGGTCGAGCGACTGCAGGCTGATCAGCGCGGGCAGCGTTTCGGTGTAGATGGCGAGCAGGCTGACGGCGACGAAGGTCTTGAGCGTGAAGGCGCGCCCCAACGAACGGTAGGCGAAGACGTAGAAGGGCAGGTTGACGACGAAGACGACGGCGCCGATCGGCCAGTCGCCGAGGTAGTGGATCAGGAAGGCGACGCCGACCGTACCGCCGGTGAGCAGCCCGGCGTGGCGGAAAAGGAGGACGGCGAAGGCGACGAAAAGCGGGGCGACGAGCAGGGCTTGCGCGTCTTCGAAAACACTGTGGCGGCTGGCGGCGGGGTTCGACATGGAGGCTGGATGGGAGCTTTGAGGACTTGCGCGTGCGATGGAGCGCGGCGGCGCGTTCTGGACCGGGCGGAGTTTACCGGAGGGGCGGGGGGCTCTGCATTACAATCGGCGCCTCAGCGAACGGAAGATGGATCATGGAAGCACGCCTCACCGAACTCGAAATCAAGATGAACCTGACCGAGGATCTCGTCGAGGAGCTCAATCGCACGATTTACCGGCAGCAGCAGCAGATCGACCTGCTGCAGGAGCAGATGCGCTTGCTGCATCGCCACCTGCAGAACCTGAGCAGCAACGCCGACCCGGGCGAGGCGCTCAGCCTGCGCGACGAGATTCCGCCGCACTACTGAGGCGCCGCCGGAGCGCGCCGGATCAGTTGCCACTGCGCGGCGCCGGCCGCTGGCGGTGGAAGACCAGCGGCGCCGCCACGGTGGTTGGCGGCGGCGATTGCAGGATGTGCTTCTTCATCTTGCCGACGACGTGCATCTCGCAGGGCCGGCAGTCGAAGCGCAGCGTGTATTTCTCGCCGCCCGAGACCAGCGTCATCGGTTCGGCGCGAATCTGCCCCTGCACGCCGGTGACGCCCTTGGCCTGCTTGGGGCACAGGTTGAACGAGAAGCGCAGGCAGTGCTTGGTGACCATCAGCGACACATCGCCGGATTCCTCGTGCGCCTCGAAGGCGGCGTCGATCAGCTTGACGCCGTGCTTGGCGTAAAAGGCGCGCGCCGCGTCGTTATAGACGTTGGCCAAGTAGGACAGCGAGTCGTCGGGGTAGGGCGCCGGCGGCTCGACCGCCGCCTTGCGTGGCGGGCGCCGGTAGGCGGCGGCGCGGGCGGTTTCCAGGTTCTCGACCGCCGCGCGGCGCAGCGCGTTGACGCTGGAGGCAGGCAGGAACCAAGGTGCGCTCAGCGCGATCTCAATGCGTCGCGCGGCGAACGGGGTGGCCCCGAGCTTGCCGAGGTTGTCGCGCAGGGCGGGCTCGACCTTGTCGGCCTGCGTCGCCGGCGTCTTGGCGGAGGCGAGCGCCGCTTCGGCGCGTACGCCGTCTTCGTCGACGAGGTGCAGCACGAAGCCTTCGTCGCTTTCGGCGAGCTGCAGGTCGATGGCGATCCGCCGTTCGGCCGATTTCTTTGTCAGCGCCTGTTCCCAGGCGTGGTCGCCGTTGCGCATCAACGCGGTGCCCGGACGGAAACCGGGCAGCTTCGCGACCTCGACGTTGGGCACGATGCGCCACACGGCGCCGCGCTGCTCGGCGGTGTTGACCGGCAGGCCGATCACTTCGCGCTTGTGCATGTAGTTGAGGCCGTCGCCGTTGGCCAGCGGTGCGTCGGCGCTCATCTCGAACCAGTCCGGCCCGACGCGGGCGACGCTGCCGATCGGCAGGCCGACGAATTTCGGCGAGTCGAAGGCGCCGATGTCGGTCTGGCGTTCGGTCACGAAGTAGTCGGTGGTGCCGCGATGGAAGGTCTTTTCCGGGTCGGGCGTGAAGAACAGCGTCGTCCGCCCGCTCGACGCGCGCGCGAGTTCCGGACGTCCGTCGAGGATGCGGTCGATTTCGCGCCGGTAGTGCGCGGTGATGTTCTTCACGTAGCCGACGTCCTTGTAGCGCCCCTCGATCTTGAACGAGCGGATGCCGGCGTCGATCAGCGCTTCCAGGTTGGCGGTCTGGTTGTTGTCCTTCATCGACAGCAGGTGCTTGTCGTAGGCGACGACGCGCCCCTGTTCGTCCTGCAGGGTGTAGGGCAGGCGGCAGTCCTGTGAGCAGTCGCCGCGGTTGGCGCTGCGCTCGGTGTGCGCGTGGCTGATGTAGCACTGGCCGGAGAAGGCGACGCAGAGGGCGCCGTGGATGAAGAACTCGAGCGTGACGTCGTCGGCCGCCGTCGCGGCGCGGATTTCGCGGATCTGCGCGAGCGAGAGTTCGCGTGCCAGCACCATCTGCGAAAAGCCGACCTGCCCGAGAAAGCGCGCCTTCTCGGCGCTGCGGATGTCGCACTGGGTCGAGGCGTGCAGTTCGATCGGCGGAAGGTCGAGTTCGAGCAGACCCATGTCCTGGACGATCAGCGCGTCGGCGCCGGCCGCGTAAACCGCGTGCGCGGCGCGCCGGGCGCTTTCGAGTTCGCTGTCGTGCAAAATGGTGTTGAGCGCGACCAGCACGCGCGCGTTGTAGCGGTGCGCGTGTTCCGCGAGCCGGGCGATGCCGGCGATCTCGTTGCCGGCGTTGGCGCGCGCGCCGAAGGCCGGGCCGCCGATATAGACGGCGTCGGCGCCGTGGTTG
Organism: Candidatus Accumulibacter sp. 66-26; assembly: GCA_001897745.1. Taxonomy (GTDB): domain Bacteria; phylum Pseudomonadota; class Gammaproteobacteria; order Burkholderiales; family Rhodocyclaceae; genus 66-26. Next base: position 86,549 of record MKUH01000014.1, read on the forward strand.
ATCGCCTCGATGCCGAAATCGGCGGTCTTGGCCGGCGCGAGAAGTTCCAGGCGCTGGCCGGGAGCGGGGGGACGGGGCGGGGCGGACGAGGTGAAGGCGGCGGAGAGGGGCATGCGGGCAGGCTCAAAGCGTGGAAGGGCAAGGGCGCCATTGTAAGGCCTGGGGCGGGATCGGGGCCGGGCGTCAGGTGCGCGGCAGGTCGCCTACCGTGTTCCGTGTAAATTCTTGTCAACCGACGGCGGGCGACTGCGTTAATCGACTCATAGGCGGATGACCGCCATTCTCAACGGAGACCGAAAATGGGTAGTCTGAGCAACGAGTCCTTTGACCAATTCCTGGACTCTCTGAAACAAGCCGGTGTCGCCATCCGCAACGAGAGCGAATTGCGCGAACGTCTGGCCGAAGCCCAGCGCTGGCGTTTCGCTTTCGCCACGCTGGCCTCCAACGGTCGGCCGCTCGGCATCCGCTTCGAGGACAGCAGCGCCGGCCTGAATGAAGCCGAAATCCATCGCGCCTTCACCCAGTTCCAATTTCCGGAAACCCTCGAAGCCGCCTTCTCGGCCAGTCTGAAGGCCGAGCACTGAGCCACCGGGGGCTTGCCCCGGCAGAAATGAGAAACCCGCCTTTGGCGGGTTTTTGCATTCCGGCACCCGTCGGCGCCGGATTCTAACGACGCCCGACGGGTTGGGGCGGCGCCATCGGGTGGCGCCGCTCCCGCGTCAGCGGGCGATCGGCCGGTAGCGGATGCGCTTCGGCTTGGCGCCTTCCTCGCCCAGGCGCTTCTTCTTGTCTTCCTCGTATTCCTGGTAGTTGCCGGCGAAGAAGGTCCACTGCGAGTCGCCTTCGGCAGCCAGGATGTGAGTGCAGATGCGGTCGAGGAACCAGCGGTCGTGCGAGATGATCATCGCGCAGCCGGGGAACTCGAGCAGCGCGTCTTCGAGTGCGCGCAGCGTTTCGACGTCGAGGTCGTTCGACGGTTCGTCGAGCAGCAGCAGGTTGCCGCCGGTCATCAGCGTCTTGGCCAGGTGCAGGCGGCCGCGCTCGCCGCCGGAGAGCTTGCCGACGACCTTCTGCTGATCGCCGCCCTTGAAGTTGAAGCGCCCGATGTAGGCGCGGCTCGGCATCTCGAACTTGCCGATCTGCAGGATGTCGCGCCCTTCGGCGAGTTCGTCGAAGACGGTCTTTTCCGAAGAGAGGTTCTCGCGGCTCTGGTCGACGTAGGACATCTTGACCGTCGGGCCGACGACGACTTCGCCCGAATCCGGCTGTTCCTGCCCGGTGATCATGCGGAAGAGCGTCGATTTGCCGGCGCCGTTCGGGCCGATGATGCCGACGATGGCGCCGGCCGGGACGTTGAACGAGAGCTTGTCGATCAGCAGGCGGTCGCCGAAGGCTTTGGAAACGCCGTTGAATTCAAGCACCTTGTCGCCCAGGCGCTCGGCGACGGGGATGAAGATTTCCTGCGTTTCGTTGCGCTTCTGGTATTCGTAGCTCGACATTTCCTCGTAGCGGGCGATGCGCGCCTTGCTCTTGGCCTGTCGCGCCTTGGGGTTGGAGCGCACCCATTCGAGTTCCTGCTTCATCGCCTTGATGCGCGCGCCTTCCTGCTTGGCTTCGGTTTCCAGGCGGGCTTCCTTCTGTTCGAGCCAGCTCGAATAGTTGCCCTTCCACGGGATGCCGTGGCCGCGGTCGAGTTCGAGGATCCATTCGGCGGCGTTGTCGAGGAAGTAGCGGTCGTGGGTGACGGCGACGACGGTGCCGGGGAAGCGTACGAGGAACTGCTCCAGCCATTCGACCGATTCGGCGTCGAGGTGGTTGGTCGGCTCGTCGAGCAGCAGCATGTCGGGTTTTGAGAGCAGCAGCTTGCACAGCGCTACGCGGCGCTTTTCGCCGCCGGAGAGCTTGCCGATCACGGCGTCCCAGTCCGGCAGGCGCAGCGCGTCGGCGGCGATCTCCATCTGGTGTTCGGTGTCCGAGCCGGCGGTGGCGATGATCGCTTCGAGGCGGGCCTGCTCTTCGGCGAGCTTGTCGAAATCGGCGTCCTCCTCGGCGTAGGCGGCGTACACCGCCTCCAGCTTGGCCTGCGCTTCCATCACTTCGCCCATCGCCGATTCGACCTCCTGGCGCACGGTCTTGGCGGCGTCGAGCTGCGGCTCCTGTTCCAGATAGCCGATCCTGATCCCGGGCAGGTGCTGGACTTCGCCTTCGTATTCGGTTTCGACGCCGGCCATGATCTTCAGCACGGTCGACTTGCCGGCGCCGTTCAGGCCGAGCAGGCCGATCTTGGCGCCGGGGAAGAAGGAAAGGGAGATGTCCTTGATGATCTGCCGCTTGGGCGGCACGACCTTGCTCACGCGGAGCATGCTCATTACGTATTGGGCCATGGCGGATTCTTTGGAAGGTGTGGTGTGGGCGAAAAGCTGCGGGAAACCGGCGATGGACGTCGCAAGGACGTGGCGCCGGTTGGCAAGGCGGGGAGTTTACCCGAGTGCGGGGGCGTTTTGTGCTCGGGCGGCTGGCGAATGCCGGCGCGGGACGAATGCGCTGCGCGCCGGGAGGTGCGTGGCGCGGTGCGCAGGAAAAAGCGCCGTGCTCGGCACAGCGTTTTTCTGATGGCGATACCGGGGCGGGTCAGGCCTTCGTCGCGGCCTTTTCCGCCGGCGCCGTATCCGTGGCCGGTTGCAGCTTGGCGGCCAGGAAGTCGTCGTAGCCCTTCTGGACCAGCGCATATGTCTTCATGACGCCGCTTTCGATTTCGCCGCCGAAGACCTGCAGGCCCTGCAGGATGTCCTTGGCCTCGTTGAAGCCCTTCTCGAAGCCGCCGCGGATCAGTCCGACGAAATCCTTGGCAATCTGCTCGGGGTCGTCGCCCTTGCGCTGCGCGGCGTAAGCGTCGTAGAAGCCGGTCGACAGGCTGAGAATGCGGTTCGCCGTCGCTTCCGGCGAATTGTCTTCGCTCATCTTGCCCTGGATGGCGTCGGCGCCGAGGCTGGGCGACAGCAGTTCGTTGATGCGGTCGATCGCGCTGCGGAAGAGCAGCGCCTGCGATTCGCCGCCGGCCTGCACGGAAACCCTGGCCGAGGCTTCAAGGATCTGCACGTTCAGCTGCTGTTTGGCCGTGGCCACGCTGTTCGCCGGGGAGGCGTCCCGCGCCTTGAGTGCGGATGCCGCCTGATTGGATGCGCTGTCTGCCGGTGCGATTGCCATGATGGTCTCCATTCGTCGGTCTGAGGGGGGAGGCCGGCGCGCCGGCGTCCGGGACGGGGTGCAGCGCGGGCCTTCTTCTATGAGTATCGGCCGCTGCGGAAAAATCCTGAGACAGGGAGGTTCGATCCGCTCCGCGGACGAGGCGCGTGCTTCGGCGGCTATGGGAGGGAATGCGTGGCGGAGGCGTCGTTCCCCGCCCATGGCCGCGAAGCGGCCGGCTGACCGTCATGGCGGGTCAGGTCACCCCTCCGCGTCGCTGGGGGCGCGCCGCGTCGGGGGCAGATCAGGCGTCGTGGACGCTGCGCTCGATGGCTTCGCTGCAGACTCGGTTGCGGCCTTCCTGCTTGGCCTGGTAGAGCAGCGCGTCGGCGCGCGAAATGAAGCTTTCCTTGCTTTCGCCGGGCCGGTAGGTGGCGACGCCGGCGCTGGCGGTGAGGGCGACCGGGCTGCCGTCGATTTCGTGGCGCGCTTTCTCGATGCGCGCGCGGATCGTGTTGGCGACGTCGGCGGCGCCCTGCAGCGGCGTGTTCTTGAGGATGATGAGAAATTCCTCGCCGCCCCAGCGGCAGGCGATGTCGGAGTTGCGCACGCTCTTGCGCAGGATGGCGGCGATGCCTTCCAGCACGCGGTCGCCGGCGAAATGGCCGCGGCTGTCGTTGAGTTCCTTGAAGCGGTCAAGGTCGAGCAGGATCGCCGAGATCGGCGCGCCGGCGCGGGCGGACTCGCGCACGCCCTGGTCGAGCAGGAGTTCGAGCGCGTGGCGGTTGGCCAGGCCGGTCAGGCTGTCCGTCGTCGCCATTTCCTCGAGGCGGTTCTGGTAGCGGTTGACCGTCAGGTAGACGAAGAGCAGGGCGAGGGCCGTGATGCCGGCGCACAGGCCGAGGTTGAGGTAGAGCGTTTTCTGGATCTCGGCGATCGCCTTGTCTTCCTGCTTGACGACGAAGAGCTGCCACTTCAGTTCGGGGATGTAGCGCACGTTGAGGAAGTGGCGACGCCCGCCGTTCCGGTATTCGAACGATCCCTGGCCGGTCTTGAGGATGGCGTCGGCCTGGTCGCGCAGGCCGTCGATCTCGCGGATGCCGGCGTGCGCCGCCTTGTCGCCGGCGATTCCGTCGCGGCCGGTGAGGACGATCTTGCCGCTGGCGTCGACAAAGTAGATGCCGCGTCCGTAACGTTGCTGATACTCGTCGATCAGCTTGACCACGGCGTCTACGGTCAGCCCGACGCCGGTGGCGCCGATGAAGCGGTGCTGGTAGTCGAAGACCCGGTAGTTGATGAAGATGGTCAGCTTGTCGCGGTTGGCGAGGTCAGGATCGACGTTGATCTCGTACGGCTCGTTCATGCCGCGCACGCGGAAATACCAGACGTCGCGCGGCTCTTCGGGCTTCACCGTCTTGAGCAGGCCGCCGGCCTGGTAGTAGTTGTTCGTCGCTTCCGAGACGAAAAAGCTGGTGAAGGCGCCGTAGTGCGACATGACCTCGCTGAGGTAGCGCGTCATCTGCCCGACGTCGTTTTCGCCGCCGACCACCCAGTCGCGCAGGAAGGTGTCGCGCGACATCATCGACGAGATCAGGATCGGGCGGACGAGGTCCTTCATGATCTCGGAGTAGACGTTGTCCGAGGTGAGCGGCAGTTCGGTGGCGACGATCGATTCGCGGATCGCCTCGCGCGACGCGAAGTAGCTGACCAGCGTGGTGGCCAGGAATCCGGCGCTGAGCAGCAGCCAGAGGAGGGTGATCAGTTTGGCCTTGTTGCTGAGCGGGCGAGAGGGCTTCATGGCCGGTGGAACGAGGTCGGAAAGGGTCTGCATGCTATCGCAGATTTCCCGCTTATGCCATTGGAACGCCAAGGCGCCGCCGTGCCATTCCTCGAGCGGTTTGCGGCAACGGGCCGTTGCCGCCGCAACGCGCTGTGCCGCTTCTAGGCGATTTCCAGGGTAAGGATGAGCTGTCCTTCGTTGACCGCATCGCCGGCGGCGACGTGCAGTTCGACGACGCGGCCGTCGCTCGGCGTCGGGATGTCGAGCGCCACCTTGCCGGTTTCGAGCACGATCAGGTTGTCCTCGCGCTCGACGCGGTCGCCCGGCAGCACGAGGACGTCGTCCACGACGACCTCGCCGTTGGCGCAATTGCCGCAGGAATCCCAGCATTCGGGAAATTTCGGGATACGAACTTCGACGATTCGGCTCATTGAAAGGGGGTTCTCGGCGCGCTAAAAAAACAGGGCCATGTCCGTTTCCGGCATGACCCTTGTTGGGTGAGGCGATTGTAGGCTTTTGGCGCCCCGCCTTCTTTGACGGGAAGGCTTGCAATCCTCCCCGTTTTCAGATTTGTGCCGGGCGCGGCCTATTTCTCGACGAAGGCGCGCTCGATCACGTAGTCGCCGGCGGTGCCGATGTGCGGCGAGATGTGGAAGCCGCGGCGGTCGAGCATCTCGCAGCAGTCCTTGAGCATGTGCGGGCTGCCGCAGATCATGGCGCGGTCGGTTTCCGGATTGAGCGGCGGCAGGCCGATGTCGGTGAACAGCTTGCCGGATTCGACGAGGTCGGTCAGGCGGCCCTGGTTGCGGAAGGGCTCGCGCGTCACGGTCGGGTAGTAGATCAGCTTGTCGCGTACGAGATCGCCGAAGAACTCGTGCTCGAAGAGGTCCTTCCCGAGGAAGTCGGCGTAGGCCAGTTCGCTGACCCAACGCACGCCGTGGATCAGCACGACCTTCTCGAAGCGTTCGTAGGTCTCCGGGTCCTGCACGAGGCTCATGAAGGGCGCGAGGCCGGTGCCGGTGGACAGCATGTAGAGATTCTTGCCCGGTTTCAGGTCGCGCAGGACGAGGGTGCCGGTCGGCTTGCGGCTGACGATGACCGGGTCGCCGACCTTCAGGTGTTGCAGCTTCGAGGTCAGCGGACCGTTCTGCACCTTGATGCTGAAGAATTCCAGGTGTTCGTCGTGGTTGGCGCTGGCGATGCTGTAGGCGCGCGTCAGCGGCCGCCCTTCGTGTTCCAGGCCGATCATCACGAACTGGCCGTTGATGAAGCGCAGGCCGGGGTCGCGCGTGGTGCGGAAGCTGAACAGGCTGTCGTTCCAGTGATGGACGGAGAGAACGCGTTCGGTGGCGAGGGTGCTCATGAAAGGTCCGGATCGTGGGTAGGTTAAGGATGTCGGGCATGCTAGTTCGCGCTAACATATCTGTAAAACAGATTGTTTGAATAAACAATATCTACGGAGTGGATATGAAATTCACCTTGCGCCAGATCGAGGTCTTCGTCGCCGTCGCCCGCCACGAAAGCGTTTCGCGCGCCGCGCTGGCGCTCGCGCTGTCGCAGTCGGCGACGAGCACGGCCTTGGGCGAGCTCGAGCGGCTCTACGAGACGCAGCTGTTCGACCGCGTCGGCAAGGCGCTGCGCCTGAACGAACTGGGGCAATCGCTACTGCCGCATGCGGTCGAACTGCTCGAACGCGCCCAGGGCATCGAAACCCAGCTTGAAGGCCGCTCCGGCTACGGCCGGCTGCGCATCGGCGCGACGCTGACGATCGGCAACTATCTGGCGACGCTGATCGTCGCCGACTTCCTGACGCGGCATCCGGAGAGCGAGGTGCGCCTGGAGGTGCATAACACGGCGACCATCGTCGATCAGCTGCTGCGCTACGAGATCGATCTCGGGTTGATCGAGGGGCATTGCCGGCATCCCGACCTGATCGTCGAACCCTGGCTGGCCGACGAACTGGTGGTGTTTTGCGCGCCGGGGCATCGTCTGGCGCGGGCCGGGACGGCGACGCTGGCGGACCTGGAAGGCGAGGCGTGGATCATGCGCGAAGCGGGATCGGGCACGCGCGAGGCGCTCGATCAGGCCTTGCGCGAGAAGCACCAGGAGCCGGTCGTGCGCCTCGAACTAGAGCATACCGAAGCGATCAAGCGCGCCGTCGAGTTCGGGCTGGGCATCGGCTGCATTTCGCGGCTGGCGCTGCGCGAGGCTTTCCGGCGCGGCAGCCTGGTCGCGATCGAGGTGCCGGCGCTCGACCTGCGCCGCCATTTCCATTTCGTCTGGCACCGGCGCAAGTACCAGACGGCCGGCATGCGTGAATTCGTCGCGCTGTGCCGCGCCATGACGGCGGGCGTCGCGCGCAGCGACGAGATCGAGTGGCCGTTCATTCCGTGAGCGGCCCCGGCTGCGCGACGAATCCGAAGCGCGCGGGGACGTCGGCGCGGCGAATCCCGGCCAGCGGCAGGCGAGTCCCGTTCCAGGCGAGGAACAGCGAGTTGGAATGTTCTTCCGGCGCATGTCGGGGCGTTGATGGGTCGAGCAGGGCGAGCAGCGCCGTTTCGGAAGGCTCGGCGCCGGCCGCGTCGCACAGGCGTTCGAGCATGGCCGGCAGGTCGCGGTCGTCGAGCAGGGCGACGCCGCGTTCGGTGGCGAGCAGCAGGTTGCCCGCTTCGTCGATCCACGCCTCTTCGACACATACGATGGCCTCGCCGGTGTGGGCGAGCAGGGCGTCGCTCCCGGCGCCGCTCAGGCGCACGATCCAGGGCGTGTAGTCGAGCGCCGCGAAGACGCGCTGCGGGCCGTTCTGGACGAACCACGCGCCGCCCTCGTCGCAGCCGTACTGGCGGTTGAAGAAGGCGAGCGCGCCGCAGTGGGTGACCGGGTCGCCGCGCAGCCGCCAGCGTCCGCGCCGGTCGAGCGAGAGCCAGCCGTAGACGGCGGGAACGTCGGGCCAGCGCGGGGTGGCGCCGAGGTCGGGAGGGTTCATGCCGGCGCGCCGCAGCGGACGGGCATCAGAGCAGTTTTTCGATATCCCCGGCGATGGCTTCCGGGGGGGTGGTCGGGGCGTAGCGGTCGACGACCTCGCCGCTGCGGTCGACGAGGAATTTGGTGAAGTTCCATTTGATCGCCTCGCTGCCGAGAACGCCGCGCGCATGTTCCTTCAGGTAGCGGTAGAGCGGATGCGCATGTTCGCCGTTGACCTCGATCTTGGCGAACATCGGGAAACCGACGCCGTAGTTCTTCTCGCAGAAGGCGCCGATTTCCTCGGCGCTGCCCGGTTCCTGCGCGCCGAACTGGTTGCACGGGAAGCCGAGAACGACGAGTCCCTGCTCGCCGTAGCGCTGATGCAGCGCTTCGAGCCCCGCGTACTGCGGCGTGAAACCGCACTCGCTGGCCGTGTTGACGATCAGCAGGACCTTGCCGGCGTAGTCGGCAAGCGATTGCGTTCCGCCCTGCAGGCGGTCGACGCTCAGTTGGTAGATCGGTGCTGTCATGGTCTTCTCCGTCGGTGAAGGGGCGACTGCCGCGATGATGGGTTGCCGGCCGCGCGATGGCAAGGTCGTTGTGCGCCGGCGTGCCGCGCGCGGCGGCGGGAATGGAAGGGCGGCCCGAAGTTCTGCTAACCTTGGCGCTCCTTTTTCCGCACACCGTCCGCGTTCAATGAAATCCGTCGTTCTAGCCTTGCCCTGTGTCCTGATCCTCGCGGCGTGTGCGACGCCGCCGGCGGTGTACAAGGCGGAAGCCTTCAGTCAGACAACGCCGTTCGCGCACGATTCCAGCCTGAATCCGGCAGAAGCCTGCGAGGCCGGACGGCGGGCGCTGCTCAGCCAGGGCTACCGGGTCTCCGAGAAGGGCAAGGAAAGAGTCGAGGGCAGCAAGGCCTTCCAGCCGGTCGCCGGGCATCACATGACGCTGGAGATCGCGCTGGTCTGCCTGCCGGTTCCGTCTGGTTCGTCGATCTACGCCAACGCCAAGCAGACCCATTACGAGCTCAAGGCCAACAGTTCCAGCGCCGGCGTCAGCCTTGCGGGGCTGGGGTCGATTTCCCTGCCGTGGTCGGCGAACAGCGAGAATCTGGTGCGGGTCGGCGAGGAAACCGTCGCCGATTCCGATTTCTACGAACGCCTCTTCTCGCTCGTCGAGAGCTATATGTGAGGGGGGGCGGGCCGCCGCGCGGCCCGGCAATCGGCGTGCGCGGCGTTCAGCGGCGCACGATGTCGATCAGTTCGATCTCGAAGTGCAGGGTGGCGTTGGGCGGGATGGCGCCGCCCGCGCCGCGCTCGCCGTAGGCGATGGCCGGCGGGCAGGTCAATTTGGCCTTGCCGCCGGTCTTCATGCGCTGCACGCCCTCGGTCCAGCAGCGGATCACGCGGTTGAGCGGGAACTCCGCCGGCTGGCCGCGCTTGTACGAGCTGTCGAATTCCCGGCCGTCGGGAAAGGTGCCCCGGTAATGGACGCGCACCGTGTCGGTCGCCGACGGGCTGGCGCCGTTTCCTTCCTGCAGCGCGCGGTAAACGAGGCCGCTCGGCGTGACGACGGCGCCGGGTTCGCGCGCGGCCGCGGCCGCCACGTCGGATTGGGCGAACGCCGGGAGGGCGGCGGCGAGCAGCGCGAGGGAAAGCAGGGTCTTCACTGGATGGCTCCTGAGGTGTGGATGGGCGCCCATCATCCCCGTTCGGCGGGGCGGGGGCAATCGCCCGTTTGTTGAGAAACTACTTTAAGTTTTGAGGGCAATGTCATCATCCTGAATGACGACTTCCGCTTATCCACAATTTCTGTGGATAACTCTGTGGATAGGATGTTGGCGGATGCGCCAACTGCCCGGCCCGCAAGGATTTTCCTTACTCTGCAAGTTTCTTGCGCATCGGTTCAGTCTGTTGATTTTTAAAGAATAATTTGTTTTTTACAAGAAGCGTGGCGCTAAGTCCTTGTTGCGCCGCGGGAATGCGCCCGCACACTGCGTGGTGTGAATAAGTCAAGTCTTGACACGCACTTTTTTACCGCCGGAGCACCTAGCCGTAGCGCCGCGCCGCCTGCACGGCGAGGCCGGCGCCGATGCTGCCGAACAGGTCCCCTTCGACGGCGCGGGCGCGCGGCAGCAGCGCGGCGATGCGCTGGCGCAGGCGCGGAACGCCGCTCGATCCGCCGGTGAAGAAAACGGTGTCGATGCGTTCGGCGGCGACGCCGGCGTCGGCGAGGAGGGCGGCGACCGTGCTTTCGACTTTGTCGGCAAGTGTGGCGGTGGCCAGGTCGAACTCGCAGCGCGTCAGCGCGTGCCGAAGGCCCGGGGTCAGCCGGTCGAGCGCGAGGACGCTCGTTTCCTGCGCGGAGAGGGCGATCTTCGCTTCTTCGACCTGATGGGCCAGCCAGTGGCCGGCGCGTTGCTCGATCAGCGCGAGCAGGCGGTCCATGCGTTCGGGGTCGAGCGCGTTGAGGCGCAGGCGCTGCTGTTCGGCCCAGACCTGGCGGGTATAGGCGAAGTTGATCGTGTGCCAGGTGGCGAGGTTGAAGAAAATGCCGGAGGGCATCTCGCGCTCGTTCCGCAGGCGGCTGCCGTAACCGAGCAGTGGCATGACGCAGGCGAGGCTCAGCTGACGGTCGAAATTGGTGCCGCCGATATGCACGCCGCCGTTCGCCAGCACGTCGTCGCGCCGTTCGCCGGCGCGGGCGCGCCGCGGGGACAGGCGGACGAGCGAGAAGTCCGAGGTGCCGCCGCCGATATCGGCGACCAACACCAGTTCTTCGCGCGCGATTTCCGTCTCGTAGTGGAAGGCGGCGGCGATCGGCTCGTACTGAAAGCTGACGTCGGCGAAACCGACGGCGCGGGCGATTGCGGCAAGCGTGTCTTCGGCCTGTTGGTCGGCTGCCGGATCGTCGTCGACGAAGTGTACCGGGCGGCCGAAGACCGCCTGGTCGAAGGCGCGTCCGCCGAGATTTTCGGCCCGTTTCTTCAGTTCGCCGATGAACTGCGCGAGCAGGTCGCGAAAGAGCAGGGCGCGGCCGTGCACCTCGGTCTTGCCGTCGATCAGGCTGCTCCCGAGCAGGCTTTTCAGCGAGCGCATCAGGCGACCTTCGCTGCCGTCCAGATAGGCGCGCAGGCCGGCGCGTCCGAAAGCGATGCTGTCCTCCTCGGCGTTGAAGAACACCACCGAGGGGAGCGTCACCTTGCCGTCCTCGAGGGCGAGCAGCGTCGCCTGCGCCGGGCGCAGCCAGCCGACGGTGGAGTTGGAGGTGCCGAAGTCGATGCCGCAGGCGCGGGCGGGCGAGGCGAGAGTCATGGCGAAGCGGTTTCTGGCGGGGCGGCGATGCTACGCCAGCGCGGCGGCGAAGTCTACGCGCTTGCGTGGCTGTGCGGCTGGGCCGCCGCGAGGGGGGCGGTGCTTGGCGGGCAGGCCGCGGAACGACGGCCTACCTCTTGCCGGCGCCGTGCGTATCCGGGGGGCGGCTGCTTCCGACGGCGCGGCTGGGCTAAGATGCGACCCATCGGCGCGCTTTCGGCGCCTTGCTTGCGGGGAAAACAATTGGATACGGACAGCGCTAAGGAAGGCCGCGCCGGCGGCGCCAACGCCGGCGCCCTGACGGGCGCGCTCACGCCGAGCGCGATCGTTCGCTACCTCGACCAGCACGTCGTCGGGCAGGACGCCGCCAAGAAAACCCTGGCCGTGGCGGTCTATTCGCATTGCCGGAAGCCGGCGACGGCGGACGGCGTCGAGATCGCCAAGAGCAACATCCTTCTCATCGGCCCGACCGGTACCGGCAAGACGCTGCTTTGCGAGACCTTGTCGCGCGCGCTCGACGTTCCCTTCGTGACCGCCGATGCGACCAGCTTGGCGCAGTCGAAGTACGTGAACGAGGAAATCGAGGCGATTCTGCTGCGCCTGCTCGACAAGGCCGGCGGCGACATCGCCCGGGCGCAGAAGGGCATCGTCTTCATCGACGAGATCGACAAGCTGAAAGCGGTCGAAGGCCAGCCGCGCGCGACCTCGGGCGAGAGCGTGCAGCACGCGCTGCTGAAGATAATGGAAGGCGCGCCGGTGAAGCTCGGCGGCGGGCGCTACATCGACACCTCGGACATCCTGTTCATCTGCGGCGGCGCCTTCGTCGGGCTGGAGAAGATCACCGCGAGTTCGCACACCTTCGGCTTCATTTCGACCGGGCAGAGCGAGAACCAGAAAATCCTCGACCGCCTGAACGCGCGCATCAAGCCGACCGATCTCTTCGAGTTCGGGCTGATCCCGGAATTCGCCGGGCGTCTGCCGATCGTCGCGAGCTTCGAGAAGCTGACGCGCGAGATGCTGGTGCGCATCATGGTCGTGCCGAAGAACTCGATCTACCGGCAGTTCCGCGAGCGGTTGAAGAGCGAAGGCGTCGAGCTGCGCATCGAGCCGCCCGTGTTCGAGCAGATCGCCGAGCTGGCTTTCGAGTACAAGGTGGGCGCGCGCAGCCTGCGCGGCATCTTCGAGGAGATGATCACGCCGGTGCTCTACGCCGTTCCCGACCGGCCGGAGGTGCGCCGCGTCGTCATCCGCTCGCTGTTCGAGGAAGCGGTATTCGTGGTCGACGCCGACCAGGCCGGCGCCTGATCGGCGTCTTCCTCCATTTAAGCGGCGATGGCCGGCGCCCTGTTCTCGGCGGCGCTCAGCGACTGAACGTCGCCCGACAACTGGCCGCCCTCGTCGATCAGGATCTTGCCGTAGCGGATCTTGCCGTTGACGCGGCCGGTGGAGTGGATCAGCAGCTGGCTGCGCACGGTGAGTTCGCCTTCGAAGTTGCCGTGGATTTCGGCCACGTCGATGCTGACCTTGCCGCTGAAGGCGCCGTTTTCGGCGATGTGGATGACGCGGCTGTCCATCGTCGCCTCGACGCGGCCTTCGACGACGAGGGTGTCGCAGTCGAGGATCTCGGCGCCCTTGAGCTTGACGTCGGGGCCGACGATCAGGCGGCTGCCGGTCACTTCCGTTCTCGGTTTGTCGCTCTTCGCGGCTTCGTTCGCTGCAGCAGCCGCAGCCGTCGTGCCTGGCGCCGGGACGGACGCGCCGTTCGCACCGGTCGCCGGGCGTACCGTGACGGCGGGCGCGGGGCGGTTGTCGAGAACGGGGGGGCGAGCGGTGAGTGCGTCGACGCGTTCGTCGCGTTTGCCGAACAGATTCTGGCGGTTGAGCATGACTTCTCCTTGAGCTGGGTGGATGGCTGGGTGGATGGTTCAGTCGCGCGCTGCCATGCGCTACAGCCCGGTTCCTTAGCCAGCTTCGTGCCAGTCTCTATTTTTCTTTTTATTACAGTTGCTTGCGATTGTTTCGCCTGCTCTTTTCGAACGAATCTGTCGGGCCGCGCCGACAGGCTTTGCCCCGTATTCCGGGAAGGTCCGCTTTTGCGCCGCGCAGCCTTGTCGCCGCTGACCGACAGCACTGTAGCGCGCGCTTGACTGGGACGCCGAGACGCCTGCCGGGGCGGGCAAAAAAAGGCCCGAAGCCTTGCGCTTCGGGCCTTGAGCGGTTGCCGGGACGGATCAGGCGCTGGCCTCGTCCATTGGCACGCAGGCGCAGAAGAGGTTGCGGTCGCCGTAGACGTCGTCGATGCGGTTCACGCTCGGCCAGAACTTGTCCGCGGCTACCCAGGGCAGGGGAAAGACCGCTTCCTGGCGGCTGTACGGGTGCGTCCATTCGCCGTCGACGACGTCGGCCTGGGTGTGCGGCGCGTTCTTCAGCGGGTTGTCGTCGGCCGGCCAGAGGCCTTCTTCGACCTTGCGGATTTCCGCGCGGATGGCGATCAGCGCGGCGATGAAGCGGTCGATCTCGGCCTTCGATTCGGATTCGGTCGGTTCGATCATGATCGTTCCGGCCACCGGGAAGCTCACCGTCGGCGCGTGGAAACCGTAGTCCATCAGGCGTTTGGCGATGTCGGTCTCGGCGATTCCCGTGGCCGCCTTGAGCGGGCGGATGTCGAGGATGCATTCGTGCGCGACGCGGCCGTTGCGGCCGGTATACAGTACCGGGTAGTGCTCGCCGAGGCGGGCGGCGACGTAGTTGGCGTTGAGGATGGCGACTTCGGTCGCGCGCTTGAGACCTTCGCCGCCCATCATCGCGATGTACATCCATGAAATCGGCAGGATGGACGCCGACCCCCAGGGCGCGGCGGAAACGGCGCCCTGGCCGCCATGCGGGCCGTCGATCGTCTGCACCGCGTGGTTGGCCATGAAGGGCGCCAGATGCGCCTTGAGGCCGATCGGCCCCATGCCCGGGCCGCCGCCGCCGTGCGGGATGCAGAAGGTCTTGTGCAGGTTCATGTGGCTGACGTCGGCGCCGATCAGGCCGGGCGAGGTGAGGCCGACCTGCGCGTTGAGGTTGGCGCCGTCCATGTACACCTGGCCGCCGTGCGCGTGCACGATGGTGCAGATTTCGCGGATATCCTCCTCGAAGACGCCGTGCGTCGACGGATAGGTGATCATCAGGCAGGCGAGCTTGGCGGCGTGCTGCTCGGCCTTGGCCCTGAGGTCGGCGACGTCGACGTTGCCGTTCGCGTCGCAGTCGACGGCGACGACCTGCATGTCGGCCATGTGCGCGGTCGCCGGGTTGGTGCCGTGCGCCGATCGGGGGATCAGGCAGACGTGGCGGTGGTCCTCGCCGCGGCTCGCGTGATAGCGCGCGATGGCGACGAGGCCGGCGTATTCGCCCTGCGCGCCGGAGTTCGGCTGCATGCAGATGGCGTCGAAACCGGTGATTTCCTTGAGCCAGCTTTCGAGGCCGCCGATCATTTCGAGGTAGCCCGGCGCCTGGTCGAGCGGGGCGAATGGGTGGATGTCGGAGAACTCGGGCCAGCTGATCGGAATCATCTCGCTCGTCGCGTTCAGCTTCATGGTGCACGAGCCGAGCGAGATCATCGAGTGGTCGAGCGCGAGATTCTTGTTCTGCAGCTTCTTCAGGTAGCGCAGCATCTCGTGTTCGGTGTGGTGCGTGTTGAATACCGGGTGCGCGAGGATGGCGTCGCTGCGCAGCAGTTCGGCGGGCAGGGCTGGGTCGGCCTGCTGCAACTGCGCGTCCAGCGTCTCGATGTCGGCGGCGACGCCGGCGATCAGCTTGATCAGCGCGGCGGCGTCGTCGCGCGTGCTCTTTTCGTTGAGGGCGATGGCGAGCACGCCGCTGCCCACCTGGCGCAGGTTGTAGCCGGCGTTGGCGGCGGCCTGGAAGACGCTGAGCGCGCGCGTGCCGAGGTCGATGCGCAGGGTGTCGAAGAAGTGCTTGGTGAGCACGGCGACGCCGGCGCGCCTGAGGCCTTCGGCGAGGATCGCGGTCAGGCGGTGGATGCGGCTGGCGATGGCGCGCAGCCCGGCCGGGCCGTGATAGACGGCGTACATGCCGGCCATGTTGGCGAGCAGGACCTGCGAGGTGCAGATGTTGGAGTTGGCCTTCTCGCGCCGGATGTGCTGCTCGCGCGTCTGCAGCGCCATGCGCAGCGCGCTGTTGCCGCGCGCGTCGACCGAAACGCCGATGATGCGGCCGGGCACCGAGCGCTTGTGCTCGTCGCGCGTCGCGAAGAAGGCGGCGTGCGGTCCGCCGAAACCGAGCGGCACGCCGAAGCGCTGCGCCGAGCCGAGCGCGATGTCGGCGCCCATGGCGCCCGGCGATTTGAGCAGGACGAGCGCCATCAGGTCGGCGGCGACGGCGACGACGCCGCCGCGCGACTTGACGGCGGCGATCGGATCGGAAAGGTCGCTGACTTCGCCGGCGTCGTTCGGGTACTGGAAGAGCGCGCCGAAGACCTCCTGGCGGGCGGCTTCCTCGGGGGCGCCGAAAACCAGTTCGAAACCGAAGAAGCCGGCACGCGTTTTGACCACGTCGATGGTCTGCGGGAAGCAGGCGGCGTCCACGAAGAAGGCGTTCGATTGCGACTTGCTGAGGCGCCGCGCCATGGTCATCGCCTCGGCGGCGGCGGTCGCCTCGTCTAGCAGCGAGGCGTTGGCGAGTTCGAGGCCGGTCAGGTCGATCACCATCTGCTGGTAGTTGAGCAGGGCTTCCAGGCGGCCCTGCGCGATCTCGGCCTGATAGGGCGTGTAGGCCGTGTACCAGCCCGGATTCTCGAGTACGTTGCGCAGGACGACCTTGGGCGTCAGCGTGTCGTGGTAGCCCATGCCGATCAGCGACTTGGCGATGCGGTTCTTTGCGGCGATCGCCTTGAGCGCGGCGAGCGCTTCGTTCTCCGGGCGCGCGCCGGGCAGGGCGAGCGGCGCCGGCAGGCGGATGGCGGCGGGCACCGTCTGTTCGATCAGCGCGTCGAGGCTGGAGACCCCCAGCGTACTCAACATCGCAGCGATTTCGTCCGGGCTGGGGCCGATGTGGCGGGCGACGAATTCATCGCGCTGTTCGAGGGCGGAGAGGGCTTCGGTATTCGGCATGGGGCGGGTCCGATGGGCGTCAGATGGCGGCGGCGCTCCGAGCGGGAGGCGCCGGCGGGGTCGCGGCAGCGTCAGGCGGCGTCGACGGTGGCCGTGTAGGCGGCGGCGTCGAGCAGGGCGTCGACGTCGCCCGCGTTGGCCGGCTTGAGCTTGAACAGCCAGGCGGCGTAGGCGTCCTGGTTGACCGATTCGGGTGCATCGGCGGCGGCCTGGTTGACCTCGACGACGGTGCCGGCGAGCGGCGCGTAGACGTCGGCGGCGGCCTTCACCGATTCGACGACGGCCGCTTCCTGCTCGGCGGCGAGAACCTTGCCGACTTCGGGCAGTTCGATGAAGACGAGATCGCCGAGGAGGTCCTGGGCATGGTCGGTGATGCCGACGGTGACGGTGCCGTCGGCTTCGCTGCGGACCCATTCGTGGCTCTTGGCGTACTTGAGGTTGGCGGGGACGTTCATGGTTTGATCCTCGATGAGATGGGAGATGAATATTTGCGGTTGCGGGGTGTGCTCAGGCGAGCTGCGAGGCGCCGTTGCGCACGAAAACGGGTTTGACGACGCGTGCGGCGAGCCGTTTGTCGCGGATTTCGACGCTGACGCTGTCGCCGACTGCGACCCCGAGCGGCAGGCGGGCGAGGGCGATCGAGCGCTGCAGGGTCGGCGAGAAGCTGCCGCTGGTGATTTCGCCTTCGCCCTGCGCGGTCACGACTTTCTGGTGCGCGCGCAGCACGCCGCGATCCTCGAGCAGCAGGCCGAGGAACTGCTTGCGCTGTCCGTGTTCGAGCAGCGCGGCTTTGCCGACGAAATCGCGCGCGGCGGCGAGGTCGACCGTCCAGGCGAGGCCGGCGTCGAGCGGCGAGACGCTCTCGTCCATGTCCTGCCCGTAGAGGTTCATGCCGGCCTCCAGGCGCAGCGTGTCGCGCGCGCCGAGGCCGCAGGGCGCCACGCCGGCGTCGGCGAGCGCCTGCCAGAGCGCGTCCGCGTGCTCGGCCGGGAGCGCGATCTCGAAGCCGCTTTCACCGGTGTAGCCGGTCCTGGCAATGAAGCAGTCGCCGACGACGGCGGCGAAGAAGGGCTTCAGGGCTTCGCTCGCGCCGCGCGTCTCGGGCAGCACCTGCCAGACCCTGGCGCAGGCCTGCGGCCCCTGGACAGCGATCATCGCCAGGTCGCGGCGCGGGCGCAGGCCGACGTCCATTTTCCAGTCGGCGAGGCGGGCGGCCATCCATTCGAGATCCTTGGCCGCGGTGCCGGCGTTGATCACGACGCGGTATTCGCCCGGGGACAGGTAATAGACGATCAGATCGTCGACGACGCCGCCGGCCTCGTTGAGCATTGCGCTGTAGAGCGCCTTGCCCGGCGCCTGCAGCTTGTCGACGTTGTTGGCGAGCAGGCGCAGCAGGAAGGTCTTGGCGTCCGGACCGCTCAGGTCGACGGCGCACATGTGCGAGACGTCGAACATGCCGCAGTCGCGGCGCACGGCGTGGTGCTCCTCGATCTGCGAGCCGTAGTGGAGCGGCATGTCCCAGCCGCCGAAATCGACCATTTTGGCGCCAAACCGACGGTGAGTTTCGTTCAGGACAGTTTTTTGCGTCATATCAATTCCTTGAAGGACATTCTTAAAGTCGATTCCAGAAACGAAAAAGGGGCGAACTCAAATAGAGTTCACCCCTCTGTCCTTGATACCTGAGAGATTACCGCGCCGGATCGGCAAGCGCTGCGATTGCCATTTTCCGCTGCGTTGCCCCATCGGTGGGTGCGCCGCCAAGCCGGGGGCACCGCTCTCCAGAGTTCCTTGCACGAACGGTCCTTTTGCCTGAGCGTTTCCGGGTGGATTGCGCCTTCGGCGGCGGAAAGAGGCAAAGTCGCCGCTTTCCCGCGCTCTCCCATTCGCCGCGGCACTATAGCGCGAGCGTCCGCGGAATCGCAAGAGAGGGCGCTGTTACAAAATTCAAACGAGAACTACTTGCATTTGTCGAGTATATTGATAATAATTCTTGTTAAGAAGTTCGAACGGAGTTTCACCATGTACGTCTGCGTTTGCAATGCCGTGACCACGCGCCAGATTTCCGCCTCGATCGCGGAAGGCGCCGATTCCTTCCGCGCACTGCGCGACCAGCTCGGCGTCGGCACCTGCTGCGGAAAGTGCAGCCAGGACGTGCGCAGCCAGCTGCGTCAGGAGTGCGCGAGCGACGGTTGCTGCCGGAAACGCCAGCCGTCCTGAGCCGTTTCAAGGCGGCTGGAATGCCAGATTCCGCCGCCTTCTTGTGCTAATCTTGGGGCTCCCCGACGTGAAGGAGAGCCGCCATGAAAGGCGACAAGAAAGTCATTCAATATCTCAATAAAGTGCTGGTCAATGAACTGACCGCGATCAACCAGTACTTCCTGCACGCCCGCATGTACAAGAACTGGGGGCTGAGCAAGCTCAACGAGCATGAGTATCACGAGTCGATCGACGAAATGAAGCACGCCGACAAGCTGATCGAGCGGATTCTTTTCCTCGAAGGCCTGCCCAATCTGCAGCAGTTGCACAAGCTCCTGATCGGCGAAAATCCGAAGGAAATGCTCGAGTGCGATCTGAAACTCGAACAGCATGCGCTGCCGCTGTTGCGCGAAGCCGTCGCGTACTGCGAGTCGGTGGGCGACTACGTGACGCGCGAGTTGCTGGAAGACATCCTCGAAAGCGAGGAGGAGCACATCGACTGGCTGGAAACGCAGCTCGAACTGGTCGATCAGGTCGGCATCCACAATTACCTGCAGTCGCAGATGTAAATCCGAGTTGTAAATCCGAGTTCCGCCCCGGTTGCCGGCGCGCGCGCCGCGCGTCCGGGCGCGGCAGAGCAAGGGGTGGCGTGCCCCTGTGCTATCATCCCGGCCTCGCCATCCGCCTCTTTTTCCTGCTTATTCCCGTGCTGAACTGCGATCTTCACTGTCATTCCACCGCGTCTGACGGCTTGCTGCCGGCGGCCGAGGTCGCGCGCCGGGCGGCCGGCAACGGGGTCGACCTGCTGGCCCTGACCGACCACGACGATATCGGCGGTCTGGCGGCGGCGCGCGAGGCGGCGGCCGAACTCGGCATGGCCTTCGTCAACGGCGTCGAAATATCGATCGAGTGGGAAGGTCTGCAGATACACATCCTCGGTTTCGCCTTCGATGCGCAGAACAAGGCGTTCAACGACGGGCTGGCCGGTATCCGTTCCGGGCGCATCGAGCGCGCGCAGCGCATGTCGGCCGAACTGGAGAAGATCGGCATCCGCGGCGCCTTCGAAGGCGCCATGCGTTTTGCCGAAAA
The DNA here is from genome assembly GCA_001897745.1 of Candidatus Accumulibacter sp. 66-26. Classification (GTDB taxonomy): domain Bacteria; phylum Pseudomonadota; class Gammaproteobacteria; order Burkholderiales; family Rhodocyclaceae; genus 66-26. The sequence goes on from MKUH01000014.1 coordinate 106,192, forward strand.
CTCCAGCCTGATCAGCCGCGCGCATTTCGCTCGCTACCTCGTCGAAAGCGGCGTGTGCAAGGACGTGCGCAGCGTTTTCGAATCGTATCTGGTGCCCGGCCGTCCCGGCTACGTCGATCACCGCTGGGCGACGCTCGAAGAGTCGATCGGCTGGGTGCTCGGCGCCGGCGGCCTCGCCGCGGTCGCGCACCCGGGCCGTTACAAGCTCTCCGGGCGAGACATGCGGCGTTTTCTCGGCGAATTCAAGGATGTCGGCGGGCAGGGCATCGAAGTCATGTCGGGCAGCCACACTCTCGATCACGTCGGCACCTTCGGGCGCCTGGCGCGAGAGTTCGGTTTTCTCGCCTCGCGCGGTTCCGATTTCCACGGGCCGGGCGAGAGCTACGTCGATCTCGGCAAGCTGGCCCCGCTGCCGGACGGCCTGAAGCCGATCTGGGACGCTTTCTGAGGACGCAATGGCGCAGTATCTGTCGATTCACCCGGAAGATCCGCAACCCCGCCTGCTCACGATGGCGGCCGATATCGTGCGCAAGGGCGGCATCATCGCCTTTCCGACCGACTCCTGCTATGCCCTCGGCTGCCATCTCGGCGACAAGGAGGCGGTCGAGCGCGTGCGCGCCATCCGCGGCGTCGACGAGCGCCACCACCTGACGCTGATGTGCCGCGACCTTTCCGAGATCGCCCAGTTCGCCCGCGTCGACAACGCCCAGTACCGCCTGCTCAAGGCGACGACGCCGGGCAGCTACACCTTCATTCTCGAGGGGACCAAGGAACTGCCGAGGCGTCTCCTGCACCCCAAGCGCAAGACCATCGGCCTGCGCGTGCCGGCGCATCCGGTGGCTCTCGAACTGCTGGAAGCGCTGGGCGAGCCGCTGCTCTGCTCGACCCTGATGCTGCCCGGCGACGAGGCGCCGCTGACCGAAGGCTGGGAAATTCAGGATCGTCTCGACGATCATCTGGAGCTGATTCTCGACGGCGGCCATTGCGGCATCGAGCCGACCACGGTCGTCGATCTGACCGGCCACCAGCCGGTGCTGGTGCGAGCCGGGCGCGGCCCGCTGGCGCCTTTCGGGTTCGATTGAAATGGCGGACGTCGGAGGCTTGATCCAGACGGTGGCCATCGCCGCCTTGCCGGTGATTTTCGCGATCACCCTGCACGAGGCCGCGCACGGCTACGTGGCGCGTCATTTCGGCGATCCGACGGCCTGGCAGGAAGGGCGCATCACGCTCAATCCGGTCAAGCACATCGATCTCGTCGGCACGATTCTGCTCCCGCTGCTGCTCTTCGTCATGGCCAGTCCGATCATGTTCGGCTGGGCCAAGCCGGTTCCCGTCAATTTCTCCCGTCTGCGCAATCCCAAGCGCGACATGCTCTGGGTCGCGGCGGCCGGCCCCGGTTCCAATCTGCTCATGGCGCTGTTCTGGGGGGCGGTGATGAAAACGGCCTGGTTGCTGCCCTTCAACTATTTCAGCCTGCCGATGACGCGCATGGCCGAGATCGGCATCACGATAAACATCATCCTGATGGTGCTCAATCTCTTCCCGCTGCCGCCGCTCGACGGCGGTCGCATCGCCGTCAGCCTGCTGCCGCCGCAGGCCGCCTGGCGCTATGCGCAGGTCGAGCGTTTTGGCTTTCCCATCCTGCTGGTCCTGCTGTTCACCGGCATCCTCGGCTCGCTGCTGACGCCGGCGATGCTGCTGGTCGGCGGCCTGATCGATTTCATTTTCCAACTGCCTTCCTGAAGACTCCATGTACGCAGAACGTGTTCTCTCCGGCATGCGCCCGACCGGCAGCCTGCATCTCGGCCACTATCACGGCGTGCTCAAGAACTGGACCAAGCTCCAGAGCGCGTACCCCTGCCTGTTCTTCGTCGCCGACTGGCATGCGCTGACCACGCACTACGAAGACCCGCGCGGCATCGAGCAGGCCTCGTGGGACATGATCGTCGACTGGCTGGCGGCGGGCGTCGATCCCGCGCAGGCGACGCTGTTCATCCAGTCGCAAGTGCCGGAGCACGCCGAACTGCACCTGCTGCTGTCGATGATGACGCCGCTCGGCTGGCTCGAGCGGGTGCCGACCTACAAGGACCAGCAGGAAAAGATCGAGCACAAGGATCTGTCGACCTACGGCTTCCTCGGCTATCCGCTGCTGATGAGTTCCGACATCCTGATCTACCGCGCCGACAAGGTGCCGGTCGGCGAAGACCAGATTCCGCACGTCGAATTCACGCGCGAACTGGCGCGCCGCTTCAACCACATGTACGGGCGCGAGCCCGGCTTCGAGGAGAGGGCGAAGGCGGCGGTGGCAAGTCTCGGCAGCAAGCGCGCCCGCAGCTACGAGCATTTCCGCACCCGTTTCCAGCAGGACGGCGACGCCGGCGCGGTCGCCAAGGCGCACGCGCTGCTCGACGAGGTCGCCACGCTTTCGCACGAGGACCGCGAACGCCTGTGCGGCTATCTCGAAGGCACCGGCAAGATGATTCTCGTCGAACCGGGCGCGCTGCTCACCGAAGCCTCGCGCATGCCCGGTCTCGACGGGCAGAAGATGTCCAAGTCCTACGGCAATACGATCACGCTGCGCGAGGACGAGGCGTCGGTGACGCACAAGGTCAGGCGTATGCCGACCGATCCGGCGCGCGTGCGCCGCACCGACCCGGGCAATCCGGAGAAGTGTCCGGTCTGGCAGTTGCATCAGGTCTACTCGGACGAAGCCTGCAAGGCGTGGGTGCAGCAGGGATGCCGCAGCGCCGGCATCGGCTGTCTCGAGTGCAAGCAGCCGGTGATCGACGGCATCCTCAAGGAGCAGGCGCCGATGCGCGAGCGCGCCCAGCGCTACCTAGACGATCCGAAACTGGTGCGCGACATCATCGCCGACGGCAACGGCAAGGCGCGTGCGCTGGCGCAGGAAACGATGCGCGACGTGCGCGAATCGATGGGGTTGAAGTACAGCTGACGCTGTCGCCCATGAGCGATACGGCCCTTCGCGAAACCGCCGCGCCCGCCGTCGAGCCGGTGGCCATGATCTATGGCCAGCCTATGGCGCAGCTGCCGCTCGACCTGTATATTCCGCCCGACGCGCTGGCGGTGATGCTCGACGCCTTCGAAGGGCCGCTCGATCTGCTGCTGTACCTGATCCGCAAGGCCAACGTGAACGTGTTGGACATTCCGATGGCGCCGCTCACGGTGCAGTATCTCGAGTACGTCGATGCCATGCGCTCGCACAATCTCGAACTGGCGGCCGACTATCTGGTGATGGCGGCGATGCTCATCGAGATCAAGTCGCGCATGCTGCTGCCGCGGCCGAAGGCGGCCGAAGGCGACGAGGTCGAGGACCCGCGCGCCGAGCTGGTGCGACGTCTGATCGAATACGAGCAGATGAAGCTGGCGGCCTACAACATCAACGTGCTGCCGCAAGCCGAGCGCGACTTCGACTGGGTCGAGGTGTGGGTCGAAAAGACGATGCTGCAGCGCCAGCCCGAGGTCAGCGTCGCGGATCTGCAGGGGGCCTGGAGCGCCATCCTGCGTCAGGCCAAGCTGCACACGCACCATCGCGTGCAGCGCGAGGAATTGTCGGTGCGCGAGCATATGGGGCTGATCCTGCGTCACCTGCGCGACGCCGGCGGTTTCGTCGAGTTCGTCGACTTGTTCGACGTGCGGCAGGGGGCGCCGGTGCTCGTCGTGCATTTCCTGGCCATGCTCGAACTGGCGCGCGAGCATCTTCTTCAACTAACGCAGGCGGAAGCATTCGCCCCCATATACGTGAGGTTGGCCGATGGCAGAAACGAAGCCCCGCCGGAACCTGGTTCCGGGCACGGAGAAGGCGGCGAGCGCGACGAGTCTGGCGAACCGGCCGGATCCGGGCGGCCCGCCGGATAACCCGGGAGAACTGAAGCGTGTACTGGAGGCGGTCCTGCTTTCCGCGCAGCAGCCGATCTCGGTGCTTGAACTGAAGAAGGTTTTCGTCGACGAGATTGCGTCGGACGTGCTGCGCGTCCTGCTCGACGACCTGCGCGAAGAGTGGTCGGGGCGGCCGGTCGAACTGGTGCAGTTGGCGAGCGGCTGGCGGTTTCGTACGCGCGCCGAGTACATGCCGTATCTCGAACGCCTGAATCCGGAAAAGCCGCCGAAGTATTCGCGGGCGGTGCTCGAAACGCTGGCCATCATCGCCTATCGGCAGCCGGTGACGCGCGGCGATATCGAGGATATCCGCGGCGTGACGGTGGCCACGCAGGTGATCAAGGCGCTCGAGGAGCGCGGCTGGGTCGACGTCGTCGGCCACCGCGACACGCCGGGCCGTCCGGCGCTGTTCGCCACCACCAAGAAGTTCCTCGACGACCTCGGTTTGCGTAGTCTGACCGAGTTGCCGCCGCTGGAAGAAATCAATCAAACGCTGGAACTGGCTGATGCCCAATAAAACCCGTAAAACCCCTTTCCGTCAGCCGCGCGCGGCGACGCCGCCTGTGTCCGCCGAACCCCGCTTCGATGCGGAGGAATCTGCGCCGGAAGCCGCGCCGCGCCGCGCGCCGCGCGCGCGCAATCCCGATGCTTCCAAGCGCGGCCGACACAAGGAGTTGCCGGGCAAGCCCGAGCGTCTGCACAAATTGCTCGCGCAAAGCGGCCTGGGGTCGCGGCGCGAAATGGAGGAGCTGATCGCCGCCGGGCGCGTCAGCGTCAACGGGCAGCCGGCGCAGGTCGGCCTCTCGGTCAGTCCGGGCGAGCGCGTCAAGGTCAACGGCAAGCTCGTGCATCTCAAGTTCTCGAACCGGTTGCCGCGCGTGATCATGTACCACAAGCCGGAAGGCGAAATCGTCTCGCGCGACGACCCGGATCATCGCCCGACCGTATTCACCTCATTGCCGCGCATGACCGGCGGACGCTGGGTGGCGGTCGGCCGTCTCGACTTCAATACGAGCGGCTTGTTGCTGTTTACGACCTCCGGCGAACTCGCCAACCGGCTGATGCACCCGCGCTACAACCTCGTGCGCGAGTACGCCGTGCGCATTCTCGGCGAATTGCCGGAAGATGCGCGCCAGCGTCTGCTCGACGGCGTCGAGCTGGACGACGGGCCGGCGCAATTTTCGACTTTCGAGGACGCCGGTGGGCAGGGCGCCAACCACTGGTATCGCGTCTCGCTGTTCGAGGGGCGCAACCGCGAGGTGCGGCGCATGTTCGAGGCGGTCGGCATGGTCGTCAGCCGCCTGATGCGGGTGCGCTACGGTCCGTTCCTGCTGCCGCCGAACCTGAAGCGCGGGCAGGTCCGGGAACTGACCGAATTCGAGGTGCAGAAGCTGCTGGCCGAGTTCGGCATGGACGACCCGGTGCCCGGGCGCTCGCCGCGCAAGCCGCGCGACAGGTGAATGGCGATGCATCGCCGAAAGTGACGGAAAATGCGGGGTGCAGATTTACGCTGCCCTCATTTTCCGTTATAATCCAATGGTTTCTTCCGCTGGCCCCGTTTGGGGCGAGTTTTTATCGGGGATGGGCGTTTCGCCCATTTTTTATTTGTGGCTATGAATTTGCACGAACTTCTTGAAAAAACGGTGACCGGCCTCGGTTACGAGCTGGTCGACGTCGAGCAGAGTCCGCGTGGCCGTGTGCTGCGCCTCTTCATCGACAAGCCGGACAAGCCGCGCGGTATCGATATCGACGATTGCACGCTGGTCAGCAATCAGCTGTCGCGCGTTCTGGCCGTCGAGAACGTCGATTACGACCGTCTCGAAGTCTCTTCGCCGGGGCTCGATCGCCCGCTTACGAAAGCGGCCGATTACGAGCGCTTCGCCGGTTCGGAAATTCACCTCAAGCTGCGACTCCCGATGAACGGCCGGCGCAATTTCAACGGCGTCCTGCAGGGTCTGCAGGACGGCAAGGTACGCCTGCAGATCGACTCGGGCGAAGTGGAACTGGAGCTGGGCAATATCGACAAGGCCCGGCTGGTTCCGAAGTTCGACTAGATCGCATCGATTGACAAGCAGGATTAGGAGGTAATGAGAAAATGAGCCGCGAAATTTTGCTGCTGGTGGATGCACTGGCCCGCGAAAAGAACGTGACCAAGGACATCGTCTTCGGCGCACTGGAGTCGGCGCTCGCGTCGGCAACCAAGAAGCGTATCCATGACGAGGCTGACGTGCGCGTTTCCATCGACCGTGAGACGGGGGACTTCGAGAGCTTTCGCCGCTGGCTGGTCGTGGCCGACCAGGATCATCTGAGCGAGACGCTCGAGATTCCGCTGTCGGAAGCCCAGGAGCAGGATGCGGACGTCGAGGTCGGCGACTATCTCGAAGAGGCGCTGGAACCGATCGATTTCGGCCGGATCGGCGCGCAGGCCGCCAAGCAGGTGATCCTGCAGAAGATCCGCGATGCCGAGCGCGAGCAGATTCTCAACGACTTCCTCGATCGCAAGGAGCATCTCGTTACCGGGACGATCAAGCGCATGGAGCGCGGCAACGCCATCGTCGAAGCCGGCAAGATCGAAGCGCTGCTGCCGCGCGACCAGATGATCCCGCGCGAAAACCTGCGCGTCGGCGACCGCGTCAAGGCCTATCTGCTGCGCATCGACCGCGCCGCGCGCGGCCCGCAGCTGATCCTCTCGCGCACCGCGCCGGAATTCATCATCAAGCTGTTCGAGCTGGAAGTGCCGGAAGTCGATGACGGTCTGCTCGAGATCAAGGCCGCCGCGCGCGATGCCGGCATGCGCGCCAAGATCGCCGTCAAGTCGAACGACCAGCGCATCGATCCGATCGGTACCTGCGTCGGCATGCGCGGCACGCGCGTCACCGCCGTCACCAACGAACTGGCCGGCGAGCGCGTCGATATCGTCCTGTGGTCGGCCGATCCCGCGCAATTCGTGATCGGCGCCCTGGCGCCGGCCGAAGTGACCTCGATCGTCGTCGATGAAGACAAGCACAGCATGGACGTGGTGGTGAACGAGGACAACCTCGCCATCGCGATCGGCCGCGGCGGTCAGAACGTTCGCCTGGCGTCGGAGCTGACCGGCTGGACGATCAATCTGATGACCGAGGAAGAGTCGCAGACCAAGGCCGAGGCCGAAACCGCCGCGATCCGCGTGCTCCTGATGGAGAAGCTGGACGTTGACGAGGAAGTGGCGAACATCCTGATCGAGGAAGGTTTTTCGACCCTGGAAGAAGTCGCTTACGTGCCGCTGCACGAAATGCTCGAAATCGAAGCCTTCGACGAGGCGACCGTGCAGGAACTGCGCGATCGGGCACGCAACGTGCTGCTCACCGAAGCCATCGCCACCGAAGAGCAGATCGGCGGCGTGGCGGAAGACATGTTGTCCCTCGAAGGGATGGACAAGTCGCTGGCTGCCAAGCTGGCGACGCACGGCGTCAAGACCCGTGACGACCTCGCCGACCTGGCGATCGACGAACTGACCGAAATGACCGGCGTAGACCAGGACCGCGCCAAACAACTGATCACCACGGCGCGCGCGCACTGGTTTGAGTAAGCAGAAAAGAGGAATTTACATGGCGCAAACAAGTGTTGCCCAATTTGCCACCGACCTGAAGATGCCGGCTGGCGCGCTGCTCGAGCAGTTGCAAAAGGCTGGTGTGGCGAAAAGCAAGGCGGACGATCTCCTGTCCGAGCAGGACAAGTCGCGCTTGCTCGACTATTTGCGCCGTTCGCACGGCGAGGCCGACGCCAAGACGAAGATCACGCTGACGCGCAAGGAAACGAGCGAAATCAAGGCGCAGGATTCGCACGGCAAATCCCGCACCGTCCAGGTCGAGGTGCGCAAGAAGCGCGTGCTGGTCAAGCGCGATACGCCTGAGGCCGCCGCCGAGGCGCCGCTGGCGCCGGTGGCCGAACTCAAGGCGGAGCCGGTCGTCGAGATCGCTCTCGAGCCCGTCGTTGAAGTCGTGCCGGAACCGGTCGTCGAGGCAGCTCCGGCGCCCGAGCCCGTCGTCGAAGTCGTGCCGGAACCGGTCGTCGAGGCAGCGGCTCCGGCGCCCGAGCCCGTCGTCGAAACCAAGCCCGAACCGGTTGCCGAGGCGAAGGGCGAGGCCAAGGCCGAGCCGGTCGTCAAGAAGGCCGCAACCAAGAAGGTGGTGACCCGCGCTTCCATCATCGGCGAGGAGCAGCAGCGTCTGCGCGCCGAGGAAGAGCGCCGGCATGCCGAATTGCGCGCCCGCCAGGAGCGCGAGTTCCGCGAAAAGCAGGAACGTGCCGCCGAGCTGGTGCGCCTGAAGAAGGACGCGGAAGAGAAGGCTGTTGCCGCCAAGGCCGCCGAGGCCGCCAAGCAGGTCGCCGCGCAGACCGCGACCGACAAGCCGAGCGAAGACAAGACCCTGCACAAGCCGGCCGGCAAGCCGGGCGTCGGTGGCGACAAGAAGGCCGCCGACAAGAAGGGACCGTGGAAGAACGAAGGCGCCAGCAAGCGTCCGGGTCTCAAGACGCGGGGCGCGACCGGCGGCACCGGCTGGCGCGAAGGCGCCCGCCACGGCAAGCGCAACCAGCGTGGCGGCGAGGAGGAGCATTCCTTCCAGGCGCCGACCGAGCCGGTCGTGCGCGAAGTGCATGTGCCGGAAACCATTTCGGTGGCCGACCTGGCCCACAAAATGTCGGTCAAGGCGACCGAGGTGATCAAGGCCCTGATGAAGATGGGTTCGATGGTCACCATCAACCAGGTGCTGGACCAGGAAACGGCGATGATTCTCGTCGAGGAAATGGGTCATAAGGCGCTGGCCGCCAAGCTGGACGATCCGGACGCCTTCCTCGAAGAGCACGCCGAGCACCGGGATGTGCCGCTCGAGCCGCGCGCTCCGGTGGTCACCGTCATGGGTCACGTCGACCACGGCAAGACCTCGCTGCTCGACTACATCCGCCGCTCGCGCGTGGCGGTCGGCGAAGCCGGCGGCATTACGCAGCACATCGGCGCCTATCACGTCGAAACCGAGCGCGGCATGGTGACCTTCCTCGATACCCCGGGTCACGAAGCCTTTACGGCGATGCGCGCCCGCGGCGCCAAGGCCACGGACATCGTCATCCTCGTGGTGGCGGCCGACGACGGCGTGATGCCGCAGACCAAGGAAGCCATCCACCACGCCAAGGCGGCCGGCGTGCCGATCGTCGTTGCGGTGAACAAGATCGACAAGCCGGATGCCAATCCCGAACGCGTCAAGCAGGAGCTCGTCGCCGAGGAAGTGGTGCCCGAAGAGTACGGCGGCGATTCGCCTTTCATTCCGGTTTCCGCGAAGACGGGTGCCGGGATCGACGATCTGATCGAAAACCTCCTGCTGCAGGCCGAAGTGCTCGAGCTCAAGGCGCAGAAGGACGCGCCGGCCAAGGGACTGATCATCGAAGCGCGCCTTGACAAGGGGCGCGGTCCGGTGGCGACCATGCTCGTGCAGTCCGGCACCTTGCGTCAGGGCGACGTGCTGCTCGCCGGCCAGGTGTTCGGCCGCATCCGCGCCATGCTCGACGAAAACGGCAAGCCGATCAAGGAAGCCGGTCCGTCGATTCCGGTCGAAATCCTCGGTCTGTCGGACGTTCCGGCGGCCGGCGAAGAGGCCGTGGTGCTGGGCGACGAGCGCAAGGCGCGCGAAATCGCGCTCTTCCGTCAGGGCAAGTTCCGCGACGTGAAGCTGGCCAAGCAACAGGCCGCCAAGCTCGAAAACATTCTCGACCAGATGGGCGAGTCCGAAGTGAAGACGCTGCCGCTGATCATCAAGGCCGATGTGCAGGGTTCGCAGGAAGCGCTGGTGCAGTCGCTGCAGAAGCTGTCCACCGAAGAGGTCCGCGTCAACGTGATTCACGGCGGCGTCGGCGCGATCAGCGAGTCCGACGTCAACCTGGCGCAGGCCTCGAAGGCGGTCATCATCGGCTTCAACACGCGTGCCGACTCCGGTGCGCGCAAGACGGCCGAGAACTTCGGCGTCGACATCCGCTACTACAACATCATCTACGACGCCGTGGATGAGGTGAAGGCGGCGCTGTCGGGCATGCTGTCGCCGGAGAAGCGCGAAGAAGTCATCGGCCTCGTCGAAATCCGTCAGGTCTTCCGCGCCACCAAGATCGGCACGATCGCAGGCTCCTACGTGCTCGAAGGCATCGTGCGCCGCAATTCGCGCGCCCGCCTGCTGCGCAACAACGTGGTCGTGTGGGACGGCGAGTTCGAGTCGCTCAAGCGCTTCAAGGACGACGTCAAGGAAGTGCGTTCCGGTTTCGAGTGCGGTCTGTCGCTGAAGAATTTCAGCGATATCCAGGAAGGCGACCAGCTCGAAATCTACGAAATCCAGGAAATTGCGCGGACGCTCTAAGTGGCTAACAGCAACCGAGGGTTTTCCCGCAAGGACCGGGTTTCCGAGCAGATCAAGCGCGAGCTCGCGGACCTGATCCGCACCGAGCTGAAGGATCCGCGCGTCGGAATGATCAGTCTGACCGACGTCGAAGTGACGCCCGACTATGCCCACGCCAAGGTGTTCTTCAGCACCTTGGCCGGCGGCGAGAATCTGCAGGCGGTGCAAACCGGCCTGCAGAAGGCGTCCGGCTTCCTGCGGAGGGAACTGGGCAAGCGCATCCGCATCCACACCACGCCGCAGCTGCATTTTGTCTACGACCAGTCGCTCGAGCGCGGCGCCGATCTCTCCAAGCTGATCGACGAAGCTTCGGCGATCTCCGACCATACTCCAGAAGACTGAGTTTCGAGTTGGCGACCAAGCGTAGCTGGCAGCGCGTCGACGGCGTGCTGCTGCTCGACAAGCCGTCGGGCATGACCTCCAACGACGCGCTGCAAAAGGCGCGTCGCCTCTTTTCGGCCGCCAAGGCCGGTCATACCGGAACGCTCGATCCGCTGGCCACCGGGCTGCTGCCCGTCTGCTTCGGCGAGGCGACCAAGTTTTCGTCCGACCTGCTCGACGCCGACAAGACCTACGAGGCCGACGTCCTGTTCGGCGTCACCACGGATACCGGCGATGCGCAAGGCGCGGTGCTCGAACAGAGGGCGGTCGCCTTCGACCGAGCTGCGCTCGACGCGGTGCTCGAAAGATTTCGCGGCCCGATCAGCCAGATTCCTCCGATGTACTCGGCGCTCAAGCGCGACGGCAAGCCGCTCTACGAACTGGCCCGACAGGGTATCGAAGTCGAGCGCGCGGCGCGCGCCGTCACGATCCACGAACTCGCCTTGCTGTCCTTCGAAGGCGAGCGCTGCCGCTTGCGCGTCTGCTGCAGCAAGGGAACCTACATCCGGACGCTGGCGGAGGATATCGGCGCCGCGCTCGGCTGCGGCGCGCACCTGACCGCGCTGCGGCGAACGGTGGTCGGCCCGCTGACGCTGATCGGCGCGGCGACGCTCGACGAACTGGCCGCGCTCGACGAGTCGGCGCGGCCGCTCCATCTGCAGGCGCCGGATGCCTTGCTACAGACCTTGCCCGTCGTCCGCCTCGATGCCGATGCGGCGACCCGCTTCACGCACGGCAACCCGGTCGCCTGCGAGGCGGCGGCCGGGCGCTGCCGCGTCTATGGCGACGAAGGGCGCCTGCTCGGCCTCGGCGACGCCGACGCGGCCGGAAAGCTGCATCCGCGCCGCCTCGTCTGCGCCTGAAATACGGCCTTGCGGAGCGGTCGATATCGCTTGCCGCCCGCGTATTCAAGCAGTTATAATCCGCGCCTCGCTTCGCCAAGCGAATAACGAGTTCATCAATCAGGCGTCGGCTCTATCAAACTGGGGCTGCGTCGTTTTTTACGAAAGAGAGTTTGATATGGCGATCAATGTCGCGCAAAGAGCGCAGATCATGACCGATTACCAGCGTGTCGCCGGCGATACGGGTTCCCCCGAAGTCCAGGTGGCGCTGCTGACCGCGCGCATCAACGACCTGACCGGTCACTTCAAGGAGCACGTCAAGGATCACCACTCGCGCCGCGGCCTGCTGCGCATGGTGAGCCGTCGCCGCAAGCTGCTGGACTACCTGAAGCGTACCAACGCCGATACCTATCGCGCGCTGATTCAACGTCTCGGCCTGCGCAAGTAAGACTGCCGACCGATCCGCTATGCGGACGGGAATGCAGACGCTACGAATCGACAACAGCGGCCAGCCCCTCGCGGGCTGTGCCGCTGTTGTTGTTTTTGCCATTATCGGCGCGTCGGTTGAATTGCGTACCGGAGTCGTGGGTACGCGCGCGTCGAACCACTGAGAAAGGTAATAATGTTTAACGTCGCCAAGAAAACTTTCACCTACGGTGCCTATCAGGTCACGCTGGAAACCGGCGAGATTGCTCGCCAGGCCGGCGGCGCCGTGCTGGTGTCGATGGACGACACGGTCGTGCTGGTCTCCGCCGTCGGCAACAAGACCGCCAAACCGGGTCAGGACTTCTTCCCGCTGACCGTCGACTACATCGAGAAGACCTACGCCGCGGGCAAGATCCCCGGTGGCTTCTTCAAGCGCGAAGGCCGTCCGTCGGAAAAGGAAACGCTGACCTCGCGTCTGATCGACCGTCCGCTGCGCCCGCTCTTCCCGGAAGGCTTCTATAACGAAGTCCAGATCGTCGCGATGGTCGTCTCGCTGAATCCGGAAGTCGATCCCGACATCCCGGCCCTGATCGGCGCCTCCGCCGCGCTGGCGATTTCCGGCATCCCGTTCGACGGCCCGATCGGCGCCGCCCGCGTCGGCTACCTGAACGGCGAGTACGTGCTCAACCCGACGCTGACCCAGCTGCAGACCAGCCAGCTCAACCTCGTCGTTGCCGGCACCCAGTCCGCCGTGCTGATGGTCGAGTCCGAAGCGCAGGAACTGTCCGAAGAGGTGATGCTCGGCGCCGTGGTCTATGGTCACGAGCAGATGCAGGCCGCGATCACTGCGATCAACGAACTGGTCGAAGAAGCCGGCAAGCCGGAGTGGGAGTGGGCGCCCGCCGCGAAGAACGAAACGCTGATCGCCAAGCTGAACGAATTGGTCGAAGCCGACCTGCAGGAAGCCTACCGCATCACCAGCAAGCAGACCCGCACCCAGCGCGTCAAGGAAATTTCCGCCAAGGCCGTTGAAGTGCTGACCGTCGGCGAAGATGCGCCGGACGCCAACACGATCAAGAACCTGTTCTTCGACGTCGAAGCCCGCATCGTGCGCAGCCGCATCCTCGGCGGCGAGCCGCGCATCGACGGTCGCGACACGCGCACCGTGCGCCCGATCGCCATCCGTTCCGGCGTGCTGCCGCGCACCCACGGCTCGGCGCTGTTCACCCGCGGTGAAACGCAAGCCATCGTCGTCGCCACGCTGGGCACCGGCCGCGACGAGCAGATCATCGACGCGCTGGCCGGCGAGTACCGCGAGCGCTTCATGCTGCACTACAACTTCCCGCCCTACGCCACCGGCGAGTGCGGTCGCGTCGGCACCCCGAAGCGTCGTGAAATCGGCCACGGCCGCCTCGCCAAGCGCGCGCTGGTCGCCGTTCTGCCGAAGGCGGACGACTTCTCCTACACGATGCGCGTCGTCTCGGAAATCACCGAATCGAACGGTTCCAGCTCAATGGCTTCCGTTTGCGGCGCCTCGCTCGCGCTGATGGACGCCGGCGTGCCGCTCAAGGCGCACGTCGCCGGCATCGCCATGGGCCTGATCAAGGAAGGCAACCGTTTCGCCGTGCTGACCGACATCCTGGGCGACGAAGATCACCTCGGCGACATGGACTTCAAGGTGGCCGGTACCGACGGCGGCGTCACCGCGCTGCAGATGGACATCAAGATCCAGGGCATCACCAAGGAAATCATGCAGGTCGCCCTGGCTCAGGCCAAGGACGCCCGTCTGCACATCCTCGGCCAGATGCAGGCTTCGATGTCCGGTCACCGCGAAGAAGTTTCGACCTACGCGCCGCGCCTCTACACCATGAAGATCAATCCGGAGAAGATCCGTGACGTGATCGGCAAGGGCGGTGCGGTCATCCGCGCGATCACCGAGGAAACCGGCACGACGATCGACATCCAGGACGACGGCACGATCACCATCGCTTCGGTCAGCGGCGACGCAGCCGATGCGGCCAAGGCGCGCATCGAGGCGATCACCGCCGACGTCGAAGTGGGCAAGGTCTACGAAGGCACCGTCCTCAAGCTGCTCGACTTCGGCGCCATCGTCAGCATCCTGCCGGGCCGCGACGGTCTGCTGCACATCTCGCAGATCGCCAACGAGCGCGTCAATGCCGTCGCCGACTACCTCAAGGAAGGCCAGAAAGTGCGCGTCAAGGTGCTCGAGGCCGACGAGAAGGGTCGCGTCCGCCTGTCGATGAAGGCGCTGACCGTGGAAGAGGGCGGTACCGCCGCTCCGGCCCAGGCCCAGTAATTCGCCAGCCGGCCGCAAGGCAACGAAAAGGACGCTTCGGCGTCCTTTTTTTTATTTGCACCGGGCGAAAAAAAAAGCGCGGCAAGCGCCGCGCCTTCTCTTGCGCCGAAGCGCCGGTATTACTTAGCGACCTGCTTCTCGCGCACTTCCTCGAGCGTCTTGCAGTCGATGCACAGCGTCGCCGTCGGGCGTGCTTCCAGGCGCTTGATGCCGATATCGACCCCGCAGCTGTTGCAATAGCCGTAATCGCCGCTGTCGATGCGTCCGAGGGCTTCGTCGATCTTCTTGATCAGCTTGCGCTCGCGGTCGCGATTGCGCAGTTCGATCGCGATGTCCGTTTCTTGACTGGCGCGATCGTTCGGATCGGCGAAAACGGTGGCTTCGTCCTGCATGGTATGCACAGTACGCTCGATATCCTCGATCAATTCCTTCTTGACGTTGTCGAGAATGCTGCGGAAGTGAGCCAGCTGTTTGCTGTTCATGTATTCCTCCCCCTTTTTGGGTGCGTAGGGGACGAAATGTTTGTGGAGCAATTCTTCAGCCATGTTCGGAGACCGTCCGTGTGGTTTTGCAAAAAGACGATTTAATATCAGAAATGCCCGTCCGTCGCAAGCAATCATTCCCGCAGGGAAGGGTGTTCGGAAATTATTTCTCGGATGCATTGACCTTGGCAAATCGGCTCTGTAGAATGCGCGCTTCCTCGGGGTGTAGCGCAGCCTGGTAGCGCATCTGTTTTGGGAACAGAGGGTCGTGAGTTCGAATCCCACCACCCCGACCAGGAAGCGGTAACACACCGAAGCGGTACCGGCGGGAAGCAGTTTGGAACATTCCCAAAAGTCTCGCGACTCGCGCCCGTAGCTCAACCGGATAGAGCACCGGCCTTCTAAGCCGGGGGTTGTGAGTTCGAGTCTCGCCGGGCGCGCCAGACGATGGCGGCATTAGCTCAGTCGGTAGAGCACTGGATTGTGATTCCAGGTGTCACCGGTTCGATCCCGGTATGTCGCCCCAAATAAGGCCCCTGATTCCGAAAGGAAGCAGGGGCCTTCCCTTTTCCTGCGTACCGGACTTTGTAACTTGAAATCGGTTTTTTTGTAAGATCATCTGACCGCCGAGCGTTGGGCGGTGCGCTATTTGGCACTGGTGCCAAATGAATTTTCAAATTTTTCAATCAACTAGGATTTCACCTTGCATGCATGACTTATGCGTGCAAAATGATTTTCTGCATATTTTCTGGCTATTTGGCACTAAACCTCGCTGGAAACCCGCATGAAATCGACCTGTGCCAAAAGGTCTGCAAAACGGTGCCAAATAGCGCACGGCCCCACATTCTCCTCTCCCTGCACAACGCACCCTTCTGCATTTCTCTGCCGGTAGCAAATGGTGAAGTCACGCCTTCGGGGGCCGGCGCCGGTGCTTGCTTGCGGCGAGCCGGCGGCGGCCCTATATTGGCTCGAAACGGAGAACAGGAGCTGCGCTATGGGCGAGTCGCAGGATGTACGGCGCTACCGGGCCAACCTCCAGGACGAAACGGATAGCGCGATTCTCTACCGCGCGATGGCTGCCGTCGAGGCGAAGCCGGAGATTGCCGAGTTGTACCTGCGCCTGGCGCGTGCCGAAGAAGCGCACGCCCTGTTCTGGCAGCGGCGGATCGAAAAGGCGACGGGGCGGACGGTGAAGATCGGACCGAGCGGGCGCGCCCGCGTGATGGTCTGGCTGACGCGCCGCCTGGGCGCCAATGCGGTGCTGCCGTCGGTGATGAATCAGGAGGCCGGCAACCGCGCCGTGTACGACGGCCAGGCGGAGGCTCGGGGAACCGCGATGCCGGCGCAGGAACGCTCGCACGCCCGCCTGCTGGCGCATCTGGCCAGCCGCTCCCGGCACGGCTGGGACGGCAGCCGCTACGCCCAGCTCGAGGGGCGGCACGGCGCCGGCGGCGGCAATACGCTGCGCGCCGCGGTGCTCGGGGCCAACGACGGGCTGGTATCCACCTTCGGCCTGGTGATGGGCGCGGCCGGCGCCGCCTTCGCGCCGGCGACGCTGGTCGCCACGGCGGTGGCCGGCACGCTGGCCGGGGCGTGCTCGATGGCCATGGGCGAATGGATTTCGGTGCAGAGTTCGCGCGAACTCTATCAACGCCAGATCGCCGCCGAAGCCGACGAACTTGAAAGCGCGCCGGCCGAGGAGCGCGAGGAGCTGGCGCTGATCTATCAGGCCAAGGGTTTCAGCGACGAGGAGGCGCACCGGATCGCGGCGCGCGTGATGGAGGACAAGGGCTCGGCGCTGGATACGCTGACGCGGGAAGAGTTGGGCATCAACCCGGACGACCTGGGCGGTTCGCCCTGGGCCGCGGCGCTTTCGTCCTTCGTCGTCTTCGTGCTGGGAGCGCTGATTCCCGTGCTGCCGCTGGCTTTTTTCAGCGGCCGCGAGGCCGTGCTGGCCTGCATGGTGGCGAGCGGCGCCGGCCTTTTCCTGATCGGCGCCGCGATCACCCTGTTCACCGGCGGCAGCGCCCTGCGCTCGGGCCTGCGCCAGCTGGCGATCGGCGCGGCGGCGGCGGGCGTGACCTACGGCGCCGGCTGGCTGTTCGGCGTTTCGCTGGGCGGCTGAGGCGACGTGCCGACCACGCTGCGCGCCAGGCGGCCGATGGTGAGGCCCTGAACGAGGATGGAGAACACCGCCACGCAGTAGGTCAGCGCCAGCACCACCTCGCGTTCGGGGCCGGCCGGCAGGGAGAGGGCGAGCGCGACCGAGACGCCGCCGCGCAGCCCTGCCCAGGTGAGCAGGCGCCAGCTGCCGGGCGGCAGGTCGAGGGCCTTGCGCAGCAGGGTGAGCGGGGCGGCGACGCTGATCGCGCGGGCCGCCAGGGTGATCGCGATGGTGAGCAGCGCGGCGACGAAGATGCCCACGCTGAAATTGACGCGCACGACTTCCAGCCCGATGAGCACGAAGAGCACCGTGTTGAGGAGACCGTCCATCAGCACCCAGAAGCGCGCCAGGTGGTCGCGGGTCTGCGCCGAGAGTTCCTGCGCCCGGCTCCGGGTGCCGACGACGATGCCGACCACGACCATCGCGAGGGGGCCGGAGAAGCCGATTTCGTCGGCCAGCCCGTAGCCGCCGAGCACCGTCGCCAATGTCAGCAGCACTTCGACCTGATAGCTCATCACGTCCTTCAGCATGCCGTAGAGCAGGTTGCCGAGCAGCAGCCCGAGCACGATCCCGCCGCCGCCCTCGCGCAGCAGCAGCCACAGGCCTTCGCGCACGGAAGGCAGTTCGCCGGTGTTGATCATCGACAGCGCCAGCGCGAACAGCACGACGCCGACGCCGTCGTTGAACAGCGATTCGCCGGCGATGATCGATTCGAGTTTCTTCGGCACGCCGGCCGACTTGAGAATGCCGGCGACGGCCACCGCGTCGGTCGGCGAAATGAGCGCGCCGAAGACCAGACAGTAGGCGAGCGGCAGCGCCAGATGCACCATGGGCAGCAGCTTCCACAGGGCGGTGCCGACGAGGACCGCGGTGACCACCGTGCCGAAGACGGCGAGCGCGCCGATCGGCCAGCGGTAGAGGTTGAGGCGCCCGAGATCGACGCGCAGTCCGCCGGCGAAAAGCAGCAGGGCGAGCATGCCGCGCATCAGCATCGCGGGGAAATCGACCGAAGCCATCATCGCCATCTCGTAGCGGCGCGGGGCGCTCCAGCCCAGGTGGTCGAGCCCGATCAGCGCGACGGAGATGGCGAGCGCGATGGTCATCACGCCGATGGTCGTCGGCAGGCCGACGAAGCGGTGGTTTACGTAGGCGAGGACGGCGGTGACGATGAGGCACCAGACGGCGATTTCGAACATGGCGGACACCGGGGCTTGGCGTGGGCGGCGGCGCGCCGGAGTGCGGCGGCCGCCGTGCGGGACGGAAAAGCGCACGGCGGAAAACGCCGCGCATGGCTTGCATTGTCGTCCTCCGCGCGGCGGAAAGGAAACGCTGCGGCGCTGCCTACCGCCTGCAGCGCCGCTCGGCGTCCGGCGCGCGGGCGCTCAATCCCGCCGCCAGTAGCCGCCGTTCGCCCGCCATTGGCCGCGTTCGTCGTGCTCCCAGCGATGCGGAACCCAGTGCTCGCGCTCGCGGCGCGCTTCCCAGCGGCCGTCGACCCAGCGATGCCGATCCGCTTCCCAGAGCCAGTAGCCGGGAATCCAGAAATAGTCCCGGCGCGGCGGCGGCGGGACGACTTCGACGCGCGGCGGTGGCGGCGGCAGCGGCGCCCAGACGGCCACGCCGGGGCCGCCGCTCGGGGGTAGGGCGGCGCCACGACGCAGGCGGACAGGCTGAGGCCGAGCGTGACGACGATCAGCGTTGATGCGATTGGTTTTTTCATGAGCGTCTCCTTGCCGGGGCGAGGACGGCGCGCCCGCTCGCGGACTCGTCTGCGTTCCGCGGCCGCGCGGCGTTCGCCCCGGGCTCAGTGGGCGTTGCGCGCGGCGACGTTGCGCTTGTGAACGTCCTGAGCGCGCTGGCGACGGTCCTGGGAGAGATCCGCGCGGTCGTGCGCGAGATCGCGCTTGTCGCGGTTGATCTCGTTTTGCTCGCGCGTGCGCCGGGCGTCCCATTTTTGCGCGGCCGCGGTATCGCCGCGCCTGATTGCCTGGTCTTCCTTGCGCTGGTCGAAATTGCGCTCGCGGCGATCCTGGTTCAGCCCCTGCCGGTCGCGCGCGATGTCGCGCTTGTCCTGGTTGATGTCGCGCTGGTCGCGGCGGATCTGGGCGTTGTCCTGACGGAGCGTGTCGAGCGGGGCGCTGCCTTGGGCAAGGACCGGAAGCGCGAAGGCGCTCAACAGGGCGACGGCGAGAAATCTGGTTTTCATGACGGACGATCTCCTGGGCGAGTGGGGAATATTCAGCGTTCGGCCGCCGTTGGCGGGCCTTGCTGAAATTAACGCCGGAAAATGACGCGCGTCTGACCGGGAATGTGTAATCGGGGCCGGGATTTCGTAAGGAAATGTAAAGGGCGCCGGGCCGGCGCCGCCGGGTGCGTGCCGGCTTGCACGATCAAGGGCGCGGCGTTTGCCTCCGGAGGGGAGGTCCGGGATTCCCGCTCAGATGTCGGGTTTCAGGCAGTGTGCGCGCTTGGCGGCCTGATAGGTCTGGGCGATGAGTTCAAGGTCGGCGGTCGGGGCCGCGAGGCGTTGCCGATAGGTGGCGCACTCAGAGCGATCCGCGATCAGCTCCGCGGTGAACTTCGCTTTGTTCTCGACGCTCAACGGAAGCTCTTCGGAGCAGGCGGCGAGCGTCAGGAGCATCATGAGCAGGGGGGCGAGGGGAAGGCGCACGAGAGTTTCCGGATCGTTTCGATTGCGCACCTTAGCACGCCGCCGGGGCATGCGATCCGCTCGTTCCGGCGCGTTGCCGCGCCCTCATCGGCGGCTGCTAGAATCGGCGCCGTGCAAGCGTTTCCGTTTGCGCGCCCCGGGCCGCCACCGGCCGATGCCGCCCGGATGCGAGCCCGTCCGATGAACGGGCCGGTCCATCGCGGCACGGCGCCGCCCCGAACAAGAGGAAGAAATCATGAGCCAGCTGTTTTCCCCCTTCGCCATCGGCGATCTGCAGTTGAAGAACCGCATCGTGATCGCGCCGATGTGCCAGTACTCCGCCGAGAACGGCGAGGCGACCGACTGGCACCTGATCCACCTCGGCCACCTGGCGCTGTCCGGCGCCGGCCTGCTGATCGTCGAGGCGACGGCGGTCGAGCCCGCGGGGCGCATCTCGCCGGGCGATCTCGGGCTGTGGTCGGATGCGACCGAAGCCGCGCTGCGGAAGGTGCTGCTCTCCGTCCGCAAGTATTCGGCGATGCCGATCGCCATCCAGCTCGCCCACGCCGGGCGCAAGGCTTCCAGCCACGTGCCCTGGGAAGGCGGACAGCTGATCCCGCCGGCGGAGGGCGGCTGGCCGGCCCTGGCGCCGTCGGCGATCCCGCACGGACCGCAGGAGCCGGCGCCGGTGGCGCTCGACCGGGCCGGCCTGCAGCGCATCCGCGAAGCCTTCGTCGCGGCCGCGCAGCGCGCCCACCGGATCGGTCTCGATGCCATCGAGGTGCACGCGGCGCACGGCTATCTGCTGCACGAATTCCTTTCGCCGCTCGCGAACGCCCGGACCGACGAATACGGCGGCGCGCTGGAAAACCGCATGCGCTTCCCGCTGGAAGTGTTCGAGGCGGTGCGTGCCGCGGTGCCGGCGGCCTTGCCGGTCGGCATCCGCATTTCCGGAACGGACTGGGTCGACGGCGGCTGGGATGCGGAGCAGAGCGTCGTCTTCGGCCACGCCCTGCGCGAGCGCGGCTGCGCCTTCATCCACGTGTCGAGCGGCGGTTTGTCGACGCAGCAGAAAATTCCCCTCGGCCCGGACTATCAGGTGCCGCTCGCCGAAAAGCTGCGCGCGGAAATCGGCCTGCCGACGATCGCCGTCGGCCTCGTCACGGAAGCCGCGCAGGCCGAGGCGATCGTCGCCGAAGGGCGTTCCGACATGGTCGCGCTGGCCCGCGGCATCCTCTTTGATCCGCGTTGGCCCTGGCACGCCGCGGCGGAACTCGGCGCGCAGGTCGACGCGCCGCCGCAGTACTGGCGCTCGCAGCCGCGCGGCCTCAACAATCTGTTCGGCGACGCGAAGATCGGCCAGCGCTGAACGCGCTTTAGCCCCGCCGGAGCGCTCAGATCGCGGCCAGCGCGCGGGCGAGGTCGCCGCGCAGGTCGGCGACGTCCTCGATGCCGACCGAGAGGCGCACCAGCGCGTCGCCGATGCCGAGGCGGGCGCGCTGTTCGGGCGGAATCGTCGCGTGCGTCATGATCGCCGGGTGCTCGATCAGGCTTTCGACGCCGCCCAGGCTTTCGGCCAGCGCGAACAGTTCGCAGGCTTCGAGGAAGCGCCGGCTGCCGGCGAGGTCGGTGTCGAGTTCGAGCGCGATCATGCCGCCGAAGCCGCGCATCTGGCGTTTTGCCAGCGCGTGCTGCGGATGCGAGGCGAGGCCGGGGTAGCGCACGCGGCGCGCGCCGGGCTGCGCTTCGAGCCAGCCGGCGAGTTCGAGCGCGTTCTCGCAGTGGCGCTGCATGCGTACATTGAGCGTCTTCAGGCCGCGCAGCGCGAGGAAGCTGTCGAAGGGGCCGGCGATGGCGCCGACGGCGTTCTGCAGGAAGGCGAGGCGCTCGGCGATTTCCGAGGTCTCTGTGTTGTGTGCCGCGCCGCCGACGACGGCGACGCCGCCGATGATGTCGGAGTGGCCGTTCAGGTACTTGGTCGTCGAATGGACGACGACGTCGAAGCCGAGTTCGAGCGGGCGCTGGATCCACGGCGTGGCGAAGGTGTTGTCGACGACCGAGATCAGCCCGCGCCGGCGGGCGATGGACGCCAGCGCTTCGAGATCGACCAGCCGGAGCAGCGGGTTGGTCGGCGTTTCGACGAGCAGCATGCGCGTTTCCGGGCGGATCGCCGCTTCCAGCGCGGCCGGGTCGGACAGGTCGACGAAGCTGAACGACAGCCCGGCGCTGCGCTTGCGCACGCGTTCGAGCAGGCGGTAGGTGCCGCCGTAGAGGTCGTCGCCGGCGATCACGTGGGCGCCGGCGTCGAGCAGTTCGAGCACGGTGGCGATGGCCGCCAGCCCGGAGGCGAAGGCGAAGGCGCGGTCGCCGCTTTCGAGGTCGGCGACGCAGCGCTCGAAGGCCCAGCGCGTCGGATTGTGCGAGCGGCCGTAGTCGAGGCCCTTGTGCACGCCGGGGCTGTCCTGCACGTAGGTCGAGTTGGCGTAGATCGGCGGCATGATGGCGCCGGTCGACGGGTCGGGCGTCTGCCCGGCGTGGATGACGCGCGTGCCGAAGGCGTGGCGGGCGGCGTCTGGATTGGGATGGCTCACGATAGCGTCCTGCGCAGATGGTTGAGAAGGTCGAAGCGGGTGATCAGGCCGTGGAAGCGTTCGCCGTCGGCGACGATCGCCACCAGCCCGCGGTCGAGCACGGCGCGCAGCGCCGGCAGGCCGGCGTCCGGGCGTAGCGTTTCGATGGCGTGCGTCATCGCCGTGCGGGCGGTCGCGTTGAAGTTGGCCGGGTCGGCCTGCACGCGCAGCAGCACGTCGGATTCGTCGATCAGGCCGACGATGCGGCCGTTTTCGATCACCGGCAACTGCGAGATGTCGGCATGGCGCATGCGCTGGAACACCGTTTTCAGCGTGTCGTCCGGCGCCGCCGCGATCACCGAGCCGGCGCCTTCCTCGTAGCGGCGTCCGACGATGTCGCGCAGGTCGCCGAATTCCTCTCGCGCCAGCAGCCCCTGGTCGATCATCCAGTTGTCGTTGTAGACCTTGGAGAGATAGCGCGTGCCGGTGTCGCAGACGAAGGAGACGACGCGCTTCGGCGTTTTCTGCGCGCGGCAGTAGCGCAGCGCGGCGGCGAGCAGGGTGCCGGTGGACGAGCCGCCGAGCACGCCCTCGGCGCGCAGCAGTTCGCGCGCGGCGGCGAAGCTCTCGGTGTCGCTGATCGAGTAGGCGTGCCTGACCGCCGAGAGGTCGGCGATGGCCGGCACGAAATCCTCGCCGATGCCTTCGACGGCCCACGATCCGGCCTCGCCGATCGTTCCATTTTTCACATACTCGGTGAGGATCGAGCCGGCCGGGTCGGCGAGGACGAATTCGAGCGCCGGATTGGCCTCGTGGAAGAAGTGCGTCAGGCCGGTCAGCGTGCCGCCCGAGCCGACGCCGCAGACGATGGCGTCGAGCGCGTGCCCGCTCTGCGCCCAGAGTTCGGGGCCGGTCGACTGCTGGTGCGCGGCCGGATTGTTCGGGTTGTTGAACTGGTCGGCGAAGAAGGCGCCGGGAATCTCGCGCGCCAGCCGTGCGGCGTAGTCCTGGTAATACTCGGGGTGGCCCTGGGCGACGTCCGAGCGGGTGATGTGCACCTCGGCGCCGAGCGCCTTGAGGTGCAGGATTTTCTCGCTCGACATCTTGTCGGGGACGACGAGGACGATGCGGTAGCCCTTGGCCTGCGCGACCAGCGCGAGGCCGAGGCCGGTGTTGCCGGCGGTCGCTTCGACGATGGTGCTGCCGGGTTTCAGTTGGCCGCTGCGTTCGGCGGCTTCGATCATCCACAGGCCGACGCGGTCCTTGATCGAACCGCCGGGGTTCTGCGATTCGAGCTTGAGGAAGAGCCGGCAGGGGCCGGTGTCGAGACGGGTGACTTCGATCAGCGGGGTGTTGCCGATCAGGTCGAGTACTGCCGGGCGATGGGGCTGAGCCATGGTTTGCCGTTGTCCGTTGGGCGCGCGCGCGCGGTCGTGCGGCGCGGCGCGGGGTTGTGGTTCTTCTGCTTGAAGGCGAGGAGGGCCGGGTGGAAGGCTGCGGCGTCGATCAGGAAGCCGTCGTGGCCGTGCGCCGAATCGACCTCGACGAGGCGGGCGCCGGGGATCAGGCGCGCCAGCTCGCGTTGCTCGTCGGGAAGGTAGAGCGCGTCCGAACTCACCGAGCCGATCAGCACCGGCGGGCGGATGCCGCGCAGGACGTTCTCGTAGTCGCCGCGCCCGCGCGCCAGGTCGTGCGTGTCCATCGCGTCGAGCAGGCGCAGGTAGCTGTTGGCGTCGAAGCGCTCGACCAGCGTCCGGCCGTGGTGGCGCAGCCAGCCGCCGACGGCGAGGCGGTCGGGTGCGTCGGCGCGGGCGCCGAAGGCTTCGCCGCCGGTGGCGCGCCCGAAGCGACTGGCGAGCGATTGCGGGCTGCGGTAGGTGGCCATCGCGATGGCGCGCGCGGCGGCGAGCCCGGCGCGCGGTGGGTCGTTCGGCGGGTAGTGGCCGTCGCGGAACTTCGGGTCGGCGGCCAGGGCCATGCGCTGCGCTTCGCTCCACACCGCGCACCACGCCGAATGGCGGCCGCTGGCGGCGATGCTGGCGACCGCCTGCACGCGTTCGGGATCGAGCAGCGCCCATTCGAGCGCCTGCAGGCCGCCCATTGAGCCGCCGAGTACGAGACGGATGCGCCGGATGCCGAGCGCGTCGGCCAGCGCGATCTGCGCGCGTACCTGATCGCGGATGCTGACCTGCGGAAAGCGGCCGCCCCAGGCCTGGCCGTCGGGCGCCGCGGTGAGCGGGCCGCTGCTGCCGTAGCAGCCGCCGAGCACGTTGCTGCAGACGATGAAATCCTGCGCCGGGTCGAGCGCGCGGCCGGCGCCGAAGAAGGGCGCCCACCACGCGTCGGCGTCGGCCGATCCGGTCAGCGCGTGGCAGACGACGACGGCGTTGTCGGCGTCCGGCGCGAGCCGGCCCCAGCTCCGGTAAACGATTTCGAGACGCGGCAGGACGCCCCCGGCGTCGAGGAAAAACGGCTGCTCGATGAGCAGCCGCCGGGTTTCCCGCGCGAGGGAAAAACCTGTCATGCAGCCTGTCACGCAGCGGCCTCCAGTCCGGCGCGGCGCAGCGCGTGGTCGAAGTCGGCCTTGATGTCCTCGACGTGTTCGATGCCGACCGAGACGCGGATCAGGTCGGCGCGCACGCCGGCGCTCTTCTGCTCTGCGTCGGAAAGCTGCTGGTGCGTCGTCGATGCCGGATGGATGACCAGCGTCTTGGCGTCGCCGACGTTGGCCAGATGGCTCGCCAGTTCGACGTTGTCGATGAAGCGCTGGGCGGCCTGCGAACTGCCCTTGATGCCGAAGTTGAGCACCGCGCCGAAGCCGTGCTTCAGGTACTTCTTTGCCTTGGCATGGTAGGGGCTGTCTTCGAGGCCGTCGTATTCGACCCAGGCGACCTGCGGGTGCGCGCGCAGCCATCTGGCGAGTTCGAGCGCGTTGTCGACGTGGCGCTGGACGCGCAGCGAGAGCGTTTCGACGCCCTGGATCAGCTGGAAGGCGTTGAACGGCGAGAGCGACGGGCCGATATCGCGCAGCCCCTCGACGCGCGCGCGGATGGCGAAGGCGATGTTGCCGAAGGGGCCGCCGCTGCCGAACACTTCCCAGAACTTGAGGCCGTGGTAGCCGGGCGAGGGTTCGGTGAACAGCGGGAACTTGCCGTTGCCCCAGTCGAACTTGCCGGCGTCGACGACGATGCCGCCGACCGAGGTGCCGTGCCCGCCGATCCACTTGGTCGCCGAGGCCACGACGATGTCGGCGCCGTGCTCGATCGGGCGCACGATGTAGCCGGCCGCGCCGAAGGTGTTGTCGACGATCAGGGGGATGCCGTTCTCGTGGGCGATCTTGGCGATGGCCTCGAAGTCGGGGATCGAGAAGCTCGGGTTGCCGATGCTTTCGACGTAGATGGCCTTGGTCTTCTCGTCGATGGCGGCGCGGAAGTTCTCGGGCGTGTCGCCGTCGACGAATTTGACGCCGATGCCGAGGCGGGGCAGGGCGACCTTGAACTGGTTGTAGGTGCCGCCGTACAGGTGGCTGCTGGCGACGATGTTGTCGCCGGCCTGCGCGACGGTGGTGATGGCGAGGAACTGCGCAGCCTGCCCGGAACTGGTGGCGACCGCCGCGACGCCGCCTTCGAGCGCGGCGATGCGCTGCTCGAAGACGTCGGTCGTCGGGTTCATGATGCGCGTGTAGATGTTGCCGAACTCCTTCAGCGCGAACAGCTTGGCGCCGTGGTCGGCGTTGTCGAAGGTGTAGGAGGTGGTCTGGTAGATCGGCACGGCGCGCGCGTTGGTTCCCGGCGCCGGCGACTGGCCGGCATGCACTTGCAGCGTTTCGTAGCGGTAGTTGGCTTTGCGGTCGGTCACGGTTGGCTTCCCTTCGGTTGATGTGATGGCGGTGGTGCGCTGCG
Organism: Candidatus Accumulibacter sp. 66-26; assembly: GCA_001897745.1. GTDB lineage: Bacteria > Pseudomonadota > Gammaproteobacteria > Burkholderiales > Rhodocyclaceae > 66-26. The sequence continues at coordinate 132,242 of MKUH01000014.1, forward strand.
GCGCGTCCTTGCGCAAGGCGCGCCGGACGTTGGCGAGAACCTGTTCGAGGCGGCTCACGATTCGCTCCCCTTGCGCTCGTCGCGCGGCAGCGGGTTGAGCACGGCGGCGACGAGAACCGCGAGGGCGAGCAAGGCGATCAGGGTCGATAGAAAATCCATGTACGGCGCTCCATGCGGTTGTCGTTGGCTGGCAAGGTAGCAAGCGGGCGCGGCTTTCCGAACGAAGAAAAACGCATGTGCATATTCGGTCGCGGCGAATTTGCTTAGACGCAAACGAGTGGCGCGCGCGGGCGTCGCGATATGGGAAAATCGGCACTCCCGCATCCCCGCCGTCTCCACATCTCCCCATCCCACCGCGAGAAAACGTCAATGAAACTTTCCCCGCTCAGGTGCGCGCTCCTCGTCCTCGCCGGTGCAGCCGCCGGCTTCGCGGCCCCGGCCGCGCACGCCGGCAAGACGCTGGATGCCGTGCGCCAGCACGGCCGCGTCGTGTGCGGCGTGAGCACCGGGCTGCCCGGCTTTTCAGCCGTGGACAGCAAGGGCAACTGGGTCGGCCTCGACACCGACGTCTGTCGGGCGCTCGCCGCCGCCGTGCTCGGCGACGCGGGCAAGGTCAAATGGACGCCGCTCAACTCGCAGCAGCGCTTCACGCCGCTGCAGGCGGGCGAGATCGACGTGCTCTCGCGCAACACGACCTGGACGCTGACGCGCGACGCCTCGATGGGCCTGCATTTCGCCGCCGTCACCTACTACGACGGGCAGGGGTTCATGGTGGCGAAGAAGTCGAAGGTGACGAACGTCAAGCAACTCAAGGGCGCCGAAATCTGCGTGCAGTCGGGGACGACGACCGAGAAGAACCTCACCGACTATTTCCGCGCGCAGGGGATGAAGGCCAAGCCGGTCGTCTTCGAGAGCTACGAGGCCTCGCTCAAGGCCTTCTTCTCGGGCCGTTGCCAGGCGTACACGACCGACGTTTCCAGCCTCGCGGCGATCCGCGACAAGGAAGTGAAGAACCCGGACGACTACGCGATCCTGCCCGAGCTGATTTCCAAGGAGCCGCTCGGGCCGGCCGTGCGGCGCGGCGACGACGAGTGGTTCGCGATCGTCAAATGGGTGGTTTACGCGCTGATCGAGGCCGAGGAACTGGGCGTCACGCAGGCCAACGCCGAAAGTCTGAAGCGCAGTGCGAATCCCGCCGTGCAGCGCCTGCTCGGAGGCGCCGAGGACATGGGCCGCCTGCTTGGGCTGGATAAGGAGTGGGCGTATCGCGCGATCCGCGCGGTCGGCAACTACGGTGAAATCTTCGACCGCAACCTCGGCGCCAACTCGCCGCTCAAGCTGCCGCGCGGCAGCAACCAGCTGTGGACCAAGGGCGGTCTGATGTATGCGCCGCCGATTCGCTGAAGCGGGCCGGCGCGCCTTTCTCTGGCAGGCGCTGGCGGTCGGCCTGCTGTTGCTCGGCGGCTGGTGGGTGGCCGGGCGCGTCGAGGGCGAGCTGGCGGCGCGCGGCATCCGCAGCGGCTTCGGCTTCCTGCTGCAGCCGGCCGGTTTCGAGATCGGCGAAAGCCTGTTCGACTTTCACGCCGGCCTCGCCTACTGGCAGGCCTTCCTCGTCGGCTTCGCCAACACCTTGCGCGTCGCTCTCCCCGGCCTGCTGCTGGCGACCGTGCTCGGCGCGCTGATCGGCTTCGCCCGCCTCTCGCCCAACTTCCTGCTGCGCGCGCTGGGCACGGCCTACGTCGAAGTCTTCCGCAACGTGCCGCTGCTGCTGCAGCTGCTGACCTGGTATTTCCTGCTCACCGAGAAGCTGCCGCCGGTCGCCGACGCCGTCGAGTTCCTGCCCGGCTTCTTCCTGAGCAAGAGCGGGCTGGCGTTTCCGCTGCCGGCCTTCGCCGTCGCCGCCGGCGAGCTCGCGTGGCCGCAGCGCGGCCTGCTGAACATCGAGGGCGGCGCGACGGTGACGCCCGAATACCTCGCCGTGCTGCTCGGCCTCGCCGCCTATTCGGCGGCGTATCTCGCCGAGATCGTGCGCGCCGGCATCCTCTCGGTGTCGCGTGGGCAGGTCGAGGCGGCCGCCGCGCTCGGCCTCACGGCGCGCCAGCGTATGCGCTGGGTGGTGCTGCCGCAGGCGCTGCGCCTGATCGTGCCGCCGGCCGGCAACCAGTACCTCAACCTGACGAAGAATTCCTCGCTCGCCGTCGTCGTCGGCTATCCCGATCTGGTGTCGGTCGCCAACACGACGCTCAACCAGACCGGGCAGGCGGTCGAGTGCATCGCCATCCTGATCGCCGTCTACCTCGCGCTGTCGCTGGCGACGGCCGCGCTGCTCGCGCTCTACAACGCCCGTCTGCTGCGGCGGGGGAGCGCGGCATGATCGCCTGGCTGCGCGGCAATCTGTTCTCCGGCTGGGCGAGCGGGCTGGCGACGCTCCTCGTTTGCGCCGGCGCCGCCGCGCTGCTGCCGGACCTGCTGCGCTGGGGCGCGACGCACGCCGTTTTCGCGCCCGACGCCGAACAGTGCCGCGCGCTCGACGGCGCCGGCGCCTGCTGGGGCGTGATCGCCGAGAAATACCGCCTCGTCCTGTTCGGCCGCTATCCCCACGCCGAGCACTGGCGGCCGGCGCTGGCGACGGCGCTGGTGCTCGCGGTCCTCGCCGGATTCCTGCTGCTCCCGCGCGCCGGGCGCTTCTTCCTGGGGCGTGCCGTGCCGCTCGCGGCGTTCGCGGCGTTTGGCATCGCGGCGCTGGCCGGCGCGCTCTTTCTGATGGCCGGCGGCGCGCTCGGCCTGGCGGCGGTCGATACCTCGCGCTGGGGCGGTCTGCCGCTGACGCTGCTGCTCGCGCTCGGCGCCGTCGTCGGCGCGCTGCCCGGCGGCATCCTGCTCGCGCTCGGGCGGCGTTCGAGCTTGCCGGCCATCCGCGCGCTGTGCGCCGTCTATATCGAGCTGGTGCGCGGCCTGCCGCTGATCCCGGTGCTCTTCATGGCGGCCTTCCTGTTTCCGCTCTTCCTGCCGCGCGGCCTCGGCGCCGACGTGCTGCTGCGCGTGCTCGTCGCGCTGATTCTGTTCGCCGCCGCGCATCTCGCCGAGGTCGTGCGCGGCGGGCTGCAGTCGGTGCCGCAGGGGCAGTACGACACGGCGCGCGCGCTCGGTTTCACGCCCTGGCAGGTGCAGCGCTACATCATCCTGCCGCAGGCGCTGCGCGCCGCGCTGCCGGCGCTGACCAACAGCTTCATCGCGGTGTTCAAGGACGTTTCGCTGGTCACCGTGGTCAGCCTCTACGAACTGACCGGCGCGCTCCAGCTGGCGCTCGCCGGCGACGCCGACTGGCGCCCGTACTTCCTCGAAGGCTACCTGTTCATCGGCGCGATCTACTGGGCCGGCTGCTTCGCGCTGTCGCGCTGGAGCGCGCGGATGGAGGCGCGCTAGCCGCGCCCCGGCGCTTCCGTCCGGATCGTCCGGATCATCCGGGGCGTCCGCATGGTTCGTATGCTACGCCTTTCCGGCGGCGCGCCGCACAGGGAGCGGGGCGGGAAGAAGCAGCGCACGGCGCATCGAAAACGAGAGAAACGAAAAGGAAAAGGAAATGCCCGAAGGACCCGAAATTCGCCGCGTGTCGGATGCCCTGAACCAGACCATCGCGGGACGGCCGCTGACCGATGTGTGGTTCGCGTTCGATCATCTGCAAGCCTACCGGCCGCGCCTGCTGGGCGCCGAGGTGCTGCGCATCGAGCCGCGCGGCAAGGCGCTGCTGACCCATTTTTCGAGTGGGCTGACGCTGTACAGCCACAATCAGCTGTACGGGCGCTGGGTGACCGCACGGCCCGGCGAGCTTCCGCCGTCCGCGCGGACGCCGCGCGTCCGGCTCGAAACCGCCGCGGCGACGGCGGTGCTCTACAGCGCGTCGGACATCGAACTCTGGCCCAGCGCCGACATCGAGTCGCATCCCTTCCTGCAGCGCATCGGCCCCGACGTGCTGAGCGACGGACTCGATGCGCAAACCGTGCTCGCCCGCCTGCGGCAGCCGGATTTCGCCCGCCGGCGGCTGGGCGCGCTGCTGCTCGATCAGGCATTCCTGGCCGGGCTCGGCAACTATCTGCGCGCCGAAATCCTCTGGTCCGCGCGCCTGAGCCCGGAGCGCAGACCGGCCCATCTCCCGACCGAGGCGCTGGCAGCGCTCGCCGGCGCGATCGTCGACGTGCCGCGGCTTTCCTACGCCACGCGCGGCGCGATCGAGAAAGTGCAGCATCACGATGCGGCGTTCGAGTTCCACGTCTTCAAGCGCGAAGGCGACGCCTGCACGCGCTGCGGAACGACGATCCGGCGGATTGCCGATGCGTCGCGGCCGCTTTATTTTTGTCCGGTCTGCCAGGCGTAGCCCGTTTTTCAGAAAGCCGACGCGGGGCGCTGCAAGCCGGTTTGCCCGTCCTGGAGCGGGGGGCCGCGCCCGGCCGCACATTCGTCCATCCGGCCGCGCGTCCGCCAATGCCCTTCGCGGCGGGGAAGGGCGCTCCTTTCTGACTGCGGAAAAGGCCGGGGCAGACTCCGCCAACAGGTCTTTTCCGGATATCCCTTTGGTATCTTCGGCCTGTCATGACAGGCTATATCCTTATCGAAACATAGTCGTTTGGGCGGCTTGCCCCGCCTGCTAACTTTGTTTCTCCCGAATTTGGTGCCGCGCTGCAAGGCAGTTTTCTTTCTGCCGCAGGCGGCGTCCTCGACCCGTATCGGACGGGTTTTCCACAGGAGAAGATCATGAGTTTGCATCGCAAGCTGTTCCGCCTCGCCGGCCTGGCAGCCGCCCTCGCCGTTGGAAGCGCGCAGGCCGAAACCATCCGGGTCGCCATCGGCACCCAGGACACGACGATCAATTGCGCGACCGGCGGCCTCCTCGTGCGCGAACTCAAGCTGCTCGAAAAATATCTGCCGCGCGACGGAAAGTACAAGGATGCGCAGTACGACATCCAATGGAAGAACTTCACTTCCGGCGCGCCGCTGACCAACGAGATGGTCGCCGGCAAGCTCGATATCGGTTCGATGGCCGACTTCCCCGGTTCGCTCAACGGCGCCGCTTTCGAGAAGGCGGGCAAGAAGAGCCTGTTCATCAACGTGCTGTCGGGCAGCACCATCGGCTCCGGCAACGGCATCGTCGTGCCGAAGGCGTCGAGCGCGCAATCGCTCGCCGATCTCAAGGGCAAGACGATCTCGGTGCCCTTCGCATCCACTGCGCACGGCCTTCTGTTGCGCGCGGTCAAGGCGCAAGGCTGGGACCCGGAAAAGGACGTGAACATCGTCACGCAGTCGCCCGAAGTGGCCGGCTCCGCCCTGCAGAGCAACAAGATCGACGCGCACGCCGATTTCGTTCCCTTCGCCGAGCTGTTCCCGCATCGCGGCTTCGCGCGCAAGATCTACGACGGTTCGCAGGCCAACGCGCCGACCTTCCACGGCTCGCTGGTCGACGCCGAGTTCGCGAAAAAATATCCGGAGATCGTCACCGCCTTTCTGCGGGCCGCGCTGGAGGCGGACCGCCTGTTCGCCGCCGAGCCCGAGAAGTACAGCGAACTGATCGCCAAAGTGACCGGTATCGAGGCCGAGGTGAATTACCTGTTCCACGGTCCGCACGGCCTGCAGACCCGTGATCTGACCTGGAAGCCCGAGTACCGTCAGGCGGTCAAGACCTCGATCGAGACGCTCAAGCTGCTCAAGCGGACCGATGCCGATCTCGACGTCGCCAGCTTCATCGACGACCAGTACATCCGCGCCGCGTTCAAGCTGGCCGGCGCTGACTACGAGGCGCGTCTGAAGAGCTACGTAAAACAGCCGCTGGTCACCAAGGACGCGGCCACCGGCAAGCCGATCGGCGACACCTCGCGCCTGCTGTCGCTGTGGATAGAGGGCGAGCCGCTGGTGCGTCACTACGCGACGCCGGAGTCGGCCTTTGCCGAACTCGCCGCTCTCGAAAAGGCGGGCAGAAAGCTGCGCGTCGCCTATGCCCACGATCGCGGCAACGGCATCAAGCTGTTCGCCGGCGACGCTTGGTTCGTGAGCGCCGGCAAGGGCGAGTTGAGCGCCTTCCTGCTCAAGGACGCCGCCGAAGCCTGGGCGAAGCAGAACAAGGGCAGGGTGCTCGACTTCGCGGCGGCCAAGAGCCTCGCGGCACGCTAGGCGGATGCGTCGATGAGCACGATCAGGCTCCTGCCGGGCACCGGCTTCGTCGCCGCGCTGCGCACCCCCTTCGGCTTCGCCGCCGGAGGCGGGCGGAGCGGGCGCCTGCTGCTGCGGCTGCTTTCGATCGCGGCCTGCGCGGCCGCCTGGCAATGGGCGTCGGCCAAGCACGTCGACCTCGGCGTTGTGACCTTCCGCAACGTCCCCGCGCCCAGCGAGGCGCTGGCCGCCCTGTGGTCGCTGCTGCAGTCGCCGAAGCTGCTGCAGCACCTGTCGAGCAGCGTCGCCCGGGTATTCAGCGGTTTCGTCGGTGCCGCCCTGGTCGGCATCCTGCTCGGTCTCGTCATCGGCCGCTCGCGCTGGGCGGAGGACATCCTCCTGCCGCCGCTCGAAGTGCTGCGGCCAATCCCCGCCGTGGCCTGGATTCCACTGGCGATCCTGATGTTTCCTTCATCCGAGGTGTCGATGGTCTTCATCACCTTCATCGGTGCGCTGTTTCCCATCCTGCTCAACACCGTTCACGGCGTCGAGGGCGTCGATCCGCGTCTGATCGCCTCGGCCCGCAGCCTGGGCAGCGGACGTCGCGCGGTGTTCGCTGAAGTGATCCTGCCCGGTGCGGCACCGAGCATCGTCACCGGTCTGTCGATCGGCATGGGGACGTCGTGGTTCTGCCTCGTCACCGCCGAGATGATCTCCGGCCAGTTCGGCATCGGCTACTACACCTGGGCCTCCTACACCATCCAGAACTACGATCAGATCGTCGTCGGCATGCTCTTTATCGGCATCTTCGGCATGGGTAGCAGCGCGCTCGTACGGAAGCTCGGCAACGCGCTGATGCCCTGGTATCTGCCGCAAGGGAGAAAATCGTGAGCGCCGCCATCCAGGTCGCGCAAGGCAGTATCGAGATCGAGCACCTGCACATTGATCTCGGGACGGGCGGGAAGCGCTTCGAAGCCCTGCAGGACGTTTCCTTCACGGTCGCCGCCGGCGAGTTCGTCTGTCTGCTCGGCCCCTCGGGCTGCGGTAAGTCGACACTGCTCGGCGCGCTGGCCGGGCATCTGCAGGCGAGCCGGGGCGGCATCCGGGTCGACGGCCGGCCGGTTGCCGGTCCGCATCCGGAACGCGCCCTGGTCTTCCAGCAGCACACCCTGTTTCCTTGGCAGCGCGTGGTCGACAACGTCGCCTTCGGTCTCAAAATGAAAGGCGTGCCGCGCGACGAGCGCCGGCGCCGGGCGCGCGAACTGCTCGCGCTGGTCGGCCTAGAAGGTTTCGATCGCCACTATCCGGCCCAGCTTTCGGGCGGCATGCAGCAGCGCGTCGAAATCGCCCGCGTGCTAATCAACAATCCGCGCGTCATGCTGATGGACGAACCCTTCGGCGCGCTCGATGCGCAGACGCGACTGATGATGCAGGAGCACCTGCTCGACGTGTGGTCGCGCGTCCGCACGACCATCGTCTTCATCACGCACGACATCGACGAGGCGCTTTTCCTCGCCGACCGCATCCTCGTCATGAGCCCGCACCCGGGGCGCATCGTCGAGGAAATCCGCCTCGACTTCGAGCGGCCGCGCGATGCCCGTCTCGTCACCTCGGCACGTTTCACGGCGCTCAAGCGGCACTGCCTCGACCTCCTGCATCCGGACGGCAGGCATCCGGTGCACCGGGAGCGTCTCAGCCCGCTCGGCGACGTCGCAGTTCGCGGCCTGCGCTTCGCCGTCTGACGCGCCATGAAATCCCCCATCGACAACGTGGCGGGCGCGCCGGCGAATGTGCGTCATCCGCTTCCGCTCTATGCCCAGATCAAGGCCTCCCTGCGCGACAGAATCATCGACGGCAGCTATGGGCAGCATGCGCGCCTGCCTTCCGAAAGCGCGTTGATGGCCGCGTTCGGCGTCAGCCGCATCACGGTACGCCAGGCGCTGAGCGATCTCGAAAACGAGCAGCTGATCTTCAAGGTGCCGGGCAAAGGATCGTTTGTGGCGAAGCTGCGGCCGTTCCAGCAGATGGCCCGCCTGCAGGGCTTCGGCGAGGCGATGCTGAAGCTGGGCATCACCGTCACCAACCGCGTTCTCGGCCTCTCCACGGTGGCCGCCGACGCGCATGTCGCGGGCCGCTTGCAGGTGCCCGAGGGCAGCCCGCTGACCGCGATCCGCCGCGTGCGTTTCACCGACGGCGAACCGATTTCGCTGGAAATCACCTATGTCCGCCGGGTGCTCGGAGAGCGCCTGGCGCGCGAGGACCTGGCGACCCGCGACATCTTCGCGATCATCGAAAACGACTATGGCATCCCGCTCGGCCACGCCGATCTCGCGATCGATGCGACGCAGGCCGACGCCGGGCTGGCCCGCCAGCTGGGCGTTGCTATCGGGGCGCCGATCTTGCGCGCCGAACGCCTGACCTGGACGAAGGACGGGACGCCGATCGATTTCGAATATCTCCACTACCGGGGCGAGTCGTTCAGCTTCCAGCTGCGCGCCGAGCGCGGCTAGCGCCCCGGCCATCGAACGTAAAGGAAAAAAACATGGACACCAGAAACATCGAGGTCGACATCCTCGTCATCGGCGGCGGTACCGCCGGCCCGCTGGCGGCGATCAAGGCTCGCCAGAAGGCGCCGCATCTGAAGGTGCTGCTGCTCGACAAGGCCAACGTCAAGCGTGCCGGCGCCATCGCAGAAGGCATGGACAGCGTGAACAACGCCGTCATTCCCGGCTTCGCGACGCCCGAGCAGTACGTCAAGGAAATCACCATCGCCAACGACGGCATCGTCAACCAGGCGACGATCAACGCCTACGCGACGCGCAGCTACGACATGATCAAGGAGCTCGACGGCTGGGGCGTCAAGTTCGAGAAGGACGAAACCGGCGACTACGCCGTGAAGAAGGTGCATCACCTCGGTTCCTACGTGCTGCCGATGCCCGAGGGCTACGACGTCAAGAAGGTGATCTTCCGCCAGCTGCGCAAGGCAGGCGTCGAGATCAGCAACCGGCTGGTGACGACGCGCCTGCTGGTCGGTGCCGACGGGCGCATCGCCGGCGCCATGGCGCTCGACTCGCGCAGCGGCGAGTTCGTCGTCATCCGCGCCAAGGCCGTCGTGCTGTGCACCGGCGCGGCCGGCCGCCTCGGGCTGCCGAGTTCGGGCTACCTGTTCGGCACCTACGAGAACCCGACCAACGCCGGCGACGGCTACAGCATGGCCTACCACGCGGGCGCCGAGCTGTCCGGCCTCGAATGCTTCCAGATCAACCCCTTGATCAAGGACTACAACGGCCCGGCCTGCGCCTACGTGACCGGCCCCTTCGGCGGCTACACGGTGAACGCCAAGGGCGAGCGCTTCATCAAGAGCGATTACTGGAGCGGCCAGATGATCCTCGAATTCTGGCGCGAGCTCGAAGGCGGCAACGGCCCGGTCTTCCTCAAGCTCGACCATCTGGCCGACGAGACGGTGACGAAGATCGAGAATGTCCTGCACGTCACCGAACGACCGACGCGCGGGCTCTTCCACGAGGGTCGGGGCGTCGACTACCGCAAGGACATGGTCGAGATGCACATTTCGGAAATCGGCTTGTGCGGCGGCCACAGCGCTTCCGGCGTGTGGGTCGACGAGAACGCGCGCACGACGGTGCCCGGCCTCTACGCGGCCGGCGACCTGTGCAACGTGGCGCACAACTACATGCTCGGCGCCTTCGTGTTCGGCAAGATCGCCGGCGAGGACGCGGTCGACTACGTCGCCGGCAAGGAGCACGCGGCGGTCGACGCGGCACAGATCGAGGCCGAGCGCGCGCGCATTTTCGCGCCGCTGCTGCGCGCCGAGGGCATCCCGCCGACGCAGGTCGAGTACAAGCTGCGGCGCATGGTGAACGACTATCTGCAGCCGCCCAAGGTGACGAGAAAGATGGAGATCGGCCTCCGGCGCTTCGCCGAAATCCGCGAAGACCTTGCGCGCATCAAGGCGAGCAACCCGCACGAACTGATGCGCGCCGCCGAAGTGGCGGCCATCCTCGACTGCGCCGAGCTGGCCGCCAGCGCCTCGCTGTTCCGCAAGGAGAGCCGCTGGGGCCTGTACCACTACCGCACCGACCACGAGGCGCGCAACGACGCGGAGTGGTTCGTCTTCGTCGAGGTCAGGAAGGGCGCCGACGGGCGTCCCGAGTGCTTCACGCGGCCGGTGCCGCCCTATATCTACCCGATCGGCGAGGCCGAGCGCGACGCCTACGACAGCCTGCGCGTCGAAGCACCGGCAACGCTGGCCGCCTGAGGAGACGAATAGCCATGACCGCGATCGTCAATCAAAGCGTCGTTTCCGTCATCGTCGAGCACGACAAGTGCATCGCCGACAAGGGCTGCCGCATTTGCATCGATGTCTGTCCGACCGACATCCTGGCGCTCGACGCCAGCGACGGGAAGGTCCGGATGGTTTACGACGAATGCTGGTACTGCCTGCCGTGCCAGCACGACTGCCCGACCGGCGCGATCCGCGTCGAAATTCCCTACCTGCTGCGCTGAGGCCGCGATGATCACGACGAGCTACGATCCCGCGATCGCCACGCTGCTGCCGCAGCTTACCCATGCCGACCCGGCCGTGCGGCGCATCGCGCTGATCGGCATCGCCGACTACGCGGACGAGTACCCGGAACTCTTCGTCGAAGGCAGCCGCGACGCCGACGCCGGCGTCCGCCTCGAAGCGGCGCGCGCGCTCGAAGGCAGCGCCGACGCCGGGGCCGTCGACGCCTTGGTCGATCTGCTCGGCGACGACGACGCGCGGGTCCGCGAGGCCGCCGCCGTTTCCCTCGCCGAAATCCAGGACGCGGCCGCCGCGCCCGTCCTGCTGCGGCGTCTTGCCGGCGCCGCGCCGGATGCGCGCGCCGGCATCCTCGCCGGTTTGCGCAAGCTGCGCCATGCGCCGGCGCTGGCGCCGGCGCTGGCCAGCCTCGACGATGCCGCGGCCGCCGTGCGCCGCGAAGCGGTCGGCGTGCTCGGCTACCTGAAGGACGCGCGGGCGTTGCCGCAACTCGCGCGGCGCGCGGCGGAAGATCCCGAAGCCTCGATCCGCCAGGCGGCCGCCGGCGCCCTGGCCTACGCGAGCGGCGATGCCGTCCCCGATACGGTCGTGCCGGCGCTGCTGCGCGCGCTGCGCGATCCGGACTGGCAGGTCCGCCAGGAAGCCGCCGTCACGCTCGGCAAGCTGCAACCGCCGGAGGCTGTCGACGGGCTGCTGGCCGCGCTGGCAGATACGGCCTGGGAAGTCCGCCTGCAGGCGGCCAGGGTGCTCGGCCTGTTGCGCGAGGCGAGGGCGGTACCCGGTCTCGTCGACGCCCTCGGGCATCCGGTCGTCAATCTGCGCAAGGAAGCCGCCGGTGCGCTCGGCGTGATAGGCAACCGCGCCGCGCTGGCCGCGCTGACCGCCGCGCTCGACGACCCCGACGTCGACGTGCGCAAGACCGCTGCGCGCTACTTGGGCTGAGCGCGCAGCGCCGTTCGGAAATGCGTCCGTCCGCCTCTTCCGTCCCAGCCATCCGGCATCGCCTGCAGGCCTTCGGCGACGGGCTGAAGCGCCGCCAGGACGTCGTGCGCGGCATCCAGTGGGGTGTCGTCGCGCTCTACGCCTTCCTGCTCGTCGCGCCGGTCGCCGCGCCAAATGGTGTCCTCTCCGGGCTGGCGCGCTTTTCCGAGGCGCTGTTCTGGGGCGTCTGGTGGCCCGGCGTCATCCTCGCCACGCTGCTCTTCGGACAGTTCTGGTGCGGCCTGCTGTGCCCGGACGGCACGCTGACCGAGTTCGCCAGCCGGCGCGGGCGCGGCGGCAAGATCCCGCCGTGGCTGCGCCGGGCCGGCTGGCCGCTGCTCGGCTTCGCCTGGCTCACCGTCTGCGAGCAGCTGACCGCCGCCCATCATTCGCCGCGCGCGACCCTGCTGCTGCTCGGCGGCGCCAGCCTGCTGGCCCTGCTCACCGGCCTGCTGGTCGGACGCGGCAAACGCGTCTGGTGCCGCTATCTGTGCCCGCTTTCCGCCGTCTTCTCGCTGCTCTCGCGCTATGCCGTCCTGCACTTCCGCGTCGACCGCGCGGTATGGGACGCCGCGCCCCGGCAGCCGGGAAATAGCGTGGACTGCCCGCTTCTGCTCGACGTGAGGCGCCTGCGCAGCAATGAAAAATGCAGCATGTGCGGGCGCTGCAGCGGGCACCGGGGCGCCGTGCGCCTCGCCCTGCGCGCGCCGGGGAGCGAGATCGCCGCGCTCGCCGGAGGAGAGGGCGATCCCCGGCGCTGGGAAGCGCTGGCCATTGTCTTCGGCCTCGTCGGTCTGTGCTACGGCGCGCTGCACTGGCGCGGCAGCGTCTGGCATGCGGCCCTGCTAGCGCTGCCGGCACCCGGCGGCGTATCGGCCGCGTGGGCGGTGGGCGCCGCATTGCTTGCGATACTGCTCCCGGCCGCAGTCATCGGCGGCTCGCTGTCGCTGGCGCTGCTGGCTGTCGGCGGTACGCAGGAACGCGCCGTGCGTCTCGCCTACGGACTGATTCCGCTGGCCGGCGTCGGGCTTCTGCTCGGCTCGCTCGAGTATTCGCTCGCCATTCTCGAACGGGAAGGCGTGCGGGTCGCGCAGCTGCTGCCTGCGCTGCGCGCACTCATTCTGGCTCCGGCGCTGTTCTGGAGCGCACGCCTGGGCTGGCTCCAGCTGCGCGCCGATGTGCCGGGAAGGCTCCTCCCGGGTGCTGCGCTGGCCATCCATTCGGCGACGCTGATCCTGCTCGCCGCCTGCTACCAGTTCGCGCCGTCGGCGCTTTGAACGCTTCGGTTTCATGACTTTCGCTTATCTGAATGCTCCGTCGCCGACCCGCCGTCGAAGAAATATGCATCTGCATTTTTCTTCGTTGTCGCGGGCGGGGGCCTCGCTTAGATTGCTTGCAGCCAGGGGCTTCTCCTCAATGCGCTCTCATTTTTTCAACCTTCCTTTTCAGGAGTACCGGATGTCCATCGCAGCCATCAACGCCCGCAACCAGTTCCGCGGCAGGATCAAGGAAATTATTCACGGCCCGGTGGTTTCGGAGGTCGACGTCGAAACGCCGGCCGGCATCATTACCGCCGTCATCACCACGCGTTCGATCAAGGACCTGGAACTGGGCCTCGGCAGCGAGGTGTTGGCGCTGGTCAAGGCCACCGAGGTGTCGATCGCCAAACTGTAGATGCAAGCCACGGGGCCGTGAATTTTCGGCTGTGCGCCGCAAAGGGGGGCATCAACAGGCCTCGCTTCGCCGCTATCGCTTCTTCCCGGTCCGGATCGTCGTCGACGCGATGTGTCTGCGCCGACGGTTCTCTGCCCGCTCGACGCTCGGCGCGCCGCCCTTTATCATCCGCGCCTGTCCCGCCGAAGATTCCCCCATGCCTTACCTTCTCGTCGTCACCCTGATCTGGGCTTTTTCCTTCAGCCTGATCGGCGAATACCTGGCCGGCCGGGTCGATAGCGATTTCGCCGTGCTCTTCCGCGTCGCCGTCGCGGCGCTGGTGTTCGTTCCCTTCACCCTGTGGCGCGGCCTGCCGAAACGCTTGCTCGGCGGACTCTGGCTGGCCGGGGCGCTGCAGTTCGGCGTCACCTATCTGTGCCTGTACCGGAGTTTTACGGTGCTGACCGTGCCGGAGGTGCTGCTGTTCACCGTGCTCACGCCGATCTACGTGACCCTGCTCGACGATGCGCTGGCGCGCCGCTTCAATCCGTGGGCGCTGGTCGCCGCGCTGGTGGCGGTCGGCGGCGGGGTGATCATCCGCTTCGAGCGACTGGAGGGCGATTACCTGCTCGGCTTCCTGCTGCTGCAGCTGGCCAACGCAACCTTCGCCGCCGGGCAGGTGCTGTGCCGCCGGCTGCTCGCGCGCTATCCGACGCCGCAGCCGCTGTACCGCTATTTCGGCCACTTCTTCCTCGGCGCGCTGCTGCTCGCGGTTCCGTCCTTCCTGCTCTTCGGCAACGCCGGCCGTTTGCCGCAGACCGCCGTGCAGTGGGGCGTGCTGGTCTGGATGGGGCTGTTCGCCACGGCGCTCGGCATGTTCTGGTGGGTCAAGGGCAGCGTGCGCGTGGACGCCGGGACGCTGGCGGTGATGAACGAACTGCACGTGCCGGCCGGGCTGCTGGTCAATCTGCTGATCTGGAACCGCGACGCCGATCTGCCGCGCATCGCGCTCGGCGGGGCGGTGATCCTCGCCTCGCTGTGGCTCAACCGCCTCGGGCGCGCGCCGCGCGGCCCCGGCGGACCGTCCTTCGCGCTCAGTCGGCGCGCGCGCTGAGTTCGGGCGCCGGCCGCGCGGACGGGGCGCCGACCGAGGTGGCCTGCGTCACGTTGCTGCCCGGCGGCACGCTGTGCGTCAGCCAGACGTTGCCGCCGATGCTCGATCCGCGGCCGATGACGATGCGCCCGAGCACGGTGGCGCCGGCGTAGATCACGACGTCGTCCTCGACGATAGGATGGCGCGCGCCGCCCTTCGCGAGATGGCCTTCGGCGTCGGTCGGGAAGCGTTTGGCGCCCAGCGTCACGGCCTGATAGAGGCGCACGCGCCGGCCGATCACGGCGGTTTCGCCGATCACCACGCCGGTGCCGTGGTCGATGAAGAAGCTGCCGCCGATTTCGGCGCCCGGATGGATGTCGATGCCGCTCGTCGAATGCGCGATGTCGGCGATCAGGCGGGCGAGGAAGGGCGCGCCGAGCCGATACAGCGCGTGCGCCAGCCGGTGGTTGATGATCGCGACCATGCCCGGATAGCAGAGCAGGATCTCGGCGTAGCTGGTCGCCGCCGGGTCGCCCTGGTAGGCCGCGTGCAGGTCGCTCACCAGCAGGGCGCGGATGTCCGGCAGCTGCGCGGCGAAGGCGCGGGTGATCGCGATGGCCTTCTCGTGCAGCGCGGCGTCGTTCCCGGCGTCGGCGCTGGAAGCGAAGAAGAGGCCGCGCCGCACCTGTTCGGCGAGATCGGTGAGCGCGCTGTTCAGGGTGTTGCCGACGAAATAGTCGACGCTCTCATCGGTCAGGTCGCGGTGTCCGTAGTGGGTCGGAAACAGCGCGCTGGCCAGCCCCTCGACGATCTGCGCGAGCATTTCGCGCGACGGCAGTTCGCGGATGCGTCCGCGGTGCCGGACGCTGTGCGTGGTTTCGCGCGAAGTGCGCAGCGCGCCGACGAGCGCGGCGAGGTCCCAGTGCGGGTGGAGGCTTTCACTGTTGCGGAGCGGTCGAAGGTGCATGGTTTCGCGGTCGGCTGTCGGGTGAAGGGGAGGGCCCATGAAATCTATCAGCCGCGCGCCGCCCGGCGAACGACGGGATTCCTCTATCCATATCCGCGCGCCGAATAAGCGCAATAAGCGCGGGCCTCCGCCGGAGCGTGCCGTTCCCTGCCGCCGCGCTTATGCCTTGCGGCGGATAAGCTACTGAAAACAAGATCGTTCCGGCGCGCCGGCTTTCCCCTTATCGTGTCCTTCAAGGCGCCGTCCGTGCGCCGCCGCATAATCTTTCCGAAGGCCCCGACCATGCCGCTCACCGATTTCGTCCGCTATCTCAACGCGCAGCATCCGCTGCCGGCTTCCGGCCTGCGCTCGACGACGCCTTTCGTCTCCGAGGACGGGCGCGTCTGCGTGCATTTCGCCAACCTGCGTCTCGAATCGGCCTACGCGCCCATCGTCGACACGGCCAGCGGGGAACTGCGCGGGCACGCCGCCGAATTGCACGCCGTCGGCCTGCGCACCCGCCAGCCGCTCGGCGCCGACGCCGTCTTCGTGCTGCCCAGCGACGACGAGGAATTCGTCTATCTCGACCGCCTGGTGCGAACGCTGCACGCGCTCAACTACCTCACCTATCTGAACCGCCACTCGCGCGGCAAGCTGCTGCTCAAGGTGCATCCGCGCCACGTGGCGAGCGTGGCGGCCGACCACGGCCTCGCCTTCGAGGAGATCCTGCGCGCTTGCGGCCTGCTGCCGGAGCAGATCACGCTGGAACTGGAGATCGGCGAGATCGCCGACACAGGAGAAGCGAACGGCAACACGGTGGGCGGCGACGAAGCCGCCGCCCACCTCGTGCGCGCCATCGCCAACTACAAGTCGCGCGGCTACGGCATCGCCGTCGGCCGCTTCGGGCGGCGCGCCGGGTCGCTGGAGCGCGATTTCGGCCTGCTGCGGGAAATCCGCCCGGACATCGTCAAGCTCGATCCACTGCTGCTCGCGGCGGAGCAACCGCTGCCGGCGCTGGTCGAGCGCCTGCACGCGCTCGGCGCGCCGGTGATGGTCGAAGGGCTGGATACCGCGCACCTGCGCAAAGACGCGCGCGCCAGCGGCATCGATCTCTTGCAGGTGCATCCGCCGCTGCGCCGCCTGCTGCACGCCGACGTCGGCGGCCCGGCACAGTCGGCGGCGGCCTGAGCGCCGCCGGCCTCGGTCGGCGGGGACGACCTGGAAAGCGCCGAGCGCAACGCGCCGGGCCGCTTTCCGGGTCTTTCGCCGGGTTTTTCGTTTAGCGCGCCGCCTTGGCGAGCGCCTGGTCGATGTCCCACAGGATGTCGTCCAGCGTCTCCAGACCGACCGAGAGGCGGATCAGGTCGGGCGGCACGCCGGCGGCGATCTGCTGCGCTTCGTCCATCTGGCGGTGCGTCGTCGACGCGGGGTGGATGACCAGCGTCTTGGCGTCGCCGACGTTGGCGAGGTGCGAGAGGAACTGCACGCCCTCAATGAACTTCCGCCCGGCCGCGGCGCCGCCCTTGATGCCGAACGAAAGCACGGCACCGGCGCCGCGCGGCAGGTATTTCTGCGCCAGCGCGTGGTACTTGCTCGACGCCAGGCCGGGGTAGTTCACCCATTCGACGCTCGGGTGCGCTTCGAGGAATTTCGCCACCGCCAGCGCGTTCGCGCAGTGCCGCTCCATGCGCAGCGACAGCGTCTCGACGCCCTGCAGCAGCAGGAAGGCGTTGAACGGCGAGAGCGCCGGCCCGAAGGTGCGCAGTCCTTCCATGCGGCATTTGGCGGTGAAGCCGAAGTCGCCGAAGGTTTCAAAGAAGCGCACGCCGTGATAGCCCGGCGACGGTTCGGTCATGCCCGGGAAGTGGCCGTTGCCCCAATTAAATTTCCCCGATTCGACGATGACGCCGCCGAGCGTCGTGCCGTGCCCGCCGAGGAACTTGGTCGCCGAGTGCACGACGACGGCTGCGCCGTGCTCGAAGGGGCGGCACAGCCAGGGCGAGGCGAAGGTGTTGTCGATGAACAGCGGCAGGCCGGCAGCGTCGGCGATGCGCGCGACGCGCTCGATGTCGAGCACGTTGAGCGAGGGATTGCCGAGCGTTTCGGCGTACAGCGCCTTGGTTTTCGGCGTGATCGCGCGGGCGAAGTTTTCCGGGTCGTCGGAGTCGACGAAGACGGTGTCGATGCCGAGCTTGCGGAAGTTCACGTCGAGCTGCGTGTGCGTGCCGCCGTACAGCGTGCGCGCCGCGACGATCTGGTCGCCGGCCTCGACGATGTTGAGCAGGGCGACCATCTGCGCCGCCATGCCGCTCGCCGTGGCGACCGCCGCGCGGCCGCCTTCGAGCGCGGCGATGCGTTCCTCGAGCACGGCGACGGTCGGGTTGGAGAGGCGCGAATAGACGTTGCCGAAGGTCTGCAGGTTGAACAGGCTGGCGGCGTGCTCGGGGCTGTCGAAGACGTAGGAACTTGTCTGGTAGATCGGCACCGCGCGGCTGCCGGTGGCGGCGTCGGGGATCTGGCCGGCGTGCAGGCTCAGGGTGTCGAATCCGAATTGGTGGTCGGCCATGGCGTTTCCTTTCAAACCTTTCAGATGGGCCGGCGGGCGGAGACGATGCCGGTGTTTACGCCCATCCAGTTGAGGCCGCCGAACAGGCGGGCGTATTCGATCTTGACGCAGCGGTCGGCGACCACCGTCAGGCCGGCGGCTTCGGCGACGCGCTGCGCCTCCTCGTTGATCACGCCGATCTGCAGCCACAGCGCCTTGGCGCCGATGGCGACGGCATCGCGCGCGATCGGCACGCAGTCCTGCGGCTTGCGGAAGACGTCGACGAGGTCGACCGGAAAGGGAATCGATTTGAGGTCGGGGTAGCTCGTCTCGCCGAGGATTTCCGGATATTTCGGATTGACCGGGACGATGCGGTAGCCGCGCTGCTGCATGTACTTGGCGGCGAAGTAGCTCGGCCGGTGCCATTCGGCCGAGAGGCCGACGACGGCGATGGTGCGGCTGTCGCGCAGCACGCGGCGCAGGGTGTCGATGTCGTTCATTGGGTGTCTCCCGACGGAGGAAGCGCGGCGATGCGCGTTTCCGATCTTGCGTGATTTCTCGGCGTTCGGCGAGGGCGCGGCCCGGGGCCGGAGCGAAGGGTGGGGCGAAGCCTATCGGTGCGGGCCGGGCGGACGGCTCATCGTGGGCGGCTCATTCCGGATTCCCCGGCCGGAGCGGGCGCCGGCGCAGGTACCGAAGGGCGCGGCGCGGTCGGGGACGGCGCCCGCTGCCCCGCGTCCGGCACGCCCGGGGCGGCGATTGCTCCGCTCGCCGCCAGCGCGTCGAGCAGGCATGCCGCCAGGCCGGCGGCGAATGCACCGACGCGGGCTACGAAAAAACGCAGCGGAGGCGGCGGCCGGCGCCCGGAAACGCCGGGCAAAGACGGCGACCGCGTCATGTCTGCCGCCGCAGCATGCCGGTTTCGTCTACGCGGCGCAGGGCGGCCAGTTCCTCCGTGCTCGGCGCCGGGAGCACATGCGCGTCGGGCGCGACCTTGAGCGCCCAGCCGGTGCTGGCCAGGACTTCGTCGATACTGGCGAACGGGAACCAGCCGGCGAGTTCGAATTCCTTCGTTTCCGGATGCGGGCGCAGGATGCCCAGCGTCGTGACGATGGCCGACGGGCCGCCGCCGACGAAGCCGTAGCGTTCGCGCGCGTCGCCGCCGTCGAGATAGCCGGGGGAGGAGATGTAATCGACCTGCTCGACGAAGCGCTTCTTCTCGTGGCTGACCATGATCACGACGCGTTTCGCGCCGCTGGCGATATCGTTGGCGCCGCCGGCGCCGGTCAGGCGGGTCTTCGGCGGCGTGTATTCGTTGCCGATGGCGCGGCCCCAGATGCCGGTGGTGTTCACGTTGCCGAACTTGTCGACCTGCGCGGCGCCGATCAGGCCGACGTCGCAGCGTCCGGAGGCGACCAGGCAGCCGAGCGCGTCGAGCGCGCTGGTGAAGCTCACCGCGTTGGCCGAGATGCGGTTGCACTCGATGCCCCAGGGCAGGCCGCCGATCGGCGTCGAGCCGTAGACGCCGCCTTCGGTCATGGCGCGCACGTTCGGCGCGTGGCAGGCCTGCGCGAAGTAGCCGGCGAGCATCGAGAGGCCGACGCCGAAGATCGCCAGTTCGCCGTCGCGGATTTCGCGGCCGGCGGCGACGGCCATCATTTCCTGCCGCGTGCAGGGCAGGGGCGGCGTTTCCGCGCGGCGGGCGATGATTTCTGCGCTGGCGCTCATGCGGCCTTCCTTTCCTGTGCGCCGTGTTTTGCGTTGGCGGCGAGCAGCGCCTCGACCTCGGCGCGCGGCTTGATCCACTGGCGATAGGGGTCGAGCAGGAAGCGCGTCGGGCCGTTGTCCAGCCGTTCGATGAGTTCCGGGCCGATCAGCGCCAGGTAGTCGTCAAGGTCGGTATAGTCGTGCACGAACTGTTCGAGATAGCGCGCCGTGCCTTCCTCGCTCGCCAGCCATTCGTTCATCAGGCGCATGTGCGCCTCGTCGGCGTCGTGCACGCCGGGCGAGGCCTGCGGCCAGGCCGAATACGGCCACCACACGACGGCCTCGACGACGATGCCGGGGATGCGCACGAGGTTGGGGTACTGGCGCATGCAGGCGGTATCGACGATGTGGTCGGCGATCAGCACGACCTTCTTCGCCGCCCGCGACAGCTCGAAGCGGCTCCATTCGGTGCCGATCATGATCGCGTTGCCTTCGACGTCGGCCAGCGTCACGTGGATCGCCGCGAGGTCCGGCGCGAGCGGCGAGAAAGCGCCGAGCGTGCGCCCGGAAAACGGATCGGTGATCTGCGGAATCTTGCCGGCCGCGCCTTGCGGCGCGAAGCCGCTGCGTCGGGCGATGTCGGAACCGATGTTGACGGTGGCCGGGACGAAGGGCCAGTTGAGCGCGCCGCCGAGCAGGCGCAGCGCCATGGCGAGATTGGAATAGTCCTCGAGCGCCAGCGTGCCGCGTTCGACGGCGCGGCGCAGGCCGTTCGCGAAGCCGAAGCCTTCGAGGCCGGTAAAGCCGCATTCGGCCTTGTCGACGGCGCCGGCGGCGGCCAGCAGGTTGAGCTGCTGCGTGTTGCAATGAAAGACGCCGTGCAGGTTCTTGCGGCCCTGGCGCAGCAGTTCGCGGCCGAAGGCGACGGCGTCGGCTCCGACCGGCAGGCCGGCGCCGCTGGCGTACTGGATGCCGTCGGCGGCGTAGCGGCGCGCGGCTTCGGGCAGGGAAAGGAGTTTGTTGAGGCGCATGGGTGTGGGCGTTCAGTGGTGGGCGGCCTGGCCGGGTTGGTCAAGCAGGTTCGTCGGGTCGGCGCGAGTCGTTCGAATCGTTTGCCGCGTATGAAGCGCCTCGCGTTGCGGGCCGGAGGCGGCGCGGCCCTCCGCCGCCAGCGTCCGCAGGTCGGCGGCGAGCAGGTCGAGCGGCTGCCCGTAGGGCGAGACGCCGCGCAGGCGGCCGCGGCGGTCGAAGAGGAAAACGCCGGCCGTGTGGTCCAGCGTGTAGCCCTGGCTCGGCGAAGGCTGCCGTTCGGCGACCAGCGCGAAGCGCCGGATGAAGTCTTCCGTCTGCCGGGCGTTGCCGCGCAGGGCGAGGAAGACCGGGCCGGCGGCGGGGCGGAAGGCGGCGACGTAGGGTGCGAGCACCTGCGGCGTGTCGCGTTCCGGGTCGAGCGTGGCGAACAGTACCTGCACCGTGCCGGCGGCGTCGCCCAGCGCGTCGACCGCGGCCTGCAGCTCGGCCAGCGTCGTCGGGCAGACGTCGGGGCACTGCGTGTAGCCGACGGCGAGCGCGACGTTCCTGCCGCGAAAATCGGCCAGCCGGCGCAGGCGGCCGTGCTGGTCGGCGAGCGCGAAATCGGGCGCCTGGCGCGCGAGCGGGCTGGACGCGGCGTGCAGGGCGCCGCCGCTGCGCTGGCGATACTCGGCGAAAGGTTGGGCGTCGTAGGCCGCCTCGGCGACGAAGCGCCCGAGGCTGACGAAATCGGCCGGGGCGGGCAGGGCGCCGACGTGGCGGTAGCGCAGCCCGCCGTCGCGCTCGAAGAAGGCGAAGGCCGGCGTGCCGGCGATGCGCAGGCGTTCGGCGAGCGCTTGCGGCGTGCGGCGGCGGCCGTCGGTGTCGACGAGTTCGGCGCCGGATGCGAGGTCCACGCGCAGCGTGCGGTAGCGGCGACCGAAGTCGCGCTCGGCGCGCGCGTCGGAAAAGACGTGCCGCTTCATGTCGCGGCAGCCGCTGCAGTCGGGCAGTTCGAAGTAGACGGCGAGGCCGCGCTTCTCGCGTGCGGCGCTTTTCAGTTCGGCGGCAAGATCGACGGCGTCGGCCGAAAAAAGGGCGGCGGCCGCCGGACCCGCTGCCCCCAACAGCAGGGCCGCGACGACCGCCGCGCCAAAGCGCGCGCTGCCGGACGGCAGGCGACGGAGGAGTCGAAAGAATCGAAGGAGTCGGACGCCGCGCGTCGATGCGGGCGCGGCGCCGGGGCGGCGGGAACTGAGTAACACGGCGTTCCCGCTCAGCGCAGCCAGAACAGCGCCCGCCGGCGCAGGGCGTCGAGGCCGCTCATGGCGAGCCAGGTGACGACGCCGGTGTACAGGATGCCGGCGACCATGCGCGGGTAGTCCGCGAAGTCGGCGTAGTACTGCACGAAGCGCCCGAGGCCGGCGTTGGCGCCGAACAGTTCGGCGACGGTGAGCAGGATGAAGGAGAAGGCGAGGCCGACGGCCATGCCCGAGAAGATGTGCGGCAGGCTGGCCGGGAAGATCACCTTGACCAGCGTTTCGAGGCGCGAGAAGCCGAGCACGCGGGCGTTGTCGCGGTGCCGTCCCTCGACGGCCTGGGCGCCCGCCGCGGCGTTCTGGAAGATCGGCCAGAAGGCGCCGATGAAGACGACGAAGGCGGCCGACAGGTGGAAGGTCGGCAGCACGGCGATGGCGTAGGGGATGTAGACGGTCGGCGGCACCGGACCGACGACCTTGGCAAAGGGGAAGAAGGCGCGCCCGAGGCTCGGAACGACGCCGGCCAGAAGACCGAGCGCGACGCCTGCGGCGACCGCCAGCCCGTAGCCCGGGAGCAGGATGAGGACCGACGAGACGGTGCCGGCCCACAGCTCGGGCAGCGATTCGGCGAGGGCGGCGGCGACGCTGGCCGGCGCCGGCAGCAGCGGGTTGGTCGTCTGGTCGATGAACTGCGAGGCGATCTGCCAGGCGAGCAGCAGGGCGCCCCAGAGGGCGAGCGCTTCCCACGCCGGCAGGCGGCTGGGGCGGCGCCGGCGAGGTTTGCGGGCCGCGCCGGGGGCGGCGCTCCCGGCGAGGGGGACGGTTTTGGTCATGGTGGACACGGGGGACTCCTTCACGTTTGCGTCAGGCGGCGGCGAGGCCGGTCAGCACGTCGGCGTCGAGCCGTTCGGCGATGTCCTCGCGCAGCAGGTGGAACGCTTCCGAGGCGAACAGCTCGGCGCGCCGGCGCGGCCGGGCGAAGGGCACGGCGACCTCGGCCAGCAGGCGGCCGGGCGAGGCGCCGAGGACGGCGACGCGGTCGCCGAGGTAGAGCGCCTCGTCGACGTCGTGCGTCACGAAGACGATGGTGCGGCGCGGGCTGGTGCTCTGCCAGACTTCGAGCAGCAGGTCCTGCAGCTTGCCGCGGTTGATCGGGTCGAGCGCGCCGAAGGGCTCGTCCATCAGCAGCACCGGCGCTTCGAGCGCCAGCGCGCGGGCGATGGCGGCGCGCTGCTGCATGCCGCCGGAGAGCTGGAAGGGATACTTGCCCGCGGCGTCGGCGAGGCCGACGCGCCCGAGGTAGGCGCGCGCCTTTTCCCGTCGCGCCCCGCGCGCGAGGCCCGGGTGCGCCTTGGCGACGGCCAGCGCGACGTTGTCCTGCACGCTCAGCCACGGGAACAGCGAGTAGTTCTGGAAGACGACGGCGCGGTCGATGCCGGGGCCGGCGATGTTCACGCCCTTCCAGGCGAGCCGTCCGTCGCCCGGCGTTTCGAGGCCGGCGATCAGGCGCAGCAGGGTCGATTTGCCCGAGCCGCTCGGTCCGAGCAGGGTGAGGAAGCGCCCCTCGGGCACTTCCAGCGTGACGCGGCGCAGGATGATCTCCCCTTCGCCGTAGGCGAAGGAAACGTTGTCGATTGCCAGTCCGGCGCTGGCGTTGCGTGCCTGGGCGCTCATAGCGTGTCGCGTTCCTTGAACTGCTTCAGGCGGGCTTGCCAGAACGGGTCCTTGGGGTTTTCGCGGGCCAGCGATTCGAGCGCGTTCCTGTACAGCGAGAGTTCGAAGATCGGTTCGAGCGGGCGCTTGCCCTCGACGAACTCGGAGCCGATCATCGACAGCCAGAATTTCTGCACGCCCTTCACGTTGGGGTCGCTGCTCTGGTCGAGGTTGGGCGAGTAGTAGCCCTGTTCGAGGATGGCGCGGTCGAGCTTGATGTACTTGGCGATCGCGTCGATCGTTTCCTTGCGGTGCTCGCCGGCGTACTTCTCGGCCTGCAGCACGGCGCGCAGGAAGCGTTCGAGCACGGCAGCGTCCTTCAGCTTGGCGCCGCTGACGATGACGCGGCAGCAAGGATGGCTGGGCGAGAGTTCGCCGGAGCGGACGACGATCTTCAGGCCCTGCTGCTCGGCGCGGATGTCGTGCGGCCCCCAGACCAGACCGGCGTCGACCTGGCCGGATTTCACCGCCTCGATCACGGCCGGCGGATTCTTCAGTTCGAAGATCTTGAGGTCGTTCTTCCAGCTGATCTTCGCGTCCTTCAGCGCGCCGCGCAGCACGGCGTCGCCCGAGGCGAGGCGCACGGTGGCGACCTTCCTGCCCTTGAGGTCCTCGATGCCGCGGATCGTTCCGGCCAGTTCGGGCTTGACGACGAGCGCCGCGTCCTGGCCCATGATGCCGCCGATGATCTTGATGTCCGAGCCCTTCGAGTAGAAGAGCAGGGGCGCCGTGGTGCCGAAGGTGCCGACGTCGAGCTTGCCGGCGATCACCGCGTTGATGCCGTCGGCCGAGTTCTGGAATTCGACCAGTTCGACGTCGAGGCCTTCCTTCTTGAACAGGCCCTGTTCCTGCGCGACGAAATACTTGGCGTGGCCGGTCACCGGCAGATAGCCGACCTTGAGCGATTCGGCCGAGGCGTGGCCGGCGGTGCCGGCCAGCAGGATGCCGGCGGCGATCAGTTTGACGATGGGGGCGGGCAGCTTCATGCGCTTCTCCAGTGTTTTAAACGATTCGGAAATCGGGATCGAGGGACGAGGCGAGGCGGTCGCCGTCGCTTGTTGCGTCGCAATATAGCGAGGCGGCCGACGGGCGCGAACGAAGATGTTTTTCTTTCGATATATCGAATTGCAGAGGTGCGCCTGGGCGCCGGCGCGGTCGCCGCTTATGCCGGATCGGCATATGAAAATCAGGAGAAATTCGTTCGGATCGCCGGCGCCCGCCGCTACGATGGCCTCGCCTGAAGGGACGCACTGGCGCGCTCCCCGGTCCTTGCGAAGGAGAGAGTCATGAGTGCAGTCCTTGCCGAAACCGGCGCAATCAATGACGGCGCGGATGTCGTCGAGTTGGCCGAGCAGCGCGTGTTCGACCGCGTCGCCCAGATCGTCCGCCTCGCCGAAACCCGCGCCCGCGAGCGCGGCATCGCCTACCGCGGCCTGCTCGCGCCGGAGGAAGCATGGACGCTGGTGCAGGAACATCCGTCGGCGAAGCTGATCGACGTGCGTTCGAGCGAGGAGCTGACGCTGATCGGCCGCGTGCCGGGGGCGCTCGAGATCGAGTGGCGGCAGTATCCCGAGTGGGAGCTGAATCCTGATTTCCTGGCCGAGGTGAAGGCGCGCGTCGCGCCCGACGACTTCCTGCTGCTGCTCTGCCGCTCCGGCGTCCGCTCGCGCGAAGCGGCGGAACTGCTGGCGCGCGAAGGTTTCCGCAACGCCTTCAACGTCCTCGAAGGCTTCGAGGGCGACAAGAACGCCGCCAGCCAGCGCATCGTCGCCGGCTGGAAGGCGCGCGGCCTGCCCTGGTCGCACTGAGCGGCGGGCGCGGCAAAGGCGGACGGGCATGCCCATCGACGATCTGCTCAGCTACTTCGACCGGTGGAACGGGCTCCCCGCCGCGCCCGGCCACAATCTCGAATTCGACGATTGCGGCGTTTCCGGCAGCTATCGCGGCCTGCGCCTGTACAGCGTCTTCCAGGCGCTGTTCGCCGCCGACACGCTGCGGCCCGTGGCGCACGAGGCGCTGCTGCGCGCGCGCGACGAAGCGAACCGCGCGGTGCCGCCGGCCGAGGCCTTCAAGCGCGCCGTCACGCCGGAGGACGCGGTCTATTTCGACCGCCTGTGCCGCATGGTGCACGCGCTCAACTTCTTCAACCAGAGCGGCGCCGAGGGCGAGCTTTTCCTCAACGTCAGCGG
The DNA here is from genome assembly GCA_001897745.1 of Candidatus Accumulibacter sp. 66-26. Lineage (GTDB taxonomy): Bacteria > Pseudomonadota > Gammaproteobacteria > Burkholderiales > Rhodocyclaceae > 66-26. The sequence continues at coordinate 158,020 of MKUH01000014.1, forward strand.
CCGCCATCTGCTCAGCGTCGGCGGGGGCGGCCACGGGCGGACCTTCGAGACGCTGCTGCAGCATTGCGGGCTGCGGCCGACGCAGATCGTGCTGGAAATCCTCGAATCGCGCGTCGACGATCTGCAGCATCTGCAGGAAGCGATAGCCGCCTACCGCCGCCGCGGATTCCGCGTCGCGATCGACGATTTCGGCTGCCAGCACTCGAACTTCGACCGCCTCTGGCAGCTGACGCCGGACATCGTCAAGCTCGACCGCTCGCTGATCGTGCAGGCCGTCGCCAACCCGCGCGCGCGGCGCATCCTGCCCAAGCTCATCGAGATCATCCACGACCTCGGCGCGCAGGCCGTCGTCGAAGGCATCGAGACGCTGGAGCAGCACGCGCTGGCCTGCGACGCCGGCGCCGATCTACTGCAGGGCTACTACTACGCGAAGCCGTCGGCCGAGGTGGTGTCGCGGCCGGCCGCGCTGGCGCCGTCGTTCGTCCGCGCGGCGCCGGTCGCCGCCTGAGGGGCGCGGCGGCGCGTCCGCCGCGCAAGAAACCCGGGATCGCCGCCGCAACCGGCTCACTCGGGAGGCTTGCAGCGCGGCCCCTGGCCCGCCGCGCGCAGATAGGCGATCAGGTCGCGACGTTCGCGCTCGTCCTTGACCCCGTCGTAGCCCATCGACGTTCCCGGCAACGCCTGCAGCGGCGCCTTGAGAAAGCGGTCGAGGCTGGCCTCGGTCCACACGATCCTCGATCTGCGCATCGCCGGCGAGTAGGGGAAGCCCGGCACGCTGCCGGCGCGCCGGCCGAGCAGGCCGCAGTGGCGCGGCCCGGTGCGGTCCGCGTCGAGCGCGTGGCAGGCGGCGCAGCGCTCGTAGACGCGGGCGCCGCGCTCGACGGCGGCATCGGCGCCGCTCGCGGCAGCCGTCCCCGCGCCCTGGCTGGCGAACGCGAGGCCGGCTGCGAGGAGGGCGGCGAGTAGCCCGGCGCGCCGACGGAAGGCGGGCATGGCGGGCCGTCCGCAAATCAGGAAACGAAGGCCTCGGGCACCGGCACGTCGCCCACGGCGTTGCGCAGGATCGCCCAGTGCATGGCTTCGTCGCCGAGGATGCTGCCGGCCGCCTTCGCCAGATCGCGGTTGCCGAACACCGGGATGGCGCCGAGATAGGCGCTGACCGCGCCTTTTTCGAGGCCGGCGGCGAAGCGCAGCACGTCGACCTGGGTCTTCAGCGTGTCGACCGGGAAGGCGTACTTGTCCCTGGCCGAGACCGGCTTGCCGCCCAGCTTCGCGATGGTGCCGGAAAGCAGTTCGGCGTGCTGCTTGTGGTGGCCCTGGAAGGTCAGCGCCAGATCGAGCGCGGGCTTTTGCAGGAGGCCGCTCTCGGCGCCGACCTGATAGGCGGCGATGGCTTCGAGTTCGGCGCCGAGCGCGGTGTTGAGGATGCGCAGGTCAGATTCGGCGCCGTGGCCGGCCTTGGCGGCGAGGGCGTCGCGGCCGCTCAGGAGGGCGACGGCGGCACCCGAAAGGAGCAGGCCCGAGTGCGCGATGAAGGCGCGGCGGGGGATGGCGTGGACGATGCTGCCGATGTCGACGGCTGGTTTCATGGTTTTTCTCCGGTGGAGCGAGTGCCGGGCAGGTCCCGGAAATCGGGCGCGGCGCGCCGGGATCGCCGGCGCAGACGCCCGAGGACGCCGGCGACGATGCGGTCGCAACGATCTCCGGCAAAGGAAAACGCGTCGTTCAGGGCGAAGTCGATGTCCTTCGCCAGCCCTTCGCGCAGGACGTGGCGGGCGCGGAAGAAGCGGGTGCGCACGGTGGCCTCGGGCAGGCCGAGAACCGCCGCCGTTTCCTCGACGTCGAGCTCCTCGATGCCGCGCAGGACGAAGACTTCGCGGTACAGCTCGGGCAGGCGGTTGATGTGCGCTTCGAGCAGGCGCCGCAGTTCCGCCGTCGATGCCGCGCTCTCGGGCGTCGGCGCGTGGTTGGGCGTCATTTCGCGCACCTCCTCGTCGGACGTTTCCGGCGCCTCGGGTAGGTCGGTCATGTCGACCCGCAGCGCCCGTTCGCGGACCTGCCGCTGCCTGCGGCGCAGCGCCAGATTGACGACGATGCGGATGAGCCAGGTCGACAGTCTGGCGTCGCCGCGAAAGCCGGGCATGGCGCGGTAGGCGAGCAGGTAGGCCTCCTGCACGACGTCCTCGGCGTCCGCTTCGTCGCGCAGGATGCTGCGCGCGGTGCGGTAGAGCGTCTGGTTGTGGCGGCGCATCAGGATCTTCAGCGCCTCTTCGTCGCCGGCGGCGATGTCGCGCGCCAGATCGGCGTCGGACGGAGACGACCGGGTCGCCGGATTGCTCTTCGCTGTCGTCGCACCTGCCATCGCACACCTCCGGGACGCTTGTTCTTGTCCATTGGATGCAGCGTGCGCCCGGCGCGTTTCACGAAATTTCCGTTTTCAGCGTTGCCGGCATGGCGAAGGCCCGCTCGACGCGCACGCCGCAGCGCGCCGTTCGGGCCTTGGCGGCGGAGACCGTCGCGCTGACGCGGCCGCCGCAGCGTCAGCGCGCGCTTCCGTCTGCCTTCCGTCTGCCGAACGAACAGCATCCCTCCCGGGCTTTCACCGCACTCCCGGGGCGCCTTCCTGTCGGCGTTCCGGGGCCGGCGGGGTTTCGCCGGCGCGGTCTATTCGTCGATGCGGATGCTGTTGGCGCTCACCGTCAGGTACGGCGAGTTCATCGCGCCGCGCCCGCCCTCGGGGTTCCGGGCGGCCAGCTGCGTGGGCGGTGCGGAGGGCCCTTGCGCGGTCGCCGCGGGATTCGCCAACGCAATCTGGGCCCCGCCCGGCGCGGCGGACGGCGACCCTCCCGCCGGGGCCACCGGCGCGATGGTCAGGGTGCCGGACCTGAAGGAAATGGCGTAGTTGCCGCTGGTCAGCCCGTTGATCGCGATCACGTAGCTTCCCGTCTCGCGGGCGTCCTGGCTGCTGCCGGCGTAGGTCAGGGTGCCGCCGAGCACGCCCGCCGTCTCGCCGTTGACGAAGCCGCTGTAGCTCACGCCGTTGCCGCCCGTCCACGCGATGCCGTCGTAGGTCTTGGTGGCGTTGTTGGCGGCGACGGTCAGCGGTGCCTGGGTGATGGTGAGGGTGCCGTTCTGGTAGGTGATAGCGTAGTTGCCGGCGCTGCCGCTGGCAAAGGCGGCGTTGTCCGGCGTGAGGGCGAAGGACTGGCCGGCGGCAGAGGTCGCGGTCGCCGAAGACGACAGGCTGGCGTTGCCGAGCGTATCGCCGTTGGCGAGGCTGCCGCCGGTGAGGACGAGGCTGCCGCTGGCGGGATTGGCGCTGCCGTAGGCGCGGGTCTGGTTGCTCGCCTGGACGGTGATCGGACGCTGGGCGATGGTGAGGGTG
>MKUH01000015.1 GCA_001897745.1 Candidatus Accumulibacter sp. 66-26
CAGCCTCTTTGTTCGAACAATCCCCCGAAATCTAGACTTTTAGGAAAAATCTAGACAATCGCGGGATCCTACACATGGCCTGGGGTGTTTCGCGAATAACACGTTTTCAATGCGCTCAACGTTGGCTCCAGGCACCTCATCGGCGAACCGAATAAGGTGCCCTACATAGGCGCTCTTCACAACGTCGTCCTCTAGGCGTTCGACATCTACGCCGGGAACTAATGCACCAAGGCGTACTTTCTCGAACATTCGCTGTCCTATGGCCCTATCGGTTTGTGCCTCCTTCGTCTCAGAGATCACCCATCGCTCCCAACAAGCACGCTCAATACGCGCAATGTCTGCGCGTACTGCGTTATCGCGGGCGAACGCAATCAGGGTCTCACATTTTGCACTTGCAATAAGTGCTTCCTGTAACGCAACGAATGTCGTGGAATCCAGCGTTCGAAGGTCCAAGTGTCGGTCAAAGGTGCAATACAAATTGACTGCTTCAACGATCTCTTTAAGGCCGTTCGACATCGCAATTTCTTTCAGGTAAGCATTTGCTGGTTAATTTTTAACTTTTTGGCCAAGGGAGAGCTCTCAGGGCTTTTGCTGCAAAACAACGAAGCTCTGCCCTGCCCTCCCAAATTGAAGGGCTATTTATCGATTCGCAGCAATGCGGCCTTCGCCTCGCCGACAATCTGTCGCATGGTATCCAGCAGCGCATCAAGCCTGTTGGCGTCCATTTCCACCGTTTGCATAGACAAAAGATCCACGTTGAGCGTGCGGATACTTTGAACCAATTCCGTTACCGCCAACACGATTTGCGTGTCATATCGAACATCAGCCTTCCGCCCGAGACCGGCTCGTCGCATAAAGTCGCCAACCGTCAGGTTCCGAATATTTGCGTTGTGCTCAATCTCTGCCCGTTCAGCTGCGTTCACCAATACCGGTATCCGCAACGTTCTCCGCGTTTCAACAGGCACAGATGCAAAAGGCTTCGTCTTCTTAACCATATATACATTATTGCATGCATCTGGCGCGGATGAATAGCAGTGTCGGCGCCCTCGCCTCCTACTCTCTCATTCTCTTCCTTTACTTCAGGCCGCCATGGCCTGGCCTTCTTCATGACGATCGCGGCTCCCGCCGCGATCTCCTTTGAACCCAGCGCAGCTGGTCTCCTTGCTTACGGGTCTCGGGGCGAAGCCCTGAGTTGGATGCGACGGGCGCGAAGCGACCTAGCGTCCAAACCCCAGATATGCGCCGCAGGCACATATCTGGCATCCTGCCCCGTGTAGTGTGGTTTTCGTCGTTGTACGTTGTCGATGGAAAACGTGCAGCGCTGCTGCGTATATCCGCAGGGCTACGCGACCTTTTGCTATCTCATAGAGACAGCCGGCGTATAGAACTACCGACGATCGGGCGCATCGTTGCAATGCTACGCGCACGAATCCGTCGTGGTTGACGCAGATAAACGTGTGAAACTAATGAGGTAATGTGCTGTGAAATCGGGCGCAATCCCGTGGTAATATTGAAACGTAAGTCACTTATTTGTTGTAACTGGTGCGTGAATTGGCGAGGCAATAAAGGATGAAGGCGGACGGAAGCAATAAGGAAAGGCGAACGCCGGGACCCTTGAAACGCATGTCGGCGGAAGACTCGCTAGCTATCCGCGAAATCCTGGCTGTGGCGTGGCAAACCATCGAGCCGGAAGAGCGGACGCAACGGCAGCTGTTTGCCGCCTTAATGACGGAGTTGTACGCGTTGCGAATGAAGGGATTTAGCTTCCGCCAGATAGCAAGCCTGCTTAACGACAGCGGGTTTTCGTTGCAGCCGGGAACCGTTCGCAGCTACTACAACGAAATGATCGCGGCGCGGATGGATGAGTGCAAAAAACGTTTCGACGAACAAATGGCATTGCTGCGCGACGCGCAGCAGATGACGCGCTCCGCAGATCTTGGTCATCTGGCCGGGAAAATCGTCGCGATGCGCCAGCGGAACCAGGAACTGGTGGACCAGCGCATCAAAGCGGTACTGTCTGCGTCCGACGTGGGGGGGCTGCAATCAGCAAATCAAGACTCGAGGCCGCAGACAACACCAGCAAATGTTAAAACCGCAAAGAAGAATGCTCCGCCTACACCACCAAAAAAACAGCCTGCTGAAGTTGCTCAAAAAGGTAATGAGTCCGGCTTTGGCCTGACCGACTCACGGGTGATTGCGACCGGTGAAACCCGCAGTAGTTTTTTTGATGGCGGCGGCGTTGCCGATGAAGATTCGCAAGTTTCAACGTCTGGCACGTCGACGTCGATTACCCCAAGCGCCGGCGCTAAACGCGAACCTCCTTCCACCCAAAAAAACACGTTGCGTTGTTGCGCCCCAAAGGGCAAAGACGCCCCCCCTCCCCTCGAGCGCCGCCCTGGCGTTCCGATCGAAGTTTACGAAGACGGTTTGCTTGAGCATCCGGCTATATCAGGTCTCATGCTGACAAAAGAGCAGCGCTTGTATGGAGCACTGCTGGAATACATCAACTCCGAAGATGGCGTAGTGCACATTGAAACGATGAATCAAAAACGGTTCCGCATTAAGTGGGCGCGGCCTGTTCAGCCGGCGGGATCTACCAAGGACTTCGTCCAGCTGCATCAAAGCACCTTGCCACCAAACAGTTAGCCATGCGTACGCGCTGGATCACGAGATTTATCGCCAAGCTCGCGTTGTTGATGTTTCGAACAACCGTAACCGGGACAGATAAGCTGTTGGCAGCTCATACCAATGCTGCAGGGAAAATATTGGTGACGGCAAACCACGTTAGCTTAATAGATGGTGTGCTGATAGCGCTGAGCAGCCCTATTCCGCTGGTGTTCGCGGTTGCCCCTGAATATGCGTTGCGGAGATCGATCACGCGGCACAGCTTGATGTTGTTGTCCAGAATGGGGTACGGACAAGTCGTACCTTTGGACACGACGTCTTGCTACGGAGTCCGGGCGCTATATCGTGAGCTGGAGCAAGGAAACGCTGTGATGATCTTCCCGGAGGGGCGAATCCGGGCTGGAGCCGAATCCCTGGAGCTAATGCCCGGCGTTAATTGGCTGCTGCACAAAACCGGCGCAGCCGAAGTCAAAGTTTCCATTCGCGGCCCCGAACAAAGCCGCCTGTTTTCGCGGACTGGCCGAAAATACTGGCCGGCAACCGCCTTGCACTACGGGGACTACTGAACAAGGCTGTCCCGGATTAGGCACGGCTCTGGCTAAACCGCCGGCTTTCACGGCTGAGCTCGAATTGGCCAGCGCAGGCAACCACAGCCCGCGTGAAATAGCTCGCTTGTTAAGTGTGAGCGCCGCGATCGATACCACCGCCTCTCGAGATTGCCACCTGCCGGCGCCGGACTCGATTGCGCGCCAAGCACTACAGCGGAGGCGTCGCGCTTGCTGATCTCAACCGCGTTGCCCGTGTTGCTGTACCACCAACGGCGATTGCAATCGATCCTGCGGCCCCGACGTGGTGGCCCCCAACCCATTCTCCAACCGCCGACCCACTAGCTGTCGCCTACAAACCGCGTCACCACGGATAAATTCCGCTTGCATTTTGTTCGGTCGTTTCGTATCGTATCGTATCGTTACGTATCATCACCAGTTAACAAAAGGAACGAGTCATGCCTCGCGAAGCGTCCATCACATATGAGCAAGTCGCCGCCATCGCGGATGCCATCAAGGCCGCCGGCGGAAAACCAAATCTACGCCAAATCCGCGAGCGCCACGGCTCCGGCAGCATCGGAACCATTCACAAACTCGTCCAGCGGTGGGAGGAAACCCAATCCCGCCAGATCGAAACATCCCTCACCCTACCAGCGACCGTGCAACGTGCCATCCTGGAATTCCTGAACCAGGAATTAACCACCGCTCGTGCCGAGATCGAGAGCAAGCTGTCCGACACCCAGCAGGCAGCCAATGATCTCGCCGCCGAGGCCGAGCGCCAGGTTAACCACATCGAGAGACTTGAAACCGAAGTGGCGGACCTGCAGGGCGAAAAGGCCACGCTCGCCGGTCGCGTCACCCAACTCGAAACCGACCTTACCAGCGCCCGCGACGAAGCCGGCCGGGAACGTCAGGCCGCCGAGGCGGCCCGCACCGATCTGGCCAAGACACAACTGCGCCTAGAGGCTATGCCAATTCTGGAGAAGGAAAACGAACGCCTGCAAGGAGAGCTCGATGTCGAGCGCACCGCCCGCACCGACGCTGAGCGCCAGGCTGCGACCGCCGCGGCCACGGCCGCGGGCCTCGCCGACCGGCTGGCTGACGCCCAGGAACACCAAAAGCAGACCGCCGCCGAACTGGCGAAGAGCGAGGCCAGTCGGCAGCGCGTCTCCGACGAACTCTCCGAAATCCAGAAGGAGGCCCGAGCTATGTCGTCGCAACTCGGCCAGTTGCAGGGCACCATCCATACACTGCAGCGTCAGAGCGATGACCAAGCGACGATTATCAAAAACATGACGCCGGCACCAGCCGCCACCGCACCCACGAAAGCGTCGAACAAGGGATCAGCTAATAACAAATAACGACCGATTTACGTACGAACCCGGTAAATCTCGCAAGGAGATCGCAAATGGCAAAATACGACGTCACCTACGCCTGCGGGCATGCAGGCACCGAGCAACTGTTTGGCAAGGTCAGTGAGCGCGAGCGCCGCCTCGCGTGGATCGAGGCCAACAAGGTCTGCGCCGAGTGCTACAAGGCGCAAAAAACCGCTGAGGACGCCACGGCGCCGATGATGGCAAAACTGGTCATCGTGCCCGCCGCCGAGCCCATTATCAGCATCGAGGTCGCGGGCCAGATCGAGGCCCACAAGGATGCCTTGTATGAGGCCGGCTATAGCTGGTCGGATTCGACTGCTGGCGGCTTGGTAGGCTACCTGTCGGTGAGCAAACCCAAGCGAGTGTTGAGCAAGTGGCACAAGCTCACCTTGTCCGTCGACGAGGCTGCGGCGTGGATCAACACTGAGGGCGGGGCGCTGGCCACGATCGGCTACAAGCTTATCAACGACATTGGCGACCTCGACATGTCTTATATCGGCCAACTGTTGCAGCGCCAACAATCAGAACACGACGCCAAGGCGGTTGCTCGCGCAGCGTTTGATGAGATCAAAGCCCGCGACCCGAGACCCGTGCGCTCTCCATTGCGTGAGCGCATTGCCGCGCTGGAGGCGTCCAGCGGCGGCAAGTGGAATGGCAAGATCTACGGCAAGCCCGGCGGCTACAATTTTTACGTCGCCGACACCAAATACTCCGCCACGGACGCCGAGGTCGCCGAGCGGGCTAGCATCAACGCCGCAATCGATGCGTGGGATCAAAAGTACGCAGCCGAGATCGCAGCGGCCAAATAAGACAGGCGGAGACGTGTATCCTAAACAACACCTATCCGCCATCGCCAAGCGCTATCCCAGCGCTTGGCGCACGGCCGACCAGATGCGCGCCGAACGCGGCCGGTGCCTGCCCGATTGGCCGACATGGTGCTATCTACCTCTCTCCGGCTGGTTCGCCATCATCACCGACGCTATGCGGCTCTCTGGTCCGACAATTGAGGCTGCGCGGGAATGCGCCTGCTTGGGTGCGCTCGGCACATGGCGCGTGACGCAGGGCATTTATCGCTACGATCCGACGCTGTTTGCGGCGCTGATCGAGACGCCGGTCGATGGTGATCTGCCTCATGACCTGCTCTATCACCTGCCGGAATGGTGTGTATACGTCGAGACGCCAGGGATGGCCTGGTGCGGGCATGAGCTGCAAGGATTTTTTGCGCACCTGGAGTCGGACGCCAACTCTGGCCGCCCAGAGTTGCGACTGATGCTGAATACCGCCACCGGCCTGTTTGCGCTGCCCCTGCACCTCGGCCCGTGGTCACTGGCTCAGTCGCTGGCGCTGGTCGCTGACGAGGCCAGCCGCCAAGCGTCTTTGCACGGCAACCCGTCCGCCGCAGCGGAGATCGATTCGACTACCGCTCCGGCCGCTGTGCGAACGGCGACTGAGCCGCTGCTGTCCCTGCTCCTGTACCTATGCAGTCAGGCTGCCGAGATTGGCGCAGACGGGCATCATCCGGCCAATCCAGTACCCAAGCGAACCAAGCAGGGCTGGAGGCTATTCGCGCCCGACCATCCGACCACTTGGGACGTTGGGACACGGATTGGTGCCGCGCTGCGCCGTGGCTACCACGCAGCTGAGATAGGCGATGGAACGCACGCAGGGCCGCGCCCGCATATCCGCCGTGCGCACTGGCACGGCTTTCGCACCGGCCCGCAAAAACGCGAGGACGGGACGCTCATCGCGGCGGTCGACCGCCCTATCGCGCTGCGATGGTTGCCGCCGATCCCGGTCAATGTCGACGACGCCGACGCGCTACCGGTCGTAGTGCGGCCGGTGCGATGAGAAAATCCGTGAACCTGATCGACGTTTACCGGCGGTTCCCGACACCAGAAGCTGCCATTACACACCTTGAGCGTGTCCGCTGGGGTGAGACACCTAAGTGCCCGTACTGCGGCGCCGAGACGGTCGCGCGCCATGCCGAGCTCGATCAACGCTCGCGCTGGCAGTGCTGGACGTGCCATAAATCGTTTGCCGCCACGGTTGGCACCATCTTTCACCGCTCGCACGTCGACCTGCAGCGGTGGTTTTTGCTAATCACTTTGATGCTCAATGCTAAAAATGGGTTGTCCGCGACGCAGGCGGCGCGTGATCTGGATACGCGCCGCCCGACCGTTTTAAGCATGATGCGTCGTATTCGCGCCCCACTGAACGACGACGGCCAGATGCTCGCTAACTTTTTACTACGGCTAATCCGATAGCCGCCAAAAATAGTGTCAACCTTTCTGTACAAGGTGCGTTAAACGCACTATAATAAAATATACACAATCATTTCTGTCGCAAAACCCGCTCTGCGATTAGCGCGGAGCACGCTTAAGGAGCTTAGCTATGACCGCGAATCAAACCCCCGAGATCGACAATCTCACCACCGAATTCAACATGACCCTCGTTGCGGGGAGCGTCAAGGGCGCCATGAAGACCGCCGACGCTAAGTCCCGCGATCTGTGGTTTGTGCCGATCGAAATGATTCGCCGCATCCCGGAGTTCAACGTCCGCGTCCGCGACGAAAAGTACCTGGCGCACCTCCGCACTATCGCCGACTCGATCAAGAAGGAAGGCTTCTACCCGAGCCATCCGCTCGAGGGCTACGTCGCCAACGAAGACGGCGAGAACGTGATCTATCTGACCGGCGGTTACACCCGGCACGAAGCCACGGGCATTGCCAACGCCGAGGGCGCGGAAATCCAGCTGCTGCCCATCGTCGTTGCCCCGCCCGGCACCTCGCGTGAGGATTTGGTCGTCGCCCTGGTCAAGGGGAACGAAGGGAAGCCGCTGACCCCGTACGAGGTCGCCATCGTTTGCAAGCGCCTCACGAATTACAGCTGGGATACCAGCATGATCGCCGAACGTCTCGGCATCGCGGAAAACTACGTGGACGGCCTGCTGCTGTTGATCGGCGCTCCGCTGGAAATCCGTTCGATGGTTCAGTCCGGCGAGCTGTCCGCCACCTTGGCGATCCAGGAACTTCGCGCCAAGGGTTCGAAAGCGGTCGAGCATCTGTCCAATGGCCTCGACCGGGCAAAAGCCGCCGGCGCTTCCCGCGTCACCGCGAAACACCTTCCCGGCGCCACTTTCAAAAAGGTCTTCAAGACGGCGGCACCCAAGATGTACGAAGTCGTCAAGAATCTGCGGGTCGATCCGGGCTACGCCAATATTTCGGGCGACCTGCGGGCGAAGCTCGACGAGTTGTTCGACCAGCTGGCGGCTGCCGAAGAGAACGGCGGTACCGAGGCGAACGTGACTGCCTCGCAGTAATGACGGGCGCAGAGTTTAAGACGCTGCGCGAATCCCTCAACCTTCCTGTTTCCTGGGTAGCCCGTCAAGGAGGGGTTCGCGAGCGCACCGTCTCGTACTGGGAGGCCTCGGGTGCCCCTGTCCCCCAGGACATGGAGCGCCTGCTATTGGATGTCGAACAGAAACTCAATCAGTTGGCCACGGCCGACGCCGAGGGTATTCCGTTGCTTCGTTATCGAACCGACGCCGACCTTTGGAAACACAAGCCGGAGATGCGTCCGTTACCCGCAACGGCATACGCCGCAATGTTGGGGTGGCGCCGGCGGCACCTGCTCGCCGCCGGCCGACCGGCACCGATAGACTGGTTCCAACCCTGAATTACAAAGTGGTGTTTTGCAGCAAAAGCAAATTATGACCCATCTTCTCATTCCCCCGAAATACCCGAAAGGTGACCTACGACGCATGCTGGTCGTCCTGGGGGCTATTGATGAAGCTGGCGAGGCCTCGCTGGTGCAAATCGCCGTCCGGACCGGTCTGGATAAAAAAACGGTCTCCGAACTGATCACCAAGGCCCAGCTGCAGGCCGGGGTGGAAATCAGCAAGGCCGGGGCGAAATACGCCATTATCGACTTTGGTCCGGTATTGAAGAAAAAAGGCGCACATCTTTCCTTGCAAGGTGCGTTAAACGCACTATAATAGCGTCAGATTGACTGACTTCGGGAAGGACACATACCATGGCAAGAGCAATTTGCGCTAATTGTAAGTTTTGGGAGCAGCGGGTTGAGGGTCAAGAAGGCTGGCCGATTGGCTTGGGTAAATGCACCAACGTGCCCAAGTTCTACGATGCCACTGAGCTCCCGGCCTCTGATGATCCAAACGATTTCGGAGACTGTTCGCGGGTGTTGGCGCCTGATTACCAAGGGGTTAAAGCCCTAGCGCTTGACGGTAGCGGCTACCGTGCGGAATTATTGACCATGCCTGACTTCGGCTGTGTCTCTTACATTTCTAAATAAGCCGATGAAGATCATCTATATTTCGCCGAACTATTCGGCAGCGGCGGTCACAGCACGGTATGTCCGCAGGAGCGTCGTCGGCGATGGGTATGAGTTCGCCGAAGTCGGCGCTGATTCGCGGTACGACATTCGTCGCGGCGACTTGACCGCTACCGAAGTGCCGGATGCACTTAAGATCGCCGCAGACGCTCTACGGATGACATGGCCAGGTAATGTTCGTTGGCCGGATGAACTGGTATTTTCGAACAGGATTCCGTGACTATCAACCGATTAAATCGGAAAGGATAGGATCTCGAACTTTCTCACGCGAAACCAAGAAAAGAAAATGGCCGAACTAACTGTCCATGAATTTGAAGTCCTCGCCAAGATCCTCCGTTCTGCTGAGCCGGTGAAGACTGCGGCCGGCATGGTGCTCACGGAAGGTAGGAGTGTTGCGGAAGCCGTTGCGGCTACGGGGTTGCTGCAGCCTTCCGTCAGCCGGACGGTCAAGCGGTTCCGTGTTGCTCAGGCGCAGATTCTAACCGCCTATGACAGACGAAATAAAACTTGACAACATAACCGCCGGCGGTTATATTTAGGTCGTGCTAAATGTTTTGTCAAGGACCTGATGATGCGCCAAGTCACCCAACCCGAATTTGAACAGTTCCTCTCCTCGTTTTCTGGTGAAAGTGGGCAGCCTGTCGAGACCCATCGTCACGATGGATTGGGGGGTGTAGGTACTATGACCGTATTCAGCAACGAAGATGTAGGTCTGCTTGGCGAAATTCACCACGGAGCCGGCATTCGCACCGCCGCTGGCCCAGCGGATGTGTATCTACTCACGCTGTAAGGCACACGAAAATGAACCAGATGCTCGAAGCCATGTTTCAGGTCCGCAAGGCAACGCTTGCCGCTTGGGAACGCACCGCAGATAAATCGATTTCTACTCGCGTGGAGAATGGAAAGTATCAAATAGTTCGAGTCAAATACTACGCCACGGGGAAAAGTATGGTGACACCGCTCTCCGATTGGCTTACGTCGGACGAGGTGGTTGGTGAACTCAATAAGCTGTAAGCGCGGAAAGGAAAGGTTCGCAGTTCGCGAATTGCGAACTCACAGGAAAGGAAGTTCTTGCTCATGAATCGCTTCTTAAACCTCGTCTCCCCTGCGGCATTTGCATTGGTACTCTTTGGGGCTTTCCTGCTGCCGCTTGGTTTTGGCATCTATGGTGCTCCAGGAGGTGACGTAGGAAATCAACTGGTTGAGTACCGCTGGCGACTACTGGCATTGTTTGCCATTGGGATCGTGTTGCTCATGGCTCGCGAATGCTCGAATCGTAGATACCATTAGTCAGATTGGATGGCACCAACCGACAACAGGCAAAATGACGTCGAAGCAAAAAACACTTAACATGGTTTTGCTGCAAAACAGGGTGTCCGGATACCCGCAAAACACAAATGCCTTTTAAAAGGTATTGGGATTTTGCGCCTCCCTAAAGTATGATGTGCATTGTTTTATGCACTTCATCCGATCAACATCAAAGGAGAGTCCGCCGTGCCCCAAAAAGCCCATCCTCTTGTACCCCATTTTACCCCGTCCACTTTTAACGTTGTCAGCGGCGACAAAGGCGGTGTCGGAAAATCCTTTTCGGCGCTGGCGCTCATCGATTACCTGACCTCCAAAGGGCTGGAAGTGGTGGTCTTCGAAGCCGACAAATCGAATCCGGATGTGGCCCGGATGTACCAGAACAATCTCAAGTGTTACTACGTCGATCTGACCACCGAAAACGGCTGGATGGAAGTCATGGACGCCGTCGCCGTCCATCCTGCAGCCACGTTCGTCATGTCCATGCCGGCCGGCATCGGCAGCGCGATGAAGATTCACCTACCCGGGTTTCAAAAATTCATTGCTCGTCGCGAAATTGCCATCGACATGGTGCTCTGGTGGGTTATGAACCCGCAGCACGATTCCGTTAATCTGCTGGCAGAGGCCTGCAACACCTATGGCCGTCATTTTCCGAAGAACCGGGTTATCTGCAACACCCACTTTTCCGACGGCAATCAAAGCGCCTTCTTCCTTTGGCACGACAGCCCGCTGCGTCACAAGATGGAAAAGGACGGCGCTGCCACGATGTACCTCCCGGGCCTGAGCCTGCGCGTCGTGGCCAAACTCTTTGACCCGCGCAAGATCATGCCGTTCAGCGACGCGATCGATATCGCCCTGGGCGAGCAGGTCGAATTCACGGAATCGGAACGCCACAAGCTCGAGGTCTGGCGCGAAAACGTATCCGAAATCTTCGACACGGTTTATCCCTGGCCCGCAGCGCCGGCGACCAAGGCTAGTGGCAAGGCTACCGACGCGAAAGCCTGACGGGCCAAGGGACGACGCATGACCCCGTGCAAGACAATTTGGATGATTTCCGGCAACAAAGGGGGGGTAGCCAAAAGTTTGCTTAGCCTATCCCTCGCTTCGTCTTTGCAGATGCGCGGGGAAAGCTATTCGGTTTTGGACGGCGACGGACGAACAGGTGACGTTTACGCTGCATTCGCTCGTAAGGTGCCGGCTCGGTGGGCTGATTTCCGGTCACTGCGTCCCGAGTCGCACACCTGTCCGCAGGACGAGGTGTACGAATCGATGGTGCATCAGTTGTTGATGACCAGCCAGCATCTCGTCATCAACACCCCGGATGGGGCTGATGCGCTGCTGATGAAGTGGTTTGATCTCACACTCAAACACACTGAGAGCTACAACTACGAATTCAAAATGCTATACGCAATGTCGGATCGCCCGGATGGTCTAGACATGCTTCCCGACCTCGCTCAGCGATTCATGTCCCTCTATCCGATACGCAACCTGCACTTCGGAAGCGTCGAGCGATTTGCCGCATTTAACATCGATCACGCCCCGATGTTCCACGTCGTAATGGACCTCCCGGCGTTACGTGCCGACGAAGTCAGGCTCCTGTTCGACGGCAAAACCTATCCGGCGGAAGTATTGGTTGAGCGGCGCCGCGGCGCCTATCGCTGGCCGGTATTGGCGCGATCACGGATCGCAACGTGGCAGGAGCGGGTAGACCAGATGCTGGCTCCGGCACTGGACGCCAGGGATCAATCAAACATCGTGCTCGACTAAATAGGAAAGTTAGTGGAAACCCATGAAATGGAACGGCTGAAGCTGAGGTCCGGGCTTTTATTTTGGTTCTGCGACACCCGTGCTTCGGGCGACCAGCTGTACCACGCCTATCGTTCGCGAAAATTTGGTGCGCAGCCGGTCTGTGGCCAAGGCCCTATTATCCGCGACGTGAACAGCATGGATAGTGGCGGAAGCCGCTCGAAGTGCTGCCTCGAGTGCGTCAAGAAAGCTTACAACCTCGATTTGCCCGGAGGAAAAAATGAGTCTCGTTGATGCAATCAAAAGTCTGTTGGGTCGGGATCTGTCCGAAGCAGACATGAAAGACATCGCACAGTACCAAAAGGTCTTCGAGATTTCTGACGAAGACCCGATCGTCGTCGTCCTGGCCATTATCTCGGCCTACCGGATTGCGATCCAGTCGATGCTGGACGAATGGGAAAAGAAAATCATGCTGTTGATCGAGTTGCACCGGCAAACGCTGCAGGAGCAGTCAAGCTTTGTCGCCAAAGACCTGATCATCACCGTTGGCAACCTGGTGGCCAGCACAAACATCGGAGTCAAATATCGGCGCGCGATGATGGCCGCAATGTTCTTCGGCGGCATGTTCGCGGGTGGCGTTGTAGCGCTGGTGCTTCGCGCGATACTTCACTGATTATTTTATTTAGATCGACTTCCGCACAAAAGGACCGACCATGATGCACGTAAATCATCCGTGGATTGAAGAAGGGCTCGACGCCGAAGAGTTTGAGGCCGTGATGGTGGTCACGAACAAAAATCTCCCAGGATGGGACGGAAATGCCGTAACCCGCGCCTTCCAAACCTACCTTTGGACGACGGTTCCGTCGGGCAACAATGACCGGACCAGTTTCGTGCATGAAGATACCGGGGTGATCGTCTGCTACGACGGCGATGTGGTCGGTATCGAGTGCGGCCATGGCTCCCTTCGCGAAGCTCTGCACGACTTGATTTCGGTCCTGCACGCCCTCGGCTGGGAAAGCGTCACTGTGTATGCCCTACACCGCCAGCTGGAAGCGATCATGGACGACATTGCCCGTTGCATTCCTGCTCATATCCCGTTCGAAATTACTCCGGGAGAGCGAGCTTTGGGAACGCCCATGGGCGAAATTCCCGAAGCACAAAACATGATCGAGCATACGCGAGCCCTCATGGGGCTTGGTATTACCGAGAGCGCCCTGCAAGAAACCTTCCAGTCCCTCGCGGACAGCAACCAATCGATCCTGGTTCTGGCTGATGAAACGACGGCTCTGGACAGCGACGACGACGAACTCTATCTGGCGCCCGGGGTCGCGCAGTTCGCCCCTCCGTCCGCTCATCATCGAGGGTCGGATCACGAAGTTGCCGAGGCCGAGACTAAAGCCGTGCTCGCGGACGAATCTCGTGTTTTCAAAATTGTCGCAAACAGCGACATTACCCCATTGGCGGAGGACGATACACAAGTCAGCATTGCCCCGTCGCTTCTGGTGCCGCCAATGGGTGGCGCCGCTCCGTCCCTTAAGGTCGTACAAGCGACGCCGCCGGCGGTCAATGTTCAGGCCATTTCCCCACCCCTACCCTCGGCCCCGCAATCAGATACTGAACGCAAAGTGTCGCAGATCACCCGCTCGCACGAACGCCATATCATTACCGCCGGCAATGCCCTCTTTGTCTTCCCCCTCACCCACGGCGATCTACTGGATACCGATGCCTTGACGCTGTTGGCGATGCAGCATGGTGTTCCGGCAACCGAAATCCACCATTTGCGGCCTGGTGAGCGAGCACCAGGGTGGCGCTGGGATCTCGTCGGCGAAGTAGATCCGGACTACCCGGGATTCGCTGAATTTTTGGCCTCCGCGGTCCTGGATAACCTCGCCTACACAAGACATATTCTGTGTGGGCTGAAGGAAAACAAATCGCTTACGACGGTCGGGAACGCCGCAGACTTCTCAAAGGGCAAAACGGAACCGTTCCTTTTGCGGGTCTACGAACTCTTTGATGATGAAAGTTTCTTCCACATCCCGGACGATGCAAATCATCGTCGCGTTTTTGCCGTCAGAAAAATTATAATGGAGCAGCAGCGGGCAATTTACCAGGTGCATATCGACGCGATGGACGGCCCAGTTGTACATCAGATCGTCGATGGATTGCGAGCCGTTGTCATTGCGCTCGGGAAATCCCAATGGCTGAAAGACAAGATCACCCCTCGGCCGGAGCCGGAACCTGTTCCGGAGGCTCCGGCCCCCACCCCCGTGATTACGCCGGAAATTCTGGCGGCACTGGCACAACTGACCCCGCTCGTGCAGTCGCTGCAGGCGGCCGGCAACCTTCCGCAGTCGGGCGGTTAGCCCCGAGCATCGTTGATGGCGATGGACGAGAAACAACGTCGAGCAGTTTAGTTTTGCGGCAAAAGTAAAATGCCTGCTCCATTAGACGTCGTCATCGACGAGCTGGACCTATGCCTGAACACCTTTCGCAAGCTGCTGCGGTCTTCGGATAGATCGGAATCACATCCGGGTCGGAGTTCCGCCGATGACGAAACCTTGCATTGGGTGCGACAACAGATCAATGCGCGAATTTCTCAGATAGAGGGTCTGAAGTTAGATCTTGAGTTGGGACTGAGCCCGCATCATCTTGGCTATGGATCAACCGATGAATTGCTCGAAGTCGTTGAAGATATCAAGTTGGAAATAGCACATCTGGAGCGTGTCGCGAGAAGCATAACGGAGCGCATCAGATCTCGCTGACCCCCGCCCCTCTCCTACACTTGAGCTTGCCCAATAATCACCTCATCCAGACCGGTTTGTTCTGGATATGCGCTTGCACCATCGCCGCACGAATTGCGCGAGCTTCCACGATCGCGAGCTCGAATCGTTCCAGCGTAGCCGTCCCGCGGCCGTCATCATGGCGCGTACCGACATAGATTCTTGGCGGACTTTCGCCCTTCGCCGGCGGCGAGACTTCGACGTACAGTTCGGCGAACGTTTTGGATGGACGCCGACGCTTGATTAAACGCAATCCGGCCTCCTGTATAAAGTTCGCCTTTCGTTTAGTGGCTATTCGCAAAATCATGTTGAAAGAGTGTTTTCATGGTTAGCCCACTCCGTGTGGAAACGGCTGTTGCAACTCGGGCAAATGAACGCTACGTTTGCGACGATAGCGACGGTCTTTGGCGCGATGTGATGAGGCTCAAGTGTCCTGACGTCAAACACCCCACCGCAGCAATCACAGCGACCTCCGATTGCTCTCTCGGTAGCTTCGTTGCTGATGGGACTCTTCAGAAGCCTCGGGTTCTTGACGAGCAGCCGCGCCCGCAGGTTGTTGAACGTGTAGCCGCGGCCTTCTCGATTCATGACCTTGGCGACCCCATTGAATGCCTCTGTGTAGCCGTTGGTAATCGGGTAGTCGAAGAAGTTGAGAATCTCGGTTCGCCAGTTGCGCATCGCCCTGGTGAGGTCGTTGAACTCCTTCCTCATCGACGCCGGCACTTCGTCAGGGAAGGCGTCAAACGCTGCAATCGCCTCGTCCTTGGGCATCGAGTAGATGTTGAACAGTCGCTCCTTCAGCCAGTACGCTTGGCCAACCTCCGGCTCGTTGTCCAGCCACATCTCCAGATTGAATCGCCCCTTGTCGTTGAGCTTGTCGTGGCGCATCAGCAAGAGCTTCCGGCTACGCTTCCACGCAACGCGAACCCGCTTGGTCTTTTCTCGCTGAACCCTGATGCGGACAGCGTCCAGCCCCTCGTTGGCCTTCTTGACCAGGTGGAACTTATCCACCACGACAGGCAGGCCAGGGAAGACGATTTGTGCCGCATCACGGTATGCAGGCCACATGTCAATCGCCAGGCCTTTGACCGTTTCCTTGTCCTTGAACTGAGCCAGCCAGCGGATGATAGTTGGCTTGTCACGGTCTGGAAGCAGGTCGATTGGCTTCCTGGCGCCCAGGTCGGTGATGACGCCACGCTGCCTACCGGCGAGCATGGTTTCATCCATCCCCATCCATTGTGGGAGGTAAGGCCTAAAGCGGCTGTGCAGGCTTTCGAACTTCTCGGCGGCGATGTTTCGAACCGTTCCTTCAACGCAGCCAACGTGCTTGGCAATGCGGGTGAAGCGGTCTTCCTCGCACAGGTCTTTGACCATCTCAACACAGCGAGCCGTCATGCGCCTGGATGGGTCAATGCCCAGCATGGACGGGAGGAACGTTTCGCCACACTCCCGACACCGATAGCGCTGCACCGTTGCCTTGATGATGGACGGCCTGCCGAATACTGGCGTGTCGCGGATGCTGATTGCCTTCGTGCCGTGCCGGTACAGAGCGCCGATGACGCCGCACTTCTGGCAGTAGTCAATCGGCTCGATGTATCGCGCCTCGGTGATTCGCTCTTTGCCTTGGGCGTAGGTCTTGGTCGGCTCCCAGCCGTCGAGTTGAAGGATGTCGGTCATTCAGGCTGCTTTCGCTCTGCAACGGGACGCCAACTCTACCAGCCATCGGGCAAACTCAGGAGGGGTGTGCTCACGCTCTGCCGGTCCAAGAGGCTGCTTCCAGTCAGCATCCCCCTTGCGTATGTGAGTTCCGTCAGCTCTGCGCTTATCCAGGCGAATTACGCAATCGCTCACACCAAGAACCAATGGTATGGGTGGTATCTCTTTCGGATCGCATCCAACCACATAGAGAAGTGTCTTCTTTTGAGCTCGATGGCCCCACCAAAACTGGTGAACTGGCAACGTCCACCCGCCGTATTCATCCCGCTCGCCAATAGCCGGCAACCCTTGGTCAGGCCACAACTGAGAACTCTCAGGATGCTCAAGTACGCCGCCAAATCGTCAAATCATTCGGACAGCAAAACGCGCCAAGTCCTTTTCATCGTCACGCGGCTTCGCAAAGTGCCGAAGCCTTCCCCATGCTCTGCAAGGCGGGTGTGCGACCGCAGGGCATCCGCCTTGCCAGTTCCGTGCATCACGTTCGGCGTCCCAAACATCAACTCCCGGCAACAACTTGTAATTGCTATCTGACCTAGCGAAAAGGACGGCTACGCTCATGACCATTTCCACACGAAATTACGAATTCACATGTTAACATGCAAACACCAATTCCACACGATT
>MKUH01000016.1 GCA_001897745.1 Candidatus Accumulibacter sp. 66-26
CTGCGGCAATATGCCGCACATTGTCATCAGAAGCATCCGCTGATAGTTTGATGCATATCAAGTTTGATGAAAGCTCTTGTTCGCACAATCCCCGGGCTGCCCAGACCGTCCCGCGCCTTCCGGCTCCCCGCGGGAAACGGCGCCAACACCGGCCCTTCGCCGCCGCTCCGAAATTCCTCATCCATGACCAAGAAGCTGCTCCTCGACATCGCCCTCCTGCTCGCGCTGGCCGTCCTCGGCGTCGCCGGCTACAAGCTGGCGCCGCTGCTCAACCCGAAAACCGACATCGCCCTGCCGCTCTCGCCGTGCGACCTGAACCGGCAGGCCTGCGTCGCGACCCTGCCCGACGGCGGCCAGATCGAGTTCTCGATCGAACCGCGGCCGATTCCCTCGCTCAAGCCGCTCAAGCTGCAGGCGACCGTCCGCGGCAGCGAGGTGCGCAAGCTCGAAGTCGATTTCGCCGGCACCGACATGAAGATGGGCTACAACCGCCCGGCGCTCGAAGGCGCCGACGGCCGCTTCAGCGGCCAGGCCAATCTGCCGGTCTGCATCACCGGCACGATGGAATGGGACGCGACGGTACTGCTCGATACCGGCAAGGCGCTGGTCGCCGTGCCCTTCCGTTTCGCCGTCACCAGCGAATGAACGCGGGAAAGGTCGCGAAATGAAAACCAAGACCCTGCTGATCGCCCTGATCGCCGCCCTCGCCGCCCTCCTCGTC
The DNA here is from genome assembly GCA_001897745.1 of Candidatus Accumulibacter sp. 66-26. Taxonomy (GTDB): domain Bacteria; phylum Pseudomonadota; class Gammaproteobacteria; order Burkholderiales; family Rhodocyclaceae; genus 66-26. The sequence goes on from MKUH01000016.1 coordinate 722, forward strand.
TGGCTCCTCGCGTTCTGGGAGCCCGTGCCGCCGCGCCCAGTGCTCAAGGTGCAGCCGCACGAACGCCTGCAGCTGGCGACCCGCCCGCAGGGCGGCGACTTCACGCTGCAGGGCGCGCGCGGTCAGGTCGCGCTGCAGGACTTCCGCGGCAAGGTCGTGCTGCTCTACTTCGGCTACACCTACTGCCCGGACGTCTGCCCGACCTCGCTCGCGCTGCTCGCGCAGGCGCTGTCCAGCCTGACGCCGGAGGAACTGGCGCGCGTGCAGGCGATCTTCGTCTCGGTCGACCCGGAACGCGACAGCGTCGAGCGCCTCGGCGAGTACGCGCCCTTCTTCCACCCGGCGATCCTCGGCGCCACCGGCACGCCGGCGCAGATCGCCGCCGTCGCCGCCCAGTACGGCGCCAGCTACGCCAGACAGCCGGCGAACGCCGACGGCCTGTACGCCGTCGACCATTCCTCGCTCACTTCGGTGATCGACCCGCAGGGCCGGCTCGTCGCCAGCCTGCCGCACGGCAGCTCGCCGCAGCAGATCGTCGACGCGGTGCGGCCGCTGCTCGCCGGCGGCACCGCGCGCTAGCCGCCTTCCCGGATTCCAGCTTTCTCCCCTTTTACGAACCGCAACCACGACCAAGGAGTGCGCACCATGACCATCCGTTTCCGCCACCTCGCCCTGCTGCTCGGCGCCGTCGCCAGCCTGTCCGCCCTGAACGCGCAGGCCGCCGAAGCCGATCTCAGCGTCGCCGACGCCTACGTGCGCCTGGCCCCGCCCGGCACGCCGACCACCGGCGCCTTCATGACCATCAAGAACGCCGGCGGCGCCGACCGCAAGCTGCTCAAGGCCGACAGCCCGGTGGCGCGCAGCGTCGAACTGCACAACCACATCAACGACAACGGCGTGATGAAGATGCGCCAGGTCGCCGAGATCGACGTCAAGGCCAAGGGGCAGGCCGTGCTCAAGCCGGGCAGCTACCACATCATGCTGATCGACCTGAAGGCGCCGCTCAAGGAAGGCGAAACCGTCCCGCTGACGCTGACCTTCGACGACGGCAGCACGAAGCAGCTCGACGCCCCGATCAAGAAGCCGCAGGCCATGATGCAGATGGACCACAAGCACTGAGCGAAAGCGCGCTTCCAGAACGCGAGGCGGGCGCCGCAAGGCCCTCGCCTCGCGGCGTTTACGGCGCCGGAAACGGCAACCGATATCCATGAAAGTGCGGCGTGAACAGAGGCCGGAACCGCCCGGTGCGGCGATATGCCACATTCCGCAAGCCACACCCACGCCCTAAGATGGTGCGCTCAAAAAAAAGCAACCAGTTTAGGGAGAGTCGCAATGAAGTACGCCAGAAAACCGATCGCGGTCGCCATCGCGGTCGCCCTGCCCACCCTTTCCGCCCTGTCGCAAACCGCCGCCGCCGAGAACGCGGCGGTGCTCGACGAGATGGTGATCACCGCGCCGCGCATGGAAGAGCCGCTGAAGATCGTCACCGATCCGAAGCAGCCGCGCCAGCCGCTGCCCGCCCACGACGGCGCCGATTTCCTGAAGACCATCCCCGGCTTCTCGGTGATCCGCAAGGGCGGCACCGACGGCGATCCGGTATTGCGCGGCATGGCCGGTTCGCGCCTGAACATCCTGCTCGACGGCGAACAGATCCTCGGCGGCTGCGGCGGCCGCATGGACCCGCCGACCGCCTACATCTTCCCCGAAGCCTACGACCGCGTGACCGTCATCAAGGGGCCGCAAAGCGTGGTGAACGGCGCCGGCAGCTCGGCCGGCTCGGTGCTCTTCGAACGCGACGTCAAGCGCCTCGCCGCCCCCGGCATCAAGGGCAGCGGCAGCGTGATGGTCGGCAGCTTCGGCCGCCACGACGAAGTGATCGACGTCACCGGCGGCACGCCGGACGTCTACGTGCGCGGCACCGCCACCAACACCCGCGCGGACGACTACAAGGACGGCAGCGGACGCAAGGTGCATTCGAGCTACGAACGCTGGAGCGCCAACGCCGCCATCGGCTGGACGCCGGACAAGGACACCCGCCTCGAACTCTCCGCCGCAACCAGCGACGGTAAAGCCGCCTACGCCGACCGCATGATGGACGGCGTGCTCTTCAAGCGCGAGAACGTCGGCCTGAAATTCCTCAAGAAGAACCTCTCGCCGCTCGTCGAACGGCTCGAAGCGCAGGTCTACTACAACTACATCGACCACGTGATGGACTCCTACTCGCTGCGCGCCGGCAACCCGGCAGCGGCCGGCGCCGTCAGCAACCCCGACCGCCTGACGGTCGGCGGGCGCGTCGTGACCACCCTGCGTCTCGCCGACCCGACGCAGCTCAAGCTCGGCATCGACCACCAGTTCAACCAGCACACCGCGCGCAGCGGCGCCGCCCCCGGCTACGCGGGCGCCTACACCGGCAAGCCGCGCACCGACGACGGCGTCTTCCACCAGACCGGCATCTTCGGCGAAGCCACGCACTTCCTGAGCGAGCGGCAGCGCCTGATCGGCGGCCTGCGCATCGACGCCTGGAAGGCCACCGACCAGCGCACCGGATTTAGCACCTCCGGCAAGACCCGCAGCGAGACCCTGACCTCGGGCTTCGCACGCTACGAGCAGGATATCGGCAGCGACACCACGGTGTATGCCGGCCTCGGACACGCCGAGCGCTTCCCCGACTACTGGGAGTTGATTTCGCAGGGCAAGCAGAGCGTCGATTCGAACAGCGCCTTCGACACCAAATCGGAAAAAACGACCCAGCTCGACGTCGGCGCCATTTACCGCAGCGGCCGCTGGTCGGCGTCGGTCTCCGGCTTCTACGGGAAGGTCAAGGACTACATCCTGATCGACCGTTTCAACACGAGAGCGCGATTCGGCAAAGGAGGAACTACGGACCCCACCCTTACACGCAACGTCGACGCCACGACCTGGGGCGGCGAAGCCGGGATCGCCTACGCCTTCAGCAGCAACTGGAAGGCCGACGCCACGCTGGCCTACGTGCGCGGCGAAAACGACAGCGACGGTACGCCGCTCGCCCAGTTGCCGCCGCTCGAAACGCGCCTCGGCCTGACTTACGACAACAAGGTGTGGTCGGTCGGTTCGCTGCTGCGTCTCGTCTCCCGGCAGAACCGCGTCGACGTCAACAAGGGCAACATCGTCGGTCAGGACATCGGTGCGACGGCCGGCTTCGCCGTCTTCTCGCTCAACGCCGGCTACCGGCCGAAGAAGGGCGTGCTGGTCAGCGCCGGCGTCGACAACCTGTTCGACAGGACCTACGCCGAGCACATCAGCAAATCCGGAACCGGGGCCTTCGTCCCGGCGGGCTACGACCAGACGATCCGCGTCAACGAACCCGGGCGCACCCTCTGGATGAAGGCGCAGATCGCGCTGGACTGATCCTCCGCACGAAGATCCGACTTGGGCCCGCCGCTTGGCGGGCTTTTTTTTTGCGCATCGGCGCGCCGCGCGGGCACGCTCCCGCGGTCCGGCAGCGGCCCGGACTCTCGCGCCGGCGGCCGCCCCCCCTGCCTTTCCTTGCCGTACCGCCGCGTTTCCTTTGCCGGCGGATGAAATCCCGCGCCGCGGAAGCCTTTATACTTTCGCGCACGACGCCGAACGACAGACGAAAAACAACCCGTGGCGAAAGGGAGGAAAGAACATGGAAGCGAAGGGTCCGAAAGAGGCGCGCGTGACGCCCATCCGCTGGCACGACCGCCGTCCGGACAAGGCCCCCGCGGCCGATTCGCTGCCGGACAGGCCGGCCAGCGAGGCATCGGAAGTCCCGCTCAGCGCGCTGATCGACATCGAATCCCTGCGCGGGCTGCTCGACGATCTTTCCGGGATGATCGGCATCGCCACCGCGCTGCTCGACCTGCAGGGCAACATCCTGCAGAGCGCGGGCTGGCAGACGGCCTGCACCGGCTTCCATCGCGCCGATCCCGTTTCCTGCGCCAACTGCACGGAGAGCGACCTCTTCCTCGCCAGCCACCTGCGGGAAGGCGAATTCGTCGATTACCAGTGCAAGAACGGCCTGTGGGACGCCGTCACACCCGTCTTCGTCGGCCGGCAGCATCTCGGCAACCTCTATTGCGGCCAGTTCTTCTACGACGACGACGTCGTCGACGAACGCCAGTTCGCCGCGCAGGCCGAGCGCTTCGGCTACGACAGGGCCGCCTATCTCGCCGCCATCCAGCGGATTCCGCGCTTCAGCCGGGAGCACGTGCGCCGCGCCATGGCCTTCATGGTCGGACTGGCGTCCTACCTCTCGCACCTGTCGCTGACCAACCTGCGGCTGGACGAAAGCCGCAGCCAGATGGAGACGCTGCTCAACGCCCTGCCGGACCCGGTCTGGCTGAAAGACAACGAGGGGGTCTTCCTGGCCTGCAACCGCGCCTTCGCGCGCATGCTCGGCGTTCCTCCCGCCGAAATCCGGGGGCGCACCGACTACGACTTCTCGTCGGACGAGCTGGCCGATTTCTTCCGCCAGAAGGACAAGGAAGCCATCGTGGCCGACGAGCCGCAGATCAACGAGGAGTGGGTTCCCGACGCCGAAACCGGGCAGCCGATGCTGCTGGAAACCATCAAGACCGCCCTGCCCGGCGTCGCCGGCCGCCCGATCGGCGTCCTCGGCATCGCGCGCAACATGACCGAGCGCAAGCGCGCCGAAGAGAACCTGCACCTGATGTCGCGGGTCTTCTCGAACAGCGGCGAAGCGATCCTGATCTGCGACGCCGACAACCGCATCCTCGCCGTCAACCGGGAATTCACCAAGCTCACCGGCTACAGCCAGGAGGAGGCGCTGGGCCGCGACCCGAGCTTCCTCTCGTCCGGCGACACGCCGCGCGAGGTATACCGGGCGATGTGGCGCGCGCTCGCCGACCACGATCACTGGCAGGGCGAACTCTGGGACCGCCGCAAGTCCGGCGAAGCCTATCCGAAGCGCCTGTCCATCGCAGCCGTGCGCGACGCCGACGGCAACGTCATCAATTTCATCGGCAGCTTCGAGGACATCACCGAACGCAAGCGCGCCGAGGACAAGATTCGCCACCTCGCGCACCATGACGCGCTGACCGGCCTGCCCAACCGCTTCAGCCTGCACGAGCGGATGGACCAGGCCATCGCCTTCGCCCGGCGCTCCGGCACGCGCCTGGCCGTCATGCTGATCGACCTCGACCACTTCAAGACGATCAACGACACGCTCGGCCATCACGTCGGCGACCAGCTGCTGATCCAGGTCGCGCAGCGTCTCGAAGCCTCGGTGCGGGCGAGCGACATCGTCGCCCGCCTGGGCGGCGACGAATTCGTGGTGGTGCTCGCGGGGCTCGACGCCGGCTCCGATGCGCTGCAGATCGCCGACCACATCGTCGCGCGCATCGCCGAACCCTACACCGTCGCCGGCAAGGAACTGCGCACCGCGCCCAGCGTCGGCATCTGCTTCTATCCGGACGACGCGCGCGAGATCGGCGACCTGATCAAGAACGCCGACATCGCCATGTATCACGCCAAGGCCAACGGCCGCGGCAACTACCAGTTCTACACCGAGAAGATGCGGGCCGAGGTCACGCGCCGCGTGACGGTCGAAAACGAACTCGAAACGGCGCTGCGGGAGGAACAGTTCGTCCTCCACTACCAGCCGCAGGTCGAAGCGCACAGCGGCCGCGTGCTCGGCGTCGAAGCCCTGCTCCGCTGGCGGCACCCGGTCCACGGCATGATCTATCCCGGCGACTTCATCGCCATCGCCGAAGAGAGCCGCCTGATCGTCCCGCTCGGCCAGTGGGTGCTGGAAGAAGCCTGCCGGGAACTGCGGCGCTGGCACGACGCGGGCCACGCCGAACTGCACGTGTCGGTGAACCTGAGCGCCGTCCAGTTCCAGGACGGCGACCTGCCCGCCCTGATCCGGAAAACCCTGGACGACTCGGGACTGGCGCCCCGCCATCTCCACCTGGAGATCACCGAGTCGATGGCGATGCAGAACCCGGAACAGAACATCGTGATGATGCAGGCGCTGGCGCGGATCGGCGTCAAGCTCGCGCTGGACGATTTCGGCACCGGCTACTCGTCGCTCGCCTACCTCAAGCTCTTTCCCATCGACATCGTCAAGATCGACCGTTCCTTCGTGAAGGACATCGAGAGCGACGAAAACGACGCGGCGATCTGCGAGATGACCATGCTGCTCGCCCAGAAGCTCGGGCTGTGCGCGGTCGCCGAAGGCGTCGAGACGGAGGCCCAGCTCGCCTTCCTGTCGCGCATCGGCTGCCAGTGGATCCAGGGCTACCTGTTCAGCAAGCCGCTGCCCGCTGCGGAGGTCGGCGAATTCATCGCCGGCTTCCGGCTGGCCGGCGCGTCGGCGATCGCACCGGCCGGCTGAGGCGCCTCCGCCACGGCACGGCGGACGGCCGCGCGGGCGCGTTGTCGCACCGTGCGCGGCAACGCGCTCCCGGGAAAATGCGCCGGCGAACCGGCCCGGCGCTTACGGCGCCAGCGGGAAGAGGCGCATGCCTTCGCCGACGCTGCGCCAGAAGGCGTACAGGACGCCGCCGCCGGCCAGCGCGCGCGGCTGATCGGTCGGGCCGGCGGAAACGGCCAGCTCCCGGCGCCGGAAAGTCCGGCCGCCGTCGTCCGATACCTCGGCGAGCAGGCGCGTCCACTCGCCATCGAACTCCCGCCAGACGAGCAGGACGCGCCGGCCGTCGACGGCGAGATCGGCGTGCTCGGCGCGCACTCCGCCGACCGGACGCTGCCCCTCGACCGCGCCCTCCCCGGCTTTCTGCCCGGCGACCAGGCGGCCGTAGAAGACCCGTCCGGCACCGTCCTTCTGGTTGAACCAGACGGCATGGCGCGTGCCTTCGGCATCGACCGCGAGCGACGGCCCGTGGTGCGGGCAGCCGTCGATCTTCCAGCGGTCGAAGGTGGCGCGCACCACGGTTTCCGGCGCGCCGTCGGCGGCCAGGCGGACGATGGCGTGGTCGCGCTCGTTCGGCGCGAAGACGTGCCGCCACATGAAGAGCGGCGCGCCGTCGGCGTCGAGCGTCGCGGCGATGCGGCAGCACTCGCAGGAATGATCGGCCAGCTTGCGCTCGGGCAGGAAGCTGCGCCCGCCGTCGCGCGAGGTCGCGGCGTAGATCGCCGCGCCGCGATAGCCCCCCGGCCGCGCCTTGGCCGCCTCCTGGTCGCGCTTGTCGATCCAGGCGAGGACGACGCGGCCGTCGCCGGCGACGACCATCGACTCGAAGCGGTGCGTGATCTCGGCCCGGTCGCGGTGTACGGTGATCGGCGGCGCGAAGTTCAGGCCGTCGGCCGCGCGGGCGAAGCGGATCTCGCCGGTATAGGGCTTGGCCAGCGGCCGCGTCCACGCCACGAGCACGCCGCCGTCGGCCGCGAAGGCCAGCTTGGGGCGATTCTCGCCGTCTGCCGCGATGGCTTCCGGCGCCTCATTCACTCGCCGTTCCGGCGCGAAGCTGCGCCCCGCGTCGTCGGAGCGGGCGACGTAGACGTGGCCGTCGCGGGCGTAGGCCACCCACAGGCGCCCCTGCGTATCGAACGCTGCCGAGGTCGCGAGCTGCGCCGTCCTCTTCACGGGCGCACCGGCCGCTACGGCGCCGTGCACATGGCCGGCGGACGCCGGCGCCTGCGCGGGAGGCGATGCGGGCGCGGCGGAAGCGGCCGGGGGAACGGAAACGCGCGCCGCATCGTCCGCCGTCGCCGCGCCCCCCAGCAGCAGGAAGCAGGCGGCCAGCCCGAGGCGCTTGCCGGCGGCGCTCACCATTTGGCTTCGACCCCGGCGACCAGCGAGCGCGGCAGCCCCGGCGCGAAGGTGGCGTTGCCCGAACTGACGCCGGTGCTTTCGGCGTAGCGGCGGTCGAACAGGTTGTGCACGTTGGCGAACAGCTTCACGTCGCGCGCCAGCGGCAGCTGCCCGCGCAGGTTGATGAGTTCATGGCCGTCGTACTTGACCGTGTTGGCCTGATCCGACCACCAGCTGCCCAGATGCACCCACTCCAGCTGCACCTTGCCGCGCCGCTCGTCGCCGTAGGCCAGGCGGACGTTGCCGATGGTACGCGGCGCCAGTTCCATTTCGCGGCCGCTGTAGTCGACGGTGCCCGACACGGCCCATTTCTTGTACGTATGGCGGGCGTAGGAGAAGGCGCCGTCGAGGCGCCACAGGCTGGCGAGGTCGACGCCGCCGCCGATCTCGACGCCCTGGTGCTCGGTCTTGCCGGCGTTCAGCGAGGTGCTGGCGTTGCTGACCGGGTCCTTGTAGCTGACGATGTCGTCGCGCTTGATCATGTGATAGACCGAGATTTCGTAGCTGGCGCTGCGCCCGAGCTTGCCGCGCAGGCCGATCTCGTAGTTGTCGACCTTGACCGGCTTGAGGTCGAGCGCGGCGGCCGCCGCGAGCTGGGCATTGGCGGCGCTGCCCGCCACCGACGGACGGAACAGCTGCCCTTCGGACGGCGCGCGGAAGGCGTGGCTGTACGAGGCGAAGCCGCTCAGCGTGTTGCTGAAGGCCCAGGTCGCGCCGAACTTCGGACTCAGGTGGCCGTACTCGATCGAGGTATTGCCGGCCTGTCCGTAGAACGCGCCGCCGGCCGCCACGGCGCCGCCGGCCAGCCGGTTGGAAAAGTCGTAGCGCACGCTGTCGTAGCGCAGGCCGCCGGTGACGCGCAGGCGCTCGACCGGCGAGAACTCGCCGTGCACATAGGGCGCGACGCCGGTGTAGGCGACGTCGTAGTCGTAGACCCGGGCGCCGAGCGTGTAGCCCGTGTAGACGCGCGTATAGCCGGCGCCGCTGCCGCTCGTCGCAATGCGGTTCTCGCTGCGCGATCCGGGGCTGTGATCGAGGTCGGCGCCGACGATCAGGCGCGCGCGCAGCGGAACGAAGTCCGTGCGGTACTTGAGCAGGACGCCGAACGACTGGTTGCGCGTGTTGTATACCGTCGGATCGTAGGCCAGCGACCAGTTGGCGAGCAGGTCCATGTCGTCGTTGCGGTAGTAGGGCGTGATGCTGAGCAGGGTGTCGGCGCCCTCCTTCTCGTAGCTCGTCGACAGGCGCAGCGCGCTGACCTTGCGGAAGGAGATCGGCGTGTAGTTCTTCTTCGGATTGTTGTCGTAGTCGTTCTTCGAGATGGCGGAACTGCCGGCCGTCTGCTGGTCGATCTGGGAAAAGGAGAGGACGGTCTTCAGCAGGGCGTCGTCGCCCAGCGCGCGTTCCCAGCGCAGGGTGCCGGCCTGCCGGTCGTAGCCCGTCTTCTCGCGCCAGCCGTCGGTATGCGTGAGGTTGAGATCGGCGCGGAACGCGTTGTCGCCGAAGGCGTTGCCGCCGCTCAGCAGGGTCCGCCACCAACCGTAGGCGCCGGCCTCGGCCGAGGCCTCGAACTCGCCCTGACGCGGCGGCTTGCGCGTCAGCACGTTGATCACGCCGCCGATCGCGTCCGAGCCGTACAGCGCGCTGCCCGGCCCCTTGCTGATCTCGATGCCGCCCGACTGCGGGACGTTCACCTCGTACAGCGCGTTGTGGTTGAAGAATCCGGTCGAGCGCGTCGGCACGCCGTCTTCCAGATAAAGGTAGACCGGACTGGTCGTCAGCGGCTGGCGGATCGCCGTCTGGTGCCCCTCGCCGCCGGTGACGTTGACCCACACGCCGGGCACCTGGCCCATGATTTCCGAAGGGTGCGTCGGCCGCGCCTCGCGCACCGCCGCCTCCTTGATGATGCCGACCGTCGCCGGGGTTTCGGCGACGAGCTGGCCTTCGCGCGTCCCGGTCACGGTGACTTCGCCGAGCGCCACCTCGGGCGCCGCAGCATCTTGCGCCAGCCCGGGCGGCGTCCAGAAGGCGGCGAGCAGGGCCAGCGCCAGCGGCGTCGGCGAGCGTCGGGAAAGCGGAGAGGACGAAAAGATCATGGACGGGCTCGCGAGTCGGAAAAGAAGATGAGGGAAACGAGGAAAGGGATCACTGCGCCGGGTCGGTGACGAAGGCGATCTTCACGATGCCCGCCCGCTGCGCCTCGGCCAGCACCTCGGTGACGCGCTCGTAGCGCGTGCCGCGGTCGGCGCGCAGGTGCAGTTCGGGCTGGCGGCCGTTGGCGGCGGCGTCGGCGAAGCGCGTGGCGAGCGCATCGCGCGCGACCGCCGCGCCGTCGACGAAGACCCGGCCCTCGGCGTCGAGCGCGACCGAGACCATCTGCGGCTTGTCGTCGATCCGCGTCGCGTCGACGCGCGGCAGGTCGACCGGCACCGCCTGCTGGAAGAGCGGCGCGGTGATGATGAAGATGACGAGCAGCACGAGCATCACGTCGACCAGCGGCGTCGTGTTGATCTCGGCCATCGGCTGGGCGCTGCCGCCCTCGTTGAAGGAACCGAATGCCATCGCCGGCCTCAGGCGCTTTTCGCCGCGCGCGCGGCGCTCAGATGCACCAGCTTGTCGCCGGGGCGGCCGCGCAGTCCGGTCACGAGGAAGGCGTGCAGGTCGTGCGCGAAGCCGTCGAGGCGGGCCAGCGTCAGGCGGTTGGCCCGCGTGAAGGCGTTGTAGGCGAGCACCGCCGGGATCGCCACGAAGAGGCCGGCGGCGGTCATGATCAGCGCCTCGCCGACCGGCCCGGCGACCTTGTCGAGCACCACCTGCGTCGCGCCGGAGAGGCCGACCAGCGCGTGGTAAATGCCCCACACGGTGCCGAACAGGCCGATGAAGGGCGCCGTCGAGCCGACCGAGGCGAGGAAGGTGAGGCCGGACTCGATCTTCGCCTGCGACTCGACGATCTGGTTGCGCAGCGCGCGCGTCACGAACTCGCTCGCCGAGACGCCGGCGCCGATGCCGCGCGCGGCGTGTTCGCTGTGCAGCTCGGCGGCGTTGGCGCCGGCGATGGCGAGCGCGGCGAGCACGCCGGTGCGGTCCTGCGCGCGGATCGACTCGATCGCCGCCGGCAGCGACTCGGCGCCCCAGAAGGCATTGAGCGCGCGCGCGTGGCAGCGCCGCGCCTGCACCAGCGCGAGGCACTTGCCGGCCATGATCGTCCAGCTGCCGACCGAGAGCAGGAAGAGCAGGACGGCGATCGAGCGGCTGGCGAAATCGCCCTGGGCCCAGAAATGGGCGAGTCCGAGTTCCATTGGCATACGTTTTTCCTCTGCGATGTGGTGATGGCTTGCGCGGGTCGCGGGGTGTCGGGGTTATTTATAAGTCTGCGTTCAGTTGTCGAGGGCGAAGGCAAGCGGCACCAGCACCGTCGCTTCGACCGCTTCGCCGCCCTGCTGCGCTGGAACGAAGCGCCAGCGTTCGACGGCGGCGCGCGCCGCCTCATCGAGCCGCGCGTAGCCGCTCGCCTGCCGGATTTCGACGGCCAGCGGCAGGCCCTGCGCGCTGACCCGCACGCGCAGGACGACCTTGCCCTCCTCGCCCAGGCGGCGCGACATCGGCGGATAGACAGGCTTGGGGTTGCGCAGGTAGTCGGCGTCGAAACGCGCTTCGCTGCGCGCCTCGCCGCGCGCCGCCGCGGCCGGCGTAGCCGGTGCCGGCGGCGCGGCAGGGGCATCGACCGGATGCGCCGCCGGCGGCGCCACCGAGAAACTCGGCGCGACGGCCGCGCTCGGCGCGGCGACGACCGGCGGCGGCGCGGGCAGGGATTTGCGCGCCGGTGCGGGAACGGCGACCGGAGGCTTGGGCGGGGCCGGTTCGCTGCGCGGCGGCGTCGGCGCGACTTCCAGCAGGCGCACCGAAAGCGCCTGCAGCGGCCGGGCCAGTTCGGGACGCACGGCGAGCCCGAAGGCGACGAGCAGCGCCGCGCCGTGCAGGGCGGCCACCGCGCTCAACGCGACGCTGCGCCGCCAGAAGGGCAACGGCGCTTCACCGGGCAGCGCGTAATAGGGCATCGCGGCGGCGCTCAGCGGACGTTGGCCGCCACCCAGGCGCCGAGCCGGCGCGCGGGGACGACGCCGGACACCGCTTCGACGCGATGCGCGCGGTCGTAGAAATGCGTTCTCGGCAACTCGCCGTGCCAGCGCGGATCGATCTCGAAGCGCAGGCGCTCCGGCATCGCGTCGGCGAACACCCACTGCTCGACGCGGCCGAGGCCGAAGCGGGCGGCCAGCTCGGCGCCCTGCGCCGCCTCCTCGGGGCTGTCGGCGGCGACCAGCACGATGTCGAGGCCCGGCTGGCGCTTCTTCAGCTCGCCGAGCGCGCGCAGCTCCTGCGGACAATGCGTGCACGAAACCGACCAGAAGGCGAGCACGAAGGGCTTGCCCTGCCGCTCGGCGACGATCCTGCCCAGGCTGCCGGCGACGAAGGGGCGCACGTCCGGCGCGGCGCTCGCGCAGATCGAGAACGCGCAGAGGGCGACACAGGAAAGTGTACGAAAGAACATGGATAGGCCGTCGGCATCGATTGTTGCGGAAAAACGGAGAAATTCAGAGAACCCTGATATTTCCCCGGATAAGTGCAATCAAGCACTTTTCGACGGCCGATTTTACGGACCCGGAGGCCGGCAGACCTGCGGCATATCGTCGCAGCGGGCGGCCGCGCCGGGCCGTCCGCTTGACGTAGATCAATTCGGAAGAAAAAACTACTCGGCGGGAAACCCCTGCAGCAGACGCTCGACCACCCATTCGGCTTCGCTCTCGGAGAGGAAGCGGTGCCAGGGCGGCATCGGCGTGCCGGGGCGCCCGCCGTAGATGGTGGCGACCAGCGATTCGACCGGCTTGTCGCGCAGGGCCTCGGGCTTGAGGGAGGGACCGAGGCCGCCGCCGAAGTTCATCCCGTGGCAGGAACCGCAGTCCTGGCGCACGAGGTGCACGATCTCCTTCTGGCGCTCGGGCGTCGGCGCGGCGACGCTGGCGGGGGGCTGGGCAAGAGCGGCGGCGGGCAGCAGGGCCGCCGCGAGAAACAGGGTCAGGCGCATGGTCAACTCAGGCAAGGGATAGTCGAAAGATGCCGGGGATGCAATCAATGGGAGGGATGCGGCGTGTCCGCGCAAGCGCGGCACTATACCGTACCCGGGCCACGCCGTACCCGATCAGGGCAACGCGAGGATCCAGCGCACGAGGATACGGATGTTGTCCATCCCGGCACGCTTGTTCGACGACATGCTGTCGTTGCCCCAGACGCCGCCGCCGCCTTCGTAGACCTTCTTGACCAGTTGCTCCTCGACGTCCTGGCCGCGGTAGCGCTTGGCCACGTCGCGCCAGGCCGGCCCGCGCACCGTCTCGTCGACGTCGTGGCAGGTCAGGCAGCGGCTCTGGTCGGCCAGTTCGAGCATCGCCGCGTGGTCCGCGGCCGGCGCGGCCAGGGCGGCGCCGGCCGGCAGGCCGACGGCAAACAGGGTGACCGCGAGCATGGCGGCGCGTTTCATGTTCGTGCGTTGCATGTCCATTCCCCCTTGGGTTTGAATGTGGTCCGACGATCAGTCAGCCTGACGATCAGACACTCCGCGACAAATCATGTTCCGGAAAAAAACCGGGGGCCGAAGCCCCCGGGATATTGCGAACGCTTACGACAGATGCTTAGTAGACGTCGTGCATCGTGTTGTAGACGTTGAACTTGCCGGTCGGCGTCACGAGGCGCTTGTCCTTGATGACGTTCTTGACCTTGCGGGTCTTGTCATCGACAACCACGACGGCCGACGGTTCGGTCTTGTTACCGGTCCACACCGAGAACCAGATTTCGTCGCCCTTCTCGTTGTACTCGCCCTGCACCACGCGCTGCAGACCCTTGGTCTTGCCGAGGTTGGCGGCGGCGGCGATGTCGATCACTTCCGACTTCGCATCCGGGTTACCGAGTTCGGAAACCTTGTAGACCGTGACCGAACCGGCCAGCTTGGGATCCGGGTTGAGCGGCGAGTCAGCCCACAGGTTGTCGGACTTCGGGTGCGTCTTCACGAACAGCGAGTTGGCACCGTGGTTCTTCAGCTCCTGAACGACCTTCCAGGCATGCTCCGGACGACCCTTCGGATCGGTACCGATCAGCGTGATGACGTCCGCGCCGAGGTGCGACGTCGCCCACACCGGGCCGTACTTCGGGTGGTTGATGTTGGCGCCGCGACCCGGGTGCGGGATCTTGGCGGTATCGACCAGGGCTTCGAACTTGCCTTCCTTGATGTCGACGACGGCGATCTTGTTCGACGCGTTGGCGGCGACCAGGAAGTAGCGCTTGGAGGAGTCGTAGCCGCC
>MKUH01000017.1 GCA_001897745.1 Candidatus Accumulibacter sp. 66-26
CGACGGCTGGATGAACCGGACGCTGGCCTGGCTGCCGATGTCGAAGGTCTGCCAGTTGAGGATGGCCTTGTCGCTGCCCTGGGTGACGGTCATGGCGCTCCCGCTCTGGGCTACGCTGGCCTGCCCGGCGACGACCTGACCTCCGGTGGGCAGGGCGTTGGCGGCCGGCGGTGCGGCAAAGGCGGGATTTCCCAGCCAGCTCCCCAGGCAGGTTCCCAGCACCAGGGCCAGGGGCTTGAGCCGTCCCTTGCCCGCCTTGCCCTTGCCCCGGGCGCATTCCGGCGCGGCGACGTAGCTTTGGCTCGATTCGTTCCAGGCTAGACGGTAGGAGTGGTTCATGGAAGGCCTCGGGTTTATGGGGTTGGGAAGCGGGCGGCGGGCGGCCGGCTAGGCGGGCGGGGGCGTCTCATGGCGACGGGCATGAATTGGAAACGTGGGGGCTATCGGCGCGAGCTTAAGCGAGGAGCGTAAGAGCACCGTAAGATGAAGCGGGCCGCAGGCCGGCCGTGTCGGCGGCGCTTTCCGCGAAAGGCCGGAAAGGCGCCGGAGCGATGCCGGCGCACGGAAAATCCGGGCGCTCGCCGGCCGGCGACGGTTCCTTGGAAAGCCGAGGATGGCGGCGCAGCCCGGACGGGCCGTGCGTCTTACTGGCGCGGGCGCGAAGAGCGGGCGGATCGCGGAAGGTGGGAAAGTGGGAAGTAGCGGGGAAGGGGGAAGTAGCCCGCCGTTTTTCCGGGGGGAGCCCGGACTGCCCCTCTCAGGCCGGAGCGCGTTTGCCTTTTCGGCGCCGGGGGCTGTCGGCGGCGGCAGCCACGGCGCGGCTGGGGAAGATGCGCCCGCCGGTGCGGTGGAAGCCGGCGGGCGGCGCGATGGCGCAGCGCGGTGCGCGGATTTTTATTCGGCGGCCTCGCGGTCGAGCAGGGCGCGCTTGCGCTCGACGCCCCAGCGGTAGCCGGAGAGGCTGCCGTCGCTGCGCACGACGCGGTGGCAGGGAATGGCCACCGCCAGCGCGTTGGCGGCGCAGGCGCCGGCGACGGCGCGCACCGCGGCGGGGGCGCCGATGCGTTCGGCGATTTCGCCGTAGCTTGCCGTGCTCCCGGGCGGAATCTCGCGCAGGGCCTGCCACACCCGCTGCTGGAAAGCCGTGCCGCGCACGTCGAGCGGCAAGTCTAGGCCGATCCGGGGCGCTTCGACGAAGCCAACGACGCGGGCGACCACCTGCTCGAAGGCGGCGTCGCCGCCGATCAGGTGCGCGGCCGGGAAGCGGTCCTGGAGATCGCGGGCGAGCGCCTCCGGGTCGTCGCCGAGCAGGATCGCGCAGACGCCGCGCGCGCTCTGCGCGACGAGGATGGCGCCGAGCGCGCACTGGCCGATGGCGAAGCGGATCTCGGCGTCGGCGCCGCCGGCGCGGTAGGCGCCGGGCGTCATGCCGAGCACCTGCGCGGATTCCTCGTAGAAGCGCCCGTTCGAGCCGTATCCGGCGCCGTAGATCGCCTCGCTCACCGTCGCGCTGTTCAGCAGTTCCCGGCGGACGCGCTGCGCCCGGTGGGCGGCGGCGTAGGCGCGCGGCGTCAGGCCGGTGACGGCCTTGAAGACGCGGTGCAGGTGCCAGACGCTCATGCCGCCGCGTGCGGCCAGTTCGTCCAGCGTCGGCGCCGACTCGGCCTGCTCGATGTAGCGGCACAGTTCGGCGACGCGGGCGGCCTGCCGTTCGGCGAGCGGCGCGAGGTCGGGCCGGCAGCGTTGGCAGGGGCGGAAGCCGGCGCTCTGCGCGGCGGCCGGCGTGGCGTGGAATTCGACGTTGTCCGGCCGGGCGCGCCGCGACGGACAGCTCGGCCGGCAATAGACGCCGGTGCTCCGGACCGAGTAGACGAAGCTGCCGTCGGCCGCCGGATCGCGCGCGACGACCGCCGCCCAGCGCGGATCGTCCTGCGTCGCGGCGGCGCGGCGTGCTTTTTCGCTGCTCATCCCGTTTCCTTTCATTGCTCGTTCGATGCGTCAACTTTAGCCGCATCGGCGGACGACGGCACTCCGCGCCTTGCTTTCGAATCGCCATGCTGCCGCGCGCCGCCTTCCCGCCTGCCGCCGCGCAGCGGCGTTGCCCCGGCGGGAGCGCTTGCCGGCACGGGACGGCCGGGCGAAAAAAATGGGGGCCGAAGCCCCCTTGCCGCGTCGCCGGGCGCAATGATCCGCGCCCGGCACGCGACCCGCCGTGATGGGTCGCCAGCGCGCTAACGTCCGCCCTTGATGCGCAGCAGCGCCGCGACCAGCGCGTCGAGGTCCTCGCAGGTGTTGTACGGCGCGAGCGACGGGCGCACCGTGCTTTCCAGCCCGAAGCGGCGCAGGATGGGCTGCGCGCAGTGGTGGCCGGAGCGCACTGCGATGCCTTCCTGGTCGAGCCGGGCGCCGACTTCCTCGGTCTTGAAACCGTCGAGGACGAAAGACAGCACACCGGCTTTCTCTTTGGCCGTGCCGACGATGCGCAGGCCGGGCACCGTCTGCAGCGCGCGCGTGCCGTACGCGAGCAGTTCGTGCTCGTAGCGCGCGATGTTGTCGATGCCGATGGCGCTGACGTAGTCGAGGGCGGCGCCGAGGCCCACCGCGTCGGCGATGTTGCCGGTGCCGGCCTCGAATTTCGCCGGCGCCGGCTGGTACACCGTCTTCTCGAAGGTGACGTCGGCGATCATGTTGCCGCCGCCCTGCCAGGGCGGCGTTTCGTCGAGCACCGCCTGCTTGCTGTAGACCACGCCGATGCCGGTCGGACCGAAGACCTTGTGGCCCGAAAAGACGAAGAAGTCGGCGTCGAGCGCCCGCACGTCGGCGCGCAGGTGCGACACCGACTGCGCGCCGTCGACCAGCACGCGCGCGCCGTGGCGGTGCGCCGCCTGCACCATCTCGCGCACCGGCGCGATCGTGCCGAGGGCGTTCGAGACCTGCGTGATCGCCACCAGTTTCGTGCGCGCGTTGAGCAGCTTCTCATATTCCTCGAAGATGATCTGGCCGTCGTCGTCGACCGGCGCGACGCGCAGGCGGGCGCCTTTCTCGGCCGCCAGCTGCTGCCAGGGGACGATGTTGGCGTGGTGCTCGAGCCAGCTGACGACGATCTCGTCGCCGGCGCCGATGTGCTTCGCACCCCAGCTTTTCGCCACGAGATTGATCGCCTCGGTGGTGCCGCGCACGAAGACGATCTCGTTCACCGATCCCGCGTTGAGGAAGGCGCGCACCTTCTCGCGCGCCGCCTCGTAGGCGTCGGTCGCGCGCGCCGCCAGCGTGTGCGCGGCGCGGTGGATGTTCGAGTTCTCGTGCTCGTAGAAATACGCGAGGCGGTCGATCACCGCTTGTGGTTTTTGCGTCGTCGCCGCGTTGTCGAGCCAGATCAGCGGCCGGCCGTTGACCTGCTCGCGCAGGATCGGGAAGTCGTTGCGGATGGCGCGCGGATCGAAGGGACGCGCCGCGAAGCCAAGGTCCGGCGTGCGGTTCGGATGCTTCTCGACGAGTTCCGGCAGCACCGAGATGGCGCCGAAGGCGAAGGGCGCGCGGCCCGCCTCACGCACCGCCGAGACGTCGCCGAGGAAGTAGAAGCCGCTGCCCGCCGGTGAAGAAGCCGCCGACGGCGTCGCCGCGGCATACGCCGGCACCAGCGAGAGCGCGCCGCCGAGCGACGACGGCACGTTGCGCAGATCGTTCGGGCCGGGCGCCAGACCGACCGGCGGCGCGACGGCGGGCGCCGGCGGCGAGGCGGGCAAGGGGATCGGTGAGGCGACTGCCGGCGCCACCGACAAGGCCGGCGAAAGCGACGGCTGGCGCGGCGTCGGCGCCGATGCGGAGCCGGGCAGGGCGGCGAACAGCTGGTTGGCCAGCTGTGCGATCAGCCCGGGGTCGGGCGCGCCGGCGGCCTGCGCCGACTGCGCCTCGGCCGCCGCGAGCAGGGCGCCGCCCGCCGGCGGCGGTCCGGACAAGCCGCCGACGCCGGGCGAAGGGCCGGGCGAAGAAGCGGGCGAAAGCTCAAGCGTAGTCATAGTAGTTGTCGACCTCGACGTTCTGCAGCACGGCGATGGCATCCTCGGTCAGCACGGCGGCCGAGCAGTACAGGGAGATCAGGTAGGAGGCGATGGCCTTGCGGTTGATGCCCATGAAGCGCACCGAGAGGCTGGGGGCGACTTCGCCGGGGACGCCGGGCTGGAAGAGGCCGGTGACGCCCTGCTTCTTCTCGCCGGTGCGCAGCAGCAGGATGTCGGTCTTGCCCGCTTCGTTGATCCGCAGCTTGTCGCTCGGCACCAGCGGCAGGCCGCGCCAGGTCAGGAACTGCGAACCGAACAGCGAGGCGGTCGGGGGCGGCACGCCGCGCCGCGTGCATTCGCGGCCGAAGGCGGCGATCGCCTTGGGGTGGGCGAGGAAGAAGGCCGGCTCCTTCCACACCTTGCTGATCAGCTCGTCGAGGTCGTCCGGCGTCGGGCGGCCCTTGCGCGTCTGGATCTTCTGCGGCGGGGCGATGTTGTTGAGCAGGCCGTATTCGGCGTTGTTGATCAGCTCGTACTCCTGCTTTTCCTTGACCTTCTCGATGAGCAGGCGGAGCTGTTCCTGGATCTGGTCGATCGGGTGGCTGTAGAGGTCGGAGACGCGCGTCTGCACGTCGAGCACGGTGGTCACCGCATTGAGCGAGTATTCGCGCGGGGCGGACTCGTAATCGACGAAGGTTTCCGGCAGGTCCTCGTTGTTGCGCGGGCTGCATTCGACGTCGGCCGAGGCGTCGCCGGGGCTTTCTTCCTTGACGCGGTTGAGGCGGTAGATGCCGGCCTCGACCGGCGTCCACGGCAGGAAGGAAACGAGCCAGCGCGGCGTGATGCCGCCCCACTGGGCGTGCGTCTTGGTGGCGTTGGCGAGCTGGCGGGCGGCCGGTTCGCTCAGGGTGCGGCGGATTTCGTTATCGACGGACATGGCATTTACCTTGAGTGATGGGTTTGGGAAGCGCGCCCGCGCGGCGGTGCAATCGCGTCGACTCGGGGGGCGTTTGCGCCGTGTTCGCACCGGGCGGCGGCATCGGATCGATGCCGCTACGCCGTACTGTCGGCGGTGAAAGCGTCCGAGCCTTGCAACGCGCTGCCGGCTGCGGCAGGGCGAGGCGAAATCTAGCAACGGGCCCGCAGGCTACGAACGATTTGTTTCCTATTTGCATATATGAAGGTGCGCTAAGACCGCGCGGCAGCCGGTGCCGGCGGCGGATCAGCCCGCGCCGCACGCCGCTCGCCAAGCGTCCGGACGCGTCCCGAGCAGGCGTTGCGGATGCCGCGGCGCCTGCGCCGTTTCGAATTCCGCTTCATCCAGCGCGGCGCGCATCGATTCGACGATAGCTTCGCCGAGCGGCCAGCGGCCGTGCCCGGAGGCGACGTTGATATGGCCGGCGTGCCCCAGGTTGACGCATTCGACGCCCCAGCCGGCGGCCAGCGCGAGCGCCTGTTCGAGCGACAGCCAGGGGTCGCTGTCGCTGGCGACCAGCATGCCGGGACGCGCCAGGCGTTCGGCGAACAGGCTGCGCGGCAGGCCGAAGCGCTGCGGGTCGGCCGGCGCGACGAAGAGCGTGGCGCCCACCGGCGTGCCGAAGGCGGTCTGCGCGTGCGCCGCGGCGAGGCAGCCGTAGCTGTGCGCGACGAGCAGCGGCGGGCGGTCGAGCGCGCGCACGGCGCGGTCGATGTTGCGGCTCCAGGCGTCGAGCGCGGGATGGTCCCAGTCGTCCTGCTGCACGCGGCGGGTGTCGGGCAGGAGGTCCTCGACGATCGATTGCCAATGCTCCGGCCCGCTGTTTCCGCGCCCGGGAACGATGAGGATGGCGGCCTGACTCATGGCCGCGCTTCCCGGCCCGCCGTCGCGCGGGCGCCGGCGCCGTGCTTGACGCGCGTGATGGCCTGCCCGAGCTGGCCGATCGAACGGCGGCTGAAGACGACGGGCAGCGCCAACTCGTCGGCGACGCGGCGCATCTTGGTGGCCAGGCTGTGATTGACCTGATCGATCATGATCACGACGAGGCGCGTGCCGACCGGGATGGACCGGTGGCATTCGCTGTTCCGGCGCCCGTTCCAGTGATGCACCGGGCCGAAACCGTGCGCCGCCAGAAAATCCTTGTAGGTGGCGACCCGGTCGCCGCCGACGATGAGTGTGGACATGCTGCCTCCCGCTGTTCGAGTCGATGCTTCGAATTTAGGGGGAGGGAGAGGCCGGCGGAACGATTTTATGAATCGATGGATATGCCTCTGCCGCATAAGGAAAGAGGCGGACGGGGCCGGGCGCCCTGCTGCGATCCCGGCGACGGGCAGCAAGCGGGCAATGCGTCCCCAAAGTCCGGGGTATCGCCAATCGCGCTTTAAAGGCGCGGTTGTGGTTTTTATTTTACGGAGTAAGATAGTAAGCAATTACTATCTTTTGAAGTAGGCGATCGTGGATACTCACCCAAAGCATCTTCCGGCCGACGAACGCCGTGCCGTGACCGTGGAGTCCGTCGTGGCGCTTGCGGGTTTGCAAAACCCCAGTGAGATCACTACGGCGGCTATCGCGAAACACATGAACCTGACGCAGGGGGCGCTGTTTCGGCACTTCCCGAACAAGGAAGCCATCTGGCAGGCGGTCATGGAGTGGGTGGCGGAGCGCCTGCTGGCCCGAATCGATCGCTCCGCGCAAGGGATTGATTCGCCTCTGGCTGCCATGGAGGCGATGTTCATGAGTCATATCGAATTCGTGATCGAGCATCCCGGCGTGCCCAGAATGATGTTCGGCGAGCTTCAGCGTGCCGAATCGACGCCCGCCAAACGCATGGTGCAAACGCTGATCCAGCGGTACGGCGAGCGGCTGCATCGTCTCATCGAAAAAGGCAAGACCGGCGGCGAGTTGTCGCTCTCGCTTGACAGCGAGGCGGCGGCGACGCTGTTCATTGGCACGATCCAGGGCCTGGTCATGCAATCGCTGCTGGCGGGCGATGTGGGGCGCATGCACCGCGATGCACCACGAGTTTTCGCGATTTATCGGCGCGGCATCGGGAGCGCGCAATGAAAAAACTGCCCTTGCAAGGTCGTACCCTGGCGCTGCTTGCCGTGATCGTTCCATTGCTGCTGCTGTTCATCTATGTCGGCCTGCGCTCCGGTCCGCTAGCTCCGGTCGCGGTGACGGTTAGCACCGTGGAGTCGCGGGCGGTCACCCCGGCGCTGTTCGGCATCGGCACGGTGGAGGCTCGCTACACCTACAGGATCGGGCCGACGTTTACCGGGCGCGTCAAACGTCTGGATGTGCATGTGGGCGACCAGGTCAAGGCGGGACAACTCCTCGGTGAAATGGATCCGGTCGATCTCGATGATCGGGTGCGCTCGCAGGAATCGGCACTCAAACGTGTGCAAGCGGCGTTGCGCGAGGCGGAAGCCCGGCAAGCCCACGCGCAAACCCAGGCGAGCCGCTATGAGCAATTGTTTGCGGTGCGCTCGACCAGCGAGGAAATCGTGACGACGAAACGGCAGGAACTGCAGATTGCCGATGCCGCCCTGTCCGCCGCTCGGGAAGATGTCGCCCGGGCACGCTCCGACCGCGAAGCGATGATTGCGCAGAGGAGCAGTCTGCGCCTGATCGCGCCGGTCGATGGTGTCGTCGCCGTGCGCGATGCCGATCCCGGTACGACCGTCGTCGCAGGCCAGGCCGTGGTGGAAGTGATCGACCCCAAGAGTTTGTGGGTCAACGTGCGCTTCGACCAGATCAGCGCATCGGGGCTGGCGGGCGGGCTGCCGGCGCGTATCGTCCTGCGTTCGCGCGGCGGCCAGACCTTGACGGGTCGCGTGCTGCGCGTGGAGCCCAAGGCCGACGCGGTAACCGAGGAAACCCTCGCCAAGGTGACATTCGACAGCAAGCCGGAGCCTTTGCCCCCGGTGGGCGAGTTGGCCGAAGTCACGGTTGACTTGCCGGCGCTCCCGGCTGCTCTGCTGGTGCCCAACGCCGCCGTTCGGCGCGACGGCGGCAAGGTGGGGGTCTGGCGAATCGTGGATGGCGATCTGCGTTTCTCCCCGGTCAAGCTCGGCGCCTCCGACCTGGATGGATACGTGCAGGTGCGCGAAGGGCTCAACAATGGGGACCAGGTCGTGACCTACAGCGAAAAGGCACTGACGGTGCGCAGCCGCATCCATGTGGTCGACCACATCCCGGGAGTCTCGGAGTGATCAGCCTGGCCGGCCGCGACATTCTCCATGCCTGGGGGAAATTCGTTTTCACCGGGGTCGGTCTGGGCTTGCTGATCGGCGTCACCCTGGTCATGGCCGGGGTCTACCGAGGCATGGTGGACGACGGCAAGGCGCTACTCGACAACAGCGGCGCCGACCTTTGGGTGGTGCAAAAGGACACGCTGGGTCCTTACGCCGAATCTTCCAGCGTCAACGATGACGTGGTTCGCGCCATCCTGGCCATGCCGGGAGTCGCCCAGGCGGCCAACGTGACTTACCTGACCATGCAGGTACGCAAGGGCGAAAGCGATGTACGTGCCATGGTGGTCGGCGTCGCGCCCGGCGCGTTGGGGGGCACGCCCGGATGGCCGCCTTACCTCGTCGCCGGGCGCCAGATCACGCGCGGCCACTACGAGGCCGTGGCCGACATCGCCACCGGCTTCAAGCTGGGGGATCGTCTCGCCGTTCGCCGCAACCATTACACCGTGGTCGGGTTGACGCGGCGCATGGTGTCGTCCAGTGGCGATCCGATGTTGTTCATTCCGCTCAAGGACGCCCAGGAGGCCCAGTTCCTCAAGGACAACGACGCCATCTGGAAAAACCGGCGTCGCACCGAAGCCAACCCCGCCTTCAATCGGCCTGGCGTTCCCGGCTTGCTGGATGCGGTGATTGCCTCGCAGAGCAGCAACGCGTTCGTCAATGCGGTCCTGGTCACACTGAAGCCTGGCCATGCGCCGGACGAGGTGGCCGAATCGATCCGGCGCTGGAAGCGGTTGACGGTCTACACGCGGGCACAGATGGAAGGCATCCTCGTCGGCAAGCTGATCGCCACCTCGGCCAAGCAGATCGGCATGTTCCTGGTGATTCTGGCCATGGTCAGCGCGGCCATCGTTGCCTTCATCATCTATTCGCTGACGATGGACAAAATTCGCGAGATCGCGGTGCTGAAGCTGATCGGCACACGCAATCGAACCATCGCCGCGATGATCATGCAGCAGGCGCTCGCCCTGGGCGTGATCGGCTTCGTGGTCGGCAAGATCAGCGCCACTTTCTCGGCGCCGCTGTTTCCAAAGTACGTGCTGCTGGTGCCGTTCGATTCTGTCGCGGGGTTTTTTGCCGTGCTCGCGATCTGCGTTTTAGCCAGCGTCGTCGCCATTCGCATGGCGCTCAAGGTCGATCCGGCGGAAGCGATAGGGTGATCCGATGAGTGGAAAAGGAATCCGCATCGAAGGCCTGAGCAAGCGCTACGGCAAGGGCGATACGTCTGTCTACGCCTTGAAGGACGTGAATATGCAGGTGGCACCGGGCGAAGTGGTCGGATTGATCGGCCCTTCCGGTTCGGGCAAGAGCACGCTGCTCAAATGCCTGGGCGCGGTGATCGATCCGACGGCCGGTCGCATGTCGCTGGGCGACGAAGCGATTTACGACGATGGCTGGAAAGTGCGCGATCTGCGCGCCTTGCGGCGAGACAAAATCGGCTTCGTCTTTCAGGCGCCCTACCTGATTCCGTTTCTCGATGTCACCGACAATGTGGCGCTGTTGCCGATGCTCGCGGGCGTCGCGAATGGAGAGTCGCGCACGAAGGCACTGGAGTTGCTCACTGCGCTCGACGTCCAACACCGGGCGCGCGCCATGCCCTCGCAACTCTCCGGAGGCGAGCAGCAACGGGTCGCCATCGCGCGCGGCCTGGTCAATCGTCCGCCGGTGATCCTGGCCGATGAACCCACCGCGCCCCTGGACAGCGAACGCGCCATGGCCGTGATCCGCATCCTCAACGACATGGCGAGGCGGTTCGAGACAGCCATCATCGTCGTTACCCATGACGAAAAAATCATCCCTACCTTCAAGCGCATTTACCACATCCGCGATGGCGTGACGCATGAGGAAGCCGGTGAGGGGCGGGATGTTCAATGAAAGAACGATTGATTTCCAGGAGGTTTTCATGACCGACCGCAAACGCAGCCGCGCCTCTGGAACCATCTCCCCGAGCCTTGTGGCCTGTCTGGTTGCCGCCGGTCTGGCCGGTTGCGCCGCGGGTCCTGATTTTCAGCGTCCTTCCGCTCCCGCTGCCGCTCGCTACACCGCAAGCGCGGTGGCTGCCCAAACCGCGTCCGCACCGACGCCGCTAGGCGAAGCACAAGGTCTGGTCGAAGGGCTTCCGATTGCGGCGCAGTGGTGGAGCAGCCTGGGTTCGTCCGCACTCGATGGGCTGATCGACGAGGCTTTTCAGGCCAGTCCGACGCTGGCGGCCGTCAGCGCCAATTTACGCCAGGCGCAGGAACTGCTTGCCGCACGGGCGGGCGCGACGCAATTTCCGCAAGCAGACGTAGGGCTGGGCGCGCAGCGCCAGCAAATGAGCCCCAGCAGCCAAGGCTTGAGCGGGGACGCGCGTCAGTTCAGTCTCTACAACGCTAGCGTAGGGGTGCGTTACAACCTCGATCTGCTTGGCGGCAACCGGCGCGCACTCGAGGCCTTGGCGGCTCGCGCCGACTACCGTCGCTTCGAACTGAACGCTGCGCGCCTGACCCTGGCCGGCAACCTGGCTGTCGCTGCCATCAACCGGGCCCGCCTCGCCGCACAACTGGAAGCCAGCACCGACATCGCGCGTGCGCAGGACGAGCAATTGCGCCTGGCCCATGAGCGCGTGCGTATCGGTCAGGCCTCGCCCGACGAAAGCTTGAGCCTGCAAGCCCAGATGGAGCAAACGCGCGCCGAACTGCCGGTGCTGCGCAAACAGCTGCAACAAACCGAACATCTGCTGGCGGTGCTTGCCGGTCGCGCCCCGGGCGCGGGGGACCTCCCGGCCTTCACGCTGGCTGGTTTCACGCTGCCCGCCGAACTGCCGCTCGTCGTCCCCTCGGAATTGCTGCGCCGACGCCCGGATATCCAGGCGGCCGAAGCGTTGTTGCAAGCGGCCAATGCAGACTATGGCGTGGCGGTCGCCAATCTCTACCCACAAATCAAGCTGAGCGCCAACCTCGGCTCCCAAGCGCTGAGCAGCGGAGCCCTGTTCGGCGGTGGTTCGGCGGTGTGGAGCCTGCTCGGGCAACTCACTCAAGCGCTGTTCAATCCTGGATTGTCCGCCGAAAAGCGCGCTGCGCTCGCCGCATTCGATGCCGCCGCAGCCAATTACCAAAGCGTTGTGCTGGATGCTTTGCGCAACGTGGCCGACACCCTGCGCGCAGTAGAGAACGATGCGCAAGCCCTGGCCTTCCTCGCAGCCGCTGATGCGGCGACGCAGGCCTCGTTGCAATCGCTTGAGCGGCAATATCGGCTGGGCGCGGCGAGTTACCTGCAACTGCTCGTGATACAGCAACAAGCGCAGCGAACCCGGCTGGGCATGGCAGCAGCCCAGGCGCAACGGCTGACCGACAGTGTCGCCATGTATCTGGCGATGGGCGGTGCCAATTAGACCCACACCCGCTACGGGCAGCGCATGGGCTTTGCGGCAATGGCCATGCGATGGTGACAGAGGGGGCCCGTTGCCGTAGCGGTGCCCCGCATATGGTTATCAGGATTTATTCGTTGGTCGGCCCGCTGGGCTGGCCTTAGCCTGTTGCCCGTTGCCATCCATGCCTCTTGCATTGCCCACGGGGAGAATCGAATGCCGCCGCCCCAATATCGCTTCCTCGAAGACGCCCGGCCGCCCCGCGCGCCATGAACGACTGTCCGTCCCCTCCCGAGAACCCCGATCCCGCCGCCGTCGCGCAGCTGCCCACGCGCCAGCGCAACGCCTTGCGCCTGCTGCTCGACAAGCCGAGCATTTCGCCCGAGGAAATCGCCCGCCTCGACTACCGCGCACTCGAACGTGCGCCCGGCGTCGGCAAGACCAGCATCGCGATCATCCGCGCCTGGCTCAACGCCCACGGTTACGAACTGAGCGGCCTGCCGGCGGGCGCCTCGTCGTTGCGCGAGCGGCAGCGCAAGCGCAAGCTGGAGCGCGCCATCGACTACCTGCGCTGGCACGGCTACGAGGTGCGGCGGGCGCGTTGAGAGATCATCCGGCGTCGAAGCTTATGAAGGAATGCCGGATAAGCTAATAAGGATTTCATCGTTCGTCGCGCTTTTCTTTTTCCCTAGACTCCGTCCCACATTCAACCGATAGGAGCCTCCCCATGAAATTCCGCAAGCTGCTGAGCGGCCCCGCCGTTGGCGCCTTTTTCGTCGGCGCCCTTCTTTCCGTCGCGCTGCCCGCCGCCCACGCCGACGTGTCGCTGCTCAACGTTTCCTACGACCCGACGCGCGAGCTGTACCAGGAGTTCAACGCGGCCTTCGCCAAGCACTGGAAGGCCAAGAACAACGAAATCGTGACCATCAACCAGTCGCACGGCGGCTCCGGCAAGCAGGCGCGGGCGGTGATCGACGGCCTCGACGCCGACGTGGTGACGCTGGCGCTGGCCTACGATGTCGGCGCGCTGACCTCGAAGAACCTGCTCCCCGCCGACTGGCAGAAGCGCCTGCCGCAGAACGCCTCGCCCTACACCTCGACCATCGTCTTCCTGGTGCGCAAGGGCAACCCCAAGCAGATCAAGGACTGGAACGATCTCGTCAAGCCCGGCATCGCGGTGATCACGCCGAACCCCAAGACCTCGGGCGGCGCGCGCTGGAACTACCTGGCGGCCTGGGCCTACGCGCTGCAGCAACCGGGCGGCAGCGAGGCGACGGCGAAGGACTTCGTCGGCAAGCTGTTCCGCAACGTCAAGGTGCTCGACTCCGGCGCGCGCGGCTCGACGACGACCTTCACCGAGCGCGGCATCGGCGACGTGCTGCTGGCCTGGGAAAACGAGGCCTACCTCGCGGTCAAGGAGCTTGGCCCGGAGAAGTTCGACATCGTCACGCCCTCGCTCTCGATCCTCGCCGAACCGCCTGTTTCGGTGGTCGACAAGGTGGTCGACAAGCGCGGCACGCGCAAGGTGGCGCAGGCCTACCTCGAATACCTCTACACGCCGGAAGGCCAGGAAATCGCCGCGAAGAACTACTACCGGCCGCGCGACGCCAAGGTCGCGGCGAAGTATTCGAAGCAGTTTGCCAAGGTCAATCTGATCACCATCGACGACGTCTTCGGCGGCTGGGACAAGGCGCAGAAGGCCCACTTCTCCGACGGCGGCTCCTTCGACCAGATCTACGAACCCGGCAAGCGCTGAGCGCCGACACACGGCGCGGCGGACCTGCCGCGCAAGGAAATGAAAAGGCCCGCTCCAGTTGTTCGGAGCGGGCCTTTTTTGCGTTCGGGCGCAGCGGCCTTCTTGCTTTCTTGCTCAGACGAATGGTTTTCAAGGTTTTCGCCTTTTCCACCCATTGCCGCCAACTGTTAACACTTTTTGTTAATGGCTTGTATCCGCTGCCGCTGTTTGTTTTGCCGATGAGTTTAGTGGTTCATTGCTTCATTGCGGCTTGAAGCCCAGGTCTACGATTTGCTCGCCGACCCGCCAGTTTGCTGCAAGACCTTGCGCATAGACCAGTTCGCCTCGGTTCAGGTGGCGCTGCGCCATATCCCTCAAATTCGCGGAATTTTTCGATCCATTTTTAGCCGCAATATTCGCCCACGCATAAGCAAGTATATTGTTCCGGCTTACGCCGTTTCCGTCGAAATACATTTGAGCCAGCATATGCTGCGCGCCTTCTTCTCCCTGCTGGGCGGCGACTTTGCACCATTGCGCCGACTTCGGATAATTCTGGGGCGTGTGCGATCCAATGAAATACCAGGTGCACAAATAATTTGGCGCTTGGGCGTCGCCGGCCAAAGCGGCCTTTTCTAGCCAGCCCAGCGCGAGTGCATCGTCGCCGGCGCCTTCTCCCTCGGCATGGGCCAAGGCCAATTTCCGCATCGCGTTGCTATTGCCTTGCTCTGCCGATTTTTTATACCAGAGGAGGGCTTTCCGGATGTCCTTTTCGTATCCGTCGCGACCGTATCGGTAGACATCGCCAAGCGCTGCCTGAAAAACGGCATCGCCGCGCTCGGCCCCTGCCGCTATGTCTGTTGGGGAGTATTTGGCAACCGCCTCGATCGACTGTTTACCCGCATTCGATTTCCCGCCTGAATGATCGGAAAAGGGCGAAAATTTTCCTCCGCCCATGGTCAAGAGATAGGAAGCGCCTGCAACAAGGAGCGCGCCGATCAATACAAACCGGTATTTCCTCAATCGTCCCACTTTTGGTTTAGACACATCGTTTCTTGCCGTCATCAGGCGAATCTCTCGTAAAAATTAGTAAGCAGCGACCCTCGGTAAACTCGGCAACTTTCGCCCGACGGTCGTCTTTCTTGGTGCGTGCCATGTCGTCCGCTGCAACCGTTCAGCAAAAACAGCCCTAGGCCGGAAAGGTCTGTGATCGATTCTACTTCGGCGGCACTCCGTAGGCCGCCATGAAAACGTCGACGGCGCGGGCGGTGAGCGCCTTGAGCTGTTCCGCGCTGACGTCTCCCAGGACCTGAAAGAGGAAACGCTCCAGCAGTTCCGATTCGAGCAGGCTGTACAGATGCCGCGTGGCGATCTGCGGGTCGGCCGGCCGCAACTTGCCCTGAAGCATGGCCCGCTGCAGGAAATCCGCCATCAGCTTCTGGCTGCGCAGGACGCCGCGTTCATACACCAGGCGCCCGAGATCGGTTCGCCCCGACTGGGAGACGACGAGATGCCGTTGCGCCCGGATCTGCGGCGAATAGAGGAAGGCCAGGAACGTTTCGCCGAAGTGGCGCAGCGCATCGGCGATGTCGTCCGCCGTCGGGTCGATGGCGTCGTGGACGGCCTGGAACTCCGCCTCGGTCGAGAGAAAGATGACCTCGGAAAACAACTCGTCCTTGGAAGAGAAGTAGTTGTACAGCGTGGCCTTGGAGCCGCCCACCCGGGCGCAGATTTCGGACATGGAGGTGCGCTCGAAACCCAGCTCCTGAAAGGCCTGGGCTGCTACGTCGAGGATCGCCTGACGCTTCGTTTCCGTCTTCGTTTTCATCCGTGTTCGTGCCTCCAAAAAAAACTGCACCGACGAGTTCAGTTTACTACCAAATACTACCAAAAGCAAAATTATTTGCGTATAGTACCGTACAGTACAGTTTACAAAAGAGACCCGGATGATGACCGATCAGATACCACAAGCGTTCGTTTCGCCGATCAACCCGAAAGTCGCCGCGCTGACCCTGGCCGTGACCTTGGCGCTCGCCGGTTGCGCCCAGTTTCCTTCGATGTCCAAGTTGGTGCGCGCGAAACCGGCCGCCGCCTACGCCAGCGCGCAATCCCTCGCGGGCCAGGCGAGCGCCTGGCCCGCCGAGCGCTGGTGGCAAGCCTACGGCGATGCCCAGCTCGATGCGCTGATCGACGAGGCGCTGCGCGATTCGCCGGACATGGCCGCCGCCTCGGCTCGCCTGCGCCGGGCCGAGGCCTACGGCCAGATCGCCGGGGCGCCGCTCCTGCCGCAAGTCGGGGCCAATGCCTCGGTGAACAGCCAGAAGCTGAGCTACAACTACCTGACGCCGCGCTCGATGACGCCGCAGGACTGGAACGACTACGGCCGGGTCACCCTCGACTTCAGCTGGGACATCGATTTCTGGGGCAAGAACCGCGCCGGGCTGGCCGCGGCGACCTCGCAGCTCGAGGCGAGCCGGGCCGAACTCGCGCAGGCGCGTCTGAGCCTGGCCGCTGCGGTCGCCACGAACTACGCCGATCTGGCGCAGCTGTTCGCCGTCCGCGATACGGCGCAGCGCTCGGTCGAAGTGCGCAGCAAGACGGCGCAGCTGTTCGCCGAGCGTTTCGCCAACGGGCTGGAAACCCGCGGCAGCCTGAGCGAGGCCAAGGCCCGGCTGGCCGCGGCCGAGGGCGAACTGCTGCTGCTCGACGAGCAGATCGGTCTGCAGCGCCATCGCCTGGCCGCGCTGCTCGGCGCCGGGCCGGACCGCGGGCTGGCCATCACGCGTCCGGCCGTCAAGCTCGACCGCGAATTCGGCTTGCCGGGCGAACTGGCCGCCAACCTGCTCGGCCGCCGCCCGGACGTGGTCGCCGCACGCCTGATGAGCGAAGCGCAGCTGCAGCGCATCGACCAGAAGAAGGGCGAGTTCTACCCCAACGTCAATCTCTCGGCCTTCATCGGCGTGCAGGCGCTCGGTCTCGACCTGCTGGGCAAGAGCGGCTCCAGCGTCGGCAGCATCGGCCCGGCGATTTCCCTGCCGATCTTCACGGGCGGACGCCTGCGCGGCGAATTGCGCGGCACGGTGGCCAGCTACGACGAAGCCGTTGCCAACTACAACCGCACGGTGACCCAGGCGCTGCAGGAAGTCGCCAGCGCCGGACTCAGCCAGAAGGCGCTGGCGGCGCAGCTGGCCAAGGCGACGGCGGCCGTCGAGGCGGCGGGCGAAGCGCATCGCGTGGCGCGCAACCGCTATGAAGGCGGCCTCGCCAACTATCTCGAGGTGCTTTACGCCGAAGACGGCCTGCTCAACAGCCAGCGCCACCTCGCCACCCTCCAGTCGCGCGCCTTTTCGCTGGACGTCGCCCTGCAGCGCGCGCTCGGTGGCGGCTACCAGTCGAACACCCTCTAATTTCCCAAGGATTTCAAGATGACCGAAACCAATCTCGTCCTGAATAAAGAACAGCGTCGCAAAAAAATGCTCGTCGGCCTAGCCGGCGTCGTCGGTCTGGCGGCCGTCGGCGCGACCGCCTACTGGGGCCTTTACGCCTCCAAGTTCGTCTCGACCGACAACGCCTATGCGGCGGTCGAGATCGCCCAGGTCACCCCGTCGGTGAGCGGCACCATCGGCGAAGTCCTGGTCACCGATACGCAGGCCGTCAAACGGGGCGACCTCCTCGTCAAGATCGATCCGACCGATGCCAAGCTCGCGCTGGCCCAGGCCGAAGCCGACCTCGGGCGCGCCATCCGCCGCGTCAAGGGCTTCGTCGCCAATGACGGCAGCCTGAGCGCGCAGATCGCCGCCCGCGATGCTGACGAAAAACGCGCCGCCGCCCAACTGCGCTCGGCCGAAGCCGATTTCGAGCGGGCCAGGATCGACCTGCAGCGCCGCGAAGCGCTGGCCGCTTCCGGTTCGGTTTCCGGCGACGAACTGACGCGCGCCCAGAACGCCTTCGCCTCCGCCCAGAGCAATCTCGATGCGGCGCACGCCGCGGCGGCGCAGGCCAGGGCCAATCGCAGCACCGCGCTGAGCTCGCGCGAAGCGAACGCCGTGCTGATCGCCAACAGCACCGAGGAGACCAACCCCGAAGTCGCGCTGGCGCGCGCCCGCCGCGACCAGGCGGCGGTCGATCTCGAACGCACCGTCGTGCGCGCACCGGTCGACGGCGTCGTCGCCAAGCGCCAGGTCCAGCTCGGCCAGCGCGTGCAGGCCGGCATGCCCCTGTTGGCCATCGTTCCCGTGCAGGAAATGCACGTCGACGCCAACTACAAGGAAGTGCAGCTGGAGAAGGTCCGCATCGGCCAGCCGGTCAAGTTGCACGCCGACATCTATGGCAGCGCCGTGACTTATCGCGGCACGGTGGAAGGTTTCTCCGGCGGTTCGGGCGCGGCCTTCTCGGCGATCCCGGCGCAGAACGCCACCGGCAACTGGATCAAGGTGGTGCAGCGCCTGCCGGTGCGCATCAAGCTCGATCCGAAGGAACTGGAGGCCCATCCGCTCAAGGTCGGCCTGTCGATGCATGCCGAAATCGATACGCGCAACTCGAACTAAACCGGGAGTTTTACGATGAGTGAAACGACGCTGGGGACAGCGCAAGCCCACAACCCGCCCGGTGAGGTCGTTCCCCTGACGGGCGGCATGCTCTGGCTGGCGGCCATCATGCTGGCCGCCGCCAACTTCATCGCGGTGCTCAACATGACCATCGCCAACGTCGCCGTACCGAACATCGCGGGCGCGCTGGGCGCGGCGACCAGTCAGGGAACGTGGGTGATCACGGCCTACGCGGTCGGCGAGGCGATTACCGTGCCCTTGACCGGCTGGCTGTCGTCCCGTTTTGGCTCGGTGCGCGTGTTCATCGGCTCGATGATCCTGTTCGGCGTCTTCTCGATCGTCTGCGGCCTGGCCAATTCGATCGGCCTGCTGGTCGTCGCGCGCATTTTCCAGGGGCTGTGCGGCGGGCCGCTGATGCCGCTCTCGCAGACCCTGCTGATGCGCATCTTCCCCAAGGAAAAGGCGGCGGCCGCCATCGGCCTGTGGTCGATGACGACGCTCGTCGCGCCCGTGGTCGGCCCGATTCTCGGCGGCTACCTGTGCGACGAATACAGCTGGTCCTGGGTGTTCATCCTGAATGCGCCGATCGCCTTCGTCTGCGCCTTCTTCGCCTGGAATCTCCTGAAGCGCTACAAGGACTCGCTGAGCCGGGCCGGCATCGATCTGGTCGGGCTCGTCCTGCTGGTCGTCTGGGTCGGCGCCCTGCAGTTGATGCTCGACGAAGGCAAGAACCTCGACTGGTTCTCCTCCAGCTTCATCGTCGGGCTGGCCATCACGGCGGTCGTCGGCTTCGCGGCCTTCATCATCTGGGAGCTGCACGAGGAAAACCCGGTGGTCGACCTCAAGGTCTTCCGCCACCGCGGCTTCTCGGTCAGCGTGCTGACCATCAGCCTAGCCTTTGCCGCCTTCTTCGGCGTCAATGTGCTGACCCCGCTGTGGCTGCAGAACTTCATGGGCTACACGGCCACCCAGGCCGGCCTGGCGACCGCCTGGACCGGGGTCACGGCCTTCTTCGTCGCGCCCCTGGTGGCGCAGGCGGCGAGCAAGGTCGACCCGCGCAAGCTGGTCTTCGCCGGCGTCGTCTGGATGGGCGCGGTCACCCTGTGGCGGACGATCGCCAACACCGACATGGGCTTCTGGGATATTTCCATTCCGCTGATCGTGATGGGTTTCGCCTTGCCGTTCTTCTTCATCCCGACCACCGGGCTCGCCCTGTCGAGCGTCGATGAGCGCGAAATGGATTCGGCCGCCGGCCTGATGAACTTCCTGCGGACCTTGTCCGGCGCTTTCGCCACCTCGCTGGTGACCACCAGCTGGGACAATCAGATCACGCGCAATCATGCCGAACTGGTCGGCATCTCCGACAGCGACCGGAGCGTGCGCACGCTGCTGGAGCAGGCCGGGATGGCAGCCGACGCGGTGAATCAGGCGATCGACTACCTGATCACCGGCCAGGCCGTCATGCTCGCCACCAATCAGCTGATGACGGTCATCGGGGTGGCTTTCCTGATTGCCGCCTCCGCCATCTGGCTCGCGCCGAAACCCAGCCGCGTCGTCGAACCCGGCGCCGGCGGCCACTAGAATTTCAGGGAGAGATCATGTTCAAGCATCTGCTGGTTCCGACCGACGGTTCGCCCTTGTCCGGCGAAACGGTCGAACGCGCCATCGCCTTTGCCAAGGGGGCGGGCGCCCGCATTACCTTCTTCTGCGCGGTGCAGTCCTTCCCGACGATGTATCACGGCATCGGCGCCATTTTCGACGCGCAGGCGCCGGCCCGCTATCACGAGGCGGTCGACGGCGTCGCCCAGGACATCCTCGACGCGGCCGTAAAGCTCGCGACGGCAGCCGGGGTCGACTGCGCGAAACTGACCCTGGCGAGCGCCGAGCCTTACGCGGCGATCATCGAAGCTGCCGAGCGCCAGGCCTGCGATCTGATCTTCATGGCCTCGCACGGTCGCAAAGGCATCAACGCGCTCCTGCTCGGCAGCGAGACGAACAAGGTGCTGACGCATTCGAAGATACCGGTGTTGGTGTATCGCTGATCGACGCATCCGGTGGCCGTCCGCCCCTCGGCGGACGGCGCGTTGCGGGGCGGCCTCTGGCCGCCCCTTTGCATGGCACGTGGGATTCTAGTCGCCGCCAAGGCGCATCCCGGTCAACGCAGCCAGCCGCTCGATGCTCCATTCCTTGCCGAGCAGGATCATGCGCGTGTGCAGGTCGTCGTGGGCCTTCCGGTCGACCTCTCGCCCGAGATAGCGCAGCGTCTTGTCGCGCACGTCGAGGTAGCCGAGTTCGTGGCGGCGCGCGAGGGCGTGCCAGAGCGCGTTGGCGCCGGTCGACTGGCGCGCCCCGGAGATCAGGCAGAAGCCCCGGCCGAGGCCCCATTCGTAGACGGCGGTGGAAATGCCGCGGCGCTGGTAGGGCGTCGCGTATTTGGAATGCGGGGCGCGCAGGTAGGGGTCGGCGCGGCGGCCGACCTCGATCAGGCGGTTGAAGACGGTGTAGCCGGCGAGGCGGCGGCGGGCGACGTCCTCGACGTACACGTAGTGTTCGCCGTCGGCCTCGCGGTAGCGGAAGACGAGTTCCGGAAAATTCGTGGCGATCGTCGCAATGCCGTGCAGCGAGTCGCCGGGCCGGTAGAGGCGCCGGTAGAGCGTTTCGAGTTCCGTATCGAGTTCGTCGGGACGGTGCTTCACGTCGATGCGCAGTTCCAGGCGGAATCCCGCCCACGGCGTGAGTTGCAGGGGAAAGGTCAGGGCCGTCACGTCCAGCCTCCCTGCGCGACGGGGGCGAGCGAGGCGTCGTGGCCGGCGGCCAGACGGTCGCTCGGCGTGAGCGCATAGACAGCCGCGGCGGATGCGGCCGCGCACGATGCGCGCCGACGGTTTTCGGCCGCGCGACGGACGGAGAAGGGAAGGGCGGCGGCGCCGGCGGTGAAGCGGAAAGGCTTTGCCGCGCGGTGGCGCGCGGCATTGACGAAATTCTTGGCGATATCCATGGCTTGGGCGTGTGCAATATCGACGCTGCGTATGCATCGCAGCGACTAAATCGCAGTCCCGGCAGGAATCTTCCATGCCAATGCCTTGCACTCGGCCGAAGGCCGAGGGGAGGGAGTTACCGCGTTTCAGGAAATCCGCGAACGGATCGAGGACATGAGAGACGCTCCCGGGCTGCACTTTGATCAGGGCGCGCGAACGCGTCCCTGGGCAAGGCGCCGTGCGGGGAGGTCAGGGCCGTTCAGCCCTTGCCGTGGCCCCGCACGGCCATGGAAAGCACTGCGAGGGGCCTTGGAATATGAAAGGGAGTCGCCGGCGGGGCGATCCACAAGCGCGCCCATGCCTGCGGCGAGTGCCCACCGACGGTCGCGCTCTGTGGAGCGTGCGACGGGTCGGCGTGGAGGGCGAAGGGCATGGGCGGCGGGAGTTGCGGGGTCGGAAAGGGCGCTAGTTTAAGCCATCGGGCGCCTCCCGGCCAGCCATCGCCGCCATCGCCGCCATCGCCGCCCGCGCGGCGCCTCCTGCGGCGAAGCCGGGCGCGGATTTGCGCGTCTTGCGCGGTACCGCCCGTACATCCGGCGAGGCGGGCAGGGATCGGCTGCCCGGCGCCGGGGACGGGAAAGAAAGGTGCCGGTGTGTGTTTATTCGTTTGAAGAATAACTATCTGCGAATTTATTCGTTTTAACCATAAAAGGCATCCCATAAACTCGGGCTATCAATCAATAAACAGCCCGAGGTCCGATGCCATGGCATCCATCGCACTAGCCGCCCCGGCGCCCCAGGCGCGGCGCGGTTTCTCCACCCTGCTCAAGCGCAAGCACAGCGTGCTGCCCGGTTTTTCGCTGGCCCTCGGCTATTCGGTGATCTATCTCGCGCTGGTCGTCCTGATCCCGCTGGCCGCCGTCTTCCTGAAATCCTCGACGCTCGGCTGGGAAGGTTTCTGGAACGCGACGACGCAGCCGCGCGTACTCGCTTCGTTCAAGCTGAGCTTCGGCGCTTCGCTGATCGCCGCGGCGATCAACGTCGTCTTCGGGCTGATCTTCGCCTGGGTGCTGGTGCGCTACCGCTTTCCCGGCAAGCGTCTGATCGATGCGCTGATCGATCTGCCGTTCGCCCTGCCCACGGCCGTCGCCGGGATCGCGCTGGCCACGCTGTACGCCAACAACGGCTGGGTCGGCAGCGTGCTCGCGCCGCTCGGCGTCGAGGTCGCCTATACGCCGCTCGGCGTGCTCGTGGCGCTCGTCTTCATCGGACTGCCCTTCGTCGTACGCACCGTGCAGCCGGTGCTCGAAGACCTCGAAGCCGAGGTCGAGGAGGCCGCCGCCTGCCTCGGCGCCAACCGCTGGCAGACCTTCAGCAAGGTCATCGTGCCGTATCTGACGCCGGCGCTGCTGACCGGCTTTGCGCTGGCCTTCGCGCGCGCCGTCGGTGAATACGGCTCGGTCATCTTCATCGCCGGCAACATGCCGATGGTCTCCGAGATCATGCCGTTGATGATCATCACCAAGCTCGAACAGTACGACTACGCCGGCGCCACCGCGATCGCCGTGGTCATGCTGATCGCCTCCTTCGTTCTTCTCCTTCTCATCAACGTGCTGCAGGCCTGGACCCAGCGCAGCCACCAGAGGATCTGACCATGGCCGGAAGTGCCGCCCAATCCATCGCCCGCTCCTGGTTTTCCGCCCCCGACGTCAGCCGGCGCCGGCTGGCGACCAGCGAACCCTTCTGGGTGCGCGCAGTGCTCATCGCGCTGGCGCTCGCCTTCTTCGGTCTGTTTCTGCTGCTGCCGCTCGCCGCGGTGTTCGCCGAGGCCTTCAAGAAGGGCTGGTCGGCCTACGCCGCCGGCGTCGTGCATCCCGACGCATTGGCCGCGATCAAGCTGACGCTGCTGGTCGCCGCCACCGCCGTACCGCTCAACCTCGTTTTCGGGGTGGCCGCCGCCTGGGCCATCGCCAAGTTCGAGTTTCGCGGCAAACAGCTGTTGACGACGCTGATCGACCTGCCGTTCTCGGTGTCGCCGGTCATCTCCGGCCTCATCTACATCCTGCTGTTCGGCGCGCAGGGCTGGTTCGGGCCGCTGCTCGAAACCTACGACGTGAAGATCGTCTTCGCCGTGCCGGGCATCGTGCTGGCCACAGTTTTCGTGACCTTTCCCTTCGTCGCCCGCGAACTGATCCCGCTGATGCAGGCGCAGGGCTCCGACGAGGAGGAAGCGTCGGTGGTGCTCGGCGCCAGCGGCTGGACGACCTTCCGCACGGTGACGTTGCCCAACATCAAGTGGGGCCTGCTCTACGGCGTGATCCTGTGCAACGCGCGGGCGATGGGCGAGTTCGGCGCCGTCTCGGTGGTCTCCGGGCACATCCGCGGACTGACCAACACGCTGCCGCTGCAGGTCGAAATTCTCTACAACGAATACAACTTCGTCGCCGCCTTCGCGGTGGCATCGCTGCTCGCCCTGCTCGCGCTGCTGACGCTCGGCGTCAAGAGCTTCATCGAATGGCGCACGGCGCGCGCCGGCTCCGGTGGCAACAGCGGACAACAGAACCAGTTCATCGAAAGAGGCCAACCATGAGCATCTCGGTCAGCAACATCAACAAGCGCTTCGGCGGTTTCACCGCGCTCGACAACGTTTCGCTCGATTTTCCGAGCGGCCAGTTGGTCGCGCTGCTCGGCCCCTCGGGCTGCGGCAAGACGACGCTGCTGCGTATCATCGCCGGCCTCGAACGGGCCGACAGCGGCGAGGTCTTCCTTGAAGGCGCCAACGCCTCGGCGCTGCACGTGCGCGAACGCGAAGTCGGTTTCGTCTTTCAGCACTACGCGCTGTTCCGCCACATGACGGTGTTCGACAACGTCGCCTTCGGCCTGCGCGTCAAGCCGCGCGACCAGCGTCCGAGCGACGCCGAGATCCGGCGCAAGGTGCGTGACCTGCTGCAGCTCGTTCAGCTCGACTGGCTCGCCGACCGCTATCCGGCGCAGCTTTCCGGCGGCCAGCGCCAGCGCATCGCGCTGGCCCGCGCGCTCGCCGTCGAACCGCGCGTGCTGCTGCTCGACGAGCCTTTCGGCGCGCTCGACGCCAAGGTGCGCAAGGAACTGCGCCGCTGGCTGCGGCAGCTGCACGACGAGCTGCACATCACCAGCATCTTCGTCACGCACGACCAGGAGGAAGCGCTCGAAGTGGCCGACCGCGTGGTGCTGATGGATCACGGCCGGGTCGAGCAGGTCGGCACGCCGGACGAAGTTTACGACCACCCGGCCTCGCCCTTCGTCTATGGCTTCCTCGGCTCGGTGAATCTCTTCCACGGCCGTGTCGACGGGCAGGCGCTGCGCGTCGGCGAGCACGCGCTTGAACTCGGCGCGCACGACCTCGCGCACGACGCGTCGGCGGTCGGCTACGTGCGCCCGCACGAAGTGCAGCTGCTGCGCGACGACGGGCTGGTCGACGGCGGCCTGCCGGCGACGGTGCTGCGCATCACGAGTTCGGGCGCGTTGGCGACCGTCGAGCTGTCGCGCCCGGAGAGCCCTGGCGAACGCGTCGAGGTCACCGTCTTCCGCGACACGCTGCGCCAGATCGGCGTCGGCGAGGGCGACCGCGTACGCCTGAAGCCGCTGCGCGTGCGCGTTTTCCCGGCGGAGGCGGCTGCCTCCTCGAACTCTTCGGCCGCCGCGCCGCTGGCCGCCTAGGAGACCCGGATGAACTTCCAGCAATTGCGCATCGTGCGCGAAACGGTGCGCCAGGACTTCAACCTGACGACCGTCGCCAACGCGCTGTTCACCTCGCAGCCCGGCGTTTCCAAGCACATCAAGGACCTCGAGGACGAACTCGGGGTCGAGATCTTCGTGCGCCGCGGCAAGCGCCTGCTCGGGCTGACCGAGCCGGGCAAGGAACTGCTCGCGGTGGTCGAGCGCATCCTGCTCGACGCGCAGAACGTGCGCAGCATCGCCGACCAGTTTTCCAGCCGCGAAACCGGCAACCTCGTGATCGCCACCACGCACACGCAGGCGCGCTACACGCTGCCCGGCGTGATCAAGCGCTTCAAGGCCGAGTATCCGAAGGTGCATCTGGTGCTGCACCAGGGCAGCCCGCGCGAGATCGCCGAACTGCTGAGCGCCGGCGAGGTCGACATCGCGATCGCCACCGAGGGGCTGGACAGCGTGCCGGAGGTCGTCACTTTCCCGTGCTATTCCTGGCACCACGCGTTGATCGTGCCGCAGGGGCACCCGCTGACGCAGGTCGCCGAACCGACGCTGGCGGCCATCGCCGAGTACCCGATCGTCACCTATCACGAGGGCTTCACCGGGCGCGCCAACATCGATCGCAGCTTCGCCGAGGCCGGGGTCGTTCCGGACATCGTGCTTTCGGCGATCGACGCCGACGTGATCAAGACCTACGTCGACATCGGCCTGGGCATCGGCATCGTCGCCTCGATGGCCTACCACCCGGAGCGCGACGCCAATCTCGTGCGCCTCGACCTGCCCGGACTGTTCGGGGAAAACACGACGCGCCTCGCGCTGCGCCGGGGCGTTTACCTGCGCAGCTACGCCTACGCCTTCATCGATGCGCTGGTGCCCGGGCTTTCGGAGGAGAAGATCGGCGAGCGCCTGCGCCGGGACGCGGTCTTGCAGTAGCGCTGGACGCTTCCCGGGGCGGGAGGCGAAGCCCGGAGCGCGGCCTTCCGGCCGTTCTCCGGGCTTCGTTGCATCCGGCGGCGGTTTTTCGCGCTTGCGAGCAGGTCTCGAAAACCTGCGGGAAGGTGCGAAAGCCGGGGAGCGAGAGGTCCGGAAACGCTTACGCCGTGGCGCGCGCGGCTGCCGCGCAGATCGCGTCGGCGAAGACTTCTGAAAGCGCGACCGGGAAGTCGTGCCCCATGCCGGGGACGATGCGCAGTTCGGCGCCGGGTACGTTGGCGGCGACGTCCTCGCCGCAGGCGGGCTGAATCAGCGGGTCGGCGGCGCCGTGCAGGACCACCGTCGGCGCGGCGATCGTGCGCAGCAGCGGGCGCCGGTCGCCGTTGGCGACGATCGCCGCGAGCTGGCGGACGACGCCCTGCGGGTAGAAGGCGCGGTCGTACTCGCCGCCGAACATGCGCTCCAGGTCGGCGTCGGCAGTCGGGTAGTCCGGGCTGGCGACGGCGCGGTAGCGCGCGATGGCGTCGGCGACGATGTTTTCCCGGCTGCGCACGGCCGGCAGCGGCGCGAAGAGCGAGAGCGCGGCGGCCGGCGTCGGCGGCGGCAACGCCGGGTTGCCGCTGCTCGACATGATGCTGGTCAACGACAGCGCGCGCGCCGGATGGCGGGCGGCGATCAGCTGCGCGACGGCGCCGCCGAGCGAGGCGCCGACCACGTGCGCCCGCGCGATGCCGAGCGCGTCGAGCAGGCCGAGGGCGTCGGCGGCCATGTCGTCGAGCGTGTAGGGCACCGCGAGCGGCCTGCCGTTGCGCAGGGCGCCGCCGATGTCGGGCAGCGGCAGGCCGTCGCAGTGCGTCGAGCGCCCGCAGTCGCGGTTGTCGAAGCGGATCGCGCGGTAGCCGCGCGCCGCCAGCAGTTCGCACAGTTCGACGTTCCAGCGCGTCATCTGCGCGCCCAGCCCCATGACGAGCAGGACGGCGGGCGCGTCGGCGGCGCCGAAGGATTCGTACTCGATCTCGATCGGACCGTGCGGATTGGCGAGGGCGCTGGGCATCGGGGGCTTCCTCAGGCCAGCGCGCGGTCGACGATCTCGAACACGTCGCGCGACAGCCCGGCCTTGCCGCGCAGGCTTTCGAGCGCGGCGCGGGCGTGCGTCTGGCGGGCGGCGTCGAACTTGCGCCAGCGGTCGAAGCGGCGCGCCAGGCGCGCGGCGACCTGCGGATTGAGCGGGTCGATTTCGGCGATGCGCTCGGCGATGAAGCGGTAGCCGCTGCCGTCCGCCGCGTGGAAGTGCACGTGGTTGGCGCCGAAGGTGGCGAGCAGGGCGTAGACCTTGTTCGGGTTGCGCAGGTCGAAGGCCGGGTGCGCGAGCAGGCCGGACACTTCGGCGAGCGTGCCGGGCAGCCGGCTGGCGGCCTGCACGGCGAGCCATTTGTCCATGACCAGCGCTTCGCCCCGCCAGCGCAGGTGGAAGGCGTCGAGCGCCAGGCGTCGTTCCGGGCAGTCGTTCTGGGCGAGGGTGGCGAGCGCGGCGAACTGGTCGCTCATGTTGTCGGCCGTTTCGAACTGCGCGAGCGCCAGAGTCCGCGTTTCCACCGTATCGAGTTCGGCGAGATAGCCGAGGCAGAGGTTGCGCAGGGCGCGGCGTCCGGCCTCGGCCGGCGTCGGCGCGTAGGGTCCGCGCGGCGCGAGCTGCCCGTAGGCGGCGCGCAGCCGCGGCGCCAGCGCTTCGGCGAGGAAGCAGCGCAGGCCGTTGCGCGCGGCGTGCAGGGCGTCGGGATCGACCACGTCCATCTGCTCGGCGAGCGTCGCTTCCGAGGGCAAGGTCAGCGCTTCGGCGGCGAAGGCCGGATCGACGGTGCCCGCGAGCGCGCCGTCGAGCACGCGGCGTGCCGCTTCGGCGAAGCTCTCCGGCC
The DNA here is from genome assembly GCA_001897745.1 of Candidatus Accumulibacter sp. 66-26. Lineage (GTDB taxonomy): Bacteria > Pseudomonadota > Gammaproteobacteria > Burkholderiales > Rhodocyclaceae > 66-26. Next base: position 27,395 of record MKUH01000017.1, read on the forward strand.
AATCCAGCGTCGTTGCGTCGGCAATGGCTTGGGCGGCGCCGAGGATCAGGCGCGCGGCGAGGCGCTGGCCGGCCTCCCAGCGGTTGAACGAGTCGCTGTCGTGCGCCAGCAGGTGCGCGAGGTCGGCGTCGCCGTAGGCGAAATCGAGCACGACCGGCGCCGAGAAGCCGCGCAGCAGCGAGGGCACCGGCGCCGCCGGCACGTCCTCGAAGACGAACTCCTGTTCGGCGGCGGTCAGCGACAGCACGCGCGTGCCGATGCCGGCGGCCGCTTCGCCGGCGAGGCGCAGCGGCAGATCGGCGCCGTCCTGCCCGACCAGGCCGAGCGCGACCGGGATGTGATAGGGCAGCTTTTCCGGCTGGCCGGGCGTCGGCGCGCAGGACTGCGCGAGCGTCAGCACGTAGCGCCGGGCGGCCGCGTCGTAGCGCCCGCGGGCCGCGACGCGCGGCGTGCCGGCCTGCGCGTACCAGCGCTTGAACTGCCCGAGATCGACGTCGGAAGCGTCGGCCATCGCCGCGACGAAGTCGTCGCAGGTCACCGCCTGTCCGTCGTGGCGTTCGAAGTAGAGGTCCATGCCGCGCCGGAAGGCGTCCTTGCCGATCAGCGTGTGGATCATGCGCACGACCTCGGCGCCCTTTTCATAGACCGTGGCCGTGTAGAAGTTGTTGATCTCGATGTAGGAGGCCGGGCGCACCGGGTGCGCCATCGGGCCGGCGTCTTCGGGGAACTGTGCGGCGCGCAGCGTGCGCACGTCGCGGATGCGCGTCACCGCGCGGCTGTGCATGTCGGCGCCGAACTGCTGGTCGCGGAAGACGGTGAGGCCTTCCTTGAGCGAAAGCTGGAACCAGTCGCGGCAGGTCACGCGGTTGCCGGTCCAGTTGTGGAAGTACTCGTGCGCGACGACGCGGTCGATGTTCTCGTAGTCGACGTCGGTCGCGGTGTCGGGGCGCGCCAGCACGTACTTGGTGTTGAAGATGTTGAGGCCCTTGTTTTCCATCGCGCCCATGTTGAAGTCGCCGACGGCGACGATCATGTAGTGGTCGAGGTCGCACTCCAGCCCGAAAGTCTCCTCGTCCCAGCGCAGCGAGCGCTTGAGCGCGTCCATCGCGTGCGGGCACTGGTCGAGCTTGCCCGGCTCGACGTAGATGGCGAGCTGGACGGTGCGTCCGGAGGCGGTGGTGTAGCTGTCGCGCAGCACGTCGAGCTTGCCGGCGACCATGGCGAACAGGTAGCAGGGCTTGGGGAAAGGGTCTTCCCAGGTCGCCCAGTGGCGGCCGCCATCCTCGTCGCCGGCGGCGACCGGGTTGCCGTTGGCGAGCAGCAGCGGCAGCGCCGCCTTGTCGGCGTGCAGGGTGACGCGGTAGCGCGCCATCACGTCGGGGCGGTCCGGGAACCAGGTGATGCGGCGGAAGCCCTGCGCCTCGCACTGCGTGAAGTAGCCGTCGGTCGAGCGGTAGAGGCCGGAAAGGCTGGTGTTGGCGTCCGGGCGGATGCGCACCGAGGTGTTCAGCGTGAAGGCGTCGGGCACGTCGGCGATGCTCAAGTGCTCGGCGTCCTGCGCGTAGCGGCCGGCGGGCAGGGCGGCGCCGTCGATGGCGACGGCCAGCGTTTCCAGTTCGTGGCCGTCGAGGCGCAGCGCCTGCCCGGGGGCGGCCGCCGGGTTGCGGCGCACGGCGAGGCGCGCGTCGACGATGGCTTCGCCGGCGAGAAAGCGCACGTCGAGATCGACCGTGTCGATCAGGAAGGGCGGCGGCGTGTAGTCGGCGAGATGGATGGTTTGCGGCGTTTCGGTCTTCATCGGGAACTCCGGGAAATCTGGGGCAGGGGCGGCGGGCGCGGCGCGGATGTCTCAATGTCCGGCGAGCAGCCCGCTCCGGCGCAACTGGTCGGCGATGCCTTCGGCCAGCCAGCGGTAGCCGGGCGCGTTGGGATGGATGGGATCGGCCTTCAATGAAGGATCGGACAGCACCTCGGCGAATACGTTTGCGACGAGCGGCAGCCGCGCTTCTTCGGCCAGCGCCGCGTAGATCGGCGAGTCTTCGAGGCGGCCGGCGACCGCGCCGAACAGCGAAAACTTCGGGACGGCGACGAGCACCGCCGGGACGTTGCCGGCGCGAACGACGTTGAGGATGGCGCGGATGTCCTCGCGCACCGCCGCTTCCGGACGCTTCTTCAGGAAGTCGTTGCCGCCGATCTCGACGATGACGAGTGCCGGCCGCGTCTCGTCGATCGCCGTGCGGATGCGCTCGCGGGCGGCCTGCGCGGTGTCGCCGGGGACGCCGTGATTGCGCACGTCCCAGCCGGTAAGCGCGCCGAGCTGCGTCGGGTAGTCCGCGCCGGGCGCGGCGCCGGTGCCGAAGGTGACGCTGTCGCCGAAGGCGAGCACGACGGCGCCGGGCGGCAGCGGCGCGAGGGTCGGCACCTTGCCGCAGGCCGCCAGCCAGAGCGCGAGCAGCAGCGGAAGCAGCGAAAAGACTGGCAGCAGGCGCTGCCGGAAAAGGCCGGGCGGCGGGCGCATCGCCGGCCTCAGACCGGCAGTTCTTCGCGGCGCAGCAGGAAGACGTACTGGTCGCCGGCGGCGGTGTCGAGCCAGGTGAAGGGGGTTTCCGGGTAGGCCGCTTCGAGGTCGTCGCGGTTGTGGCCGATCTCGACGACGAGCAGGCCGCCCGGATTGAGGTGCCCGGCCGCTTCGGCGAGGATGCGGCGCGTCAGGTCGAGCCCGTCGTGGCCGCTGCCGAGCGCGATTTCCGGCTCGCGGCGGTATTCCTCGGGCAGGGCGGCGACCGACTCGGCGTTCACGTAGGGCGGATTAGAGATGATGACGTCGTAGCGCTCGCCCTGCACGCCGGCGAAAAGGTCGGCGTTGACGAGGCGCAGGCGCTCTTCGAGGCCGTAGTCGGCGACGTTGCGCGCCGCCACGGCGAGCGCGTCGGCGGAGATGTCGACGGCGTCCACTCGCGCCTCCGGGAAGGCGTGCGCGGCGAGGATGGCGAGGCAGCCGGAGCCGGTGCACAGGTCGAGCACGCGGCCGACCGCCCACGGGTCTTCGACCCACGGCGCGAGTTCTTCGTCGAGCAGTTCGGCGATGAAGGAGCGCGGCACGATGACGCGTTCGTCGACGTAGAAGCGGTGTTCGCCGAGCCAGGCTTCGTTGGTCAGGTAGGCCGCCGGCACGCGCTCGATGATGCGCCGTTCGAGGATGCGCAGGGCGCTTTCGCGTTCGCCGCTGGTCAGGCGCGCGTCGAGGAAGGGTTCGAGGCGATCGAGCGGCAGGTGCAGGGTGTGCAGCAGCAGGTAGGCGGCTTCGTCCCAGGCGTTGTCGGAGCCGTGTCCGAAGAAGAGGCCGGCTTCGTTGAAGCGGCTGACGGCGAAGCGCAGCAGGTCGCGCAGCGTGAGGAGTTCCTGGCGGGCTTGTTCAAACATGGGCAGGCAGCAGCTTTTCGAGAATGCGGCGGTAGATGGCGGAAAGACGGGGCAGCGCGGCGGCTTCGACGCATTCGTCGATCTTGTGGATGGTGGCGTTGACCGGGCCGATCTCGACGACCTGCGGACAGATTTCGGCGATGAAGCGGCCGTCGGAGGTGCCGCCGGTGGTCGACAGCTCGGCGGCGATCCCCGTTTCCTCGCGGATCGCGGCGAGCGCGCTGTCGACGAGGGCGCCGCGTCCGGTCAGGAAGGGCTTGGCGCCGAGCGTCCATTTCAGTTCGTACTGCAGACCGTGGCGGTCGAGGATGTCGTGCACGCGCGCCTGCAGGCCTTCCGGCGTGCTCGCCGTGGCGAAGCGGAAGTTGAACAGCAGGTCGACGTGGCCGGGGATGACGTTGGTCGCGCCGGTGCCGCCGTGGATGTTGGAAATCTGCCAGGTGGTCGGCGGGAAGAACTCGTTGCCTTCGTCCCACACGGTCTGCGCCAGTTCGGCGATGGCCGGGGCGGCGAGGTGGATCGGGTTCTTCGCCAGGTGCGGGTAGGCGATGTGGCCCTGCACGCCCTTCACCGTGAGCTTGCCGGAAAGCGAGCCGCGGCGGCCGTTCTTTACGGTGTCGCCGAGCGCGTTCACGGCGGTCGGTTCGCCGACGATGCAGTAGTCCATCGCCTCGCCGCGCGCGCGCAGCGCCTCGGTGACGGCGACCGTGCCGTCGGTGGCGTCGCCTTCCTCGTCCGAGGTGAGCAGGAAGGCGATCGAGCCCGCGTGTTGCGGCCGGGCGGCGACGAAGTCCTCGACCGCGGTGACGAAGGCGGCCAGCGAGCCTTTCATGTCGGCCGCGCCGCGCCCGTAGAGCAGGCCGTCGCGCAGGGTGGGAACGAAAGGATCGCTGTGCCACTGGTCGAGCGGGCCGGTCGGCACGACGTCGGTGTGGCCGGCGAAGCAGAGCAGCGGGGCGGCCGCGCCGCGCCGCGCCCAGAGGTTGGTGACGCCGTTGCGGTCGATGTGTTCGCAGGCGAAGCCGATGCGTTCGAGGCGCTCGGCGATGATCGCCATGCAGCCGCCGTCTTCGGGGGTGACGGAGCGGCGGGCGATCAGCTGTTCGGCGAGGGCGAGGGTGGGGTCGGAAAGAATTTCGTCAGGCATTTTGTTGTTCTGCGTTGTCGCTGAGGCTCAGCGTGAATTCCTTGAAGGAGGAGCCGTTCGCGTTGGGGGAAAAATCGAGCGGCACTTCGGTGTTGATTTCCTCGCGCGGCGCGGGCGTGTTGAATTCGGAGTTGTTGATCAGCCAGGACAGGTTGGTCGGCGAATCGGCGTTGGCCAGCGCCTCGTCGAGCGTCACGACGCCGTCGCGGTAGAGGCGGAAGAGATCCTGCTCGAAGGTCTGCGAACCGGGCGCCAAGCTCTGCTCCATGGCCTCCTTGACGGCGATCACTTCGCCGCGCTCGATCAGCTCCTGGATGTGGCGGGTGTTGAGCAGCACCTCGGCGGTCGGCGTGCGCTTGCCGTCCGGCTTGCGCACGAGGCGCTGCGAGACGATGGCCTTCAGGCTGACCGAGAGGTCGAGGTAGAGCGAGGTGCGGCTTTCGAGCGGGAAGAAGTTGATGATGCGGTTGAGCGCGTGATAGCTGTTGTTGGCGTGCAGGGTGCCGAGGCAGAGGTGGCCGGTCTGCGCATAGGCGATGGCCGCCTGCATGGTTTCCTTGTCGCGGATCTCGCCGATCAGGATGCAGTCCGGCGCCTGGCGCATGGCGTTCTTCAGCGCCGGTTCCCAGCCCAGCGTGTCCATCCCCAGTTCGCGCTGGTTGACGATCGACTTCTTGTGCTTGAAGAGGAATTCGATCGGGTCCTCGATGGTCAGGATGTGGCCGCTGCGGTTGGCGTTGCGGTGGTCGAGCATCGACGCGATGGTCGTCGACTTGCCCGAGCCGGTCGAGCCGACGATCAGGATCAGCCCGCGCTTTTCCATGATCAGCTCGGCGAGGATGGGCGGCAGCGCGAGCGTGTCGAGCGCCGGGATGTTGCCGAGGATGTAGCGCACGACGATGGAGATCGACGCGCGCTGGCGAAAGAGGTTGACGCGGAAGTTGCCGACCTGCGGAACGCCGAAGGAGAGGTTCATCTCCATGTTCGCCTCGAACAGCTTGTGCTGCTCGGGCGTCATCAGTTCGAAGGCGATCTTTTCGATCATCGCCGGGTCCATCACCTGCTGGTTGACCGGCATGGTGTTGCCCTGGATCTTGATGTGGATCGGCACGCCGGCGGAGATGAAGATATCCGAAGCCTGCTTTTCTGCCATCAGCTGGAAAAGTTTGTCGAGAATCATCCCGTCTCCGCCGGTTGGTGGGTCGTGCCTGAAAGACCGGAAGCCTAGTCGCCGCGCAACAGGTCGTTGATGCTGGTCTTGGCGCGCGTCTTGGCGTCGACCTTCTTGACGATCACGGCGCAGTAGAGGCTGTAGCTGCCGTCCTTCGAGGGCAGATTGCCGGAAACGACGACCGAGCCGGGCGGCACGCGGCCGTAGCTGACTTCGCCGGTTTCGCGGTCGTAGATCTTGGTCGACTGGCCGATGTAGACGCCCATCGAGATGACCGAGCCTTCGCCGATGATGACGCCTTCGACGACTTCGGAGCGCGCGCCGATGAAGCAGTTGTCTTCGATGATCGTCGGGTTGGCCTGCAGGGGTTCGAGCACGCCGCCGATGCCGACGCCGCCCGAGAGGTGCACGTTCTTGCCGATCTGGGCGCAGGAGCCGACGGTGGCCCAGGTGTCGACCATCGTGCCTTCGTCGACGTAGGCGCCGATGTTCACGTAGGACGGCATCAGCACGACGTTCTTGGCGAGGTAGGAGCCGCGGCGGGCGGTGGCCGGCGGCACGACGCGGAAGCCGCCGCGCGCGAATTTCTCGGCGTCGTAGTTCTCGAACTTGGTCGGCACCTTGTCGTAGTAGCGCAGCGCGCCGCTTTCGCTGACCTTGTTGTCCTCGAGGCGGAAGGAAAGCAGCACGGCCTTCTTGATCCACTGGTGGGTGAACCAGTCGCCGTCGATCTTCTCGGCGACGCGCAGCTTGCCTTCGTCGAGCAGGCCAAGCACGGTGGCCACGGCTTCGCCGATCTTGGCGGGCGCGGTGCCCGGTTGCAGCGTGGCACGGTCTTCCCACGCGTCTTCGATGATTTTCTGGATTGCCTGCATTTTATTGTTCCTACAGTGGGGTTTCTACAGCTGGGAGATGAACGAACGGATGCGCTCGGTGGCTTCGACGCAGTCGGCCAGCGGCGCGACGAGGGCGATGCGCACGAAGCCGGCGCCCGGATTGACGCCGTGCGCCTCGCGCGCCAGGTAGCTGCCGGGCAGGACCACGACATTATAGGCGGCGAGCAGTTGCCGGGCGAAGTCGGTATCGGCCATGCCGGACGGCGTGCGCACCCAGAGATAGAAGCTCGCGTCGGGCAGCGTCGCGCCGAGCGCGTCGGCCAGCAGCGGCGTCACCGCGGCGAATTTTTCCGTGTACTGGCGGCGGTTCTCGCGCACGTGCGCCTCGTCGTTCCAGGCCGCGACGCTCGCCGCCTGCACCGCCGGGTTCATGGCGCCGCCGTGATAGGTGCGGTAGAGCAGGAATTTCTTGATCACCTCGGCGTCGCCGGCGACGAAGCCCGAGCGCATGCCCGGCACGTTGGAACGCTTGGACAGGCTGGAGAACATGACGATGCGCTCGAAGCCGCGGCCGAGCAGCTTGGCCGCCTGCAGGCCGCCGAGCGGCGGATTGGCCTCGTCGAAGAAGATTTCCGAGTAGCACTCGTCGGAGGCGATCACGAATCCGTACTTGTCGGAAAGCGCGAAGAGCTGCTTCCAGTCGTCGAGGTTCAACACCTTGCCCGTCGGGTTGCCCGGCGAGCACACGTAGAAGAGCTGCACGCGGCGCCATTCCTCTTCGGACAGGCTGGCGTAGTCGAAGGCGAAACCGTTCTCGGGCAGCGTGTTCAGGAAGCACGGCTCGGCGCCGGCCAGATAGGCTGCGCCTTCGTAAATTTGGTAGAAGGGATTCGGGCTGACGACCAGCGGCACATACCCGCGCGAGGGGTCGATCACCGTCTGCGCGAAGGCGAACAGCGCCTCGCGCGAGCCGTTGACCGGGATGATCTCGCTGTCGGGATTGACGCCGGCGATGCCGTAGCGGCGTGCTATCCACGCGGCGATGGCCGTGCGCAGGGCCGGGATGCCCAGCGTGGTAGGATAATTCGCCAGCCCGCCGAGGCCCGCGCTAAGCGCTTCCTTGATGAAGGCCGGGGTCTCGTGCTGCGGTTCGCCGATCGACAGCTTGATTTCGCGCAGATTCGGATTGGGCGTCACGCCCTGGAAAAGTTGCCGGAGTTTCTCGAAAGGATAGGGGTGAAGCTGGGCGAGATGGGGATTCACGGTGGCGGTCGTTGTCGTGGCGGATTTGGAGTGCGGATTATAAGGGGCATCGCTTGACGGCGAAAGAAAACGCGGGGGAGGGCCGGGACAGCGGGACGGCGGTCGTCGCGCTGCTCGTCGGCGCTCTGGTCTGGGGACTCATCTGGTATCCCTACCGCGTCCTGCGCGACGCCGGCATCGACGGCATCGCCGCCACGGCGGCCACCTACGCCGTCGCCTTCCTGCTCGGCCTCGTCTTCTTCCGCCGCACGCTCGCCGGCTTCCGTCCCTCGTGGAGCCTGTTCTGGCTGGCGCTCGCCGCCGCCGGCTGCAACCTCGGCTACGTGCTCGCCACGCTCAACGGCGAAGTGATGCGCGTCCTGCTGCTCTTCTACCTCGCGCCGCTGTGGACCGTGCTGCTTGCGCGCCTGCTGCTCGGCGAACGTCTCAACCGCTTCGGCGCCTTCGTCGTCGCGCTCTCGCTGGCCGGCGCCGCGACCATGCTCTGGCACCCGGCGCTCGGCGTGCCCGTACCGCGCGACGGCGCCGACTGGCTCGGCCTGGGCGCCGGCTTTTCCTTCGCGCTGTTCAACGTCCTGTCGCGCCGCACCGCCGGCGTCGGCATCGAGATCAAGTCGCTGGTCGCCTTCTCCGGCGTCCTCCTGGTCGGCGTCGTCCTGCTCGCGGCCGGCGCGCAGCCCCTGCCGGCCGCGCCGCCCCCCTCGGCCTGGCTGTTGCTCGGTCTGATCGGCGGCGTGCTGGTCGTGGTCAACCTCGTCGTCCAGTACGGCTTGCGCCGCGTCGCCGCCAACCGGGCGATCGTCATCATGCTCTCCGAAGTCGGCTTCGCCGCGCTTGCCTCCTGGCTGCTCGTCGACGAAGCGCTCGGCCTGCGCGAATGGGCCGGCGGCGCGATGATCGTCACGGCCAGTCTGTTTTCGGCGCGGATGGAGGGGAAATAACGTATCGGTGGTTTGCAGGCAGTTTTGTGATAATCCTGCGGTTTTGGTATTGAATTTCGGTTTTTCCAGTATCAGAAAATATCTGCTGCCTGATAGCAGTCCTTGCAGTATCTGCTTCGCTCTGAAGTCCACCTATTAACATTAATAAATCATCGGGGGCAGGTAATGGGTGTGATTAATGCATAAGAAATTTTGACCTTGCTGAAGTGTTTATTTTAATAACGGTCATAGATCTGGTTTGTTTTTCAAGAAATGATCGCTTGTTAGAAAATCTAATTTTTTGTTATTTGGTTATGAGCACTAAGGCAGATAAAAAGATCAAGCTTCAACAAGAAGGGCTTTGTAGACTGACTGGAATGCGCGGGAGATTTGTGGCTTCTCATATCCTGCCGCGAGCGTTGACCGTGCTATCGCGTTCTGGTGAAAAAGTTCGAGAGGCCTCACTAGGTGCGCGCCCTCGATGGCGACCTGCGACCTGGTATGACGATAGGCTGGTAATAAAAGAAGGAGAGGACATCCTGAGGGAGATAGACACTCCTGCTATTGAAGAGCTACGGAAACATAAACTCGTGTGGAGTTCGTTTAAGTGCGACGCACCATTTTTTCCTGAGGATCTTACTCCCTTAGGTGAAGGTACCAACTTACGTGAAATCTGTCTTGGCTCAGCTGATAAGTTAAGAATGTTTTTTTTAAGCATAGTTTGGCGAGCAGCAGCGTCGTCACGGCCGGAGTTCGTTAACGTCCAGTTAACGGAGGAAATACTTGAAGACCTTCGTCAGCGTGTCCTAGCACAGGATGCAGGGAACGTTTGGGACTACCCGATTGTTCTTGACCAGTTAATTACTCGAGGAGCGGCGCTAAATAGAACGCCAATCATGGAGAACATGGATCTTGCCGTGAACGGAATCAAGGACCACGTGTCTGTGGTAAGCGTTCGGATTTATCTGGATGGGTTAGTGGCGAAGGTGATATTGGCAAAGGGATTAGATCTTGATCGAAGTGCTGGCGGACTATTTCTTGGTGCCTTGGATAAATCCGTCATACTCGCTCGCCCGTTTGAGCAGTCGCGGACAAAGGACGATATGATTGAGGTTATCTCAGACAACCAGCGTCGCGGATATGCATGACCGTCGTTTTTTTTAAAACCACACTTGTCGACAGCTCTATTCAGATATCTGCTGAACTGGAGGGAAAATGGCGCGGAGAAGTCGGCGCCATTTTTCCCGCCTTGCGTTTTAGGCTCTTATTTGCATGACTCCTGCGTTATCTATTCGAGAGCGCCGCCGGACTCCTTGACCGCTTCCCGCTGCCTTCCTACAACGCAATCTTTCCTGGTGTATCCGAGCTTCCCGTCGCGGCGATACATGCTCTGCGGCAGCCAAACCTGTATAGGCGAGGCAACGCCGTTGCATGGAAGAAGCCCCGGATCAGAACTTAGTTTGCCGCCCGAGCAAATTGTCTGGCGACGAAGGACCAGATCATCCGCGAGGCATCGGGGCCTTTGGGGTCGCTGAAGGAATGGCCGGCGGCGCCGCCGCTCCAGGCGTGGCCCAGCCGGTCGATAGCGCACAGCGTCGCGATCAGCCGGCCGCTCTTTCGGTAATCGGTGATCGTCGCCGCATAGCGGGTTCCACGTTGCACCCGGCGCGGCTTGCCTGCGCTGGCGCCGATCCGTTCCCCCCTGCGCATGGCCGCTTCGGCGCCGTTCCCCGGTGCTACCACGTGATCCGCGGCGCCATGGATAACCAGCAAGGCGGGAAATCTCACCTCGGAGGCAACGGTCGGGAGCGGGGATGCCTTCGCGCTTTGTCCGCGCATGGCCTTGAGGGCGCCGGACGACGAGTTCGCAACTCCCGGCGCGATCCCCGAATGCATGACGATTGCCCGAAAGCGCTCCGGATGCCGGGTTGCCAGCAGCGCCGCCATGCCGGCCCCGGCAGACATTCCCGCCACGGCGATCTTGTTCCGGTCGACGGCCTGCGACAGGCAAACCTGCTCGATGGCGGCGTCGATCGAATGCGCTTCGGCTTGCGCGCGGCCGGCGCGGGTGTCGTACCAGTTCCAACACCCGTGCACATTCGCGAGACGATCCTGCTCTGGATAGAGGACGAAAAAACGCTCGCGCGCCGCCACCCTGTTCATGCCGCTGCTGGCGGCCAGCGCTGCGGCATCCTGCCCGCAGCCGTGCAGCATCACCAGGAGCGGAAGTTTCTCGGTGCGCCGCACGCCGGGCGGCTTGTACAGCCAATAGCGCCGAGGCCCGGCAGCGCCGACGGCGAGCCCCGTCGTCCAGTTGGCCGAAGGGGGCATCGCCTTTTTGGCCGGCCTCCGTGTGCCCGTCAGCGGAGCGCTGCGCAAGGTTTCCTTGAGCGCCTTGCTGCCGACGCGCATCGCGCTCCGCGTCATCGTCTTCACCAAACTCTGGAACGATCGGCTCCAGGCTGTTCTTCGTATCCGTCTCGCCATCTGACATTCCTCGCACGGTTCGATCCGTCGCCCGATTATCGGGCCGAGCCCTTGCCGCCTCCGTCTGCTCCCGAACATTTGCCGGTTCGGGCGCCTGTGGGTGCCAGCGCACAGATTGCCGAAACCGTCGGGCCTACTCTTCTCACTTCAGCCGTCGGATCGCGTTTTCTGCGCTGAAGTTCTCGATCGATTTCACCTCCAGGAGCACGCCATGAACAAGGATCAAACCAAAGGACGCATCGAAGAAGTCAAAGGAAAAATCAAGGAAGTTACCGGCAAGGTCGTCGGCAACGACGATCTGGAGGCGGAAGGCAAGATGCAAAAAACCGGCGGAAAAATTCAGAAGGCCTACGGCGATCTGAAAGAAGACGTCAAGGACACCGTCAAGGGCAAGTGAACGTTTGGCGCTTCGGCCGAAGCGCGGCCAGCGCCTGCCTTTTTGTAGCACCTCTATTGTTTTCAGGAGCGGAAAATGAACGAATCGACCAGCACCACCGCAAGCAGTACCGGTCCCCGCGGCACCCGCTTGCTCAGCGCCAGTTCGCTGTGCAGCGACGACGTGTACAACCCGAAGGGCGAAAAACTGGGCAGCATCAAGGAGCTCATGCTGGATATCGGAGACGGTCGGGTTTGCTATGCCGTGCTGTCTTTCGGCGGTTTTCTCAGCCTCGGCGAAAAGCTGTTTGCCGTGCCCTGGAGCGCCTTGACGGTGGACACCGCGAACAAGCGCTTCGTCATGGATACCGACGAAGAGCGCCTGAAGAACGCGCCCGGATTCGATTCCGACCACTGGCCCAACATGGCGGACGAGACCTGGGGCAGGAATGTTCATGCCTATTACGGATCGACGTACTGAAGCAGTCCCGTCCGCCAGAACGGCGCGACGCTGAGGCCGCGGATAGGGGCGCCTGAACGTCGGCGATGCGGAGTTGCCCCTCCCCGGGGCAAAAGCGGAGCAAAAAAATGGCGCGGAGAAATCCGCGCCATTTTTTCAGCCTTGCGTCCCGGGTGTCGATCCGCCCGGTTGCCGCTTCATCGCGCCGTTTACTCGGCGGCGCCGCAGCACTGCTTGAACTTCTTCCCGCTGCCGCAGGGGCAGGGGTCGTTGCGGCCGACCTTGGGGGCGTCGTTGCGGACGGTGGTGGCGCCGCGCTTGGCGCGCCAGAAGGCGTGCATGGCCGAGATGGCGTAGGGCAGGGCGTCTTCGTTTTCGCGCAGCAGGGCGGCGAGTTCCTCTCCTTCCGGCCATTCTTCGCCGTGCTGGCGGGCGGCGGATTCGGCTTCGCCGGTAAGCACCATCAGCGGGAAGAGGTTTTCGTCGAGGAAGTCGATTTCCTCTTCGTCGGAGAGCGAGTCGAACCAGTCCTCGATGGCGCTATCGACGCCGTGCAGGTAGGCGAGGCACCACAGTTCGAAGTCGCTCGGCGCGTCTTCGCTTTCGTCCTTGGGGTAGAGCAGCAGCGGGAAGTTGTCGTCGCTGTCGAGGCTCGCTTCGAGCGCGGCGGCGAAACGGACGAGGAGTTCCTTGGCTTCGCGCGCGGCGTCGCTGTCCTGCGCCGATTCGTCGCCGAGGATTTCCTGCAGGCGGTCTTCGAGCGGAATCTGCACCGGGCCGGCGAGCGCGGCGCACAGGTAGCCCTGGATTTCGTCCAGGCGCATGGCGTCGCCCAGGTCGGGGTCGTCGAGCAGGGTTTCGAGGCGGTCGAGTTCGGCTTCGGTCAATTGGGTCGCGGTGGTCATCAGGTATCAGCCCCGGGTGTTGGATTGGGTGGCGAACTCGGCGAGTTCGACTTTCGGCGCCGGCGTCCAGCCGGTCTGGCGGTGTTCGGCGACGACGTTGGTGAAGATGCCGCCGCGCACGTAGAACTTGGCGGTCAGGCGCATGTAGCGCGGCTGCGTGGCCTGCACCAGATCGTCGAGGATCTGGTTGGTGACGGCTTCGTGGAAGCAGCCTTCGTCGCGGAAGGACCACATGTAGAGCTTGAGGCTCTTGAGTTCGACGCAGGTTTTCTCGGGGATGTAGTCGAGGATCAGCGTGGCGAAGTCGGGCTGTCCGGTTTTCGGGCACAGGCAGGTGAATTCCGGAATTTCCATGTGAATGTGGAAGTCGCGCTGCGGCGCCGGGTTGGGGAAAGTCTCTAGGGTCTTGGAAGGCTGGGTGGTCATGGGAGTCCGTGCTTTGGCGCGTTTCTGGATAGGGCGGGCAAGGTGCTATTATAGACGCCGATTTTCGCCAGTGCGCCGTCATATAAGGCTTCGAGAGAGCCGGGCCGCTCGTTTGGCCACCTTTCGCCCCCCAAGCTCATGCGTCTGACCAAACTAAAACTTGCCGGTTTCAAGTCATTTGTCGATCCGACGACGATCGCGCTGCCCGGGCAGCTCGTCGGCGTGGTCGGCCCGAACGGCTGCGGCAAATCCAACGTGATGGACGCCGTGCGCTGGGTGCTCGGCGAATCGAAGGCGTCCGAGCTGCGCGGCGAATCGATGCAGGACGTCATCTTCAACGGTTCCGGCACGCGCAAGCCGGTGTCGCGCGCCGCCGTCGAACTCGTTTTCGACAACTCGCTCGGACGCATCGCCGGCCAGTGGTCGCAATACGCGGAGCTGTCGGTCAAGCGCCTGCTCACGCGCAGCGGCCAGTCCGAGTACTACATCAACAACCTGCACGTCCGCCGCAAGGACATCACCGACCTTTTCCTCGGCACCGGCCTCGGCCCGCGCGCCTACGCCATCATCGGGCAGGGCACCATCTCGCGCATCATCGAGGCCAAGCCGGACGAACTGCGCGTCTTCCTCGAGGAGGCCGCCGGCGTCACCAAGTACAAGGAACGGCGCAAGGAGACCGAGAACCGCATCGCCGACACGCGCGAGAACCTGATGCGCGTCGAGGACATCCGCGTCGAACTCGGCGCGCAGATGGAGCGCCTCGAAGCGCAGGCGGCGGTGGCGCGCCAGTATCGCGAATACCACAGCGAGCTGACGCGCAAGCAGCAGCTGCTCTGGCTGCTGCGGCGCAACGACGCGCAGGCCGAGCGCGAGCGGCTGGCGCGCGAAGTCGAGCGCGCGGCGACGGACCTCGAAGCGCAGACCGCCGCGCTGCGCGAGACCGAGGCCCGCCTCGAAGAGGCGCGCGAAGGCCATTTTGCCGCGAGCGACGGCCTGCACAGCGCGCAGGGCGACCTGTTCACGGCCAACGCCGAAGTCGCGCGCCTCGAAGCCGAAATCCGCCATCGCCGCGAATCGCAGCGCGAATACGAAACGCGCCTCGCGCAGCTGACCGACGACCGCGCGCACTGGCAGGCGCAGGTCGAAAAGCTGGCCGACGAGGGCGTCCGCTGGCAGGAACTGCTGGAACTCGCCGACGTGCGCGTCGAGCAGGGCGAAATGCGCCTCGAGGCGCAGCAGGAACGCCTGCCGCTGGCCGAGGACGCGTACGCGCAGGCGCAGGACGAGGTGAACCGCCAGCGCGCCGAGATCGTTCGCGCCGAGCAGCAGCTGCAGGTCGAGCAGGCGAACCTAGGCCACGCGCAGCGCTCGCTGCAGATCATCGCCGGCCGGCGCGAACGGCTGGCGCAGGAGCGCGAGGCGCTGCCGGTGCCGGACAGCGCCGAATTCGAATTCAAGCAGGAAGAACTGGCCGAACTGCGTGAGCGCATCGCCGAGGCGCAGGAGCAGCAGACGCTCATGCAGCGCGAGCTGCCGCAGTTCGAGCAGCAGCGCCGCGACGTGCTGGCCGAGGTGCAGCACGCGCAGAAGGAACGCGCCGAAGCGCATGCCCGACGCGCCGCGCTCGAGCAGCTGCAGCGCCGCGTGCAGGGCGACGGCAAGCTCGGCGACTGGTTGCGTCGGCACGGGCTCGATCAGCGCCAGCCGCTGTGGAAGTCGCTGCACGTGGACGCCGGCTGGGAGGATGCCGTCGAGGCTGTCCTGCGCGAGCGTCTCTCGTCGCTGCCCGCCGACGCGGTCGATCCGGCGTGGAGCAAGGACCGCCCGGGCGGCAAGCTGACGCTGATGCTGCCGACCGACGGCGCGGCCGAGGCGCCGGCCGGCGGCGACCGCCTGCTCGCGCACCTGCGCTGCGACAACCCGAAATTCGCCGCCGTCCTCGCCGAATGGCTGCACGACGTGTTCGCCGCGCCCGACCTGGCCGCCGCGCTGGCCCGCCGGGCCTCGCTCGCGCCCGGCGCGTGCTGCGTCACGCCGGGCGGCGATCTCGTCAGCCGACACAGCGTCACGCTGTTCGCGCCGGACGCCGGCGAGCACGGCCTGCTCGAACGCCAGCGCGAGATCGAGGAACTCGGCGCGCTGATCGAGCAGCGCCAGACGCTCGTCGAACAGGCACAGGCCCGGCTGGCCGAAACCGAGACGCGCATGGCCGACGCGCAGCAGGCGCTGCAGGACGCGCGCAAGCAGCTTTCCGACCTGCAGGACCGGGCGCACACGATCCAGGTCGAAACGCTCAAGCTGTCGCAGGCGCTCGACCGCTTCCGCGAGCGGCAGGCGCAGATCGACGACGCGCTGGCCGAAATGGCCGCCGAGGAGGAGGGCGAGCGCGAGCGCCTGTTCATCGCCGAGGAGGCGATCGAACTGCAGCGCGAGCAGGTGATGCAGCTGCAGACCGTGATGATCGGCGTCAAGGGCCGCTTCGAGCAGGCCGAGCGCGCGCTGCGCGACGAGCGCGAGCAGGTCAACGGCGTCGAGCGCGAGCTGCGCGAAGCTCAGTTTTCGCAACGCGAATGCCGCAACAAGCTCGACGAAATCGCCAACAACGGCAATCTGGCGCGCAAGCAGCTCGACCGCATCGTCGACGAGTTGGCGCGCTGCGAGGAAAACGCCGGCGCGATGCAGGCCGAAGACCTCGAACCCAAGCTGCAGGAAGCGCTCGACCACCGCGTCGCGCGCGAACACGCGCTGGCCGCGGCGCGCGATGCGCTGGAGGCGGCGACCGGCGCCCTGCGCGGGCTGGAGGAACAGCGCCTGAAGATCGAGCAGGGCCAGGCGCCGCAGCGCGACCGCATCGGCGAACTCAAGCTCAAGGAGCAGGCGGCCGGCCTCAACTACGAACAGCTCGCCGCCCAGCTGCTCGAAGCGCAGGCCGACGAGGCGGCGCTCGCCGCCGATCTGCCCGGCGCCCGGCCGGCCTCGCTGCAAGGTTCGATCACCTCGCTGCAGAAGCAGATCGAGGCGCTCGGCGCGGTCAACCTCGCGGCGCTCGACGAACTCGAATCGGCGCGCGAGCGCAAGGGCTACCTCGACGCGCAGGCCGAGGACCTGACCCAAGCCATGGAAACGCTGGAGAACGCGATCCGCCGTATCGACCGCGAAACGCGCGACCTCCTGCAGACGACCTACGACGCGGTCAACAAGAGCTTCGGCGAGCTTTTCCCGACGCTCTTCGGCGGCGGCGAGGCGCGCCTGATCATGACCGGCGACGAAATCCTCGATTCCGGCGTGCAGGTCATGGCGCAGCCGCCGGGCAAGAAGAATTCGACGATCCACCTGCTCTCGGGCGGCGAGAAGGCGCTCACCGCGATCGCGCTGGTGTTCGCCATGTTCCAGCTCAACCCGGCGCCCTTCTGCCTGCTCGACGAGGTGGACGCGCCGCTGGACGATACCAATACCGAGCGGTTCTGCGATATGGTGCGGCGCATGTCGACCAACACGCAGTTCCTTTTCATCAGCCACAACAAGATCGCGATGGAGATGGCGCAGCAGCTCGTCGGCGTGACCATGCAGGAATCCGGCGTGTCGCGCATCGTCGAGGTCGACATCGAAGAAGCGCTGCGCATGCGCGAGCAGCTCGCCTAGGAACAGATATGACCGAACTGCAATACGGCCTGTTCGGCCTCGGCGCCACGGCAATCGTCGGCGTCCTGGCCTACAACAAGTGGCAGGAATACAAGCACCGCAAGGTCGCCGAGCAGGTGCTGAAAGCCCGGCACGCGGACGTCCTGCTCGATCCGTCCGAGGCCGCGGGTGCTGCCGGCAACGCGGACGGCGAGCCGTTTTCCGCCCACGACGACGCGGCGCCCGACGCCGCCCGCGCAGCGTTCGCGGCAGCCGCGCCGGCCCCGGCCGAGATGCCCGCCGAACGCCTCGAACCCGTGTTGCGCCTCGATCCGCGTCTCGACGCGCAGGAGCCGGCGACGGCGGCGATGCTCGCCGACGACGATGCCGGCTACGCCGCTTCCGCCGCACCGGCCTGGCGCGCCGACTCCGTCGAGCCGCCGGCGACGGATTACGAAATGCCGTCCGTCGAAACCGTCGCCGAAACTTTCGTCGAGCCGCCGCTTCGGCCCGAGCCCGCCGCCGCTCCGGTCGCCCCGGCGGCCGGCGTTTCCGCGCCGCTCCCGGAGCATCGGGATGCGCCGCGCGAATCCCGCGAGGCGAAGGATTTCCGGGACAGCGCGCCGCCGGCGCACCTGCTGTCGCCGGCCGTCGACTTCATCGCCGCCTTCGAAGCCGTCGAACCGGCCCCGGCCTACCAGATCCTCGAAGCGCAGGGCGCCGCGCTGGCCCGCGTGCGCAAACCCATCCACTGGATCGGCTACAACGAGCGCTCGCGCGAATGGGAAACCATCGTCGACGACGGCGACAGCGAATACCGCCGCATCCGCATCGCCCTGCAACTCGTCGACCGGAGCGGTCCGGCAAGCGATACCGACCTGTCCGTCTTCTCCATCGCGATGCAGGATCTCTCCGACGAGCTGATGGCCGTCGCCGACTTGCCGCCGCGCCAGCCCGCGCTCAACGCGGCGCTCGAACTCGACCAGTTCTGCGCCGGCGTCGACATCCAGATCGGCATCAACGTGGTCGCCCAGGGGCAGAGCTTCGCCGGCACCAAGCTGCGCGCGCTGGCCGAGGCGGCCGGGCTGGCGCTCGACGGCGAAGGGCGCTTCGTGCGCTGCGACGACGAGGGCAACGTGCTCTATCTGCTGACCAACCAGGAAGCCGCCGGCTTCTCGGCGGAAACGATGAAGAGCATGCACACGCATGCGCTGACCTTCCTACTCGACGTGCCGCGCGTCGCGCACGGCGAGCGCGTGTTCAACCAGATGGTCGATCTCGCCCGGCGCTTCGCCGAGGCGCTGCACGGCGCGCTGGTGGACGATAACCGGCGGCCGCTCTCGGAAGGCGCGCTCGAACCGATCCGGCGCCAGGTCGGGCAGTACCAAGCGGCGATGGCGGCGCGCCAGATTCCGGCCGGCGGGCCGCTGGCCCTGCGCCTGTTCGCCTGATTCCGGTCCGCGTCATCCATGTCCACGTCCGTTTCCGCCGCCGAGCGCGTCCGCGCGCTGCGCGCCGAAATCGAAGAGCACGATTACCGCTACTACGTCCTCGACGCGCCGCAGATTCCCGACGCCGAGTACGACCGGCTGTTCCGTGAGCTGCAGGCGCTCGAAGCCGCGCACCCCGAACTCGCCAGCCCCGATTCTCCGACCCGCCGCGTCGGCGGCAAGGTGCTCGACGCCTTCGCGCCGGTGCGCCACGCCGTGCCGATGCTGTCGATCCGCACCGAGACCGATACCGAGGCCAGCGGCGCCTTCGCCTTCGACGCCCGCGTGCGGCGCGAACTCAAGCTCGGCGACGGCGCGCCGCCGGTCGAATACGCCGCCGAGCTCAAGTTCGACGGACTGGCGATCAGCCTGCGCTACGAAGACGGACGTCTGGTACGCGCGGCGACGCGCGGAGACGGCGAAACCGGCGAGGACGTCACCGAGAACGTGCGCACCGTGGCGCAGATTCCGGCGCGCCTGCGCCTGCAGGAGGGCAGGGCGGCGCCGCCCGTGCTCGAAGTGCGCGGCGAAATCTACATGAGGCGTGCCGACTTCGAACGCTTCAACGCGCGCGCGCTGGCCGCCGGCGAGAAGCCCATGGTCAATCCGCGCAACGGCGCCGCCGGCAGCATCCGCCAGCTCGATTCGAAGATCGCCGCGAGCCGGCCGCTGTCCTTCTTCGCCTACGGCCTGGGCGAAGTCGTCGGCTGGCCGCTGCCGGAAACGCACGGCGCCACGCTCGACGCGCTTGCCGCCTTCGGCGTTCCGGTCTGCGCCGAGCGCGCCGTCGTGAAGGGGCCGCAGGCGCTCGCCGACTTTCACCGGCGCATGGGCGAACGGCGCGCCGGGCTCCCGTTCGACATCGACGGCGTGGTTTACAAGGTCAATTCACGCGCCTTGCAGGAGCAGCTCGGTTTCGTGACGCGCGAACCGCGCTGGGCGGTGGCGCACAAGTATCCGGCGGAAGAGGCGCTGACGCGCCTGCTCGGCATCGAGGTGCAGGTCGGCCGGACCGGCGCGATCACCCCGGTGGCGCGGCTGGCGCCGGTCTTCGTCGGCGGTGTGACGGTGACCAACGCGACGCTGCACAACGCCGACGAGGTCGAGCGCAAGGGCGGCCTGTGCATCGGCGACACGGTGATCGTGCGCCGCGCCGGCGACGTCATCCCGCAGATCGTCGGCGTCGTCGCCGAGCGGCGTCCGGCCGACGCCAGGCCCTTCGTCATGCCGACCGCCTGCCCGGTCTGCGGCGCGCACGTCGTGCGCGAGGAAGGGGAGGCGGTGACGCGCTGCTCCGGCGGCTTTTCCTGCAGCGCGCAGCGCATCCAGGCCATCCTGCATTTCGCCGGGCGGCGGATGATGGACATCGAGGGGCTGGGCGAGCGCTACGTCGAGCGTCTGGTCGAATTCGAGTACGTGCACGGCGTGGCCGACCTCTACCGGCTGACGCTGGACGATCTGCTCGAAATGAAACGGCGCGCCGACGAGCGCGACGGCACCGTGCCGGAAACGGTGAAAGCCGGCCAGATCGCCACGCGCTGGGCCGAAAATCTACTCGCCGGCATCGCCGCCAGCAAGTCGCCGAAGCTTTCGCGCCTGCTCTTCGCGCTGGGCATCCGCCACGTCGGCGAAAGCACCGCGAAAACGCTGGCCGACTGGCTCGGGCGGTTCGACTGGGTGCGCCGGGCGCCGGCGCCCCTGCTCGCGGTCCTGCCCGACATCGGCGCGACGGTGGCGGCGGCGATCGCCGACTTTTTCGCCGAGGCGCGCAACGCTTCCGCCGTCGACGCGCTGTTCGCCGCCGGCGTCGCGCCGGCCGACGAGCATGCGCCGCATCCCGGACTGGCGGAGCGCCTCGCCTGGAGCGAGCTGTACGCGGCGCTGGGCATCCCGAAGCTGACGCCGGTTCGCGCCCGCCAGCTGGCGGCCGTCGCCGACGGCGAACGTTTGGCGGACGGCCTGCCCGCCGATCATGAATTGCCGGCCGAGGTGGCCGAAGCGGTGCTCGCCTGGCTGGCGGCGACCGGGAACGGCTCGGCGCTGCGCCGCCTGGCGTCGCTGCGCGGGGAAATCCTCGCGGCACTGCCGGCGGCGGACATTGCCACCGCAGTTCCCCGATCCGCCGTCGCCGGGAAGACCCTGGTGCTGACCGGCACCCTGCCGACGCTGGCGCGCGAGGCGGCGAAGGAAATGATCGAGGCGGCCGGCGGCAAGGTCGCCGGCTCGGTCTCGAAGAAAACCGATTACGTGGTCGCCGGCGCGGACGCCGGCTCCAAGCTCGACAAGGCGCAGGCGCTCGGCGTCGCGGTGATCGACGAGGCGCAGTTGCTGGCCTTGCTGCAATTGGATAACGAGGGAGAAACACCATGAAGAAAATCAAGAAGGCGGTCTTCCCGGTCGCCGGCCTGGGCACCCGTTTCCTGCCGGCGACCAAGGCCAGCCCGAAGGAAATGCTGCCGATCGTCGACAAGCCGCTGATCCAGTACGCCGTCGAAGAAGCGGTGGCGGCCGGGATCACCGACATGATCTTCGTCACCGGGCGCAGCAAGCGCGCCATCGAGGACCATTTCGACAAGGCCTACGAGCTGGAAAACGAGCTGGCGCTCAAGCAGAAGACCGAGATGCTCGAATTCGTGCGCAACCTGCTGCCGAAGAACATCAACTGCATCTACATCCGCCAGTCCGAAGCCCTCGGTCTCGGCCACGCCGTCCTGTGCGCCAAGTCGGTGGTCGGCGACGAGCCTTTCGCCGTGCTGCTCGCCGACGATCTGCTCGACGGCCAGCCGCCGGTCATGAAGCAGATGGCCGACACCTTCGACTACTACCGCTGCTCGGTGCTCGGCGTGCAGGACGTGCCGCGCGCGGACACCAAGAGCTACGGCATCGTCAAGGCTTCGCCGGTGGCCGAGCGCCTGGAGCGCATCGAAGCCATCGTCGAGAAGCCGAAGCCCGAGGAGGCGCCGTCCACGCTTGCCGTCGTCGGCCGCTACATCCTGACGCCGCGCATCTTCCACCACCTGGAGAACGTCACGCCGGGCTCCGGCGGCGAAATCCAGCTGACCGACGGCATCGCCGCGCTGCTCGCCGAGGAGCAGGTGCTCGCCTACCGCTACGCCGGAACGCGCTACGATTGCGGTTCCAAGCTCGGCTACCTGCAGGCGACCGTCGTTTTCGGCAAGCGCCACCCGGAAGTCGGCGCCGATTTTTCGAACTATCTGAACAACCTGGATTGAACATGGCAGAAAACCAACAAGCGCGGGACATTCTCGCCGGCGCGGAACTCATTCACTCGGCCGACACCGTGGCCGCCGCCGTCAGCCGCGTCGCCGCCGAGATCACCGCGAAGCTCGGCGACAGCAACCCCGTCCTCCTCTGCGTGATGAGCGGCGGCGTTCCCTTCGCCGGCCAGCTGATGACGCAGCTCAATTTCCCGCTCGATTTCGATTATCTGCACGTCACGCGCTACGGGCAGGACACTGCCGGCGGCGCGCTGTCCTGGCGCGCCGCGCCGTGGACTTCGGTCAAGGGGCGCACCGTCCTCGTCGTCGACGACATCCTCGACGAAGGCCTGACCCTCGCCGCGATCCGCACGCGCATGCTGGAGCTGGGCGCGACCGCCTGCTACACGGCGGTGGCGACCGACAAGCAGAACGGCAAGGTCAAGCCGATCGCGGCCGACTTCGTCGCGCTCGACGTGCCCGACCGCTTCGTCTTCGGCTACGGCATGGACGTGCGCGGCGCCTGGCGCAACCTGCCGGCCATCTACGCCGTGAAGGAAGACTGAGATGCTGGCGATCATCGGCGGCAGCGGCCTCACCCAGCTGGCCAACCTCGACGTGTCGCACCGCGAGGTCGTGCGCACGCCCTACGGCGAGCCTTCGGGCGCCGTCACCTTCGGCGAGATCTGCGGCCGCCCGGTCGCCTTTCTCGCCCGCCACGGCTACGGCCACACGATCCCGCCGCACGAGGTCAACTACCGCGCCAATCTCTGGGCGCTGTGGAAGCGGGGCGCGCGAGGCATCGTCTCGGTGGCCTCGGTCGGCAGCATCCGCGCCGACCTCAAGCCCGGCGACCTCGTCATCCCGCACCAGATCATCGACTACACCTGGGGGCGCCGCTCGACCTTCCACGAAGGTCAGGACTGCTCGGTCACGCACATCGATTTCACCGAGCCCTACGACCGCGTGCTGCGCCAGAAGCTGATCGACGCGGCGCGGGCGACCGGCGTGCCGTTCAGCGACTCGTCGGTGTATGCCACGACGCAGGGGCCGCGCCTGGAAACGGCGGCCGAAATCGACCGCCTCGAACGCGACGGCGCCGATCTGGTGGGCATGACCGGCATGCCGGAAGCCTCGCTGGCGCGCGAACTCGGCGTGCCTTACGCGGCGATCAACGTGGTCGCCAACTACGCGGCGGGCCGCGCCGACAGCCGCGACGGGATCAGCTTCGAGGCGATCCAGCTCGTGTTGCACGAATCGATGGCGCACGTGCGCACCATCCTCGAACAGGTGGTCAATGGCGATGATCCGGCCGGTTCTTAGAATGGGCGATCCGCGCCTGTGGCAACGGGCGCGGCCGGTCGAGCAGTTCGCCACGCCGGCCCTGCGCGCGCTCGTCGCCGACATGGAGGAGACCATGCGCCACCTCGACGGCGCCGGTCTCGCCGCGCCGCAGATCGGCGTCGGCCTGCGCGTCGTGATCTTCGGCTTCGCGCACAACGCGCGCTATCCCGACGCCGACGAAGTGCCCTACACCGTCCTCATCAACCCGACCCTGACGCCGCTTTCCGAGGAAACGGAAGACGGCTGGGAAGGCTGCCTCTCGGTGCCCGGCCTGCGGGGCGTGGTGCCGCGCTGGCGGCGCCTGCGCTACACCGGCTTCGATGCCGCCGGCAATCCCATCGACCGGAGCGTCGAGGGTTTTCACGCGCGTGTCGTGCAGCACGAATGCGACCATCTGGACGGCATCCTCTACCCGATGCGCATGCGCGACATGTCGCGCTTCGGTTTCGTCGACGAACTGAATCTGGGCGGCACGCCGGACTGAGCGCCGGCGCTACCCGCCGCTGCCGGCGGGTAGCGCGTCTTCACGCCTTCGCACCTCCGCCGGCCGCCGCTAACGGCTTTGCGGGAACCCGGACGGCCCGCCGCCGTCCAATCGTCCGGCGCCGCGCGGCCACTTTCAGTAACTGTTATGGTTCGGGTACGGCACGTCCGCGCCGTTCGCCCGGATTCCCGCTTGCGTTGCACGGCGCCGCCGGCACGCCCGCGTCTCCGCCCGGCCGATCCATCGCCCTTCGACAGGTTTTCCGTGTCCCGCGTCCTCTACCCGCGCTCCTTCTTCACGTTGCTGCTGATTGCCTTCGCGCTCGCGGTGGTGCCGCTCGTCGTCGTGCTCCTGCAGGCGATGGCCGGGGTCGACCGCTTTGCCGAACAGAGCCGGAAGGCACTCGCCGAAACCACCCAGGCGGCGCGTGCCAGCCGCCAGCTGCTCGAGGAGACGACCGGGCTCGAACGCCTGGCGCGGCAGATGCTGATCCTGCGCGACGCGGCGGTGCTCGCCGACTACGAGATCGTGCGCGCGCGCTTCAAGGCGAGCAGCAGCGAACTGTCGCTGCTGCCGCTCGACGAGGAACAGCTGGCGCGCCTCAACCGGATGATCGACACCGAGCAGGCGCTGCTCGAGCGGTTGCGCGCGGAAACGGACGCGCCGACCGACCGCGTCGCGCTGGCCGGCGACTACGCCGATCTGACGCTGCTTGCGCGCGAAATGCTCGACGTGAGCACCGAGCTGATCGACCGCGAAATGGTCATGCTCGAACACACGGCGAACGAAGCTCAGCGCCGTCTGTGGCTCTTCCTGCCGCTCATGCTGCTGCTCGGCGCCAGCATCGCGCTCGGCGCGTCGTGGCTGATCGCGCGGCCGATCCGCGAGCTCGACGCGGCGATCGGCCGCCTGGGCGACGGCGACCTCGAACCGCAGATCGCCATCCACGGCCCGGCCGACCTCGAACGCCTGGGGCTGCGCCTGGACTGGCTGCGGCGCCGCCTGGGCGACCTCGAAGCCCAGAAATCGCGCTTCCTGCGCCATGTCTCGCACGAACTCAAGACGCCGCTCACGGCCCTGCGCGAAGGCGCCTCGCTGCTCGCCGACGGAACCGCCGGCCCGCTCGCCCCGGCGCAGGGCGAAATCGTCGCCATCCTGCAGCACAAGAGCCTGCAGATGCAGCGGATGATCGAACGCCTGCTCGCCGTGCAGCGGGAAATGGGCGGCGGCGGCCTCGGGCGCCTGCGTCCCGAACGCCTGCTGCTCGGAGAACTGATCGAAGGCGTCGTCGAGGAGCATCGCCTCGCGGCCAACGCGCGCAGCCTCGGCTTCAGCCTCGACCTGCAGAAGGTCGGCGTGATGGGCGATCCACGGAAGCTGGCGACGGTGATCGACAACCTGCTGTCGAATGCGATCAAGCACTCGCCGGCCGGTGCTATCATCGGCCTCCGCCTGTGGCGCGAGGACAAGTCCGCCTGTGTCGAAATCGTCGATCAGGGGCCGGGCGTCGCCGAGGCCGACCGCGACAGCATCTTCGACTGGTTCTACAAGGGCGCCGCGCCGCCCGGCGACCAGCTGGCGGGCAGCGGCTTCGGCCTTGCCATCGCCCGCGAGTTCGCCCTCGCGCACCACGGCAGCCTGGAACTGATGTCGGGCGGCGGGCCGGGCGCCACTTTCCGCCTGACGCTCCCGCTGGCCGGCAAGAACACCGAGTTTTGATGATCCGACGCTTTCTTTCCGTTGTTATCCTGGGCCTGCTCGCCGCCTGCGGCAGCGTACCGGCGCCCGTCAGCACGCCGGCGCCGGCAAACCCGACCCCGGCCGTTGCGGACGACGCCCGTCTGGCGCTCGACGCGATCGTCCACGCGCAGCGCGTGAGCGCGGCGACGCCCGACGAGCAGCGGCGCGAAATGAACGCGGCGGCGCAGGCGCTCGCCCGCGACCGCACGACGGCGGCGCGCCTGCGCTACGGCGTGCTGCTGACCCTGCCGGCGCTGCCCGGCGCCGACGCGCAGCGCGCCGCGGCGACGCTGGAGCCGCTGACCGCGGCCGGCCACAGCGCGCAGATCCGCCACTTCGCCAACTATCTCCTGACGCAGCTCGCCGAACGCAACCGCGAGCAGAAGCGCGCCCAGCAGTTCAAGGATCAGCTCGACGAACTGCGCGCCATCGAACGCTCGCTGATCGAGCGCGGACAACCGAAAAAATGAACGAAGCCCCCGACATCCTGATCGTCGACGACGATCCCGACATCCACAAACTGCTCGCCATGCGCCTGCGCGCCGCCGGCTACACGGTGGCCGCCGCCGAGAGCGGCGAGCAGGCGCTGACCCTGTTCGCCCTGGCTCGTCCGCGCCTCGTCATCACCGACCTGAAAATGGGCGGCATGGACGGTCTGGCGCTGTTCGAGGCGATCCAGCGCCAGGCGCCGACGCTGCCGGTTATCGTGCTGACCGCGCACGGCACCATTCCGGACGCGGTCGAGGCGACCAAGCGCGGCGTTTTCGGCTTCATCCCCAAGCCCTTCGACGGCAAGGCCGTGCTCGAACAGGCCGAACGCGCGCTGCGCCTGTCCGGTGCGGCGGGCGCGGCGCCCGAAGCCGACGCCGCGTGGCGTACCGGCATCGTCGCGGTCGGACCGGCGCTGCGCGAACTGCTCGAACGCGCCCGCCTCGTCGCGGCGACCGACGCCAGCGTCTTCATCGCCGGCGCCAGCGGCACCGGCAAGGAGCTTCTGGCGCGCGCCATCCATCGCGCCAGCCCGCGCGCCGGCAAGTCCTTCGTGGCAATCAACTGCGCCGCGATCCCCGAGCACCTGCTCGAATCTGAGCTGTTCGGCCACCGCAAGGGCGCCTTCACCGGCGCCACCTACGATCACCCGGGGTTGTTCCAGGCCGCCGCCGGCGGCACCGTTTTCCTCGACGAGATCGGCGACATGCCGCTGCCGCTGCAGAGCAAGCTGCTGCGCGTGCTGCAGGAGCGCCAGGTGCGCCCGGTCGGCGCCGTGCAGGTCGTTCCGGTCGACGTGCGCGTGATCTCGGCCAGCCACCGCGACATCGAAGCGGGACTGCAGGAAGGCTGGTTCCGCGAGGATCTCTATTACCGCCTGAACGTCGTCGGCCTCAACCTGCCGCCGCTCGCGGCCCGGCGCGAGGACATTCCGGCGCTGGTCAGCCATTTCCTGCGCACCTTTGCCGAGCGTTACAAGAAAAAGGTCGCCGCGCTGGCACCGGAGGCGCTCGAACTGCTGATCGCCGCGCCCTGGCCGGGCAACATCCGCCAGCTGCAGAACGTCATCGAGCAGGCCGTCGCCCTGTCCACCGGCGAACTGGTGCCCGCGCCGCTGATCCAGAGCGCGCTGCGCGCCGAGCCGGCGGGCTGGACCTCGCTCGACGAGGCGCGACGGGACTTCGAACACGACTATCTCGTGCGTCTGCTGCGCCTGACCGGCGGCAGCGTCGCCCAGGCCGCCCGCCTGGCGCAGCGCAACCGGACCGAGTTCTACAAGCTGCTCGAACGCCACGACCTGGATCCCAAGCTGTTCAAGGCGGGCGCCGGCGGGTGAATCCTGTCGTCATCGAGCGACAGGTTTTTTCCATGCAAATCATGCGTTTGCCATGATTTCTTTTCGCCGTGTCGGGCCGGCCCGACTGGAATGTTCCGAAGTCTTTTCCGTTTTCAAAGAAACCGTATTCAATTCAATGGCTTGAATCTCTGGTACGGGCTTTGCTCTATGAGCTTGCGGGGCGCCGGTAGCCGGCCCCCGTACTCACACAAGCCCTACGGGAGATAACAATGAGGCAATTGAATTCAGGCAGTAACCCGGCCGTCCCGGCCACGGCGGTGAAGGCGAGCCGTCCGCATCCGCTGATGATGGGCGCGGCCGTTTCGCTGATCACCTTCAGCCTGCTCGGCATCGGCGCCATCACCGGCGTGATTCCGAGCGCGCGTTCCGACAACCGGCCGGCGGAGGCCGAACAGCCCGCCGCGCCGCAAGGTACCGGTAATTCCCCCGGCGCCGGCAAGCAGCTCGCCGCGGCGCCGGCGTGCGCCAACTGCGGCGTCGTCGATGCGATCCGCACGGTGACGGTCAACGGCAATGCGAGCGGCGTCGGCGCGGTCGCCGGCGGCGTCACCGGCGCGGTGGTCGGCCACCAGATCGGCAACGGCCGCGGCCGCGACGCGATGACCGTCCTCGGCGGCGTGGGCGGCGCCTTCGCCGGCCATGCCATCGAGAAGAACATCAACCAGCGCACCGTCTACCGCATCACGGTGCGCATGGACGACGGTTCCTTCCGCACCGTTTCGCAGTCGCACGCGCCGAGCGTCGCCGTCGGCGGCAAGGTGCGCGTGAGCAACGGTTCGCTGGTGGAGCTGTCATGACCAGCGCGCAGATGAAAAATCGGGCCATGTGCCTGCTGATCGCTCCGGCGCTTCTGGCGGGCTGCAGCACTTCGCCGACGCGCCAGCAGATCGGCACGGCGACGGGGGCGGTGGTCGGCGGCGTGGTCGGCGCGGTCGTGACCGGCGGCAGCACGGTCGGCACGGTGGCGGGTGCGGCGGCTGGCGGCGTGCTCGGGGCCGAGGTGGCGCGCACGCGCCGCTGAAGCGGCGACGGCGGCTCGGGCGGCCTCAGATCTTGAGGCGCTCGAGCAGTTCGGTTTCGAGGCGGATGCGGCCGGCGCTCTCGCCGAGATCGCCGCCGCTGATCAGGAAGGTGTCCTCGACGCGCTCGCCGAGCGTGGCGATCTTGGCCGTGTGCAGGTTGGCATTGTGCGCGGCGAGCGTGCGCGCCACGGTGTAAAGGAGGCCCGGGCGGTCGGCGGCGAGCACGGAGAGGACGAAGCAGGCGCCTTTCTCGTCCGGCACGATGGTGACCTGCGGCTGCACCGGAAAGTGCCTGACCTGGCGCGACAGCCGTCCGGCCGCGGGTTCCTCCGGCGGCGTCTGGTGCACCAGGCGGTCGGTCAGTTCGTGCTCGATGTAGCTGATCATCTCGCGTTCGCTGTCGCGCCCGCTCACGTCGAGCAGCATGAAGCTGTCCAGCGCGTAGCCGTGCCGCGTGGTGTGGATCTTGGCGTCGACGATGGAATAGCCGGCACGCGCGAAAAAGCCGACGAGGCGCGCGAAGAGGTCGCGCTGGTCCTGCGTGTAGACCATCACCTCGAGTCCTTCGCCCTGCGGGTTGATGCGGGCCTTGACCACCGGCTGGTCGTTCTGGATGCGGTAGTGCAGGGCGCGCGTGTGCCAGGCGATCTCCTCGGCCGAGTGGCGCAGGAAATAGACGGTGTCGAGCTGCTTCCAGAGGCGTTCGTGCACCGTGTCGGAAAGCGCGAAGTAGCGCAGCAGGCGCATGGCCTCCTGCTGCCGCTCCTGGATGATGCCTTGCGCCACCTGCGGCTTGTTGCCGGAGAGGAGGAGCGCGCGCGTGGCGCTGAAGAGCTGTTCGAGCAGCTGCCCCTTCCAGGCGTTCCAGACCTTCGGGCTGGTGCCCCGGATGTCGGCGACGGTGAATAGATAGAGCGCCGTCAGGTGGCGTTCGTCGCCGACCGTGGCGGCGAAGGCGCCGACCACGTCGGGGTCGGAAACGTCCTGCTTCTGCGCGACGTTCGACATCACGAGGTGGTGGCGCACGAGCCAGACGATCAGTTCGCTGTCCTCGGCGTCGAGGCCGTGGCTGTCGCAGAACTCCCGGGCGTCGACGGTGCCCAGTTCCGAGTGGTCGCCGCCGCGCCCCTTGGCGATGTCGTGGAAGAGGGCGGCGATGTAGAGCACCCAGGGGCGGACGAAGTCGCTGATCAGGCGGCTGCACACCGGGTATTCGTGCGCGAACTCGTCCATCGTGAAGCGGCGCAGGTTGCGCATGACCTGCAGGATGTGCTGGTCGACGGTATAGACGTGGAAGAGGTCGTGCTGCATCTGGCCGACGATCCTGCCGAAATTGGGCAGATAGCGGCCGAGGATGCCGAACTGGTTCATGCGCCGCAGCTCGTGGACGATGCCCTGCTGCTGCTGGAAGAGCGCGAGGAAGCGGGCGTGGTTGGCCGGGTCGCGCCGGAAATCGTCGTCGATGTGGATGCGGGCGCGCCACAGCGCGCGCAGGGTGCGGGCGGTCATGCCCTTCAGTTCGGGATGCTGCTGCAGGAGCAGGAAGCTCTCGAGAATGGCGCCCGGCGTTTCGCCGAAAACGCTTTCGCGCACCACGTCGAGCAGTTCGTGGGCGTTCTGGAAGCGCTCGTTGATCGGCTCCGGCGGCTGGTCGGGCGGCGGGAAGATCGCCGTACCGATGTTCTGCAGCAGGATGGCGTTGATCTGCGTGACCGTCTTCGCCGTGCGGTAGTACTCCTGCATCAGGCGCTCGCTGGCGCGCCGCGTCGGCGTCGCCTCGAAGCCGAGCTGCCCGGCCAGCGCGGTCTGGTAGTCGAACAGCAGGCGATCCTCGCGCCGTCCGAGGTGCAGGTGCAGACGGGTGCGCAGCTGGCGCAGGAAGCCCTCGCTGCGCTCGAGGTGCAGCTCTTCCTCATGCGTGATGAAGCCGTGCCGTTCGAGGTCTTTCCAGCTGCCGCCGAATCCGGCGGCCTGGGCGATCCACTGGATGACCTGCAGGTCGCGCAGGCCGCCGGGGCTTTCCTTGCAGTTGGGTTCCAGGCTGAACGGCGTGTCCTGGTAGCGGCGGTGGCGCTCGTCCTGCTCCATGCGCTTGGCGCGGAAAAAGGCCTGGGCGTCGAGCTGTTTGCGCAGGCCCGTCGAGAATTTTCCGAACAGACGCTGGCTGCCCGTGAGCAGGCGCGCCTCGATGAGCGCGGTGAGAATGGTGACGTCGCCCGCCGCTTCGTGCAGGCACTCGTCGACCGTGCGCACGCTGTGGCCGATTTCCAGTCCGATGTCCCAGAACAGGCCGACCAGGCGTTCGAGGCGCGCGGCGAGGGCGGCATCCGGCGACTTGGGCAGCAACAGCAGGAGGTCGATATCCGACGCCGGGTAGAGTTCGCCGCGCCCGTAGCCGCCGACGGCGACGAGGGCGAGGGAAGCGGGCAGGGCGATCTCGGCCCAGAGGTCGCGCAGGACCTCGTCGATCAGGCGGCAGCGCCCGTGCAGCAGCGCGAGCGCGTCGCCGTCGGCGAGATAGGTCCGGCAAACGGCCTGCTGTTCTTCCTGCAGGCGCGTTTTGAAGCGGGCAACGAGCGCCTGGCGATCCTGCGACAGCTTGCGCTTGTCCGCCGCGGCGTCGGCTGCCGTCATCGGTGGCCTACTTGACCCAGTCCGGTTGCGGACGCGTGCCGGCGGAAACGCTGAGGACTTCGAAACCGGTTTCGGTGACCAGCACCATGTGCTCCCACTGGGCGGACAGGCTGTGATCCTTGGTGACGATGGTCCAGCCGTCGGCCAGCTCGCGGATCGCCGGCTTGCCGGCGTTGATCATCGGTTCGATCGTGAAGATCATCCCGGCCTCGAGACGGACGCCGGTGCCGGCCTTGCCGTAATGCAGCACCTGCGGGTCCTCGTGGAACTTGGCCCCGATGCCGTGTCCGCAGAATTCGCGCACCACGGAATAGCCGGCCTTCTCGGCATGACGCTGGATGGCGCTGCCGATGTCGCCGAGGTGGGCGCCGGCCCGAACCTGGGCGATGCCCGTCCACATGCATTCGAAAGTGACTTCGCACAGGCGCTTGGCCTGGATCGACGCGTCGCCGACCAGGAACATGCGGCTGGTATCGCCGTGCCAGCCGTCCTTGATCACCGTGATGTCGAGATTGACGATGTCGCCCGACTTGAGCTGCTTGTCGCCCGGAATGCCGTGGCAGATTTGATGGTTGACCGAGGTGCAGATCGACTTGGGGTAGGGCTTGTAGCCCGGCGGCGCGTAATTGAGCGGTGCCGGAATGCAGCCCTGCACATTGACCATGTAATCGTGGCAGAGGCGGTCCAGTTCGCCGGTGGTGACGCCCGGAACGACATGCGGCGTGATGTAGTCCAGGACTTCGGCGGCCAGACGGCCGGCGATGCGCATTTTTTCGATTTCTGCGGGGGTTTTTAGCGTGATGCTCATTTTTTGAAGTCTGGGCGAAAGGCCGAAGGATAATGGAAGGAACGGGCTTAGGCAATTTGCCGGGACGCAGGTTCAGTCGCCCGTGCCGACGGCTGAAATCGCTCCCGGCGTCGCGCGCCGGTTGAGTCCTGCCCGTTTTCGATGCTACAATCCGCTGGTTTTGCCGGCCTGTGCCGGTAAGACTGAAATGCGCGCCACGGTGGCGCGCGGGCGTGCCGGCGACGGTGCGTCAATTACTCACATCCGCCCGTTCAAGGGTGTTCGCCAGTACAAAACAAGGCGGACGTAGGTGGGCGGATGGTGGTTCAACCCTTATGGAGCAATAGTATGTCCACGACCATGCGTCAGATGCTGGAAGCCGGCGTTCACTTCGGCCACCAGACCCGTTTCTGGAACCCCAAGATGGCTCAGTACATCTTCGGTGCCCGTAACAAGATTCACATCGTCAACCTCGAGAAGACCCTCGTCAAATACAACGAAGCCATGGCCTTCGTTCGCAAGCTGTCGTCCAACAAGGGCACCATCATGTTCGTCGGCACCAAGCGCCAGGCGCGCGAGATCGTCGCCGAGGAAGCCGCCCGCGCCGGTTCGCCGTGCGTCGACCAACGCTGGCTGGGCGGCATGCTGACCAACTTCAAGACGGTCAAGCAGTCGATCAAGCGCGTCAAGGACATGGAAGCCATGGTCGAAGACGGTTCCTTCGAGAAGCTGGGCAAGAAGGAAGCGCTGATGATGACGCGCGAACTCGCCAAGCTGCAGAAGTCCATCGGCGGCATCAAGGACATGAACACGCTGCCCGACGCCCTGTTCGTCATCGACGTCGGCTACCACAAGATCGCCATCACCGAAGCCAACAAGCTCGGCATTCCGGTCATCGCCGTGGTCGACACCAACCACTCCCCGGAAGGCGTCGATTACGTGATCCCGGGCAACGACGATTCCTCGCGCGCCATCCGCCTGTACGCACGCGGCGTGGCCGATGCGATCCTCGAAGGCCGCAGCCAGGTCATCAACGAAATCGTTGCTGCCGGGTCGGGCGACGACTTCGTCGAAGTGGAAGACGCCGCCGAGTAATTTTTCGATCGCGCCGGAACATTCAGTTTCCGGCGCTTTCGATTGATTCGGTTCGTTTGACTTGTTTTGAACATGGTACGGCCGGCTATCCCGGCCGTCCCCGTAAGTGGAGAAAGAAAATGGCGGAAATTACCGCAGGCATGGTCAAGGAACTGCGCGAAAAGACCGACGCGCCGATGATGGAATGCAAGAAGGCGCTGACCGAAGCGGCCGGCGATCTGGCCAAGGCCGAAGAAATCCTGCGCGTCAAGCTGGGCAACAAGGCCACCAAGGCGGCCGCCCGCGTGACCGCGGAAGGCGTGGTCGGCATGTACATCGCTGCCGACGGCAAGCTCGGCGCAATCGTCGAAGTGAACTGCGAGACCGACTTTGTCGCCAAGAACGACGACTTCCTCGCGCTCACCAAGAACCTCGCCGAACTCGTCGCCAGCAAGAACCCGAGCGACGTCGAGGCGCTGTCCGCCCTGGAAATCGGCGGCCAGACCGTCGAGGCCGTGCGCACCGCGCTGGTCGGCAAGATCGGCGAGAACATCACCGTGCGTCGCTTCGCCCGCATGGAAGCCAAGGGCAAGCTGGCCTCCTACGTGCACGGCGGTGCCAAGATCGGCGTGCTGCTCGACCTCGTCGGCGGTGACGAACAGCTGGCCAAGGATCTGGCCATGCACATCGCCGCTTCGAAGCCGAAGTCGCTCGATTCCACCGGCGTCGCTCCCGAGCTGATCGAAAGCGAACGCCGCGTCGCCGTCGAGAAGGCCAAGGAAGCCGGCAAGCCGGAAGCCATGATCGAGAAGATCGCCGAAGGCTCGGTGCAGAAGTTCCTGAAGGAAGTGACGCTGCTCGGCCAGGTCTTCGTCAAGGCCGAAGACGGCAAGCAGACGATCGAGCAACTGCTGAAAGCCAAGGCCGCTTCGGTTGCCGCCTTCACGCTGTTCATCGTCGGCGAAGGCATCGAGAAGAAGGTCAACGACTTCGCCGCCGAAGTCGCCGCCCAGGCTGCAGCTGCCGCTCAGAAGTAATCGGAAGACCGTGACGACCATGACCCAAAGCGCGCCGAAATTCAAACGCATCCTGCTTAAACTCTCCGGCGAAGCCCTCATGGGCGCCGATGCCTACGGCATCAATCGCCAGACGATCTCGGAAATCGTCGCCGAGATCAAGGGGGTCGTTGACCTGGGCGTGCAGGTCGGGGTCGTCATCGGTGGGGGCAACATCTTCCGGGGTGTCGCCCCCGCCGCCACCGGCATGGATCGCGCGCAGGCCGACTACATGGGCATGCTAGCCACCGTGATGAACGGGCTGGCGCTGCATGACGCGATGCGCGCCGCGGGCATGGTGTCCCGCGTTCAGTCCGCACTGAATATCGAGCAGGTGGTCGAACCCTACATTCGCGGCAAGGCCATCCGCTATTTGGAACAGGGCCGGACGGTGATTTTCGCCGCCGGGACCGGCAACCCGTTCTTTACCACCGACACCGCCGCTGCCTTGCGCGGTGCGGAAATCGGCGCCGAGATCGTGCTCAAGGCGACGAAGGTCGACGGCATCTACACTGCCGACCCCAAGAAGGACCCCGCCGCCACCCGCTACGACCGCATCAGCTTCAACGAAGCGATCGCGCAGAATCTGGCGGTGATGGATGCAACCGCTTTCGCGCTGTGCCGCGACCAGCAACTGCCGATCAACGTCTTCTCGATCTTCAAGCCGGGCGCCCTGAAGCGCGTCGTGCTGGGCGAGAACGAAGGCACGCTGGTTTATTGCTGACGGAGATTGAAATGTCGATCGCAGACCTGAAGAACACCACCGAACACAAGATGCAGAAATCGCTCGAGGCGCTAAAGACCGACCTCACGAAAGTACGCACCGGCCGCGCCCACACCGGCCTGCTCGACCACGTCCAGGTCGACTATTACGGCTCCATGGTGCCGGTCAACCAGGTTGCCAACATCACCCTGATCGATGCGCGCACGATCGGCGTGCAGGTTTGGGAAAAGACGATGGCGGGCAAGGTCGAGCGGGCGATCCGCGACTCCGATCTCGGCCTCAATCCCGCCTCGCAGGGCGAACTGATCCGCGTCCCGATGCCGGCGCTGACCGAAGAACGCCGCCGCGACCTGATCAAGGTCGTCAAGGGCGAGGGCGAGAACGCCAAGGTCGCCGTGCGCAACCTGCGCCGCGACGCCAACGCCACGCTCAAGGAACTGCTCAAGAACAAGGAAATCTCCGAGGACGACGAGCGTCGCACCCAGGACGAAATCCAGAAGCTGACCGACAAGTACGTCGCCGAGATCGACAAGCAGCTCGCCCAGAAGGAAGTCGAGTTGATGGCCGTCTGACGGCGGTCGGACGACACTGCCGATGGCGATTTTTACGAGCACCACCCAGAACATCCCGCCGACCGCGGCCGTGCCGCGCCATGTCGCCATCATCATGGACGGCAACGGGCGCTGGGCCAAGAAGCGCTTCATGCCGCGCGTCGCCGGCCATCACCGCGGCGTCGAGACCGTGCGCGACACGGTTCGCCACTGCCTCGAACGCGGCATCGAATACCTGACCCTGTTCGCCTTCAGTTCGGAAAACTGGCGCCGGCCCGAGGAAGAAGTCACGCTGCTCATGCAGCTCTTCGTCCATGCCTTGCAAAAGGAAGTCGCCAAGCTGCACCGCAACGGCGTACGCCTGCGTGTGGTCGGCGACCTTTCGCGCTTCGACCCGCACCTGCAGTCGCTGATCCAGGCTTCCGAAGCCAGCACGGCGGAAAACAGCCGTCTGACGCTGACCATCGCCGCCAATTACGGCGGCCGCTGGGACATCCTGCAGGCCGTCAACCGCATGGCGCAGGCGCAGCCTGCAAAGCTCGGAAACTGGACCGAGGCCGATCTCGCGCCCTGGCTGTCGATGAGCTACGCGCCGGAGCCCGATCTTTTCATCCGCACCGGCGGCGAGGAGCGGGTCAGCAACTTCCTGCTCTGGCAGCTTGCCTACACCGAGTTCTACTTCACCGACACCCTGTGGCCGGAGTTCGACGCCACCGCTTTCGACGCCGCCATCGTCTCCTACCAGCAGCGCGAACGGCGTTTCGGACGCACCAGCGAACAGCTGCAGGGCGCGGCCGAAGCCGGCGCGCCGGTATCGCCGAACGGCACCTCCGCCGATGCTTAAAACGCGGGTCGTCACCGCGCTCTGCCTGCTCGCGCTGTTTCTTGCGGCTCTCTGCTTCCTGCCGCCGCTCGGCTGGGCGGCTTTCGCCGCCGTCGTCGCAGCCATTGCCGGCTGGGAGTGGGGAGGTCTGATGCGCCTCAGTGCGCCGGGGCGCATCTTCTTCGGCGTCGGCGTTGCCGTCGTTTGCACAGCCCTGACCATCCTCCATCCTGCCGCGTTCGGGGTCGTTCCCGGTTTTGCCGAAGCGGCGCCGGCGCTGGCGCCTTACCTTTATTGGCCGGCGATCGCGTTCTGGCTGCTGGTCGTTCCGCTCTGGATGCGGCGGCGCTGGAATCTGCCTCGCGGCGTGCCCGGCGTCCTGATCGGGCTCCTGCTGATCGTCCCGACCTGGGCGGCCCTCGTCCAGTTGCGCCAGCTCGGCGCGAGCGGCCTGTTCGGCGTCATGGCTCTCGTCTGGCTGGCCGACATCGCCGCCTATTTCTCGGGACGTACCTTCGGCAAGCACAAGCTGGCGCCGAGCATCAGTCCAGGAAAAACCTGGGAGGGGGCAATCGGCGCCACAGTCGCCGTCGTCCTGTACGGATTTTTCCTTGCTCCTCATTTTTTCGGCGCGGTCGCCCAGAACAAGGCTCTTCTGCTGCTGGCCATGGTGCTGCTCACGGCTGTCAGCATCATCGGCGATCTTTTTGAATCCCTGCTCAAGCGCCAAGCAGGGCTCAAGGACAGCAGCAACGTGCTGCCCGGACACGGCGGCGTCCTTGACCGGATCGACAGCCTGACCTCGACGCTGCCGCTGGTTTGCGGCCTCTGGCTGCTGTTCACCTAACAGGCACTTTAATGGCCCTGCAGAATCTCACCATCCTGGGCTCCACCGGCTCGATCGGCATGAGCACGCTCGATGTCGTGCGGCGCCACCCCGACCGCTACCGCGTGCTGGCGCTCTGCGCCCATCGGCAGATCGATCGTCTGTTTGAACAGTGTCTCGAGTTTCGCCCCGCGCATGCCGTGGTCGGCAGCCCGGAGTTGGCAGCCGCGCTCGCCGAGCGTCTGCGCGCCGCCGGGAGCAAGACGCGCGTCGCGTACGGGCCCGGCGCGCTCGTGGAGATGGCGGCGCTGCCCGAGGTCGACGCCGTGATGGCGGCCATCGTCGGCGCGGCCGGGCTCCAGCCGGCGCTGGCCGCCGTGCGGGCCGGAAAGAAGGTCTTGCTGGCCAACAAGGAAGCGCTGGTCATGGCGGGGCCGGTATTCATGGCCGCCGTGCGGGAAAGCGGAGCCGCTTTGCTCCCGATCGATAGCGAACATAACGCTATTTTTCAATCGCTTCCGCACGATTATTCAGAAAATGCATTAAAAAGCGGCGTGAGCAGCCTGCTGCTCACCGCATCGGGCGGCCCCTTCCGCTGCACAGCCCTCGGCGAACTCGCCGAAGTCACTCCCGAACAGGCCTGCGCGCATCCGAACTGGGTGATGGGGCAGAAAATTTCGGTCGATTCGGCGACCATGATGAACAAGGGCCTCGAGGTGATCGAGGCGCATTGGCTGTTCGGCGTTCCGGCCGAGCGGATACAGGTCGTCATCCACCCGCAGAGCGTCGTTCACTCGCTGGTGCAATACATCGACGGCTCGGTGATCGCCGAACTCGGCAATCCCGACATGCGCACGCCGATCGCACATGCGCTGGCCTATCCGGAGCGGATCGCCGCCGGGGTCGAGCCGCTCGACCTCTTCGCCGTCGCCAAGCTGAGTTTCGAGCGCCCCGACGACGCGCGTTTTCCCTGCCTGCCGCTCGCCTACCGCGCCTTGCGCGAAGGCGGCAGCGCGCCGGCCATCCTCAATGCCGCCAACGAGATCGCGGTGCAGGCCTTCATCGACCGCGAGATCGCTTTCACGGCAATTCCGCGCGTGATCGAAAAGACGCTCGATCGGCTTCCGGGCGCCGCGCTGAGCACGCTCGACGACGTTCTCGCGGCCGATGCGGCGGCACGCAGTGTCGCCCGCGCCTGCATCGCCGAAATGCGCCCGTGAACGGCTTTCTCTACTACCTGATTGCCTTCGCCGTCGTTCTCGGCGTCCTGATCGTCGTCCACGAATTCGGGCATTACATCGTTGCGCGCTGGGCCGGCGTGAAGGTGCTGCGCTTTTCGGTCGGCTTCGGCAAGCCCCTGCTCTGCAGGCGCATGGGCCGTGACGAAACCGAATGGGTGCTGGCCGCCTTCCCGCTGGGGGGCTACGTCAAGATGCTCGACGAGCGCGAAGGCGAAGTGGCGGCGGACGAACTGCACCGCACCTTCAATCGGCAACCGGTCGCGCGGCGCATCGCCATCGTGGCCGCCGGGCCGCTCGCCAACTTGCTGCTCGCCGTCCTGCTCTACTGGGGCGTGTTTTGCTACGGCAGCAAGGAGTTGCGGCCGATTCTCGGAACGCCGCCGGCCGTCAGCGTCGCCGCCGGCGCCGGTATCGTCAACGGCGAGGTGGTGCGGCGGGTCGCCGGCGAGACCGTGCAGACCTGGCAGGATATGCGCTGGATGCTCCTGAAAAAAGCGGCCGACAGCGACTCCGTTGAACTTGAAGTGATCAACGCGAAGCAGGAAATCGCCCTGCGTCGCATCGACCTTGCCTCGATCCGCGAATCGGGCTGGGAAGGCGATGCCTTCGAGCTGCTCGGACTGGTCTTCTATCGCCCGCAAATCCGCCCGCTGATCGCCAAGGTCAGTGCCGGCAGTGCGGCGGCTAGTGGCGGGATGCTTCCGGGAGACGAAATCGTCGCTATCGACGAACTCCGGATCACGACCTGGCCGGACGTCGTCGAACGAATCCGCAAGTCGGCGGACAAGCGCCTGAATGTCGAGGTCCTGCGCGACGGTCATCCGGTATTTCTTCACGTGACGCCGGAAGGCGTCGAAGACCGAGGGAAAAGGGTAGGGCGGATCGGTGCCGCCGTCGGTGACACCGGAGCGTCCGGCGTCGAATTGACGACGCTCGTGCGCTACGATCCTTGGACCGCCTTGCACAAAGCGGCGGTCGAAACCTGGGAAAAGTCGACTTTCAGCTTCGCTATGATCGGGAAGATGCTGACCGGCGAGGTTTCCTTGCGCAACCTGAGCGGCCCGGTGACGATCGCCGACTACGCAGGGCAGTCGGCGCGCCTCGGAATCGACTATTACATCAAGTTCATGGCGCTGGTCAGCATCAGCCTGGGCGTCCTCAACCTGCTGCCCATCCCGATATTGGATGGGGGGCATTTGCTGTATTATGTGATCGAAATCATAAAACGCGGCCCGGTTTCCGAGAAAACGATGGAAATCGGCCAACAAATCGGCCTCGCGCTGCTGCTGATGCTGATGGCGTTTGCCTTCTACAATGACATCAATCGTTTGATTTCCGGCTGAATTTATGAAGAAAAACCTGCTCGCAGGTCTGATTGCCACCCTTTTCGCCACCGGCGCCTCCGCTTTCGATTCCTTTACCGTCAAGGACATTCGCGTGGAAGGCATCCAGCGCACCGAAGCCGGAACCGTCTTCAGTTATCTCCCGGTCAAGGTCGGCGAAACGATGACCGACGAAAAGGCCGCGCAGGCGATCAAAGCTTTGTTTGCAACCGGTTTCTTCAAGGATGTGCGCATCGAGGTCGAGAACGACGTCCTGATCGTCGCACTCGAAGAGCGGCCGGCGATCGCGCAGATCGACTTCGTAGGCCTCAAGGAATTCGACAAGGACCAGCTCAAGAAGGGCCTCAAGGACGTCGGCATCGCCGAGTCGCGCATCTTCGACCGCGCCACCTTGGACAAGGCCGAACAGGAGTTGAAGCGACAGTACCTGTCGCGCGGCAAATACGGCGTCGTCGTGACGACGACCGTGACCCCGCTGGAACGCAACCGGGTGTCGATCAACTTCGGCATCGACGAGGGCGAAGCGGCGAAGATCAAGCAAATCAACATCGTCGGCGCCCAGGCTTTCAGGGAAAAGGATCTGCTTGCACTTTTCCAGTTGCAGACGCCGAACTGGATAAGCTGGTACACCAAGAACGACCAGTATTCGAAGCAAAAGCTCTCCGCCGATCTGGAGGCGCTCCGTTCGTACTACTTCAACCGCGGCTACCTCGAGTTCAACGTCGATTCGACCCAGGTCTCGATCAGCCCCGACAAGAAGGATATTTACGTCACGGTGAGCATCAACGAGGGCGAGCGTTACGTCATTTCCTCGATGAAGCTGGCAGGGGACCTGCTGCTGTCCGAGGATGAGTTCCGGAAGGCCATCAAGATCAAGCCGGGTGACGTCTATTCGCGCGAGAAGCTGAACGAAAGCACGAAGGCGATCAGCGACAAGCTCGGTGCTCTGGGTTACGCGTTTGCCAACGTCAACGCCGCACCTGAACTCGACAAGGAAAAACGGCAGGTCGCTTTCACGATTTTCGTCGATCCCGGTCGGCGCGCCTACGTTCGGCGCATCAACATCACCGGCAACTCGAAAACCCGTGACGAGGTGATCCGCCAGGAAATGCGCCAGATGGAAGGGGCTTGGTACGACGCCGATCGGGTCAAGCTTTCGCGCGAACGGATCGACAAGACCAACTACTTCGGAGAAGTGAACGTCGAAACTCCTCCCGTTCCGGGAACCACCGACCAGGTCGATGTCAACGTCAACGTGACCGAGAAGTCGACCGGCAACATCTCGCTTGGCGCGGGCTTCTCCAGTGCCGAAAAAGTGATCCTGTCCGGCTCCATTTCGCAGGCCAACCTGTTCGGCAGCGGCAAATTTGCCTCGCTCCAGATCAATACCGGTAAGCTGAACCGCACGATCGGTCTATCCTACACCAACCCGTATTTCACGGTTGACGGCATCAGCCAGGGCTTCGACGTGTACCACCGCACCCTGAACCCGACGTCGTTGAGCTATCGCTACAAAACGGCATCGACAGGCGGCGGCATCCGCTTCGGTTTCCCGATCGCCGAGAAGGAAAACCTCTCCTTCGGTCTGGCGATCGACAGCACGACCGTGACCATTTTCGACGAAGGTCTATCCACGGACAGCCCGCAGCGTTACAAGGACTTCGTGAAGGAGTTCGGCAACACCAACGTCAGCTTGCCGGCCACCGTCGCCTGGGCGCGCGACACCAAGGACAGCGCGATCTACCCGACGCGCGGCGCGTTCAGCCGGGCGGGGTTCGAAGTTTCGGTTCCCGGCGCGGATCTTACCTACTATCGCGGCACCTTGCAGCACCAGCATTATTTCCCTGTCACCAAGGATCTGACCTTGATGCTGAACGGCGAAATCGGGTATGCCAACGGCCTGCAGGGCCAGAACCTGGCCTTCTTCAAGAACTTCTACGCCGGCGGGGTGGGGTCGGTCCGCGGCTACGATACGTCGAGCCTGGGGCCGCAAGACCCGACGAATACGGACGTACGCCTGGGCGGCAATCGGCGCGTCGTTATGAATGCCGAACTACTGTTTCCGATTCCCGGCTTCGGCGTGGACAAGTCGGTGCGCGTCGGTGGCTTCGTCGATGCAGGTCAGGTTTGGGGCAAGGATCAGAAGATGGCGATGGGTGATTTGCGCGCTTCGGCGGGCATCGCTGCGGTGTGGACTTCCCCCTTCGGCCCTCTGAAATTCAGCATCGCGCAGCCGTTCAACACCAAGGAAGGTGATAAACTTCAGCGATTCCAGTTCCAGATGGGATCGACCTTTTAACCCAGGAGAGATAGCTTGAACAAGAAGATTGCCACGTTGCTGGTTGCGTTGATGGCCTCGCTGCCGGTGTCCTACGCGTCGGCGGCAGAACTCAAGGTTGGTTATGTGAACACCCAGCGCATCTTCCGCGATGCGCCGGCGGCAGTGAAGGCGGCAAAGAAGATCGAGCAGGAGTTTTCCAAGCGCGATCAGGATTTGCAGCGCATGGCCAAGCAACTGCAGACGATGCAGGAAGGCCTCGAGAAGAACGGCGTGACGATGGCCGAATCCGAGCGTCGCACCAAGGAAAAGGACCTCAACGAGCTGTCGCGCGAGTTCCAGCGCAAGCAGCGCGAGTTCCGTGAAGACCTCAACCTGCGCCAGAACGAGGAAAACGCAGCGATCATCGAAAAGGCCAACAAGGCGATCAAGCAGCTTGCCGAGAGCGAGAAGTACGACCTGATCCTGCAGGACGTCGTCTGGGTCAGCCCCAAGCTCGACGTGACCGAAAAGGTCATCAAGGCCCTGTCCGAAGGCAAGGACGGCAAGTAAGCCGCGCCGCGCAGGAGGTCTATGTGCTCGGAGGTCTGCGGCTAGACGAGATCGTCGCCCGTCTCGGGGGGACGCTCGAGGGTGACGGTTCGGTCGTCGTGTCGCAGGTCGGCACGCTGGCCTCGGCCGGGGCAGGGCAGATCGCCTTCCTGGCCAATCCGAAATACCGGCAGCAGTTGCAGACGACGCAGGCTTCGGCGGTCATCGTGCCGCCGCAGTTTGCGGCCGACGTCGCGTTGCCGCGCATCGTTCATCCCAATTCCTACGCCTATTACGCGCGCGTCGTTGCGCTGCTGAATCCGCCGCCGCAGCGCGCGCGCGGCGTGCATCCCAGTGCCGTCGTGCATGCGGCGGTGCCGGCCTCGGCCAGCATCGGCGAGAACGTGGTGATCGGCGCCGGCGCCGTGATCGGCGAGAACGTCACGCTCTACCCCGGCTGCGTGATCGGCGATGGCGTGACGATCGGCGACGACTCTCTGCTCTACCCGAACGTCGTCGTTTATCGCGATTGCGTAATCGGCAAGCGGGCGGTGATTCAGTCCGGCGCGGTAATCGGCGGCGACGGCTTCGGCTTTGCCAAGGAAGGCGAGCGCTGGATCAAGATTCCGCAGATCGGTCGCGTGGTGATCGGCGACGACGTCGAGATCGGCGCCAACACCTCGATCGACCGCGGCGCGCTCGACGACACGGTGATCGGCAACGGCGTCAAGATCGACAACCAGATCCAGATCGCGCACAACGTGACGCTCGGCGACCATTCGGCGCTGGCCGGCTGCGTCGGGATCGCCGGCAGCACGAAAATCGGGCGGCGGTGTACGGTCGGCGGCGCGGGGATGATCATCGGTCACCTGGAATTGGCCGACGACGTGCATATTTCCGCCGGGTCGATGGTCACCAAGAGCCTGCGCAAACCAGGACAGTACACCAGCATCTTCCCGCTCGAGGCGCACGACGACTGGCTGCACAACGCGGCGCAGATCAAGCGCCTGGCGACGCTCGCCGAGCGGGTTGCGCAGCTTGAAAAAACGCTTGAGAAAAAACTCGAACAATTGGAGAAAACGTCTTGAATTCCATGGATATTCACGAAATTCTGAAGCACTTGCCGCATCGCTATCCCTTCCTGCTCGTCGACCGCGTCGTCGACTTCGAGGTGGGCAAGAGCATCCATGCCTACAAGAACGTCACGATCAACGAACCCTTCTTCACCGGCCATTTCCCGCACCACCCGGTGATGCCCGGCGTACTGATCATGGAAGCGCTGGCGCAGGCTGCCGGCATCCTCTCGTTCAAGACGATGGGGGCGGTGCCCGACGAGAATTCCGTGTTCTACTTCGTCGGCATCGACGGCGCGCGCTTCAAGAAGCCGGTCACCGCGGGCGACCAGCTGCACCTGCACGTCGAGATTCTGCGCAACATGCGCGGCATCTGGAAGTACAAGGCCGAAGCTCGGGTCGACGGCGAGCTCGTCGCCGAAGCCGAACTGATGTGCGCCAAGCGCGACGTCGCCTGACGCAAGGGCGAGGTCCGGCATGATCCATTCCACCGCCATCATTCATCCCGGCGCGCAGCTCGGCGCCAACGTCACGGTCGGCCCCTACTCAATCATCGGCGAACACGTCTCCATCGGCGACGACACGACGGTCGGGCCGTACGTCGTGATCGACGGCCACACGACGATCGGCCGCGAGAACCGCATCTTCCAGTTCTGCTCGCTCGGCGAAGTGCCGCAGGACAAGAAGTACGCCGGCGAGCCGACGCGCCTCGAGATCGGCGACCGCAACACGATCCGCGAATTCTGCACCTTCAACCTGGGCACCGCGCAGGACGTCGGCGTCACGCGCATCGGCGACGACAACTGGATCATGGCCTACGTGCATATCGCGCACGACTGCCAGGTCGGCAACAAGACGACCTTCGCCAACAATTCGCAGCTGGCTGGACACGTGCATGTGGACGACTGGGCGATCCTCGGCGGCTTCACCGGCGTGCACCAGTTCTGCCGCGTCGGCGCGCATTGCATGACGGCGGTCG
Organism: Candidatus Accumulibacter sp. 66-26; assembly: GCA_001897745.1. Taxonomy (GTDB): domain Bacteria; phylum Pseudomonadota; class Gammaproteobacteria; order Burkholderiales; family Rhodocyclaceae; genus 66-26. The sequence goes on from MKUH01000017.1 coordinate 71,492, forward strand.
GCACGGTCGTCCTGCAGGACGTGCCACCCTACGTGATGGCCGCCGGCAATACGGCCAGCCCCTACGGCATTAACGCCGAAGGCCTCAAGCGGCGCGGTTTCTCGGCGGATGCCCTGATGGCGCTGAAGCGCGCCTATCGCACGCTCTACAAGTCCGGCCTCATGCTCGAGGAGGCGCGCACCAAACTCGGCGAGGACGTCAAGGCGCACCCCGAGATCCAGCCCATCCTCGATTTCCTCTCGGTCTCCAAGCGCGGCATCATCCGATGACATCCGGGGTCGTACGCATCGCCATGGTGGCGGGCGAGGCCTCGGGCGACCTGCTGGCCAGCCACCTGATCGCCGCGCTCAAGGCGCGGCTGCCGAACGCAGTTTTCTACGGCATCGGCGGGCCGAAGATGGAGGCGCAGGGTTTCGATGCCTGGTATCCGCTGGAAAAGCTCGCCGTGCATGGCTACGTCGAAGCGCTCAAGCACTACCGCGAAATCTCGGGCATCCGGCGGCAGCTCAAGCGCCGCCTGCTGGCCGATCCGCCGGACGTGTTCATCGGCGTCGACGCGCCCGATTTCAACCTCGCGCTCGAAAAAGCGCTCAAGCAGCGCGGCATCCCCGCCGTGCATTACGTCGGCCCGTCGATCTGGGCCTGGCGCGGCGGCCGCGTGCACAAGATCGGCGCCGCCGTCACGCGCATCCTGGCGCTCTTTCCCTTCGAGCCGCCGCTCTACGAAAAGCACGGCATTCCGGTGAGCTACGTCGGACACCCGCTGGCCGACGTCCTGCCGCTCGAGGACGGCCGGGTCGGCGCGCGCGAGATGCTCGCCATTCCCGCCGCGCAGCCGGTCTTCGCGCTGCTGCCGGGCAGCCGCCAGGGCGAGCTCGAGCACATGGCCGACACCTTCATCGAAGCGGCGCGCGAGATTGCCAAGTCGCTGCCCAACGCACTCTTCCTCGTTCCGCTGGCGACGCGCGAGACGCGGCTGATGTTCGAGACCGCACTGTACCGCTGCAACGCGCGCGAACTGCCGATCCGCATGCTGTTCGGCCACGCCCACGACGCGATGATGGCCGCCGACGCTGTCCTCGTCGCGAGCGGCACGGCGACGCTCGAAGCCGCGCTGCTCAAGCGGCCGATGGCGATCGTCTACAAGATGGCGCCGTTCTCCTACCGCCTGATGCGGCGCATGGGCTACCTGCCTTATGTCGGCCTGCCCAACATTCTGGCCGGGCGCTTCGTCGTTCCCGAATTCATCCAGGACGACGCAACGCCGGAAAATCTCGCACAAGCCCTGCTCAATCTGTACGCCGACAAGGTGAGCTGCGCGCTGATCAGCGACGAATTCCGCGCGATCCACCTGCAACTGCGGCAGAACACCGCCGAGAAGGCCGCCGCCGCGGTCATCGACTGCCTGCCGGCGGCAAAGCGCGACGATGTCCTTGCTTCTGCCTGAGGGCCTGGTCTGCGGGGTCGACGAGGCCGGGCGCGGCCCGCTCGCCGGGCCGGTGGTGGCGGCCGCGGTGATCCTCGATCCGGCGCGCCCGATCGCCGGCCTGAACGATTCCAAGAAGCTCTCGGCGAAAAAGCGCGAGGCGCTGGCCGTGGAGATTCGTGAAAAGGCGTTGGCCTGGGCGGTGGCCGAAGCGAGCGTCGAGGAAATCGATCGCATCAATATCCTGCAGGCCAGCCTGCTCGCCATGCAGCGCGCCGTCGCGGCGCTCGCCACGCCGCCCGAGCACGCGCTGATCGACGGCAACCGCTGCCCGGCGCTGGCGTGCACCGCCGAGGCCGTGATCGGCGGCGACGGCAAGGTGGCGGCGATCGCGGCCGCATCGATCCTGGCCAAGACCGTGCGCGACGCCGGCATGCTCGAACTGCACGCCGCCCATCCGCAATACGGCTTCGACCGCCACATGGGCTATCCGACGGCGGTTCACCTCGCGGCCCTGCGCGAGCACGGCGTCAGTCCGGAGCATCGGCGCAGCTACGCGCCGGTCGCCCGGATCCTGCAACTGGCGCGCTAGTTTCATGCGCCACATCGCCTCGCGCGACAACCCGCATTTCAAGGCGCTCAGGAAGCTCTGCCAGAGCGGGCGCGAACGGCGCAAGACGGGGCTCGTCCTGCTCGATGGCATGCATCTGATCGAAGCCTACGCGGCGCATTGCGGCTGGCCGGCGGAGATCGTCGTCAGCGAGAGCGGTACCCGGCGCGAGGAAATCGCCGCCTTTCTGGCGCGCGGCGCCGACGGCGAAAACCCGCCTCCCGGCACCCGGACCCTGCTCGCCGACGCTCTGTTCGCCGAGCTCGCGGCGGTCGATACGCCGAGCGGCATCATGGCCGTCGCGGCGCAGCCGAAGCCGGCACGCGCGCCCGACATGAAGGCCGACGCGGTGCTCCTCGACGGCGTGCAGGACCCTGGCAACGTCGGCTCCATCCTGCGCAGCGCGGCGGCGGCCGGCATTCGCCAGGTGCTGCTGGCGGACGACTGCGCGCACGCGTGGTCGCCGAAGACGCTGCGCGCCGCGATGGGCGCGCATTTCCTGCTCGACATCCACGAGAACGCCGATCTGGCGAGCTTCCTCGACGGCTACGGCGGGCAGGGTGCGGTCACCGCGCTCGACGCCGCCACCTCGCTCTACGCGGCGAATCTGCGGGGGCCGGTGGCCTGGGTGTTCGGCAGCGAAGGGCAGGGCGTGCGCCCGGAGGTCGCGGCGGCGGCCCGCCTGCGCGTGCGCATCCCGATGCCGGGTGCGACCGAGTCGCTCAACGTCGCGGCGGCGGCGGCCGTCTGCCTGTTCGAAACGCTGCGCCAGCGCCTCTGAACGTTGCGCCCGGCGCCCGGCCTCAGTACGAACTGCGTTCCAGCTTGATTTCCTGCATGATCGTCGTCGAGATTTCCTCGATCGACTTGGTCGACGAATCGAGCCAGCGGATGCCTTCCTTGCGCATCAGCTTCTCCGCCTCGGCCACTTCGTGCCGGCAGTTTTCGAGTGCCGCATAGCGGCTGTTCGGCCGGCGTTCGGTGCGGATCGCCTGCAGACGATCGGGCTGGATGGTCAGGCCGAACAGTTTCTGGCGATGCTTGTCGAGCCCCTCGGGCAGCGCGCGCCGCTCGAAGTCCTCGGGGATCAGCGGATAGTTCGCCGCCTTCAGCCCGAACTGCATGGCCAGATAGAGGCTGGTCGGCGTCTTGCCGCAGCGCGACACGCCGACCAGAATCACGTCGGCTTCCTCCAGACCCTTGTTGGTGATGCCGTCGTCGTGACCGAGCGTGTAGTTGATCGCCTCGATGCGGTCCTTGTACGAATTGCTGTCGGTCGAGCTGTGGAAGCGCCCGATGGTGTGCGTCGACTTCAGGCCGAGCTCGGCTTCGAGCGGGGCGATGAAAGTCTCGAAGAAGGAGAGGTAGAGCGCGTCGGCCTGGCGCAGGATGGCGTTGAGATCGGGCTCGACGAGCGTCGAGAAGACCACCGGCCGCAGGCCGTCCTCGCGCGCCGCCTGCGAGATGCGCGCGGCGCACTCGCGGACTTTTTCGGCGGTATTGGTGAAGGGCATGCGCACCTGGCGCAGCTTGACCCCCTCGAACTGGGTGAGCAGGCTGTGGCCGAGCGTTTCGGCCGTGATGCCGGTGCCGTCGGAAACGAAAAACGCGGTGCGGACGGTGGGAACGTTCATTTCGGGCTCGGCGAATGAAAGACGGGAATTCTAGCACCGGCCGCCCGCCTGCGTCGCCGCGCCGCGCGGAGAACGGCGCCGGTGGCCGTTCTCCGCGCGGACGCCGGCTTAGCCGCTGTTGCGCAGGCCGGCCGCGATGCCGTTGATCGACAGGTGGATGCCGCGCCGCACGCGCTCGTCGAGCGGTTCCGTCGAGCCGCCGGCGCGGTGCCGGCGCAACAGTTCGACCTGCAGGTGGTTGAGCGGGTCCATGTAGGGGAAGCGGTTGCGGATCGAGCGGCGCAGCAGCGGGTTGTCGGCAAGCAACTCGTCCTGCTCCTCGATGGCCAGCAGGAGGCGACGCGTGCGTTCGAACTCGGCGCTGATCCGCCCGAACACCTCGGCGCGCAGCTTTTCGTCGGCGACGAGTTCGGCGTAGCGCGAAGCGATCGCCAGATCGGCCTTGGCCAGCACCATGTCCATGTTCGAGAGGAGGGTGCGGAAGAAGGGCCAGCGCCGGTGCATCTGGCGCAGCGTGGCGAGGCCGTCCGGATTCTCGGCAAGCCAGGCTTCGACCGCCGAGCCGAAGCCGTACCAGCCCGGCAGCATCAGGCGACACTGCGCCCAGCTGAACACCCAGGGAATCGCCCGCAGGTCCTCGATACGCTCGGACGCCTTACGCGACGATGGGCGCGAGCCGATGTTGAGGCCCGATATTTCGGAGATCGGCGTCGACTCGCGGAAGTAGCGGTTGAAACCTTCCGTTTCGTAGACCAGGCCGCGATAGGCTGCAAAAGCGAGCCCCGAGAGGCGTTCCATGATGGTGCGCCAGGCGTGCGGCTCGGCTTCGCGCTCGAGGTCGAGCAAGGTCGCTTCGAGCGTCGCGGCGGCGAGGATTTCGAGGTTGCGGCGGCCGACTTCGGGGTTTGCGTACTTCGACGAAATCACTTCGCCCTGCTCGGTGATGCGGATCTGGCCGGAGACGGCGCCGTCCGGCTGCGCGAGGATGGCCTGATAGCTCGGGCCGCCGCCGCGTCCGACCGAACCGCCGCGCCCGTGGAAGAGGCGCAGGCGAACGCCGGCGGCGGCGAAGACGCCGGCCAGTTCGACCTCGGCCTTGTACAGCTCCCAGCCGGAGGTAAGGAAGCCGCCGTCCTTGTTGCTGTCCGAATAGCCGAGCATGACCTCCTGCTCGTCGCCGCGCGACGCCACGAGCTGGCGATACGCCGGCTCGGCGAACAGGCGCTGCATGACGCCGGCGCTGTGGCGCAGATCGTCGATCGTCTCGAACAGCGGGATGATGTTCATCGCCAGCGTCGGTGCGTCGTCGAGCGTCGCGCCCGGCGTCAGCAGGCCGGCTTCCTTGAGCAGCAGCGCGACTTCGAGCAGGTCGGAGGCGCCGTCGGTCTTCGAGATGATGACGTTGGGCAGCGCCGCGGCGCCGTAACGGGCGCGCAACTCGCGCGCGGCGAAGAAGATCGCGAGTTCGCCGCGCGTTTCCTCGGAATACTCGGCGTAGGGCGAATACAGCGGACGCGGGCAGGCGATTTCGCCGCACAGCAGGGAAATGCGGGCGTCCTCGTCGAGCGTGGCGTAGGTCAGCATGCTCGGGATGCGGCCGGCGCGCGTCAGCAGTTCGGCGACGCTGCGCTCATGCACGTCGGAATTCTGGCGCAGGTCGATCGGCGCCAAATGGAAGCCGAAGACCTGGACGGCGCGGATCAGGCGGCGCAGACGGCCGCCGGCGAGCAGCGGGGCGCCGTGGTGCGCCAGCGACTCGGCGAGCACTTCGAGGTCGGCCTGCAGCTCGGCGGCGTCGGCGTAGGGCTGTGCGGCGCCGACGGCGTGGCGCAGCGCTTCGTGCTGGTCGAGCGCTTGCGCGGTGGCTGCGAGACGGGCATAGAGGCCGGTCAGGGCGCGCCGGTAGGGTTCGTCGGAGCGGTGCGGCGAGTGGTCCGGCGAACGGCCGGCCAGCGCTTCGAGCGCCGCCGAACTGTGGATCAGAAGCTGCGAGAGCGGCAGTTCGGAACCGAGCGTGTGGATTTCGCCGAGGTAGAAGTCGATCGCCGCCGTCGATTGCAGGCGCAGCGCGGTTTTCAGGATGTCGGCGGTGACGAAGGGATTGCCGTCGCGGTCGCCGCCGATCCAGCTGCCGACGCGGAAGAAGGGCGGCAGCTGCCAGTCCTCTTCGGGGAAGCGCTTGCTCAGCATGTCCTGCAGCTGGCCGTAGAGGCGCGGCAGTTCGGCGAAGAAGGTGTCGTCGTAGTAACTGATGCCGTTCTTGATCTCGTCGACGACGGCCAGCCGGTTCGGGCGCAGCATGCGCGTGCGCCACAGGGTGAGCACCGAACGGCGCAGCGTGAGGTCGTTTTCCTCCTGCTCCTCGGGCGTCAGCTGCATGCGGTCGCGCTGGTCGAGCTGGCGGGCGATTTCGCGCTGGCATTGCAGGATGCTCTTGCGCGAGACCTCGGTCGGGTGCGCGGTGAGGACCGGCGAAACGAGGGCGCCGGCGAAGAAGTCGCGGATCTTTTCGGCTGGCACGCCGGCTTCCCGCGCGCGGTCGAGCGCGTGCGCCAGGCTGCCGTCGCGCGGCGCCGACCCCATCAGGTCGTGCGCGCGGCGGCGGCGGATGTGGTGCTGGTCCTCGGCGATGTTGGCCAGATGCAGGAAGTAGCTGAAGGCGCGCACGACCGAGATCATCGCGTCGCGCGGCAGGCCGTCGAGGAGCGATTCCAGCTCGGCGCGCGCCTGCGGGTCGAGTTCGCGATCGAAACGGATCGACGTCTGGCGGATGCGCTCGACGAGGGCGAACACCGCGTCGCCCTCCTGCTCGCGCACGGTGTCGCCGAGCAGGCGGCCGAGCAGGCGGATGTCGTCGCGCAGGGGGAGGTCTTTGTCGGAGGCGGGGACGGTCATGATGGAGGTCGATAGTCCGGTCGTGAAGGAAATTGCCTGCGGGGCGAAGGGTGGAAGAGAGGAGCGGTAGCGGCTCTTCCCGTCCGGCGCCTTGCGCCGCGAAGGCGTCGTGGCTGTGGTTGGTTTACGGGGCTAGTGGGTCTTCCGCCGGCGTTCGGCCAGTTGCTCGCGCAGCGTGCGCGCGGCGGGTTTGAGCGGCGTGCGGCTGACCGTCCACCCGGATTGCGTCGGCGGCGTCAGGAAGCGGAAGCGCGTGGCGAGCCAGCCGAAGGCGCGGTAGAGCGCCGGTCGCGTGTACAGCGCGGCCCAGCCGGCCCATACGGCGTCCATCAGCGCGCTCCGGGCGGCGCCCTGGCCGACCAGCGGCGCGTGGCCGGGGCGCGCTTCGTGCGTCGCTTCGCCGCGCAGGCGGATCAGCAGGTCGGGAATCGGGATCTTCACCGGGCAGACTTCGCCGCAGGCGCCGCACAGGCTGGAGGCGGTCGGCAGCGCGTGCGTCGCGGCCAGCCCCATCATGTGCGGCGAGATGATCTCGCCGATCGGGCCGGGATAGGTGGTGCCGTAGGCGTGGCCACCGATGCGCGTGTAGACCGGGCAGTGGTTCATGCATGCGCCGCAGCGGATGCACTGCAGCGTGGCGCGCATCTGCTCGTCGGCGTAGGCCTGCGTCCGGCCGTTGTCGAGCAGGACGAGGTGCACTTCCTTCGGGCCGTCGAGTTCGGCGCCTTTGCCGTCCGCTCCGCCCTTGCGCGGGCCGCCGATCATGTTGAAGTAGGTAGTGATCGCCTGGCCGGTCGCCGAGCGCGTCAGCAGACCGTAGAGCGGCGGCACGTGTTCGAGCTTCTCGACGACCTTCTCGATGCCGGTGATCGCCACATGCACGTCGGGCACCGTCGTGCACATGCGGCCGTTGCCCTCGTTCTCGACGAGGCACAGGGTGCCGGTCTCGGCGACCGCGAAGTTGACGCCGGAGAGGCCGATGTCGGCGTGCATGAACTTCTCGCGCAGCACGGCGCGGCCGATGCCGATCAGCTCGTCGACCGACTCGGTGTAGCTGACGCCCGGCACCTTTTCGGCGAACAGCCGGGCGATCTGCTGCTTGGTCTTGTGGATGGCCGGCATGATGATGTGCGAAGGCTTCTCGCCGTCGAGCTGGACGATGTACTCGCCCATGTCGCTCTCCAGCGCGGCGATGCCGGCCGCTTCCATCGCGTGGTTGAGCTCGGTCTCCTCGCTGACCATCGACTTGCCCTTGACCATCAGCTTCGCCGAGTGGCGCTGGGCGATGCCGACGATTATCGCGTTGGCCTCTTCGGCGTTCTCGGCCCAATGCACCTGCACGCCCTTGGCGGTCAGATTGCGTTCGAGCTGTTCGAGCAGGTCGGGCAGGCGCGCCAGGCTGTACTGGCGGATCGCCTCGGCGATAGCGCGCTGGCGCTGCAGCGATGCGTCGTCGGGAAACTGCGCGGCGCGCTTGGCCATCAGGAAGTCCATGGCGCCGCGGAAGCTCTGGCGCAGATGCGCGTCGGACGTCGCGTCGACGCTGCGCTGCTTGAACTCGGCGGCGGGAACGAACTGCAGCGGATGCTGGGCGCTCATTGACGGTTCTCCTCGGCCGCGTTCGCCGCAGTCTCTCGCGTCTTGTCCAGCAGCAGCACGACCAGCTCCTTCGGGCCATGCGCGCCGTAGGCCAGCGTCTGCTGGATGTCGGCCGTCTTCGACGGGCCGGAGATCAGCAGCGCATTGGTCGGCAGCGAACGGCCGCCGTCGGCGGACCAGCCTTCCGCGGTCATCGCGTCGAACAGCGTGTCGTGGATGCAATCGGCGTCGAGCAGCGCGAAATGGATCGGCGGCACCAGCGACATCAGGCGCGGCTCGGCGGCGTCCGGCCAGATGATCAGCGTGCCGGTTTCGGCGATGGCGCCGCGCGTCGACGTGAAGCCGGCGTCGGTGGCCTCGAACAACTCCTGCTTCCATTCGCCGACCGGCCGGTCGTAGGCTTTCAGTCCGGGGATGCCGGCGGCGGCGAGCGCCGAGTCATGCACGCCGCGCGGGCCGTGGAGCAGCGAAGCGACGCCCTTGGCGGCGCACAGTTCGCGCAGCGTGTCCGTCCAGCCGTCGGCCGTGACGGGAACGACTTCGCCGCGCCAGAAGGCCATCTGCGCGCAGAAGCGCGCGATCCGTTCGGCGCGGCTGTCGTCCTTGCGCATCGCGGCGTACAGCGCGTGCACGTCGGGTGCGGCGGGTTTGCTTTGGGGGGCGGCGGCGCGCAGGCGGCCGAGGATGCGCTCGCGCGCGCTGACGTTCGCGTTCGCACTCATGCTTCGTCTCCCGTTCCGGCCGGTTCGGTGCGCTCGCGCAGGAAGGTCGCCAGATGCTTGCCCTGGAAGGCGTCCTTGCGCTTCTGCAGCGTGTGGTTGATGTTCAGCAGGCAGCCGCAGTCGGCCGAGAGGAAGGTTTCGGCGCCCGACTCCTTGAGCGCGTCGGCCTTGTCGCCGGCCATCGCGCCGGAGATCGCCGGGTGCTTGAGCGAGAAGGTACCGCCGAAGCCGCAGCATTCGGATTCGTGCGACTGGGTGACGACCGTCACGCCCGGCAGGCTGTCGAGCAGGGCGCGTGCGTGCACGTGCGTGCCCATTTCGCGGCGCGCCGAGCAGGAGGTGTGCAGCGCGACCGTCGTCGGTCGGCGCCCTGTGCTCGATTCCTTCCACTGCACCGCGAGCACTTCGAGCAGGAACTCGGAAAGTTCGAAGACGCGCTCGGCCAGCGCGTCGGCTTTGGCCTTGAGCGACGCGTCGTCGGCGAACAGTTTGTGATAGTGGTGGCGCATCATCCCGGCGCACGATCCGGAGGGAACGACGATCGGCCAGTCCTCCGGAAACAGCGCCATCTGCACCTGCGCCACCGCGCGCGCCTCGTCGGCGTAGCCGCTGGTATAGGCCGGCTGGCCGCAGCAGGTCTGGTTTTCCGGAAAGTGCACGGCGATGCCTTCGCGTTCGAGCAACTCGATGGCGTCCATTCCCGCCTCGGGGCAGAACAGATCGACGAGGCAGGTGGCGAAAAAATAGACGTCCTTTGGACGCGGATCGCGGGTTATCTCTCGGTGCATGGCTTCTCCGTTCTGGCGTGCAGCGGCTTCGTTTGTCTAGGCATTAAGGTCTGAATCGGTCAATGGGTAATTGGTAAGACCAAAACTTTCGGAAGACAAAATGTACGATACAACAGCCATGCAGTCAATTACAAGGAAATTTCCGGGCTTGCAGTTTGGCAATTAGCTGGTTAAAATTTTATGGTCTTACCAGTTATGGCTGCACCCGAAGATCAATCTCGACCCTCCGTTTCGCAGCCTTCGCACCGTTCGCCGACAAGACCACGACCCATGCCGCAATACAAACTGCAGGTTCCGCGCATTTCCGACGCCGTCGCCGCGTCGCTCGAAAAGCGCATCCTGGAAGGTTCGCTGAAACCCGGCGACCGCCTGCCGCCCGAGCGCGAGCTGGCGGCCGAACTGGGCGTTTCGCGCCCGTCGCTGCGCGAGGCGATCCAGAAGCTCGCCTCGAAGGGCATGCTGCAAAGCCGCCAGGGCGGCGGCACCTATGTCACCAACCGCCTGGAGTCGACCTTTCTCGATCCGTGGCAGGAAATGCTGGGCGCGCACCCGACGCTGCGCGAGGATCTGCTCGAATTCCGCCGCATGCTCGAAGGGCAGGCCGCCGAATGGGCCGCCGAGCGCGCGACCGACGAAGACCTGACGCGCCTGACGCAGGCCTTCGACGCCATGAACGACGCCTTCGAGGCCGACGATCTCGACCGCCGTTCGAGCGCCGACATCACTTTTCACCAGGCGATCGGCGAGGCCACCCACAACGCGCTGATCGGCCATCTTTCCGCCGCGCTGCTGCGCCTGATGCAGGACAACATCCGCTTCAACCTCGGCGAGCTGAGCAGCATCCCGGCGGCCACCACGCTGCTCAAGAGCCAGCACGCCGCGATCCACGCCGCCATCGTCGAGCGCCGGCCGGCGGCAGCGCGCGCCGCCGCCGAGACGCACATCGATTTCGTGCGCGAGACGCTGGCCCAGTCGCTGCGCTCCGCCGCGCGGCGCGAAACGGCGACGCGCCGTCTGCATACCGATTTTTCCGAAACATTCTCTTCCTGATCCGCCCCTCTGAAAGGAATCCGCATGGAGCCCCTCGTCATTCCCTTTGAAAAGCTGCGCATGACCGATGTCGAACAGGTCGGCGGCAAGAACTCGTCGCTCGGCGAGATGATCAGCCAGCTGGCCGATTCCGGCGTGCGCGTACCGGGCGGCTTCGCCACCACGGCGCACGCCTACCGCGAATTCCTGGCGCAGAGCGGCCTCGACGCGAAGATCAACGCGGCGCTCGACGCGCTCGACGTGGAAGACGTGAACGCGCTCGCCGCCTGCGGCCAGCAGATTCGCCAATGGATCATGGAAACGCCGTTCCCGACCGCGCTGACCGTGGAAATCTCCGCGCAGTATCAGCGCCTGGTCGCCGAATCGACCTCCGACATGTCCTTCGCCGTGCGCTCGTCGGCGACCGCCGAAGACCTGCCGGACGCCTCCTTCGCCGGCCAGCAGGAAACCTTCCTGAACATCCACGGCCTCGACAACATCCTGCACGCGATCAAGGAAGTCTTCGCCTCGCTGTACAACGACCGCGCCATTTCCTACCGCGTGCACAAGGGCTTCATCCACGCCGACGTCGCCCTCTCGGCCGGCGTGCAGCGCATGGTGCGCTCCGATACCGGCGCCGCCGGCGTGATGTTCACGCTCGACACCGAATCCGGCTTCCGCGATGCCGTCTTCATCACCGCCTCCTACGGCCTCGGCGAGACGGTGGTGCAGGGCGCCGTAAACCCGGACGAGTTCTACGTGCACAAGCCCATGCTGGCCGCCGGCAAGCACGCCGTGATCCGCCGCAACCTCGGCTCCAAGCTGATCCAGATGGTCTTTTCGGAAGAAAAGGTCGCCGGCAAGTCCACGATCACCTGCGATGTGCCCGAAGCCGACCGCCACCGCTTCGCGATCAACGACGCCGAAGTGCAGGAACTGGCGCGCTACGCGATGATCATCGAGCAGCACTACGGTCGCCCGATGGACATCGAGTGGGGCAAGGACGGCAACGACGGCAAGCTCTACATCCTGCAGGCGCGCCCGGAAACGGTGAAGTCGCAGGAAGGCCACGACCGCCTGCAGAAGTTCAAGCTGAAGAGCTTTTCCAAAGTCCTGTCCTCGGGCCGCGCCATCGGCCAGAAGATCGGCGTCGGCCCGGTGCGCGTCGTGCACGATCCGAAGCAGATGGATCAAGTGCAGCCCGGCGACGTGCTCGTCGCCGACATGACCGACCCGAACTGGGAACCGGTGATGAAGCGCGCCTCGGCCATCGTCACCAACCGCGGCGGCCGCACCTGCCACGCGGCGATCATCGCGCGCGAACTGGGCATTCCGGCCATCGTCGGCTGTGGCGACGCGACCGAAACGCTGAACGCCGGCGACATCGTCACCGTCTCCTGCGCCGAGGGCGACACCGGCCACGTCTATCGCGGCAAGCTCGACTTCGAGATCACCGAGCGCGAACTCGGCGTAATGCCCGAGATCCCGACCAAGATCATGATGAACGTCGGCAATCCGGAACTCGCCTTCGAGTTCTCGCAGCTGCCGAACGCCGGCGTCGGCCTCGCCCGCGTCGAGTTCATCATCAACAACGTGATCGGCATCCACCCGAAGGCGATCCTCGACATCGACCGCCTGCCGGCTTCGCGGCGCGAGGAAATCCAGCGCCGAGCGCGCGGCTACGCCAGCCCGAAGGACTTCTTCGTCGAGAAGCTGGTCGAGGGCGTGTCGACCATCGCCGCCGCCTTCTGGCCGCAACCGGTGATCGTCCGCCTCTCCGACTTCAAGTCGAACGAGTACCGCAAACTGCTCGGCGGCGACGTGTACGAGCCGGAAGAAGAAAACCCCATGCTCGGCTTCCGCGGCGCCTCGCGCTACATCGCCAGCACCTTCCGCGACTGCTTCGAACTCGAATGCGTCGCCATGAAGAAGGTGCGCGAGGAGATGGGCCTGACCAACGTGCAGCTGATGGTGCCCTTCGTGCGCACCGTCGGCGAAGCGGCCGGCGTCGAGAAGCTGCTCGCCGAACACGGCCTGAAGCGCGGCGAGAACGACCTCAAGCTGATCATGATGTGCGAAATTCCGTCCAACGCGCTACTCGCCGAGCAGTTCCTGGAGCATTTCGACGGCTTCTCGATCGGCTCGAACGACCTCACGCAGCTCACCCTCGGCCTCGACCGCGACTCCGGCCTCGTCGCGTCCTTGTTCGACGAACGCGATCCGTCGGTCAAGGTGCTGCTCGAAATGGCCATCGCCGCCTGCCGCAAGCAGGGCAAGTACGTCGGCATCTGCGGCCAGGGCCCGTCGGATCACCCCGACCTGGCTGAATGGCTGATGGACCAGGGCATCAGCAGCATCTCGCTGAACCCGGACACGGTCGTCGACACCTGGGTGCGCCTGGCGGCGCACAGGAAGGCCTGACGATTCTTGCGCAAAACAGGAAAACGCCCCGCATGCCGGGGCGTTTTTTATGCCCGGGAGGAATGAACGGAGGGGAGGGCGTTCCGCCTCACTTTCATCCGAAAAAAAGGGCGGCGCTTCGAAGGATGCTCAGGCGCGGGCCGAGAAGGTCGGCAGGCGAATCTTGAAATGGATCGCGGCGGCGCGCAGGGCGAAAATCACCCCCATGGCGATCCAGGCCGAGAGCGCGGGATCGACGCCCAGCGCCTGCAGCGCGATCAGGGTCAGCGCGCCGATCCAGGCAGCCGTCGCATAGAGTTCGCCGGCCATGAAAACGAGCGGCACCTGGTTGCAGAAAACGTCGCGCAGGACGCCGCCGAAGACGCCGGTGATGACGCCGAGCAGGCTGGCGGCGAGCCAGGGCGTCTGCCAGTGCAGACCGACCTGCGTGCCGATGATCGTGAACAAGGCGAGACCGACGGCGTCGGGGTAGAGGAACAGGCGTTCGGAAATCTTGCGCCGCCGCGCCCAGAAGAAAGTGAGGAGGGCGATGCCGATGCCGGTGGCAAGATAGGTCTGGTCGGCGATCCAGAAGACCTGCCGGCCGAGCAGCATGTCGCGCAGCGTGCCGCCGCCAAGGGCGGTGGCGGCGGCGATCATCACCGCGCCGATCAGGTCCATCTGCTTGCGCTCGGCTTCGAGCACCCCGGTGATTGCGTTGACCGCGACGGCGGCGATGCCGACCCAGTAGACCAGCGCCCCCATCGCCGCCCGTCCGTCAGGCCTTGACGCGCATCAGGCGCTGCTTTTCGCGGTTCCAGTCGCGCTCTTTTTCGGTCTCGCGCTTGTCGTGCTGCTTCTTACCCTTGGCCAAGCCGACTTCGACCTTGATGCGCCCGCGCGTGAAATGCAGGTCGATCGGCACCAGCGTATAGCCGGCGCGCTCGACCTGGCCGATCAGTTTGCTGATCTGCTTGGCGTGCAGGAGCAGCTTGCGCGTGCGCACCGGGTCCGGATTGACGTGCGTCGACGCGGTCGGCATTGGCGTGATGTGCATGCCGAAGATGAACACTTCGCCGCCGCGAATGACGATATAGGCTTCCTTCACGTTGGCGCGCCCGGCGCGGATGGCCTTGACTTCCCATCCTTCGAGCACGACCCCGGCCTCGAATTTCTCTTCGATGAAATATTCGTGAAAGGCTTTTTTGTTGTTGACGATGCTCATGACGCGGCTTTCCGGGGTTTGGTGCGTGAGTGCTAGAATGCGCGATTCTACAGGATTCGCAGGGTACGGCTAAGCATGGCCTTGGTTGAAAAATCGGTGCTGATCGAACGTTCGGCGCGGCAAATGTTCGATCTCGTGGATCGGGTCGAAGATTACCCGCAGTTTCTCCCGTGGTGCAGCGAGACCCGGCTCGACTACCGCGACGAGCAAAAGACCGTCGGCACGCTGCATATCAGCTACCTCAGCGTCAAATCGCACTTCACGACCGAGAACGCCAAGGAAGCCCCGTTCCTGATGAACATCCGGCTGGTCGACGGCCCCTTTCGCCGCCTCGAAGGCGTCTGGCGCTTCAAGCCGCTCGCCGAGAACGCGTGCAAGATCGAGTTCCAGTTGTCCTACGAGTTTTCGAGCAAGATGTTCGAGAAAGTCATCGGACCGGTGTTCAGCCAGATCGCCAATACGTTCGTCGACGCCTTCGTGAAGCGCGCCGCCCAGGTTTATGGAGTTCCGAATGTCTGAAACGCTCAGCATCGAAGTGATCTACGCCCTGCCGCACAAGCAGGAGATCGTCGCCCTGAAGTTGCCACAAGGCGCCACGGCCCGTCAGGCGATCGAAGCTTCGGGGCTGCTGCAGAAGTACCCCGAGATCGATTTGGCGAAAAACAAGCTCGGCGTTTTCGCCAAGCTGACCAAGCCCGACGCCGCGCTGCGCGACAAGGATCGGGTCGAAATCTATCGACCGCTGATCGCCGACCCCAAGGAAGTGCGCAAACAGCGCGCCGCCGAAGGCAAGGTCATGAAAAAAGGTGCCGGGGAAGGCGACGCCGAGTAACTGCGCGGCGTCGGACAGTCGCCGGAAGAAGGGCGCGCCTTACTTGCAGAAGTTCTGCTCGGCCTGGCGCATCCGGCCGATTTCCTGCTCGCGCTGCGCGTCGTCGAGGAAAACGCGCTCGCCGTTCGCATCGCGCGTCGCGATGCGTTCGCCCGATTCGAGCCCCTGCCGCGCACGCCGCGCACGCTCGCAGTTCTCCCTGTTCTCGGCGGTGACCGCAGCTTCCTTTTGCTGCTTTTCGTTTTTCTCCCGAGTTTCCTGCTGGCGCTTGCGGAACTCCATTTCGCGGTCGGCCAGCGGCTTCTGCTCGACATTGCCCGGCGCGGGAGCTTCCGCCTCGATCCGCTTCTGCTGGCGCACGTTGCCGACCGGCGGCTTGTCCGAAATGACCATCTTCCCGTTCTCGTCCTTCCATTGGTAAATCTGGGCGTTGACCGCGCTTGCGGCAAGCAGGGCGGCGAGAGTGAGGGCAAAGCGCTTCATGGTCATCCTGTCTTAACTTGGCTTGCTGTATAATACGTTTTTGTGACCCCGGATCAAAGGCCATGCGTTTAATCCAGAAGGCATTGACGTTCGACGACGTCCTTCTTGTCCCCGCCCATTCCTCGATTCTTCCCCGCGACGTCAGCCTGAGAACACGCCTGACCCGCAACATCACGCTGAACCTGCCGCTGGTATCCGCCGCCATGGATACCGTGACCGAAGGCCGTCTCGCCATCACGCTGGCGCAGGAAGGCGGCATCGGCATCGTGCACAAGAATCTCAGCCCCAAGGGGCAGGCCGCCGAAGTCTCGAAGGTCAAGCGTTTCGAGTCCGGCATCCTGAAAGACCCGATCACCATCCCGCCGACGATGCCGGTGCGCGAGGTGCTGGCATTGACCCGCCAGCACAAGATTTCCGGCGTGCCGGTGCTCGACGGCAAGCTGGTCGTCGGCATCGTCACGAACCGCGACCTGCGCTTCGAGACCAACCTCGACCAGCCGGTCAAGAACATCATGACGCCGCGCGAGCGCCTCGTCACGGTGAAGGAGGGCGCTTCGGTCGCCGAAGGCCAGGCGCTGATCCACAAGCACCGCCTCGAACGCGTGCTGGTCGTCAATGACGCCTTCGAGCTGCGCGGCCTGATCACCGTCAAGGACATCCTGAAGTCCTCCGAACACCCGAACGCCAGCAAGGACGCCACCGGCCGCCTGCGTGTCGGCGCCGCGATCGGCGTCGGTGCCGGCACCGAGGAGCGCGCCGAGCTGCTCGCCGAAGCCGGCGTCGACGTGATCGTCGTCGATACCGCGCACGGTCATTCGCAGGGCGTGCTCGACCGCGTCCGCTGGGTCAAGAAGAATTTCCCGCACGTCGAAGTGATCGGCGGCAACATCGCCACCGCCGACGCAGCGCTCGCGCTTGTCGACCACGGCGCCGACGGCGTCAAGGTCGGCATCGGTCCCGGCTCGATCTGCACCACGCGCATCGTCGCCGGCGTCGGCGTGCCGCAGATCACCGCCATCCATCTGGTTTCCGAAGCCCTCAAGGGTACCGGCGTGCCGATGATCGCCGACGGCGGCATCCGCTACTCCGGCGACATCGCCAAGGCGATCGCCGCCGGCGGCAACGTCGTCATGCTCGGCGGCCTGTTCGCCGGCACCGAGGAAGCTCCGGGCGAGGTCGAGCTCTATCAGGGACGCTCGTACAAGTCCTACCGCGGCATGGGTTCGATCGGCGCAATGGCGGCCGGCGCCGCCGACCGCTACTTCCAGGACACCACGGCCAACGTCGACAAGCTCGTCCCCGAAGGCATCGAGGGCCGCGTTCCGTACAAAGGTTCGGTGCTTGCCGTCATTCACCAGCTGATGGGCGGCCTGCGCTCGTCGATGGGCTACCTCGGCTGCGCGACGATCGATGAGATGCACGAACGCGCCACCTTCGTCGAAATCACCTCGGCCGGCGTGCGCGAATCGCACGTGCACGACGTGCAGATCACCAAGGAAGCACCGAACTACCACGTCGAGTAATCGACCAGGCACCAGTCAGGGCGGCTCGGCGAGCCGCCCTTTGTTCATCCAAGGCTAGAAAATGGCTCACCAGAAAATCCTCATCCTCGATTTCGGTTCCCAGGTCACCCAGTTGATCGCCCGCCGCGTGCGCGAAGCCAAGGTCTTCTGCGAAATCCACCCCTACGACGTTTCAGAAGACTTCATCCGCGGCTACGGTGCCCAAGGCATCATCCTCTCCGGCGGCCCGAACTCGGTGACTGAAGGCGATACGCCGCGGGCACCGAAGGTCGTTTTCGAATTGGGCATCCCGGTGCTGGGCATCTGCTACGGCATGCAAACCATGGCGCAGCAACTGGGCGGCCAGGTGATGACCGCCGAGGCCGCCGGCAAGGCACGCGAGTTTGGCTATTCCGAGGTACGCGCGCACGGCCATACGGCGCTGTTCAAGGACATCGCCGACTTCACTACGGCCGAAGGCCACGGCATGCTCAAGGTCTGGATGAGCCACGGCGACTCGGTCATGGAACTGCCGCCCGGCTTCATCAAGATGGCCTCGACGCCGTCCTGTCCGATTGCGGCGATGGCCGACGAGAACCGCAAGTTCTATGCCGTGCAGTTTCACCCGGAAGTCACGCACACCAAGCAGGGCCGGGCTATCCTCGAACGCTTCGTGCATGGCATCTGCGGCTGCGGCACCGACTGGGTGATGGGCGACTACATTGCCGAGGCCGTTGCAGCCATTCGTCAACAAGTGGGCAAGGAAGAGGTCATTCTGGGCCTCTCCGGCGGCGTGGACTCCAGTGTGGCCGCCGCCCTGATCCACAAGGCCATCGGCGACCAGCTGACCTGCGTCTTCGTCGATCACGGCCTCTTGCGCCTCAACGAAGGCGACATGGTCATGGACATGTTCGCGCGCAACCTCGGCGTCAAGGTCATCCGCGTCGATGCCGTCGACGACTTCATGGGCAAGCTGGCCGGCGTCTCCGATCCGGAGCAGAAGCGCAAGATCATCGGCAAGGAATTCGTCGAGGTCTTCCAGGCCGAATCGAAGAAGCTCTCCGCTGCCAAGTGGCTGGCGCAGGGCACGATCTACCCGGACGTGATCGAATCGGCCGGCAAGGGCAAGAAGGGTGCGCACACGATCAAGAGCCACCACAACGTCGGCGGCCTGCCGGAGGACATGCACCTGAAGCTGCTCGAGCCGCTGCGCGAGCTGTTCAAGGACGAAGTCCGCGAACTCGGCGTCGCCCTCGGCCTGCCGCGCGAAATGGTCTACCGCCACCCGTTCCCCGGTCCCGGCCTGGGCGTGCGTATCCTCGGCGAGGTCACGCAGAAGGCGGCGCACCTGCTGCAACGCGCCGACGCCATTTTCATCGATGAACTGCGGTCGACCGTCGCCACCGCGCAGGACGCTGTCGCCGGTCTATGCACCGAGGCCGACGTCGGAAAAAGTTGGTACGACCTGACCAGTCAGGCTTTCGCCGTATTCCTGCCGGTCAAGAGCGTCGGCGTCATGGGCGACGGCCGCACCTACGAGAACGTCGTCGCCCTCCGCGCCGTCGTCACCAGCGACTTCATGACCGCACACTGGGCGCACCTGCCGTACGAACTGCTGGGCAAGGTGTCCAACCGCATCATCAACGAAGTGCGCGGCCTCAACCGGGTGGTGTACGACGTTTCAGGCAAGCCGCCCGCCACCATCGAATGGGAATGATTAGATAGCGTTTCACGCCATCCCACAACGGCCCATTTCATGCAAAGACCCTTGAGAAATCAAGGGTCTTTGCGTTTTTACCGTCCCATGTCGTCTGGTAGTATCCCACTGTTTTTGACGGTAGATGTGACGGTATAATTTTTGAAGTGTAGGACGTTGAACTGTTTACCGTCTTGATACTCTGACGGTAAACGCGATGAAGGGGGTGCAATGGCTCTGACCGACATGAAGCTTAAGAACCTCAAGCCGGAGGAGAAGGCTTATAAGGTTCTAGACAGAGACGGCATGTATGGCGTGGTGTCGCCAAAAGGAACCGTGACCTTCCGCTACGACTACCGTCTGGCCGGTAGACGCGAAACGCTTACCCTGGGGCAGTACGACGAGTTCCAAGCCAGCCAGCCCAAACGTGACCCCGAAACCATCAAGTACGGGGATCCGCTGTCGCTGGCCGATGCGCGCGAACTGCTGGCGCGGGCAAAGAATTCCGTCAGCCGAGGAGAATCACCGGCACGGGACAAGGCTGACGGTAAGAGGGAACTCCGGGAATCGGGTACTTTTCAGACATTTGCCGAAATCTGGCTGCGCGACGCCGGCCTGGCTGACAGCACGGCGGCGATGCGCAAGAGCATCCTCGACCGCGACGTATTGCCCAAGTTCGGCAAGCGCAAGTTGGAGGAGATTACGCCTAGTCAGGTGCTCGGCCTGTGCGAGAAGATCAAAGAGCGCGGTGCACCGGCTACCGCGGTGCATGCCCGCGAAATTATCCAGCAAGTTTACCGTCACGCTATGTCGCGCGGACTCAAGATCGACAACCCCGCCGATGCCGTGAAGGCTTCGGCCATTGCTACGTTCAAGCCGCGAGAGCGGGCTTTGACGCCGGGTGAGATACAGACGTTTTTTTCCGTCCTCGATACCGTCGGCACGTTGCCCACGCTCAAGCTTGCGCTCAAGTTCGTTCTGCTGACCATGTGCCGCAAAGGGGAACTATTGCAGGCGACGTGGAAGGAGGTTGATTTCGATAAGGCCACCTGGACGATTCCTGCCGAGCGCATGAAGGCCCGCCGGCCGCACGTGGTCTATCTGAGCCAGCAAGCCCTCGATCTGCTGGTGGGGCTCAAAACCTGCGCCGGCAGCAGCCCATACCTGCTCCCCGGACGATATGAAACTGACAAGCCGATGAGCGAGGCGACGCTCAATCGCGTGATCGCCGCGGTGGTCGAGAAGGCGCAAAAAGCGAGTCTCGAGCTACCGCACTTCTGTGTCCATGACCTACGCCGGACAGCCTCGACGCTGCTGCATGAGGCCGGCTTTAATACCGATTGGATTGAGAAGTGCCTGGCGCACGAGCAGCGTGGTGTGCGGGCCGTCTATAACAAGGCTGAGTACGCCGATCAGCGCCGGGCAATGCTGCAAAGCTGGGCCGATATGGTCGATGGATGGATTGCCGGGGTCAAAGTGGCGCCGATAAGGGCTGGTAGGGCCGCGTAGGTCTTCACCACCGCCTGGCGGAGTTAGGTACGGCGGGCAGCAGGTCTTGACGGTGGAAATGCAGCAGATGAGTGGCCGCAGGCTTGAAGCGTATGCCGTCAGGTGTAGGCTGAATTCGGGAGGACGAAATGAGAAAACTCATCGTCATAGTTTTCATCGCGCTGGGCGCGCTGATCGGCTTGATCGCTGCTGCGAATACCGATTGGAGAACTCGCATTGT
The DNA here is from genome assembly GCA_001897745.1 of Candidatus Accumulibacter sp. 66-26. Classification (GTDB taxonomy): domain Bacteria; phylum Pseudomonadota; class Gammaproteobacteria; order Burkholderiales; family Rhodocyclaceae; genus 66-26. The sequence goes on from MKUH01000017.1 coordinate 92,062, forward strand.
AATGATGGGCGTCGGCGCACTTTTCGGAGCGCCCATTGGCGGGGCGCTGGCTAGCATTGGTAGGAAGGGGCGGCAGCCCCTTGAATGGGACGAGAATCCGCTCCCCGGGATGGGCACCACGCCGAAGGATCTAGCTGCGAACTACTGGCGTGACAAAGGCCATCCTCCATTCATGAAGCCATCTGAAGCCGAACCCGACAAGCACATGTTCGACCCGGATAGGCTCGGCTGACTACTTTCGCAACAAGTCCTTCACTACATCCTTTGCGTTGTCGAGTGTCGCTCCAGCGTCCTTACCGACCTGCTTACCTGACTGCACCAGCAGCGATTTCTTCGATGCAAGCGTTCCGTCATCAGTCTTGATGATCTCAGCCTTGGCGTCAAAGTTTGTGCGGCTCGATTCTGCATCCGATCGTATTTTATTGCCTTTGGTACGAACCTCCTCTCGGACAGGCGACACCATTGGGGCAGTTTCCTGCGACGGCTTGGCGTTTCCAAACCGTGATGTTTGTTCCCGGTTGGATTGGTGCAGCCTGGCTATATCGGGCGTAAGGGCAGCATCGCCTCGCTGATGCACATGCTGGTCCCGGATATCGCCAAAGGAGGCCGGTAATGCGGCCCCGTCGGAGAACACTCGATTCGGGCGAAGAGATTGTCGCGCCAATTCGGATTCCATCAGCGTATGGGCTGCGACGCTGTTGCCGCCGTATTGCTCAGCATAGCGCATGAACATCTCCAGGTTGTGCGGGTCCTGAGCGATGTCGATGGAAATGGTCTCTCCCTTCTCGTGGGCCGCAGACACGCGCTCCGCGAAGGCCGTACGCTCAGCGAGACTCGCCTCAGCGCGCTCCGATCGAGCATGCGTGGAAGCTAGGCGAGCAGTCATGTCGCGCGCTTCGCGCGAATCATTGGCTATCGTGCTCATGAAGCTCGCGTCGCGCGACACCCTATCGCCGAACTGTTTGAACTCTGCCAACTGTTCGTTGCTCATGCTGCCCAGGACCTTTTGTTCCTGGGCCGATAAGCCAGACAGGTAGCTCTTGTCCGCGCTGGCGTTCAGCCGACCCCCAACTGCGCCAGCGTTTAATCCCAGGTGGCCGGCTGCTCCAAACGCGATACTGGCAACTTGAGACTGCGACAGTCCGGTGCTATCGGCCACACTCTTTGATATCTGATCCAGCCTGTTCAGTGTTTCGCCCACCTGCTCGAAACTGCTGGACGTGGAGCCACTGCTCCTGCGCGATGAGTGCAAGTTGGTCAGCCCGCGAGAGAATGCGTCCGATAGTACGGCGGAGCGCTCAGTGCTGGCTGCGACAGCCTCGTTTCGTGCGGCGTCGGCTTGCCGACTGGCCTGCACCACATCCTGCTCGGACACGCGCATCGACACCACCCTCGACGCAAACCCCTGGTTGCGCAGCAGGCTGACGGCGGTTCGCCCGGTCAGCGCATTCGACGAGAACGTGTTCCCGCTCAGATCGTTTTGCCAACTGCCCATGAAGGCCGAGGTGCGGTTGGGTGCCAGTTGCATCTGGTCCATCCCCACATTCCCCATGGAGACGTTGCCGACGGCGGATGACGAGGTGCCACCCGAGATCATCGCCTGCAGGCCCGACAGGCCACCGACCAGGGCCGTCCCGAAGTTTTCCATGCGCTTCAAGGCCGCCCAGGCGATGAAGGGGATGCTGATGGCGAGGTAGCCGACGACGGCCTCGCCCGAGATCGCCCTTGAGTAGATCGTGGAGGCGGTTTGTAGGGCCAGCGCCTTGATGCCGGTGCCCAGGTCCGCCGCGGCCGCCAGATCGTAAGCCGCGTAGATCGAAGCCATGTAATTGAGGATGGCGTAGAGCGGCGGCCAAAGCTGGATCCAGATGAGCACGGCCGCATAGCCCTTGAAGGCCAGCATCGTCTCGCGTCCGCTGGTGAGCAGGAGCAGCAGTACGAAGAGCGGGAACATCGCGTAGGTCACCGCCTCGACCACATTGCGGAAAACCGGCAGGGCCTGCTCGGCCACTTTGCCGTAGTTGAGCCAGGTCGCGTTCTGCTGGGCCACGGCCTGGGCCCGGCCGACCGCCAGCACCATAGCTGCCGGATCGTTGACCTTCTGGCCGACGATCTTGCTGGTGTCCTCGATCGCGTTGAGCACCGCGTTCTGCCGGATGAGGTCGGCAGCCGTGGCCGCGGCGGTGGCGATGCTGTTCTTGAGATAGGCCTGCTGGATCTGCCCGGCGATGACGGCCGCCGCAGTGGCGCTGGGCAGCGTCGGGTTGAGCTGGAAGGCGAGCCGCCCCTGGATGCGGGTAATCTGTGCCGGCAGTCGCCCATTGAGGCTCTGGTACACGTTCGGGCAGGTGTCGACGCCGACGCTGCCGCCCGCGGCGGTCAGCGTGGAAAAGCGCGCGGGATTGGGCGAGGCCATCAGTGGCCAGACATCGTCGGACGCGGAAAAGGTGGCCGGATCGAGGGTGCCGTCGATCAGGTCATAGGTGGTGCAGTTGTGGATGAAGTTGATGAGATCCGTGCGAAACGCCGGGTCCTGGAACACCACGTTGCCGGTCTCGCGGATCAGGCGGTTGCCGAACATCAGGCCGTTCTGCTGGTAGCTCAGCTCAGCCGGGAGTGCCCCCGCGCCCGGGATGACCTGGAAGGCCGTCTCGAAAAGCCCGGTCAGCGTGTTGCCGATGGTGCTTGTGAGGCTGCCTAGCACGGCCACCCCAAAGGGCACGTTGTCGACCACCTTGACCGCGGAGCCGCCCGTCTTGTCGACGATCCCCACGGTCACCTTGGGTACGATCAGCACCGAAAAAACCAGCACCACCGTGCCCAACCATTTCCAGCCCTGCAGTTTCTCGGGGGCGAAGGCGTAGGCGATGAGCGCCGCAACGAAGCCGCAGAAGGCGACAGCGGCTACAGCCGACAGGTAGTCCCCCGATGCATGGATTGCGGCGGCGGCGTTGAAGACACCGAACAGGCTGTCGGCATTCTGGTAGGCGTAGATTTCCCACATGGCGCTCCCTCTCCTCGCGCGATCCGTTCTGCCCTACTGCGATAGATAGGCGGCCTGCTGACCGAGCATGTCCATCACATGCTGCGGCATGCTGGAACGCAGTTGGCGCTCGAGTTGTTCCAGGTGGCTAGCCACCGCCCGGAAGGAACCCACCTTCTGGTAGAGCAGGTTCTTTTCTTGCGACAGTTGCAGCAGCATCGCCTGGGCACGCTGGCGGATCTGGTTGGCCTGGTCACGTTGCGTCTGCTGCAACGTGTAGTTCTTGTCCAGGGCGGTCATGCCCAGACGCAGGTTGCGCTCCAGAAAAACGTAGGCATAGTCGGCGGCGATGACGTCGCGGTACTGGGCGATCAGGCTGTCGGAGAGGCCGGAGCCCGGGATGCTGGTGCCGATGGACAGCATCTTGTAGACCGGCTCGGTGGTCTGGTTCACGAAGCCGACCTCGGTCGAATTGTTGGGAATGGCGGTCCGCGAAGCGATCTTCTCGGCGATGGAACGCATCATGGCCTCGACCTTGGCGGTGAAGGGTGTGTGGGTGTAACCGGTGTTCAGCGTCACCACGTCGCAGTTGGTGTAGTCGTTGCACTTCAGCACGTGCTGGATGACATCCGTGCCGCTCGCCGCACTCTGGCCATACAACAACTGGCTGATCGACGTGAGTGTGGGCGCGATCGGTTCGGGGTCGCGCGCCGATTCTTCCGGGTAGTAGATGATCGTGCCGACCAGGCTCATGATCAGCTCGCGCTCCTGATCGTCGAGGTAGGAACCCGTGTACTGCAGCGCTTTCCAGGTGAGGTTGCCGACGAAGGGGGCCTTGTTCTTCACGTTCGGATCGCTGGACGAACGTGCCGACGCCAGGATGCTGGGCCGGTCGGAGCCACAACGCCGGCGCGCCGCATCCCGGTCGCTCTCCAGGCCCATCTCGACGGCCAAGTCGGCGCAGGTTTCCTGCGAGCTGTAGCCGACAGATTCGGCGGCCGTACTCACGATCGCCTTCGCGGTTTCGCAGGAGTTGATGCGGGCGTTGTTGATCCAGGTCTCCAGCCCCTTGGCCCACTTGGTGAGTCCGCCCAAGAGGGGGGAGACCGCTTCGAGCGCCAGTTGGAAGGCGATGCCCGGCAGGGCGGCGGTGATGTTCTTCAGCATGTTCTTGAACTCGGTCGCCGAGATGTGGCTGAAGCTGCCGCCGAAGACGTCGATGCCGCCGCAGCCGGCCTTGGCGCTGGGGAACTGGATGGCGGCGAGTTGGTAGACCTTGTTGGGCGATCGCATCATCAGGTTGCCGCCGGTGTAGGTATTGAAGGTCTGGCCGCGGAAGGCCCCGGGGGCCGTGTAGTTGCCGATGGCGCCCAGGTTGTTGAACATGTCATTCACTTCCGTGTTGAGGTCGCCGGCACGCAGCGGCAGCGGCGAGATCACCAGCAGCAACGCCAGCAGCGCGGCGGAGGTACGCCACAACGGGGGATGGTCAGGGTGGTTCATGGGGCCTCCTGCGGCAGGGCAAAACGTTGCATCGTTTCGGGCAGCATCGCCTCGGCCTGCGGGCCGGACACGACGGCGATGCGTTCCAGCAACTGGGATTCCGAGAGCACGCCGAAACCGATGGGCGTGATCTTTCCGGTGAAGGGCTGGGCCAGGAAGACGGCGGGCACCTGCGCGACCTTCAGGGTGGTGGCGATGCCGTTGTCCGGGAGCGCGTTGGGGAAGCCCGGCATCGGGCCGCCATCGATGCTGATGGCCACCACCTGGATGCCGTGGCGCGCCTGGAAGGCCGCCAGGGTCGGTGCGAAAGCGTGGCAGTACGGGCAGTCCGAGCGGTAGAAGAAGAACAGCACGTGGTCCTTGCCCAGTTCGGCAATCGAACGGGATCGGTCCACCAACTCGGTCTGCTCGAACACCGCCAGCGCCTTGGCGTTGACCGGCCGACCTTGCAGCGTCGGATCGAGTGCCGGCGTGGCCCAGGCGACCCGCTGCGCCACGTCGGCGAAATAGGAGGCACGCGCGACCACTTGGGATTCCAGTTCCATGTAGCGGCGCACGTTCGCCTCGGTCGGCCGCATGATGGCGATGTTACGGGTGTCCTCCAGCGTCTTCTGCAGGCGTTCGAACTCGACCAATTCCGGGGCTTTCGAGGGCAGAGCCGGTGGTGCCGCGGGCACCACCTTGTCCGGCAGCGGCGGACGTTCCCGTTCCTCGGGCATGGGATCCTCGTAGAAATGCCAGCCGCGCCAACGGTCGGACCAGTAGCGCGCAGCAGCATCCTGGGCCGACGCGGCGCTGGCGCCCAGCATCGAGGCCAGCACCAGCGCCAAGCGGAGGGGTATGGGGAACGCGAAGCGCTTCATATGGGCTCTACTTCAGGGATTGTGGCGGCCGGCCGTCGAGGCAGTAGTTGATGCCGAAATCCATCGTCTGCCGGCGCGGGGTCGTCGCGCCGGGCAGGAGAACGCCGTCTTGCCAGAACGTAACCTTCAGCCGGCGGCAACCCGGTTGGGCGTAGCGCTTCTCGGTCGTCACGTCGATGAAGATCGGCGAGGTGGCACCGAAGCGCCTCGTGATCGCATCGGCCATTTCGCCGGTGAGGACGCCGTGGGCCTGCCCGTCGGTCGCCTGGAGGGCGGCCAGCATCACCGGGCGCGCATCGGGCACCGGCGTGCGGAGCAGGTCGTCGGCGAAGACCGGCAACGCGAATGCGGCGAGCAGCGCAGCGGCATAGACAGGCTTCATTAGCATTTCCCCTGTCCGTAGTAGCAGGTGGTGAGGCGCGAGGCGTTGCTGCCCTGGATCGTTCCGACACTGGGCAGCGTCGGGACGATGGAGGCATAGAACTCAGAGAGGTCCATCGCCGCAAAGTCCAGGCTCTGCAGTTGCGCGATGGTGAAGCCCGAGCAGTCGGGGTTCTTGCCGGAGCCCCAGCACTTGCCCACCTGGACGCGGCCCTGCTCGTTGACGATGCGCGCGAGCTTGCTGTTGAAGCAGCACTTGCCGGTGGTGTGCTCGATGCAGGCGACACAGGCGCCGAGGATGCGGATGCACGACGAACAATAGGTCCCGACGCTATGGCACAGGCCGGCCCCTTCCTTCATCGCGAGCTTGCCTTCGTCCTCGTTGCAGGACGACATCGACATGACGATGTAGATCACCACCGCAATCGCCAGGGACCAGGGATCGAAGGCGATCACCAGGCCGTCGCCGGCGTAGAGAACGGCCGAGCCTGCTGGCAGTGCCGTGCCATTGATGGCGACGGTGACGCCATAGGTCGTGAAGCTGCCGCTGAATCCGCCGCCGAGCAGCAGCGCCTGCATGCCTTGGTACAGGAACTCGCGGTTGTCGGCGTTCATCAGCACGTCATAGACCAGTCGTGAGCCGGTGCCGAACAGGCTCTGGTTGGTCATGCCGGCGCCGGCCGAGTCGGAGTAGCAACAGTTCTTGAAGAGACGGTCCCGGCATTTGTTTGACTCGCCCTTGAAGACCTGCATGTTGTCGGTGTCGAGGTACACGCCGGCTTCGCGTGCGGCTTCCATCAGCGACATCGAACGGGCGAAGTCGGCGTCGTTGGTGTAGCTGGTGTTGAAGCAGTTCGAGCCCAGGCAATAGACGTTGGCGGGGCAGTCCGAGGCGGTGGTGGCGGTTTGGGCGGAGACCGGGCAGGTGTAGGTGTCCTGGGTGATCTCGCACAACCCGGTCGCCGCATTCATCTGCTTGCAGGTGCTGGTCGCCGGGGTACAACCGCTGCTCGCCAGTGGGGCGCACTCATCCACCGGTGCGCCGGAGGCACAGGTGAGGGTACGCTCATAGGACCAGCAGGCGCGCGTGACGGCGCGGCCGTCGATGGTCTTGGTGGCGGGGCCGTCGACGCAGCGGTCGGCCGTGGTCACGGTGCAGCGGCCGCTCTCCGTCAGCGCGGCGCTCCTGTCGACCCAGACGTCCGTCTCGTGCTGCTCCATGGTCGGCTGGACGAAGGACAGGGGCAGACTCCAACCGGAGGCGCCGACCAGGGTCGCGGATCCCGCCGGTAGGGCGCAGTGCGTCCCGGCGTCGTCGTAGATCGTCGTGCTGCCGCCCGGGCAGCCGGCCTCGGCATCGGGGGCGGTGAGGGTGAAGCACTGGTCGGCCGCACCACCGGAGAGGAATTCGCCGGCCCAATAGCCGCTCAGCGTATCGCCGCGCACCGTCCCGGCGGGGCAGGCATAGACCGGCGTGCCGAACTGGAAGGTGTAGCTGCAACTCCCGGCGGTGCAGCCCGAGCCTGGCATCATGACGACCTTGAAGGGGCTCCAGCAGTAGCCCTGCCAATGCGGCGACAGGTCGGTGACGTAGGTCGCCTGGGTAGCCGGTGCAATCGGCAGGTCGAGGGCCTGCCAGCCGATGCAGGCGCCCATGCCACCGGCGGCGTAGAAGCGAAAACGCTGCTTGCCGTCGGCGCGGATGCGGCATTGTGCTTCCGCGATCATGTAGTCCATGCCGTTGCGGTTGACCTGGCCATGGGCGAACCAGGTGCCTTCGGTGCAACTGGGCAGCAATTCCACCTGGACCGTGAGGTCGCGCCGGGTGGTGTAGTTGCCGACACCGCTGTAACGGTTGCAGACCTTGGTGGTCGTGCCGGCGGGGGTGGTGACCTCGGCGGTGGTGCAACCCGAGTAATAGTCGGCGAGACTGCCCAGCACGCTCGACGGATTGCCTGCGATATCGCGGGCGGCGGCGACGGCGGGATCGTAGGCCGAGACCGGGGTGCGCGGCGTGTTGGCCGAAGTCACGGCACCGCGCTGCGCCTGGCAGACGGGATCATCGATACTGGTGGCGCAGGCGGCCAGGCGGGCATTGGCCGCCCCCGACAGGCTGGGCTGGCTGTAGTACGTGGTTTCCGGTGGCGTCGTGGTGTAGCCGGGCACGGCACTCGATGCACTCGGCGTATTCACCGTCCCCCGGATGACGGGATTGGCCGCCTGCCCGGCGGCGGTGCCTTCCTCGAACGGACCGGCGACGGCGGCGGTCTGCGTCGTGACAAAGCAGACGAGCGTGATCCAGGTGACCCAGCGGCGCATCGTGGCCTCCTATCCCTTAATCCGTTTCAGGAAGGTGTCGGCGGGCGGGCCGAACCCGGGTGCCGAGCGCCGCATGTGTTCCAGCGCGTAGTCCAGGCTCACGTCGCCGGAGGTCCGCAGGAAGCTGTCGGCCGGCGCGCAACTGCCGCTGGCGCAGGCAACCGGGCGGGTGCCGTCGCGCACCAGCACGAAGGTCGGTACCTGGGTGACGGCGTAGCGGTCGAAGGCTTGGGGATCGATCTGCACGGCCACCTGGCGGGAGCCGATCAGGCCCTGCACCTGGGCGACGGTGTCGCGCAGCGAGCCGTTGGTGAAGCCCCGGAGGACGATCGAGGCCTTGGCACGCGCGGCCTGGTCGACCAGGCGTTGCAGCGTGGGCCGGGGCATGGACAGGCTGACGAACACCAACAGCCCGGGCCCAATCGCCAGCCCCTGCTCCTGAGTCATTGCATCGGCTTGCGATGCATAGCCCCGCGCCAGCGCCTCGAGATCGATCGGGGTGCGGCTGAGAGGCTGTGGCAGTGCCTCGACGTTGGGGCCGGTCGGCACCGGCGCGGATCGGAGTTCGGCATCGCTGGGCATGCGGTACTTCCGCCGCGCCGCGTCGATGTCCTGATCGGTAACGGTCGGCATTTCGCGGCGGACCCGTTCGATGTCCGCGTCGGTGATGACCGGCGGGTTTTGCCCCAGGGCTTGCGCGCTCGCCACGAGCGCGGCGGTGAGGCCGAGGGCACCGGCAGATAGACGGAGATCAGAAGCCCACACAGCAGTTCCTCTTGCGAAATAACATGAAGGCGAAGTCCTCGCCGCGCACCGGGTATTCCTTGCCGGCGCCCCAGAGCACCGTGGTGCGCCCGAAGGGCTGGCAGCAGCGGCCGGCCTCCTTGTCGGTGTTGGGGATCGGATAGGTGAGTTGGGTCTTGTAGGCAGTCTTGTCCATGACCGGCTCGAAGTACGGTCCGCACAGGCCAGGCGTGCCGTGCCAGCCCCAGGCGATCAGTTCGCGGTGCATTTTGGCGGTCAGGCGCTGGGCCATCAGAGCGGCCGTGCGCACGCCGCCCAGGTGGTAGGACACGTGGCCGTCGAGTGGGTAAATGCCACCCTGGCAGCCGGCGCACCAGAAGAGCTCCTTGAGGCCGAAGCCGACCGAAGCGGCGACGCAGTCGGCGGCGCAGGCGGCGATGGCGACCGGATTGGCGAAGAGCACGGCGTCCGGATTGAGGATCAGGGTGAGTTCGTCGTCGGCCCACAGGGGATCGACTTCGGTGAGGTAGGCGAGATCGAAGGAGCCCTTTTCCAGGCAGGGGAAGTCGGTCACTACCTCCAGCCAGTACATCACCGGGTTCACGTAGAAGTGCGCCTGGTAGAAGCTGCCGCCGTCGCCATCGCCTTCGGGGCGGGTGAAGCGCGCGGCCTCCGGCGCCGGGATGCCCGGGTCGAGATCGACGCCGCCGAGCGACACGAGGCAGAAGGGTTTGCGCACCGCCTCGACATGCCGTGCCGGCTCCCAGAAGCCGATGGAGAGTCCGATGACCGGATTGACGCCACAACTGCAGACGGGGCTCGATGGGTTGTCGGTGTCCTCCTGGTCGCCGAAGTTGGCGATGTGCGCGGCGCCGATGCTGATCGGCAGGATGCACGACCAGCAGATATCGGTGATCGGATTGGGAAACTTGCCGGTGCAGGTGGCCGCACCGGCGGCGAGGCTGGGGCCGGCCACGCAGGCGAGCACGGCGGCGAGCAGGACGGGAGTGACGCAAAATAGGCCGCGATGGGAATTCATGGGGACACCGCCAATTCGTCGATACGCAGCCGCAGCCCGTCCTGCGATACCAGGGCCGGCACCTGGGTGATGCCCAGGCGGCGGGTGAGCAGTCCCTGCTGGTCGTAGTAGACCGGGAGGTGCCAGGACTGCATGAGGTCCAGGTAGGAGCCGCCGACCAGGATCGGCTTCACTCGGCCCTGGTAAAGGGCGATCAACTGCCGGGCGCGGCCGACCTGACGCGGGTCGCGGGCATCGAAGAACAGCAGGTGCCGGGACAGCGACACCACTTCCAGCGGGTTCTTGCGCGTGCCGGCGGCAAACAGCAATTCGCCCTGGGGGCCGAGGATGTTGCGATCCAGGGCGAAGCTCGGATCGAAGTGGAAGGTCCGCACCGTGTCGGTCGGCCGCAGGCCGGTGACCGGTGGCGGATTCTTCACGGTCGCGATGCCCCGTTCCCGGGCTTCTGCTTCCAGGCGCCCGAGTTCGCCGCTGCGTTCCTTCTCGCGCAGGCGCTGCTCGATCATCTGGAGCAGATGGGGTTCGCTGATCTCGTAGGTCGGCCCGATGACGCCCAGATCCATGGCCCGCGCGCCAGCCGCGCCCAGCATCAGACCGAGCACCAGGGGAGCGGACACGATGCAGCGTTTCATCGCGCCCCCCTGGCCCGGCAACGGATCTGTCCGGCGAGTCGTTCGCGGGCGGCGGTATCGCGCAGGTGGATGGCGCGGATCAGTCCCATCAGCACCGGATCGCCGTCACCGTCCGACATCGCTTGGCGCAACTCGGTCGTGGTGAGTGCCCGGCCACAACGCCGCTCGAAAGCGGCGAGATAGTCCTTGGCCCCCACCTCGGCGGCGGGGGCGATTTGCCGCAGGAGGCCGAGATAGTCGCCCAGCGGCATGTCATTGATCCCTGGCGTCGTCGGCGTCCCGTGGATCGGCCCGCGGGCCGGACTGGACTGGCCCCGGGCGGCCGGCTGGGTCAAGAGGCCGAGCAGCGCGAGGAGTAGAAGGGCCTTGGTCATGGCGCGCCTTTCAATACAGCGGAACCACGACACCGACCACCTGCTCGGCCCGTACCAGGCCGCTGTCCTGGTAGCGCGAGTCGAAGGAGTCGGGGCTGGTGCCCTGAACGTAGTAGTGCCCGGGCGGGATGACGGTGGGCGTGATCGGTGCGAGCGGACTATGGTCGTAGGCCTGCAGCTTGGCCACGCCGACCTCCTCGCCGTTGATCGCCACGTGCCGACCGGCGACGGTCACGGCATCGCCCGGCAAACCCCGCACGATCTTGAAGAAGGGCTGGCCGCGCAGTCCCGGGTAACGCGCCTTCGCCTCACCGTCGAACGAGAAGACGATGAAGTCGCCGCGCCGCAGGGGGTGGGGTCCGTGCACCAGCCAGGCGATGCGATACGGCAGGCTTGGCGTCCAGTTGAAGAGCACGGGCAGCCGCGGCGTCGCATCGATGAAGAGCCGGGCATAGGCCAAGCCCCAGATCGCGAAGATCGGCAGGTAGACATACCAGCGGCGGCGCACATGGCGCAGGAAATCGGCAAAGTGTTTGACGACGCGCCGCCCCCTACCGGGTATCGACGCGGCCCGCGGTAGCGCCTGTTGGACCGGTTCGGAATTCATGGCGCGGCCACCTTTCTGCGCAGCTGCGCCGTCAGGTCGACGGTATTCGGCGTCGGTCCGGCCACGGCGGTCCTGAGGATCACCAGGCAGTTGCATTCCCGCGGCAACTCGTCGAGGGCGAGCGGCAGGCGCTGGGCGAAGGCCCGGGCCATGACGAGCGCCTTCTGGCGGTCTTCCTCCGAGCTCGCCTTGGTGAGGATCTGGGTGAACTCGGCTTCCTTGGCGCGGTACACCTCGGCCACATCGACCACGCCGATGACCAGAGCCGGCCGCAGTACCAGGCGGTCGTAGGCCGTGAGCGAGGCGGCCACCACGAACAGGGTGACCAGGCCCTGGGCGAGCCATTGGGGAACGGTGGTCTTCATACCGAATGCCCCCGGCGGCGCAGCAGCTCGCCGATCGCCTCGTCGATGGACAGGCCCTGGGCACGCAGTTCATCGATCGGCGCGTTGTCTTCCAACTTGTTGGAGAACAGCAGATGAGTCGCCGGATCGAGGATGTTGCGGGCGACGCCTTCGCCCACGGGGGAGGAGATGTACACCTCGGAGAACACGCCGGCCTCGGTGCGTAGCGAGTTCAACAGCCGCTTCTTCGGCTCGTCCATGGTGAGCCGGCCCTTGCGGTCGAGCATCTCGATGGATTCCGGCTTCTGCCGCAGCAGGAAGACCCAGTCCGAGCAGTTGAAGGCCGCTTCCATCTGCGCCGAGCCGTAGTAGTCATCGGCGCTCTGGGTCGCGGTGCCGAGTGCGCCGCCATACTTGCGGGCACGGCGGGCGGCTTCCTCAATGACGGCAGCCTTGACCGGATCGTCGGCGCCGATGTCGCCGAGTTGCTGCTTCAACTCGTCGACGAACAGCACCTTGCGCCGGTTGCGCGTCAGGTACATCTCGCCGGTGATCCGGTGCAGCAGCAGGATGTTGACCACCGCGTGCAGGTCGGGGCGGCGCTTCAATTCCTCGTTCTCGATGACGATGAAGTCGTTGGAAAAATCGACGTTGTTCTTGCCCTCGAAGAAGCGCTCGTACTGCCCGCCCTTGGCGTAGGGGTTGAGCATGATGGCCAGATCCTTGATGCGCTGGTCGCCCACCACGCCCAGTTCCTCGATGGTTCCGCCCTTGAAGGCGTCGCGCAGCCCCGTGATGCGTAGCTCGTTGCCGTATTCCCGCCAAAGCTTCAACACCATGGCCGAGATGGCCTTGTACTGGACCTCTTCGAGCGCATGCTGCATCGAGCACATCTTGGCGATGCCCGGCACCAGCATGTCGATGTCTTCATTGATGTCGACGATGTGGGTGAAGGGATCGAGGCAAATATCGACATCGGGGCGGAACTCGATGTAGGTGCCCTGGGCCTTGCGGCACAGCTTCTCGAAACTGCGGCCGAGGTCGAGCATCCAGACCTTGGCGCCGATGGCGCGATAGGACCAGGCCATTTCGTTCATCAATACCGACTTGCCCGAGCCGGGGGCGCCGATGATGGCGAAGTTGTAGTTGCCGAGATCGTTGTCGAAGATATCGAGGGTCATCAACTGGCCACGCCGTCCCCCGAAAACCAGGGCGGGGGTGCGCGTGCCACGCCACTCGGCAATCAGCGGCGCCATATGGATGGCATTGGCCATGGTCTTGCGCGTGACCCGGCGCATCTTGACGAGATCCTTGTGGAATTTCTCGGTCAGCGTCATCGGCAGACTGGCGAGTAATGCCTGGCGGTGCATGTAGGCATCGGCATTGAGCTGGAAGCCGCGGCCACGCCAGATTGCATTGGCGGCTTCGTGGGCGGCGACCGATTTGTTGGGTGCGGTGAATATGGCCAGTTGGTGGTAGAGGCTGACCAGGTTGCCACCGGTGTCGATGGCATCGGCGGCGGCCGTCCAGTCCTGCAGCTTCTTGTTCACGTCTGGCATGACGTCGGCCATCTTCGATTTTGCGTTCTGCGTCGCCCGCACATGGTTGGCGGTGACCACCGACTTGGTGATATTGGGGTCGAGGACCTGGACGCCGAGGGTGAGCAGAAACGGTGCGCTGTACTGCAAGGCCGGCTGCATCAGGTCGCCGATCAGCGAACCCATTTGCCACAGGGCGAAGCGTTCCGGAAAACTCTTGATCGAGTAGAAGCGTGCCTCCAGTACGTCGGGACTGGCTTCCTTCCACAAGGTGAGGCCGCTCGGATGCGGGTCCTGGATGGTGTCGAAGTCCACGATCTGGTCGCGCAGCTCGCGGCCATCGTCGTAGTGCAGGTCCGGCGCATCGGTCTGGGAGATGCGGTCGGGGTTGGTGAAGAGGGCGCACCAGTTGATCAGGTCGGCGGCGTCGCAGACACGGTTGGGGAGCGAGGCCGAGCGCAGGGTGGACGAGATGGAATCGCGCAGCGCCATCAACTCGTCGCGCTTGTTGAGATCCTCGGGGTCGCCGGGGAAGGCGACGCTCAGCATCAGGCGGAAATCCCGGATCGTGTAGTGGAAGCCGGCGGTGAGCGACTTCTGTGCGCCCTGCAGTAGGTGGCCGACGCGCTGGCGGGCGAGCTTCCTGAACAGGTTCCCGTTGCGGGCCGGCCGCCCCCATTGCTTGGCCTGCTCCGCCTGATCCTCGTCCTCGACCCGCAGGTTGGCGTAGTGGCGCAGTTGGGTGCGCACTTGGGGCGAGCCGAACAGGTGGAACTGGATGCCGGTGCCGGGCGGACAGTTGGCATAGAGCGAGACCAGGACTTCCGCCATGCGCCCGTCGGCGCCCGACTGCGGCATGAGCTCGAGCATGACGCCCATGCTGTCGCGGTTGACGAAGATTTTTTCGGGGGCGAGATAGGCGGAGTAGGGCAGCCAGTTGGCGAACTGCTCGGCCGGCGTATCCACGGGCTGGGCGAAGGGGAAGCGCTGCGCCTGCCGGCGGTCGCGATGGGGGGCGATCGGGGAATTGCTGTGGGGGGCGTTCATGGCGACCTCACTGCGCACGGTTGGCATTGGGCCCGGCGAACGGGGGCCGTTGCGGCAAGATCGGCGCGGCCGGCGCGTTGGTGCCCGCGTTCGGCTCGGTGGTGGCTTCCGTTGCCGACTTCGGAGGCGCCTTGAGTGGCGCATAGGCGTCGCGGATCTGGCGCTGGACGTGGTCGATCAGCCACTGGCCGTTATCCACCTGGACATAGACGTAGCCCTGGTCGTAGAGATCGCCGTCGGCGTCTTCCCAGGGCTTGATCCACAAGCGCAGCAGGCGGGCCTGGGAGCGCAAGGGGCTGGGCGTGACCGCCGTGTCGGCATTGTCGGTGGCTACGGACGATAGGGCGGGCAGGGCCGATTCGGGAGGATTCGCTTTGGATGCCTCTTTCCGCGGGGCGGCCGACCGTTTGGCCCGTTGGCTGGGCAGGTTGTTGTGGATTGCGTTGGCGTAGGTGCCCGACACCGAGTCGCAGGCGACACCCTCCGGGGCCTTGCAGGCGTACTTCGAGTCGCCGCCCAATCCGGACATGTTCATGCAGGCGGCCAAGGGGAGCAGCAGGCAGAGGGCGCCCATGCGCAGCACGAGCGTCTTCATGGCTGCTTCTCCGCGGTGGCTTGCGGCGTCGTTGGTGAAGCGATCTGCGCGAGCCGTGCTTCCAGCACCGCACGTCCCACGAAGCCCTCGGTACGGCTGCCGTCCGCCCAGATCAGGGTGGGCGTGCCCTGGACGCCGAACTGCTGGGCCAGGGCCAGGTTGCGGGCGATCGGGTGGTCGCAGGCGGCATCAGTCTTGAGCGCACTGTCGTCTCCGTGGAGCATCAGGCGCTGCCAGGCTGCTGCGCGATCCCCCGCGCACCAGATGGCGATCGGCTTGGCCTCGCCCTGGAAGGGGACGAGGAAGGTGTAGAGGGTGACGTTGTCGAGGCCGGCCAGTTCGGGCTCCAGTTGCTTGCAGTAGGGGCAGTTGGGATCGCTGAAGACGGCCACCTTGCGCTGGCCATTGCCGCGGACCGTCTTGATCGCATCACTGAGCGGCAGTCGATCGAAGCGGACGGGGGCCGCTGCCGTGCGCACGCTTTCCGGGGCCGATCCGCGGGCGCCATTCACACTGTTGGCCTGCGCCAGTTTCGGGCCGGTGATGTCGCGCAGGGTCGCGGTGTCGAACAGGCGGCCGAAGAGGAAGTAGCGCGGGTTGCTGGCCGAGACGTAGGCCACGTTGCCGTTCATCCAGACTTCATAGAGGCCGCCGATGGGCGAGCGGGTGACTTCGGTGAAGTGCGTGCCCGGATGGCCTTTCTGCAGGGCGGCTAGCAGGCGCTTCTCGTCGGGCGTGGCGGCGTCGGCGCCGGCGAATGGTCCGAGGAGTGTCGCGCTCAGGGCCGCGACGAGCACGCGCCGAGGCCGGCGCAGGGGTTCAGTAGTTGCCATCGTCGGAGGTCTCCAGATAGCGGGTTTCGAGGGAGTTCGGGGAGTGGGCGAGGCGCGCGGAAGACGGATCGCCCGCCATAGGGACGTCGATGCGCACGCCCTTGGTGATCACCACGTCGACTTCGCGGCCCGCATCCACCTCGATGACCGGGAAGGTGTTCTCGGCGAGCTTGATGTAGTACTGGGCCAGCCGGTCCAGGGCCTTGCCGACGCCGCTGCCGAGACCGGCGCGGTATGCTTCGGCCCCCGTGGCGCTGGCGACCGTACCCAGCGCCGAGGTGCTGTATTCCGTCGACGAGGTGGCCAAGCCCTGGCCGATGCCGCTGACCACGCCGGCCAGCAGCGCATTGGCGAGCATCTGGCCCTGCTTGGTGACCAGGCGTCCGCGCATGCCGACCTTGCCGTCCTCGCCATAGACGCTGCCCTGGATCTTCACTTCCAGCGTCGCGCCGTCGGCGCGCACGCAGGACAGGCTCTCGGTGCGCAGGTAGGCGCGCTCGGAGCTGATGTCGCCGTAGCCGGCTGCGATTACGAAGCACTCGCGGTATTCGGCGCGGAAGCGGTTGGGCAGGACCGAGTTGTCCGAAAGGCGGATCAGGACCGGGTGGGGATTGGACTGGGACTGTCCGCCGGTCGGCGCATCCAGGCCGCCCAGCAGCGTGCCGCGGGTAAAACTCACCGGCAGGAAGGTGGCGACGGTCCGGGCAACCGTTTGCGAAGTACCGCCCGAAGCCGGGTCCGCATTGACACCGGTGTTCGCGACCAGCGCGCCGTTGCCGGTGCGGGATCGGTCCGCGACGGTGATGCGCGTGATTGCGGGCTGCGGCGCTGCCAGCGGCGTCGAGAGCAAGGCGTCGCTCGGGGTGCCGCTTGGCATCGCGCCGGCGGGCGAGCTCTTGGAAGGCGGCGGGGCCGGGGGCAGGCTCGCCGCCGGCGGCAGGGTGTTCGGCGTGGTCGCGACGGGGGTGGGCGCCGCCGGGGTGGCGGCCGCTTGCTGGGCCGCGGTGAGCCGCTGTTCCAGGTCCGCGAAGCGCTGCATGGTCTTCGCTTCGAAGGCTTGGGCGTTCTTGTTGAGCCGTCCTTGCTCTTCACGTTCGTTCTCGTACTGGGCGAGCTTACGTCCGGCCGTGCCGACCCACTGATCCACCGGATTGACCTGGCCACCGGGCGGCATCACGCCGATGTTGGTGACCGCACTCGGTTGCCCGGCGGACGCTTGGGCGGCGCCGGTCTTCGGAGGGTTGCCGGTAAAGGCGAAGATCAGCCAGAGCAGCCCGACTCCGCCGGCCAGGAGCGTGCCGAGCATGGCGTATTGGCGTTGCCGAGGGGAAAGGTGCTGCATCACGTGCTGCGACAGACGTTGCGGCAGGCCGCGCAGGGACAGGAAGGGCTGTTGCGGCGTGATCATGGCGCCTCTCCTCGGCGGATCACGTAGACGCTGGTGCTGTCGCCGGGGCGCAGGTTGTGCTGCTCGATACTGACGCCGGCGACGCCGCCAGCCTCGCGATCGAACTCCGGTTCGGCCAGCACCATGGGGCCATTGCTGACGTTCTGCAGCAGGTACTTCTCGCCGATCAGGCCGCGTCCTTCGTACTGACGCACCAGCGAGAAGCGCGCCTCGATCCACAGGGGGACCGAGCGATGGGTCTCTTCGACCCGGACGTCGGGCGGCACCCGGTCCGAAGCCATCGCCAACAGCAGCGCCTTCATTGCACGGACCGGGTTGGGTGACGGTCCGGCTCCGGCCCGGGCCGCTGTGGCTGGCTTCAACGCCCTGGGCGTCTTGTCGCGAATGACGATGGTGTCGGCGGGCGTGTCCGCACGGCGCAATAGCAGTGTGTAGGTGGTGCTCGCCGAGGAGACGAACAGGTTGATCGGTTTCACGGAATCGCCGACCGGGCGAACGTAGATTTCGCCCTTGTCGCGGTCGCACTCCAGCACGATCTCACCGGCCGGATTGATCGCCGAACTGATGCCGCTGCCGGGCGCTGTGCTGCTCATGCCCGGCGTGGCGGGAAGGGCCGTCGCCGCGCCGCAATGACTCGAATGGATGTTGCCGAACACGTCGGTGATCGGCGCCCCGTCGATGCGGATGCGGGTCGGCTCCTTGATCGACACGATGGCTTCGACCGACACGCCGTCGCTGGCCTCGACGATCTGCAGCGCGTGGGCGGGCACGGCCGTCAAGGTGGCGATGGCGGCCGTTGCGGCGATGGCGGCACTCATCGCCCATCCGTGCCGAGGCACAAGGACGAACCGATGCGGGGATCGGGCTTGGGTTGGTTCAGTTGCCGGCATTGGGTATCTCCTTGAAACTCTTCAAATGCATGCGCGCACCGGCGTAGCTGAACTCGACCCGATAGGCCTTGAGGTCGTTGGCGGTCTCGAAGCCGTTGACCAGGGTGCGCAGGCGGCCGCGGATGACGATGCTCTGGCCTTCTTCGCTGGGCACCAGTTGCTGGGGCGCGAACACGGTGGCGGCGTTGATGCGCTTCAAGCGTTCGGCCTCCACTTCCTGCCGTGTCCTGAGCGGGCCGTACTGGTCGGGCTCGACGTAGCCGAGCAGGATGTCCTTCTTCCAGTCGATCGAAGCCGGCGTCACGTCGAGCACCAGCCAGGCGATGAAACTGCCCATCTGCTCGAGGTATTCGTTGCTGGCCTGGTCGCGGGTGACCCAGAAGGTTTTGTTGAGCGAAGGCGGTACGACCACGGTGCGCACCGTCCCGAGCAGGTTGAGGATCACCACCAGGGCGAGGATCTGCCCGGCAGCGAGCACGCCGACCGCCAGGCCCAGCCCGCGATTGCGGCGCCGCATCTCCTTGATGTCGCCGTTGAGCCGTTCGAAGTCCATGGGCTTTCTCCAGGCTCAGCCGACCATGCGGCGGATGTGCGACGGCGGCGTGGCGCGCATCGCGGTCATCGGACTGGCGGGCAGATGCCAGTACAGCCAGTGGATGGCGAAGGCCGGGTGCTTGTCCGCCTTGAGGCGCGAAATCCAGCGCGAGACGAAGATGCCCATCGCCATGCAGACGGCGAAGGACAGCTTGCTGCCGGACAGGTAGCCGACGAAGAACATGAACAGGATCGGCGCGGCGACATCGACATCCCAGAAGCCGATCTTCCATTGGTCATCGAGACGCCGCGGGATATAGGTGTCCGCTTGCATGTCGGTCTCCTGGGTGTCGATGCTGGCGTCAGATGACGGCGCCCATGATCGCGCCGGCGATCACGAGACCCACGGCGGCGAAGATGGCGAGGCCAACGTAGAACAGGACCGGGCCGAAGTTGCGTAGCGCGGAGAGCGAGATGAGCGCGACTACGAAACCGACGAATCCGACCAGAGCCTTGATTCCCGGTCCGAGCGCGGCGATCTGGGTCAGGGCCGAGGTGAGCGGTCCGGTGATGCCGGTGAAGGCGACCAGGTCCAGGGCGTAGCCGGGAAAGGCGGTGCCGAGGCCGACGACGATCATCGCCAGCAGCATCGCGACGTTCATCGGCTTGCGGGTGGCGACGCGGGGGGAAGAAACAAGCACAGCAGTGTTCATGAAAACCTCCGGGCATGAGTTGAGCGTTGAAAGTCGGATAGGGGTGGGAAGGCGGGTGGGCGTACGGATGCGCCTGCGGGTGGGAGCGCGAGCGCTCGACGGGTGAAGGACTGGGATGTGAGCGGACGACCGGTGCGGTGTCATGGCAGGTCCTCCTCGGTCATCCGAAAGACCACCTCGGCCCGCCGGTTCTGCGTGCGGCCGGCCACAGTGTCGTTCGAGGCGATGAAGCAGCACGCCCCTCGAGCCTGCAGCGTCAGCGTGGCGGCCAGCGTCGGATGGGTCTTGCGGAAGTGGTCGCGAACCGCGAGGGTGCGGGCGAGGGCCAGCGATTCATTGAAGGCCAACGGCCCGGTACTGTCGGTGCGGCCGATGATCTTGATGCGGCGCACGTGGAGATGGTTACCCATGGCTCCGTTCAGTTGGGAACGCGCGGCGGGGCTCAGCTTGGCGCTGCCCAGGCCGAACTGCACGGTGACCGTGCGCAAGCTTTCCGCCTCCGTCGCAGGGTCTTGCGCCAAGGGTGTGGGGGTGACGGATTCGGCCGATGTGACTGAGTCTGCACGGTGGATCGGCTGGCTGGGCGTTTCCGGCGCGAGCGTCTTGGGTGTGCGGGTGGGGCATGCCGGGGGCACGCACTCCGCGAACCTGGCCCGGCGGCCGAAGTCGAGTTGGGCAAAATGCGGGGCCAACTGCGCAGGCGTCGCCGCGTGCATCCCCAATTTGGTCTCGGCCGGCACCGACGTGCGGAACAGGCTGCACGACGATGCGAGGGCGGTACAACTGGCGACGAGGCTGAGCGTAGCGACGCGGCGCAGGAAGTGGGCCGTCATGGCGAAACCCTCACCGACATCAGGGCGGGAATCGTCGTCGCCGTCGAAACCAAGTGTTTGCCCCACTGCGCGCTGCGTTGTGCGGGTAACTGGCGGTACACCCGCCAGGCGTATTGCGCGCGGGCCTCGATGCAGTCCTTATCCTTGAGTTGGGAGCAGGCCGCGTTGTAGGCGCCGACCGCATCCCACGTCGCCCCCCGCCGAGAAAAGCTGTCGGCCAGCAGCCAGGCGCCGACCCGAATGTTTGTGCAGGGATCAAAGAGATCGGCTTCCTTGATACCGTGACGGGATAGGGTCCGCAGGTGGCCGCTGTTGATCTGCATGAGGCCGATATCGTAGGACCCGGTGCGCTGGAGGTGCGAGCGGTTGACGGCCTGGGGGTTCAGGTTCGACTCGACCCGGGCAACCGCATAGAGTAGGTCGGCCGAGATGCCGTAGCGCTGGGCAACTTCCTGCCAACAGGCCCGTGCCTGGGCGGACGCGGTCGCCAGGACGGCCAAGGCAGCCAGGGCAGCAAAGTGCAGCGGCAGACGCATGAGTCACCTCTCCAACGAAACCGGAACGACCCGCCGGGGGGAGCGGGCAGCGAAGGTCTGGGCCGTCGACGGTGGGCGGACGGTCAGGGTCGGGTTCGGGTAGGTCCGGCGTCTAGCCGGGCAAGCAGACGGTGAGTGAGCAGGTCAGGAACGGGTGGATGCCAGTCAGGGGTACCGGTTGAGGTGTCGCAAGCCTCAGCGGGGCGGCGCATCCCGCCCGGGATGGGAACGTTCGGCCATGTTGCGGCGGGCCTGCCGCAGGATGCCTGCGCCCGAGCCATCCTCTGCCCGGCACAGGGCGACGCAAGCCGTGGTCAATTGGTCGAGTTGGAACTTGGGGTTGGGGTGCCGGTTGGCGGGCGAACGTTGAAGGTCCAGCAGCAACTGGTACTGGTGCCGCCACATCGATTCGCGGCGGCGCGGCGTCTCGGGCGAGCGGAGAACAAGTTCGGTCCCAAGAAACCGGAAGATGCGACAGGGGGCGTCCTGATGCGTGAAGACCAGCGAGACGCTGGCGCTGATGAGATCGGGAAAGCGAAAGGTCGGCGAGACATTGTCTTCGCTGCGCAGCAGGCGGTAGAGCCAGTCGTGTTCCTCGAGCCACAGGCGCGTTTCGATGACATCGTGAGCTTCGCTCTCCTCCGAGGACGATGTGAGATTGTGCTGGCGAGTCGTCGGTGTGGCGGTGAACATGCTGCTTACCTCGATTCAGTGGCGGGGGTATTGCTCGTACGAGCACATGACTGGAGGATAGGCAGTCGACGCTGTCACGTCTCACGAGAATGAGGATCTTATCGGGGGGATTTCGTCATCAAGGCCCAGGATGATCCGAGCGCGTGGACGCTACGATATTGTCGATAGTGTGTGCATGGGCACGGCCGATCAACATGAAGGGGATAGAGGATGGATGCAGGGGGTGCGGTAAAAGGGGCAGCAGAACAAGGATTGCGGCTGCTCGACAAGGTGACCGAATTTCGATTCGCTTTGGCCTTGCTGTCGGTGGCCGTTGCTCTCGATGTTGCCCTGGCGTGGATCGCCAAACGAAACGTCCTAAACATGGACTGGTCGACGCTCGATGCCGGCGGTATGGCCAAGCTTGGCATCGCTGTCGTGGCCTATGTCTTTTGGATGGCGGCGCTTTCGCCGCTGGTGCGCGCCGTCCTTGAGTACGTGCTCATGTTGTTGGGCAATACCCGGCTTGGTCGCGCGCTGAGTAGTGTTGTCGAACCTGAACACGAGACGGCTGAGCGGCGATATTTCTGGGGGCGGGTAAGGGTGAACGACGCCAAGTTGCGCGCGCTGAAGGATAAGGATACGTTCTGGATAGCGCAGGTTGAAAAGGCGGAAGCCAAGGTACGGGAGGAGTGGAATGAGATGGCAGCGCTTGCCAGTCTGTCGTTCTCGGTGGCGGGACTAATGCTGACGGATTGGTGGACGAGCGAGTATTCGATCGCGGGCGAAATATCAGCATGGTTGGGTGGGTACGGTGGACGGATGGAGAGTATCGCCACCCTGGGGACTTTGGCTTGTGTGGTCGTGATTGCGTTTCCATGGCTTTACCGCGTGCGTGCTCACCATCCCAGCGATGCTTGGATGGACCATCCGGAACTGGCCAAAGAATGTTTGGACGATATCGAGGCAATACGCAGGAATGCGCGTCTGTGAAGTTCTCAGGAGCGTGTCGGAGGACGTTCGTGGCTACGCGCGCCGATGAAAACACCCCAGCGCCCGCCCGGCCAGCACGCCGACCACTAACGGGACGCACGGCAGCAGCAGCGGATGCAGCATCGCCGGCAGCACGAAGCCGATGACCGTCGCGCAGAGGATCACGATCCCCAGGCTGGCGTACAGCGCGAACATTTCCGGATCGTGCTGAAGGAATTCCTTGGCCTTGATGAGCCGTGCCAGTCCGCCGTCGACGAGGGCAGCCAAGACGAATACAGCCAGCCAGGGCAGCCATTCAAGCAGGGTGGAGAGTCGATAGCTGGCGAGCAGGAGCAGCGCGTCGACGGCGCGGAAGTAGGCGTTGTTGAAGAGGCGCTGGTTGACCGAGGACATCTCCCGGGACACGGCGCCGTTCACGCCGGCTGGCGAAGGCGCATCCTTGGTTGCAGGAATCGGCGTCACCTGGGCTGTCGAATCTTGCATGCTTATCGCCCGATCCAGCATGCGGGTGGCGGGCTCGGCGCCCCAGTAGGCGGTGGCCGCCTCATGCTCGGCGCGTAACTGCGCGAGGAAGCGCTCCGGGGGATGGGCCGACGGCACGTATAGCACCAGGACCAGTAGGACGAGCAACGACAACACGGCCACGGCGCGGATCATGCGGTTGCCTTTCCCGGGGCGTGGCGCACATCCGCATCGGGATCGAGGATCGGAAACCGTCCCTTGATGATCCGGCCGCCCGACACCGAGGCGAAGTACTGGAGGTTGGGCAACTTGCCCAGCACATCGGCGGGCACCATCTCCTCGAAGCTCTCGGTGAGTTGGGTCGAATAGCTCGACGAGAAGTCGCCCAGGTGGGCATCCGATCCGTGGCTCAGGCCCACCCGCACCGTATGGATCGCCGTCTTGCCGAAGGTCTCGACGACGAAGTCCTGGGTCGGCCGGTCCTTGGTGCGCAGCGCGATCAGGTTGTTGAGATTGCCCAGCGCCATGCGTGCCGCATCCTCGCTGCCCAGCCGCTTGGCCAGGTCGGCCAGGGTTTGCATCGCACAGGTCGTGAAGATGCCGCCTTCGGCGCCCTTGTTGAGGATTTCGATCAGCGGCTGGTTGATAACGTTGGCCACTTCATCGACGAACAGCGCGATGCGCCGGTAAATGCCCAGGTTGTAGCGCATGCCGGCGCGCGCCGCCTGGTCGGCCAGGGCCAGGGCGCCGATGGCCGAGGCGACGGAGGGATCGGGCAGGGAGTCCAGGCACATGTAGAGCACATGGCCGGCCCGCTCGATCTTCTCGAAATTCATGATGGGCCGGGTGTCGTCCGCATCGAAGGGATCGGGCGAGAGGCTGCGGCCCAGGTCGCCCGAAGTCAGCATCGACAGGATGGGCAGCAGGTTGGCGGTGATCTTCTGGTAGTGCTCGCGATTGTGGCGGAAGGTGCGCACCTGGGCGTCGATCACCTTGTTGCGCTGGTTCTGGGCGATGTGGTGCTCGTAGTAAGCGACGAAGGCCATCAGGTCGGCGCTGGCTGCCTCCGACGGCCGCTTCAGGTTGCCGCGATGGGCATCGTGCAGCAACTTCTTCATCTCGGGTAACTCGCGCCAGCCGGCACCCAGGGTCTGGTCGTAGTAGCGGCGCAGCGAGTTCTCCAGCACCGGCTCGATGCCGCCCTCAATGTACTTGGTCAGTTTCATCAGGTTCGGCCGCTCTTCGATCTCGACCAGGCCCTGCACCACGACATTGACGGCATCCCAGCCGAAGGCCGAGAAGGCGCCGGCCGTGTCCGGCGGCATGATGGCCTGGATACGCGAGGCGATCTCGGTGGGTTTCTGCCAGTTGAAGGTGAAATCCAGCCGTACCCCCCGCTCCGGAAAGGCCGGGTGGAACTCCAGGAAGGTGTCCGGCTCGCGGTAGTCCGCGCAGGCGCGCTCCACGACCCGCTTCAGGCGCCGGCTGTTCTTCGGATCGATGACGATCACCACGTCGCCGCGCCGGATCGCCTGGGTGATCAGGTTGGCGAGTGCCACTCCCTTGCCGGACTGGGTGGTGCCCACCAGCAACGTACCGCCCTCGAAGTTCTGCAGCGGCCGCTGCAACGGGTCTTCCTTGGGCTCTACGCCATGGATATAGGGCAGACCGATCTCGGCATCCGGCTGGGGCTTGCTGTCGTAGCCCAAGAATTGCAGCAGGCGCGGCGATACGGCGAACTCCCGGTAGTCGACCTTGGACAGTTCGTAGAGCCGTTGCGAATGCACGGGCCGCCATTCGAAACCGAAGCCCAGGAATACCGAGAACGGGTCCCGGCACCATCGAGCCAGGTCGCCGGTACCGATGACCTCGATGCCGCGCCCGCGCAGCGATGCCCGCAAGACCAGCATGCGCAGGGCTTGGGTCACCCGCAGCACGCCCATCGCGAAGCAGACGAGTGCCAGCGGCAGGGCCAATTGAAGGGGGAGAGCGCCGGCTACGCCTACCCCCAGGAAATAGAGCAGCGCCAGCCACCAGGCGATGCCGGCATAGACCTCATAGGCCCGGCGCCAGGGCATCTCGTAGCGGCGCACCAGCATTTCAGGCGTCTCCTGGCTCGGGCAGTGCAAATCCTGTAGGGTCGAGTCCACTCACGCAGCGTGGGTCGAGCACGATACCGAGCGTGGGCGTGCCGTTGAACTCGCGCGACAGTGTCGGCGGGCCGTTCCCCTTCGGTTTGACCAGCAAATTCGTTTCCGCCAGGGCACGCAAGGCGAGCGACGGTTGAATGCCGCGGCGCACGAATTCCTCCAGCGGCACGAAGACGCCTTGGGCGACGGTGCACACCTTGGGCGGACCCAGGCCGTCGTTGAGCGTGCGAACGGCGTCGGCCAGGACGTCCCGTACCGCCGGGTTCAGGCGCATCGGGGCCTGCAAGGCGATGGTTGCCGCCGGGTCCGTCGAAGCGCTTTCTGCGGGCGCGATGGGCGCGCCGCTGTCGGCAAGCACCTCGGGGGGGATGAGCGGCAACTGGGTGCCGCTCGTCGCCGGCGACGGCTCGGGAACGGGGGGCTGCGGCGTAGCAGAAACAGGCGCCTGCCCCGGTTTGCATTCGAGCGCCTGGGGCAGGGCGACGGGGGGAGGGTCGATTCCCGTCAGGAGAATGGCCGGGGAGGCGAGTTTGACTGCTTCCAGGGGCGCCTTGGCGCCAGGGGGCAGGATGGACCAGGTCGATCGAGTGGGGGCTGCCTCGAACACGCCAGCGGCCAGCAGCAGTTCCAGCATGGTCTCCGCGGCCTTGGGAATGCCGGCCAGTTGATCGTTCTCGAGCAACTGGTAGACATCCTCTGCGCCGCCGGGCCAGATCAGGAATAGCCCGTCCTGCCCGAACCACAGGCGCGACTTTTCGCGATTGGGCACCCAGGCAGAATTGCCGCTGGCCAGTCGCCGCAGGGCATCCACCAGATAGCGTTCCAGATGCGAACCAAACTGCGGCGAACCATAGCGGTCGGCACTGGCGACGAGATTGCGATCGATGACCAGGGCCAGGGAACGGCGCACCAGTTCGTCGAGGATGTTGTGTTCGCGATAGACCGGGATGCCGCCGATGCTGGCCAGCAAGTGGGGCACGATGACGGTGTTGCCCTCGGACAGATCGGCCATCACGGCCGGCGGCACCACCTGGGGCAGCGCGAACAGGCTCAGGCCACGCGTTTCAACGGCCTGCGGTCGCCAGCGCAGGAAGTAGCGATCGGCGCCACGGCTGGCCAGCCAGTCCACCAGGGGCAACAGGAAAGCCGGCCACGCTTCCCCCGTGGCATCGGTGACGATGACATGGCTCATCAGCCGGTGGAGTTCGCAGCACAGGCCGGCGATGAAGGTCGCATGGCGCCAGCGTGGCTCCAGTTGGCGGCGTGCCGAGATGCTCATGCGTCCCGAGAAGATGTGGGCGTCGGTGCCTTGCAGACTGAAGAAGGCGGTTTCCAGCCCGAGCCGCAGGAGGCCGCCGGGCTTGCTGAAATAGTTGTCGGCGGTCGCCGGCAGCAGATGCACGCAGGCCGCATAGCGCCGCACCAGCGTCAGGACATCGCGCTCGAAACTTTCCCGGTCCGTGCCGTAGCACAACTTAATGCGCGCCATCAGGTCCGCTTCGCCGGCTAGCAAGTCGTCGACCGAAACCGCGGTAAAGCCGGGATCGGAAGCGGGATAGGAACTAGCCGGCGTGGGGCTTGTGGCCATGGGTGCGCAGTGACGTCCCGAAAAATGTTAGGTGCTTCATTCTTCGGTCGATGACCCTGCTTGTCGCGATGAAACGGACTCTATTCGGCGGGGGTATCGCCTTCGGCAGCGAAACTCAGCTTGTGGAAGAGGGCGAGCATGCCCAGTTGGCGCTCGGCCATGCTGATTACGGGGCGGACCGGATAGGATGCCTGAATGCGGTGATCGACATGAAAACGTTCCAGCAGTTTGCAGAAGGGGCAGGCTTCGCCGGGGTGGATGGTGGTGCCGATCGCCGCGATGAACTCGCAGCCACAACCTGGGCAGGTCAGCACGGTCAACGCCGGCGTGCGGGCCAGCCAGATGCCATCGATGTGGGAAACCAGGTTGAAGGCCCGGTCCAGGCTGATTCGGTACGGCGACCGGGTAACCGACTGATAGGCGCGATAGGCCAGGATCAACGCTTCGCTGGCGGCCAGTCCCTGGTTGCGCAACTGGCGGTACTTGGCGCCGATGAGGCAGGCGTCGGTGCGCAGGATGAGATTGGCGCTGTGGTACCACTCGGCCGAGTCCGGCGCTCGACCGCGGGGAATCGTGCATGCATCGGGGAAAAACAGCCTTTGCACCTGGCGTGGTGGCAGGCCGGTCATGAGGTGGATCGTCTTCAGCCGGGCACCAAGCGCAGCCAGTTGCTTCGCCTGTTGTATCGCACGCAACTGGCGGTCGCCGCGAGTTGGCATTTGCTGTGATTCCTAACGCCGGCTTTCCATCGGTGCGGGCGGATGAACGAGTGCCATGGGGCCGGCCAAAGGCCGTGGTGCACTGAGGAGCGTTACCAGGTCTGCCCGCGGCGGGAACAGGGTCGTGTCGCCGACATGGAACACCAGTGACCACAGTTCATCGAGGCTCAAGCCTGTAAGGTAGTCAGCCTGTGCAGCGTCGAGTGCGAACTTGCAGCAGGTCGAAGCGCGGTCATGCTGCAGGCCGGCGCGAATGACGGCAAGCACGTTCAAATTGATCCACTCGACATCGCTAAGCGTCACATGACTCATGGTCCTGTCCTCCGGTTGGCCCTGGGAGATGGGGGCATCAGGCATCGGTGGCGAAGGGCCTTGTGAGCTATTCGTCGCGATGTTCTGGTCAGGGCAGCGAGGGGTCAGAATATTTATTGTTGATACGCAATGGCAATAGCATTTTTATGAAGATATTTAGGGGCGGCCTTCTTGCCACATCCAAGGTCCGGGCGAAGCCACTGCTTGGGAAAAATGTCATCGCTCAGTGCTTTGTCACGGCACCTCGGGACATTGGCAAATCGATGAAGTCGATGAGACAGCAGGAATGGCCCAAGGATGGAATCGGACTGCGCTGCCTGTCTCGCCTCCTAAGCTTTGGGGGCCGCGGATGCTTGCTCGCTTCATTCAATGAAAATCGTCGTTTCAGACGGCTGACGCTGTCGTCCAGATCGTCAAAATCCTCAATGACATTTCCTGTCCCAAAGCGCGTGGGCCGATGTCTGGTTTCATTCCTCTGGCGGGGCTGGGAGCCTCCTCTGCTGGCACTTCTCCCTGCGTGACGCCGCTCTGGCGTGTTTGCCAGTTCGGGAGCCTTGGGTCCCGAACTGGTTTTTTTTGATCGGTGTGGGATGTTCGGCTGCGCGACCACGGGTGGTGATGGTAAAGGCATGAAGCGTGTTCTTTTATCGAAGTCAGACATTGCCTGCCGTAGCCACCGGCGTTTAACCCTTCTTCAAGGAAAGCCCAATGAGTACCTACATTGCACCTGTTCGTGACATGCAGTTTGTCCTCAACGAAATCGCCGGACTCGATGAAATCTGTAGTCTCCCAGGCAATGAGGAGTGTTCCGTGGATCTGGTTGACTCCATCCTCGATGAGGCAGCCAAGTTTGCGGCCGGTGTCCTTGACCCCATCAACAGTGTTGGCGATCGCCAGGGAGCGATAGCGAAGGATGGTGTGGTCACCACCTCGCCTGGTTTCAAGGAGGCTTACCAGCTATTTATCGAAACCGGCTGGAACGCCATGCCTTGCCGTCCTGAATTTGGCGGCCAGGGCTTGCCCACTGCCGTGTCTACCGCGGTCAATGAGATGTGGAAATCGGCCAACATGGCCTTCGCGCTTTGTCCCATGCTGAATTCCGGTGCAATTGAAGCCATCGCCCACCATGCTTCCGATGAATTGAAACAGAAATATCTGCCGAAGATGGTCAAAGGCACGTGGACCGGCACTATGAATCTGACCGAGCCATCCGCCGGTTCCGACCTCTCTGCCATCCGGACCAGGGCCGTGCCGGGCCCCAACGGCACTTACCGCATCACGGGCACCAAGATATTCATCACCTGGGGCGAGAACGATGTCGCCGAGAACATCATCCACCTCGTGCTGGCTCGCCTGCCGGATGCGCCGGAAGGGTTGAAGGGAATTTCGCTGTTCATTGTGCCGAAGTTCCTGGTTAACGACGATGGTTCGCTCGGTGCCCGCAACGACCTGATTTGCGCCTCGATCGAGCATAAGATGGGCATCCATGGCAGCCCGACGGCGGTGATGTCCTATGGTGAGAAGGAAGGCGCCATCGGCTATCTGGTTGGTGAAGAAAACAAGGGCGTCGGCTACATGTTCACGATGATGAACCACGCCCGGGTCAATGTTGGCCTGGAAGGCGTCGGCATCGCCGAGCGCGCCTACCAGCACGCGCTGGCCTATGCCCGCGACCGTATTCAGGGCACTCCCATCGGCGATAAATCCGGTGTCGTGAAGTCCATCCTTCACCATCCGGATGTGCGACGCATGCTGATGGACATGAAGTCCCGCACCGAAGCGATGCGAACGCTGGCCTATTACGTCGCTGGAGAGCTTGATCGTGCCTACCGGCACCCGGATGCCGAAATCCGTGCCAAACACATGTCTCGCCTTGAACTGCTGACCCCCGTGGTCAAGGGTTGGAGTACGGAGCAGGGCGTCGAGTTGACTTCGATCGGTGTGCAGATTCACGGCGGTGTCGGCTTCATCGAGGAAACCGGCGCATGCCAGTATTACCGCGACTCGCGCATCACCACCATCTACGAAGGTACAACCGGAATCCAGGCCAACGACCTGATCGGACGTAAACTGGCTCGCGCAAAGGTGCCGGGCGCTGCGATGAAAACGCTGCTTGGTGAAATGTCCGCGACGGTGGACGAACTCGAATGCAATTCGAGGCTGAAGGCAATTGCCGTCAACCTGAAAAACGGTATTGCTGCCTTGTCGTCCGCTACCGACTGGATGCTCGCCACTTATGAGGCCAACCCGCAGGCTGCCGCAGCTGGTGCTGTGTCCTTTCTCAAGCTGACCGGGATTGTCGTTGGCGGCTGGCTGATGGGCAAGTCGGCCGCGATTGCGGTCAAGCGACTTGCCGGGGGCAGTACAGACAATTTCTATTCTGCCAAACTGGTCACGGCCGAATACTTCGCGGCGCACCAGTTGCCCTTTGCTGCCGCTTACGCTGCCGAAGTGGCCGGTGGCAGTGCGGCGACTTTGGGTTTGCCGGAGGACCTGTTTTAAGATGCCACGAAAGCGGGGCTGGTTTGAGTTAGGGTTTGGCAGGGGCTTGTGCCCCTGCCTGCTTCAATATGCTCCTTGATCAGGCTGCTTCGGCCAGTCCTTTCCACTCGTGGGCCGATAACTCGATCAGCCGGCCGCCCAAGGCTTCGAACTCCGTCGCACGGTCATAGTCTTCGACTTCCTGGCTGTAGTGCGTCACTGCATTGACCAGACCGTAGCCCGACAACTGGCCCTCGGCGATCAGATGGCGCAAGACGCCGGCCCGTTCGCCATCGTTCAGGGTGTAGCGCTGGGCAAGCACCTCGACCGTCTTCACTGGGTCGCCCACCAAGGGGATGTTGAGCGTCTTCTGCAACTTCTGCGCCGTCTGGCGGAAAGTCGCATCCGACACTGCCGCCTGTACCACATCGCGCACCTTCAGGAAGAAGGCCTTGTCGTCGGCACGCAGCGTGTCGTCCTGGTAGACCTGGATGCGTTCATCTTCGCCGCCGAGCGCGCGACCGACGTGGGTCTTGCGCAGTGAGCGATCGGGGGCGATCAGGCCGTTGCTGCACACCAGCCGGAACAGCAGCGGCTGTACCGACAGTGTGCCCTGGCCGACCTCGGAGTTCGAGATCACGACCCCAGCCTGTACTACGTCGCCGGGTGCCATCTCGTATTTCAGGCGCGGCGTGATGCACTTCAGGTACATTTTCGTTTCGGTCAGTTCCACCGACTCGAAACGGACCTCGGGTAGTTGCTGCAGGATGGGCAGTACACTCTCGGCCAGGTCGAAGTTGTCCAGGCGGCGGTAGCGATCCGACAGCACGGCGCGCACCTGGCCATCCAGGGTACGCAGCATGCGCCGGTCTTCTTCGTTCTGCAGCCAGGTATTCACATTGCGGTCGAGCAGGGCCGGCTGGTCTTCACGCATGCGCTCGAAATAGGCATACGGGATCTTCAGCTTGTCAGCCAGTTGGCGGCGCGCCAGGGGCGTGACGCCATACTGCATCGGATAGCCGCCTTCCTCAACGGCGAGACGAGTCTCGCCTTGCTCGTCGGTGGCATGGCGTATCAGTGCCGACGGTACGATCAGGTCCTTCTTCGAGTGCAGTTGGCGTTCCAGTTCCTGGGCCAGGCTGACGAGAGAACGTCCGTTTTTCATAGCAATCTCCTTGTCGGAAAAGAAAAGCGGAGACGGCACCACCCGCTCGCGGGGATGCGCATCCCCGCCAGGGTCGATGATGGATCGGCGTATGCCGGTCCGGATAGGGCACGAGGTAAAGCGTGCCGGAACTCCAGGGCTGCCTTTGCGGTGCCGTGGGGCGCCGCCTGGTGTGACAACTACCAGTCGGGAAAACGACCTTTTCAGTGGCACCGCAGGCCGCTGCAGTGCCGCTGAAAAGATGGGTGTGCGCGCCTTGCAGCGGCGCACACCCGGGTTGCTCAAGCGGCCTGTGTGGACAAGGCCTGTACGCGGCGTAGCCACAGATCGCTCCAGTCCACACCGGCGTCCTTGGGCACGAACACCTGTACGTCACGGCTGCCCGTGCGATGCGCTTCACGCTTCAGACGACGGGCCAGTGCAAAGGCACCGGCCTGGCCGGCGAAGTCGCCGTCGGCGTCGTTGTCGGCGTAGATCCAGACCCGGCGAACCGAGTCGGGGATCCACAGCTTCTCCAGATTGCCTGCGTTCAAACCGGCCCAGAACGGCCGTCCCGTCGCGAGATACAGCGCGATGCTCTTCTCTATGCCTTCACTGATCCCCAGGTCCTCGGTCGCCTCGAAGAGACGAACCGCGGACCCGTTGATGCCGGAAGACAGCACCTTCTTCGCATCCGGCACGGCCAGCTTGGCGCCGTCCTGGAGGTAGGTCCGGTGCAAGGTGACCGCATGACCGTCCTCTCCCTGGATGCAAGCCAGCATGGCCGGATACTCGGCGACCTTGTGCGACTTGCCGTCGGCATCCTTCTGGTAGTACCCCAGCGCCGGATGGAAGCGCAGCACCTTCGGATAGACCGGCAGTGCCACGCCCCGGCTGGTCAGGTAGCGATCGACTTCATCGCCCACCGTGACCGGCTTCGCTTCGCTCCAGATCCGTTGCGCCAATTTCTTCATGCGCTCGGCGGGCGGCTCGCTGGCACGCGGTGGCAGACTGGGCATCATGCCCAGCCAGTGCTCGACCGCGCACAGCGCGGTATTGAAATCCATGTCCAAGGTGCCCTGCAGCAACTTGAAGCCGCCGCCGGGGCCGCAACTGCGGCAGAAGTAGTTCCCCTCGCCGAACTTGTCGGTGTACTGGAAACGGTCCGTGCCGCCGCAGAACGGGCAGGGCAGGTTGCGCCGCTTGAGGATGCGTGGATCGACGCCCAAACTGGCCAGGATCTCCGTCCAATGGCCATGGGCACGTTGCTTGGCCGATTCGACGCGGGCGGTGTAGTCAGCCGACTGCATGGCAGTCTCCAACTCCGGCTAGCAAGGCCACCGAATGGCCAGGTGCAACACCATCGCCGACGGTGACCTCGAAAGTCTTGCCGCGCAGCAAGGGATATTTGCCCAGCCCCAGGTCCTGCAACAGCGAGTCCAGCGTTTGCACAGGATCGACCGAGCGCAGGCGACGGATCAAATCGGCCAATGCGTCGCGGTCAGCATCCAGATCAGAGGACATGAACTGTTCGTTCTCGTCAATGAAGGACGAGGCCTGTCGTACCGGCTGGCCGGACATCTCACCCATCGGGATGTAGATCACATCCTCGTGGCAGACGCCCGCATCCGTGATCTCGGCGACCTCCTTGGCGCTACGCAGGATCACCGAGTCGCACAGAATTACCGTGGGCCATACCCAGCGTCCTTCCAACTGGACGCGGATTTGTTCGGAAACCGCTTCGACCCGAACCGTTTCCTGGTCCAGAAAACGCACGTGACGCCATGCCCAGTGCTCGGAACTCAGGCCGATCCAGTCGAAGATCAGAAAGCCCTTGGCCCGGGCCAGCATCCAGCGCGCCGCATTGTCGTCACCCAACCATTCGAGGGAAACCAGGGTCACGGCCCCGCTCTCGATGGCCTCTCGGGTGGGGGCTGCTACAACTTGCCGGACATAGCAGCGATCGTCGTCCTGGATCGGGTAGTCGACGATTTCGTCGAACAACTCGA
Organism: Candidatus Accumulibacter sp. 66-26; assembly: GCA_001897745.1. GTDB lineage: Bacteria > Pseudomonadota > Gammaproteobacteria > Burkholderiales > Rhodocyclaceae > 66-26. The sequence goes on from MKUH01000017.1 coordinate 125,308, forward strand.
CTGGCAGCACATCGAGGTCGTTGAGTAGGTCCCAATGCCCCCAAGCGCGCATCGCTGCGTAATAGATTGCGACGAATTGCTCGGGCGAAAGACGAGCCTTGGCCGACTCCAGGATTTGCCGCCAACAGGCAGTCAACGCGGCTCTGATGCGCTTGCTCTGCACGTCCTCGTCGATCAACTTGTCGCGATCTGGAAGGCGCGCCATGAATTGACGCGAATCCAGATGCACGACATTGACCTCGTCGTACGGGCTGTAATTGGGCTTCATGACGCAGAAGCCCTGCAGGAAGACCAGGGTGTTGTAGCTGAACTTGCCGTCCTGCATTCCGGTGAGATGGACCGTACCGGCCGGGCTGTCCATGGTCGCCAGATGCGCGGCAGCAAACTGTCGCGTCAAACGCCTGCCATTGAACAACACCTCCACCGGAAAACCCAGGCACAAGGTCTCGATGCGCTCGCCCAAGTCGGGCAGGTCTACGCCGTGAAGTTCTATCCGGGTGCCAGCCACGGCCTCGGTGATGAACTCCAAGTCGATGGGCGTTTTGGTCAGCGCCACCGCGGTGTCGATGTCGACCCGCTGATGACCAGAGGCGACGATACAGCGCGTTGCGGCATAGAGGCACTTCGAGAAGCCGACCCCGAAAGGGCGCTCCTCGGCGCTGGTCGCCGCATCCCAGCCGGACTCATGAAAACTCAGGAGCTTCTGGAAATCGTCCAGCCCGTGGCCATCGTCTCGAATCGCCAAGAACTGCGTGCCGGCGTCGTAATCGACTTCGATCTGCTTTGCTCCGGCGCGGCGGGCGTTCTGCAATAACTCGGAGACGAGCGTAAAACGGTCAGTGAAGGCGTAGCGCTGATTGCGCAAGGCGCCTTCCTCGTTGATGCGAACCTGTATCTGCATGATCAACTCCTTCAGAGCAAGCGGTACCGGTCCCGGCAGGACTGGCCCGCCATGGGGGACGACCGTTCAGCCGAGAGGGCGGAGCGGCGGGGTGAACAACTGGCCGGCGGCCAGGGCTTCCATCAGGCTGTGCCGGCAGAATTCCCCGCGCAGCAGGTGCCGGGTGCTTAGGACCTGGCCGGCAGCGTCGAGACGCTCGACCTTCAGGCCGATCGGATGCCAGTGCACCCGGTAGGCCAGCCAGCCGGCGCCAGCGATGACGAAGGTGCGGCCGGCCCGGCCGGTGAGGACTCCGCTTTCCTTGATGAGGAACTCGATGTCTTCGGGGGCCTGGACGCCCAGCAGGGGCGGGGTAACCTCGACGACGCGCGTTTGGGTGTGCATCGCAGTCTCCTTACAGCGCGCGCGGCGGGCAGGACTGGCCGTCTTCCGGCAGGCCTGCGTCCGTGTCATTGCTTGGTGGATCGATGCGTTGGTCGTTGATCCGGGCCAGGGCTTTGCGGTCTGCTGGCGTCGACGCCAGGCAATCGGCGTTTTGCCGTGACTGCCGGGTCTGCTCCAGCCCGACCGCGTCTTCGTAGTCCAGGCGTCCAGCGATGCCGTAAATGACGAAGATCGCCAGCAGACACAGAACATCCTTGAAGGTGGTCATGAAGACTCTTTGAAAGGGTGGGCAGCCGCATCGGCGACTCGCCCGAAAAAAGAAACGGCGTCAGGCAAACAGGTCGCCTTGTACGGACATCCGCTTGATTTGCTCGTTGATCCACTGCGGGTTCTTGGCCAGCCGCGCCTCGACCCACGCTGGGTTGTGGACGACGGCGTCGCGTACCCATGCGGGATAGCGCTCGAGGCTGGCGTTGATCCAGGCCTTCAGGCTGTAGCGGATGCGGTCGCGGATTTCTTCCGCGTCGACCCGACCGCAATAGGGAATGGGCGACAGGGGGCTGCAACCGACCACGCGCAGGCAACTGACGAAGGAAAACGGCAGACCATCCTTTTCGCGCTCGCTGAACACCCAGCGCAGGGTGTCGAACTTCTCTTCGAGGGGCGTCGCGGGGTCCTCCAGGTGGCTGACCTCTTTGAGCAAGCGCCAGTGCAGGAAGACGATGTCTTCCTCGCTCCACTCGACGGGTGCGTCTTCATCGTCGAGCATCCGTTCCAGGGCTGCACGCTCGGGGGCCGCCGCAGGACGGTGACGCGAGGTGGTCGCATAGGGTGGGAATACAGGACCCACGGGCGTGGGACTGGGAACTCGGGGGGGTGCGCTCTGATTCAGCATCGTTGGCTCCAGGAAAAATGGAGGCAACGCGCACCACGGCAGGGGGCATATGCCCCCGTGGGGTGAGAAACGGCCGGCCCGCAGAGGGCCGGCGGTACTAAGGGAAGAAGCTCCAGGGCCGGCTTGAAGGGGGCGGTGAGAACCGCCGTGATCGGTATGCCGGCGACCGATCGGGGAAGACTTTCGGGGGAAGGACGGATGGACAGGCTTCGCCCCTGCCTCGAAAGCGGACCCGGATTCGGGTGGGCTTCAGGCGGACGGCTCGACGGAAGACTCCAGGGCTTGCCTTGTTTGAATGCAGGGCCAGCTACTGCATGAGGTAAAGGTAGCGGCCCGAATTGCCGCGGTCAATCCCGGAAAACCACCCAAATCGGCCCCGATGCCGAAAGGCCCCTCAGGCGTCAGCCATTTCCGGTGGCGAATGCATGGCCTCCTGCGGAAGATCATCCCGAACGCGCTATTTCAAGGAGCCAGGCATGTCGGAAATCCAGATCGTCAAGGTGGATCAGGGGGGCGTCAATGCCCGCATTCTCGCCAAGGAGGCCAAGGCCGATTTCCGGCGGGTGGAAGCAGCCAGCCTGAAAATCCCGACGCGCTTCACCAGCGCCGAGGGCAAGCGTTTCTTCGCGCGGCTGTTCAATACCCTGCAACTCAACACCCACTTCATCTCGGTCATTGCCCGCACCCGGCTCGACCACGAAGATGTCGCCAAGATCGAAGACATCATTCGTGCCCAGATGGACACCGTGACGGCGAGCCTCAACCAGGCCATCGATGGCGCCGAAGCGCTGTTCCATGCCCACGGCATTACCAGCACGGCGACCTACGACACCGTGCCGTTGGATGTGGACGTCCATGTGCTGTCGTCGATCGGTCGGCGCTTCCTCGAAGTGCTGGGCAAACTCGACCAGTTGATGCCGCTGTTGCAGACCTTGGAGATCCACGAGGTGATTACCACCCAGGCGGTCGACATCCAGCGTGCCAGCCTCAAGCGGCAAGTGCGGGACGTGGCCAATGGCGCCCGCAATTTCGCCATGGGGCTCCGGCGGCGGATGAACGCCATGGACGCTCGCGATGGCGGAGCAACACGTGAAGCGGTCATTGAGCCGGAGGACGTGAATGGCGAATCCGCGACGGAGAAACCCGGTATCGCAATCGATCAAAACGATGTCGATGCAGACCCGGTATCGCCAGAGGCAAGTGCGCCGACGCGCGCTGGAATCGACGAATAGCGTCCGGATGCGTGTTCCACACCCAAGAATCGGCCTGGCCGGCTGTTTTCGGCAGGCTGGTGCCATGGTGTCTTGCTTTGGCTGACAGAGCCTAATAAGGTACGGGCAGGCCCCATGCTGAGGTGATGTTAGGTGATCTCCGAACGCTGTGGGCATGTCCCCGCCCAGGCGGCGTCGCAGTCGATACCTGCCCTCTTATCCGACGATTCCCTGCCATGCGTCCTGTCCGGCGCGATTGCGGATCGGCTGATCTTTCCCGACCAGGATGACCATGCGTCATGCGGCGGGACTCACTCTCTTGCTCATTTATCCATGCCACACGACCGGGACGCCCGCGGCATGCAGTCGAGTTCAGCGTTCCCTATCGGTTTGCGCCATTCTGACCTAGCGCAACCGGGAAAGAACTGGTCATGTCTTTCTCCGGCACAGGCCGGGATGAGGCCAGATCATGCCCGATATCAACTCCAAGGCCGCAGTAACGGCGGCCATTTCCGAACCCACTCCTGCCATTCGCTTTCCTGAAACCGGCTTCCTGCGGCAGCCGCAAGTATTGGCCCTTGTTCCGATTTCAAAATCAAACCTCTGGCGACGCATCCAGGCGCGCACTTTTCCCGAACCGTTGAAACTCTCGCAGAGGGTTACCGTATGGCGTGTCGAGGACATCCGGCGCTGGATCGCCGAACAAGGCCGCCAGCATGAATGATCCGCGGCTTTCCGTTTCCCGAGGCGGTCAGCGCAGGTCCGATAAACCAGGAGAAAACCATGCCGCCAGCAAATGGCGGGATGGGCGTGGATGATGATGCGTACGTCAACTGCCTTGACTACGCAGACCGATCCAGGCCAGCGTCATGGCCGTCAGCAATGTGGCCAGCACTGTGGCCACCACCCCCGTCCAGCCACTCTCGACATAGGCCCAGCCGCACGCCCATGCTCCCAATGCTCCCCCGGCGTAATAACTCGTGTAGTACAACCCCGAGCCGAGGGAGCGGCCCTCCTGGAGGCTCGCGGCAAGAAGACTTATTGAAGCCGACTGAGCCAGGAAGACGCCGCTGCAAGAGATGGCCAAGCCGACGATGATCGCGATCAACTCCGGCCGGAGGGTAATCATCACCCCGGAGGCGGATATGGCCAGTCCCATGATGATGGACATGGAGTAGCCGACCCGGTGAATGAGGCGCCCAGCAAAGGGTGTGACTACAGCGCCAAACAGGTAGATGAAGAACACATTCGCGAGTGCCCCTGCTGATAGACCGAACGGAGGATTGGAAAGCAGGAGAGTGACATAGGTGAAACTGCCGACGAGGGAGAACAGTACGCAGAAACCTATCATTGCGGCGGCGATCAGTCGTCGATTCGTCAGATGCCGAAAAAGAACAGACAGGGTGCCACGCCAATCGTGGTGCGGCTTGAAATTGCGGGATGCCGGCAGCCAGCGAAAGACAGCGAGCGCCCCCACGAAATTCATCCCGGCCAGCACAAGGAAAGCGGGCCTCCAACCCAACAGTTCCCCCAGATGTCCGGTGATGAAACGGCCCGCGAAACCACCCAGCACCGCGCCCGAGGCGTAGGCCGTCATGGCACTTACCAGGCTGATGCCCTTGAACTCCTCGCCGATATAGGCGATCAGTACTACCGTGACACCGGGGATCGCCAACCCTTGCAAGAAACGCAATATGACGATGTGATCCAGTCCGTCGGCATGGGCGATCATGGCTGTCGGAATGGTGAGCAGCAGCAGGGCCGAGGAAAGTATTTCCTTTCTGCCCAGCGCGTCCGACAGCACGCCTACCAGCGGCGCCGCCAAGGCGACTGCCAGCACGGTGGCACCGACCATCGCCCCTGCCTGGGTGGCCGAGGCATGGAAGTCTCCCATCAGGAGGGGCAGCACTGCCTGAATGGGATACATGTTCAGGAAGGCGAAGAAGCCGATCAGCCAAAGAATGGGTCGCGAGGTGCCGGGGCATGGGGTCACGGCGAGATCGCTGGACTCTTGCTCTGTACAGGAATCGCTGCGCTCTGTCGCACGATACGGTTGCCGGCGTCTACGTAGATGAGCTTGGGTGCATACGCCGACAGTTCATGCGCGTCGTAAATGGCATAACTGGCAATGATCAAGATGTCGCCAGCCGCTGCCTTGCGCGCCGCTGCTCCGTTGACCGAAATGATTCCGCTGCCGCGCTCGGCGCTAATAGCATAGGTTGAAAATCGCTCGCCGTTGCTGACGTTATAGATATCGATGGCTTGGTATTCGAGAATATTGGCGGCATCGAGTAGATTCTGGTCGATCGCGCATGAGCCTTCGTAGTGGAGTTCTGCGTGCGTTGCAATTACACGATGGATCTTGGCTTGCAGCATGGTGCGTTGCATTCGATTGTCTCCGACAAGGTAGCAAATTGCATGGCTCGGTGGGTCTACCCTTGCTCAGGCCGACAGCACTTTTACGTGGGTGATGATTTCCGCCACCGCCTGCTGTGCCGAGCCATACAACATGCGGGTGTTCTCTTTGTAGAACAGTGAGTTCTCGATCCCCGAGTAACCTGTTCCCTTGCCGCGCTTGACGACGATGACGTTCTGGGCGTGATCGGCATTGAGAATTGGCATGCCGTAGATTGGGCTCGACTTGTCGGTCCGGGCCGACGGGTTAACCACGTCGTTGGCGCCGATGACCAGGGCTACATCAGTCTGGGCGAAGTCGCCGTTGATCTCTTCCAAGTCGAAGATCTTGTCGTAGGGCACGCCGGCTTCGGCGAGCAGCACGTTCATGTGGCCAGGCATGCGACCCGCCACAGGATGGATGGCGAAGACCACCTCGACGCCTGCCTCTTCCAGCAGTTCGGCCATTTCCCACACCTTGTGCTGGGCGCCGGCGACGGCCATACCATAGCCGGGCACAATGATAACTTTGGCGGCATAGCGCATCATCGCCGCCGCATCGAGGCCGGAGAGTTCCCTCATGGAGCCTTCCACCGCCTCGCCGCCTGTCGCCTCGCCGGAGATCGGCGTGAAGATGACGTTGGAGATTGGCCGGTTCATGGCCTTGGCCATCAGTTGGGTCAACAGGGTCCCGGAGGCACCGACCACGATACCGGCGACGATCAGTGCCGGATTACCGAGTACGTAACCCTCCATCCCTACCGCCAGGCCGGTAAAGGCATTGAGCAGAGAGATCACCACCGGCATGTCGGCGCCGCCGATCGGTACCGTCAGCACCACGCCGAGCGCCAGGGCGAGGGCGAAAAAGCCCAGCACGTACTCCGGCGCCGGGGTGTCGGCGGAGATGATCAGGAAGCCCAGGGCCAGCGCGGCAATCGCCAGTAGCACGTTGGCCGCGTTCTGGGCGGGCAGGCGCCAGGCCCTCTTCATGATGCCCTGCAACTTGGCGAAGGCCACGCAGGAACCGGAGAAGGCCACCGAGCCGATCAGCGCGCCGCATACCGCCAGGGTCGTCACCACGCCGCCATGCACTTCGCCGCGCGCGAATTCGAGGGCCGCGATGGCTGCCGCCGCGCCGCCGCCCATGCCGTTGTAGATGGCGACCATCTGCGGCATGTCGGTCATCGCCACCTTTTTGCCAGAGAACCAGGCCAGGACAAAGCCGATGGCTATCGCCAAGATCATCAGGCCGAAGTTCTGCATGCCCGGCCAGGCAAAGGTTACCAGTGTGGCGGCGATCATCGCGTAGCCGGCCCACACTACGCCGCGGCGGGCAGTGACCGGGGAACTCATGGCTTTCAGGCCGAGGATGAAAACCGCAGCCACCACGAAATACGTGGCCTGGATGAGGGGTTGAACGCTCACTTTGTGCTCTCCTTCTTGCCCTTGAACATGGCCAGCATGCGTTCCGTCACGACGTAGCCGCCGGCTGCATTGGCGGCGCCGAGCAGCACCGCGGCGAAGCCAATGCCGAGTTGCAGCGGCGCCTCCGGGTCGGCGCTGCCGAGGGCCACCATGCCACCCACAAGCACCACGCCATGAACGAAGTTGGAGCCGGACATCAGCGGGGTATGCAGGATTACCGGCACGCGGGAAATTACTTCATATCCGGTAAAACCGGCCAGCATGAAGATGTAGAGGTACACCAGACCGTCCATAGTCATTTCTCCTGATTCAGAGGCCGAGGGCCTGGCGAACGCCGGCATGGCGGACTTCGCCGGAGTGGGTGAGGCAGGTGCCGACGATAACTTCGTCTTCCCAGTCGAGGGCCAGTGCCCCTTCTTTGACGAAGGGACTAAGGAAGTTGAAGACGTTTTTCGCCAGCATTTCCGAGGCGTGGGCCGGCATGCGGCTGGCCACGTAGTTCGGCCCGATCAGCAGCACGTCGTTTATCCAGCGTTTTTCGCCGGCCACCGTGCCTTCCACGTTGCCGCCGCTCTCCGCGGCCATATCCACCACCACCGAGCCGGGTTTCATGCGGGCGATCATGTCGGCGGTGACGATCACCGGTGCCTTCTTGCCGGGAATAGCTGCTGTTGTGATTAGCGCGTCGCACTGCTCTACTGCCCTGGCGAGGCGTTCGGCCTGTTTCGCCTTCTCTTCCGGGGTGAGCTCGCGTGCATAACCGCCGGTACCTGCCGCCGAGACGCCCGTATCGACGAACTTGGCGCCGAGTGATTCGATCTGCTCGCGAGTTTCGGGGCGCACGTCATAGGCTTCGACCATTGCGCCAATGCGACGGGCAGTGCCAATGGCCTGCAAACCGGCCACGCCGGCACCGATTACCAGCACCCTGGCAGGGCGGATCGTACCTGCGGCATAGGTGAGCATCGGGAAAAATCTGGGACTATGATCGGCCGCGATGAGCGCGCATTCATAGCCGGCGACCGCAGCCTGGGAAGACAGTACATCCATGCTCTGGGCGCGAGAAATGCGCGGCAGGAGTTCCATGGCGAAGGCGGTAATTCGTTTCTGCTGAAGCAGTTTTACACGCTCGGCATCCGACCATGGTTGCAGCAGGCCGATCAGCACACTGCTCGCCTTCATTGCCGACAACAGTTCGGACTTGGGCGGCTGAACGCACAGCACTACATCGGCGTCTCGGAATATTACCGTGGGGTCGTCGACGAAACGGACCTCGGAAAACGCTTCGTCACGGTAATGCGCAGGGTTACCCGCACCGGTCTGCATGACCACTCGGGCGCCAAGGGCCTGATACTTTTTCACTACGTCGGGGACGACCGGCAATCGTCTCTCGCCGACAATGGTTTCGGTTGGAACACCAATCAGGAGCGTCATGATTCGGATGAATACCTTGCTTCGTCACAGGTTGTTGAAGAAAAATTGGGAACGAGGGGAATGCCCCTCAGGCGTCGATATTCGACACATCAAGAAAAAGGGTCAGGTTGTGGGAATCACATGCCCTGGTAGATCGGCCCTTCGCCCCCCTGGGGGGGGACCCATACGATGTTCTGCCTCGGGTCCTTGATGTCGCAGGTCTTGCAGTGAATGCAGTTCTGCGCGTTGATTTGCAAGCGAGGACTGCTGCCCCCTTCCGGATCACGCACGATCTCGTAGACGCCGGCCGGACAGTAGCGTTGCTCCGGGGCGTCGTAGATCGCCAGATTGACCTCGATGGGGATCGCGGCGTCCTGCAGCCGCAGATGACAGGGCTGATCTTCTTCGTGGTTGGTGTTGGACAGGAAGACCGAGGACAGACGATCGAAACTGAGCTTGCCGTCGGGTTTCGGGTAGTCGATCTTCGGGCACTCGGCCGCCGGCCGGAGTGTGGTGTGATCGGCACGGTTGCGTAAGGTCCACGGCACCTTGCCCAGCAGAAGCTTTTGGTCGATGCCGAACAGCAGGGAGCCCAGCCACAGCCCTTTCTTCATGTAAGGCTTGAAGTTGCGGGTCTTGCGCAGTTCGGCGTGAAGCCAACTGGCCTTGAAGCTTTCCGGGAAAGCCGTCAGTTCGTCCTGCTGCCGATCGGTGCTGATGGCCTCGAAGGCGGCCTCCGCGGCGAGCAGGCCGGATTTGATTGCGGCATGGGACCCCTTGATCCGCGCGGCATTGAGGAACCCGGCATCGTCGCCGATCAGCGCGCCGCCGGGAAAGACCAGCTTGGGCTGGCTTTGCAGACCACCGGCGGTGATGGCCCGGGCGCCGTAGGCGAGGCGTTTGCCGCCTTCGAGAAAGCCACGGATTGCCGGGTGGGTCTTGTAGCGCTGGAATTCCTCGAAGGGAGACAGGTACGGATTGGCATAGTCCAGTCCGACCACATAGCCGACCGCGATCAGACGGTTTTCAAGGTGATAGACAAAACCGCCGCCATAGGTATCGGATGGCAGCGGCCAGCCGGCGGTGTGCACCACCAGGCCGGGACGATGATTGTCCGTCGGCACTTCCCAGAGTTCCTTGAGACCGATGCCGTAGGTCTGAGGATCGACGCCGTCGCGCAGATTGAAACGGGCTTCGATCTGCTTGCCCAAATGGCCGCGGCAGCCTTCGGCGAACAGCGTGTATTTGGCGTGCAGTTCCATGCCCGGCTGGTAGGCGGGTCCATGGCTGCCGTCCTTGAGGACGCCCACGTCGCCGGTGGCGACGCCTTTCACCGATCCGTCCCCGTTGTAGAGCACCTCGGCGCCGGCGAATCCGGGATAGACATCGACGCCGAGCGCCTCGGCCTGCTCACCCAGCCATTTGGCGACGTTGCCCAGGCGAACGATGTAATTGCCGTGATTGATGAAGCAATCGGGCAGCAGGCTGTTGGGAATCCTGTGCCCGCCGGTTTCGTTGAGAAAGATCACCCGATCCTCGGTGACTGCGGTGTCGAGCGGCGCGCCGCGTTCCTTCCAGTCGGGAAAAAGCTCGGTGAGGGCGCGCGGGTCCATCACCGCGCCGGACAGGATGTGGGCGCCGATTTCGGCGGCCTTTTCGATCAGGCAGACCGCGATGTCCCGGCCTTTGGCCGCGGCCAGTTGCTTCAGCCGGATGGCTGCTGCCAGGCCTGCGGGGCCGCCGCCGACGATCAGCACGTCGAATTCCATGGACTCACGCTCCATCACGCTTCCTTTCTCCATATAAACAAGAATGTCTCCATGGTCATAACTGAAAACTCAAGAATTTCTTCTCCCGACTACGCTAGCTGATCTTGACGAATGAGACCCGCGCTTGCGTCGTCCAAAGCGACAATTCCCCAACGGGAGGTCATGCGTCCCACGGACGTGCGGCAGCCATTCGAGTAAGTATCGATACGATCCCAGGTATGTCACGAGCTGATCGGCTGGCGTTTTGAATGGTGTATCCCTTCTCGAACGAGACCCTCGGCACGGTACGGCCCCCATGCGTGTGCAGGCATTTTTTTGTCTGCTTCGATCGTCGTTTGCGACGACGAGCCGCCAGGTTCCCCCGGATAGGCTGTGTCCGCAGATGGGGCAGCAAGCTTCAGCCTTCATATCTGATCGTTTTACAGCGGAAGGCAGCCGCGAACATAAGCGGGAGCGCACACCAGTGGTGGTCATGGCGGTATTTGAAAACCTACCCAATTTTCGCGACATAGGCGGCATCGAGGCGGCGAATGGTCGCGTCGTCCGCCGTGGTCGGCTGTTTCGATCCGGCTTGATTTCACGGCCGATGAAAAACGGCGCGGATGGATTGTCCGCGCTCGGTATCGATGTCGTTTTCGATCTGCGCAGTATCGCCGAGCGTGTGGCGACGGGCAGCATTGCTCCTGAGTCAGGGGCCGTTCATGAGGTGGTGGCGGAGAGTCAGGCGGGGTTGAAACATGCCAAGCCCGTCGATTGGGTCCGGCGGCTGATGGAGCCTGAGTTCGACGGGGAACTCGCTCGCCGGACGATGCTCGATGCGTACCGGAAAATGCCGCGGGCGCTCGCCGGCGTATTCCCGGCCCTGTTCGACCACTGCTTGTCACCCGCTGCGGGCGGCATGCTCGTTCACTGCGTGGCGGGCAAGGATCGCACCGGATTCGTCTGTGCGATGCTGCTTTGGGCCTTGGGAGCGCCCATTTCGGCCATCCACGGCGACTATCTGAGAAGTGCCGATGGCTTTGCCCGGACGGGTTTCATGGCAGCGATGCTGCGGCGTGCCTTCCCTGGCGATATCCCTGGTCGAGCGGCGGAAGCCGCCGCCGTGCTGGGCGATGTTCGAGCCGAATTCCTGGCGGCGGCGATCGACCAGGTCGTGCGCGATTTCGGTTCGATAGACGCTTATCTCGCCGCCGTCGGGGGGCTGGGCGAAGCGCGCAAACAGCAGTTGCGGCAATCCCTGCTCGTCGATTCCGAATAGGGGTTGAAACGCAGCAGAGGAGGGCCAGGATGACCGCGCTGGAGGTCCGTTTGATGGTGCGCCGCACCATCTGCGAACTGTCGCTTCGGACGATGTGACAGGCTCCGGGCTCCCTTATCGTCCAGCCTGATCTCAGAACAATAACGCCCGCCTTAAGGCTCATTCGGGGAGCCATCGAGTGGGTATTGATGGACGACCCAAAAGGAGCCGCCGGCTCAAACTACAAGGAGGAGTGTAATGGTGCAGAAGACTGAATCAAGAGGGAGCGGCAGGTGTGGCGCGAAGGCCCGGCACGCTGGTCGACACATCAAGTCGTGTGTCGCGGCGGCTGGTATCGCATGCGCGTCCGGAGTGGCGTGGGCCGATTCGTTCGAACTCGACAACGGTGTCCAGGGGCGCTGGGGGCTCGATATGTCCCTTTCCTCTGCGTGGCGCACACGGGACGCCGATCCGGCGCTGATCGGCAAGCAGAATGGCGGTTCGATGCCATCTTCTTCCACCGACGACGGCAATCTGAACTACCGGAAAAAGTACGACAACTATTCGACGATCGCCAAGGTGATCGGCGAAGTTCGACTCGAGAAGGACGGCTTCGGCGTGTTTCTCCGCGCCAAGGGCTGGTACGACTATACCCAGAAGGATCGCGGCGTACCCCACGGCAGCGTTGCCAACGGCTATGCCAGCGGGCAGCCGCTGAACGACAGCACTTTCAACGACCGCCTGTCGAAATTCAGCGGCCTCGAAATGCTCGACTGGTATGGTTTCGGCAGCTTCACGCCCACCGAAAACTCCGTTCTGGGCGTCAAACTGGGCAGCCATGCGGTGAACTGGGGTGAAAGCCTGTTCATCGGCGGCGGCATCAGCCAGTACAACCCGATCGACGTGGCTGCCGCACGGCGGCCCGGCGCCCAGGTGAAGGAAGTCATCCTGCCGACGCCCCAGATTTCGGCCAGCCTCGGGGTCGGCGGACTGAACTTCGAAGCCTTCTACAAGCTGAAAACGCAGCGCACCGTCGTGGAGGGCTGCGGCACCTACTGGAGCCCCAGCGACAGCCTCAATTGCCAGGATGCGAAATTCGCGCTGGTGAACCTGACGCCGGCCACCCCCGATCCCCTGGCCCTGGCGGCCAATCTCGGCAAGATCACCGGCAACAACCAGTATCCAAGGGATTCCGGGTCGTGGGGCGTTTCTGTCAAGAAACTGATCGGGGACGTCGATATCGGCGGCTATTTTGTCAATTACACGACGACGTCGCCGCGCATCAGCCTGCTCAACACGCCTTCGACAGCCGGTGGGCCGCTTTCCGGGGCTGCCTTGGGGATACAGGGGTTCTGGGACTGGAGCGCCAACGACATCAAGGTTTTCGGTCTTTCCGCCGCCACCGAGATCGGTGGCTGGTCCGTGTTCGGCGAAGCCAGTTATACGAAGGATTTCCCGGTCCAGATCAACGGATCCGATCTTGTGGGTGGCTACGGTATCCAGAAGGGCGGGATTCTGGCGCAGACCATTGGTCCTTTCGCGAATAACCCGGCGGGCGGGATCATCCGTGGTTACGATCTGAAGAATAAGACTCAGATCCAGGTTTCCACGATCAAGACATTTGCCAATGTCCTTGGCGCTGAAAACCTGTCGCTGACTGGCGAAGCCGCTTACCAGCACTGGGAGGGAATTGGCGATCCGATGTCGTCGACCCGCTATGGCCGTGGCTTCGAATATGGTGTGGCGCGATGGTCGGCCAACGGCGTGACGGGGAATTGCGTTTCCAATGGTTCCGCCTCCCAGAACGCCGGTTGCGACGCAAACGGTTTTGCGACGTCCAATGCCTGGGGCTATCGGGTTCTGGCCTCCCTGCAATACAACAATGTCGGCGGCGTCAATCTGACCCCGCGCGTCTTCTTTGCCCACGATGTGCATGGCTACTCGGCCGACAACATCTTTCTTCAGGGGCGCAAGACACTCGGCCTGGGGGTGCGGGCGGAATATCTGAAACGGTATTACGCCGACTTCAGCTACACGACTTATGCCCACGATACCAAGTACGACTCCTTCCGGGATCGCGACTTCATATCCTTTGTCGTCGGCATGACTCTGTGATGGCCGATGGGCCGGAAACGAGTGACGGTCGACGCCAGATATCTCGCAAGTATTGGATTGTTCCGGCCTGGTCACCGTTGTGACCAGGGGCATCCAGTGTATTCGTCAAGCAATCAATTCGAGGACATCATGAAATTCCTGAAACTGACAATGCTGTTTGAGTTTTTTTTGATCGCCGGTTTGGCCAGCGGAGCGGCTGCTGCTGCCGGCGACTTTTCGCGTCTTGGCAAGGATTTGACGCCCTGGGGGGCACCCAAGGCCGGCAGTCCGGATGGCACCATTCCCGCTTGGGACGGTGGCATCCAGAAGGCGCCCGCAAGCTATGATCCGAAGAAGGGCTATGCCTCCCCGTTTCCCGACGAGAAGCCGCTGTACACCATCACGGCGGCCAATTACAAGCAGTACGAAGCGAAATTGACCGCCGGTCATATCGAACTGCTGAAGCGTTACCCGAACTACAAGATCAACGTCTACCCCAGCCACCGCACCCATTCTTTGCCGCAAAGCCAGTACGACGCGATTGCCAAGGAAGGGCCGAATGTGAAGCTGACCACCGACGGCAATGGTTTCACGGGAACGAAAAAATCCACCGTGCCTTTCCCGTTCCCGCAATCCGGAGTCGAGGTCTATCACAACATGGTGCTGCGGTATCGGGGCGGCAGCTACAGCCGGACTATCGCCAATTTCCCGGTACAAGCCAATTGGAGCTTTACCCCTGCGGTTTGGAAGGAGGAAACCCAGTTCTACATACACATGGACAATCCTGCGGAGAACCTTGGCTACTATGCAATGGTGTCTTACTTGGCGCCAACGAGCATTGCCGGCGATTTCGCTTTGGTGCAGGAGCCCATCAACAAGAGCGCCGAGGCGCGCCGGGCGTGGGCATACAACCCGGGAAGCCGCCGCGTTTTGCGCGCTCCGCAGATCGGGTTCGACAGCCCGATGACCGGTTCGGATGGTTTGATGACCCAGGACGATTACGACGGGTTCAATGGTTCGCCCGAGCGCTATGACTGGAAGTTGGTGGGCAAGCGGGAAATGATCATTCCCTACAACAACTTCAAGTTGACGGACAAGAGCCTGAAATACACCGACATCGTCGGCAAGCAGAACGTCAACCAGGATCTGGTGCGCTATGAAGTGCATCGCGTCTACGTCCTGGAAGCCACGCTGAAGCCCGGTGCCCGCCACATTTACAGCAAACGGGTGGGTCTCGTCGATGAGGACAGTTTTCAGGTCGCCCATGTGGACAACTACGACGGGCGGGGCGAGTTGTGGCGTTCCCATGAAGTGTTCGCATCGTATTTCTACGATTGCGGATGCACCTGGATCGCCGGCGATGCGCAATACGACTTCCAGTCGGGGCGTTATATCCTGAGTGCGCTGGCCAATGAGCAGCAACCCTTTGTTTTCGGAAAGCAATACAAGCCGGATTACTTCTCGCCCGACAACATGAAGCGGTTGGCGAAATAGGTTCATGCGCCAATCAAGTTGATCGTGGTTGGTGGCAGCCCATGTTTCGGGTGATTCGTGGGCTGCCATTCAAGGCAGCGGCCAAACGACGGGACTGCTTGCCGGGCGTAGCGGAGACGATTACAGGGGGGGATCAGGCAGATACAGGTTATCAGCGCTCCCGCCCCGACAATAAAGGGTGGCTCAAGTGTTCTTTCTTGCAGGATCATTCAAACACATCCGCGTGGCGGCGACCCTGTTGCTGACCGCCGCCATCGCGTCTCCGGCGGCGGCAGCCGGCTCAATCGATCCCTTGTCCCTGCCGGCGCGCCCTTCGACCAGGGCCGCTGCGAAGCTGATGGTCGATGTCGCGGCCTTGAACAACGGGCGCCTGGTGGCGGTCGGCGAGCAGGGCACGATCATCCTGTCCGACGACAAAGGAAAATCCTGGCGGCAGGCCCAGGTGCCCGTTTCGGTCAATCTGACCGCGGTCTTCTTTGCCAATGCCGAATCCGGGTGGGCCGCCGGCCATGACGGCGTGATTCTCGGCACGAAGGACGGGGGGCTGACCTGGAGCCGGCTGTTCGACGGCAATGCGGCCAACGAACAGATCGTGGCCACCGCCGAGCGGCGCATCAAGGAACTGCGGGAGCGCGCAGGGGCGGCGGCCGTTTCGGCCCCGGCCGCGGCGCAAAGCGAACTCGAACGGGCCGAGGATGCGCTGGCGGACGCCAAGGCCGGCGCCCGCTTCGGCCCTGCGCATCCCCTGTTCAGCCTATGGTTCAAGGATGCCCGGCAGGGATTCGTCGCCGGCGCCTTCGGACAGTTGTTCCGTACCGACGATGGCGGCGCCACCTGGCGCTACATCGGCGACCGGTTCGATAACCCGGAAGGCTTCCATTACAACGCCATCGTGCCGACCCCTTCGGGGAAGATCGCGGTGGTCGGCGAGGGAGGGCGTATCCATTTGTCGGCCGATGGCGGAAAGACCTGGCAGCGCCACGAAACCGGGTACAACGGCCAGTTGTACGGCATGCTGGCCTTCCGCGACGCCGGGGGCGGCGAGGTTTTCATCGCCTATGGCTTCGGCGGTCGCATCTTCAGCTCGCGGGACGGCGGTTCCGGCTGGACCGAGGGCAACTCCGGGGTGAAGACGAACATCGTGGCCGGCTTCATTGCCGCCGATGGTTTGCCGCGCCTGGTCGGTGCCAGCGGGCAGATCCTGCGCAGCGACGACGGCAAGCGTTTCGCGGCGGATGCGAGTGCCGGCGCCGTCACCCAGAAGCGGGCCGCCGCCGCCGTCCTCCTCTCCGACGGCACGCTGGTGCTGGCCGGCACAGGCGGTGTCCACCTCGTTTCCAAGAATGAGAAGTGAAATGACCGATCCGATTCAAAGCAAAGAAATCACTCCGTTGTCCGACGTCGATCTCGAGATACACGAGGGCGTGCGCACGATCGCGGGTCGCATCGAACATGTGCTGTTCCATCGCCGGCTCTGGATTCTGGGGGCTTTCTGCATCGTCTCGATCTTTCTGGGTTGGCACGCGGCAAGGATAGGGCTGGAGGCGAGTTTTCAGAAAATGATCCCGGCCAGCCATCCGTACATCGAGAATTACCTCAAGTACGAGGGCGATCTCCGCAAAATGGGGAACGTGCTGCGGATCGTCGTCGAAAATACCGGGGGCGACATCTACGACAAGGATTTCCTGTTCACGCTGAAGAAGATCAACGACGAGGTGTTCTACATCCCCGGCGTCGACCGCGGCAACATGAAGTCCTTGTGGACGCCCAACGTATTCTGGCGCGAGGTGACCGAGGACGGTATCGTCGGCGGCCTGGTGGTCCCCGACGATTTCGACGGCGCGGCGGGGAGCATCGCGCAGGTCCGGCGCAACGTGGCGCGTTCGGGCACCATCGGCAGCCTGGTGGCGAACGATCAGCGGTCCACGGTGATCCTGGTGCCACTGGTCGAAAGGGACCCGCAAACCGGCGCGCAACTCGACTACGGCCTGCTTTCCGAGCGTCTGGAACGGCTGGTGCGCGCCAAGTACGGTGCCGACGGCGTCCGCATCCACATCACCGGCTTCGCCAAGATCATCGGCGACCTGATCGAGGGCGGCCGCGACATGGTCTTGTTTTTTGCCGCCACCTTCGTCTTGACGATCGGGCTCCTGTATTTCTATTCGCGCTGCTGGCGCAGCACCGCGTCGGTCATCTTCTGCTGCAGCCTGGCGGTGCTGTGGCAGTTGGGGATCGTGAGACTGATGGGCTACGCGCTCGATCCCTATTCCATCCTCGTTCCTTTCCTGACCTTCGCGATCGGGGTCAGCCATGCGATCCAGAACATCAACACGATGGCGGCGGAGCGTCTTCAGGGGCTTTCCGACTTCGATGCGTCGAAGGCGACCTTCCGCCTCCTGTTCGTTCCCGGTTCCATCGCCTTGCTGTGCGACGCGGTCGGTTTTTCCACCCTGCTGGTGATCGACATCGGCGTCATCCGGGAACTGGCGATCAGCGCCAGCGTCGGCGTGATGGTCATCATCTTCACCAAGATGTTCCTGCTGCCGGTACTCATGTCCTACGCCGGCATATCGGAACGGGGATTGCGCCATCGTGCCAGCAAGGTGAGCAACGAAGGCACGTCCGCGCTGCGCCGCTGGACCCGCAATACGATGTCCCGCCTTACCGAACCGCGCTGGGCGCTGGGGGTCGTGGTGGTCGGTGTCGGGATTCTCGGGGCGTCGTGGTGGGTGGCCAGGGATCTTCGCGTCGGCGACCTCGATCCCGGCGCGCCGGAACTGCGGGCCGACTCCCGTTACAACAAGGACGTCGCATTCCTGACCGCCAACTACGCGAACAGCGCCGACGTGTTCGTGGTCATGGTCAAGACCAAGCCGGACGCCTGCGGCACCTACCCGGTGACTTCGACGGTAGAGCGCTTCCAGGCGGTCATGGGTGATGTCGAAGGGGTGGTGGGAACCCAGTCGCTGGTCACCGAAATGAAGACCCTGATCGCCGCGGTCCAGGGCGGCAACCTGAAATGGTACGGCCTCTCGCGGGACGAATACATCTCCAGCGGCGCGCTGAAAATGACACGGCAGGATTACTACAACTACGATTGTTCGATGCTGTCGGTCCTGCTGTTCCTCGAAGACCACAAGGCGGATACCCTGGCGCGGGTGGTCACGGCCGCGGAAAAGTTCGCCGCGGAAAACAACAACGAACATGCCGAATTTCTCCTGGCCGCCGGCAATGCCGGTATCGAGGCGGTGACCAACATCGTGGTCAAGCGGGCGGAGCGTCTGATGCTGTTCCTGGTGTACGGCATCGTTGCGCTGCTGGTGTGGTGGGAATTCAAATCGTGGCGAGCGACCGTCGCCCTGATTCTGCCGCTCTACATCACCTCGATATTGTGCGAGGCGATCATGGCCAAGCTCGGGCTCGGCGTAAAGGTGGCGACACTGCCCGTGATCGCGCTGGGTGTGGGCATCGGGGTGGACTACGGAATCTATATCTACAACCGCCTCGAGAACTATCTGCGGATGGGGATGAACCTCAAGGAAGCGTATTACGAAACGCTCAAGACCACCGGCGTGGCCATCTGGGTGACTGCCCTGACGCTGGCACTGGGCGTGTCGACCTGGCTGTTTTCCGATATCAAGTTCCAGGCCGACATGGGCTTGCTGCTGGCCTTCATGTTCCTGTGGAACATGGTCGGCGCCATCCTGATGATTCCCGCAATACTCAGCCTGTTGTCACCCGAGGCCCGGGCGGGTTCGACCAAGCCGGTTTTCGAGTGACGGGCAGCAGCCAGCGGGAAACAGGCTTGCCCGGAACCGGGACCGTCCCACTCGACCTCCATATTCCGGGAGTTTCAATGTTGCGCCGTGAGGCCGATTGTCCCGGCGGCAGATAAGGAAGAGATGAACGTGACGCAAAATCAACTTCCCTACAAGCCGAAGAACAAGGTGCGTTTTGTCACCGCCGCCTCGCTGTTCGACGGCCACGACGCCTCGATCAACATCATGCGCCGCATCCTGCAGGCGACCGGCGCCGAGGTCATTCACCTCGGCCACAACCGTTCGGTGCAGGAAATCGTCAATGCCGCCCTGCAGGAAGACGCCCAGGGCATCTGCATCACCTCCTACCAGGGCGGCCACGTCGAGTTCTTCAAATACATGATCGACCTGCTGAAGGCCAATGGCGGCGGGAACATCAAGGTCTTCGGCGGTGGCGGCGGCGTCATCGTGCCCTCTGAAATCAAGGAGCTGCACGCGTATGGCGTGAGCCGCATCTATGCGCCGGAGGACGGCGTGCACATGGGCCTGCAGGGCATGATCAACGAGGTCGTGCAGAACGCCGATTTCGACTTGGCCGAAGCCGGCGTACCGAGCGCCGACGAAGCGCTGGCCGGCTTCAAGGCCGGCGACAAGCGCCTGCTGGCACGGATCATCACGCTGCTCGAAAACGGCGAGGCGCCGGCCCTGAAGGAGCCGCTGCTCAAGGCGGCGGCGGAACTGAGCGTGCCCGTGCTCGGCATCACCGGTACCGGTGGCGCTGGCAAGTCGTCGCTGACCGACGAACTGGTGCGCCGCTTCCGTCTCGACCAGGGCGACAGCGTGAAGATCGGCCTGGTCTCCATCGACCCCTCGCGCAAACGCACCGGCGGCGCCCTGCTCGGCGACCGCATCCGCATGAACGCCATCGAGCATCCGAACATCTTCATGCGCTCGCTGGCCACCCGCGACACCGGCAGCGAAATTTCCGCCGCGCTGCCCGAGGTGATCGCCGCCTGCAAGCTGGCCGGCTTCGACCTGGTGATCGTCGAAACCTCGGGCATCGGCCAGGGCAACGCCGCCATTGTGCCTTTCGTCGATCTGTCGCTGTACGTGATGACGCCCGAGTTCGGCGCCGCCTCGCAGCTCGAGAAAGTCGACATGCTCGACTTCGCCGATTTCGTCGCCATCAACAAGTTCGACCGCAAGGGTGCTGAGGATGCGCTGCGCGACGTGCGCAAGCAGTACCAGCGCAACCGCGAACTGTTTACGACGCCGACCGACGACATGCCGGTCTACGGCACCCAGGCCGCCCGCTTCAACGACGACGGCGTTACCGCGCTCTATCAGGCGCTGCTTCCCGCTTTGAGCGAAAAGGGTCTGAAGCTGGCCGCCGGCAAGCTGCCGCTGGTCACGGTGAAGCAGTCCTCCAGCCAGCGCGCCATCGTGCCGGCCCAGCGCGTCCGCTACCTGGCTGAGATTGCCGATACGGTGCGCGGCTACCACGCGCACACCGAGAAACAGGTGAAGATCGCCCGCGAACGCCAGTCACTGCGCATCGCCAAGGGCATTTTTGCCGGCTGCGACAAGAACACGGGCGATTTCGACGAAATGCTCTCCTTCAAGGACAGCCAGCAGGACCCGAAGGCGAAGAAGCTGCTCGACATGTGGCCGGCCACCGTCGAAGCCTATGCCGGCGACGAATACGTCGTGAAAATCCGCGACAAGGAAATCCGCACCCGGCTGGTTTCCGAATCGCTGTCCGGCACCAGGATCAGGAAGGTCATCCTGCCCAGGTTCGGCGACGACGGCGAAACTCTGCGCTTCCTGATGCGCGAAAACGTGCCCGGCTCCTTCCCCTATACTGCCGGCGTCTTCGCCTTCAAGCGCGAAGGCGAGGACCCGACCCGGATGTTCGCCGGCGAAGGCGACGCCTTCCGCACCAACCGCCGCTTCAAGCGCGTTTCCGAAGGCATGCCGGCGCATCGCCTGTCCACCGCCTTCGACTCGGTGACGCTGTACGGCTGCGATCCCGACGAGCGCCCGGACATCTACGGCAAGATCGGCAATTCCGGCGTCTCGATCGCCACGCTCGACGATCTCAAGGCGCTTTACGATGGTTTCGACCTGCTGGCGCCCAGCACTTCGGTATCAATGACCATCAACGGCCCGGCGCCGATCATCCTGGCCTGCTTCTTCAACACCGCGATCGATCAGCAACTGGTCAAGTTCGAAAAGGACAACGGTCGCCAGCCGACCGAGGACGAAGCCGAGAAAATCCGCGAATGGACGCTGTCGACCGTACGCGGCACCGTCCAGGCCGATATCCTGAAGGAAGATCAGGGTCAGAATACCTGCATCTTCTCGACCGAATTCGCGTTGAAGATGATGGGCGATATCCAGGAATTCTTCGTCCATAACCAGGTGCAGAACTTCTACTCGGTATCGATTTCCGGCTACCACATCGCCGAGGCCGGCGCCAACCCGATCTCGCAGCTCGCCTTCACGCTGTCCAACGGCTTCACCTATGTCGAGAGCTATTTGGCGCGCGGCATGCACATCGACGACTTCGCGCCCAACCTGAGCTTCTTCTTCTCCAACGGCATGGACCCGGAATACTCGGTGATCGGCCGCGTTGCCCGCCGGATCTGGGCCGTGGCGATGAAGAACAAGTACGGTGCCAACGAGCGCAGCCAGAAGCTCAAGTACCACATCCAGACGTCAGGCCGTTCGCTGCACGCGCAGGAAATGGACTTCAACGACATTCGTACGACGCTGCAAGCGCTGATCGCCATCTACGACAACTGCAATTCGCTGCACACCAATGCCTACGACGAAGCGATCACGACGCCGACCGAGGAATCCGTTCGTCGCGCGATGGCCATCCAGCTCATCATCAACCGCGAATGGGGCGTCGCCAAGAACGAGAACCCGAACCAGGGCGCCTTCGTCATCGATGAACTGACCGATCTGGTCGAGGAAGCCGTGCTCAAGGAATTCGAAGCCATCGCCTCGCGCGGCGGCGTGCTGGGCGCCATGGAAACCGGCTACCAGCGCGGCAAGATCCAGGAAGAGTCGATGTACTACGAGCACAAGAAGCACGACGGCTCCTACCCGATCATCGGCGTCAATACCTTCCTTAATCCCAATGGCATGGCCCAGCAGGAAATCGAGCTGGCCCGTTCGAGCGAGGAAGAAAAGCAGTCGCAGATCAAGCGCCTGCGCGACTTCCAGGCGCGTAACGCCGCCCAGTCGCCGGCCATAATGGCCAGGCTCAAGCAGACCGTGATCGAGGACGGCAACGTCTTCGCGGTGCTGGTCGACGCGGTCAAGTGCTGCTCGCTGGGCCAGATCAGCTCGGCGCTTTACGAGGTTGGCGGCCAGTACCGGCGCAATATGTGATTCCCGGGCCGGTCTGGCGACCGGAAATTCTCCCATGGCTTGTGTCCGGCCTTCTCCGTGCCCTCTGTACCTCGGGGGCGCCTGCCCTGCGCTATGCGGATGCGGAAACGTCGAATTCCTCGCATAACTGCATCATGTTGCCGTCGGCATCGTAGAACAGGAAGGATTTCAGTCGGCCGCCGCCTACGGACCAGACGTACTCGGTCTGCGTTTCGTAGCCCGCTGTCCGGATTCGCTCGAACCAGTTCTCGATGTCGGTGACCCCGAAGGCTAATTCGGCAATGCCGGCAAGCCCGTAACCCAGCGCTTTCCTGCCAATCGTCTGCACGCTGGGCGTCTGTGGCTGTTGCAGTTCGATCTTCGCACCCGAGGGTGAGGCAAGCATCACCATCCGGGATTTTGCGCCGTGTACGCGGAAGATGTCGTCCAGCGTTTTCTGCGCGAACAAGGCTTGTTGCGCATCGGGAATGACGGTGTCGATATATACGGAGAGTCCCAAAGTATCCCGATAAAGTGCGAGGGAGCGCTCCATGTCACTGACCACGAGACAGACGTGGTGAAAGCCCAATACCGAACTCGCCCCTGGGTTTGTCTTCGAGGAATTCTCTTTTGCCATGATGTTCGCGCTCCGTCGTTCCATGCGTTGAAAGTGTGGCGTTCGAGGTGGCGGGCCGGAAGGTGCGGCGGACAGGTCGCCGCTCCTGATTCAGGTCACCCGGTAAATCTCCCAGTGGACGGTAAATCCGGGAAGGATGCGGCCCCGCCCGACGAATACCGACTGTGTCATCCAGGCGTAGCGGGGGTCATCGGTTTCGAAGCGGGGCGTGCTGCGGAAGTAGATGTCCTCGAAGGCGGTTTCGCCGCCGTCGCGGGTCGCGGCCTGGTATTTCTCGTTGTATTCGATGACGCCCAGGTACTGGGCATAGATCACACAGCCGTCGTGGGTACGGAAGTGCGCGCGCACGTCGATCCGGCCCCAACCGTCGGGGCCGTCGAGTATCCAGTCGTGCGCGCCCTCGAGCACCTCGCCGTTAAGTTGCGGGCCGCTGACCGTGCCGGCCCCGCAGCGGGCGACCCTGCGCTGGCCAAACGGACCGCCCACCCGGTAGACATCAAGCACCGAGGCGCGGTAGCCGAAGACATATTCGAGTTCCATCGCAGGATCCTTTGGCATGGCAGTCAGCAGCGCTCGATGATAGTGACGTTGGCCATGCCGCCGCCTTCGCACATGGTCTGCAGGCCGTAACGCTTGCCGCGCTGCTTGAGGGCGTTGATCAGGGTGGTCATCAGCTTGGTGCCGGAAGCCCCGAGGGGGTGGCCCAGGGCGATCGCGCCGCCGTTCACGTTCAGGCGTTCGGGGTCGGCACCGATGGCTTTCAGCCAAGCCAGCGGCACCGGCGCGAAGGCTTCGTTGACTTCGTACAGGTCGATGTCGGCGATCTTCATGCCGGCCTTGCGCAGAGCCGCTTCCGTGGCCGCCAGCGGGGCTTCGAGCATGATCCACGGGTCGCCGCCCAGCACGCTCATGTGGTGCACCCGGGCCAGGGGCGTCAGGCCGAGGGTCTTGAGGGCGCGTTCGCTGACCACCATGACGCCGCTGGCGCCGTCGCAGACCTGGCTGGCGGTCGCCGCGGAGATGCTGCCGCCCTCGGTCAGCAGCTTGACGGCGTGGATGCTTTCCAGCGTCGCGTCGAAGCGGATGCCTTCGTCGACAGTATGCTGCTCGCCGGGCCGCGTGCCGTCGGCGAGGCGCACCTCGACGGGCAGGATTTCGTCGGCGAAGCGCCCCGCGCGGGTGGCTTCGATTGCCTTCTGGGTGGTTGCGTAGGCGAAGCGTTCCAGGTCGTCGCGGGAGAATCCGTGCTTGCGGGCGATGAGTTCCGCCCCGATGAACTGGCTGAAGTCGCCCTCGGGATAGCGCCGGCGGATTTCCGGGCTCATGTATTCGCCGAGGCCGTTCTCCAGGGCGAGCTTCTGCGGCACGAACATCGGCACCCGGCTCATCGCTTCCACGCCCGCCGCGATCACCACGTCCATGGTGCCGGACATCACCGCCTGTGCGGCGAAGTGCAGGGCCTGCTGCGACGAGCCGCACTGCCGGTCCAGCGTGGTGCCGGGCACGGATTCCGGCAGGCGCGAGGCGAGCACCGCATTGCGGCCGATGTTGTTGGATTGCTCGCCGGCCTGCTGCACGCAGCCCATGATGACGTCCTCGACCGCGGCCGGGTCGATCCCGCTGCGGTCGAGCAGGGCGTCGAGAACCGTTGCCGCCAGTTCGACCGGGTGCCAGCCGGACAGGCGTCCTCCCCTGCGGCCGCCGGCGGTGCGTACCGCGGCGACGATATAAGCTTCAGCCATGTGTGTTTCTCCAGTAAGTGGTCAATCGAAAAAGAGCGAAACGCCGATTCAGCGGGGCGACATGCGGATCGCACCGTCGAGACGAACGGATTCGCCGTTGAAGTAGGTGGTGGTGATCATGGTCTCGGCGACCGCGGCGAATTCGTCGGGGCGGCCGAAGCGTTTGGGGAAGGGGACCGAAGCAGCCAGGGCTTCCCGCACGTTGTCGGGGGTGCCTTGCAACAGCGGGGTGTCGAAAATCCCCGGCATGATGGTATTGATGCGAATGCCGTCGTTCATCAGGTCGCGCGCAACCGGCAGGGTGATGCCGACGATGGCGGCCTTCGAGGCTGCATAGGCGGCCTGGCCGATCTGCCCGTCCTGGGCCGCGATCGAGGAGGTGTTGACGATGACGCCGCGCTCGCCGTCCTCGAACGGGGGCAACGTGAGCATGCCGGCGGACGCCTTGGCGATGCAGCGGAAAGCGCCGATCAGGTTGACCTGGATCACCCGTTCGAAGAGATCCAGCGGAAAGTGCCGGGTCTCGCCACTGGCCTTGTCCCGACTGGCGGTCTTCGCCGCGCCACCGATGCCGGCGCAGTTGACCAGGATGCGTTCCTGCCCGTGGACAGCGCGGGCCTTGGCGAAGGCGGCATCGACTTGCGCCTCGTCGGTAACGTTGACCGTGCAGAAGAGGCCGCCGATTTCCCGTGCCAGGGCTTCGCCGAGGGCCTCGTTGAGATCGAACAGCGCGACTTTGACGCCTTGCGCGGCGAGCCGGCGCGCCACGGCAGCGCCGAGTCCGGAGGCGCCGCCGGTGACGACGGCCGATAGAGTGGAATCGAGTTTCATGGGAAATCCTTTCGGGTGGGGGCCTGTTCCGCCACAGGCGTCAGGCGGGATGGAATTTCTGCCGGGCGGCGGCCAGTGCGCGCATTTGCCCGGTGGATTCGTAGTGGCGGCCGAGCGTCGCGTAGTGATCGCACTGGCGAACCACATGGTCGAGGCCGAGCCAGTCCGCATATTTCAACGGGCCGCCGAGGTAGGCCGGAAACCCGAGGCCGAGCAGCAGGGCCATGTCCAGTTCGGCGGCGCTTGCCACCACGCCGTCGGCCAGGGCGTGGGCGGCCTCGACGATCATCGGCAGCATCAAGCGGTCGACGATTTCGGTGTCGGAGAAGGCGCGG
This sequence comes from Candidatus Accumulibacter sp. 66-26, assembly GCA_001897745.1. Classification (GTDB taxonomy): domain Bacteria; phylum Pseudomonadota; class Gammaproteobacteria; order Burkholderiales; family Rhodocyclaceae; genus 66-26. The sequence goes on from MKUH01000017.1 coordinate 151,206, forward strand.
TGGGCGGTGGGCTGGATCGTCGCCAGCAGCGCATAGGTTTCATCGCTCACGGATTTGCGCGGTTTGCCGGCGGCGTCCGCGTCGTAGCGGTAGAAGCCGGCGCCGTTCTTCTGGCCGTAGCGCTTGTGCGCCACCATCAGGCGCACCGCGTCATGCTCCGGCAGCACCATGCGCTGCGGATAGCCGGCGCTGATCACCTGCCAGACGTGGGCGCCGGTGTCCATGCCGATCACATCCTGCAGCCAGGCCGGCCCCATCGGCCAGCCGAAAGCTTCCATCACCCGGTCCACCTGGGCGAAATCGGCTCCTTCGGCCAGCAGTTGCAGGAAGGCGATGACGTAGGGGGTCAGTATCCGGTTGACCAGAAAGCCCGGACAGTCCTTGACCACGATCGGCGTCTTGCCCATCGCCACGGCATAGGCCACGGCCGTGGATACCGTTTCGGCGCGGGTCCGGCTGCCCTGCACGACTTCGACCAGGGCCATGGCGGGCACCGGATTGAAGAAATGCATGCCGACCAGGTTCTCGGGGCGGGCCAGGGCCTGGGCGATGTCGTCGATCAGCAGGCTCGAGGTGTTGCTGGCGATGATGGCGTCGCTACGCAGCCGGGGTTCCAGGGCCGCCAGCACTTCGCGCTTGGTTTCGAGGCGCTCGACGATGGCTTCGATCACGATGTCCACGCCATCGAAGCCGGCGTCGTCCAACTGCGGGACGAGACTGTCGCGCACGGTCTTGGCCCGGGCTGCGTCGAGCCGGCCGCCCTTGATCTGCCGCGCCAACTGCCGGTCCACCTCGGCCATGCCGAGATCGAGTTGGGCCGGCGCGAGGTCTTTCAGGCGGGTGGGGATGCCGCGCAGGGCGCTGGTGAAGGCAATGCCGCCGCCCATGATGCCGGCGCCGAGCACCGCCGCCTGCTTGACCGGGCGGCCGTCGCGGCCGTGCTGGCGGAACAGCTTCTTGAGCGCCTGTTCATTGTGAAAAGTCTGGATCAGGGCGTCCGCAGCCTGGGTTTTCGCCACCCGGGCGAAACTTTCGGCTTCCAGGACCAGCGCGGCATCGCGGGGTTGTGCCGCCGCCCGCGCCATCAGGTCGAGGGCGACCAGGGCCGCCGGCTGGTGTTTCGGGCTGCGGGCGGCGATGTCCTCCCGGCGGGCCTGCAATGCCGCCTGTTGTCGGGCGGCTTCATCGGCAGGCAGCAGGCGCTTGCGGGCCTGGCGCTGGCGCCAGTCGATGGCCCCGTCGCGAGCCTGGCGCAGCAGCCCGAGGGCGGTGGCACGCAGTTCCGGCGGGGCGCAGACCGCGTCGACCAGGCCCGCGGCCTGCGCTGCCGGCGCGGTGAGCGGCTTGCCGCCGGTGATCAGATCCAGCGCGACATCGGCGCCGGCGATGCGCGGCGTGCGCAGCGTTCCGCCCAGGCCGGGAATCAGGCCCAGCTTGACTTCCGGCAGGCCGATCAGGGCGTCGGCCGAGATTGCCCGTAGCGCCGCCGCCAGGGTCAGTTCCATGCCGCCGCCCAGGGCGATGCCGTTGATCGCCGCCACGCTGGGAACGGCGAGATCCTCCAGGCCGATGAAGCCCCGGTTGAGTTTCAGGTTGCGTGCCGCCAGGTCGGCCTCCGAGAGGCGAAAGGCCGCGGCGAACTCGTTGATGTCGGCGCCGACCACGAATACGTTCTTGGCGCTGGTGATGAGGACGCCGGCGATCGTGCCGTCGGCGGCGATCGATGCGACGGCTTGCGCCAGTTCGTCGAGAGTGCGTTCGTCGAACTTGTTGATGGCGTCTTCGTTCCGGTCGAAGCAGAGTTCGACGAAACCTTCCTCGATCCGTTGCAACTTGATGCTGTTTCCCTGAAACACAACGATTCTCCTTGTTGGGGTCGGACCTGGGGCCGGAACAAACGACAATTTAGGGCGGTCGGCCGTCGGCTTTCACCGTCGGAAGCGACGATTCAGAGGCGCTGTGCGAAGGTGTCCCAGGTTTCCTGCAGGGCAGGGCGGAATGCCGGCGCGGCGATGCCGATCAGGGCCTGCGCCCTTTGGTGGACGCTGGCGCCGCGCAGGTCGGCGACACCGAATTCGGTGACCACCAGGTCGACGTCGATGCGGGACAGCGATGAAATGGACAGCTCCCCCAGGCAGGGCACGATGCGCGAGGCGGTGCCGCGCTGGTAGGTGGCGTTGAGGGCGACGATGCTGCTGCCTTTGGCAGCGAGACGGGCCGCCCGGGCGAAGTCCGGGGCGCCGCCGGCACCGCTGACCGCCTGGCCTTCGGCGTGTTCCAGGTTGCATTGGCCGAACAGATCCACTTCGAGGGCGGAGTTGACTGCGACGAAGCGGTGCTGGGCGAGCAGGGTGCGTGCGTCGTGGGTCACTTCGCAGCCGAGTACGCGCAGCGGCGCGAACCCGGTGGCCCAGGCGTAGAGGTCGCGGCTGCCGGCGACGACGCAGGCGGTATGGGCGAAGTCGAGGTCCAGGGCCCCGGCCTCGGCGAGTTCCCGCATGCCGTCGGAGAGCATGCCGGAAAACAGCCGCAGGCGCCGATGATTGCGCAAGGCGCCGGCCAGTGCGGTGGGCACCTTGCCCAGTCCCATCTGCAGGGTGCTGCCGTCCTCCACCAGCGCCGCGATGTGGCGGGCGATGGCGCGGGTCGGCTCGTCGGTGTCGGTGCGGTACTCGGGCAGCGCCGAGTCGATCTCGCAGACGTAATCGAAGCGATCGTAAGGTAAGGCGGCGGCGCCCGGGATGCGCGGCAGGCGCGGGTTGATCAAGGCCAGCAACTGGCGGCTCTGGCGCACGGCCAGCGGCAGGAACTCCACGGATGGCCCGAGGGAGCAATTGCCGGCCGCGTCCGGGGGGGCGACCTGGAGCACGCTCAGGTCGAAAGTCGCGCTGTCCTGCAGGTGGCGCACGAAACCGCCGTAGCTCATGGGCAGCAGGCGATAACGCCCGGTGCGTTGTGCCTCGCGCAACGCCGGCTGCATGAACAGGCCGCTGACGACGGCACTGGGATGGAGCCTGTCGACGTCGAAGGGGATGTCGATGCCGGGCGCGATGCTGGTCAGGATGCGCAGATCGCGGCTGCGCTCCGGCCGGTTCTGCAAGTCGGCGAGAAAGGCGACGGGTACCGCGATCCCGCCCGGCACATACACGGATGCGCCGGGCGCCAGAATGTCGGCCAGGCGATCGGCGGAGAGGGCGTGGTTCATTTGCCGCCGTGCAGGCCGAGAATGGAAATCGCGGCGATGCCGAGATAGGGCACGCCGCCCAGGTTGTGGGTCAGGCCGATGCTCGGATTGCTCAACTGCCGCTCGCCGGCCCGTCCCTGCAACTGGTTGTAGATTTCATAGGCCATGCGCAGGCCGGAGGCGGCGATCGGGTGGCCGAAGCACTTGAGCCCGCCGTCCACCTGGCAGGGCAGGCCGCCATCCCGGTCGAAAAAGCGGGTATCCGGATTTTCCGGTGGACGGACGGGGTTAACGGCCTAAAACTGCCCTGAGTCCAAAAGCGCCTCCAGGGTGGACAGGTCGGTTCCT
>MKUH01000018.1 GCA_001897745.1 Candidatus Accumulibacter sp. 66-26
GAAATTACAGGGCCGCTACTTCACCGGCTCCCGTCCACCGGAAAATCCGGATACCCGTTCGTTTTGCTCCTGTTTGCCCCGCTGAAGCTGGTATGTGAAGTGCTTTGAGATTGGAGATCATAAAAAAGTGGCGGCAATGCAAAACAACGGAGACAAACAGATCAAGGTGTGCGATTGCAATCGCACCGGCAGCATCGACGCGGCGGCGCTCGCCGGCGCGGTGGGCGCCGGCCTTGCCCTTTCCTTCCACAGCGCGCTGTGCCGCGGCGAAATCGGCGAAGCCGACGCGGCCTGTCGCAGCGCCGGCGAACTGCTGATCGGCTGCACGCAGGAAGCCGCGCTGTTCTCCGAGCTTTCCGACGACGCCGAACGCAGCGAGCCGGTGCGTTTCTTCAATATCCGCGAACTCGCCGGCTGGTCGGCCGAGGGCGCTGCGGCGACGCCGAAGATGGCTGCGCTGATCGCCGCCGCGCAGTTGCCCGATCCCGAACCGGTGGCCGGCGTAACCCTGCGTTCGGCCGGCAACCTGCTGATCGTCGGCGAAGCCGGTGCCGCCCTTGGCTGGGCCGAGCGCCTCAAGGATCAACTGGACGTCAGCGTGCTGATCGACGGCCGCGCCGGTGCGGCCGCCGCCGAATTGCCGGCCACCCGCGTCTATCCGCTGTTCTCCGGCAGCGTGACCTCGCTCGGCGGCCACCTCGGCGCCTTCGACGTGCGCTGGACGCAGGACAACCCGATCGACCTCGAACTTTGCGTGCGCTGCAACGCCTGCATCCGCGCCTGTCCGGAAGGCGCCATCGGTTACGACTATCAGGTCGACATGGAGCGCTGCCGCTCGCACGAGGCCTGCGTCGCCGCCTGCGCCGACGTCGGCGCGATCGACTTCGCGCGCAGCGCCGCCGATGCCGCGCGCGAGGACCGCTACGACCTGATCCTCGATCTTTCCGCCGAACCGCTGCTGAAGCGCGTCGAGCCGCCGCAGGGCTACCGCGCGCCGGGCCGCGATCCGCTCGACCAGGCGCTCGCCGTGCAGGACCTGCTGGCGCTCACCGGCGATTTCGACAAGCCGCAGTACGTCGCCTACCGCGACACGCTGTGCGCGCACAGCCGCGCGAAGCAGCCAGGCTGCAGCAACTGCATCGAGGCCTGCGCGACGCAGGCCATCGTCTCGGTCGGCGACAAGATCAAGGTCGATCCCTATCTCTGCCAGGGCTGCGGCACCTGTGCCACGGTCTGCCCGTCGGGCGCGCTGAGCTATCAATACCCGCGCGTCGCCGACCTCGGCCTGCGCGTCAAGACGCTGCTCGGCGCCTACGCCAAGGCCGGCGGCGCGGCGCCGGTAATTCTTTTCCATTCGGCAGCGACCGGACGGGCGTTGATCGACCAGTTGGCGCGGCGCGGCAAGGGCCTGCCGGCGCGCGTGATCCCGGTCGAAACGTGGAGCGCCGACGCGGTCGGCCTCGACCTGCTGCTCGGCTGCTACGCGCTGGGCGCCGCGCAGGTCGCGGTGCTCGGCGCCGGCTCGCACGACCTGACGTCACTGCGCCGGCAGGCCGCGCACGCGCAGACCATCGTCACCGCCCTCGGCTACGCCGGCGAGCACTTCCGCATCATCGACGCGGCCGACGCCGTGCCGGCGCTCGAAGCCGCCCTCTGGGACTGGGTTCCGGCCGCCGTCGTCGGCACGCCGGCGGAGTTCCGCCTGCTTTCCGAAAAGCGCACGACGTTGACCTTCGCCATCGAACATCTGGCCCGGCACGCGCCGACGCCGCAGCGCGAAATCGCCCTGGCGGCCGGCGCGCCCTTCGGCAGCGTCGCCGTCAGCGACGCCTGCACGCTCTGCAGCGCCTGCGTCGGCGCCTGTCCGGCCGGCGCGCTGAAGGCCGCCGCCGATGCGCCGCGCCTGTCCTTCCTCGAAGCGCAATGTCTGCAGTGCGGCCTGTGCGAGAAGAGCTGCCCGGAAAACGCGATCACGCTGATGCCGCGCCTGCTGCTCGACGGCGGTCGCCGCGAGCGCGTGCTGCGCGAAGCCGAGGTTTTCTGCTGTACCGCCTGCGGCAAGCCGATGGGCGCCAAGCCGCTGATCGACGCCATGCTAGCCAAGCTGGCCGGCCACTCGATGTTCGCCGGCGCCGACGCGCAGGCGCGCCTGTCGATGTGCGCGGACTGCCGCGTGGTCGACTTGATGAAGAACGAAAAGAGCGCGCAAGCCTGGGAACTCGACGAATGAATGCCAACACCGCCCACCCCGACGTCAACCGCGCCGCCGTGCCGCCCGCGCCCGACTGGTCCGAGGAGGACCGGGCGCGCGCCGACCACTATGCGCTGCTCGCGCAGCTCTTCTACGCGCCGCCCGACGCGCTGCTGCTCGCCGCGCTGGCGACCACCGGCAAGAGCCTCGCGCACGGCACGGGGCCGCTCGCCGCCGCCTGGACGGCGCTCGCCGACAGCGCGGCGCAGGCCGATCCGGACGCCGTTCAGGACGAATACGAGCGCCTGTTCGTCGCCATCGGCAAGCCCGAGGTGACGCTCTGCGGCTCCTACTACCAGACCGGCTTCCTGCACGAAGAGCCGCTCGCCGACCTGCGCGACGACCTCGCCCGGCTCGGCCTCGGGCGGCGCGCCGGGATCGGCGAAACCGAGGACCACGTCGCGGCGCTGAGCGAAGTGATGCGCCACCTCGTCGTCACCGGGCCGGACGCCGCCGGTCTGGCGCGCCAGCACGAATTTTTCGTGCGCCACCTGCAGCCCTGGTACGGCGCCCTGTGCGACGCGCTGGCGCAGCAGGAAGGTTTCTACGCGCGGGTCGGCGCCCTGACCCGCGCTTTTCTGGATATCGAGAGCGAAGCGTTCTCGTTCGATTGAACGGTTTTGCCGGAGGAGGATGAGCATGGACAACAAACAAGCCAAACCAGCCAGACAGGCCAATCTCAAGCGCCGCAGCTTTCTGCTGACGCTGGGCGCGGGCAGCGCCGGCGCGGCGGCGGTCGTCGTCGGCGGAACGCCGAACGGCGGCGCCGCGCAGGCCGTGCAGCAGGCGCTCGCCGAGCCGGAACAGGGCCAGGGCCAGGGCTACGCCCTGAGCGAGCACGTTCGCAACTATTACCGCACGACGCGGGTTTGAGTCGGAGAGACGCTCGATGCTTACCAGAAAATCCAGCACGGCAGGCGGCAACCAGCGCCTGCGCAGCACGGCCGCCCGCGCGGCGCAGACCAAGCTGGGCGATTTCGCCCGCACGATGGACCGCCGCGCCTTCCTGAAGCGTTCCGGCCTCGTCGCCGGGGCCGGCGCCCTGGCCACGCAGCTGCCGTACAACATGATCGGCAGCGCCGACGCAGCGGACGCGGCCAATCCGCCGGCCGGCGCCGGCGGCACCGAAATTAAGCGCACCGTGTGCACCCACTGCTCGGTCGGCTGCGCCGTCGATGCCGTCGTGAAGAACGGCGTCTGGGTGCGCCAGGAGCCGGTCTTCGACTCGCCGATCAACCTTGGCGCGCACTGCGCCAAGGGCGCCTCGGTGCGCGAGCACGGGCACGGCGACTATCGTCTGAAGTACCCGATGAAGCTGGTCGACGGCAAGTACCAGAAGATCAGCTGGGAACAGGCGATGAACGAGGTCTCCGAGCGCCTGCTCAAGCTGCGCAAGGAAGCCGGCCCGGATTCGGTGTACTGGATCGGCTCCTCCAAGCACAGCAACGAACAGGCCTACCTGCTGCGCAAGTTCGTTTCCTTCTGGGGCACCAACAACTGCGACCACCAGGCCCGCATCTGCCACTCGACCACGGTCGCCGGCGTTGCCAATACCTGGGGTTACGGCGCGATGACCAACTCCTACAACGACATGCAGAATTCGAAGGCGATGCTGTTCATCGGCTCGAACGCCGCCGAGGCGCATCCGGTGTCGCTGCTGCACGTCCTGCACGGCAAGGAGAACGGCGCCAAGATGATCGTTGTCGATCCGCGCTTCACGCGCACGGCGGCCAAGGCCGACATCTTCTCGCGCATCCGTTCGGGCACCGACATCCCCTTCATCTGGGGCATGCTCTACCACATCTTCAAGAACGGCTGGGAAGACAAGGAATACCTCAAGGCCCGCGTGCACGGCATCGACAAGGTCAAAGAGGAGATCATGAAGTGGACGCCGGACAAGGTGCAGGACGTCACCGGCATCCCCGAGGCCGAGGTCTACAAGATCGCCGAGACGCTGGCCAAGAACAAGCCGTCGACGGTCGTCTGGTGCATGGGCCAGACGCAGCACACGGTCGGCAACGCCAACGTGCGCGCCATGTGCATCCTGCAGCTGGTGCTCGGCAACGTCGGCGTCTCGGGCGGCGGCACCAACATCTTCCGCGGCCACGACAACGTGCAGGGCGCCACCGACGTCGGCCCCAACCCGGATTCGCTGCCCGGCTACTACGGCCTCGCCGCCGGCTCCTGGAAGCACTGGTGCGCGGTGTGGGGCGTCGATTACGAATGGGTCAAGGGCCGCTACGCCTCGCAGGCGATGATGGAGAAGTCCGGCATCACCGTGTCGCGCTGGATCGACGGCGTGCTCGAGAACAACGAGGCGATCGACCAGGATTCCAACATCAAGGCCGTCGTGTACTGGGGCCACGCGCCGAACAGCCAGACGCGCGGCCTCGACATGGTCGAGGCGATGAAGGCGCTCGACACGCTGGTCGTGATCGATCCCTACCCGTCGGCGACGGCGGCGATGTCGGCGATGGTGCGTAAGGAAGGCGTCTATCTGCTGCCGGCCTGCACGCAGTTCGAGACGAGCGGTTCGGCGACCGCCTCCAACCGCTCGCTGCAGTGGCGCGAGAAGGTCATCGAGCCGCTGTTCGAGTCGAAGACCGACCACACCCTGATGTACGCCTTCGCCAAGAAGTTCGGCTTCGAGCAGGCGCTGTGCAAGAACATCAAGGTCGAGAAGGACAAGCAGGGCTGGGACGAGCCGAACGTCGAGGACATCCTGCGCGAGATCAACCGCGGAACCTGGACCATCGGCTACACCGGCCAGTCGCCCGAGCGCCTGAAGCTGCACATGAAGAACATGCACACCTTCGACGTGAAGACGCTGCGCGCCAAGGGCGGCCCGTGCGACGGCGACTACTTCGGCCTGCCGTGGCCGTGCTACGGTTCGCCCGAACTCAAGCATCCGGGCACGCCCAACCTGTACGACACCTCGAAGCACGTGATGGACGGCGGCGGCAACTTCCGCGCCAACTTCGGCGTCGAGAAGGACGGCGTCTCGCTGCTCGCCGAGGACGGTTCGGCCTCGAAGGGCGCCGACCTGCAGATGGGCTACCCGGAATTCGACCACGTGCTGATGAAGAAGCTCGGGTGGTGGGACGAACTGACCGAGGACGAGAAGAAGCTCGCCGAGGGCAAGAACTGGAAGACCGACCGCTCGGGCGGCATCATCCGTGTCGTCATGAAGAATCACGGTTGCCATCCCTTCGGCAACGCCAAAGCGCGCGCCGTCGTCTGGAACTTCCCGGACCCGGTGCCGCTGCACCGCGAGCCGATGTATTCGCCGCGCCCCGACCTCGTCGAGAAATACCCGCAGCCGGACGACAAGAAGGCCTTCTGGCGTCTGCCGACCCTCTACAAGTCGTTGCAGACCAAGGTCAAGGACATTTCCAAGGACTACCCGCTGGTCATGACCTCCGGCCGCCTCGTCGAGTACGAGGGCGGCGGCGAGGAAACGCGCTCGAACCCGTGGCTGGCCGAACTGCAGCAGGAGATGTTCGCCGAGGTGAATCCGCGCGACGCCAACAACGCCGGCTTCCGCAACAACGACTACATCTGGGTGGAAACGCCGACCAAGGCCAAGCTCAAGGTGCGCGCGCAGGTCACCGAGCGCGTCGCCGCCGGCACCGTCTTCCTGCCGTTCCACTTCTCCGGCTGGTGGCAGGGCAAGGACATGCTCGAGTACTACCCGGAAGGCGCGGCGCCGATCGTGCGCGGCGAGTCGGTGAACCAGGCGACGACCTACGGTTACGACTCGGTGACCATGATGCAGGAAACCAAGACCACGCTCTGCCGCGTGTCCAAGGCCTGATGGCGGAACGCCGAGAGGAGACCAAAAAATGGCAAGAATGAAATTCCTGTGCGATGCCGAGCGTTGCATCGAATGCAACGGCTGCGTCACGGCATGCAAAAACGAGCACGAGGTGCCGTGGGGCGTCAATCGCCGGCGCGTCGTCACCATGAACGACGGGGTGCCTGGCGAACGCTCGATTTCCGTCTCGTGCATGCACTGCGCCGACGCGCCGTGCATGGCCGTCTGCCCGACCGACTGCTTCTACAAGACGGAAGAGGGCGTCGTCCTGCACGACAAGGACCTGTGCATCGGCTGCGGCTACTGCTTCTTCGCCTGCCCGTTCGGCGCGCCGCAGTTCCCCAACGGCCCGGCCGCCTTCGGCGCGCGCGGCAAGATGGACAAGTGCACCTTCTGCGCCGGCGGCCCCGAGGCCGACGGCTCCGAGGAAGAGTTCAAGAAGTACGGCCGCAACCGCCTGTCCGAAGGCAAGCTGCCGGCCTGCGCCGAGATGTGCTCGACCAAGGCGCTGCTCGCCGGCGATTCCTCGGTCGTCTCCGACATCTTCCGCGACCGCGTGCTGCGCCGCGGCAAGGGTGCCGAAGCCTGGGGCTGGTCCACCGCCTACGGCGGCGGCAAGCAGGAACAGACCCGGGAGCGCAAGCAGGAGCGGACGCAGGAGCAAGCACAGGAGGGCAAGCAATGAACACGAGAATCCTGACTCTGCTGGCCGTGGCCGGCACGCTCGGTCTCGCCGCCTGCGGCGAGCGCCCGCAGATCGTCGAGTACAAGCAGGGCCAATACCAGGGCAAGGCCGACACCCGGCCCTGGGAAGGTCCGGCTTTCAAGGGCGACAAGGTGGCCTGGGAAAACGCCCTGCGCAACCGCAACCAGTCGCAGAACGAATACAAGCGTGTCGAGTAGGAGGGCGCCATGACGACTTCCCTTTTCAAGGCGAGGGCGGGTAGCGATACCTGGCCCTGGCTCTTCTGCCTGCTGGCCGTCTGCTGCGCGCTGGCGGTCGCTCGTCCCGCGCTGGCCGAGGAGCCGGCGGCCGTGGCGCGCTCCGCCGAAACCGGCGCGGCGGCGCAGCAGAAGCGCCAGCAGGAGCAGCCGCTCAACAACGCGCCCGTGTGGCGAGAAGTGCGTTCCGGCGATGCGCACTTCACCACCGTGCGCGGACCGGAAACCGGCGTTCTGATCCAGTCCGAAGGCCAGACCTGGCGCGCGCTGCGCAACGGGCCGGTGACGCTGTACGGCGGCGTCCTGCTGCTTGCGGTGATCGCCGCCATCCTCGCCTTCTACAAGATCAAGGGGCCGCTGACGCTGCACGACGCGCCGAGCGGCCGGATGATCGAGCGCTTCAACCGCTTCGAGCGCATCGTGCACTGGGGAACGGCCGGGACCTTCCTGATCCTCGCCATCACCGGGCTCGCCATCCTGTTCGGCAAGCACGTCATCGTGCCGATCTTCGGCCACACGCTGTTCGGCTATCTGTTGATCGTCGGCAAGAACGTGCACAACTACGTCGGCCCGGTCTTCCTCGGCTTCACGCTGGTGATGATCGTCATGTGGGCGCGCGACAATCTCTGGCACAACTGCGACGCCGAGTGGATCAGGAAGGGCGGCGGCCTGGCGACCGGCGAGCACGTGCCCTCCGGCCGCTTCAACTTCGGCGAGAAGACCTGGTTCTGGATCGGCGTCACCGTCCTCGGCCTGACCGTCGCCGGCTCCGGCCTCGTGCTCGATTTTCCGAACTTCGGGCAGGTCCGCCAGACCATGCAGACCTTCAACCTGATCCACGTGATCGGCGCGCTGGTGCTGCTGATGCTCTCGCTCGGGCACATCTACATGGGCACCATCGGCGCGCACGGCGCCTACGATTCGATGAAGACCGGCTACGTCGACGAGACCTGGGCGCGCACGCATCACGAGCTCTGGTACAAGGAAGTCAAAGCCGGAAAACCGGGACAATCGCCGGGCCATGCGCCGGCCGCAAGGGAGGTCGCACCATGAAGAAAACGATTTTCGCCCCGCTGCCGGCGCTCCTCGCGGCGCTCTGTCTCGCTAGCGGCACGGCCTGGGCCAAGCTGCCGCCGCTTTCCGAGGAAGCCCAGGCGAAGGCCGCCGAGGCCAAGGTCAAGGCCGCCGAAGCCGCCAAGAAGGACGCCGAGGATCTGGGCAAGGCGCAGGACCGCGTCGCCGAACGCTACATCAAGGAGCAGAAGGCCAAGGGCGTCACGGTCAAGCCGACGCCGATCGCGCCGCCCGCCGCTGTGGCGCCTGCCGCGCCGGCTACCGCCGCTGCCGCTGCCGTTCCGGCAGCCCCGGTGCCGCCGGCGAAGAAGTGATTCGCGAGTAATTCGCGCGTCGGGGCGCGCTTTCGCCCGTTCCGCCGCCCGAGCCAGCGTTCAAGCTGGCGCCTCATCCGGCGCGCAGTCCGCGATCCGACCCGGCCACGCATTTGCGTGCCGGGTTTTTTATCGCCGGTACAATGCACGCATGACTCCCGACTACTGGCAACAAGCCTGCGCCGAACTGGCGGCGAGCGACCCCGTGCTGGGCACGCTCGTCGCGCGCTACCACGGCGGCGTCCTCGTTTCGCGCGGCGATCCCTTTTCGACCCTGGCGCGCTCCATCGTCGGCCAGCAGATTTCGGTGAAGGCGGCGGACAGCGTCTGGGCGCGCGTCGCCGCCGCCCTGCCGCAGATCGCGCCGGCCGCCGTGCTCGCCATGACGCCCGAGGCCCTGCGCGCCTGCGGGCTATCGGCGCGCAAGGTCGAGTATCTCGGCGATCTGGCGCGCCATTTTTCCGACGGCGAGATCGACGTCGGGCGCTGGGCCGCCCTGAGCGACGCCGAAATCATCGCCGAGCTGACCGCCGTGCGCGGCATCGGCGTGTGGACGGCCGAGATGTTTCTGATCTTCAACCAGCTGCGCCCGGACGTCTTTCCGCTCGACGACATCGGTCTGCAGAAGGCCGTGGCGCAGCATTACTGCGCGGGCGAGCGGCCGCCGCGCAAGGCGCTGCTGGAGTTCGGCGAGCGCTGGCGGCCGTGGCGTTCGGTCGCCACCTGGTATCTGTGGCGCAGCCTCGATCCGCTGCCGGTCGAGTATTGAGGCGAGGGGCGCGTACCGCTTGAGCTCCGCCCGCCGGGAGGCGTCGAAGCTTACTCGTCTTCCGGCGGCACGCTGGCGCCGCTGCGCCGTATCCATTGTTCGAGCAGGGCGACGTGCTCGTCTTCCTCCTCGGCGAACTCCTGCGCCATGGCGCGGATTTTCGGGTCTTCCGTCGTGCGCGCGATCCGTGCGTAGAAATGCCGGGCGCGGCGCTCGCTGGCCAGGGCCAGCAGCAGGGCGGCATCGACGTCCATGAAGCCGTCGACGCCGATCCAGTCCGGGCGCTCCGGCGGTTCGCCGTCCGGCCACTCGAACTGCTCCGCGGAAAGCTGCGGCTGTTCGCGGAAGCCGGCGCGGGCCATCGCTTCCTTGAGGTGCAGGCGCGCGTAGTCCGCCATCTGCCGGAAAAAGGCCTCGACTTCCGCGTTGCCGCAGGTCTGCATCGCGTCGGCGAGTTCGTCGAAGCTCCGCGCCGCTTCGGCTTCGAGCGTCACGGCGTGGGCCAGAAAACTGTGGATACGGTCCATGGGCGCGCCCTAGCCGAACTTGAAAAGAATGCCGAAGCCGCCGCGCGGATAGTTCCAGTCCACGTTTTTCGGCTCGCAGACGATCCGGCAGGTGCCGCATTCCAGGCATCCGTCGGTGACGAGGTCGACCTTGCCGTCCTCGATGCGCCAGCAGCCGGCCGGGCAGCAGACGGTGCAGGGCTTCGCGTCGCAGCCGCCGCAGACGCGTTCGTCCCGGATGCGGATGTGCGGGCGGCCGGTATCGACGCGATAGCGGTTCTGGAACAGCTTTTCCTCGACGTTGATCTGCGGGACGGCGGGAGGATTGGCTGGCTTGTTTTCGCCGCTCATTTGAAAGCTCTCCAGAATTTGTAGGCGTCGCCGATGATTCCCCACAACGAGCGCTTCTGCTTGAGGCGCGCGAGGATTTCCCGCTGCTTGGCGCGCTTGTCGATCCCGTCGACGGTGAGCATCGTCTGCGCCGAGCGCGCCAGGAAGTCGGGGTACATGCCGAGCATGTGCGGGTTGTCCAACAGCATGTCGGGCGCTTCGGCGTATTTCTTCAGATCCTTCATGACGAAGCTGTCGTCGAGGCGGGCCTTGTAGGCCGCGAGATTGGCCGCGGAGAACGGCTTGCCGGCGGTCTTCAGTTCGATGACGGTTTCGGCCGCGATGCGTCCGGTGGTCATCGCCAGGTTGGAGCCTTCGCGGTGGATGGCGTTCACGAAGCCGGCCGAGTCGCCGACCATCACCCAGCCGTCGCCGTAAAGCTGCGGCAGGGCGTTGTAGCCGCCCTCGGGGATCAGATGCGCCGCGTACTCCTTCATCTCGCCGCCTTCGATCAGCGGCCGGATCGCCGGATGGCGCTTGACGCGTTCGAGCAGCTCCGCCGGCGTCATCTTCTGCTTCTTCATGTCCTCGAGGATGCAGCCGACGCCGATGGCGAGCGAATCCTTGTTGGTATATAGGAACGCCGTGCCCAGCATGCCGCCCGTGATGCTGCCCGCGATTTCGATGACCACGCCCTGGCTGCCGCTGACGTTGAAACGCTGCTCGATGACTTCCTTGGGCAGGAAGAGGATTTCCTTGACGGCCAGCGCGGCATCCTTCGGTGCGATGTCGGGGCGCAGGCCGGCGCGTTGTCCGACCAGCGAGTTGACGCCGTCGGCGAGGATCACGACGTCGGCAAGAATGTCGCCGTTTTCGCGCTCGGTGCGCACGCCGATCACCTTGCCGGCTTCGTTCTTGAGCAGGCCGGTGACGGTCGTTTCGCAGATGACCAGGGCGCCCGCGTCGCGCACCTGCTGCGAGAACCACTTGTCGAAGCGGGCGCGGATGATCGTGTAGCGGTTGTACGGCGGCTTGTTGAACTCCTCCGAGCGGAAATGCGCGCCGGTGTAGGAGGTCGATTCGTCGAGCAGCCACATGCGCTGTTCGACGATGTGCCGCTCCAGCGGCGCGCTGTCGCGGAAGTCCGGAATGATCGCTTCGAGGGCGTGCGAATAGAGGATGGCGCCCTGCACGTTCTTCGATCCCGGGTACTCGCCGCGTTCGATCTGCAGCACGGCAAGGCCGGCCTTGGCCAGGGTGTAGGCCGCGGCGTTGCCGGCGGGGCCGGCGCCGACGACGATGGCGTCGAATTTTTCGCTCACGGTTTCGCTCACAGGGAAACCTCCTCTTGCTGCGCGACATCCGTCGCTGGGGAGGGAGGCGTGCCGCCCCCGGCGAGTTTGCGCTCGGCCGCGAGGCGGCTGGCGAAGGCTGCGTTCAGCGCCGGCAGCAGGGTCATCGCGTCGCCGAGCAGGCCGTAGTTGGAGAAATCGAAGATCGGCGCGTTCGGATCGTTGTTGATGGCGACGGTGACGTCCGAACCTTCCATGCCGACGCGGTGTTGCACCGCGCCGGAGATGCCGGCTGCGATGTACAGCTTGGGGCGCACCGTCTTGCCCGACTGCCCCACCTGGCGCTCGGCATCGACCCAGCCGGCGTGGGTGACCGGCCGCGAGGCGCCTGTTTCGGCGCCGAGCGTCTTGGCCAGATCGAACACGAGCTGGAAGTTCTCGGCCTTGGCCATGCCGCGTCCGCCGGCCACGATGAAATCGGCGAAGGCCAGCTGCGGCTTGTCCTGCAGGTTGTCGGGGATGAAGTCGACGACCTTGGTGACGATCTCGTCCTCGTTCATGCCGAGCGGGTGCTCGACGATGCGCCCGCTGCGCGCGGGGTCGGGCTCGGGCACGGCGAAGACGCGCGGCCGGGCGGTGGCCATCTGCGGCCGCATGTTGAGGTTGACGATGGTGCACATCAGGCTGCCGCCGAAGGTCGGCCGCGAGGAGAGCAGCGAGCGGTCCTCCATGTCGATTTCCAGGCCGGTGCAGTCGGCGGTCAGGCCGGTGAGCAGCGTCGTCGCCACCGATCCGGCGAGGTCGCGGCCCTGCGTCGTCGCGCCGAGCAGGACGATTTCCGGCTGGAAGGTATTGACCAGATCGGTCAGCGCCTTGGTGTAGGGCTGGTTGCGGTAGTCGCGCAGGAGATCGTCGGCGATCAGGTAGCAGAGATCGGCGCCGTAGTGCATGGCCTGTGCGCAGAAGTCGCGCGACGACGGATCGTTCGGGCCGAGGACGACCCCGGCCAGATCGACGCCGAGCTTGTCGGCCAGCTGGCGGCCCTTGCCGAGCAGTTCCAGGGAGACCGGGTGGAGGGCGCCGCGCTCGTGCTCGACGAAGACCCAGACGCCCTTGTAGGCGGCGTATTTCGGGTCCATCTGGCCACGGCGTTTCTTCTTGAGCGGCGGGTTCGGGTTGTCGAGAACGTCGCTCATCGCGCGGCCTCCGGCGAGTGGTTCAGGGAGTCGAGATGCTTGAGCAGATCGGCGGCGAGTTTCGGATGCTCGGCGAACAGCCGGTCGACCAGTGCCGTGCATTGCGCGGCCGGCGTTTCGCCGGGAATCATTTCGGCCTTGACGGCTTTCGGGCTCGGGGCGAAGACCTTGGCCACCACGGTCGGCGAGCCTTTCAGACCGACCTGCTTGATGTCCTCGATGCCGGCCGCGTCGCGGTTCCAGTGCTGCACGTCGAAGCGCGCGGCGCGGAACATGTCCGGCATCGTCGCGAAGCGCATTTCGTTGCTGCCTTCGAGCATGGTGACGACGCAGGGCATCTTCGACGCCAGCACCTGGACGCCGCCCTCGGCGCGCCGCTCGACGACGATTTCGCGGGTGGCGGCGTCGATGCCGCGAATCTTCGAGACGTAGGTCAGCAGCTGCGCGTTCAGGCGGATGGCCAGGCCAGGACCGACCTGGGCGGTGTCGCCGTCGATCGTCTGCTTGCCGGTGAAGACGATGTCCACCGGCCGCGTTTCGTCGAGCTTGCGGATGGCGGCGGCCAGCGCGTAGGAGGTGGCGAGCGTGTCGGCGCCGGCGAAGATCTTGTCGCTGACCAGGATGGCGTCGTTGGCGCCGAAGGAGAGCGCCTTCTTCATTGCTTCCTCGGCCTGCGCCGGCCCCATCGACATGACGGTCACCCGGGCGCCGTACTTGTCCTTGAGGCGCAGCGCCTCTTCAAGGGCGAACAGGTCGAAGGGGTTGATGATCGCCGGGACGCCCTGGCGCATGATGGTATTCGTGACCGGATGCACGCGAATCTGCGCGCTGTCGGGGACTTGCTTGATGCAAACGACGATGTGCATGAGGCGATGTTCCTGTTGGCCCGTGTGGCGGATGTGTTTCGACGCCTCCAAGTATCCGTCGATAAGAATTTTCCTATGTTGATCTGGATCAGAACCCAATGATCTCCATCGCTCACGGCAAGTGGGGGCGTTTCGGGTAAAATGAGCGCCGTTTCAAACAAGCCCAATCTTGATGAAAACCAGTTTCCTAGACTTTGAACAGCCGGTTGCCGACCTCGAAGGCAAGATCGAAGCCCTTCGCTTCGCGCAGGACGATTCCGCCGTCGATATCTCGGAAGAGATCGGCCGTCTCGAAAAGAAAGGTCAGACGCTGACCAAGGACATCTACGCCAAGCTCACGCCGTGGCAGATTTCCCAGGTGGCGCGCCATCCGCAGCGCCCCTACACGCTGGACTACATCGAGCACATCTTCACCGACTTCGACGAACTGCACGGCGACCGTTCCTTCGCCGACGACCACGCCATCGTCGGCGGCCTGGCCCGCTTCAACGGCCAGCCGGTGATGGTGATCGGCCACCAGAAGGGGCGCGACACCAAGGAAAAGATCTACCGCAACTTCGGCATGCCGCGTCCCGAGGGCTACCGCAAGGCGCTGCGCCTGATGAAGCTGGCCGAGAAGTTCGGCATTCCGGTGATGACCTTCGTCGACACGCCGGGCGCCTATCCCGGCATCGATGCCGAGGAACGCGGCCAGTCCGAGGCGATCGGCCGCAACCTCTACGTGATGGCCGAACTGAAGGTGCCGATCATCGTCACCATCATCGGCGAGGGCGGCTCCGGCGGCGCGCTGGCGATCGCCGTCGGCGACGTCGTGCAGATGCTGCAGTACTCGACCTATTCGGTGATCTCGCCGGAAGGCTGCGCGTCCATCCTCTGGAAGAGCGCCGACAAGGCCAGCGAAGCGGCCGAGATCATGGGCATCACGGCGCCGCGCCTGAAGACGCTGGGCCTGATCGACAAGGTCGTGAGCGAGCCCTGCGGCGGCGCGCACCGCGACTACGCGGCGATGGCGCAGAGCCTCAAGAAGGCGCTGCAGGACGCGCTCAAGCAGTTGTCCGGGCTGTCCACCGGCGAACTGCTCGAAGCCCGCTTCGAGCGCCTGATGGCCTATGGCCGGACCAAAGAACAGCCGCTGCGCTGAGCGCCCGCCGGCGGGCGCCGTTTCCTTGTCGTCCGCCACCGATCTTTCCCCGCTTCTTTCGACCTTTCTCGGCGCGCGGCTGGCGCCGGGCGATCGTCTGTGCGTCGCCCTCTCGGGCGGCCGCGATTCGGTCGTCCTGCTCCACGCCCTGAGCCGGCTGGCCGCCGCCGGGCGGCTGCCGGTCCCGCTCTCCGCACTTTCCGCGCTGCACGTGCACCACGGCCTGAGTCCCCACGCCGATGCCTGGGCCGGGTTCTGCGCCGGGTTCTGCGCCGACTGCGGCGTGCCGCTCTCCATCGAGCGCGTCAGCGTGCCACGCGCCAGCGGCGAAGGCCTGGAGGCGGCGGCGCGCCGCCTGCGCCATCGGGCTTTTGCCGCCTGCGCCGCCGACTGGCTGGCGCTCGCGCATCACCGCGACGATCAGGCCGAAACAGTGCTGCTCAACCTGCTGCGCGGCGCCGGCGTGGCCGGGGCGGCCGGCATGCTGGCCGAGCGCCCGCAGCCGACCGGGCCGGCGCTGATCCGCCCGCTGCTCGACGCGGCGCGCGCGGCGATCGACGACTACGCGGCGACGCACGGCCTGTCCTGGATCGACGACGAGAGTAATGCCGACACCTATTTCCGGCGCAATTTCCTGCGCCGTGAGATCATGCCCGCGCTCACGGCGCATTTCCCCGGCGCCGCGCCGGCGCTGGCGCGCGCCGCCGGCCATTTCGCCGAAGCGGCGCACTTGCTCGACGATCTGGCGGCGCTCGACCGCGCGGCGCTGGCGACACCGGACGAAGCGCTGCCGCTGGCCGGCTTCAACGCGCTGACGCCGGCGCGCGCGCGTAACCTGCTGCGCGGCGAACTGCTCGCCACCGGCTTCCGCGCGCCGGACACGCGCTGGATGGACGAAGCGCTGCGCCAGCTGGCGCGGGCCGGCGGCGCGGCGGAAACCTGCATGGCGACCGCCGACGGCGAACTGCACGTCTATCGCGGTCGCCTGTATCCGGTACCGCGCCGCGCGCCGCTGCCCGAGGCGCCGCTGCGCTGGGCGGGCGAGGCCGAACTGCCGTGGGGCGAAGGCTGCGTGCGTTTCGTCGCGCGGGCTGGGGCCGGCATCGCGCAGGCCCGGCTGGCACAGGGCGAGCTTCGACTGCAGGTGCGCATGGGCGGCGAGCGTCTGCAGCCGGACGCACGGCGGCCGCGCCGCCCCCTGCGCAAGCTGCTGCAGGAGGGCGCCGTGCCGCCCTGGGAACGGGGCCGCCTGCCGTATCTGTGGTGCGGCGAGCGCCTGGTCTGGGTCGGCGGCTTCGGCGTCGATGCCGCTTTCGCCTGTCCGCCGGGCGAGGCGGGTATCGTGCCGCTCTGGGAGGGCGGCGCGTTTTCAGGAGATTCGGGTGCGCAATAGGGCGCGCCGCGAGTCCATGACGAACACTCCCTCGAACGCTTCCTAGAACGTCTCCCGATTCGCCGGCGGGAACGGTGCAGGTTTTTCGGGCGCCGCGGGAGGTATCGCCGGGGCGGCTTGCCGCGTTTCCCGCCCGATCAGCTCCGCGAACTGCGCCGCCGGCATCGGGCGTCCGAACAGATAGCCCTGTACGCTGCCGCAGCCCTGCCGGGTCAGGAATTCGAGCTGCTGCGCGTTTTCCACGCCTTCGGCGATGGTGTCCAGCTTGAGGATGCGCCCGAGTTCGACGATCACGCTGACGATGGCGGCGTCGTCCGGGTCGGTGTCGATGTCGCGCACGAAGGTCTGGTCGATCTTCAGCTTGTCGATCGGGAAGCGTTTCAGGTAGGCGAGGCTGGAATAGCCGGTGCCGAAATCGTCGATCGCCATGCGCACGCCGAGCGCCTTCAGGCGGCCTAGTGCTCCCAGCGCCTCTTCGGCGTCCTCGACGAGCAGCGATTCGGTGATCTCCAGTTCGAGGCAGTGCGCGGGCAGGCGGCTTTCGGCGAGGACCTGGCTGATCAGCGCGACCGGATCGTTGCGCTTGAACTGCAGGGCCGACAGGTTGACCGCGATGACCAGCGGCGGCAGGCCCCGTTGCCGCCATTCCTCGGCCTGTCGGCAGGCTTCGCGCAGCACCCACTCGCCGATCGGCACGATCAGGCCGCTGTCTTCCGCCACCGGGATGAAGCGCGCGGGCGGAACCGGCCCCAGCTCCGGGCTGTGCCAGCGCAGCAGGGCCTCGGCGCCGGTGATCCGACCCGTCGCCAGCTCGACCTGCGGCTGGTAGTGCAGCTGCAGGTCGCCGCGCTCGATGGCCAGGCGCAGGTGGTTCTGCAGGTTCAGCCGGTCGAGCGCCTGCGCGTTCATCTGTTCGGTGAAGAAGCGGTAGGCGTTCCGCCCGGCTTCCTTGGCGTGGTACATCGCGGTGTCGGCCTTGAGCAGCAGGGTGTCGAAGTCGCGCCCGTCGTCCGGGTAGAGGGCGATGCCGATCGAGAAGCTGCACGACAGGGTGTGTCCCTCGATCTCGAAGGTGTCCTGCATCAGTTGCAGGATCTTCTGCGCGATCGCCGAGACGGCGTCGGTGTCGTGCAGGCCGGTCAGGGCGATCAGGAATTCGTCGCCGCCTTGCCGGCTGATGGTGTCGGTATCGCGCACGCAGTGGTTCAGGCGTCCGACGATGGCCTGCAGGAGCTTGTCGCCGATGACGTGGCCGAGGGTGTCGTTGATCACCTTGAAGTGGTCGAGGTCGAGGAACATCACGGCGATGCGCAGGTCCTCGCGCGCGGCGAAACCGAGCGCCTGCTCCAGGCGGTCGCGCACGAGCAGGCGGTTGGGCAGGCTGGTCAGCGGGTCGTGGTGCGCCAGATATTCGAGCTTGGCTTCGATCGCCTTGCGTTCGGAGATGTCGGCGAAGATGCCGACGTAGTGCGTCAGCGCGCCGCCGTCGTCGCGCACGGCGGAGATGCCGAGCCATTCCGGGTAGGTTTCGCCGTTCTTGCGGCGGTTCCAGATCTCGCCCTGCCAGTGCCCCGTCTCGTGCAGTTCGTGCCACATCTGCTGGTAGAACCCGGCGTCGTGATAGCCGGACGAAAGGTATTCGGGGGCGCGTCCGAGGATTTCCTCCTTGTCGTAGCCGGTGATGCGCGTGAATGCCGTGTTGACGGCGAGGATGCGCTTGTCGGCGTCGGTGATCAGGATCGCTTCGCCGCTGCCGTCGAAGACCTGGGCGGCGAGCCGTAGCTGGCTCTGCGCCTGGCGCGCCTCCTGCACGTCGATGTCGATGCAGTACATCTCGAGGTCGTTCTGGCTGTTGCGGATGAGCGCGTGGCTCGAATAGACGGGGACGCTGCCGCCGTTCTTGTGCCGCAGGTCGAGCTCTCCGGAGGGGATCGGGATGCCGTGTTCGATCCACCGGTGATGCAGGTCGACGACGGTCCGGCGCATCGCTTCCGGGATGATCAGGTCTTCCAGCGACCGGCCGAGGGCCTCGTCCCGCGCGTAGCCGTAGAGTCGCTCGCTGGCGGGGTTCCAGAAAATGACGCGGCGGTCGGCGTCGTAGCCCTGCACCGCGATGTTCGGGATGTCGGTGAGCAGGCTGCGGAAGCGCTGTTCGCTGGCCAGCAGGCGGCGTTCCGAAATCAGGCGTTCGCTGATGTCGGTGCCGATGCCCAGCGCGCAGACGCGCCCTTCGAGGACGATGCGGTGGGCGATGAAGAAATGCGGAATTTCGCGCTGCTCCCGGTCGAGGAGCGGCAGCTCCGCCTGCGTTTCGCCGGCTTCGAAGGCCGTTGCGACGTGGCGTGCCGCGGCCCCGCGCGCCGTTTCGGGCAGCAGCAGCAAGGCGTCGCAGCCGGCGAGTTCGTCCGCGCTGCGCCCCGTGGTGGTTTCGAGGACGCGGTTCCAGCGCAGCAGGCGACCGTCGGCGTCGATCACGAAGAAAATGCTGGGCAGGCTGTCGAGCAGCGTGTCGGAGAGCAACTGCGCGCTCCGCGCCGCTTCCTCGACCTGTTTCAGCGGGGTGATGTCGCGCACGACGGCGGTGACGCCGGAGAAGTTTCCCCGGCCGTCCTCGAGGCGCGAGAGCGAGGCGCTGAACCAGCGCTTGCCGACCGGGACGTCGAGCGGGTAGTGCACGGTGCTGACGGCACCCTCTCTCCCGGCTGCGTCGATGGCTTCGATGAAGCGCGCGGCGACGTCGGGCGGCAGGCCGATCGCGTCGATCCGCCGCCCGAGAAACTGCGCGACCGGGACCAGCAGCTTTTCCTCGTTCGGCTGGTAGCACTCGACGAAGCGGTAATCGGGATCGAAGACGAAAACGAGATCGTCGATCGAGGCGAGGACGGAATGCAGGCGTTCCTCGTTGCGGCGCGAGGCGGCCTGCATCGCGAGGAGTTCGCCGAACTGCCAGCGCATCAGCAGGAAGAGCAGCAGCGCGGTGACGCCGACGAAGAGCCAGCCCTTGTAGGTCTCGAAGCGGAGAAACTGCTCGGGGTCGCGCGCCAGGGTGGCGAGGGCGCTATCCGAAAGGGCGATCCAGAGGGCCGCGGCGGCGGCGTAGAGCAGGGCGATCAGCACCGCGCGGCTTTCGGCGCGGCATTTGCGGGGGGGGGCGGTGGGGGCCGGCCGGTTCATCGCATGAGACTCCTGGGAGTGCTGCGCGACGGCTCCGGGCGGAGGCCTCGGGCCGTTTCTTCGGCCCATTATAGGACAGCGGAATCAGCGGCGGCCAGTCAACATCTGGGCGAGTTCGACCGCCGTCTTGACGCCCATCTTGTCGAACAGGTTGGCGCGATGCACTTCGACCGTGCGCATGCTGATCTGCAGCTCGTCGGCGATCACCTTGTTGAATTTTCCGGCCAGCACGAGTTCCATGACCTGGCGTTCGCGCGTGGTCAGCTCGGCGATGCGGGCGTTGACCGAGTCGGCCGAGGAGGTGGCGGCGCGCTGGCTGGCGTCGAGCTTCAAGGCCTCGATCACGCGGTCGACCAGTTCGTTGTCGTTGCAGGGTTTTTCAACGAAATCGAAGGCTCCTTTCTTGAGCGCCGAGACGGCCATCGGAACGTCGCCGTGGCCGGTCAGGAAAATCACCGGCAGGGTGCTGCCGCGCTCGCGCAGCAGGTTGAAAAGCTCCGGGCCGCTCATTCCTTCCATGCGGATGTCGAGCAGCACGCAGCCCGTCCGTTCGCTGTTCCAGGCGCTCAGGAAGTCCTCGGCGGAGGCGTAGGTCTGGCAGGTGATGCCGCAGGACTGGAACAGCCAGCTCAGGGAGTCGCGGATCGCCTCGTCGTCGTCGACGAGGTAGACATTGGGGGCGTGGGCGATGGGCAGGGTCATGGCTGTCGGACCGGGATCGTGATGACGAAGGTGATGCCGCCTTCCGGGGTGTCTTCGACCCACAGGCGGCCGTGGTGGAATTCGATGATCGAACGGCAGATGTTGAGCCCCATTCCCATGCCGTCCGGCTTGGTCGAGAAGAAGGGGGTGAACAGCTTTTCCTGGACTTCGCGCGGCATGCCGGGCCCGTGGTCGATGACGCGGATTTCCATCTGGTCGTCGAGCTGGGCGAGCTTGATGGTCAGGCGCCGGCGTTCGGGCGGCAGGCGGTCCATGGCGCTCATCGCCTCGATGGCGTTGCGCATCAGGTTGAGCAGGACCTGCTCGAGCATCACCTGGTCGACCATCAGTTCCGGGCGCATGCCCTGGATTTCGCGGACGATGCGGATGTTGCGCTTGCGCGCTTCGGGCTCGATGAAGCCGAAGCTGTCGTCGATGATCTCGGCGAGGTCGCAGAGCGTGCGCTTGGGTTCGCTCTTGCGCACGAAATCGTGCACCCGCCGGATGATCCGCCCGGCGCGCTGCGCCTGGACGCCGAGCTTGGTGAGGGCGTTGATCAGTTCCTCGTGCGTGAAGCTGCCCGATTCGAGCTTGTTCAGGCAGCCGGTGTTGTAGCTGGCGATCGCGGCGAGCGGCTGGTTCAGTTCGTGCGCCAGCGTCGAGGCCATTTCGCCCATGGTCACGAGGCGCGAGGTGAGCTGCAGCTTCTCCTGCTGCTGGCGGGCCAGTTCCTCGGCGCGCTTGCGCTCGGTGACGTCGAGCACCGAGCCCATCCAGCCGGTGTGCTTGCCGTCGGCGTCGATCAGCGGCGCTTCGTAGATGAGGGCGTCGAAGCGCTCTTCGTTCTTGCGCTTGAAACGCAGCTCGAAGCCCTCCGGCGGCGCGTTGCCCTCCATCACGGCGTTGTGCAGGCGCTGCGTCTTTTCCATTTCCTCCGGCGCCCAATAGCAGTTGGGCGAGCGCTGGCCGATCAGTTCTTCGGCGCTGAAGCCGACCATGCGGCAGAAGGCCGGGTTCACATAGGTGATCTCGCCGTTGCGGTCGCGCGCGCGCATGCCGACCGTCAGCGAGTCCTCCATCGCCTTGCGGAAGGCGTGCTCGACGCGCAGCGCCTGTTCCGCCGCGACGCGCTGCCGGATCAGGCCGCGCACCGCCCACAGACTCCAGAAGACGGCGCCGGCGAGGAGGACGATCAGCGAGGCGATCAGCGTCTGGGCCACGTTGCCGGCCGCGCGGTAGGCGGTCACCTGCAGCATCAGGCCGTCGCCCGGCGGGTCGAAGGCGACTTCGTAGCTGAGCGACGACGGGCTGGCGTCGACGCGCGAGTTGCTGGCCAGCGTCTTGCCGTTGCCGTCGAGCACGCGCAACTGGTATTTCTCGGCGAACCACCAGGGAACGAGTTCCTTGAGCAGGGCGTTCAGCGAGTAGACGCCGATCAACGTGCCGCGCAGCTGCGTGTTTTCGAAGATCGGCACGTAGATTTCGAACTGCGGCTGGTTCTGTTCGGGATAGACCTGCGAATAGACGGTTTTTCCCAGCTTGTTGGCGAGATCCATCGCGGTATTGGCCTGCCCGCCGCCGAAAATGTCCAGCGAGGGGTGCGCGAGGACGCGCGTCGGCAACCCGTCCACGGCCTCGCCGCGGGCATCCAGGCGGACGATCTGCCCCAGTTCCGAGGTGGTCTTGATCAGGTGCCGGCTGCGCGTCTGGAAGAGGGCCGGGCCGGCGCTGTCCTGCGAAAGGTCGAGCGCGAGCTGCTGCAGCTGCTCGGTATTGCCTTCGAGGCGGAAGCGCAGGCTCTGTTCGAGCCAGAGCACGTCGGCGATCAGCGTCGCGCGCTGCTCCTCGATCTCGTTCTGGCGCAGCAGCCAGAGGAGGGCGATCAGCAGGCCGAGCAGCAGGCCGACCGCCAGCTTGGAGGCGGTCAGATACCAGTTCGACCATTGCAGGGCGGGAGGTTGCCGCGGGCGCGGGTCCGTCGTTCGGTTCATGGGTCGGGATGTTACTCCAAGCCCCTCGGGGCCGACGTATTGGGGTTATCCACAATAGGGAAACCCACAATGGCGGCAGGGCGGGTGAATCGCGATACTGCGTTCAATCATCGGGCTGGAGCGCGTCGCCCGGCCTTTTTTTGCGGGGTGTGGCATGGCGTTGGGCAAAATATTCAAGAGTTTGTACGTTCAGGTTCTGATCGCCATCGCCATCGGCGTGACGCTCGGCCACCTCTACCCGGAAACCGGGGCGGCGATGAAGCCGCTCGGCGACGGTTTCATCAAACTGATCAAGATGATCATCGCACCGATCATCTTCTGCACCGTCGTCGTCGGCATCGCCGGCATGGAGGACATGAAGAAGGTCGGCAAGACCGGCGGCTACGCGATTCTCTACTTCGAGGTGGTCAGTTCCATCGCCCTGGTGATCGGCCTCGTCGTCGTCAACGTCTTGCAGCCGGGCGCCGGCATGAACGTCGATCCGGCTACGCTGGATACCAAGGCGATCGCCCAGTACGCGGCGCCGGGCCAGATGCAGTCGACGACCACCTTCCTGCTCAACATCATTCCGACCAGCGTGGTCGACGCCTTCGCCAAGGGCGACATGCTGCAGGTGTTGTTCTTCTCGGTGCTTTTCGGCTACGCGCTGCATGCCTTCGGCGAGCGCGGTAAGCCGGTCTTCGAGCTGATCGAACGCCTGTCGCACGTGCTCTTCGGCATCGTCGGTGTGATCATGAAGGTCGCCCCGATCGGCGCCTTCGGGGCGATGGCCTTCACCATCGGCAAGCACGGCGTTGGCAGCCTGGCGCAACTGGCGCAATTGATGGGCGCCTTCTACCTGACCTGCCTGATCTTCATCTTCGGCGTCCTCGGCACCATCGCCTCGGTGCACGGCTTCAATATCTGGAAGTTCATCAAGTACATCAAGGAAGAGCTTTTCCTCGTGCTCGGCACTTCGTCGTCCGAATCGGCGCTGCCGCGCCTGATGGCCAAGATGGAAAACGCCGGCGCGCAGAAGTCGGTGGTCGGCCTGGTCGTTCCGACCGGCTATTCCTTCAATCTCGACGGTACCTCGATCTACCTGACGATGGCCGCCGTGTTCATCGCCCAGGCGACCAACACGCCGCTCGACCTGACGCACCAGATCACGTTGCTGGCCATCCTGCTGCTGACTTCGAAAGGCGCAGCGGGCGTCACCGGCAGCGGCTTCATCGTGCTCGCGGCGACCCTGTCGGCGGTCGGCACCGTGCCGGTCGCCGGCCTGGCGCTGATTCTCGGCATCGACCGCTTCATGTCGGAAGCCCGGGCGCTGACCAATTTCATCGGCAACGGCGTCGCCACGCTGGTCGTCGCCAAGTGGTGCAAGGCCCTCGACAGCGAGCGCATGACCCGGGTGCTGAACGACGAAACGCCGGACGAGGCCGACGTGCCCGAGGCGATTCTCGACGAAGTCACGGCCCAGATGGACCTGCACGCGGTGCCGCGGATGACGGCGCACCATTGACCCGAGTTCGTCCTGCATTGTGGAAATCCACAATGCAGGCGGCGAATACCTGTTTGCTAGTATCTGGCGCGCTGGCATTCGCCCGCTTTCTCGTAGCAAATTTTCGTATCAAATCGGAGGAGAGAACATGAAAATTTCCGCATTGCTTTTCGGCATGGTCGCTTGCGCCCTGTCCGCAACGGCATCGGCCCAGCAGCCGGTGGTCATCAAGTTCAGCCACGTCGTTGCGCAGGATACGCCGAAGGGCAAGGCCGCCGAGTACTTCGCGAAGCGCGCCGGCGAACTGACCAAGGGCAAGGTGAAGGTCGAGGTTTACGCCAACTCCACCCTGTACAAGGACAAGGAAGAGATGGAAGCGCTGCAGCTCGGCGCCGTGCAGATGCTCGCTCCGTCGCTGGCCAAGTTCGGCCCGCTCGGCGTGAAGGAGTTCGAAGTTTTCGATCTGCCCTTCATCTTCGACAACTACGACGACCTGCACAAAGTCACCTACGGCGCCGTCGGCCAGCAGCTGTTCACCAAGCTCGAGCCCAAGGGCATCAAGGGCCTGGCGTACTGGGACAACGGCTTCAAGTCCTTCTCCGCCAACACGCCGATCAAGAAGCCGGACGATCTGCGCGGCAAGAAGATGCGCATCCAGTCGTCGAAGGTGCTCGAAGAGCAGATGCGCGAACTGAAGGCGCTGCCGCAGGTGATGGCCTTCTCCGAGGTTTATCAGGCGCTGCAGACCGGCGTGGTTGACGGTACCGAGAACCCGATCTCCAACCTCTACACGCAAAAGATGCACGAAGTGCAGAAGCACCTCGCGCTGACCGAGCACGGTTACCTCGGCTACGCCGTCATCACCAACAAGAAGTTCTGGGACGGCCTGCCGGCCGACGTTCGCGGCCAGCTCGAAGTGGCGATGAAGGAATCGACCGAATACGCCAACAAGATCGCCAAGGAAGAGAACGACCAGTCCCTCGAGGCCGTGCGCAAGTCGGGCAAGACCGAAATCTACAAGCTGACGCCGGAAGAGCGTATGGCGTTCAAGAAGGTGCTGGTGCACGTGCACAAGAAGATGGAATCGCGCATCGGCGCGGATCTGATCAAGTCCATCTACCAAGCCACCGACTTCGATCCGAGCAAGCTGTAATCGCCTGACGTTCAACGCGCGCTGCGGGGGCGGCAACTCCCCCGTAGCGCGCACATCGGCAACGAAAGAATTCCATGAATAAATTTCTCAATCACCTTGAGGAGTGGCTAATCACCTTCCTCATGGGCGCGGCGACGTTGATCATCTTCGTCTCCGTCGTCCACCGCTACGGCACGGGCATCGATTTCCCGCTGCTGCAGGATTGGCTGCTCTCCATCAATATGGGCTGGGCCCAGGAGCTGACCATCATCATGTTCGTCTGGATGGCCAAGTTTGGCGCCGCGTATGGCGTGCGCACCGGCATCCACGTCGGCGTCGATGTCCTGATCAACCGTTTGAATGACAAGAACCGCGGCCGTTTCATCGTCTTCGGTCTGCTCGCCGGTGCACTGTTTACCGGTATCGTCGGCACCCTCGGCGCGACCTTCGTGCTCGAGAACGGCGCCCACTACCAGATTCTGTCCTGGCTCGGCATGAACACCGGCGACCTTTACGAAGGCCCGACCACGCCGGACCTCGAGTGGCCGACCTGGATCGTCTATTCGGCGATTCCCTGCGGTTCCTATCTGATGTGCTTCCGCTTCCTGCAGGTCACGTATTCGTTCATCAAGACCGGCGAACTGCCGCACCACGACCACGGCCACGTCGACGGGATCGAGGAAGAAACGCTGCCGGTGGATGCCAATCCGTACGACATGGGGGACGACCTCCATCCGCATGACCTGAAGCACAAGCAGTACGGCGAAGATAGCGACGCCGACAAGGGAGGCAAGCAATGAGCGCCGCAATCATCTTCATCATCCTGCTCGTCCTGATGTTGACGGGCATGCCGATCTCGATTTCGCTCGGCCTCACGGTGTTGACGTTCCTGTTCACCCTGACCCAGGTGCCGATCGAATCGGTGGCGCTGAAGCTGTTCACCGGTATCGAGAAGTTCGAGATCATGGCGATCCCGTTCTTCATCCTGGCCGGCAACTTCCTGACCCACGGCGGCGTGGCGCGGCGCATGATCAACTTCGCCTCGTCGATGGTCGGTCACTGGCACGGCGGCCTCGGCCTCGGCGGCGTGATGGCCTGCGCGCTGTTCGCCGCAGTCTCCGGCTCGAGCCCGGCGACGGTCGTCGCGATCGGCGCGATCATCCTGCCGGCCATGGTCAAGCAGGGCTTCCCGAAGAACTTCGGCGCCGGCGTGATTACCACCTCCGGGGCGCTCGGCATCCTGATCCCGCCGTCCATCGTGATGGTCATGTACTCCGTGTCGACCAATACCTCGGTCGGCGCGCTGTTCATGGCCGGCGTGGTGCCGGGCCTGATGCTGGCCGGCTTCCTCGGCTTCACGACCTGGAACCGCGCCCGCAAGTTCGGCTACCCGCGTCTGCCCAAGGCTACCTGGCTCGAGCGTGCGAAGGCGTTCAAGGAATCTGCCTGGGGTCTCTTCCTCATCGTCGTGGTGATGGGCGGTATCTACACCGGCATCTTCACGCCGACCGAAGCGGCCGCCATGAGCGCGGTGTACGCCTTCATCGTCGCGGTGTTCGTGTACAAGGACCTGAGCATGAAGGACGTGCCCAAGGTGCTGCTGAACTCCGCCAACATGAGCGCGATGCTGCTCTACATCATCACCAACGCGGTGCTGTTCTCCTTCCTGCTGACGCACGAGAACATTCCGCAGTCGATGGCCGACTTCATGATGGGCACCGGCGTCGGCATGATCGGCTTCCTGATCATGGCCAACATCCTGATGCTGATCATGGGCAACTTCATGGAGCCGTCGTCGATCGTGCTGATCCTGGCGCCGATCCTGTTCCCGATCGCCATCGCGCTCGGCATCGATCCGGTGCACTTCGGCATCATCATGGTGGTGAACATGGAAGTCGGCATGTGCCACCCGCCGGTCGGCCTCAACCTGTACGTGGCCAGCGGCATCACCAAGATGGGCATCACCGAGCTGACCGTGGCCGTCTGGCCGTGGCTGCTGACGATGCTGGTCTTCCTGGTGCTGGTGACCTACGTGCCGGCAATCTCGCTGTGGCTGCCGCGCACCCTCGGCATGATCTAGCGACCCGCTAGCCCGTACCAGTGACGAAACGCGCCCGCGGGTAAAACCGCCGGCGCGTTTTTCTTTGTCCGGCCGCAATGGCGGCCTGCATTCGACCCCGAGTTTGGTACAATGCGCGGTTATTCGTGCAATCGCGTTTTGCGGCCTGCATCGACCGGTTTCCCAGATTTTTCCCAACCATTTCCCAAGCGGAGAATTTACCCATGGCTATCCAGCGCACCCTGTCCATCATCAAACCCGATGCCGTCGCCAAGAACGTGATTGGCAAGATCTACTCGCGTTTCGAATCCAACGGCCTCAAGGTCATCGCCTCCAAGATGGCCTGGCTGTCGCCGCAGGAAGCCGGCGAGTTCTACGGTGTGCACAAGGAGCGTCCCTTCTTCAAGGACCTCGTCAATTTCATGATCTCCGGCCCGGTCATGATCCAGGTTCTCGAAGGTGAGGACGCGATCGCCAAGAACCGCGACCTGATGGGCGCCACCGACCCGAAGAAGGCCGCGCCGGGCACCATCCGCGCCGACTTCGCCGAATCGATCGACGCCAACGCCGTGCACGGTTCCGACGCCGAAGAAACCGCGAAGAACGAAATCGCCTTCTTCTTCCCGGCGATGAACGTCTACGCCGGCCGTTGAGCCGACGTAAACCGCTGAACCCCGCATGACCGTCAATCTGCTCGATTTCGATGCCGCCGGCCTGACGGCCTATTTCGCCGAACACGGCGAGAAGCCGTTTCGCGCCAAACAGGTGCTGCGCTGGATGCATCACTTCGGGCAGAGCGATTTCGACGCCATGACCGACATCGCCAAGAGCCTGCGCGAAAAGCTCCGGGCGATGGCGGTGGTGGCGCCGCCCGCGGTCGTCTCGGACAAGTTGTCCGACGACGGCACGCGCAAGTTCCTGATCGACGTCGGCGGCGGCAACGCCGTCGAAACGGTCTTCATCCCCGAATCCGAGCGGGGAACGCTGTGCATTTCCACGCAGGCCGGCTGCGCCCTCGACTGCTCGTTCTGCTCGACCGGCAAGCAGGGCTTCAACCGCAACCTGTCGGTGGGCGAGATCATCGGCCAACTGTGGCAGGCCAACCGCGCCCTCGGCGCCGATCCGAAAGGCGATCGCATCATCAGCAACGTCGTGATGATGGGCATGGGCGAGCCGCTCGCCAATTTCGAGAACACCGTGACGGCCCTGCGCCTGATGCTCGACGACAACGCCTACGGGCTGTCGCGCCGGCGCGTGACCGTCTCCACCTCGGGCCTCGTGCCGGCGCTCGATCGCCTGCGCGACGAGTGCCCGGTGGCCCTGGCCGTTTCGCTGCACGCGCCGAACGACGCGCTGCGCGACGAACTGGTGCCGATCAATCAAAAATATCCGCTGCGCGAACTGATGGCTGCCTGCCGGCGCTATCTGGAAAAGGCGCCGCGCGATTTCGTGACCTTCGAGTACGTCATGCTCGACGGCGTGAACGACTCCGACGCGCATGCGCGCGAGTTGCTGGCGCTGACGCGCGACGTGCCGTGCAAGTTCAATCTGATACCCTTCAACCCGTTCCCCGGTTCGCCGTACAAGCGGTCGCAGGCGACGCGCATCCGCCGCTTCGCCGAGATACTGATCGAAGCCGGGGTCGTGACGACGACGCGCAAGACGCGCGGCGACGACATCGACGCGGCCTGCGGCCAACTGGCGGGCCAGGTGCTCGACAAGACGCGGCGGACCGAACGCCGAATCATCGATCTTCGCGAGGTCAGGCAATGAAGAAGGTATTTTCCGCCCTGTGCGCGGTTGTTTTCCTGGGGGCGTGCGCGCAGGGGACGGTCGGCTCCGCGGCGACCCAGAACGCCACGCAGGCCAGCTCCGAAGTGGCGACCAGCGGCGGCGTCGGCGACCCGCGCACGCGCGCCAAGCTGCATACCGAGCTCGGTTCCTTGTATTTCCAGGACGGCAACATGGCGGTGGCGCTCCAGGAGCTCGGCATCGCGCTCGACATCGACGCGAACTACGCGCCGGCCTACAACGTGCGCGGACTGGTGCACGTCTATCTGCGCGAGATGGAGGCGGCCGACCGGGACTTCCAGCAGGCGCTGCGCCTGGTCGGCAACGACCCCGAGGTGAACAACAACTACGGCTGGTTCCTCTGTCAGTCGAACCGCGAGAAGGAGTCGCTCGGCTACTTCATGCGCGCCATCAAGAATCCGCTCTACCAGACGCCGGATCGCGCCTACCTGAACGCCGGGCTGTGCTCGCTGAAAATCAACGACCTCGCCGCCGCCGAGGACTACTTCCAGAAGGCCCTGCGCGTTTCTCCCGACAACACGCAGGCGACCTTCCAGCTGGCCGGAATCAACTACAAGCGCGGCAAGCTGGAAGAGGCGAAGAAGCTGATCGCCGCGGTGATGCGCCGCGTCGAGCCGAACGCCGAGCTGCTGTGGCTGGGCCTGCGCGTCGAACGTCAGCTGGGAGACCGTGCCGCGGAGGCGAACTACGCCACCCAGCTGCGCAGAAAATTCTCCGGTTCGCCCGAATATCAGGCGCTACTGAAAGGCAATTTTGAATGAGTGAAGAAAACCTCGATCCGTCGTCGCCCAGCCTGTCCGAGAACGTCGAGGCGGAGGCGCCGGCGGTCATGCAGCCCGCCGTCGGCGAACAACTGCGCGCGGCGCGCGAGGCGAAGGGCATGCGTTCGGCGGATGTGGCACAGGCGCTCAAGCTCAGCACCCGCCAGGTCGACGCGCTGGAAGCCGGCGATTGGTCCGGCCTGCCGGGTCAGACCTTCATTCGCGGCTTCGTCCGCAACTACGCCCGGTTGCTCCGGCTCGACCCCGACGTGCTGGTTGGCCAACTCGACCCGCGCCTGATGCCCGAACTGCCGCGCCTCGACGTTTCGTCCTCGATCAGCGCCGCGCTGCCGCGCACCGGCGGGCCGCAGCGCCGCGATTTCATGGTGGTGCTCGCGGGGCTGCTGCTCGTCGTGCTGGCGGTCCTGGCCTTCTTCTTCGTGCCGCCGGATTTCTGGCAGTCGCGTCTGGCCGAATGGTCGGCGGCGTCCGCGCGCGTCGATGCGCCGGCTGCTGAATCCTCGGCGCCGACCGACGCCGCTCCCGCCGAGCCGGCGCCGCCGGCCGCGCCCCCGCCGGCGCCCGAGGCGCCCGCCCCGGCAGCGGCCGCAGCGCCCGCCTCGGCGGCGAGTACGCCCGCTGCGCAGCCTGTCCTGCAGCCGGTCTCGCAGCCCTCGCAGCCCCTGCCTCAGCCGGCCACGCCGCCAGCCCCGGTCGCCGCACCGGCCGCTCAGCCGGCGTCGCCGCCGGCTGCGACGGCGCCGGCTGCGACGGCGCCGGCCCGCGCAGGCGGCGTGCAACTGGTCTTCACCCAGCCATCGTGGGTGGAAATCCGCGACCGCAGCGGACAGATCATCTTCTCGCAGCTCAATCCGGCCGGGAGCCAGCGCTACGTCGAAGGCGAGCCGCCTTTCGCGCTGGTGGTCGGCAACGCCACGCATGTGACCGTGAAATACAAAGGGAAGCCCGTCGAGCTGTCGCAGCGCAGCAAGGACGACGTGGCGCGCCTGACTCTCGAATGACCATGAAACAAGCGATGCAATCCGGCAACCGTCGTTCGACGCGCGCCGTCCGGGTCGGCCAGGTGACGATCGGCGGCGACGCCCCGGTCGTCGTCCAGTCGATGACCAATACCGATACCGTCGATTACCTGAAGACGGCGATCCAGTGCGCCGAGCTGGCGCGCGCCGGCTCCGAACTGGTGCGCATCACGGTCAATACGCCGGAGGCCGCGGCCGCCGTGCCGAAGATCCGCGAGCACCTCGACCGCATGGGCTGCGACGTGCCGCTGATCGGCGATTTCCACTACAACGGTCATCGCCTGCTGGCCGACCATCCCGAATGCGCGCGCATCCTCGCCAAGTACCGGATCAATCCGGGCAACGTCGGGCACGGCAAGAAGCGCGACGAGCAGTTCGCGCAGATGATCGAGATCGCCTGCCAGTACGACAAGCCGGTGCGCATCGGCGTCAACTGGGGCAGCCTCGACCAGGACCTGCTGGCGCGCATCATGGACGAGAACGCCGGGCGTGCCGAACCGAAGGACGCCATCGAGGTGATGCGCGAGGCGATGGTCACCTCCGCGCTCGAATCCGCCGCCAAGGCCGAGGAACTCGGGCTGGCGGGCGACAAGATCATCCTGTCGTGCAAGGTGTCGGGGGTGCAGGACCTGATCGCCATCTACCGCGAGCTGTCGCAGCGCTCCGATTACCCGTTGCACCTCGGCCTGACCGAGGCGGGCATGGGCTCCAAGGGCATCGTCGCGTCGACCGCAGCGATGTCGGTGCTGCTGCAGGAGGGGATCGGCGATACCATCCGCGTTTCGCTGACTCCCGAGCCGAACGGCAAGCGCACGCAGGAAGTCGTCGTCGCCCAGGAGATGCTGCAGACCATGGGGCTGCGCGCCTTCACGCCGATGGTCGCGGCCTGTCCCGGCTGCGGCCGCACGACGAGCACCTTCTTCCAGGAACTCGCGCAGTCGATCCAGGACCACGTGCGCGAGCAGATGCCGGCCTGGCGCCTCGAGTACGACGGCGTCGAGAACATGACGTTGGCCGTCATGGGCTGCGTGGTCAACGGCCCGGGCGAGAGCAAGCACGCCAACATCGGCATCAGCCTGCCGGGCACCGGCGAAGTGCCGGCGGCGCCGGTCTTCGAGGACGGCGCGAAAACCGTCACCCTGCGCGGCGACCGCATCGCCGAAGAATTCACCGCCATCGTCGACCGCTACGTGGCGCGTACCTACCAGAGAAAGATCGCAGCAAAGTCATGAGTCAAAACATCCAGTCCGTCCGCGGGATGAACGACATCCTGCCCGGCGAGGCCGAGTTCTGGGAGCTGTTCGAGGAAACGGTCCGTTCGTGGCTGAAGAGCTACGGCTACCGTCCGATCCGCATGCCGATCGTCGAACCGACCCCGCTCTTCAAGCGCGCCATCGGCGAAGTCACCGACATCGTCGAGAAGGAAATGTATTCCTTCGTCGACAGCCTCAACGGCGAACCGCTGACGCTGCGCCCCGAAGGCACGGCCGGCTGCGTGCGCGCCGTCATCCAGCACAATCTGATCGCCCAGCAGCCGCAGCGCCTGTACTACATGGGCCAGATGTTCCGCCACGAGCGCCCGCAGAAGGGGCGCTACCGCCAGTTCCATCAGGTCGGCGTCGAATCGCTCGGTTTTTCCGGGCCGGACATCGACGCCGAGCAGATCCTGATGGGCGCGCGCCTGTGGGACGACCTCGGCCTCGAAGGCATCAAGCTGCAGCTCAACACGCTCGGCCAGCCGGCCGAGCGCGCCAAGCATCGCGCCGAGCTGATCGCCTACTTCGAAAAGCACGCCGAGTTGCTCGACGAGGACGCCAAGCGCCGCCTGCACAGCAATCCGCTGCGCATCCTCGACAGCAAGAATCCGGCGATGCAGGAGATGATCGCCGGCGCGCCGAAGCTGATCGACCACCTCGGCGCCGAATCGCTCGCCCACTTCGAGGGCGTGCAGCAGGTGCTGCGCGACGCCGGCCAGCCGTATGAAATCAACCCGCGCCTCGTGCGCGGCCTCGACTACTACAATCTCACGGTTTTCGAGTGGGTCACCGACCGCCTCGGCGCGCAGGGCACCGTCTGCGCCGGCGGCCGTTACGACGGTCTGGTCGAACAGCTCGGCGGCAAGCCGGCGCCGGCCTGCGGTTTCGCCATGGGCGTCGAGCGCCTGATCGCGCTGATCCGCGAATCGGGCGGCGAACCGGCGGCGCCGGGCGTCGACGTTTACGTCGTGCATCAGGGCGCGGCCGCCTCGCGCCTCGCGCCGCGCGTCGCCGAAGGGCTGCGCGACAACGGCATCGACGTGTTGTTCCACTGCGGCGGGGGTAGTTTCAAGTCGCAGATGAAGAAGGCTGACGCCTCGGGCGCCGCCTTCGCCGTCATCATCGGCGACGACGAAGCCGCCGCCGGCGAAGTGACGCTCAAGACCTTGCGTTCGGAAGACGGCCAGCCGGGCCAGCAGAAACGCGTCGGCGTCGACAACGTCGCCGACGAAATCATGAATTCCTTAATGGATTGGGAAGAAGCGTAATGGCTACCTACGACCTCGAAGAGCAGGAACAACTCGCCGAAATGAAGGCGTGGTGGAAGCAGTACGGCAATCTGGTGACCGGCATCGTCGCTGCCGCCGCCATCGGCGTGATCGCCTGGCAGGGCTGGAACTGGTATCAGCGCAGCCAGGCCGGGCAGGCGTCGATGGTCTACAACGTGCTGCAGAAGGCCGTGATGGAAAAGGACCTGCAGCGCGCCAAGGCGGCGAGCGGCGAACTGCTCGAGAAGTTCGGCCGCACGACCTACGCGCCGCTCGGTGCGCTGACCGCCGCCAAGGCGATGTTCGATTCCGGCGACCTGAAGACCGCCAAGCTGCAGCTGACCTGGGTCGTCGAGCACGGCAACGACGAGCTGCGCGATCTCGCGCGCCTGCGCCTGGCTGCGGTCCTGCTCGACGAAAAGGCATACGACGAGGCGCTCAAGCAGCTCGACGGCAAGACCGCGCCGGGCTTCGCGGTGCGTTTCGCCGAGAGCCGCGGCGACGTGCTCGGTGCGCAGGGCAAGAAGGAAGAGGCGCGCAGCGCCTATCAGGCAGCGCTCGCCAAGCTCGACGAAGCCGACGCCTCCGGCAAGGGCAAGAATTCCCTGCAGGACAAGCAGGCGAACGCCCCCTACCGCGAAATGCTGCAGCAGAAGCTCGATTCGCTCGGGGGGAGCAAGTAATGAACGCGCGCCTTGCCGCGGTCGTGCTGCCGCTGCTGCTGGCCGGCTGCTCGACCCTCGAGTCGCTGAATCCCTTCGCCAGCAAGCCTTCCGGTCCGCAAATGGCGGAACTGCAACCGATCAAGCCGAGCGCCGAGGCGCGCGTCGTCTGGCGCGAAGGCGTCGGCAAGGGCGAGGACTACGTCTTTGCGCCGGCCGTGGTCGGTTCGTCGGTCTATGCGGCGGGCAGGGACGGTAGCCTGGTGCGCATCGACGACGGCAGGCAGGTGTGGAAGATCAAGGCCGAACTGCCGCTGTCCGGCGGCGTCGGCGCCGACGGAAACATGGTCGTGGTCGGGACCGCCAAGGGCGATCTGCTGGCCTACGCCGCGGCCGACGGCAAGCTGCTGTGGAAGTCCCGCGCGAGCAGCGAAATCCTCGCGGCGCCGGTGCTCGGCGACGGCATCGTCGTCGTGCGCAGCGGCGACAACCGCCTCGCCGCCTTCGACGTGAACGACGGCAAGCGCAAGTGGATCTACCAGCGGCCGACGCCGGCGCTCTCGCTGCGCGTCACGGCCAGCCCGGTGGTTTCCGACAAATACGTTTTCGCCGGCTTCCCGGGCGGCAAGCTGGTCGCCGTGAGCACGGGTAACGGCGCCGCCCTGTGGGAAGGAACCGTGGCCCAGCCCAAGGGGACGACCGAACTCGACCGCGTGGCCGATATCACCAGCGCGCCGGTGATCGACGGCCGCGACATCTGCGCCGTCGCCTTTCAGGGGCGCGTCGCTTGTTTCGATCTCGGGACCGGCAACCTGGCCTGGGCGCGCGACATGTCGAGCGCCGCCGGCCTCGCCCTCGACGGCCGCTACGTCTACGTCTCCGACGACAAGGGCGCGGTGCATGCGCTCGACCGCGCCAGCGGCGCCAGCATCTGGAAGCAGGACAAGCTCGCGCTGCGGCGCCTGACGGCACCGCTTGCGCTGCGCAGCCTGCTCGCCGTGGCGGACGTGCAGGGCGTCGTGCATTTTCTCAACCGCGAGGACGGCTCTTTCGCCGCCCGCGTGACGACCGACGGCAGTCCCGTCGTCGCCGCGCTGCGTCCGCTGGGCTCCGGCCTGGTGCTGCAGACGCGTAACGGCGGTATCTACGCCATCGAGGCGCAATGAAACCTAGTATTGTTCTGGTCGGCCGTCCGAACGTCGGCAAATCCACGCTGTTCAACCGCCTGACCAAGACGCGCGACGCCATCGTCGCCGACATCCCCGGCCTCACCCGCGACCGCCACTACGGCCACGGCAAGCTCGGCAGCAAGCCCTATCTGGTGATCGATACCGGCGGTTTCGAACCGCTCGCCAAGGACGGCATCATGCACGAGATGGCGCGCCAGACCGAGCAGGCCATCGTCGAGGCGGACGTCATCATCTTCGTGGTCGACGGCCGCACCGGCCTCACGGCGCAGGACAAGGAGATCGCCAACAAGCTGCGCAAGGCCGACCGGCCGGTGTTCGTCGCGGTGAACAAGTCGGAAGGCATGAACCGCGGCATCGTCATCGCCGACTTCCACGAGCTCGCTCTCGGCGAACCGCTCGGCATCTCGGCGACGCACGGCGAGGGCGTGCGCGCGCTGGTCGAGCTGGCGCTCGAACCCTACCCCGAGCCGGAGGACGACCGGGAGAAGGACGATGTGCTCAAGGTCGCCATCGTCGGCCGCCCGAACGTCGGCAAGAGCACGATGATCAACGCCCTGCTCGGCGAGGAGCGCGTGATCGCCTTCGACCAGCCGGGCACCACGCGCGATGCGATCTACGTCGACTTCGAACGCGGCGGCCGCAAATACACGCTGATCGACACCGCCGGCCTGCGCCGCAAGGGCAAGGTCTTCGAAACGATCGAGAAGTTTTCCGTGATCAAGACCTTGCAGTCGATCGAGGACGCGCACGTCGTCGTCCTCGTGCTCGACGCGCGACAGGACATCTCCGACCAGGACGCGCACATCGCCGGCTTCGTCGTCGAATCGGGGCGGGCGCTGGTCGTCGCGGTGAATAAATGGGACGGTCTCGATCCCTACGTGCGCGAACGCATCAAGGGCGATCTCGAGCGCAAGCTGAAGTTTCTCGATTTCGCCAAGTTCCACTACGTCTCGGCGCTCAAGGGGCAGGGGCTGGAGCAGGTCTTCCGTTCGGTCGATGCCGCCTACAAGGCCGCCACGGCGAATCTGTCGACGCCGCAGCTGACGCGCACGCTGATCGACGCGGTGGCCAAGCAGTCGCCGCCGCGCCACGGCATCTTCCGCCCGAAGCTGCGCTATGCGCACCAGGGCGGACAGAATCCGCCGCTGATCGTGATTCACGGCAATGCGCTCGAGCATATTCCGGACAGTTATCGCCGCTATCTGGAACATATCTTCCGGGAAGTGTTCAAATTGCAGGGAACGCCGTTGCGCATCCAGTTCAACGTTTCCCACAATCCGTTCGCGGATCGCAAGCCGCCCGAGAAGAATCGGCGCAAACCCAAGCCCGAGGACTCCTGAGCGTTTGGTTTGATTTCCGCATATGGCAATGCGTAGCGAAATCAATTAAGCTAGCCCCTCCAAAACACAACGAAACATGGAGTTCGAACCATGAGCAATAAAGGGCAACTTTTACAAGACCCGTTCCTCAACACGCTTCGCCGCGAGCACGTTCCGGTTTCGATTTATCTGGTCAATGGCATCAAGTTGCAAGGCCAGGTCGAATCTTTCGACCAGTACGTCGTTCTCCTCAAGAACACCGTGACGCAGATGGTCTACAAGCACGCCATTTCGACGGTCGTTCCGGCGCGTCCGGTCACCATCCAGCAGGATGGCGGCAACGAAGCGTGATTGTCCCCGCGCAGTCGTTCCAACGGCTCGCCGCTCCGGCGGTGAGCCGCTCAGTCTCCGGTTTTTCGCGTTTCCCGATTTTTCCTTCTTGTCTTTCCTCCCGGTAGGGCACGGCCATGTCTGAACGTCCCGCCGCCGGCGAACGCGCGGTGATCGTCCAGCTCGATTTCGGCCGCGACGACATTCCCGAGCAGCTCGAAGAGGTCCGCCTGCTCGCCGAGTCGGCGGGGGCGACGCTGTGCGGCGAAGTCTACGGGCGCCGGCAGAGTCCCGACGCGGCGACCTTCGCAGGCAAGGGCAAGGTGCAGGAAGTGGCGGCCGAACTCGCCGCGCACGACGCCGATCTCGTCATCTTCAACCACGAGCTGTCGCCGGCCCAGCAACGCAATCTCGAACGCACCCTGCAGTGTCGCGTGATCGACCGCACCAGCCTGATTCTCGACATCTTCGCGCAGCGCGCGCAGAGCGCCGAAGGCAAGCTGCAAGTCGAACTCGCCCAGCTCGACCATCTGGCGACCCGGCTGGTGCGCGGCTGGACCCACCTGGAGCGCCAGAAGGGCGGCATCGGTCTGCGCGGCCCCGGCGAGACGCAGCTGGAGACCGACCGCCGTCTGCTCGGCATCCGCGTCAAGCTGCTCAAGGAGCGCCTGGCCAAGGTCGAGCGGCAGCGCGGCGTGCAGCGCAAGGCACGGGCGCGCGGCGACGTCCTCAACGTCTCTCTGGTCGGCTACACCAACGCCGGCAAGTCGACGCTGTTCAACGCGCTGACGCACGCCGGCGTCTATGCCGCCAATCAGCTGTTCGCCACGCTCGACACGACCTCGCGCAAGCTGTGGCTGCCGGAAGTGGGCAATATCGTGATTTCGGATACCGTGGGCTTCATCCGCGATCTGCCGCATTCGCTGGTCGCCGCCTTTCACGCGACGCTGGAGGCGACGGCGCAGGCCGATCTGCTGCTGCATGTGGTGGACTCGGCGAGTCCGTCGCGCGACGACCAGATTGCCGAGGTCAATAAGGTCCTGCTCGAGATCGGCGCCCAGGATGTGCCCCAGATCCTGGTCCTCAACAAGCTGGATCTGACCGGGCTGCCGCCCGCTGCCGAGCGGGACGAGTATGGTAGAATCCAGCGTGTTCGCGTCAGCGCGAGAACCGGCGAAGGTCTGCCGCTGCTGCGCGAAACCCTGACCGAGTCGGCACTCGAAAAGGCGCGCACTACGCGCCACCGGCAGTCGACCGACGAATCTCCGCCAACCCCCGACACCGTTTTGGACTCAGGTTCCTCCCTATGATCGCAAGCATTGGAGTACTCATGTCGCTCAATGACCCGCAGTGGGGCAACCGCGGCAACGATGGCGGCAAGCGCCCCAACCAGGGGCCCCCCGATCTCGAAGAGCTGTGGCGCGATTTCAATCGCCGCCTGTCCGGCCTGTTCGACAAGAAGGGCAGCGGCGGCAACAACGGCGGCGGCGACCGCCCACAGCTCGAATTCAACCCTAAGTTCCTCGGTAGCGGCATCGGCCTGCTCCTCGCGCTGGTCGCCGTCGTCTGGCTGGCCAGCGGCTTCTACATCGTCGATGCTTCGCAACGCGGCCTCGTCCTGCAGTTCGGCAAGTTCAAGGAAGCGACCGAGTCCGGCCTGCGCTGGCGCCTGCCGTACCCGATCCAGTCGCATGAGCTGGTGAACATCTCCGGCGTGCGTACCATCGAGGTCGGCTACCGCGGCAGCGAGAAGAACAAGGTGCTCAAGGAAGCACTGATGCTGACCGACGACGAGAACATCATCAACATCCAGTTCGCCGTCCAGTACATCCTCAAGGACCCGGTCGAGTACATCTTCAACAACCGCAATCCGGACGATTCGGTGATGCAGGCCGCCGAGACGGCGATCCGCGAAATCGTCGGCAAGAGCAAGATGGACTTCGTGCTCTACGAAGGGCGCGAGCAGATCGCGGTCAACGCCTCCAAGCTGATGCAGGACATCCTCGACCGCTACAAGACCGGCATCCTGATCTCCAAGGTCACGATGCAGAACGCCCAGCCGCCGGAGCAGGTGCAAGCGGCCTTCGACGACGCCGTGAAGGCCGGGCAGGATCGCGAACGCCAGAAAAACGAAGGCCAAGCTTACGCCAACGACGTGATTCCGAAGGCGCAGGGCACGGCCGCGCGCCTGCATCAGGAGGCCGACGGTTACCGGCAGCGCATCATCGCCACCGCCGAGGGCGATGCCAGCCGCTTCAAGCAGATCAACACCGAGTACGCGAAGGCGCCGGAAGTGACGCGCAGCCGCATGTACCTGGAAACGATGCAGCAGATTTACGCGAATACCAGCAAGGTGATGGTGGATACCAAGGGGCAGGGCAATCTGCTCTATCTGCCGCTCGACAAGCTGATGCAGGCCAGCGGTGCGGTTGCTGCCTCGCCGGCCGGCGTCGGCAGCAGTTCCGAAATGCCGGCGCAGGTGCGCAGCGCGCCGGCGATTTCCAACGAGACGCCGCCGCAGGTGGTCGACAGAAATGACACGCGAACGCGCGATTCCCTGCGCTCGCGCGATCGGGAGGCACGTTGATGAAAGCGGGTTTCAACTTTTTCGCCGCGCTCGTCGCCGCGGTCCTGATCGTTCTCGGTGCGTCGATCTTCACGGTCGACCAGCGTCAGCACGCCATTGTCTTCCAACTCGGCGAGGTGCGCGACGTGATCGCCGAGCCGGGCCTCTATCTGAAGTGGCCGATGATCCAGAACGTGCGCTATTTCGACAAGCGCATCCTGACGCTGGACAGCGTCGAGCCGGAACGCTTCATCACTTCCGAGAAGAAGAACGTGTTGGTCGATTCCTTCGTCAAGTGGCGCATCGTCGACCCCAAGCTGTATTACATCTCGGTCGCCGGCGACGAGGCGCGCGCCCGCACGCGTCTGGCGCAAACGGTGAATGCCGGTCTGCGCGAAGAGTTCGGCAAACGCACCGTGCATGACGTGGTCTCCGGCGAGCGCGACAAGATCATGGAGCAGATGCGCGAGAAGGCCGACCTCGACGCGCGCAAGATCGGCGTGCAGATCGTCGACGTGCGCGTCAAGCGCGTCGACCTGCCGTCCGAAGTCAGCGAGTCGGTCTACCGCCGGATGGAAGCCGAGCGCAAGCGCGTGGCCAACGAGCTGCGCTCGCAGGGTTCGGCCGAGGCGGAAAAGATTCGCGCCGACGCCGACAAGCAGCGCGAAGTGATCGTCGCCGAGGCCTATCGCGACGCCCAGAAGGTGAAGGGCGAGGGCGACGCCAAGGCGGCCTCGATCTACGCCCAGGCCTTTGGCCAGAACCCCGAGTTCTATTCCTTCTACCGCAGTCTCGAAGCCTACCGTAACAGCTTCAAGACCAAGAGCGACGTGCTCGTGGTCGAGCCGAACTCGGATTTCTTCAAGTACATGAAGAGCGGCGGCCGGGGCGGCGAAAAATCGGCCAAATGAGCACCAGCCTGCTGCTCGCCTTCGCGCTGATGCTCGTGCTCGAAGGCGTGGTGCCTTTTCTCGCGCCCAAGGCGTGGCGCGAGACTTTCCGTCGCCTGATCCAGTTTTCCGACGGACAGGTCCGTTTTCTCGGCCTGACCTCGATGTTGGTCGGCCTGATTTTGTTGATGATTTTCAGATGAACTGGCTGCTTCCCGAATACACCGCCGACGCGCTGCCGCACGAAGCCGCGCAGATCGAGCGCCTGCGCCGCGCCGTGCTCGATCTCTTCCGCGTGCATGGCTACGAACTGGTGATGCCGCCTCTGATCGAGTATCTCGATTCGCTGCTCACCGGCTCCGGCTCCGATCTCAAGCTGCGCACCTTCAAGCTGGTCGACCAGCTGTCCGGACGCACGCTGGGCGTGCGCGCCGACATGACGCC
This sequence comes from Candidatus Accumulibacter sp. 66-26, assembly GCA_001897745.1. Lineage (GTDB taxonomy): Bacteria > Pseudomonadota > Gammaproteobacteria > Burkholderiales > Rhodocyclaceae > 66-26. The sequence goes on from MKUH01000018.1 coordinate 39,968, forward strand.
GCAAGTGGCGCGCATCGACGCGCACCTGCTCAACCGCCAGGGCGTGACCCGCCTGTGCTACTGCGACAGCGTGCTGCATACCCTGCCGGCGTCGCAGGCCGCGACGCGCGAACCGATCCAGCTCGGCGCCGAACTCTACGGCTACACCGGCGTCGCCGCCGACCTCGAAGCCATCCGCCTGATGGCGGCTGCGCTCGCCTGTGCCGGCACGCCGGCCTTCCGTATCGACCTCAGCCACGTCGGCGTCTTCCGCGCCCTGGCCAAGGCGGCGGGGCTCGATGCCGAGGCCGAGCTGAGCGTGCTGCAGCTGCTGCAGGTCAAGGACGTGCCCAGCCTGCACGAGCGCTGCGCCGCGCTGGCCGAGCCCTATCGCTCGGCGCTGCTGCGCCTGCCTGAACTGTACGGCGGCGCCGAAGTGCTCGACGACGCCGCGCGCGAGCTGCCTGCGCTGCCTGAGATCACCGCCGCGCTCGACGCGCTGCGCCAGTTGCAGGCGGGCATGCCGGAACTGCCGCTGTCCTTCGATTTCTCGGATCTGCGCGGCTATCATTATCACAATGGCGTCGTTTTCGCCGCCTACTACCCCGGTTTCCCGAGCGCCGTTGCGCTGGGTGGGCGCTACGACGGCGCCGGTAGCGCCTTCGGGCGTGCCCGGCCGGCCACGGGCTTCTCGATGGATTTGCGCGAGATCGCCCGTCTGGCGGCAGCCGGCCCGCAGGCTGCTGCCATCCTCGCGCCGCATGCGGGGGGCGACGCGCGCCTGGCGGCGGCCGTCGCCGATCTGCGCGCGCGCGGGGAAATCGTCGTCGAACTGCTGCCCGGTGAAACGGTCTGCGAAGGTCCGCGCTGCGATCGGCAACTGGCCGAACGGGACGGGCAATGGATTATTCAAGCAATCAACAGGGATTGATCTGAGAAATGGCTAAGAACGTCGTAGTAGTCGGCACCCAGTGGGGCGACGAGGGCAAGGGCAAGATCGTCGACTGGCTGACCGATCATGCACAGGGGGTCGTGCGTTTTCAGGGCGGCCACAACGCGGGCCACACGCTGGTCGTCGGCGACAAGGAATACAAGCTCAACCTGGTGCCTTCGGGCATCGTGCGCGAGGGCATCGCGTGCTACATCGGCAACGGTGTGGTGCTCGACATCCATCACCTGATCTCCGAGATTCAGGGGCTGGAGGCGGGCGGTATCGAAGTGCGTTCGCGTCTGAAGATCAGCCCGGGCTGCCCGATCATCCTCGGCTACCACACGGCGCTCGACCGCGCGCGCGAAGCGAAGAAGTGCGCCGACACCAAGATCGGCACCACCGGCAAGGGCATCGGCCCGACTTATGAAGACAAGGTGGCGCGCCGTGCCCTGCGCGTCTACGACCTCTTCTATCCGGAGCGCTTCGCCGAGAAGCTCAAGGAAAATCTGGACTATCACAACTTCGTGCTGACCCAGTACCTGGGCGCCGATCCGGTCGACTACGAAGCCGTCCTGGCGCAGGCCATGGCCGACGCCGAGTACATCAAGCCGCTCGTCACCGACGTTTCGGCGGCGCTCTACGAAGCCAACAAGGCCGGTCAGAACCTGCTGTTCGAAGGCGCGCAGGGCGCGCTGCTCGACATCGACCACGGCACCTACCCCTTCGTCACCTCGTCGAACTGCGTGGCCGGCCAGGCCGCCGCCGGTTCGGGCGTCGGTCCGGGCAAGCTCCACTACGTGCTGGGCATCACCAAGGCCTATTGCACGCGCGTCGGCGGCGGTCCTTTCCCGAGCGAGCTGGATATCGAAACGCCGGGCGTTCCCGGCTACCAGATGTCGCAGAAGGGGCGCGAGTTCGGCACCGTCACCGGGCGCAAGCGCCGTTGCGGCTGGTTCGACGCCGCCGCGCTGCGCCGCTCGATCCAGATCAACGGCGTCACCGGCCTGTGCATCACCAAACTGGACGTGCTCGACGGTCTCGACGAACTGAAAATCTGCACGGGCTACAAGCTGGGCGACAAGGTCGTCGAACTGCTGCCGATGGGGGCCGACGAGGTCGCCGGCTGCGAGCCGATTCTGGAAACCATGCCGGGCTGGAAGGAAACGACCTACGGCGTGAAGACCCAGGAAGCCCTGCCGGCGGCGGCGCGCGCCTATCTGGCCCGTATCGAGGAATTGTGCGAAGTGCCGATCGACATCGTGTCGACCGGACCGGAGCGCGACGAAACCATCCTGCGCAGACATCCGTTCGCGTAAGGAAACGTTGAAGAGGCCGGCTTCAAGCCGGCCTTGTTTTTTATCGGCCGGTAATTGCAGTTGGCCCGGGGTGAATTGGAGAAAAGTTGGAAAAGACGCTGAAAAAGAAAAAGCCAGCTAAAAAGCTGGCTTTTCTCGAATCTTGGTGCCCAGGAGAGGACTCGAACCTCCACAGTGTTGCCACCACCAGGACCTGAACCTGGCGCGTCTACCAATTTCGCCACCTGGGCCTTGCGAAGAAGGCCGCATTATAGAGGAACCAAATAAAGTGTCAACAAAAAAACTGTCGAAAATTAGAAAAAGCGATCCCCATTTCGAACGGGAGTCGAAAAACTACGAGCATCCCCTGCCGTCGCGCGAATACGTGCTGCAGCTTCTCGAGGAGCAGGGCCGTCCGGTGAGCTTCGATGCGCTCTGCGCTCTGCTCGACATCCAGCCGCATGAGGCCGAGATGTTCCAGCGCCGCCTCGGTGCGATGGAGCGCGAGGCGCAGCTGATGCGCAACCGCAAGGGCGCCTACATCGTTCCGGAAAAGGCCAGCCTGATTTCCGGGCGCATCGAAGGGCACGCCGACGGCTACGGCTTCCTGGTGCCGGACGACGGCGGCGACGATCTCTTCCTCGACGCCAAGCAGATGTCCAAGGTGCTGCACGGCGACCGCGCGCTGGCGCGCGTCGTCGGCCTGGACCGCAAGGGCAGGCGCGAAGGCGCCATCGTCGAGGTGCTCGAACGCGCCAACAGCAGGGTCGTCGGGCGCGTTCTGATCGAGCACGGGATCGCCGTCGTCGTTCCCGAGAACCGGCGCATCAACCAGGACATCCTGGTGACGCCGGACGGCTCGCTGAAGGTCAAGGCAGGACAGGTCGTGATGATCGAGATCATCGAGCAGCCGACGCGCCATGCGCAGCCGATCGGGCGGATCACCGAGGTGCTCGGCAATTACGCCGATCCCGGCATGGAGATCGAGATCGCGCTGCGCAAGCACGACCTGCCTTTCGAGTTTTCGGCGAAGGCGCTCGACGAGACGAAGGCATTGCCCGACAAGGTGAGGAAAAGCGAATGGGAAGGCCGCGTCGACATCCGCGACCTACCGCTCGTGACCATCGACGGCGAGACCGCCAAGGACTTCGACGACGCGGTGTTCGCCGAGAAGAGGGGACGCGGCTGGCGCCTCGTCGTGGCGATCGCCGACGTCAGCCACTACGTGCGGCCGGGCATGACGCTCGACCGTGAGGCGCAGGATCGCGGCAACTCGGTGTATTTCCCGCGCCGCGTGATCCCGATGCTGCCCGAAAAGCTCTCCAACGGCCTGTGCTCGCTCAACCCCGACGTCGAGCGGCTGGCCATGGTGTGCGACATGGATATCAACAACCGCGGCGAGATCAAGGGTTACAAATTCTATCCGGCCGTCTTTCGCTCGCAGGCCCGCCTGACTTACACGCAGGTGTGGGACTGGCTGTCCGGCGCGGCGAAGCCGGAGAGCGACGTGCACCGCGCTCTGCAGCCGCACGTGCAGGCGCTCTACGCGCTGTTCAAGATACTGCTCAAGGCGCGCGGCGAGCGCGGCGCCATCGATTTCGAGACGATCGAGACGATGATGCTGTTCAACGATCAGGGCAAGATCGACAACATCGTTCCCGTCGTGCGCAACGACGCGCACCGCCTGATCGAGGAGTGCATGCTGGCGGCCAACGTCTGCGCCTCGGCCTTTCTCGAAAAGAACAAGCAGGCCTGCCTGTACCGCATCCACGAAGGCCCGACGCCGGAGAAGCTCGAAGGGCTGCGCAACTTCCTCAAGGAGTTCGGCCTCGACCTGCCCGGCGGCGACGAGCCGAGCGCCAAGGACTACGGCTCCCTGCTCGAGAAGATCAAGCCGCGCCCGGATGCCCAGCTGCTGCAGACGGTGATGCTGCGCTCGCTGCGCCAGGCCATGTACAGCCCGGACAACGTCGGCCACTTCGGCCTCGCCTACGAGCACTACACGCACTTCACCTCGCCGATCCGCCGCTACCCCGATCTCCTCGTGCATCGCTCGATCAAGGCCGTGCTCGAAGGCACGCGCTACACGCCGGGCAGCTGGGACGACATCGGCCTGCATTGCTCGATGACCGAGCGGCGTGCTGATGAGGCGACGCGCGACGTGAACAACTGGCTCAAGTGCTACTACATGCGCGACCGGATCGGCGAAGAGTTCGACGGCACGATCGCCGCCGTCGTGCCTTTCGGCGTCTTCGTCGCGCTCGACTCGGTCTATGTCGAAGGTCTGCTGCACGTTTCCGAACTCGGCGAGGATTATTTCCAGTACGACAACGTCAAGCACCAGATGCTCGGCGAGCGTAGCGGCAAGCGCTATCGCCTGGGCGACCGTCTGCGCGTGAAGCTGGTGCGCGCCGATCTGGAGACCGGGCGCGTCGATTTCGTGCTCGGCGAGACGCCGAGTCCGAAGGCGCAGCCGGCCGACGCCAAGGCGGAAAAGAAAAGCGCTTTCAAGAAGATGGTCGACGCCGCGGCGAAGGCGATCTCCGGCGTGACCGAGAAGGGGCGCGCCAAGCGGGCGGCAGAGAAAACTGCCAAGGCGCCGGTAAAGGACGACCGGGCAGCGGGGAAAGCCGCGAAGCCCGCTGCGAAAGCGGCTCCGGCGAAGGCGGCGGGCGGCAAGCGGGGCGTCGGGAAGGCCGAGAAGGAAGCCAAGGCGCCGGCCAAGCGCCCTAGGAAACGATCCTGATCTCGCCGCTGGCGATGTCGTAGACCCAGCCGCTGATGCGTAGCGCGCCGCCAGCCATGGCGCGCGCGACGAAAGGGTATTCGCGCAGGTGGTCGAGTTGCAGGCGGACGTTTTCCTCGACGATCAGCTGGTGGCGCTTCTCGGGGCTGACGTCGATGTGCAGGCCGGCGAGCTTCTGATCGACGCGCGACCGGGCTTTTTGCGCGTTGATCAGCCAGATCGGGATGTAGCGGTCCTCGGCGTCCTCGTTGTCCAGCGCCTGGATGCCGCCGCAGCCGTAATGGCCGCAGACGACGATGTCGGGGATGTTCAGGTGGTTGATCGAGAACTCGAGGACGGCCGACAGGTTCCAGTCGTTGGTCGCCACGATGTTGCCGACGTTGCGATGCACGAAGACCTCGCCGGGCCGCGTCTGCGTGATCGTATTGACCGGCACGCGCGAGTCCGAGCAGCCGATCCACAGCACGGTCGGCTTCTGCACCTTGGCCAGTTCGTCGAAGTAGGGCCGCTCGCGCTCGAACACCTCGGCGACGAACTTCTTGTTTCCCTCCAGCAGGCTGGTGATCATCGTCTCCTCCCCCGTGTATGTTTAGGGCGCCCCGCTGCGTGGCGGTAGAATGGCGCCTCGATTCTCCGGAAAGCTTCTCCATGTCCCAGACCCGCTTCATCCACGGCTTCCACGCCATCATCGCCAAGCTGCGCCACCAGCCGGACGCGATCCAGGAAATCTTCATCGACGCGCAGCGCCAGGACGCGCGCGCACGCGACCTGCTGCGCCACGCCGAATTGCACAAGGTGCGCGTCATGCCGGTCGACGGCAAGCGCCTGGAAGGCATGGCCGGCGGCAATGCGCGGCACCAGGGCGTGGTCGCCTGCATCACCGCCGACCAGCGCCACGTTTCGCTCGACGACGTGCTCGACACGCTCGAGGAACCGGCCTTCCTGCTCGTCCTCGACGGCGTGCAGGACCCGCACAACCTCGGCGCCTGCCTGCGCGTCGCCGACGCGGTCGGCGCGCACGCCGTGATCGCGCCCAAGGACCGCGCCGTCGGCCTCACGCAGACGGCGATCAAGGTCGCCAGCGGCGCCGCCGAGAGCGTTCCCTACATCACCGTGACCAATCTTGCGCGCACCCTGCGCGAACTCAAGGAACGCGACATCTGGGTGATCGGCACCGACGCCGAAGCGAAAGAGGATCTCTATACCGCGCAGTGGCCGCAGGCGACCGCCTGGGTGCTCGGCGCCGAGGGCGACGGCATGCGCCGCCTGACGCGCGATACCTGCGACCAGCTGGTGACCATCCCGATGCTCGGCTCGGTGCAGAGCCTCAACGTCTCGGTGGCGAGCGGCGTCTGCCTCTACGAAGCGCGCCGCCGGCGAACCTGATGGGTGAGGCATGCATTTCTCGGAAGCCATGAAATGCATGTCGGGGCAGCCCAGGGTGTGTTGGCATACATTTCGTGGAGCGCGTTGTGACGAGGGGGCTGTGACTACTAGGCGCGCGCCGCCGCCCGCACCGAGGTGCGGGCAAGGGGCGTAACGACGTAGGCGCGGCCCCCTCGTCACAGACCTTCGGGACGGCCACTGAACGGGCGCATCGCCGCGTTGCGCCGGCTAGCCTGGTGCCAGCCGGGCGGTGCCGCCGCGCCTTGCGCTGCATCCCGTTCAGTGGTCGTCACGCCCATGAAATATATGTCAACACACCCTAGCGCCCGACCATTCTCCGGTAGAGCGCCGCGGCTTCGCCGACGATGCCGCGCCGGAAGGCGAGGACGCAGAGCACGAAAATGCCGCCCATGATGACGGTGACCAGCGAGCCGACCTTGTCGGCCAGTTCGTTCTGCAAGGTGACGATGACCGAGGCGCCGACCACCGGTCCGAAGATGGTGCCCATGCCGCCGAGCAGCGTCATCAGCACGACCTCGCCCGAGGCGTGCCAGTGCGCGTCGGTCAGCGTCGCGAACTTGAAGACCAGCGTCTTGGTCGCGCCGGCCAGCCCGGCCAGCCCGGCCGAGAGGACGAAGGCGAGGAGCTTGTACTTCGCCACGTCGTAGCCGAGCGAGACGACGCGCGCCTCGTTCTCGCGGATCGCCTTGAGGATCTGCCCGAACGGCGAATGGATGGTGCGCTGGATCAGCCAGAAGGCGCCGACGCAGATGGTCAGCACGACGTAGTAGAGATTGCGGTCGTCGGCGAGGTCGATGACGCCGAACAGGTAGCCGCGCGGCACGCCCTGCAGGCCGTCCTCGCCGCCGGTGAAGGGCGCCTGGATGAAGATGAAATAGACCATCTGCGCGAGCGCCAGCGTGACCATCGCGAAATAGATTCCCGAGCGGCGGATGGCGAGTACGCCGAACACCCAGCCGAGCGCGGCGGCGGCCAGCGTGCCGGCGAGCAGGCCGAGTTCGGTCGGCCAGGCCCAGGCCTTGAGGACGTGCCCGGTGACGTAGGCGGCGCTGCCGAGGAAGGCGGCGTGGCCGAAGGAGAGCAGGCCGGTGTAGCCGAGCAGCAGGTTGAAGGCGCAGGCGAACAGGGCGAAGCAGAGGATCTTCATCACCAGCACCGGGTAGAGCACCAGCGGCGCGGCGAGCAGGGCGACGAGCAGGGCCAGGTAGGCGAGCAGGATTCTCTTGTCGGTCATTTTTCTTTACCGAAAAGTCCGGCCGGGCGGAGCAGCAGGACGATGGCCATGATGATGAAGACGACGGTGGATGAGGCTTCGGCGTAGAACACCTTGGTCAGTCCCTCGATGACGCCCAGCCCGAGGCCGGTGAGGATGGAGCCGAGGATGGAGCCCATGCCGCCGATGACGACCACGGCGAAGACGACGATGATCAGGTTGGAGCCCATCAGCGGGCTGACCTGGAATGCCGGCGCCGCGAGCACGCCGGCGAAGCCGGCGAGGCCGACGCCGAAGCCGTAGGTGAGCATCACCATCAGCGGCACGTTGATGCCGAAGGCCTGGGTCAGCTGCGGGTTTTCGGTGGCGGCGCGCAGGTAGGCGCCGAGCTGCGTCTTCTCGATGATGAACCAGGTCGCCAGGCAGACCGTCAGCGAGACGCCGATGATCCAGGCGCGGTACTTGGGCAGGAACATGAAGCCGAGGTTGAGGGCGCCGGAGAGTTCGTCGGGAATCGCGTAGGGCAGGCCGGAGACGCCGTACTGGTAGCGGAACAGGCCTTCGATGACGAGGGCGAGGCCGAAGGTCAGGAGCAGGCCGTACAGGTGGTCGAGCTTGTACAGCCACTGCAGCATGGTGCGTTCGATGACGACGCCGATCAGGCCGACGGCCAGCGGCACCAGGAGCAGCGACCACCAGTAGCTGATGCCCCAGTAGGTGAGTCCCATCCAGGCGAGGAAGGCGCCGGCCATGTAGAGCGCGCCGTGCGCGAAGTTGATGATGTTGAGCATCCCGAAAATGACCGCCAGGCCGAGGCTGAGCATGGCGTAGAAGGAGCCGCTCACCAGCCCGAGCATCAGCTGGCCCATCAGTGCCGGCAAGGGCACGCCGAAAATTTCCATCGTCTCCGCTCCGATCGTTCAGCTCACGGGGTCCGCTTCGCGGCGGGGGCGGCAGCCGCGCTCGCCCCCGCCGCGCCGGCCTATTTCTTGACCAGCGGGCACTTCGAGGCGGACAGCGGCTGGAAGGCCTCGGCCGCCGGGATGGTCTGCCGCACGTGGTAGTAGTCCCACGGGTACTTGGACTCTTCCGGCTTCTTCACCTGCATCAGATACATGTCGTGCACCAGCCGGCCGTCCTGGCGGATCGCCGCGTTCTTGGCGAAGAAGTCGTTCACCGGCGTCTTCTTCATCCACGCCATCACCTTCTGCGTATCGTCGCTGCCGGTGGCCTTGACGCCCTTCAGGTAGTGCATGATCGCCGAGTACTCGCCGGCCTGGACCATGGTCGGCATTTTCTTGGCGTGGGCGAAGAAGCGCTTCGACCAGGCGCGCGTCTCGTCGTTGAGGTCCCAGTAGAAGCCTTCGGTCAGGTACATGGTCTGCGTCGTCTTCAGGCCGAGGCTGTGGATGTCGGTGATGAACATCAGCAGGCCGGCCAGCGACTGCTTGGGCGTGATGCCGAACTCGGCCGCCTGCTTGATCGAATTGGTCGTGTCGGTGCCGGCGTTGGCCAGGCCGATGACCTGCGCGCCCGACGCCTGCGCCTTGAGCAGGAAGGACGAGAAGTCGGTGCCGGGGAAGGGGTGGCGGACCGAGCCGAGCACCTTGCCGCCGTTGGCGACGACCACGTCGGAGGCGTCCTTTTCGAGCGAGTGGCCGAAGGCGTAGTCGGCGGTCAGGAAGAACCAGCTCTTGCCGCCCTGCTTGACGACGGCCTTGGCCGTGCCGTTCGCCACCGAGTAGGTGTCGTAGGTCCAATGCACCGTGACGTCGTTGCAGTCCTCGTTGGTGATCCGCGTCGACGCGGCGCCGGAGATCAGGGCGATCTTGTTCTTTTCCTTGGCGACCTTCATCACGGCGAGCGCGGTCGAGGTGGTGACGAGTTCGGTGACGACGTCGACCTTGTCGCGGTCGAACCATTCGCGCGCCTTGTTGGAGGAGATGTCGCCCTTGTTCTGGTGGTCGGCGGAAACGATCTCGATCGCGAAGCCCGGCTTTTCCTTGGCCTGGAAGTCTTCGACGGCCATTTTGGCGGCGGTGACGGCACCCGCGCCGGAGAGGTCGGAATAGGCGCCCGACATGTCGGTCAGCACGCCGATGCGGACCACGTTGTCGGAGATCTGGGCCTGCGCCATTCCGCTGCCGAAACCGAGGGCGGCCGCGACGGCCAGGGCGATGCGTTTCGTTTTCATGAATGCTCCTCCTGTGTTGTGGGTGCTGCTCATACGCCGAGAAATTCCTGCAGGAACTCTCGTTTCTCTTCTATTTCGTGTTGATGGATTTCGGCGGCGATCTGCCCGTGCTCGACGACGTACATGCGGTCGGCGAGCGGCGCGGCGAAGCGGAAATTCTGCTCGACGAGCAGGATGGTGAAGCCCTTCTCCTTGAGCTGGCGGATGATCTGGCCGAGCTTCTGCACGATGACCGGGGCCAGTCCCTCTGAGATCTCGTCGAGCAGCAGCAGCTTGGCGCCGGTGCGCAGGATGCGCGCCATCGCCAGCATCTGCTGTTCGCCGCCGGAGAGGCGCGTGCCCTGGCTGTGGCGGCGCTCGGCGAGGTTGGGGAACATCGCGTAGATTTCGTCGAGGCTCATGCCGGCGCTGCCGACCTGCGGCGGGAGCAGGAGGTTTTCCTCGCAGCTCAGGCTGGCGTAGATGCCGCGTTCCTCGGGGCAGTAGCCGATGCCGAGGCGTGCGATGCGGTGCGGCGGCATGCCGATGATTTCGCGCCCGTTCATCATCACCGAGCCGCTGCGCTTGCCGGTCAGGCCGAGAATGGCGCGCAGCGTGGTGGTGCGCCCGGCGCCGTTGCGACCGAGCAGGGAGACGCATTCGCCGCGATTCACGACGAAGTCCATGCCGTGCAGGATATGCGATTCGCCGTAGAAGGCGTGCAGGCCGGTGACGCGCAGGTATTCGGTCGGTTTCGCCATCTCAGTGCGCCTCCGCGCCGGCAAGCTCGCCTTCGCCCCGCTCGCTGCCCATGTAGGCCTCGATCACCTGCGCATCGTGCGCCACCTCGGCGTAGCTGCCTTCGGCGAGCACCGCGCCGCGCGCGAGGACGGTGATGCGGTCGGAAATCCCCGAGACCACCTTCATGTTGTGTTCGACCATCAGGATCGTGCGGTTGGCGGCGACCTTGCGAATCAGCTGCATGACGCGGTCCACGTCCTCGTGGCCCATGCCCTGCGTCGGCTCGTCGAGCAGCATGAGTTCCGGCTCGAGCGCCAGCGTGGTCGCGATCTCGAGCGCCCGCTTGCGTCCGTAGGGCATTTCGACGGTCACCATGTCGGCGTAGTCCTGCAGGCCGACTTCGCCCAGCAATTCCATGGCGCGCCCGTTGAGTGCGTCGAGCGACTTGCCGGAGCGCCAGAAGTGGAAGGAGGTGCCGAGGCTGCGCTGGAGGGCGATGCGGACGTTTTCGAGGACCGACAGATGCGGGAAGACGGCGGAAATCTGGAAGGAGCGGACGACGCCGCGGCGCGCGATCTGCGCCGGCTTTTCGCCGGTGATGTCGATGCCGTTGTAGCGGATGCGGCCGCGCGTCGGTTCGAGAAACTTGGTGAGCAGGTTGAAGCAGGTGGTCTTGCCGGCGCCGTTGGGGCCGATCAGTGCGTGGATGTCGCCGCGCCGCACCTTGAGGTTGACGCCATTGACGGCGACGAAGCCCTTGAATTCCTTGACCAGATTCTCGGTCGTCAGGATGAAGTCGTTTTCATTGTCGGCCATGGGCTGCTTGATCGCGGAGGCATATCGGTGAAGCTAGCGTAGCACGAACTTTTCCATTTTTGCGAATAGCGTAATAGGTTGTACTAAACGATATGACCGGCGATTGCTTCGCCGCGCCGCCGGCCGTTGCGGCGCAAAAAAGCCGCCGGCATCGGGGTTTCCGACGCCGGCGGCTTTTCGGCCGTGCGAGTAGCGGGGCGCCGTCGCCGGCGCGCCGCTTAGAGGATCATCCCGGCGCCGACCGTGTTGTTGCTCGATTCGTCGATGACGATGAAGGCGCCGGTACCACGGCTGTCGACGTAAGGGTCGGTGAACAGCGGCTGCGCGAGCTTGAGCGAGACCCTGGCGATGTCGTTCATCGCCAGCTTCTCGGCCGGCTGGCGTTCCATCGTGTTGATGTCCATGCGGTACTCGATGCCGGCCAGCATCGCCTTGCTCTCGCGCGTCGTGTGGCGCACGACGTACTTGCGGCGCGGGTCGAGCGGCGTTTCCGAAAGCCAGCAGAGCATGGCGTCGATCTGCTTTGCGACGTTCGGCAGTTCGCTGGTCTTGACGATCATGTCGCCGCGCGAGATGTCGATCTCGTCTTCGAGCAGGATGGTCACCGACTGTTCGGAGGTGGCGCGCGGCAGCTTCTCGCCGTACAGCTCGATGGCCTTGACGCGGGTTTCGAGACCCGAGGGCAGCACGGTGACGGCGTCGCCGGCGGCCAGCTCGCCGGACTCGACGCGGCCCATGAAGCCGCGGTAGTCGTGCAGCTCGGGGTTGGCGGAATCCTGCGGGCGGCAGACGTACTGCACCGGGAAACGGAATTTCTCGGCGCGCTCGGTGTGTGCCGGCGGCGCCGTTTCGAGGATGTCGAGCAGGGTCGGGCCGTCGTACCAGGCGAGGCGCTCGCCGCGCTCGACGACCATGTCGCCGTTCAGCGCCGACATCGGGATGAAGCGCACGTCGTCGATGCCGAGCTTGGCGGCGAAGGCGAGGTAGTCGGCCTTGATCTGCTCGAAGCGTTCCTGCGAGTAATCGACGAGGTCCATCTTGTTCACGGCGACGACGACGTGCGGGATGTTCACCAGATGGGCGAGGTAGGAGTGGCGGCGCGTCTGCGTCAGCACGCCCTTGCGCGCGTCGATCAGGATGATGGCGAGGTTGGCCGTCGAGGCGGCGGTCACCATGTTGCGCGTGTACTGTTCGTGGCCCGGCGCGTCGGCGATGATGTACTTGCGCGTGCCGGTCGTGAAGTAGCGGTAGGCGACGTCGATCGTGATGCCCTGTTCGCGCTCGGCCTGCAGGCCGTCGGTGAGCAGCGAGAGGTCGACGGCTTCCATGCCGCGCTTCTGCGAGGTGCGTTCGATGGCGTGCAGCGTGTCGGCGAGGATGGTCTTGGTGTCGAACAGCAGGCGGCCGATCAGCGTGCTCTTGCCGTCGTCGACGCTGCCGCAGGTGAGGAAACGGAGCAGGCCGTTGTCGACGGCGTTGCCCTGTGCCGGAATGTTTTCGATGGCGGACATCAGAAGTAGCCCTCTTTCTTGCGTTGTTCCATGGAAGCCTCGGAGGTCTGGTCGTCGAGGCGCGTCGCGCCGCGCTCGGTGATCGTCGTCGTTGCGGTTTCCTCGATGATCTTGGCGACCGTGTCGGCGGCGGACTCGACCGGCGCCGTGCAGGTGATGTCGCCGACCGTGCGGAAGCGCACCAGCACGTCCTCGACGACGTCGCCCGGCTTGGCCGGGGTGATCTCGGTGACCGGCAGCATGCCGCCCGCCTTGCGCACCACCGGGCGCGTGTGCGCGAAGTAGATCGACGGCAGCTCCAGCTTCTCGCGCTCGATGTACTGCCAGACGTCGATTTCGGTCCAGTTCGAGATCGGGAAGACGCGGATGTTCTCGCCCTTGAAGGCGCGCGCGTTGTACAGGCTCCACAGTTCGGGGCGCTGGTTCTTCGGGTCCCACTGGCCGAACTCGTCGCGGAAGGAGCAGATGCGCTCCTTGGCGCGCGCCTTTTCCTCGTCGCGGCGGGCGCCGCCGATACAGGCGTCGAAACCGAATTCCTCGATCGCTTCGAGCAGCGTCACCGACTGGTGCTTGTTGCGCGATTCGTCGGCCGACTTGAGCACGACGGTGCCGCGCGCCATCGACTCCTCGACCGAACGCACGATCAGCCGCTCGCCAAGTTCGGCGGCGCGCTTGTCGCGGAAATCGGTGACTTCCTTGTAATTGTGGCCGGTGTCGATGTGCATCAGGGGGAAGGGGAAGCGACCCGGGCGGAAAGCCTTTTCGGCGACGCGCAGCATGCAGATCGAATCCTTGCCGCCGGAGAACAGCAGCACCGGGTTGGCGCACTGGCCGGCCACCTCGCGCATGATGTGGATGGCCTCGGCTTCGAGCCAGTCGAGGTGGGAAAGCGTGGCTTTCGAGAGGGTCGTGGTGCTCATTGATTCACCTGTAGTTCAAACGATCAGGCGCGCTTGACGTGCAAGCCGCATTCCTTGGATTCGGGGTTTTCCCACCACCAGCGCCCCGAGCGGATATCCTCGCCGGGCGTGACGCTGCGCGTGCACGGCGCGCAGCCGATGCTCGGATAGAACTTGTCGTGCAGGGCGTTGTACGGGACGCCGTTCTGCTTGATGTAGGCCCAGACTTCCTTTTCCGACCAGTCGGCCAGCGGGTTGAATTTCTCGAGCCCGTTGCCTTCGTCGAAGGCCTGCAGCGGCAGGCCTTCGCGCGTCGCCGACTGCTGCGCGCGCATGCCGGTGATCCACGCCTTCCGGCCGGCCAGCGCGCGGCGCAGGGGTTCGACCTTGCGCACGTAGCAGCAGCCCTTGCGCAGATCGACCGACTCGTAGAAACCGTTGATGCCGTTTTCGCGCGTCCACGCCTCGACGAGATCGTGGCGCGGGTAGTAGAGCTTGAGCGCGAGGCCGTAGCGCTTCTTCACCTCGGCGATCAGGTCGTAGGTTTCGAGCGGCAGGCGGCCGGTGTCGAGCGAGAAGATTTCGATCGGCAGCTTGTCGCCGACGATCAGGTCGGTCAGCACCATGTCCTCGGCGCCGAGGCTGTTGGCGAAGACGGCCGGCGCGTAGTCGGCGGCGACGCGGGCGAGCAGGGCGCGCGCCGCCGTGGTCCTCGCGGCGACCGCGTCGAGCAGGGCCGGGTCGTTGAGATTGACGGTGATCTCCATGTCCCTTCCTCAGGCCGCGCGGCGGCGGAACAGGGGCTGCGGCTGGTCGACCGCGGCCTGGTAGGTTTCGCTGAAGGTGGCGAAGCCGGCCAGCGCCTTTTCGAGGTTCTGGTCGGCGCGCAGCGCGTAGGCGTCGATGCCGCAGCGGCGCATGGCGAACAGCTGGTCGTAGAGCACGTCGCCGAGGGCGCGGATTTCACCCGTGTAACCGTAGCGTTCGCGCAGCAGGCGGGCGCTCGAATAGCTGCGGCCGTCGGTGAACTTCGGGAAGTTCACGCCGACCACGGCGAGTCTGTCGAGGTCGCCGGCGAGGGCTTCCGGGCCTTCGCCGGCGTCCAGCCAGACGCCGAGCGGATTGCTGTCCGCCTCGCCCCTTGCCGCGAGTTCCTGGCGGCGCGCCAGCCATACGGCGAGCGGGACGAGCAGCGGCCCGGCGGGCAGGGCGACGGTTTCCGCCGTCTCTCCGGCGGCGAGTTTGAACAGCTGCCAGCTGTCGGCGACGATGGCGCCGTTCTTGATGATTTCAGGCATTGGCGACTTTCGCGGGGGTCGGTTGCGCATCGTTGGCGGCGACGGCCGGCTTGCGGCGGTCGCGGCCGGCGTAGGCGCGGGCCTTGAAAGGCTCGCTGCCGACGCGTTGCAGGGTGTCGATGAAGCGCTCGCTCGGCGTGCGCAGTTCGATGTAGACGTCGATCAGGGCGCCGATCACGGCCGGCACTTCCTCGGCGGTGAAGGACGGGCCGATCACCTTGCCGATCGTCGCGTCGTTGCCCTGCTGGCCGCCCAGCGTGATCTGGTACCACTCCTCGTTGTTCTTGTCGACGCCGAGGATGCCGATGTTCGAGACGTGGTGGTGGCCGCAGGAGTTCATGCAGCCGGAAATGTTGAGCGAGATGTCGCCGATGTCGTGCAGATAGTCGAGATCGTCGAACTTCGTCTGCACGGCTTCGGCGATCGGCAGCGAGCGGGCGTTGGCCAGCGAGCAGAGGTCGCCGCCGGGGCAGCAGATCATGTCGGTGAGCAGGCCGATGTTCGGCGTCGCCAGATCCTGCGCGCGGGCGATCTGCCACACCGTGTACAGGTCGCTTTGCTTGACGTCGACGAGCAGCAGGTTCTGTTCATGGCTGACGCGCAGTTCGCCGAAGCTGTAGCGGTCGGCGAGGTCGGCCGCCGCGCACATCTGCGTATCGGTGATGTCGCCCGGCGCCGCGCCGGTCTTCTTCAGCGACAGGGTGACGGCGGCGTAG
Source organism: Candidatus Accumulibacter sp. 66-26 (assembly GCA_001897745.1). GTDB lineage: Bacteria > Pseudomonadota > Gammaproteobacteria > Burkholderiales > Rhodocyclaceae > 66-26. The sequence continues at coordinate 55,693 of MKUH01000018.1, forward strand.
CCCGGCACCTTGTGCGCGTGCACGTTGCGCTTGACCCAGTTGGCGAAGGCCTTGTCGTCGTTCTGCCGGGCGGCGAAACCGGCATCGGCGGCCGGCAGGGATTCATAGGCGGGCGGCGCGAAGTGCGCGGCGACGCGCGCGAACTCGGTGTCGGTCAGCGTTGCCGGGCCGTCCTCGAGGTGCGCCCATTCGGCTTCGACCTGGCGCTTGAATTCCTCGATGCCGAGCGCCTGCACGAGGATCTTGATGCGCGCCTTGTAGGCGTTGTCGCGGCGGCCGTAGCGGTTGTACACGCGCAGCACGGCCTCGATGTAGCTGAGCAGGTGGCGGCGCGGCAGGAATTCGCGCGCGACCTGGCCGAGGATGGGCGTGCGTCCGAGGCCGCCGCCGACGAAGACCTTGAAGCCGATGCTGCCTGCCTCGTCGCGCACGATCTCGAGCCCGATGTCGTGCGCGCGGATCACCGCGCGGTCGCTCGCCGCGCCGTTGACCGCGATCTTGAACTTGCGCGGCAGGAAGGCGAACTCCGGGTGGAAGGTCGACCACTGGCGGATGATCTCGCAGTAAGGGCGCGGATCGGCCAGCTCGTCCGGCGCGACGCCGGCGAAGTGGTCGGTCGTCACGTTGCGCACGCAGTTGCCCGAGGTCTGCACGGCGTGCATCTGCACGGTCGCGAGTTCGGCGAGGATTTCCGGCGTTTCCTCGAACTTCGGCCAGTTGAACTGCATGTTGTGGCGCGTCGTGAAGTGGCCGAAACCGCGGTCGTAGCGGCGGGAAATTTCCGCCAGCTTGCGCAGCTGCGCCGACGAGAGCATGCCGTAGGGCACGGCGATGCGGTGCATCGGGCCGTGCCGCTGGATGTACAGCCCGTTCTGCAGGCGCAGCGGGCGCAGGTCGTCGCCCGACAGTTCGCCGGCCAGATGGCGGGCCATCTGGTCGCGGTACTGGGCGACGCGTTCGTCGATGATCTGTTGGTCGGTGCTGTCGTAGCGATACATTCGTCGCTCCTTTTTATAGTGCAATCAGTTTGCCGCCGATCAACACCAGCATACTGGCGAGGATGGGCCTCAGAAAACGGTCCGGCACTTTAGCCGAAGCGTGGCTTCCGAGCCAGATGCCGGGCAGCGAGCCGAGCAGCAGGCTGCCGAGCAGCGCCCAGTCGACGCTGCCGATCATCCAGTGCCCGATGCCGGCGACCAGCGTCAGCGGCACGGCGTGCGCGACGTCGCTGCCGACGATGCGAATGGCTGGCAGGCGCGGATAGAGGTAGAACAGCACGGCGACGCCCAGCGCGCCGGCGCCGACCGAGGAAATCGTGACGAGGACGCCGAGCAGGGCGCCGACGGCGACGGTGATCGGCGCGCGCAGCTTCGTGTGCGCCGCGTCGTCGGCGTGGGCCAGAGCGCGGCGCTGGAGTTTCGAGCGGAAGACGATGGCGCAGGCGGTGAGCAGCAGGGCGACGCCGAGCGACATCGAGATGACGTGGGTGACTTCGGGGCTGCGCTTGGGCAGGAAGGAGAGCGCCCAGATCGTCAGCGCGGCGGCGGGAATGCTGCCGGCGGCCAGCAGACGGGTGATGCGCCAGTCGACGTGGCCTTTTTTGGCGTGCACCGCGGTGCCGCCGGCCTTGGTGATGGCGGCGTAGAGCAGGTCGGTGCCGACCGCCGTCGCCGGATGCACGCCGAAGAGCAGCACCAGCAAGGGGGTCATCAGCGAACCGCCGCCGACGCCGGTGAGTCCGACGATGGCGCCGACAACGAAGCCTGAAAGGGTGTAGAGCCAGTCCATGATGCGCCGCAATAGAGTGTGTGGCGCATTGTAGGGAAGGCAGGTTTGATCGAAAAAGAATATTCGGTTAGATTGTTATAACCAAACGTTCTTTGAGTGTGCGATGAAGCTCCAGCAACTGCGTTACCTCGTCGAAGTCGCGCGCCGCGGCCTGAACGTCTCGGAAGCGGCCGAGGCCCTCTATACCTCGCAGCCCGGCGTCTCCAAGCAGATCAAGCTGCTCGAGGACGAACTCGGCGTCATCGTCTTCGAGCGCAGCGGCAAGCGCCTGACCGGCATCACCGAGCCGGGGCGCGAGGTCCTCGCCATCGCCGAACGCATCCTGCGCGACGCCGACAACATCAAGCGCGTCGGCGAGGAGTACGCGGGCGGCGATTCGGGCAGCCTGGTTATCGCCACCACGCACACGCAGGCGCGCTATGCGCTGCCGGCGGTGGTCAAGCGCTTCGTCGACCGCCATCCGAACGTGCGCCTGTCGCTGCACCAGGGCAGCCCGACGCAGATCGCCGAATGGACGCTGAACGGCGAGGCCGACATCGCCATCGCCACCGAAGCGCTCGACCAGTACCCGCAGCTTCTGATGCTGCCCTGCTACCAGTGGGAGCACTGCGTGATCGCGCCGGACGGCCATCCCATCCTCGCCGAAAAATCGCTGTCGCTCGCCGCGCTGGCGCGCTGGCCGCTGATCACCTACGACCCGGCCTTCTCCGGCCGCTCGCGCATCAACAAGGCCTTCGAGCGCGCCGACCTGAGTCCCAACGTGGTGCTCGCGGCGATCGACGCCGACGTGATCAAGACCTATGTGAGCCTCGGGCTGGGGCTCGGCATCATCGCGCGCATGGCCTACGACCCGGTACGCGACACCGGCTTGCAGGCCCTTCCGGCCGGCCAGCTGTTCGGCTCGAACACGACGCGCATCGGCCTGCGGCGCGGCACGCACATCCGGCGCTACGAATACGATTTCATCGAGCTGTTCGCGCCGCAGCTGACGCGCAAGGCCGTCGACATGGCCATGCACGGCAGCGCGGACGAGTACCAGCTCTAGGCGGGGACTGCCCCGGGGGCGCGGCCCGCCGCGGCGGGACCGGGGAATGCCGCCCGGCGGCTACGGGGCGCTGCGCCCGGCCTTGGCCGAGGTCTGGTTGGTGTAGCGCGGTTCTTCCTTGCCGAACTGCTGCACCATCTCCTGCACCGACGGGAACCAGCGGCTGTTGCCGAAGCTCGGGCGCGGGCGCCCGTCGGCCGGGGCCTGCGGCGAGCGGCCGCACAGCACGATCTCCATCGAGCGGCTGCGACACTGGGCGATCACCGCCTTGCACACCGCCGCCTGATCCTCCGAGACCTCGTCGGACGCGAAGGTGAGGGCGACCGCCGGCTGCGCTACCGGCGCCGCCGACGCCGACGCGTTGCCGGTGTTCGCCGCGAGCAGCTTGAGCGCGCGCTCCGGGGAACGTCCGAGCACGCGGAAGACGGTCACCGATTTGCCGGCGTCGTGCGCGGTGTTCGCCGAATTTGCCGAACTCGCAGAATTCGCCGACCTCAATTCGCGTTCGCCTTCGATCAGGTGGCGGCGCACCGAAATGCGGGCAATCAGTTGCATGCTTTCCCTCCTCTGCGCAGGAATTTACTTTTCCGCCTGCTTTTCCGCCGTATCGCCGCGGGCGGCGGGCGGGGACATCCATTCCGGCAGTTCGCGCGTTCCGGCGTGGTCGATCACGTATTGCCGGATCAGCTTGCGCACGACCTGCGACGGCGTGAGGTCCTGGCTGGCGCAGATTTCCTCGAAAAGCTGCTTCTTGCGCGGGTCGATCAGGATGGTCAGGCGGGCGGTCCGGGTTTCCATGGGCGGGGTCTCTGAACGGATATGTTAATACTATTGTAATTGCAAACAAATCAGAAGCACATATAATTCAAGGCGAAGCGCCCCGGCGCGCGCCGGACGGTCAAGGCGTCGCCCCGCCGCTGGTCCATTCCTCCGCGCCATGCGGCGGCATCGTTCCCGCCCGGACGATGCGGACGGTCGAGTCGGGCGGGACTTGTTCTTCTGGAAAACGATGATCGCCATCCTCGAATCGGCGCGTGCCGGACTGCTCTCCCGCCACCATCTGCTCAACAACGTCGTCGCCGGCGTCGTCGTCGGCATCGTCGCCCTGCCGCTCGCCATGGCCTTCGCCATCGCTTCGGGCGCCAAGCCGGAGCAGGGGATCTACACGGCCATCGTCGCCGGCTTCCTGACCTCGGCGCTCGGCGGCAGCCGCCTGCAGATCGCCGGGCCGACCGGCGCCTTCATCGTCATTCTTTCCGGGATCACCGCCAAATACGGCATCGCCGGCCTGCAGATCGCCACGCTGATGGCCGGCGCGATGCTCGTCGCGATGGGGATGGCGCGTCTCGGCTCGGTGATCAAGTACATCCCCGATCCGGTCATCGTCGGCTTCACCTCGGGCATCGGCGTCATCATCTGGGTCGGCCAGTGGAAGGATTTCTTCGGGTTGACGCCGGTCGCGGGCGGCGAGCATTTCCACGAGAAATTCCTGAATCTCGCCGCCGCGCTGCCCGGCCTGCACCTGCCGACCACCGGCCTCGCGCTGTTCAGCCTGGCGCTGCTCATCTACAGCCCGCGCTTCGTCAAGCGCGTTCCGGCGCCGCTCGTCGCCATGGTCGCAGCCACGCTGCTGCAGGCGCTTTTCGGTTTCGACGGCGTCGCCACCATCGGCAGCGCCTTCGGCGGCATTCCGCAGACGCTGCCGTCCTTCGCGCCGCCGGCCATCGGCTTTTCGGACATCCTGACGCTGATCGGCCCGGCCTTCACCATCGCGCTGCTCGGCGCCATCGAGTCGCTGCTCTCGGCGGTCGTCGCCGACGGGATGGCCGGCACGCGGCACGATTCGAACCAGGAACTGATCGGGCAGGGCATCGCCAACATCGCCGCGCCGCTGTTCGGCGGCTTCGCCTCGACCGGCGCCATCGCGCGCACGGCGACCAACATCCGCAACGGCGCGACCAGTCCGCTCGCCGGCATGGTGCATGCGCTGACGCTGGTCGCCATCGTCCTCGCGCTGGCGCCGCTCGCCGCCTACATCCCGCTCTGCGCGCTGGCCGCGATTCTCTTCGTCGTCGCCTGGAACATGAGCGAACTGCCGCACTTCCTGCGCCTGGCGCGCACGGCGCCGCGCGCCGACGTCGGCATCCTGCTCGTGACCTTCGCGCTGACCGTGTTCGCCGACCTCGTGATCGCGGTCAACGTCGGCGTCGTGCTCGCCGCGCTGCTTTTCATGCGGCGCATGGCGCACGCCGTGCAGGTGCAGGAGGAGCATGCCGACGACCTGCTCGACCATCTGCCGCCGGCAGCCGACGGCGAGGCGACGGCGCTGCCGCCGGGCACCCTGGTCTACGGCATCGACGGCCCCTTCTTCTTCGGCGCGGCCGAGAAGCTGGAGCGCACCATGGAACACATCCAGGCGCACATGGACACCGTCGTCCTGCGCATGGGGCGGGTGCCTTTCGTCGACGCCACGGGCATCCAGGCGCTCGCCGAAATGGCCGACGACAGCCGGCGGCTCGGCACGCGGCTGGTGCTGTGCGAGCTGCGCTCTAACGTGCGCGACAAGCTGGCGCGCGCCGGCCTGCTGGACAAGCTCGGTGCCGACAACGTGCGCGCCACGCTGGCCGAATGCCTGGCGCCGGAGCGGCAGGCATGAGCGCAGACGGCGGCCTGCTCGAACTGCCCAATCCCTTTCCGACCGAATACGGCAAGGTGCTGCTGCACGAGCCACCCGGCGCCGACCGCGAGGCGCTGCTCGAAAGCATCCGCAACGGCAGCTACGACAAGCCCTTCGTCGCCGACGACGGCGACGCGCGCACGCTCTATTTTTCGCTGATCTACGTGCAGAGCTGCATGCGCATCGCGGCGCCGGACGCGCTGGAGCTGGCCTACACGCGCAAGATGATGGCCTTCCTGCTCTTCCACACCAACCCGCGCAGCCTGCTGCTGCTCGGCCTGGGCGGCGGCTCGCTGGCCAAGTTCTGCCACCGTCATCTGCCGCTGGCGAGGATCGCCGCCGTCGAGATAAGCCCGCAGGTGATCGCCTTCCGCGAACTGTTCTGCCTGCCGCCGGACGATGCGCGCTTCCGCGTGGTCGAGGCCGACGCCGCGGACTACCTCGCCGCCGCGCGCGACAAGCGGGCCGGGCATCAGACGGGGCCGAAGGAGGCATGCGAGCGGTACGACGTGATCATGATCGACGCCTTCGACCGGCACGGGCTGGCGTCGTCGATCTCGACCCCGGAGTTCTACGCCGACGTGCGCGCCGCGCTGCTGCCGCGCGGCGTGCTGGTGTGCAACCTCGCCGGCCTGCGCGAGGAGCGCGCGGCGCATCTCGAGCTGATGATGACGGCGTTCGGCGACAACCTGCTCGTGCTGCCGGTCGAGGATGACGGCAACGAGGTCGTCTTCGCCTTCCGCGATGCGGCCTTCGAGCCGCGCTGGCGCTGGATCAACAGCCAGGCGCAGGCGATGCGCAGCCGCTACGGACTCGATTTCCCCAGGTTCGCCGCCAAGCTCGAACGCGGCAGCAAGCTCGGCTATCTGCAGCGCTCGCTCGGCGGCGCGGCCTAGCCGCACAGACTCCAGGACGCGCCCGCATGCGGGAAGGCGGGCGCCGGGTGCGCCCGGTCCGACGCTCCCGGGCCGGATTCAGGGGGCGATCCGGCCGTTGCGCGCCGCGGCGGCCTCCTGCTGGAGGAAGGCGGCGTCGATCTCGCCGCGCAGCGCGTCGTCGTCGCAGGACGCGCGCAGATGCCGCTGGATCGTGCCTTCGTCGCCGTCATGCGGGCCGGCATCGCCGGACAGCATGACGCGGAGCGTGCCGGGATGCAGTTCGCGGACGCGGCGCAGGAAGTCGTCGCCCGTCATCTGCGGCATTTCCCGGGCCGAGACGACGATCTGGATCGGGTGCATGGCGAGAATTTCCAGGCCCCGGCCGGCGCTTGCCGCCGTGAAGACGCGCAGCGTCTCCCCGGCGAGCCGGCGGGAGAGCGTCGCCAGCGCGTCGGGCTCGCCGTCCACCAGGAGGATGCTGCGCTCGCCCGCCGTCCTCGCATGCGCCGGAGGCAGCGCCTTCCCCTTGCCCACCAGCGCGGTGAAGGCGTCCGCGGGGATTCCCCCGGAGAAGTGGAACCCCTGCATCTCGTCGCAGTTCTGCATGCGCAGGTAGCCGAGCTGCGCTTCCGTTTCGACGCCTTCGGCGACGACCTTGAGCCGCATGCGGTGCGCGAGATCGATGATCGAAACGGCGATCATCGCCGCTTCCGGCTCGCTCACGATGTCGCGGACGAAGGACTGGTCGATCTTCAGGGTGTCGATCGGGAAGCGGCTCAGGTAGGTGAAGCTCGAATAGCCGGTGCCGAAATCGTCGAGCGAGAGTTTCACGCCGATGCGCTTCAGCGCGTGGAGGATGGCGATGGTCTGCTCCGGGTCTTCCATCAGCATGCTCTCGGTGACTTCCAGTTCGAGATAGCCGGCCGGGATTCCGTGGCGCGTCAGGGCGTCGTGCACGATCTCCGGCAGGTCGCCGGAATAGAACTGCAGCATGGAGACGTTGACGGCCAGCTGCAGGTCGCGCAGGCCGGCATCCTGCCAGCGGCGCAGCTGGCGGCAGGCCGTGTCGATCACCCAGGTGCCGATGGGAACGATCAGGCCCGTCTTCTCGGCGAGCGCGATGAAGCGCCCCGGCGGCTCGAGGCCGCCGTCGCGGTTCCAGCGGATCAGCGCTTCGGCGCCGACGACGCTGCCGCTGCGCAGATCGACCTTCGGCTGGTAGTGCAGGACGAATTCCTCGCGTTCGAGCGCCCGCCGCAGGGCCGCTTCGAGTTCGAGCTGGGCGATGGCGTTGGCGTTCATGTCCGCGGTGTAGAAGCAGAAGCGGTTGCGGCCGTGGTCCTTGGCCTGATACATCGCGGCGTCGGCGTCGCGCAGCAGATCGGCGGCGGTGGCGCCGTCGTCGGGAAAGATGCTGATGCCGATGCTGGCGCCGATGTAAACCTCGCTGCTGCCGGCCAGCCGGAAGGGCTGCGCGAGGACGGCAAGGAGGTCGCGCGCGACGATGGCGGCCTCCTCGGGGCCGTCGATCGGTTCGAGCAGCAGCAGGAACTCGTCGCCGCCGAAGCGGCCGAGCGTGTCCTCGTCGCGCACGCGTTCGCGCAGCCGGAGCGCTGCGTCGAGCAGCAGCTGGTCGCCGGCGACGTGTCCGAGGCTGTCGTTCACCGTCTTGAAGCGGTCGAGGTCGATGAACAGCAGCGCCACCCGTTCCCCGTGCCGTTCCGCGCGGTCGATCGCATGTTCCAGGCGGGACTGGAGCAGCAGGCGGTTGGGCAGGCCGGTGAGCGGATCGTAGTGGGCGAGCCGGGCCAGTTCTTCCTCGCTGCGCTTGAGCTGGCTGATGTCGCTGAACACGCTGACGTAGTGCGTCGGCTTGCCCTCTTCGCTGTGCACGGTCGAGATGGTCATCCAGGCGGGATAGACCTCGCCGTTCTTGCGCCGATTCCAGATTTCCCCGCGCCATTGACCGGTGTCCAGCAGGCTGGCCCACATCGCCTGGTAGAAATCGGGGCTGCTGCGCCCCGAGCGCAGGATGCTCGGCGGCATTCCGAGCGCTTCTTCCTCGGAATAGCCGGTGATTTCGGTGAAGGCCTTGTTGACCGCCATCATGCGGGCGTCGAGGCTGGTGATCATGACGCCTTCCTGCGTGCTCTCGAACACGGTTGCGGCCTGCCGCAGCCGTTCCTCGGCATGGTGGCGCTCGGTCACGTCCTTGGCGACCCCGACGTAGCGCGTCGTCCGGCTCTCGCGGTCGATGACGGGAAAGCCGTGGTCGCTGACCCAGCGGATCGAACGGTCCGGCCGGACGACGCGGTACTCGTGTCCGAAAGGCTGCACGGCGTCCTGCGCGGCGCGGATGCCGGCCGCGATCCGGGGGCGGTCGTCCGCGTGGATGCCGTCGAGGAAGGAGCGCGGTTCGGCGTAGAGCGAAGCGCAGGTCCGCTGCCAGAGGGTCTCGTAGGCGGGGCTGACGTAGTAGATCTGTTTTTGCTCGACGTCGGCCATCCAGATGACTTCGGTGATCGTCTCGGCGATGATCCGGAAGCGTTCCTCGCTGACCTGCAGCGCGTATTCGGCGGCCCGCCGGGCCTGCCGCTGGGCGCTGTCGCGGAAGCTGCGTTCGAGGGCCGGGACGAGCCGGGAGAGGTTGTCCTTCAGGACGAAATCCCACAGGCCCGCGCGCGACAGTTCGATCGCCGTTTCCTCGCCGATCGAGCCGGACACCAGGATGATCGGGCAATCGGGCAGGCGGCGGCAGAGTAGGGCGAGGGTTTCGCGGAACTTCAGCTGCGGCAGGTTGTAATCGGTCAGGACGGCGTCCCAGCGCCTTTCCTCCAGCGCTTGCGACAACCCTGCCGATTCGTCGACGCGCAGGATGTCGATTTCCATTCCCTCGTGCCGCAGATGGCGGGCGAGCAGCTGAAAATCAGAGGGATCGTCTTCGATGTAGAGGATGTTGATCATCGCCTACGCTCGCGGCGGTTCGTTCGTGACGAGCCAGTAGATGCCCAGGCGGGCGACGGTCTCGGCCAGTTCGGTGAATTCGAGCGGCTTGCGGACGAAGCTGTTGGCGCCGCGCTGGTAGCTGTCCGCGCGGTCGCGTTCTTCGTCCGACGAGGTCAGCATGACGACCGGCAGCAAACGGGTGCGCGGATCGTTGCGCAGGCGCGCCAGCACTTCCAGGCCGGAGAGGCGCGGCAGGCCGATGTCGAGCAGGACCACGGCGGGCAGTTCCTGTCCCGCGCGCCCGGCGAACTCCCCTTCGGCGAACAGGTAGTCAAGCGCCTGCTGGCCGTCGCGCGCGATCTCGATTTCGTTGGCCAGGTTGATCCGCCTGAGCGCCCGCAGGATCAGCATTTCGTCGTGGGCGTCGTCTTCGACCAGCAGGATGCTCTTTCTATTGTTCATGGCGATTCTCCGTTGCAGACGCTGTGGACGGGAGGGAAAAGCAGAAAGTCGCGCCGCGGCCGGGCGCGGCGACCGCGCGCAATTCGCCGCCGTGGCGCTGGATGATCCGTTGCACGGTCGCCAGGCCGATGCCGACGCCCGGGAACTCGTCCTGCCGGTACGGGTGCTGGAAGGGTTTGAAGAGCCGTTCGGCGTGCGCCATGTCGAAGCCGGCGCCGGCGAGAACGATGAAGCGCGTGCGCGGGGAATGCCTCATGGTGCCGCGCTCTCTTCCGCCAGGGTGAAGCAGAAGGTGGCGCCTTCGCCGGGCGCGGCCCGGGCGCGGATCTGGCCGCCGTGGCGGCCGACGATGCGCTGCACGGTGGCCAGCCCGATGCCGAGGCCGGGGAATTCGTCCTGCCGGTGCAGGCGCCGGAAGGGCTGGAAGAGCTGTTCGGCGTGCGCCATGTCGAAGCCGGCGCCGTTGTCGGCGATGCAGATGCCGCGCAGGCCGTCGATTTCGCCGGAATACACGCGAATCGTCGTGGCGTCCTTTTTGGCCGTGTATTTCCAGGCGTTGCCCAGCAGGTTGCGCATGATCGCCTCGACCATGCGGGCGTCGCCGCGGACGATCAGTCCCGGCGCAACGTCGGCCGCGAAGGCCCGTCCGGGATCGCCTTGCGCCAGTTCGGCCAGGATGCCGGCGGCGAGCGCCGACAGGTCGATCGTATCGTTCCGCAGATTGCCGCGCGTGCTGCGCGAGAGGGCGAGAATGCCGTCGATCAGCTCTCCCATCTTGCGGCTGGCCACGTTGATCTGTTCCAGATAGCTCTTCGCCTCGTCCTCGAGCCCTTCGCCGTAATCCTCGGTCAGCGCCTGCGCGAAGCCCCGCATGGCGCGCAGGGGCGCGCGCAGGTCGTGCGAGACGGAATAGGCGAAGGTGTCGAGCTCCTTGTTCGCGTCGAGCAGTTCGGCGGTCCGCTGCTCGACGCGCTGTTCCAGGCTGGCGTTGAGTTCGCGCAAGGCTTCCGCCGCCTGCTTGCGCTCCGTGATGTCCTGCACCGTTCCGTGGAGGCCGACGACCGCGCCGTCGGCGTCGCGTGTGCACTCGCCGCGGGCGGTCACCCAGCGGCGCGTGCCGTTGGGGCGCACCACCTCGGCGTCGCATTCGTAGGCCAGGCCCCGGGTAAAGGCTGCCGTGACCGCGTCCGAGAGGCGCGTCCAGCTTTCCACGGTGAAGTACGCGCTGACTTCCGGATAGACCGCGGGCGGCAAATCCAGCGCGCGTCCGTAGATGCGGTAGATTTCCTCCGACCAGACGTGCCGGTCCTCGCGCAGGTCCCACGACCAGTTTCCGAGTCCGGCCAGGCGCTGCGCTTCCTTCAGCGACGCTTCGCTGGCCTGCAGTTCGGCTTCGGCTTCCTTGCGCTTCTGGATGTCTTCGATCACCGAAATGAAGTAGTCGGGCCGCCCGTCGGGGCGTCGTGCCAGGGCGACGGTGAGATTGATCCAGATCAGCGAGCCGTCCTGCCGCAGATAGCGCTTCTCCATCGAGTAGGTTTCGATCTCGCCCGCCAGAATCTGCCGCACGTAGGCGAGATCGGTGTGGAGATCGTCCGGATGGGTGATGTCCTGGAAGGTCTTGCCGAGCAGTTCCTGGTTGCCGTAGCCAACGATGTCGCACAGCTTCTGGTTGACCCGCAGCCAGCGGCCGTCGGGGTCGAGCAGGGCGATGCCCACCGCCGCCTGTTCGAAGGTGGCGCGGAAGCGCTGCTCGCTTTCGCGCTGCGCGGCTTCCGCCTGATCGCGCCGGTCGGCGGCTTCCTCGAGCAGGCGGCGCACGCTGGCGATTTCCTCGATCTCCGGCGGCGGCGCGTCGGCGGGCGGCGTGCCGGTCAACGAGGCCAGCGATCTGCCGAGACGCCGGCTCGCCAGCGTACCGCCGAAAACCCCGGCCAGGGTCGCCCCCAGGATGAGGAAAGTCAGTGCGATGGCGGTGGCGATCAGCGGAGCGCGGTAGATGTCGCGCGGAATTTCGAGCACGACGGACCACGGCGCGACGGCGGATTCGACGACGAAGCGCCCGCTGTCGTCCACCGCGGCATCGGCCTTCAGGCCTGGCGGCGCGCGATGGGCGATCACGTCTCCCTTGCCGTCGAGCAGGGTGAGCGACCAGCCGGGAGGCAGCGCCAGCAGGTCGAGGCGGCTCTGGAACTGCGCGGTTTCGAAAACGGCGAGCATGAAAAAGGCGGTCTTCCCGTCGCGCAGGCCGGGGACGGCGATGGCGATCAGCGGTTTTCCGGCGAGCGGGCCGGCAAAGGTGTCGCCGACCGCCGGCTTGCCGCTGGCGATCGCGCTCTCGACCGCGCTATGCCCCGCCGGCCGGGGCAGGGCGGGCAGTTTGCTGCCGAAAGGCACGCGCGTATTGAACAGCATGCGGAAATCCAGGTCGGCGAGGATGACGTGGCTGTCGAAGCTCTCCCGGAAACCCTGGGCTTCCTGATAGAGCGCCTGCAGGAGCGGCGCCTGGTCGGCGAGCGGAGAGACGGCGAGTATCTGCAGGGCGGCGATACGCGCGCTCAGGCTCTGGTCGATGGTGGTGGCGAAGTTCGCCGCGAGGTGGGCGGCCAGCTTGTCGCGCTCGGTCTGGGCGCGATGCACGCTGTCGATGGCGAGATAGGCCGCCAGCGCGATCAGCGGCAGGACGCAGATCCAGATGAGCCGGGTCAGGAAGCGGTGCAGCGACATGGCGGTATCGAAGCGCTCGGAGAGCGGCGCGGCGGTTCGATGCGGCGCCGCGGGGCGGCCAGACGGACTCCGTTCGTCCGTGTGCGCGGCCGGGAAAAGGGAAGGGGGTGCCAGTCGGCCTTGTTGCCTGCAATGCGGGCGGTGAATTCGCGACGATTGTGCATGGGCCGGGATTCGATCATCTCTCTTGCGGAACTGTCGGGGGGCCGGGATTTATGACTATGGCGAGATCAGGGTACATCGTTTTCGGTATTTTTTTCCAGCGCCGATGCCAATTCCGTCTTCCTTGACGGGGGCGATAGTCCATGGAAAACAAAGAGTATTCCTCGGGGCTTTCTCCGGCGTTCGTGGAGTCAGTACGGCGGCTGCCGGCGTTTCCCGGCGACAGCCGGGGGCGTCCGCAGGCCGCGCCGAAGCGTGCGGGCGGGGCGAGTACGGTTGAGCGCGAGGAGGGAGCGTTTGCCTTGCCCGAAGCGTTTCGCGAAACCGCCTTCCGTTTGCCGTGGAGAGGGCGGGTGCGGGGCGCGTTTCCGGGTTTCCGGGCGCTGCCGCCGGGGTCCGGGCGCGTTCGCGCGGGCCAGGTTTTCGCCTTCTCCGGGCGGGGATGCGGTGTTCCTTGACGGCGGCGGGCGGCTGGACTATCGATAGAAGAGCATAGGCGGAAAGTCGTAAGGAGACGATCATGAGCACGCCAGTTGCGGTCACGAAATTCGAAGTCAAATCCCACGATTCCCCGGACGAGGTGCGCACGCCGCAGAAGACCCGGGTCGAGATTCTGCGTTTCGACGGCTATACCCTGGGGCGTTTCAACTTCTCGCCGGGCTGGCGCTGGTCCGAATGCGTCAAGCCGGTCGCCAAGACCGATCTGTGCCAGCTGTCGCACGTCGGGTATGCGGTGGCCGGACGCCTGACGGTGCGCCTGCAGGACGGCACCGAGAAGACGATCGAGGCGGGACAGTCCTACACCATTCCGCCCGGCCACGACGCATGGGTCGGCGAGAACGAGCGCTTCGTCGGGATCGAGGTGATCAGCGCGGAGCAGTACGCCAAGCCCGGGTGATGCTGAAGTTCCGGTGCGCTGCGACGGGGGCCGTGCGCCTTGTCCGGAAACTGCGACCACGGCGCCCGGAATCCGGACCCGATGCCGGGGCGGGAAAAACTTTCTGGCTAGAACAGAAGCTTGAGCAGGTAGAGCGCCGCCATGCCGGCGGCGATGGTGGTCAGCACGTGGCGCGTATGCCAGGCGACCAGCGCGGCGATCAGCGCCGCCCAGGGCTTGGGCGTATCGAGCATGAGCGCGACCTCGCCGCCGTGCACGAAAAGCGCGCTTGCCGTCAGTGCGGCGAAGCTGGCCGGGGCGATGTGGCTGCTCAGCGCGCGCAGCCAGGGTGGCAGTTCCCGTCCGGCGAACAGGCCGATCATCGCGTAGCGGAAGAGGAAGGTGGCGACGCCCACGGCCGCCAGCAGGGCGAGCAGCGAGATTGGGTTCATCGTGCGCGCTCCTCCTGGCCGGCGGCATTTGCGGGGTTCGCGTCCGCCGCGGCGCCGGTTACGCGTCCGCCCGTCCGTTCCGCGACCAGCCGGCCGGCGAGCAATCCGAGCAGCACGGCGGCCACCAGTCCGAGCTTGTACGGCAGCGCGGCGAAGGCGAGGGCGCCGAGCGCGGCGAACAGGGCCGCCGCCTGGCCGGCGCGTTCGCGCAGGAGCAGCGTGAGCAGCGCGATGAAGGTGAGCGGCACGGCGAAGTCGATGTCCCATTCCGCCGGGATGGTCGCGCCGAACAGCAGGCCTGCCGCCGTCGCGAGCTGCCAGGTGAGCCACAGCGTGCAGCCGCATCCCAGAAAGTACCAGTGGCGCAGATCGCCCGGCGCCTCGCCCGTGCCGCTCCCTGCGTCGGCTTCGCGTACGGCGCTCCTCTCGTTCGCTTCATTCGCGGCGTTTGCCTTCGTCGCGCCGGGAGCGGGGCCGGTTTCCGCCTGTCCGGCTTGCGCTGCGCGCTCGCCCTCCGCCCGGTAGCGCAGGATCGCCACCGCGTAGGCTTCGTCGGTCAGCAGGTAGGCGAGCAGCAGGCGCCAGCGGCGCGGCAGGTGGCGCACGTATTCGGCGACCGACGCGCTGTAGAGGAGGTGGCGCAGATTGAGCAGGCCGGCGGTCAGGCCGACCGGCATGGCGCCGGCGCCTGCCGCCAGCATCTGCACGATGACGAGTTGGGCTGCGCCGGCGAAGACGACGGCGGAGGCCAGCTGCGCGAGCCAGGCCGGCATGCCGGCGGCGAGCGCGCCGATGCCGTAGAGCATGGCGAAGGGGGCGACGCCGAGTTGCAGCGGGGCTTCGTCGCGACAGCCGGCGAGAAATTCGGCGAGTTTCGGATTCATCGGGCGCGCGCGGCAGTGCAACCGGCGCAATGCGGCGGTCGTGGTCCCGGGGGCGGCATTTCTGCGCGGGGTGGGCGCTTCATGCCGGGAAGCGCACGACGGCGTCCAGTCCGCCTTCGGGGCCGGCCGTCCGCAGATCGAGCGTCGCGCCGTGCAGCGCGGCGATGCGGGCGACGATCGACAGGCCGAGGCCGTGGCCTTCGGCGCCGCTGACGTCGAAGCGCCGGAAGCGCGCGGTGGCCTCGGCGCGCGCTTCCGGCGGAATGCCCGGTCCGCTGTCGACGACGTGCAGGGCGATCCGTCCGTCTTCCCGGCGCAGCGCGATGCGCACGTTGCCGCCGGGCGGCGTGTAGCGGATCGCGTTGTCCACCAGATTGCGCACCAGCACCTGCAGCAGCAGCGGGGCGCCGGCGACCGTCGGCGCGTCGGAAGCGGCGCCGTCTTCGACTTCGACCTCGATGCCCTTGTCCAGCGCGGCGGGAATCAGCAGGGCGACGGTGTCCACGACGAGCGGGTGCAGCCGACAGGCTTCCTTGTCCGGCAGAGTGTCCTGCGCGTCCAGGCGGGCCAGCGTCAGCAGCTGGTCGACGAGGCGCGCGGCCCGCCGGCTGCCGCTGGCCAGGTGTTCGAGGGCGCGTTGCCGGCTGGCTTCGTCGGTGGCCGCGCCGGCGACTTCGGCGTGCGTCTGCAGGACGGCGAGCGGCGTGCGCAGTTCGTGCGCGGCGTCGGCCGTGAAGCGCCGTTCGTCGTCCTGCGCGCGGCGCACTTCGCCGAACAGCCGGTTGAGACGTTCGAGGATCGGCACGATCTCGCGCGGCGCGCGGTCCAGTTCGATCGGCAGCAGGCGTCCGGGCGCCTGCGCGGCGATCGAGTCGGCCAGCCGGCCGAGCGGCCGGAAGGCGACGAAGACGAAGGCGCCGAGCGCGACGCCGAGCGCCGGCAGACCGAAGGCCAGCGTCAGCAGCAGGTGGCGGGCGATTTCGCCGCTGACCTCGTCGCGGCTGCCGATTGCGTCGGCGACCTGCACGAGGTAGCGCCGCTGCGGGTCGCGCGCGCTGAACACGCGCCATTTCCGGCCGTCGATGTCGACGTCGGAAAAACCTTCGTCCACGACCGACAGCCGCGTGTGCGGCGCGCGCGTCGAATGGGTGAGCAGGACGTTTCCGTCCCAGATCTGGAAGGCGACCTTCTTGTCGTGGCGGTGGCGCGAGGCGTGCTCTTCGGTGGCCCTGGCCGGGTCGCCGAGGAAGGCGAAAAGGAGCGTCGCCGACTGCGCGAGGTGCGCGTCGAGCAGTTCCTCGGTCTCGTGCCGGGCATGGCGGTAGGCGAGCAGGCCGGCGCTGCTCCAGGCGAGGGCGACGACGACGAGCACGCCGAGCAGGATGCGCAGGCGCAGCGAGTAGGTCTTCATCGCGGCGCGCCCGACGGCGCTTCCGGGATCAGGTAGCCGACGCCGCGCACGGTGCGGATCAGCTCGGGCCACAGCTTGCGGCGCAGGTGGTGGATGTGCACTTCGATGGCGTTCGATTCGAGTTCGCTGCCCCAGGCGTAGAGGCGTTCCTCGATCTGCGCCTTGGTCAGCACGCGGCCGGCCTGGCCGAGCAGTTCGTGCAGCAGGTCGAATTCGCGCGCCGACAGCTCGACCGGGTCTCCGGCCAGCGTCACGCGCCGCGCGGCCGGGTCGAGGCGCAGGCGGCCGTAGGCGATCTCCGGCGCGGCACGTCCGCCGCTGCGCCGCAGCAGGGCGCGCAGGCGGGCCGCCAGTTCGCTCAGGTTGAAGGGTTTGACCATGTAGTCGTCGGCGCCGGCGTCGAGTCCGGCCACCACATCTTCCGGCGTGTCGCGCGCGGTCAGGATGAGTACCGGCAGCGTTTCGCCGCGCGCGCGCAGTTCGCGCAGCACGTCGAGTCCGGAGATGCGCGGCAGGCCGAGGTCGAGCACCAGCGCGCCGAAGGGTTCGCTGGCCAGCGCATCGCGCGCGGTCTCGCCGTCGGCCACCCATTCGGCCTGCCAGCCGGCCTGGCGCAGGCCCATCTGGATGCCTTCGCCGAGCGGGCGGTCGTCCTCGACGATGAGAATTCGCATGGTCAGCCTTTGTGCCAATCGGGTCCGTTGAACGATGCCGGCCGTCTCCGCGTGCCGGGCAGCGAACCTTAGTCGAAGGGCGCCGGCGAGATCAAGCGGCCGCTGGAAAAAAAGGCGTGCAGGTTGTCGAAGACCCTGTCCGCCATCGCCTGCCGCGTTTCGTTCGTGCCGCTGCCGACGTGCGGCAGCAGAACGACGTTGTCGAGCGCGAGCAGGGCGTCCGGGACGTTCGGTTCGTGCGCGAAGACGTCGAGGCCGGCGCCGGCGATGCGCCCTTCCCGCAGCGCTTCGATCAGGGCGCTTTCGTCGATCACGCTGCCGCGCGCGACATTGACGATGAAGCCTTGCGGGCCGAGCGCCGCCAGCACCTCGCCGTTTACGATGTGCCGGCTGGCCGGGCCGCCTGCCGCGGCCACGACGAGAAAGTCGGACCAGCGCGCCAGTTCGGTCAGGCTGGGCGCATACGCGTAGGGAGCATCCTTCGCCGGAGAACGGTTGTGGTAGCGCACCTCCATGTCGAAGCCGCCGGCGCGGCGCGCCACGGCGCGTCCGATGCGGCCCAGCCCGAGGATGCCCAGGCGCTTGCCGCTGACCCGCGCGGCGAGCGGGTAGGGCGCCTCCTTCCAGCGACCCTTCCGCACGTAGCGGTCGGCGGCGCTGATCGAGCGGGCGGCGTCGAGCAGCAGGCCGAACGCCAGGTCGGCGACGCAGTCGTTCAGCACGTCGGGCGTGTAGCCCACGGCGATGCCGCGCCGGCGGGCCGCGGCCAGATCGATCCGGTCCAGTCCGACGCCGAAGCTGGAGAGCACGCGCAGCGCGGGAAGCGCTTCGAGCAAGGCGCCGTCCGCGCCTTCGATCGCCGAGGTCACGAGCGCGGCGAATTCGCTGCCGCGCGTCGCCAGGAAAGCATGTGGATCGGCCTCGTCGGCCAGCCGGTGCAGATCGTAGGCGGCGGCGAGACGCGCTTCCAGCGCGGGATTCTGGCGGCCGAGCAGGAGCACTCGATGCCTGTCGCTCATGTCATGAACTCGCAGTTTTTTAAGGTTTGAGTTTTCGCGCCCACCGGAAGACCGGCGCGCGATCCCGCGTGCCGGTTCCGTCGTTCGCCGCGTCGTTAGCGTCCGATGTCCTCGATGGCGTCGATCACCATGCTGCTGCCGATCGCGATCAGCAGAATGTCGGAGGCGACCCGGACGTAGCGATGCCCCTGCGGCGGGGGCGGCAGGCGGACGACCAGATCGCGCGGCAGGTCGTAGTAGCGCACGTCGTGCGGCAGCGCGTAGCCCCGGCGCCATTTCTTGGCCTGTCCCGGCGGCATGCAGCCGTTGTTCTTCTTGGCCAGCCCCGGGGGGCAGTGGCCGGAGCGGAACTGCTGGCCGTAGTAGTCGTTGACCAGGCGCCGGTTGTCGTCGCGGAAATGGAATTCCATCGCGTCGCCGCGCCTGTCGTTGCGCCTGTCGTCGCGGAAATCGCCGCGCCGGTCATCGCGCCGGTCGTCGTCGCGGCCATCGCGCTGATCCTTGCGTTCGTGCCTGTCGTTCTTGCCGCCGCCCGCCCATTCGGGTTTGTCGGCCATCGCCGATCCGCTGGCGAAAAGCGCGGCAAGCGCGAGGGCGCAGAGACGGGAAGTGCTGTTTGCGGATTTCATCGTGGGGCTCCTGTGTCGGGTCGTGGCTGACGAGGCTGCGCCTCGTTTGCGCCTGTTTTTTCTGTGCGCCTGTGCATGGTAATCCCCTTGCGCCGGCTGTTGTTGCCGGGCCTCGCAGACTTTTGTTTCGCTTTGTAAAGGGCGGCGGGCGGGCTTCGCGTCCGGCAACGGGCGCCTGGCGGGCGGAAAACGGGAAAAATCCTTGATTCTCAAGCCCTAAAGCAGATATAATCGCCGGCTTTTCCACCTTGCCCCACCGTTCGCATGGCGGGGGGTTTTTGCCAGAAGGAGTGTTCATGCGCCATTACGAAATCGTTTTCATCGTCCACCCGGACCAGTCCGAACAGGTGCCGGCGATGGTCGAGCGTTACAAGACGCTCGTCACCACGCACGGTGGCCAGATCCACCGCCTCGAAGACTGGGGCCGTCGTCAGCTCGCTTACCCGATCCAGAAGATGCACAAGGCGCACTATGTTCTGATGAACATCGAATGCGACGGCGCGACCCTGGGCGAACTCGAGCACGGCTTCAAGTTCAACGACGCCGTCCTGCGCAGCCTCGTCATCAAGATGAAGAAGGCCGTCACCACGCCGTCGCCGATGATGAAGGACGAAAAGTCCAAGTCGCTGCTCGAAGGCAAGGTCGAAGCGCCGGCTGAAGCCGCCGCGGAACAGCCGGCTGCCTGAGCGTCGAGGCTTCGCTGAACCGCGTCGAACTCACCGGAATCCTGATCGAGCGCAAAGCGCTGCGTTACACCCCGGCCGGCGTGCCGGTGACGGAATGCGTGATCGGGCATCAGTCGGAACAGGTCGAGGCGGGTAGCCCACGGCGCGTCGAGTGCGAAATCCAGGCGATCGGCCTGGGCCCGACGGCGAAGTGGCTGCAAGCGGCAAGTCCGGGAGCGACGGTCCGCATGACCGGCTTCCTCGCCGCGCGAAGCCAGCACAGCAGACAGCTGAGATTGCACGTAAATACAATCGAATTTGTAGAAGGAAATCAAAATGGCCAGATTCTTCAAGAAGAAGGATGACAAAAACGGTAAGAAGCGCGGTAGCGGTCTGTTCAAGCGCCGCAAGTTCTGCCGCTTCACCGCCGAGAAGATCGAAGAGATCGATTACAAGGATGTCGACCAGTTCAAGGAATACATCGCCGAGAACGCCAAGATCATGCCCGCCCGCCTGACCGGCACCAAGGCCGGCTATCAGCGCCAGCTGTCGGTCGCGATCAAGCGCGCCCGCTTCCTGGCCCTGCTGCCCTACACCGACAACCACCAGTAATTCGAGGACAAGACCATGCAAATCATTCTCATGGAAAAGGTTGTCAACCTCGGCAACCTCGGCGATCTCGTCAAGGTCAAGGACGGCTACGCCCGTAACTTCCTGATCCCGAACGGCAAGGCCAAGCGCGCCACGCCGGCCGCCATGGCCGAGTTCGAAGCCAAGCGCGCCGAACTGGAAAAGGCTGCCGCCGAGAAGCTGGCCGCCGCCCAGGCCTTCGCCGAGAAGCTGAACGGCGTGACCGTGACGATCTCCCGCAAGGCGGGCGTCGATGGCCGTCTGTTCGGTTCGGTGACCAACTTCGACGTCGCCGACGGCCTCAAGGCCCAGGGCTTCGACGTTGAAAAGTCCGCCGTGCATATGCCGATGGGCCCGATCAAGACGGTCAGCGAGAACTCGCTGGAAGTCGCTCTGCACACCGACGTGCTGGCGACCATCACCGTCGCCGTGGTCGGCGAGCAGTAAGCCCGCCGCGGCTGCGGCCGCGTCGAGAAAAAAGCCTTGCCCGCGCGCAAGGCTTTTTTCATTTTCGGCGGCCCGATTTCTCCGCCGCCGCGGTACTCGGGATACACTTCCGGCCCGGGTCCTGTGCTTCCCTTGTTCTCTCCCCTTGCGGATTTCCTATGTCGAAGTCGTTCAACTCTTCCGGTCAGCGCGGGCAGTGGTCCAAGCGCGGCGATAATCCATCGATCGATCCGGCGCTCGCCGCGCTGCGCATTCCGCCGCATTCGATCGAGGCCGAGCAGTCGGTGCTCGGCGGCCTGCTGCTCGACAACGCGGCCTTCGACAAGATCGCCGACCTGGTCGGCGAGGGCGACTTCTATCGCGACGAGCACAAGCGCATCTATCGCCAGGTGCGCAAGCTGCTCGAACGCGGCAAGCCGGTGGACGTCGTCACCGTCGCCGAGAGCCTCGACGCCGCCGGCGAAAGCGGCGATACCGGCGGGCTGGCCTACCTCGGCGAGCTGGCGGCGAACACGCCGTCGGCCGCCAACATCCGCCGCTACGCCGAGATCGTGCGCGAGCGGGCGATCCTGCGCCAGCTGGTGACGGCCGGCGACGAGATCGCCGGCAGCGCGCTCAACCCGCTGGGGCGCGAACCGAAGCAACTGCTCGACGAGGCCGAGGCCAAGGTGTTCGCCATCGCCGAGGGAGGCTTCCGCGCGCAGACCGGCTTCCAGCACATCAACCCGCTGCTCACGCAGGTCGTCGAGCGCATCCAGGAACTGCACGACCGCGAGAACCCTTCCGACATCACCGGCATCCCGACCGGCTACCACGACCTCGACAAGATGACCTCGGGCCTGCAGCCGGGCGACCTGCTGATCGTCGCCGGGCGTCCGTCGATGGGCAAGACCTCGTTCGCGCTGAACATGGGCGAGCACGTGGCGATCGAGGTCGGCCTGCCGGTCGCCGTCTTCTCGATGGAAATGGGCGGCGCGCAGCTCGCCATGCGGATGCTCGCATCGGTCGGACGCCTCGACTCGAACCGTGTGCGTACCGGCCGTCTCAACGATGACGAGTGGTCGCGCCTGTCCTTCGCGCTCGGCAAGATGCACGAGGCGCCGATCTACATCGACGAGACGCCGGCGCTCAACCCGATCGACCTGCGCGCCCGTGCGCGCCGCCTGCACCGCCAGTGCGGCAAGCTCGGTCTGATCGTGATCGACTACCTGCAGCTGATGTCCTCGGCCAACGGCAACGGCGAAAACCGGGCGACCGAAATTTCGGAAATCTCGCGTTCGCTGAAGGGGCTGGCGAAGGAACTGCAGGTGCCGGTGATCGCGCTCTCGCAGCTCAACCGCTCGCTCGAGCAGCGTCCGAACAAGCGGCCGGTGATGTCCGACCTGCGCGAATCGGGCGCCATCGAGCAGGACGCGGACGTCATCATGTTCATCTACCGCGATCAGGTGTACAACCCGGATTCGCCGGACAAGGGCACCGCCGAAATCATCATCGGCAAGCAGCGTAACGGCCCGATCGGCATGGTGCGCCTCGCCTTCCTCGGCGAATACACGCGCTTCGAGAACTACGCCCACCAAGGCGGTGGGGGCGCGGACTACTGAGTCCGGCGGGGCCGCGCCGCGTGCGTGCGGCGCGCGGCGGCAGGTCGTTCAGCCGTCGCTGCGCTGCGCCTTGACGGTGTAGCCGAAGCGCGCCGGCGTCAGGCTGTCGAAGCGTCCGGCGGCCGTTTCCGCCTGCGGCACGATCAGGAAGGGCAGGGCGGGGCCGGTCGCATCGCGCAGGCCGACGTCCTGCGCCGCGTTGTAGGCGATCCAGTTCATTTCCCAGAAGCCGAACAGCAGCTTTTTCAGGACGACCAGCCTGGAGTCCGCCGACGAGAGGTGCTCGTCGACGACCGCCTTGCGCAGGTCCGACGGGTCGACCGGAATCCAGCCGTAGCCCGGCGCGTAGAACTCGGCGCGGCAGTGCTGCGCGCGAGAGAGATTGCCGCTGGCGCCCAGGCTGGAAAACAGGCGCGAACCGTCGATGCGCAGGCCGAAAACGGGACGCGCCGGGATGCCCATCGAGCGGCAGAGCGCAACGAAGAGCAGGGCGATGTCGGCGCTGCGCCCGGAAAAATTGCCGCTGTCGAGCATCGCGGTGATATCGCCGCGACCGGCGCCGGGCGCCTGCGGATCGTAGCTTGTGTTGTCCACCACCCAGTCGTAGATCGCCTTGCCCTGCGCCACCGGGTCCTTGATGCGGCCGACGGCGCGCTCGGCCGTGTGCCGCACCAGGCCGTCGGTGGGCATCCGCTCGGTCGGATGCAGGCAGCGGCGCAGCACCTCGGTGCGCTCGGCGGCGCTGCCGCGCCGGGTGATGTCGAAATGCCGGTCCTGCACGGCTACCTGGGTGGCGATCTGCAGTTGCGGCGTTTCTCCGTCGCTTCCCCCGCCGTCCTTCCATTCGGCGTAGAAGACTTCCATTTCGGCCACCGGGTCGCGATAGATGCCGGCGCTCGTGTAGTTGCCCTGCCAGCTGTGGCCGAGCGAGCGCTGCCAGCTTGTGTCCTTGTACTGCGCAAGCGGCAGCCAGAGGCGCGCATGGCCTTTGCTGCCGGGCAGCGTGATTTCCGTGGCGATCTCGTGGTTGCGCCACTGCGCGGGCGGCTCGTCGGGCAGGTTGACCACGCTGCGTGGCTCGCGCACCGGCGGCGCCTCGCTGGCGGAGGTGCGCACCGGCTTGCGCGGCGCCGGCTTCTTGGCGCCTGGCTTGGGTTTTGCCGCCGGTTTTGCATGCTTGTTGGCCGCCTGCGCGGCAGGCGAAGTGAACAGCGGAATGAGCGCCGCGGCGGCGAGAAAATTGCGTCGCTTCAATCGGACCTCCGGAATGCGTCGGGCAGGCCGGGCGTACAGCAGAGTGCAGCGGACGGACTGCGGAAACGAGCGGGCCGTGCGCTGAGACACGGCCCGGAGAGAGGAAAAAATTATAGCACTTCGGCGGCGTGGTCCGCGAGGCGTGAGCGCTCGCCGCGCTGCAGAGTGACGTGGCCGGAGTGCTCCCAGCCCTTGAAGCGGTCGACCACGTAGGTCAGGCCGGAACTGCCTTCGGTCAGGTAGGGTGTGTCGATCTGCGCAATGTTGCCGAGACAGACCACCTTGGTGCCGGGGCCGGCGCGGGTGATCAGCGTCTTCATCTGCTTCGGCGTCAGGTTCTGCGCTTCGTCGATGATCAGGAACTTGTTGAGGAAGGTGCGGCCGCGCATGAAGTTGAGCGACTTGATCTTGATCCGGCTGCGGATCAGGTCGCGTGTCGCCGCGCGGCCCCAGTCGCCGGCTTCCTCGTCGGTCTTGTTGAGCACGTCGAGGTTGTCCTCGAGCGCGCCCATCCACGGCGCCATCTTTTCTTCCTCGGTGCCCGGCAGGAAGCCGATGTCCTCGCCGACCGGCACCGTCACGCGCGTCATGATGATCTCGGAGTAGAGCTTGCTTTCGAGCGTCTGCGTCAGCCCGGCGGCCAGCGTGAGCAGCGTCTTGCCGGTGCCGGCCTGGCCGAGCAGGGTGACGAAATCGACGTCCGGGTTCATCAGCAGGTTGAGCGCGAAGTTCTGCTCGCGGTTGCGCGCGGTGATGCCCCAGATGTTGTTCTTCGGGTGCGTGTAGTCGGTCAGCGTCTCCAGCTGCGCGGTCTTGCCGGAAACCTCGCGCACGATGGCGTAGAGCGGCTGCTCGCCTTCCTGGTAGACGAACTCGTTGATCAGCATCTGCGCGCAGAGGGGCCCCTTCAGGCGGTACAGCGTGCGGCTGTCCTTCTTCCAGGATTCCATGCCCTGGCCGTGCTTGTCCCAGAAGTCGGCGGGCAGTTCGCGCATGCCGGTGTACAGCAGGTCGGTGTCTTCCAGCACCTTGTCGTTGAAGTAGTCCTGCGCCTCCAGCCCGAGCGCGCGGGCCTTGATGCGCATGTTGATGTCCTTCGACACCAGGATCACCGGACGCTTCGGGTGGCGGCGCTGCAGGTGGATGACGACCGCGAGGATCAGGTTGTCGGCCTTGGCCGTCGGCAGGGCGGCGGGCAGGTCGCTGGAAATCGCTTCGGTCTGCAGGAAGAGGTGGCCGCTGGCCAGTTTGCGCGAGGGGCCGTAGAGCGCGATGCCGCTGTCGATGCCGTCGGCCGAGCTGCTCACGATTTCGTCGAGCGTGCGCGTCGCCTGGCGGGCATTGCGGGCGATTTCCGACATGCCCTTCTTGTTGTTGTCGAGTTCCTCCAGCGTCATGATCGGCAGGAAGACGTCGTGTTCCTCGAAGCGGTAGAGGCTCGTCGGATCGTGCATCAGCACGTTGGTGTCGAGGACGAAGAGTTTGGTGGCTTTGGTTTCGGCGGTCTTGCTGCTGGCTGCGGTTTTGCGGGCCATGAGCTTGGTTTCCCCGTGAGATGAGTCGTTGGTCGAGAGTGGTCAGAGCGTTCCGACGAAATCGAGCACTTCCTGCGCGTGGCCCGGCACTTTGACGCCGCGCCACTCGCGCCGCAAGACGCCTTCGCCGTCGATCACGAAGGTGCTGCGTTCGATGCCCCGCACCTGTTTCCCATACATCGATTTCATCTTGATGACGGCGAACTGCGTACACAATGCCTCGTCGGCGTCGGAGAGCAGGTCGAAGGGCAATTCCTGTTTGGCCTTGAAGTTCTCGTGCGACTTGATGCTGTCGCGCGAGACGCCGGCGACGATCGCGCCGAGGTTTTCAAACTCGGGGTGGAGGTCGCGGAACTGCTGCGCCTCGGTGGTGCAGCCCGGCGTGCTGTCCTTGGGGTAGAAGTAGATGACGACCGGCTTGCCGCGACAGGCGGAGAGGGTGAAGGTCCGGCCGCCGGTGGCCGGCAGCGAGAAATCGGCAACGGTCTGCGCGCTCATGGGGGCTTTCTGCTTTGTGATGGACGCTTCGATTGTTGTAAGAAAAAGCGCCGCCGGTCAAGCCGCTTGCGCGCCCGGCGCGGCCGCCGCCGCCCCCGCGGTACGGCGGATCAGGCGAGGGTCGCCGCCGCGTCGCTGCGGGCGAGACGCTCGGCCAGCGCGGCGGCGTCCAGCGGGCGGGCATAGAGATAGCCCTGGACCTGCCGGCAGCCGTGGCAGCGCAGGAAGTCGCGCTGGGCCTCGGTTTCGACGCCTTCGGCGATGGTCGTCAGGCCGAGGTTGGCGGCCATGCCGATGATCGCGACGGTCAGCGCCGCGTCGTCGGCGGCGTCCGGCAGGCCGTTGATGAACGAATGGTCGATCTTCAGCTTGTCGAAGCGGAAGCGCTTGAGATACGACAGGCTGGAGTAGCCGGTGCCGAAGTCGTCCATCGCTAGTGTGACGCCGAGCTGCTTGATCTGCTGCAGCTTTTGCGCGACCTGTTCGATGTCTTCCATCAGCACGCTCTCGGTGACCTCGATTTCGAGCAACGCGGGCGGCAGGCCGCTATTCCGCAGCGCCTGCCCGATCAGCGCCACGACGTTGCCGTGGCGGAACTGGACGGCCGAGAGGTTGACCGCCACCGGTTGCACCGGAAGGCCGTCCGCCCGCCACTGCGCGTTCTGCCGGCAGGCCTCGTTGAGCGCCCACTGGCCTAGCGGCTGGATGAGTCCGGATTCCTCGGCGATCGGGATGAACTTGCCCGGCGGCACCGCGCCCAGCGTCGGGCTGTGCCAGCGCATCAGCGCCTCGTAGCCGATCAGGCGACCGCTCGCCAGTTCGAACTGCGGCTGGTAGTGCAGCGTGAGTTCGTTGCGGATGAGCGCCTGGCGCAGGCTGTTTTCGAGTGCGAGATGCTCGGAAACGCGGACGTTCATGGCCGGCGCGAAGAACTGGAAGTTGTTGCGGCCGTTTTCCTTGGCGTGATACATCGCCGTGTCCGCGTTCTTCAGCAGCGCGTCGGGGTCGGCGCCGTCCTCCGGGAAGAGCGCGATGCCGATGCTCGGTGTGACGTTCAGTTCGTGGCCTTCGAGGCTGAACGGCTCGGCGACCACCTGCAGGAGTTTTTCGGCGACGTGCGCCGCGTGGTCCGGCGTTTCCAGCTCGGTCAGCAGGAGGACGAACTCGTCGCCGCCCAGGCGGCTCACCGTGTCGCTGCCGCGCACCGCCGACCGCAGGCGGCGCGCCGCCTCGATCAGCATCTGGTCGCCGACCGCGTGGCCGAGCGAATCGTTGATGTTCTTGAAGCGGTCGAGGTCGAGGAAGAGCACCGCGATCTTCCCGCCCTTGCGCGCGGCGAGTCCGATCGCGTGCATCAGGCGGTCGCGCAGCAGGGCGCGGTTGGGCAGCTTGGTCAGCGGGTCGTACTCGGCCAGGTGGCGCAGGCGCACCTCGTAGGCCTTGCGCTCGGAAATGTCGGAAAAGGCGGAGACGTAGTTCGTGATCTGTCCGTTTTCGTCGTGCGCCGCGGTGATGCTCAGCCATTCCGGATACACCGAGCCGTCCTTGCGCCGGTTCCAGATTTCGCCGGCCCAGGCGCCGGTGCGCGTCAGCGACTCCCACATCGCGCGGTAGAACGCGGCGTCGTGATGGCCGGAGTTGAGCAGGCGCGGCGTCTGGCCGACCGCCTCGTCGCGTGTATAGCCGGTGATCCGGGTGAAGGTGTCGTTGACCTCGATGATGCGGCTTTCGGGGTCGGTAATCAGCATCGCCTCGGTGCCGCTTTCAAAGACCTTGGCCCACACGCGCAGGCGCGCGTTGCGCTCGTCGATATTTTGCCGGTAGCGCGTGAAGAGCGCGGCCAGCCAGCGCGCGTAGAGCAGCGACAGGACGAAAGCCGAAGCCAGCGCGATGCATAGCGCGACGGCGGTGCTCCGGAGCAGGCGGGCGACGTCGTCGCGCAGTCCGTTGCGGCGGTGCTCGACGGCTTCCTGCAGGTCGTCGAGGTAGACGCCGGCGACCAGCACCCAGCCCCAGGGTTCGACGTTGTCGACCAGCGAAAGCTTGGGCGTGGCGCGCGCGGTCTGCGGGTTCAGCCAAGTGTAGTGCGCGATGCCGCCGCCGGCGCGGCTGGTGTCCATGATCTTGCGGGCGACCGCCTGTTCGGCGGCCGGCAGTTCGGAATACAGCCGGCCCTCGGCCGCCGGATTGCTCGGCGAGACGAGCACCCGCCCGGCGCGGTCGAACACCGCGATGTAGCCGTTCTTGCCGAAGTGCGTCGCGCGCAGGCGTTGCAGCGTTTGCCGCTGCAGGTCTTCCTCGACCTTGTAAAGGTATTCGCCGGTGCCGATCAGCCAGCCGAAAGGTTCGAACAGGCGCACGTAGGCGATCTTGTCGGCCATCGCGCGCGCGCTGTCGGGCGGATACCAGCGGTAGCGCGAATAGCCGCTGCGCGCGGGGTTGTTCGTTGCCTCGATCAGCCCGCGCATCACGTAATGCCCGGTGTCGTCGCGGTTGTCGGTAAAGGAGTTGCCTTCCAGGTGTGGCGCGGTGGGCAGCAGGACGCAGTTGCCCGCAAGATCGTCGATGAAGAAATAGCCGCGCCCCTGGTAGAAGCGCATCGGGCGCAGCGCCTCGACGATCAGGCGCTTGATTTCCGCCTCCGGGCGCCGGCCTTTCTCGCGCCGGTAGATGGCGTCGGCCATCTGGAAGACTTGGTCGACCTGCTCGCGGATGTCGGCCTTGAGCACCTGCTCGGTGGTCGAGCGGACGTAATCGAGGTAGTTGTGCGCCGAAGCGATCTCGGTGCGCAGCAGGGCTTCCTGTCCGCGCAGGGTGTCGCTTTCGAGGCTGGCGATGTTGCGGTCGAAGTCGCCGACGTGCTGCCAGATGAAGTACAGACCGAGCGCCAGCGTGAGGGCGAAGACGAGCACCAGCGTACCGGCGAGCTGGAGGCGGGGCAGGGTCTTCTCGGTGACGTTCAACTGCATTCGAGGTTATTACTTTTG
Organism: Candidatus Accumulibacter sp. 66-26; assembly: GCA_001897745.1. GTDB lineage: Bacteria > Pseudomonadota > Gammaproteobacteria > Burkholderiales > Rhodocyclaceae > 66-26. Next base: position 83,941 of record MKUH01000018.1, read on the forward strand.
TCGTATTTGTTTGTGGGCGCGATTGTATGCCAATTCCCCTAGAAAGGTCGGTGGCTTTGCCTTCCCGGAGCCTCCTGCGGGCCGCCTTCTGGTAGCATTCGCACTCGTTTCGAAGATTTGCGCATGCCTCCCTCCCTTTCCGAAGTATTCGCTCCCGACGGCCCGCTGGCGGCCGGCATTCCCGGCTACCGCCTGCGCGACCAGCAGCTCGAGATGGCTGAGCGCATCGCCGGCGCCATGTCCGCCAACGGCGTCCTCGTCGCCGAGGCCGGCACCGGCACCGGCAAGACCTACGCCTACCTCGTCCCGGCGCTGCTCTCGGGCGGCAAGGTGATCGTGTCGACGGGCACCAAGACCTTGCAGGACCAGCTGTTCGCGCGCGACATCCCGACCGTCCGCCGGGTTCTCAATTCGCCGCTCAAGGCGGCGCTGCTCAAAGGCCGCGCCAACTACCTCTGCCATTACCATCTGGAGCGCGCGCTGGCCGACGGTCGCTTCCTGTCGCGCGAGGACGCCGCCTACGCTCTGCGCATCTCGCGCTTCGCCAAGGAGACGCAGACCGGCGACAAGGCCGAGTGCGGCGACGTGCCGGAGAACTCGCCGGTCTGGGGGCTCGTTACCTCGACGCGCGAGAACTGCCTCGGCCAGGAATGCCCGCACCACAAGGAATGCTTCGTCCTCGCCGCGCGGCGCGATGCGCTGGCCGCCGACCTCGTGGTGGTCAACCACCACCTCTTCTTCGCCGACGTGATGCTGCGCGACGAGGGCACGGCGGAGCTGCTGCCGGCCTGCAACACGGTGATCTTCGACGAGGCGCACCAGCTTCCCGAGACGGCCAGCCTGTTCTTCGGCGAGAACGTATCGACCGCGCAGATCGTCGATCTGGCGCGCGATGCGCGTACCGAGGGGCTGGCCTCGGCGAAGGATTTCCTCGACCTGCCGAAGGCCTGCGCGACGGTCGAGAAGGCGGCCAAAGACTTGCGCCTGACGCTGCCCGTCGAGCCGGCGCGCTTCGCGCTGCCGCAGCTCGAGGCGCGCATGGGCTTCGAGAACAGCGTCGTCGGACTGGTCCGCGAACTGGAGGTGTTCGCCGGCGTGCTCGAAACGCAGGCGCAGCGTTCCGAAGGGCTCGAGAACTGCTGGCGCCGCGCCGGCGAGCTGTGCGAAAAGCTGCGACGCTGGCAGAAGGGCGCCGACGGCAACTACGTGCGCTGGGGCGAGACCTACACGCATTCGCTGCAGCTCAACGCGACGCCGCTGGTCATCGCCGGCATCATGCAGAAGCAGATGAGCGGCCATCCGCGCGCCTGGATCTTCACCTCGGCGACGCTCGCCGTGCAGAAGGACTTCGCCCACTACTGCGCCGAAATGGGCCTCGTCGACGCCGAATCGGCGTGCTGGGACAGCCCCTTCGACTACGGGAAGCAAGCCGTGCTCTACGTGCCGCAAGGCTTGCCCGACCCGAACAGCTACGACTACACCGACGCCGTCGTGAAGGCCGCCTTTCCGGTCGTCCAGGCGAGCGGCGGGCGCGCCTTCTTCCTGTGCACCTCGCTGCGCGCCATGCGCCGCACGCGCGACCTGCTCGCCGAACAGCTGGAGCGCGCCGGCCTCGATTTTCCGCTGCTGATGCAGGGCGAGGGCGGCAAGAACGAACTGCTCGACCGCTTCCGCCGCCTCGGCAACGCCATCCTAGTCGGCAGCCAGAGCTTCTGGGAAGGCGTCGACGTGCGCGGCGAGGCGCTCTCGCTGGTCGTCATCGACAAGCTGCCCTTTGCGCCGCCCGACGACCCGGTGCTCTCGGCGCGCATCGAGCGCATGAAGGAGGACGGACGCAACGCCTTCATGGAATACCAGTTGCCGCGCGCCGTGATCAACGTCAAGCAGGGCGCCGGCCGCCTGATCCGCGACGAGACCGACCGCGGCGTGCTGATGATCTGCGACCCGCGCCTGATCACCAAGCCCTACGGCAAGCGCGTCTGGCGCAGCCTGCCGCCGATGAAGCGGACGCGCGAACTCGGCGAGGTCCTGGCCTTTTTCGGCGACGGCGGGCGGGAGTAGCATGACGGCCATGGACACGCTTTCCCCCCCGCTTCCCCTCCTGGCGCACGGCGCCGCGCTGCCGGCCGACTGCCGCGAGGCCGCCGCCGTGCTCAACCGCGGCTGCGCCTGCCGCTCGGTCGACCACGAAGCCCTGCGCCACGCGCTCGAAGGCGGCAACGGGGGGCGCGGCAACGTCTCGCACGCCGACCTGCTGGCCACGCGGCCGCACCTGTTTTCCGATACCACGGTCTTCGTCGGCGAGGCGCACCTGCAGCGCATGGCCGATCTCGTTGCCGCCGTCGAGCGCGTCGTCGCGCTGCCCGCCTACCGCGCGCGCGTGCTCGCCTGGGCGCCGGCCAGCGCCCGCCACACGCCGCGCGCGGCCAGCGTCTTCTTCGGTTACGACTTCCATCTCGGCGCCGCCGGCCCGCAGCTCATAGAGATCAACACCAACGCCGGCGGCGGCCTGCTCGCCGCCTATCTGCTCAAGGCGCAGCGCGCCTGCTGCGTGCCGGTGGCGGACATGATGCCGGCGCCCGACGCGGTCGATGCCCTCGAAGCGGCCTTCCTCGCGATGTTCCGCGAAGAGTGGCGGCTGGCGCGCGGCGCGGCGCCGCTGACGCGCATCGCCATCGTCGACGAGGCGCCGCAGGCGCAGTACCTGGCGCCCGAGTTCGAGCTCTTCCGCGAGCTGTTCGAGACGGCCGGCATCGCCGCGCTGATCGCCGATCCGTCCGAGTTCTCGTTCGACGGCGAGCGCCTGTCCTGCCGCGGGCAGGCGGTCGATCTGGTGTACAACCGGCTGACCGATTTCGCCCTCGACGCGCCCTCCAGCGCCGCCCTGCGCGCCGCCTACCTGGCCGACGCCGTCGTCCTGACGCCGCATCCGCAGGCGCACGCGCTGTACGCCGACAAGCGCAATCTGGTGGCGCTGACCGACGCCGCCTGGCTGACGGAGATCGGCGTCGACGCGGCGACGCGCGAGCTGCTGCTCGGCACCATCCCGCGCACCGAGGAAGTGCTGCCGGAAACGGCCGATACCTTCTGGGCGACGCGCAAGCAGTGGTTCTTCAAGCCGGCCGCCGGCTTCGGCAGCAAGGCGGCGTACCGCGGCGAGAAGCTGACGCGGCGCGTCTTCGAGGAGATCGCGCGCGGCGGCTACATCGCGCAGGCGCTGGTGCTGCCGTCCGAGCGCCGCCTGCTGGTCGACGGCGTCGAGCAGGACCTCAAGCTCGATCTGCGCAACTACGTCTATCGCGGCGTCGTGCAACTCGTTTCGGCGCGCCTCTACCAGGGGCAGACGACCAATTTCCGCACGCCGGGCGGCGGTTTCGCCTCGGTGTTTTCTGTGCCCTGTCGGGGTGAAGGGGAAGACCGCACATGAAAGTATTCGGCATCGCCGGCTATTCCGGATCGGGCAAGACGACGCTGCTCGAAAAGCTGCTGCCGCGCCTGACCGCGCGCGGCCTGCGCGTTTCGGTGATCAAGCACGCCCACCACAGTTTCGACGTCGACCAGCCGGGCAAGGATTCCTACCGGCACCGCGCGGCCGGCGCCAGCGAAGTGCTGCTCGCGAGCGGCACGCGCTGGGTGCTGATGCACGAGCTGCGCGGCGCCCCCGAACCCACGCTCGCCGAGCAGCTGCGGCATTTCTCGCCGTGCGACCTGATCCTCGTCGAAGGCTTCAAGCAGGAGGCGATCCCCAAGCTCGAAGTGCATCGCCCGGCCAACGGCAAGCCGCCGCTCTGGCCGGACAATCCGCACGTCGTCGCCGTGGCCTGCGACGAGCCGCAGGCCGACACCCTGCCGCCGCACCTGCCGGTCCTCGACCTCAACGATGCCGACGCGATCGTCGCCTACCTGCTCGCCACCCTGCAACTCGAAGGGAAAGTCCATGCTGACGTTTGACGAAGCGCTGGCGCGCTTGCTCGCCGGCGCCCATCCGCTCGCCGAGGCGGAGACCGTGCCGACGCTGGACGCCGCCGGCCGCGTGCTCGCCGAGGACCAGTTCGCCACGCTCGACGTGCCGCCGCTCGACAATTCCGCGATGGACGGTTACGCGCTGCGCGTCGCCGACCTGCCGGCGCCGGGCACCGTCCTGCCGGTCGCCCAGCGCATCCCGGCCGGCAGCGTCGGCAGCGCCCTGCAGCCGGGAACCGCGGCGCGCATCTTCACCGGCGCGCCGCTGCCGCCGGGCGCCGACGCGATCGTCATGCAGGAGCTGTGCGAACACGCCGACGGCGGCGTGCGCATCAACCACCAGCCGCAGGCGGGCGACCACGTGCGCCGGGCCGGCAGCGACATCGCCGCCGGCCAGCGCATCCTCGCCGCCGGCCGGCGCCTGCGCCCGCAGGACACGGCGCTCGCCGCCTCGGTCGGCATCGCGCAATTGCCGCTGCTCCGGCGCGCGCGCGTCGCCGTCTTCTTCACCGGCGACGAGCTGCGCATGCCGGGCGAGCCTCTGCCGCCGGGCGCCATCTACAACTCGAACCGCTTCCTGCTCATGGGGCTGCTCGCGCGCCTGGGCTGCGAAGTGCGCGATCTCGGCCAGGTGCCGGACGATCTCGCCGCGACGCGCGCCGCGCTGCGCGCGGCGGCGGCCGACAGCGACCTGATCCTGACCTCGGGCGGCGTTTCGGTCGGCGAGGAGGATCACGTGAAGCCCGCCGTCGAGGCCGAGGGCCGGCTCGACATGTGGAAGATCGCGATCAAGCCGGGCAAGCCGCTGGCCTTCGGCGAGGTCGATGCTGCGGGCGGCCGTGCCGTGCCCTTCATCGGGCTGCCGGGCAATCCGGTGTCGAGCTTCGTCACCTTCCTCATGCTCGTGCGTCCCTTCGTCCTGCGCCTGCAGGGCGTCGCCGCTTCGGTGGCGCCGGCCGCCTACACGCTGCGCGCCGATTTCGACTGGCCGCGCCCCGACGCGCGCCGCGAATTCCTGCGCGCCCGCGTCAATGCCGAGGGCGGCGTCGAACTGTTCGCCAACCAGGGCTCGGGCGTGCTGACCTCGGCCGTGTGGGCCGACGGGCTGGTCGACAATCCGCCGCAGCAGGCCATTCGGCGCGGCGACTTCGTGCGCTTCCTGCCGTTTTCCGAGTTGTTGGGGTAATTGTTGGGGTGACCAAGATGCTGAAGATTCTGTATTTCGCCAGCCTGCGTGAAACGCTGGGGCAGGGCGCCGAGAGCGTCGAGCTGCCGGCCGGCGTGACCGACGTCGGTGCGCTGCTCGCCTTCCTGGTGGCGCGCGGTGGCGTCTGGGAGACGCTGGCGGCGGTGAAGAACCTGCGTTTCGCCGTCAATCAGGAAATGGCCCGCCGCGATACGCCGGTGCAGGGCGGCGACGAGGTCGCCTTCTTTCCGCCGGTGACCGGAGGTTGAGATGACTTCAGCTTTTCCACACGTCTTCCGTCGCCAGGCGATGACCGGGCTGCAAACGCCGCAGCGCTTTCCCTGTGCGAGTTCGCGCCCTGCACGAGGCTGGCGAGGAGAGGGCGCATGACGATCCGCGTCCAGGAAGCCGATTTCGACGTCGGCGCCGAACTCGCCGCGCTGCGCGCCGACGATGCACGCATCGGGGCGGTCGCCACCTTCGTCGGCGTCGTGCGCGACGTGAACGAGGGGGCCGGCGTTTCCGAAATGACGCTCGAGCACTATCCCGGAATGACCGAGAAGGCGCTCGAAGCCATCGTGGCCGAGGCGAAAGCGCGCTGGAACATCTTCGACGCGCTGGTCATCCACCGCGTCGGCCGTCTGCTGCCGACCGACCAGATCGTCTTCGTCGCCGTCACCGGCGCGCATCGCGGCGAGGCTTTCGCCGCCTGCGAATTCGTCATGGATTATCTGAAGACCCGCGCGCCTTTCTGGAAGCGCGAAGTGACGCCCGCCGGGGCGCGCTGGGTCGATGCGCGGGAGACCGACGACAGCGCCGCCGAACGCTGGCGGCGCTGAGCGTCGGCGGCGCGGCGTTCAGCCGAGCTTGAAGCGGCCGACCGAGGCGTGCAGCGAGTTGGATAGCTGCTGCAGGTGGCGCGCGGCGTCGGTCGTGTGCTGCACGGCGCTGGCGCTTTCTTCGGACATGCGCGCGATCTGCTCGATGTTGCGGGCGATTTCGCTCGACGCGGCGCCTTGTTCGCGGATCGCATCCGAAATGCTGTTGACCACTTCCATGACGCGCTGGGCGCCGTCGCGGATCTCGGTGATCGACGCCCCGGCCTGACCGGCCAGTTCGACGCCCTTGCCGGCCTGCACGACGCCGGTTTCCATGCTGCTCACCGCGTTGCGCGTGCCGTTCTGGATCTTGCCGACCATGCCGGCGATTTCGGTCGTCGACAGGCTGGTGCGTTCGGCCAGCTTGCGCACTTCGTCGGCGACCACGGCGAAGCCGCGGCCCTGTTCGCCGGCGCGCGCCGCTTCGATGGCCGCGTTGAGGGCGAGCAGATTGGTCTGGTCGGCGATTTCACGGATGGTCTTGACGATCGAGGTGATCTGGTCCGACTGCTGGCCGAGGTCTTCGATGATCGCCGAGGAGGACTGCACCGCTTCCGAGATGTTGTGCATTTCGGCCGCCGCGTTCTGGATGACCTCGGTGCCCTGGCTCGAGAGGTTGCCGGAGTGCACCGAGATGGTGTGCGCTTCGCGGGCGTTTTCCGCCACCTGATCGATGCTCACCGTCATTTCCTCGACCGCCGCCGCCATCGCCGAGGCGGATTCGCTCTGCTGGCGGGAGCGCGTGGCGACGTCCTCGGAAGCGTGCAGCAACTGCTCGGAGGCGCCCGACAGCTGCTCGGCGCCGCGCACGATCTCGTCGATCATCTTGCGCAGCGTTTCCTGCATTTCCTTCATGCCGGCCAGCACGCTGCTCGTGTCGCCGGGCGCGCAGACCACTTCCGTGGTCAGGTCGCCGGCGGCGATGCGCCGCGTGATCTGCGACGCGTATTGCGGGTCGCCGCCCATGGTCTTGATCAGGTTGCGGCCGACCAGCGCCAGCGAAACGGCGATGAAGCCGCCGATGGCCAGGCCCCAGGCGAGGAAGATGAAAGCGTTCTTGCGGAAGATGGCGTCGACGTCGTCGATGTAGATGCCGCTGCCGATCACCCAGCCCCAGTCGGCCGAGCCCTTGACGTAGGAAATCTTCGGTACCGGCGCGTCGAAGCCGGGTTTCGGCCAGAGGTAGTCGACGAAGCCGGCGCCCTTGGCTTTCACGACGTTGTTGAATTCGACGAAGAAGAGCTTGCCGCTCGGATCCTTCATCTGGTTGAGTATCTTGCCGTCGAGTTCGGGCTTGATCGGATGCATGATCATCACTTCGTTGAGTCCATGCACCCAGAAATACTCGGTCTTGTCGTAACGCATGTCGCGCAGGACGTCCATGGCCTGCTTCTGGGCTTCCTCGACGGGAAGCTTGCCGTCCCTGGCCAGCTTTTCGAAGTGCGCGACCGTGGCGTGGGCGACTTCGACGAGGTTGCGCACCTTCTCCTGGCGGTCCGAAAGCAGCTGGGCCTTTTCGTTGATCAGCAAGGCGGTAAACAGAACGCAGAGACCTACTATCGTGGCGATGGTCAGACTCAAAAGCTTGTTGCGTAGCGACATGCCCGTTCCTTGACTCATGGAGTTCTCCTGAACGATTTGGATTGTGTCTATTTTATGTAGCGCGTGATTCTACGCTAAAACCCTTGTTCCATTGCGGAAAAGCCCCGTTTTCAAAGGGCTGCGCATGCCGTCGATGTGTTTTTTTCTTCCTTGTCCGCGTGCCGGTGGCCGGAAAATGCGACTTGAATTAATGCCGCCCATCCCCATCTCGGTGAAGTTAAAAACATTGCCCGGAGATTGCGCCATGCGCCTCGACAAGCTCACCACCAAATTCCAGCAGGCCCTGGCCGATGCGCAGAGTCTGGCGATTGGCCGCGACAACCAGATGATCGAGCCGCAGCACCTGCTGCTCGCGTTGCTGCAGCAGGACGACGGCGGCACCGTTTCGCTTCTGCAGCGGGCGGGTGTCAACGTGCCGCCGCTGAAGGCCGCGCTGGAGCAGGCGATCGATCGGCTGGCGAAGGTCGAGGGGCACGGCGGCGAGGTGCAGATCGGGCGCGATCTGACCAATCTGCTGAACCTGACTGACAAGGAGGCGCAGAAGGCCGGCGATCAGTTCATCGCCAGCGAGATGTTCCTGCTCGCGGTGTGCGAGGACAAGGGCGAAACCGGGCGTCTGGCCAAGCAGCACGGCCTCTCGCGCAAGGCGCTGGAGCAGGCGGTGGCGTCGGTGCGCGGCGGGCAGGGCGTCGACAATCAGGAAGCCGAGGGGCAGCGCGAGTCGCTCAAGAAATATTGCATCGACCTCACCGAGCGCGCGCGGCAGGGCAAGCTCGACCCGGTGATCGGCCGCGACGACGAAATCCGCCGGGCCATCCAGATCCTGCAGCGGCGCACCAAGAACAACCCGGTGCTGATCGGTGAGCCGGGCGTCGGCAAGACGGCCATCGTCGAGGGCCTCGCGCAGCGCATCGTGAACGGCGAGGTGCCGGAGACGCTGAAGGGCAAGAAGGTGCTTTCGCTCGACATGGCGGCGCTGCTCGCCGGTGCCAAGTACCGCGGCGAGTTCGAGGAGCGTCTGAAGTCCGTGCTCAAGGAGATCGCGCTCGACGAAGGGCGCATCATCGTCTTCATCGACGAACTGCATACCATGGTTGGCGCCGGCAAGGCGGAAGGCGCGATGGACGCCGGCAACATGCTCAAGCCGGCGCTGGCGCGCGGCGAGTTGCACTGCGTCGGCGCGACGACGCTCGACGAGTACCGCAAGTACATCGAGAAGGACGCCGCGCTCGAACGCCGCTTCCAGAAAGTGTTGGTCGACGAGCCTTCGGTCGAATCGACCATCGCCATCCTGCGCGGCCTGCAGGAAAAGTACGAACTGCACCACGGCGTCGACATCACCGACCCGGCGATCGTCGCCGCGGCCGAGCTGTCGCACCGCTACATCACTGACCGCTTCCTGCCGGACAAGGCGATCGACCTGATCGACGAGGCCGCGGCGCGCATCAAGATGGAGATCGACTCCAAGCCCGAGGTGATGGACAAGCTCGAGCGCCGCATGATCCAGCTGAAGATCGAGCGCGAGGCGGTGAAGAAGGAAAAGGACGAGGCGTCGAAGAAACGTCTGACGCTGATCGAGGAAGAACTGGCCCGGCTCGAGCGCGAGTACAACGATCTCGACGAGGTGTGGAAGGCCGAGAAGGCGCACGTCCAGGGCAGCGCGCACATCAAGGAGGAAATCGACCGCCTGAAGGCCGATGTCGCCCGCCTGCAGCGCGAGGGCAAGCTCGACAAGGTCGCCGAGCTGCAGTATGGCAAGCTGCCGCAGCTCGAGGCGCAGCTGAAGGTGGCCGAAAAAATCGGAGAAGCAACCGGAGAGGCGGCCGGCGAAGGCGCTGCCAGGAACAAGCTGCTGCGCACCCAGGTCGGTGCCGAGGAGATCGCCGAAGTGGTGTCGCGCGCCACCGGTATTCCGGTGTCGCGCATGATGCAGGGCGAGCGCGAGAAGCTGCTGAAGATGGAAGAGCGCCTGCACGGCCGCGTCGTCGGCCAGGACGAGGCGGTGCGCCTCGTCTCGGACGCCATCCGCCGCTCGCGCGCCGGCCTTTCCGATCCGAATCGGCCCTACGGTTCCTTCCTTTTCCTCGGCCCGACCGGCGTCGGCAAGACCGAGCTGTGCAAGGCGCTGGCCGAGTTCATGTTCGACGCCGAGGACCACTTGATCCGCATCGACATGAGCGAGTTCATGGAAAAGCACTCGGTCGCCCGCCTGATCGGCGCGCCTCCCGGCTACGTCGGCTACGAGGAAGGCGGCTACCTGACCGAGGCGGTGCGCCGCAAGCCGTACAGCGTGATCCTGCTCGACGAGGTCGAGAAGGCGCACCCGGACGTCTTCAACGTGCTGCTGCAGGTACTCGACGACGGTCGCATGACCGACGGGCAGGGGCGCACCGTCGATTTCAAGAACACCGTGATCGTGATGACGTCCAACCTCGGCAGCCAGATGATCCAGCAGATGAGCGGCGACGATTACCAGATCATCAAGCTGGCGGTGATGGGCGAGGTGAAGAGCTATTTCCGGCCGGAGTTCATCAACCGCATCGACGAGGTCGTCGTCTTCCACGCGCTCGACGAGAAGAACATCAAGTCGATTGCGAAGATCCAGCTCGGCTATCTGGAGAAGCGTCTGGCGCAGCTCGAAATGACGCTCGACGTCGGCGACAGCGCACTGGCCGAAGTCGCCGCCGCCGGTTTCGACCCGGTGTTCGGCGCCCGCCCGCTGAAGCGGGCGATCCAGGCGCAGATCGAGAATCCGCTGGCGCGCGCCATCCTCGAAGGCCGTTTCGCGGCAAAGGATACGATCCGCGTCGCCTGCGAAGGCGGCGTGATGCGTTTCGAGAAGGGCTGAGCGCCCGTTCCAGTGGGCTGTCCGCGCCGGCGGGCAGCCTTTGCCGGAAGAGGGCGGGGCGTTTCCGGAAAAGTGGGCGTCCCGCCGGCCCTCCAGCCGCGCACCTGCTGCGTCGGCGTATATTCGGCATTGCTGAATTGGCAGAAAATCGCCCGTCGATAGCTAATTTCTATCAAAAAATAGGTAAACTCGGAGCGATATGTCTTTGCTCCTGATCGTTCTTCTTCCCTTCCTGGGCAGCCTGTGCGCTGCCTTTCTGCCCTCCAACGCCCGTAACGCCGAAGCCTGGCTGGCCGGTATCGTGGCCTTCGCCACGGCGCTGCTGGTCGCCGATCTGTACCCGCAGGTGGCCGCCGAGGGCGTCGTTCGTTTCGCCTTGCCCTGGGCGCCCGGCCTGGGGCTCGACTTCTCCCTGCGCATGGATGGTTATGCCTGGCTCTTCGCCATGCTGGTCGCGGCGATGGGCGTGCTGGTGGTGGTCTACGCGCGCTATTACATGTCGCCGGACGATCCGGTGCCGCGCTTCTTCTCCTTTTTCCTCGCCTTCATGGGGGCGATGCTCGGCGTCGTGCTCTCGGGGAATCTGCTGCAGCTGGCGATGTTCTGGGAGCTGACCAGCCTCGCCTCGTTCATGCTCATCGCCTACTGGCATCACCGCGTCGATGCCCGGCGCGGCGCGCGCATGGCGCTCACCGTCACCGGCGCCGGCGGTCTCGCGCTGCTCGGCGGCATGCTGCTGCTCGGGCATATCGCCGGGAGCTACGATCTCGACGTCGTCCTGACGTCGGCCGGAGCGATCCAGACGCACCCCTGGTACCCGCTGGCGCTGGTTCTGGTCGTCCTCGGCGCGCTGACCAAGAGCGCCCAGTTCCCCTTCCATTTCTGGCTGCCGCACGCGATGGCGGCGCCGACGCCGGTCTCGGCCTACCTGCATTCGGCGACCATGGTGAAGGCCGGCGTCTTCCTGCTCGCGCGCCTGTGGCCGGTGCTCGCCGGCACCGATCTGTGGTTCTGGATCGTCGGCGGCGCCGGGCTCTGCTCGCTGGTGATCGGCGCCTATCTGGCGATTTTCCAGCAGGACATGAAAGGGGTGCTGGCCTATTCGACGATCAGCCATCTCGGCCTGATCACTCTGCTGCTCGGTATGAACAGCCCGCTCGCGCTGGTCGCGGCGGTCTTCCACATCGTGAACCACGCGACCTTCAAGGCCTCGCTGTTCATGGCGGCTGGCGTCGTCGACCACGAGACCGGAACGCGCAACCTGCAGCGCCTCTCTGGCCTCTATCGCGCGATGCCGATCACCGCCACGCTGGCCATGGTGGCGGCCGCGTCGATGGCCGGCGTGCCGCTGCTCAACGGTTTTCTGTCGAAGGAAATGTTCTTCGCCGAGACGATCTTCCTCGACCGTCCGGGCTGGCAGCGCATCGGCCTGCCGCTGGCGGCGACCGTCGCCGGGATGTTCAGCGTCGCCTATTCGCTGCGTTTCATCCTCCAGGTCTTCTTCGGCCCGCCCGCGCAGGAGTTGCCGCGCGAGCCGCACGAGCCGACGCGCTGGATGCTGCTGCCGAGTGCGCTGCTGGTGCTGACCTGCCTGCTCGTCGGAATCCTCCCGGCGCTCACCGTCGGCCCTTTCCTCGAAACCGCGACCGATGCGATTCTCGGCAGCGATGCGCCGGCTTACAGCCTGGCCGTCTGGCACGGCTTCAACCTGCCGCTGCTGATGAGTTTCGCCGCGCTGGCCGGCGGCGTCGGCATCTATGTCGCCTTGCAGCGGCGCTTCTTCGGCGAGGTGCCGCTGCTCGAGCGCGTGGACGGCAAGCGCACCTTCGAGTGGCTGCAGACCAGCCTCAGCCTCGGCGCGGATCGCGTCCTGCGCCTGCTGTCGTCCGCTCGCCTGCAGATGCAGCTGCTGGTGCTGGTGCTCGTTGCGCTCGGCGCGGCGCTGCTGCCGGTGCTCACCTTCGGCACGTCGCTCGGCAGCCGCGCGACGACGCCCGCCAATCCGGCCTTCGTCCTGCTCTGGCTGGTCGGCGGCGGCTGCGCGCTGGCCGCCGCCTGGCAGGCCAAGCACCACCGTCTCGCAGCGCTGATCCTGGCCGGCGGCTCCGGGCTCGCCACCAGCCTGACCTTCGTCTGGTTCTCGGCGCCCGATCTTGCGCTCACCCAGCTCACCGTCGAGGTCGTCACCGCGGTGCTGCTCCTGCTCGGCCTGCGCTGGCTTCCCCGGCGCGACCAGAGCTACGACGAGGGCGTCACCGAAACGGCCCGGGTGCGGCTGCGGCGCCTGCGCGACCTGCTGGTCGCCGCCGCCTGCGGCATCGGGCTGGCGGCGCTCGCCTACGCGGTGCTGACCCGCCCGGACATCGACGGCATCTCGCCCTTCTTCATCGAACAGTCGCTCGCGCTGGGCGGCGGTCTCAACGTGGTCAACGTGATCCTGGTCGATTTTCGCGGTTTCGATACCTTCGGCGAGATCACCGTGCTCGCCGTCGTCGCCCTGACCGTCTTCGCGCTGCTGCGCCGCTTCCGTCCGGCGCCGGAGAGCGTTCCGCTGCCCGAGCAGCAGCGGCGGCAGAACGTCGCCGACGGCATCGCCGAAAACAGCGCGCCGGACCCCGCGGCGACGCTGCCGGCCGGCTACCTGATGCTGCCGGCGGTGCTCGTCCGACTGCTGCTGCCGATGGCGATGCTGGTGTCGCTGTTCTTCCTGCTGCGCGGCCACAACGCGCCGGGCGGCGGCTTCGTCGGCGGGCTGGTGCTGGCCACTGCGGTGATCCTGCAGTACATCGTCGGCGGCACGGTCTGGGTCGAGTCCCGCCTGCGCATCCAGCCGATGATCTGGATCGCGCTGGGCCTGCTCAGCGCGGCCGGCGCCGGGGTCGGCGCCTGGCTGCAGGGGCTGCCTTTCCTGAGCAATCTGAACTGGCACGGCGAACTGCCGCTGCTCGGCGAACTGCATCTGTCGAGCGTCCTGCTCTTCGATCTCGGCGTCTATATGCTCGTCGTCGGCGCCACCGTGCTGATGCTGGTGGCGATCGCCCACCAGTCGCTGCGCAGCCATCACAGCAAGGCCGGCGCCGGAGGAGGTCTCTGATGGAAATCGTTTTGGCCCTGGCAATCGGCGTGATGGCCGGATCGGGCGTCTGGCTCCTGCTGCGCCCGCGTACCTTCCAGGTCATCATGGGGCTGTCGCTGCTCGCCTACGCGGTGAACCTGTTCATCTTCGGCATGGGGCGCCTGCGCGTCGGCGACGCGCCGATCATCAATCCGATCAACGGCAGCAACCCGGATCTCTATACCGATCCCGTCCCGCAGGCGCTGGTGCTGACCGCCATCGTCATCGGTTTCGCCACCACCGCGCTCTTCCTCGTCGTCCTGCTGGCGTCGCGCGGCCTGAGCGGCACCGACCACGTGGACGGGCAGGAAGTCGAAAAAGAATGATGCATTTCCCTCTCCAATCCCTTTGCCGCCGCGCTGCGCCGTTCGCCGCGCCTCTGCGGCACGCGCACTCACGGAGCGCGGCATGAGCGGCTGGCAACAGCATCTGCCCATCCTGCCGGTCGTGCTGCCGATGCTGACCGGCGCCTTCCTGCTCCTGCTCAGCGAAAGCCGGCACGGCCTGCGCGCCGCGATCGCCGTGTGCGCGACCCTGGCCCAGTTGGCCGTCGCCGTCACGCTGTTCGCCATGACCGACGGGTATCTGGCCGCGCCCTGGAGCGGCGAGGTCGGCGTCTATGCGCTCGGCAACCGGGCGGCGCCCTTCGGCATCGTCCTCGTCGTCGACCGCCTGGCGGCGATCATGCTGACGCTGACCGCGACCCTGGGCCTGGCGTCGCTGGTCTATTCGCTGGCCCGCTGGGAGCGCGCCGGGGTGCATTTCCTGCCGCTCTTCCTGTTCCTGCTGATGGGACTCAGCGGCGCCTTTCTGACCGGCGACCTGTTCAACCTCTTCGTCTTCTTCGAGGTCCTGCTCGCCGCCTCCTACGGGCTGGTTCTGCACGGCTCGGGGCCGGCGCGGGTCAAGGCCGGCCTGCACTACATTGCGGTCAATCTGGTCGCCTCGCTGGTCTTCCTGATCGCCGCGGCGCTCATCTACGGCGTCACCGGAACGCTGAACATGGCTGAACTGGCCTTGCGCGTGCCGACGCTCGCGCACGACGAGCGCACCCTGTTCGACGTCGGCGCCGCCATGCTCGGCGTCGTCTTTCTGGTCAAGGCCGGCGCCTGGCCGCTCAACTTCTGGCTGCCGTCGGCTTACGCCGCCGCCGCCGCGCCGGTCGCCGGCGTCTTCGCGATCCTCACCAAGGTCGGCGTATACGCACTGCTGCGCTTCGAGACGCTGCTGCATACCTCGGGCGCACCGGCGCCCTTCGGCGGCGAATGGCTCTTCTACTGCGGGCTGGCGACCATCGCGGTCGGCAGTCTCGGCGTGCTCGCCACCCAGCAGCTTGAACGGCTGGCGGGCTTTCTCGTGCTCGTCTCGTCGGGCACCTTGCTCGCCGCCTTCGGCTTCAGCGGCACCACGCTGACCGGTCCGGCCCTGTTCTATCTGGTCAGTTCGGTCCTGGGCAGCGGCGCCTTCTTCATGGTGGTCGAGGTACTGCAGCGCAACCGGGCCTATGCGGCCGATCTGCTCGCCGTCAGCTTCGAAGCCTTCGGCGTGAAGGACGCGGCGAGCGATACGGAGTATCCGGACGAGACGGTCGGTGTACCGATCCCCGGGGCGATGGCCTTTCTCGGGCTGACCTTCGTCTCCTGTGCGCTGCTGCTGACCGGCCTGCCGCCGCTGTCCGGCTTCGTCGCCAAATTCTCGCTGCTCGCGGCGGCGATCGCGCAGGCGCCGGGCGACAATGCGCTGCCGGCCTGGCTGTTCGTCGCAGCCCTGCTGCTGTCGGGGCTGGCCGGCATGATTTCGCTGTCGCGCCTGGGCGTCCGCGTCTTCTGGAGCGGCGAACGCAGCACGCCGCGCCTGTTGTGGATCGAGGCCGGCCCGGTCGCCGCGCTGGTTCTCCTCTGCGTCGCGCTGGCGGCCGGGGCCGGTCCGGCGATGCGCTATTTCAACGTCGCGGCGCAGTCCCTGCACAATACGCCGGCGTATACCGGGGCGGTGTTGCCGAACTACGTGAAGGGAGGCGGGAAATGAAGCGCAAGCCGCTGTTGCCGCTCTTGCCCGTTGCCCTGCTGGCGATGTGGCTCCTGCTCAACGACAGCTTTTCGGCGGGGCAGGTCGTTCTCGGCCTCCTGCTGGTGGCGCTGGTCATCTTTGCGGCCGCCAGCCTGCGTCCGGTGCCGGCCTGGCCGCGCCGCCTGCATCGCGCCATCGGCCTGATCGGCAACGTGACCCTGGACATCATCCGCTCCAATCTGGCGGTCGGCAGCATCATCCTCGGCACTTCCCGGCGCCAGCCCAAAATCGGTTTCATGAAGATTCCGCTCGACATGCGCGACCCGCACGGGCTGGCGATGCTGACCATCATCGTCACCGCCACGCCGGGCACCGTCTGGTCGGGACACGACGTCGAGAGCAACGTCCTGACGCTCCACGTCCTCGACCTGCAGGACGAAGCCGTCTGGGTGCGGACGATCAAGCAGCGCTACGAGCGCCCCCTGATGGAGATTTTCGAATGAACGCGATCCTGCCCTGGGCGATCGATTTCGCCCTGCTCTGTTTTTCCCTGGCCATGATCTGCGCCGTGCTGCGCCTGCTGCGCGGGCCGACGGCGCAGGACCGGGTGCTCGCCCTCGACACGCTCTACGTCAACGGCATGCTCACGGTGCTGGTGCTGGGGATCCGCCTGGGCTCCCCGGTCTATTTCGATATCGCCCTGCTGATCGCCATGTTCGGCTTCGTCGGTTCGGCAGCGATGTCCAAGTTCCTGCTGCGCGGCGAGGTGATCGAACCATGAACGGCATGGAAGTCCCGCTGTGGGCGGCGCTGCCGGCGGCGCTGCTGCTCGTGTGCGGCGCGCTGCTGAGCCTGATCGGCTCGCTCGGGCTGCTGCGTTTGGATGAGTTCTATGCGCGCATCCACGCGCCGACCATGGGCAATACCCTGGGCGCCGGCTGCGTCCTGCTGGCCTCGATTCTGGTCTCCTCGGCGCTCGCCCAGCGCCCGGTCTTCCACGAGGTGCTGATCACCGTTTTCATCCTGCTGACCTCGCCGGTCACGGCGATACTGCTGATGCGCGCCGCGATCTTCCGCACGCCGAAGTAGGCGCCCCGGCGCCGCGCTTGCCGGGGGCGGCCGGCGACCTCGCGGGGGCAGGGTGTATAATCGCCGGCTTGCAGAATCTGCGATCACCGTTACTTCAACACCCTGCCGATTGGGAGAGACCGAATGGCGCTGTACGAATCCGATCACACCAAGTTCATGCGTGAAATGCTGGCCAAGAACCCCGAGTGGGCCGAGGATCAGCGCCAGGGACGCGCGATCTGGTGGGACAAGAAGACCCCGCTCGACGAGCAGAAGACTTTCGGCGCCGCCCGCGAAGCGCACCGCTCGTACCCCTACGACGTGAACTTCGAGCAGCAGTAAGGCTGCGGGCCGAGGGCCGGATTCGCGAATCTCGCACCTAACACCCGGCGCCGCAAAAGCAAACGGCCAGACATATGTCTGGCCGTTTGCTTTGGTGCGCGGTCGGTCGGCCGGCGCTCAGCCCTGCAGGGGCTTGACGACGCGCTTCACCGCCGGGTCTTCGGGGTGCGGGTGGATGGTGAAGCCGAGGCTGCCCATCAGGCGGAACATCTTCGAGTTGAGCGCCAGCACGTCGCCGACCACGGCGCGGTAGCCCTTGGTGCGCGCGCATTCGATAAGCGCCGTCATCAGCTTGCGGCCGATGCCGTGCTTCTGCCAGTCGTCGGCGATCGCCAGCGCGAACTCGACCGATTCGCCGTCCGGGTTGGTCACGTAGCGTGCGACGCCGATCTGCAACTCCTTGCCGTCGTCGCCCGGTACCGTCGCGACGAGCGCCATCTCGCGGTCGTAGTCGATCTGCGTGAAGCGCACCAGCATGGCCTGCGTCAGTTCGCGCAGCGTGTCCATGAAGCGGTAGTACTTGCTTTCGTCGGACATGCGCTTGACGAAGTCCTGTTCCATCTCGGCGTCTTCCGGGCGGATCGGGCGGACCGTGACGGTGCGTCCGTCGGGTAGTTGCCAGTCCTGGATCAGATGCACCGGGTAGGGGTGGATCGCCATGTGCGAGTAGCGGTCGCCGGTCGGCGGCGTGAAGTCGATCACGATGCGCGCGTCGGCGGCGATCGCGCCGTTCTCGTCGACGATCAGCGGGTTGAGGTCGAGTTCCTGCAGCCAGGGCAGCTCGCACACCATCTCGGAGATGTTGAGCAGCACTTCCTCGAGCGCGTCGAGATTGACCGGCGGCATGTTGCGGAACTCGCCGAGCAGCTTCGAGGCGCGCGTCGACTTGATCAGGTCCTGTGCCAGGTAGCCGTTGAGCGGCGGCAGGGCGACCGCGCGGTCGCTGAAGATTTCGACCTCGGTGCCGCCGGCGCCGAAGGTGATGATCGGTCCGAAGATCGGGTCGCGCACGACGCCGACCATCAGCTCGCGGCCGTGCGGGCGGGCGAGGTAGGGCTCGATCGAGACACCGTTGATGCGCGCGTCGGGATGCTTTTTCTGCACCGTCTCGATGATGTCGTGGTAGGCGTTGCGCACGGCCGGGGCGTTGGTGATGTTGAGGCGCACGCCGCCGGCGTCGCTCTTGTGGATGAGGTCCGGCGAATCGACCTTCATCGCGATCGGGAAGCCGAGTTGCTCGGCGAGCAGCAGCGCTTCGGTCGGCGTGCGCGCGACCATGGTCTGCGCGACGGGGACGCGGAAGGCGCGCAGGATGGCCTTCGACTCCATCTCGGAGAGGACCTTGCGGCGTTCCTGCAGAACGGCCTCGATCAGCATCTTGGCCCCCTCCGTTTCCGGGCGGGTGGTCGTCGACGAAGGTTCCGGCGTTTGCAGCAGGAGCTTCTGGTTCCGGTAGTAGGTCGAGATGTGGTAGTACAGCTCGACCGCCGTTTCCGGCATGCGGAAGGCCGGGATCGATGCGTTCTCCATCGCCAGGCGCGCTTCGAGCACCTGTTCCTCGCCCATCCAGCAGGTCAGGATCGGCTTCGAGGTCTGGTCGCTGACGTCGATCACCGCCTGCGCGACGGCCATCGGCTGCGTCATCGCCTGCGGCGAGAGCATCACCAGCATGCCGTCCACGTCCTCGTCCTGCGCCACCGCAAGGATGGCATCGCGGTAGCGCTCGGGCGTCGCGTCGCCGCCGATGTCGATCGGATTGCTGTGCGACCAGGTGGGCGGCAGCGCCGTGTTGAGCGACTGCGTGGTCGCCATCGACAGGTTGGCGAGCGGAATGTCGAGGTCGCCGGCGCGGTCGGCGGCCATCGCGCCCGGTCCGCCGCCGTTGGTGATGATGGCCAGGCGCTTGCCTTGCGGGCGGAACTTGGAGGCCAGCGCCTTCGAGGCGTAGAACAGCTGGCCGACGTTCTTGACGCGCACGACGCCGGCGCGGCGGATGGCGGCGTCGAAAACGATGTCGGAGCCGGCGATCATGCCCGAGTGGGTCTGCACGGCGGCCGAGCCGGCGGCGTGGCGGCCGGCCTTGAGCAGGATGATCGGCTTGATGCGCGCCGCCGAGCGCAGCGAGCTCATGAAGCGGCGGGCGTTGCGGATGCCTTCGACGTAAAGCAGGATGTAGTGCGTGCGGCTGTCGTAGATCAGGTAGTCGAGAATCTCGCCGAAATCGACGTCGGCCGTGCTGCCCAGCGAAATGACGCTGGAGAAGCCGACGCGGTTGCTCTTCGCCCAGTCGAGTACCGAGGAGCACATGGCGCCCGATTGCGAAACCAGCGCGAGATGGCCGACGTTGGCATTGACGCGCGCGAAGGTGGCGTTCAGGCCGAGTTCCGGGCGGATGATGCCGAGGCAGTTGGGGCCGAGCACGCGCACGTTGTAGCTGCGGGCGATTTCGAGCATCTTGCGTTCGAGCGCGGCGCCCGAGTGGCCGGCCTCGGCGAAGCCCGAGGTGACGACGATGACGTTCTTGACGCCGCTGCGGCCGCACTGCTCGACGATGGCCGGCACCGTCTGCGGGCGGGTGGCGATCACCGCCAGTTCGACGCGCGCGCCGATCTCTTCGATCGACTTGTAGGCTTCGACGCCCTGCACCGTCTCGTGTTTGGGGTTGATCGGGTACAGGCGGCCCTTGTAGCCCGAGTCGAGGATGTTCTTGAAGAGGATGTTGCCGACCGAATTTTCGCGGTCGGAGGCGCCGATCACGGCGACGGATTTGGGTTCGAACAGACTGGTCAGATAGTGTTGTTCAAGCATGTTGTTTCACTCAGTAGGTGACCGGTGCAATAGGATGAATGGATTTTTGCGACGCAGCAATCTAGCACGAATTATCCCTTTGGTCTCTAGGGGAAAACACCTAGTATCGCGTGCCGGAACCAATGCCGGGAAAAAATGCTGAAAGCCCTGTTTTAAACGCTCTCAGCGATGTTTTTTCGAGCGGCCGAAAAAACGTCCGGGCGGCCGGAGCGGCGCATCGTTTCCGGAGTTGTGGTTGTGCGGCGCAGCATGAAAAACCCCGGCACTCATGCGGCGACGCTTTCCGCCAGGCTGCTGTCGATCCGGATTTCCGAACGCAGCGTGCGGTACATCGGGCACTTGTTGGCGATCTCGAGCATCCGGGTGCGCTGCTCGGGGCTCAGGTCGCCTTCCAGGGTGATGGTGCGCTCGATGCGGTCGACCTTGCCCTGACCTTCGACCTCGATTTTTTCGTGCGTCAGTTCGACGTTGATCGCATTCAGCGGCAGCTTCTTGATCTCGGCGTACATGCGCAGCGTTATCGACGTGCAGGCGCCGAGCGCCGCGAGCAGGTAGTCGTAGGGCGCCGGGCCGGCATCTTCGCCGCCGGCCGCGACGGGTTCGTCGGCGAGCAGGCTGTGGCGGCCGATGCGCACGCTCTGCTGATAACGGCCCAGGCCGTTTTCACCGACGCTGACCGAGGTGGGATGATTGTTTTGCGTCACTGCCGAGTCTCCTGGTTGGCTTGTTATCCTGCGAATCATAATTGAAAGCCATTTGAATGGAAGACGCATGACTCAGCATCCCGAACTCTCTTCCGCGTCGCCGTGGGTGGCGCGCTTCGCTCCCTTGATTCCCGCCGGCGGCGAGGTGCTCGATCTGGCCTGCGGCGGCGGGCGGCACACGCGCCTGCTGGCCGGGCTGGGCTACCGCGTCGAGGCGGTCGACCGGGAGACGGGCGGCCTCGACGATCTGGCGAGGACGGCCGGCGTGACGGTGCGCACGGCCGATCTCGAGGGCGGTCCCTGGCCTTATGGCGGGCGGCGTTTTGCCGGGGTGGTGGCGACCAACTACCTGCATCGTCCGCGTCTCGCCGATCTGCTGGCGGTCCTGGCCGATCCCGGCGTTCTGATCTACGAAACCTTCATGCTCGGCAACGAACGCTACGGCCGGCCGGCGAGTCCGGAATTCCTGCTGCGCCCGCAGGAGCTGCTGCAGGTGGCGGCCGCCGCCGGCCTGCGCGTGCTGGCCTTCGAGGAAGGCTACGTCGACCGGCCCAAGCCGGCGCTCGTGCAGCGTCTGTGCGCCGCGCGCGGCGAGGTGACGGCGCGTCTCTGATCAGCGCCCGGCGATCCGGCGCGCGACGGCTTCGATGCCTTGCGCGCCGAGGTCGTCGGTGGCGAAGGTTTGCGGCGCCGCCGTAAAGCCCGCGTAGTTGCGGTTTTGCGAGCGCTGGTAGAGCGGGTCGTAGTGCAGGGCGAGGAGTTCGCCGACCAGTTCGCGCCACTGCCCGGTGCAGACGTACTCCTGCCAGCGCGCCACGGTTTCGCGGCTCTGCAGCTTGCGCAGGGCGTCGAGGCGCGAGTTGAGCCAGTCGGGCGCCTGCAGGAAGTAGGCGTAGTCGCGCAGCAGGAAGTCGACGCGCGCCGCGAATTCCGCCTCGACGTTCAGGCACTGGCCGGCGCGCATCGTCTCGAGCAGTGCGTCGGGCAGGTGGATGTGGCCGATCTTGCGGCTTTCGGCTTCGACATAGACCGGGCGCTCCGGGTCGAAGGCGCGCAGCGCCAGCAGCAGGCGCGATTCGAAAGCCTTTTGTGAAGGCTGCGGCTGGTCGGGCAGCACGCCGAGCACCGAACCCTTGTGGCAGGCCAGTTCCTCGAGGTCGAGCACCTGCTCGCCGAGTCGGGCGAGCGCCTGCAGGATGCGGCTCTTGCCGCTGCCGGTGGCGCCGCAGACGACCTTCAGCCGCAGTCGGCGCGGCAGCTCGGCGAGGGCTTCGACGACCTGCTTGCGATAGACCTTGTAGCCGCCTTCGAGCTGGCAGGCGTCCCAGCCGATGCGGCGGAAGATCAGCGTCATTGAGCCGCTGCGCTGCCCGCCGCGCCAGCAGACGATGAGCGGGCGCCAGGTTTTCGGGCGGTCGAGGAATTTTTCGCGCAGATGGCGGGCGATATTCTCGGCGACGTAGGCGGCGCCGATCTTCTTGGCCTCGAAGGGCGAGGCCTGCTTGTAGAGGGTGCCGACCTCGATGCGCTGGTCGTTGTCGAGGACCGGGCAGTTGATCGCGCCGGGGATGTGGTCTTCGGCGAATTCGGCCGGCGAGCGGACGTCGATGATCTCGTCGAAAGCTCCGGGGTGGCCGATCTCTTCCAGGCTGGCGCTGCCTTGTTTCATCCCGCGTTGCTTCCGTGTGTGCGATGGGCCGCTATTTTAGCAGCGGCGCCAGTCCCCGCCAGACATTGTCGAGCAGCAGCACTTGCGCTTCGGCCGTCGGATGCAGGTTGTCGGATTGAAACAGGCCGGGCTGCGTCGCCACGCCGTCGAGCAGGAAGTCGACGAAAGCCGTTTTCCGGGCGCGGGCGACTTCGCCGAAGACGGCGTGGAAGGTCGCGGCGTAGGGGCCGTAGTTGGGCGGCAGGCGCTGCCCGACGATCAGCACGCGCGCCTGCCGCTTCTGCGCGGCGCCGGCGATGGCTTCGAGATTCTCGCGCAGGGTCGCCACCGGCAGGCCGCGCAGGCCGTCGTTGCTACCCAGCGCGACGATGACGACGGCCGGTGCGTGGCGGCCGAGCAGGGCGTCGATGCGGGCGCGCCCGCCGCTCGTGGTTTCGCCCGAGATGCTCGCGTTGACGACGCTATAATCGAGCTTCCTCTCCTGCAGCCGCCGCGCCAGCAGGGCCGGCCAGGCGGCGTCCTGGCGGATGCCGTAGCCGGCCGAGAGCGAGTCGCCGAAGACGAGGATGGTTTTTGCGGCAAGCGCCGGCGACGCCGGCAGGAGCAGCAGGCACGACAGCAATGCGCTCAACAGCGCACGATACGGAAAGCGGAACATGACGGAAATCGCAGCCGAGGCGGTGGATGGGGTGAATGAGACGGTGGGTGAAAAAGCGTCGGGGGGCGCCGCGGAAGCCGTGGTCGAAGTCAGCCGCCTGCTCAAGCAGGTCGATAACGGCGGCGAGGCGTTGACCATTCTGCACGAGATTTCGTTCGCGGTGGCCGCAGGCGAGACGGTGGCGGTGGTCGGCGCCTCGGGCTCGGGCAAGTCGACCCTGCTCGGACTGTTGGCCGGACTCGATCTGCCGAGCAGCGGCTCGGTCACGCTGGCCGGCGAGAACCTCGCGGGACTCGACGAGGATGCGCGGGCCGTGCTGCGCGGCCGCCTGCTCGGTTTCGTCTTCCAGTCCTTCCAACTGCTGCCGTCGCTGACCGCACTGGAAAACGTGATGCTGCCGCTCGAACTGGCTGCGATGCCCGATGCGCGCGCGCGCGCCGAGCACTGGCTGCAGCGCGTCGGCCTGGGGCATCGCCTGCGCCACTATCCGAAGCACCTGTCCGGCGGCGAGCAGCAGCGCGTCGCGCTGGCCCGCGCCTTCGCGCCCAATCCCCGGCTGGTCCTGGCCGACGAGCCGACCGGCAACCTCGACGCGGCGACCGGCCATCAGATCATCGAACTGATGTTTGCGATCAACGCCGAGCGCGGCACCACGCTGATCCTCGTCACGCACGACGACGAAATCGCGGCCCGCTGCGCGCGGCGGCTGCACATGCACGCCGGGCGGATCGAGGAGATCGCCTGAGGACGGGGTCTCCTTCGATGCTCCGGGCGCTTGCCGCGCCAGGGCGTTACACTACAGAAAAAGAACGGCCGGCCGTCATTCTCATCGGGAGAGCGGACCGGCTCGCGGCGTGCGGCGCGAAATGATCCCCGGCTGTCCGGGCGTCGTTTCGCGGACAAAAGACAAGGGGGGGGAATGTCTGGATTTCCGGGTTTGGTTTTTTTCGAGGATGCGGGCAAGGTTCTCGTGCGCGTCGAAGCGGCGGCGGAGCGGCCGCCGCTCGTAGCGGATCGCTTGCATGAATTGCTGGTCGAGGCCGGTTACGGCGACTGTCTGCCGAACGACGCGGCGCTGACCGCTTTGCTGATCCGCTGCAACGCTCAGGAAAGCGGCTTCGAGCTGCAGGTCGGCGAGCGCCGTGACGGCGCTTTCGAGCTGACGGTGGACGACGATGCGATGCACGCCTGGGTGACGCTGGCGGCGGCGCGCGGCGGCCGGCCGGTGGCGTCTGAAAACGTGTTCATGGCGCTCGGCGAGGCCGGCCTGCTCTACGGCATCGACGAGGCTGCCGTGCGCGCGGCGTGCGCGGCGAACGCCGATACCCGTTTCTGCGCGGCGCGCGGCCTGCCGGCTGAGGATGGCGAAAACGCGCGTTTCGAACTGCTGGTCGACGATACGCGCGACCGGGTGCCCCGGATGAACGAGAGCGGGCTGATCGATTTCCGCGAGCTTGGCGCGATTCCGGTGGTCGAGGCCGGGCAGGCGCTGATGCGGCGCGTGCCGCCGACGCGCGGCGTCGATGGACACAATGTGCGCGGCGAGCTCGTTCCGGCGCAACCGGGACGCGCCGAGCCTTTCGTCGACGGACTGATCGGTGCGGCAGCCGACCCGGGCGAGCCCAACCTGCTGGTCGCCCTGGTCAATGGTCAGCCGGTGCGTTGCGGCAACGGCGTTTCGGTCGAGCAGGTGGTGCGCTTCGGCAACGTCAATCTCGCTTCCGGCAACATTTCCTTCGACGGGACCGTGCATGTCGAGGGCGAGATCGCGCCCGGGATGAAGGTGCATGCGACCGGCGACATCATCGTCAGCGGCGTCGTCGACGGTGCCGATCTCGATGCCGGCGGCGACATCCAGATCGGCGGCGGCGTCATCGCACAGGCCAAGGTGCGCGCCGCCGGTTCGGTTTCGGCGCGCTTCGCGGAGAACGCGCAAATCTACGCCGGAAGTACGATCTCGATCGGCGACATGGCGCTGCAGTGCGACCTGCAGGCGATCAACAGCATCGTCGTCGGGAACAATTCGCCGCAGCGCGGACGGCTGGCCGGCGGTTCGGCGCGCGCCATGATGCTGGTCGGCGCTCCGGTCTATGGGCTGGCCACGGGCGGCGTGACGAGCGTGCTGGTCGGCGTCAATCCGGTGCTCGAAGCGCAGTATCAGGAAATTCTGCAGCGCATCGAGAAGCTGCGGGGCGAGGAAGACAGCCTGCAGAAGCTCGTCCAGCACCTGACCAAGGCCGGCGACAAGGGCGGCATGCTGGAGCGCGCCAAGGCTTCCTGGCAGCGGGCCGTGCAGGGCTGGGCGCAACTGCTGCCCGAAAAGGACGAGCTGGAAAAGCAGCTCGCATTCATCCAGGGCGCGAAGATCAAGGTCGGCGTCGGGGTGTCAGGCGCGGTTGACGTCGCTTTCGGGAAGAAATCGCTGCGTCTGCGCCGCGCCTGCGATGCCGGGGAGTTCGTGCTGTGCGACGGGCGGATCGTGTTCGTCGATCCATCCGGCGAAGCCCAGGAACTGGGTTAGGGCGTTTCGGAAAGGATGCCGCGCGCGGCGGCGATGCCGCTGCGCACGGCGCCTTCGATGGTCGCCGGGTAGTCGGCGCAGGCGTAGTCGCCGGCGATCCACAGCCCGTCGCGCGGACTGCGCGGCGCCGGGCGCGGCAGGCTGGGGCGGCAGGAGAAGGTGGCACGCCGCTCGCGGATGGTCTGCTGCCAGAGCGGCGGCGGCAGCTTGCGCCGCAGCGCGTCTTCCAGTTCGACGTGCAGTTCGGCGGCGAGTGCTGCGCTGTCGCGCTCGTCCCAGGCGCCGTGGGCGCTCAGGACGAAGCCGAGGACGCCGCGCGGGCCGCCCAGCGCGCCGCGGTCGAAAACCCATTGTCCCAATCCCTTACCGTCGGCGGCGTCGAGTCCGAGCATCGGGAAGGGCAGGCTCGTTTCCGGCGGATAGGCGAGATACACGGTGCCGATCGGTTCGTAGGCGTAGGTCGCCAGTTGCGCGCCGAGCGCCGCCGTCGCCGGATGTCCGGCGAGCAGCGCGGCCGCGTGCTGCGGGGCGGTGGCGAGGACGATGCGATCGAAGGTCTCGTCGGCAATGCGCAGGCCGTCGTTGCTCAGATCGTCATCGATTTGTTCGACCCGTGTCGAGAGGCGGATTTCGCCCCCGTGGCGGCGGATGAATTCGACGGCCGGCAGGGGAAAGAGGCGGTCGAGATCGGCCGCCGGCAGCAGCAGGTCGGTATCGGCGCGGCCGCCGCCCAGGCTGTCGCGCAGCACGTTGGCGAAGATCTGCGCCGAGGCGTCGCGCGGGGCGGTGTTGAGCGCCGCCAGGCAGAGCGGTTCCCACATGTGGCGGCGCAGGGCGCCGTGCTGGGCATGGCGGTCGAGCAGTTCACCCACCGTGCAATCGGCCGGCAGGCGGTAGTCGGAGGTCTGCAGGTGGCGCATAAAACGCGCGGCGCCGAGTTTTTCCGCGAGCGGCACGCCGCTTGCGGCGAGCAGGCCGACGGCCAGGTGCAGCGGGGCCGGCAGGCGCGGCAGACGGAGACGGAAAGGGCGCGGGCGGGCGCCGGGGAAAGCGAGTTCGAGCGGCAGGCGGCGGAGCAGGCGTTCCGGGTCGGCGCCGACCAGGCGCATCAGACGCAGGGTGTCGCGATAGGCGCCGATCAGGATGTGCTGGCCGTTGTCGAGTACGTACTCGCGTACCGCGACGGAGCGCGCGCGGCCGCCGGGCTGCCGTGCGGCTTCGAAGAGCGTCACGGCGGCGCCGGCGGCGGCCAGTTCGACGCCGGCGGCGAGGCCGGCCCAACCGGCGCCGACCACCGCCACGCGCAGGTGCGGCTGCATCGCCTGCTTCACCCCTTCATCCACGTGCGCCAGGCGATCCACAGCTTGCGCAGCGGCGTCAGCGAGGTGCGCTGGGTGAGCACCTGGCAGCCGTCGCGCTTGATTTCGTCGAGCAGGGTGCGGTAGATCGCGGCCATCACGAGGCCCGGGCGCTGCGCCTTGCGGTCGGCCGGCGGCAGTTCGTCCATGGCCTGCCGGTAGTACTGCTCCGCGCGCTCGATCTGGAACTCCATGAGCTGGCGGAAATTGTCCGAGTAGCGCGCGTTGAGGATGTCGGCGGCGGGTACGCCGAAACGCTGCAGTTCGTCGATCGGCAGGTAGATGCGGCCCATGCGCGCGTCTTCGCCGACGTCGCGGATGATGTTGGTGAGCTGGAAGGCCATGCCGAGGTCGTGCGCGTATTTCTGCGTGCGGCGGTCTTCGTAGCCGAAAATTTCGGCGGCGAGCAGGCCGACGATGCTGGCGACGCGGTAACAGTAGAGCGAGAGCGCCTTGAAGTCGAGGTAGCGCGACTGGCGCAGGTCCATCTCCATGCCGTCGATGATCTCGAGCAACTGCTCCTGCGGCAGGTTGAATTCGGCGAGCGTCAGCAGCAGCGCGCGGGTGACCGGGTGCTCGGGCGTGCCGGCGTAGAGGCGCGCGACTTCCTGGCGCCACCAGACGAGCTTGGTGGTGGCGATCTGCGGGTCGTGGCACTCGTCGACGACGTCGTCCACTTCGCGGCAGAATGCGTAGAGCGCGGTGATGGCGCGCCGCCGGTTGGGCGGCAGGAAAAGGAAGCTGTAGTAGAAGCTGGAGCCGCTCTGGGCGGCTTTCTGCTGGCAGTATTCTTCGGGGCTCATTCTTTGTCTCACGAATTGCGTTTTTGTGTGTTTCGCATGGCGAGGGCGCGGCCGCCCATGCGCACCCAGTCCAGCGCGCCGAGCTGCGGGCGGTGGCGGAAGATGTCGCCGCGCACGCGGCCGATCCTTTCGAGGATGCGCAGGCCGCCCTGCACGGTCAGGCGGATCTCCCAGCCCAGGCGGCCGGGCAGCTGATGCACCAGCGGCGCGCCGTCGAGCATCAGCGCGCGCGTCCGCTCAATCTGGAAATCGAGCAGCGCGGCCCATTCGGCGCTCCAGCGGCGTTCGGCGATCTGCGTCTCGGCAATGCCGAAGCGGACAAGGTCGCTTTGCGGTAAGTAGACGCGTTCCTTCTGCCAGTCGATGGCGACGTCCTGCCAGAAGTTGATCAGCTGCAAGGCCGTGCAGATGCAGTCCGAGCGGCGCAGATTTTCCGCGCTGGCGCGGTCGGCGAGGTGCAGCATCAGGCGGCCGACCGGGTTGGCCGAGCGCCGGCAGTAGTCGAGCAGGGTTGCGTAGTCGTCGTAGCGCGTCGTGACGACGTCCTGCGCGAAGGCGTCGAGCAGGTCGCGGAACAACTGGATCGGCAGGCGCCATTCGGCGATGGTCCGCGCCAGCGGAACGAAAGCGGGCGAGGGTGCGTCGCCGCGTTCGATCCGGTCGAGTTCCCCGGCGTAGGCGGCGAGGCCTTGCAGGCGCTCGGCGGGGGGCGCGTCACCCTCGTCGGCGATGTCGTCGGCGCCGCGTGCGAAGCGGTAGATGGCTTCCACCGGTTTGCGCAAATTCGAGGGCAGGAGCAGCGATGCGACGGGGAAATTTTCGTAGTGATCTACGGACATTGCGAACGTCGGAGCGGAGGGTGGCAGGGCAGGCCAGCGCTAAAGCGTTCCGGCGGCTGACAGTATAGGGTTATCTCGGTTAAAATGGCAGATTCAGCGCGAGAGTGGCGGAATTGGTAGACGCACTGGATTTAGGTTCCAGCGCCGCAAGGTGTGCAGGTTCGATTCCTGTCTCTCGCACCACGGTCTAATCGACTACTCGACTATTTGCCCCCGTATAAAACGGAATTTCAATGGGATCTTCAATGGAAACGAACGCCGCAAACACCAACGAACAAGCCGTCAACGCGCTCGAGCGTCGCCTGGATCTCACCGTGGCGATTGCCGATCTCGACAAGGACGTCGACCAGCGCCTGAAGCGCATGGGCAAGAACATCAAGATGGCGGGCTTCCGTCCGGGCAAGGTGCCGGCCGGTATCGTCAAGCAGCAGTACGGCGATCAGGCACGCCACGAAGCGCTGAACGAAGCGCTCGACCGCGCTTTCGGCGAAGCCGTGACGACGAGCAAGCTGCGCGTCGCCGGTTACCCGCGCATCGAACCGAAAACGACCGAAAGCACGACGCACCTCGAGTTCGCGGCGGTTTTCGAGGTTTATCCCGAAATTACGCTGGGCGATCTGTCGGCCGTCGAGGTCGAGCGTCCGGTGCTCGAAGTCGGTGCCGCCGAAGTCGACAGCACCATCGACATTCTGCGCAAGCAGCGCGTCAAGTACGAAGCCATCGACCGCGCCGCGGCCAGCGGCGACCGCGTGGTGATCGACTTCCTCGGCAAGAAGGACGGCGAGCCCTTCCAGGGCGGTCAGGCCACCGACTATCCCTTCGTGCTCGGCGAAGGCTCGATGCTGGCCGATTTCGAGAACGCCGTGATCGGCAGCAAGGCCGGCGAAGCGAAATCGTTCGACATGACTTTCCCGGAAGACTATTTCTCCAAGGATCTCGCCGGCCAGACCGTGACCTTCGAAATCACCGTCAAGGAAGTCAATGAGCCGCGTCTGCCCGAGGTCGATGCCGATTTCGCCAAGGCCCTCGGCGTCGAGGACGGCGACATCGCCAAGATGCGTAGCGAGATCGAAGGCAACCTGAAGCGCGAAGTGAAGAAGCGTCTGCAGTCGCGCGTCAAGGAGCAGGTCATGGACGCCCTGCTCAAGGCTACGCCGATCGACGTGCCGAACGCGCTGGTCGAACTGGAAATCCAGCGCCTGATGCAGGCTGCGCGCCAGGATATGGAGCAGCGCGGCATGAAGAGCAAGGACTTCCCGATGCAGCCCGAGTGGTTCGCCGACCAGGCCAAGCGCCGCGTCAGCCTGGGCCTGATCCTGGCCGAAGTGGTCAAGGTCAACGATCTGCACGCCAAGTCCGATCAGGTCAAGAACATCGTCGAGGAAGCCGCGCAGAGCTACGAGCATCCGGAAGAGGTCGTGCGCTGGTACTATGCCCAGCCGCAACGCCTCGCCGAAATCGAAGGCGTGGCCATCGAAGACAACGTGGTTGCATGGGCGCTGGCCAGTGCCAAGGTCGTCGACAAGGCAGTCGCCTTCGACGAATTGATGGGCCAAAAGTCCTGAGCGATCCGAACCCCGGAAACAGAGGAGCTGACATGAACACCGATCGTTTCGAATACGGCAGCAACTGGGACCCGCAGGCCCTGGGCATGGTCCCGATGGTGATCGAGCAGAGCGGTCGCGGCGAGCGCGCTTACGACATCTATTCGCGCCTGCTCAAGGAGCGCATCGTGTTCCTGGTCGGCCCGGTCAATGACGTCACCGCCAATCTGGTGGTGGCGCAGCTCCTCTTCCTCGAGGCCGAGAATCCGGACAAGGATATTTCCTTCTACATCAATTCGCCGGGCGGTTCGGTGACGGCCGGGATGTCGATCTACGACACCATGCAGTTCATCAAGCCGGACGTGTCGACCCTGTGCATGGGGCAGGCTTGCTCGATGGGCGCCTTCCTGCTCAACGCCGGCACCAAGGGCAAGCGTTTTGCGCTGCCCAATTCCCGTGTCATGATTCACCAGCCGATGGGCGGCTTCCAGGGCCAGGCCTCGGATATCGCCATTCACGCCAAGGAAATCCTTTCGTTGCGCGCCAAGCTCAACGAAATCATGGCGAAACACAGCGGTCAGCCGATCGAGCGCATCGAGCGCGACACCGATCGCGATAATTTCCTTTCTGCCCAGGAAGCGGCAGAATACGGACTGATCGACAAGGTGCTGGAGAGTCGCCCCCAGTCGGCCTGAGCGCCGTTCTGCCTGCGACGTTGATCCAGCAGCAACAAGGAATGAGGTAGGCGGAAATGTCGGAAAAGAAAGCCAGCAGTGAAAAGCTGCTCTATTGCTCGTTTTGCGGCAAGAGCCAGCATGAGGTCAAGAAGCTCATCGCCGGCCCGTCGGTGTTCATCTGCGACGAGTGCATCGAACTGTGCAACGACATCGTGCGCGATGAAATCGCCGGCGATACCGAAGCCAAGGGCGTCAAGAGCGATCTGCCGACCCCGAAGGAGATTTGCGCCATCCTCGATCAGTACGTGATCGGACAGGATCCGGCCAAGCGCATCCTCTCGGTGGCGGTTTATAACCACTACAAGCGTCTGCGCCACCACGGCAAGGGCAGCGGCGAAGTCGAACTGGCGAAGAGCAACATCCTGCTGATCGGGCCGACCGGCTCGGGCAAGACGCTGCTCGCGCAGACTTTGGCGCGCCTGCTCAACGTGCCCTTCGTGATGGCCGATGCGACGACGCTGACCGAAGCCGGTTACGTCGGCGAGGACGTCGAGAACATCATCCAGAAACTGCTGCAGAAGTGCGACTACGAGGTCGAGAAGGCGCAGCAGGGTATCGTCTATATCGACGAAATCGACAAGATCTCGCGCAAGTCGGACAACCCGTCGATCACCCGCGACGTGTCCGGCGAAGGCGTGCAGCAGGCGTTGCTCAAGCTGATCGAGGGGACGGTCGCCTCGGTGCCGCCGCAGGGCGGGCGCAAGCACCCGAACCAGGATTTCGTGCAGGTCGATACGACCAACATCCTGTTCGTTTGCGGCGGCGCTTTCGACGGTCTCGAGAAGGTCATCCGCAATCGCTCCGAGCGCGGCGGCATCGGTTTCGGCGCCGAAGTGAAGAGCAAGGAAGACAAGAAGGCGGTCGGCGAAGTGCTGCGCTCCGTCGAACCGGAGGATCTGATCAAGTTCGGCCTGATCCCCGAACTGATCGGCCGCCTACCGGTCGTCGCCACGCTCGAGGAACTGTCGGCCAACGCGCTGGTGGAGATTCTGATCGAGCCAAAGAACGCGCTGGTCAAGCAATACCAGAAGCTCTTCTCGATGGAGGGCGTCGAGCTGGAAATCCGCCCGGCCGCGCTGACCGCCATCGCCAAGCGGGCGCTCGAACGCAAGACCGGCGCGCGCGGCCTGCGCTCGATCCTCGAATCGGTTCTGCTCGATACGATGTACGAACTTCCGGGGATGGAGAATGTCTCAAAAGTCGTTATCGACGAGAACATGATCAGCGGCGACGCCCAGCCGATCCTGATCTACGCCGATCAGCCGAAAGTTTCCGGCTCCAACTGAACCGCTCTACGCGCTCTACGATATCCCGCCGCGCCCCGCGGCTTGAAATATCCGTCCATGTCCCCATCTAGGGACATGGACGCTTACCTATAGGGCACAATCGATGTCTATGAACCCCAACCAGTCTGTCGAGTCGGTCGAGTTGCCTCTGCTGCCGCTGCGCGACGTCGTGGTTTTCCCGCACATGGTGATCCCGCTTTTCGTCGGACGCCCGAAGTCGATCAAGGCACTTGAAATCGCCATGGAGGCCGGCAAGGGCATTCTGCTGGTGGCCCAGAAGTCGGCTGCCAAGGACGAGCCGGAAGCCGAGGACCTCTACGATATCGGCTGCATCGCCAACATCCTGCAGATGCTGAAACTGCCCGATGGCACCGTGAAGGTGCTGGTCGAAGGAACGCAACGCGCGCACGTCGAGTCGGTCGAGGCGCAGGAGTCGATGTTCGTCGCCAAGGCGCGCGCGGTCGCTGCCGACGACGGCGTCGATCATGAAGTCGAGGCTTTGCGCCGCGCCGTGATCGCGCAGTTCGACCAGTACGTCAAGCTGAACAAGAAGATTCCGCCGGAAATCCTGACCTCGATCGCCGGCATCGAAGAGGCCGGCCGCCTGGCCGACACGATCGCTGCGCATCTGCCGCTCAAGCTCGAGCAGAAGCAGGAAATCCTCGAGATGTTCGAGATTCGCGCGCGTATCGAGCGTCTGCTTTCGCAGCTTGAAACCGAGATCGACATCCTGCAGGTCGAAAAGCGCATCCGCGGCCGCGTCAAGCGCCAGATGGAGAAGAGTCAGCGCGAGTACTACCTGAACGAGCAGGTCAAGGCGATCCAGAAGGAACTCGGCGAAGGCGAGGAGGGGGCCGATCTCGAGGATATCGAGAAGAAGATCAAGGCCTCCGGAATGACCAAGGAAGCCGTCGCCAAGGCGCAGTCGGAACTGAAAAAACTCAAGCTGATGTCGCCGATGTCGGCCGAGGCCACGGTCGTGCGCAACTTCATCGAAACGCTGATCGGCCTGCCGTGGCGCAAGAAGACGCGCATCAGCAAGGATCTCGCCGAGGCCGAGAAGGTGCTCGACAAGGATCACTGGGGCCTCGAGAAGGTCAAGGAACGCATCCTCGAATATCTTGCCGTGCAGCAACGCGTCGATAAGCTGAAGGCGCCCATCCTCTGCCTGGTCGGGCCTCCCGGCGTCGGCAAGACCTCGCTCGGCCAGTCGATCGCCCATGCCACGGGCCGCAAGTTCGTGCGCATGAGCCTGGGCGGCGTGCGCGACGAGGCCGAGATTCGCGGCCACCGGCGCACCTACATCGGGTCGATGCCGGGCAAGATCCTGCAGAACATGACCAAGGTCGCGGTCAAGAACCCGCTCTTCCTGCTCGACGAAGTCGACAAGATGGGTCAGGACTTCCGCGGCGACCCGAGCTCGGCGCTGCTCGAGGTGCTCGATCCCGAGCAGAACTCGTCCTTCGTCGACCACTACGTCGAAGTCGAGTACGACCTCTCGGAAGTGATGTTCGTGGCGACCGCGAACACGCTGAACATTCCGGCGCCGCTGCTCGACCGCATGGAAGTGATCCGCCTCTCCGGTTACACCGAGGACGAGAAGGTCAGCATCGCTCAGCGCTACCTGCTGCCCAAGCAGATGAAGAACAACGGGCTGAAAAGCACGGAACTGACCGTGGCCGAGAGCGCCCTGCGCGACATCGTGCGCTACTACACGCGCGAAGCCGGCGTGCGCGCCCTCGAACGCGATATTTCGAAGATCTGCCGCAAGGTGGTGAAGACGCTGCTGCTCAAGAAGAAGGACGCCAAGCTGGCGGTAACGGCGCGCAACCTCGACAAGTTCCTCGGCGTGCGGCGCTACAGCTTCGGCATGGCCGAGCGCGAGAATCAGGTCGGACAGGTGACCGGTCTGGCATGGACCGAGGTCGGCGGCGAGTTGCTGACGATCGAATCGGTGATTCTGCCGGGCAAGGGCAACATCATCCGCACCGGCCAGCTCGGCGAAGTGATGCAGGAGTCGATCCAGGCCGCCCTCTCGGTCGTGCGCAAGCGCGCCCGCTCGCTGGGGATCAACGACGACTTCTACCAGAAGAGCGACGTGCACATCCACTTGCCGGAAGGCGCCATTCCGAAGGACGGTCCGTCCGCCGGCATCGCCATCTGCACGGCGCTGGTTTCGGTCCTGACCGGCATCCCGGTGCGTTGCGACGTGGCGATGACCGGCGAGATCACGCTGCGCGGCGAAGTGCTGCCGATCGGCGGCCTCAAGGAGAAGCTGCTGGCAGCGGTACGCGGCGGCTTGCGCAAGGCGCTGATTCCGCAGGAGAACGTCAAGGATCTGACCGAGATTCCGGACAACATCAAAAACAAGCTCGAAATCGTTCCGGTCAAATGGATCGATCAGGTTCTCGAGCATGCGCTCGAGCGCATGCCGGAACCGCTTGCGGAAGAGGCGGCCGCTCCGGCCGTCGCAGCCGGCGCCGACAACGCCGCGGCGCAGACCGTCGTCACGCATTGAGACCTTGAAAAAGCATGCCGGAAGCGCGTCTTCCGGCATGCTTCGTGCCTGCTTCAAATCCCTTCGCAATCCCCTGGAATCCGCTTGACACAAGGATTTTCGCCTTGTTATAAAACGCGGGCAGGGTGTCCTGCTCTTCCATCTTCGACGAAGGGGGCAACGTGAACAAATCTGAACTGATTGATCAAATCGCCAAGTCGGCCGACATCTCGAAAGCGGCCGCAGGCCGTGCGCTCGATGCCATGATCGGGTCCGTCAAGTCTTCGCTGAAAAAGGGAGGCTCGGTGACGCTGGTGGGTTTCGGAACATTTCACGTCGGCAAGCGCGCCGCGCGCAGCGGGCGCAATCCGCGCACCGGCGCGGCGATCAAAATCAAGGCCGCCAAGGTGCCGAAGTTCCGGGCTGGTAAAGGCCTGAAGGATGCGGTAAACTAGCCGCCTTTGCGCTTCAGCCAACACGGCACGGGTGCTTAGCTCAGTCGGTAGAGCGCTAGCCTTACAAGCTGGATGTCGGCGGTTCGATCCCGTCAGCACCCACCAAAGAAGAACAAAACGGTTGTACAGGGGAGTGGTAGTTCAGTTGGTTAGAATACCGGCCTGTCACGCCGGGGGTCGCGGGTTCGAGTCCCGTCCACTCCGCCAAGAATTGAAAAATTGAAAACGCCTGTTTTTTCAGCCTGATCCACCGGCTGCAAAAACAGGCGTTTTTATTTTTCCTTGGTCGTCGTCGATTCTTCGACGATTGCTATCCCGCAGGTTCAGTCTCTTCGTCCAACCGGACCGCTCGGTTGCGACAGCCGGGCGTCGACCGGATCTGCCCGGCTGACGCCCGGATTCGCGTTTTCTCCTTCTCAGAAGGCCAGTCTGTAGCCCGCGCTGATGCCCCAGGTGGCGTCCTGTCCGGAACTGGCGGTGTTGACGCTGAAGGTGAATAGCGATTTGTCGCTCAGGCGATGGTCGATTTCCGCCATGAGTCGCCCCCAGGAACTGTTCATGCTTGCGCCGGCGTAGGCGAAGGAGAACAGTCCGAGCACCTGGCCCGATACTCCGGGACCGGAGCGATCCTGGCGGTTGACGGCTTCGAGGTTGAGGCGCAGATCGGTGGCGTAGGAGAGGGGCATTTTCGCCATGGCACCGACGCGGACTTCGTCGGCGCGCCAGGTCTGGGCATCGAAGCGGGCGGGAAAACCGCCTCCGGTTTCGGTATAGGCGTCGAGACGGCTCTCGATGCGGGTGTAGCTGGCGTAGGGCGAGACGCCGAAGGTACCGAGCCGGAGCAGTTCCTTCCAGTCCATCCGCGCCCGCAGGGCCAGCGCGTTGGCGTTCGGCGCACCGCTGGAGCTGTCCGTTCGCCCGGCGTTGAGATAGCCGCGCCGCACGCTGCCGTTCCAGTTACCGTAGAGAGCTGAGGCGCTGGCGACCCAGGCGCGGCTTTCCGGTGCGTAGTCGGCCTCCACGTAGAGATATTGGCCGTTGAATCGGCCTTGTCCCGCGTAGTCCAGATCCTGCTTTGCGCTGGAAGTGCCGACGCTGGCTCCGATGCGCCAACGGCCTTCGGCGAGGTCGCGGCAGGCGCCGACTTCGGCGATTTCCTGGGTGGAGCGGTTGGCGTCGTTGCGCGCAAGGTCAGCCGTGGCCCAGGCGCAGGTGCCCCGGGACAGCCCCGAATCCATGAGCGGGCGGTGATGGGCGCCG
This sequence comes from Candidatus Accumulibacter sp. 66-26, assembly GCA_001897745.1. GTDB lineage: Bacteria > Pseudomonadota > Gammaproteobacteria > Burkholderiales > Rhodocyclaceae > 66-26. Next base: position 120,092 of record MKUH01000018.1, read on the forward strand.
AACAGGGCGAGGGTCGCGAGATCGACGCCGGTGAGCGGCATCGTGCCGGCTTTCTGCAGGGTCGGCACGTAGTCCGAAACGCTCATCAGGCCGTTGCCCGCCCCGCCGACGCGGGCGATCCAGGCTTCCTCGCGGCCGGCTGGGTTGTCGCCCGCGCCGACCACCACCGAGCCGTCGCTGCTGGCGCCGGTGGCCTTGGTGAGCGTCCAGCCGGCGGCCAGGGCCACGTTGGCCGCGGCCAGCCACTGCGCGACGCTTTTCATGCCACCGCTCTGTGTCCAGCGGAAGGCTTGCCGGTCACCGTTCGAATCCTCGGCCTCGCCGACCACCACCAGGCCGTTGCCGGAGACGGCGTTGGCACGGCTGTAGGTGCCGCCAGCGAGGACGCCGAGGTCGCTCATGACGCCGCCGTTCCAGCGGAAGGCGTGATCGTCGCCGCTGTCCGTCTGGCTGTAGCCGACGATGACGCTGCCGTCGGCGGAGACCGCGCGGGCGAGGCTGTTGGTGACCGCCGGATTGCTGCCCAGGGTGCCGAGGTCGTGCATGGTGTTGGTGGCGACGACGTAACGGAAGGCGTGGTCGACGTGGTCGCTGGTACTGCTGCTTCCGACAATGGTGCCGGCGTCGGCGGAGATGCCATAGGCCTCGCTGTTCCCCGTTCCGCCGAGAACGCCCAGGTCGCGCAGGGTGCTGCTCGTGCGGTCGTAGCTGAAAGCGCGCTTGCCGCCGCCGGCGATGTCGCTGCTGCCTACGACCACCATCCCGTCGCCGGAGACGCCGTAGGCGCGGTTGGCGTAGACGTTGCTGGTCAGGGCGTCGATCAGATAGGCGCCGCCGCTGCGCCAGACCATTGCGCGCTCGACGCCGTCGGAGCGGGTGGCGCCCACCGTCGTCGCGCCGTCCGCGGAAACGGCATTTGCCTTGTTGCGGGTTGCGCCGCTCCAGCCCGGGAGTTCGCTCATGCTCCCGCCGCTCCAGCGGAAGGCGCGTAGATTGAACGAGTCGTCGATGGTCGATCCGACCACCACCGAGCCGTCGGCGGAAATTCCGGTCGCCAGGCTCGCCATTGCGCCCCATGGGAGCCCCAGACCGCCGAAGCTTCCCGCCGCCAGGACGGATGGCGGGGCGAGGGCCAGCAGCAGTAGGGCCAGCGGCCTGAGGGCCGGATTGCCTCTGCCGTGCTCGGAGGGAAGATGGATGTGTTCGGATTGCGGTGGCACGCTTGCTGGCTCCTATCTTTGTGCGGTGGTCGCGTATCGTGGGGAGGGGGATGTCTTGCTGTCGGGGGGGCCGGCGAGCATGCGGCGTCGCCAGGCCTGCCAGACCTTCTCGGCGTAGCCGGCGTTGCGCTCCGGCGTGCGCGAGTGGTAGTTGCCGACCGCGCGCCAGAAGCCGGCGCGGTCGATGCGGGCGATGTCGATGCCGCCCAGTTCGCGGGCGAGCAGCCAGGCGCCGAAATGGACGTTGGCGCAGCCGTGGTGCAGCAGCAGTTGCAGGGAGCCGCCGCGCCGCTCGACTTCCGGCAGCCAGATCGAGTTGATCTGCATCGGCCCGATGTCGTAGCTGCCGTTGGTGTTGTGCGAAACCCGGCCCGTGCTTCCGCCTTCCACGTCCATCACCGCCCGGATCAGGGATGCGGGAATGCGGAAACGCCTGGCCGCGTCGCCGATGCAGCTTTCGTCGCCAGCCTCGGCGGCCAGGGCCGGGCGAGCGATCAGGGCGGGAAGGGCGAGGAGGGCGTACAGAGCGACGGGCAGCAGACCCCGCCGCCATCGTTGCCGGGCGGTCTTTCGTTGCATGACGGGGGCCTTAGCGGCTGGCGGTCAGCCGCTGCTCGACATAGGCGCGCTGCTTCGCAAAGCGGCTCTTGCCTTTCGCCAGTTCCAGGAAGCGGCGCCAGGCAGCGGCGGCCTCGGCGTGCCGGCCCAGGGCCTCTTGCGAATAGCCGATGTTGAAATGGGCGTCGGCCTGATCGGGCGCGAGGCGCAGGGCTTCGGCGAGGAGCGTCAGAGCGCGGGGATGATCGCCGTGTTCCTGCGCCGCGATGCCGCGCAGCGTCCATGCCTCGGCCTGGCCCGGGGCGATTTCGGTGGCTTGCGCCAGATAGCGTTCCGCTTCCTCCGGGCTGCCCTTGCCGAGTTCGACCTTGCCCATCCACAGCCACGGTTCGCTGCGATTCCGGTCGCGAGCGAGCAGCGCCTGCGCCAGCTCTTCCGCCTCGCGGTAGAGGCCACGGTTGAGGGCCTGGACGACGCGTTCGGCCTGGCTGTCGAATACATAGTCGGGCGGCAGCGCCGGTGCGGCCGCAGTCTTTTTCGCCGCCGCTTCTTCGGCGCCGTTGCCTCGGAAGGCTTGGGCGGCCGGCGCGGCGGCCTTGCTTTCCCTCGCGCCTGGCGGCGCGCCGGGGAGTTCGCGCGCCGGTTGCGGGGTGGCTTCGCGAGGCGCGGCGGCGAGGGGCGCATGCGACGCCGGATGCGCAGCTGAAAGCTTCGAAGGAGGCGCCGACGGTGCCGTGGAAGGTGCCGGGAGGTCCGGCGGAGCGATCGGAGCGACGCTCGCCGCGGTGGTGACGGCGCCGCCCTTGACGCCGCTCAGCGCGATGGCGCGGGCGAGGTCGTCGTGGCGCCGTTCGGGGTCCGCGAGAAGCAGCAGGCGCCAGGCCTTGGCGCCGGCGAAGCTGCCCGGAGCGAGGAAGGCGCCGTCGAATTCGGCGAGCTTTTTCAGCGCGGCGAGCGCCGTGTTCAGATCGTGGAAAGCGGCGACGGCGACGACGCGCTGTTGCGGCGCGAGGGTCGCGAAGCCCGCGCTCCAGGCGCCGAGGGCGCCGTTCGTATCGCCAGCTGCGAGCCGGCGGCGGCCTTCGCCCAGCCAGGGCGGAACGGCGAGCGTTTGGGCGGTACGCAGGGCGTCGGCGCCCTGGCTCGGAGCCGGTGCGGCGTCGGCAAGCGGGGCGGTGGCGTGCGCGGGGTGCGGCGTGGACGGAGGGACGGGGGGTGCCGCCGCCGGTTCCGCCGGGAGTTCGCGTGCCGCCGCGGGGAGCGGGGCCGCGCTGGCTGCAGAGGGCGCGGAGGGCGCGGAGGGCGTGCTCGGCGGGGCCTGCGTTGCGACGGCGGACGGCGAGGCGTGCGGCGCGAGCTGCTCCAGGCCGTACCACGCCGCAGCCGACAGGGCCGCCCCCCCCAACGCCGTGAATGCCAGCAGGCGGGGCAAGGTGCGCGACGGTCGCCGGGGCGCTGCGGGCAGCGCGCCCGTCAATGCCGGAAAAGGCTCCGGCGGCGCGGGGCGCGCTGGCGGCGGAGCATTGTCGGCCGTTTCCGGGATGGTTGGCGCGGGGGCGACGGTCCATGCCGCCGGCGGGATGTCGGCGGATTTGGCTTGATCCTGGCCGAGACGGCTGAGGGTTTCTTCGATGATGCTCATGACGGATTCCTGATGAGACGCGGATGTCAGTGGGGCATGGGCGCGAGGCCCAGCACTTCGTGGGCCGCTTCGCGCAGCATGGCCAGGCGGACTTCGTGGTGGCCCCTGGCGAAGGCCAGCAGTACGGCCCGGTCGCATATCTGGTTGATGCGGCGGGGGACGCCCTTGCTGTAATGGCGGGCGGCCAGCAGGGCGGCGTGGGAAAAGCGGAAATTCCCCGTGACGCGGGCGTTGTTGGTGCGGTGCTGGACGTACTCCGCGGTTTCCATCCAGCCGAAGGGGCGCAGGCGATGCCAGATGCTGATGCGTTGCCGCAGCGCGCGCATCGACGGCAGGGCGAGGGTGTCCTCCAGCTCGTTCTGGCCAAAGAGCATCAGCGAGATCAGCTTGTTTTCCTCGGTTTCGAGGTTGGAAATCAGGCGCAGCCCCTCCAGCAATTCCGGCGAGAGGGCGTGCGCTTCGTCGACGATCAGCGCGACCCGCGTCCGCTGCTGCGCGAAGTCGATCAGCGTCCGGTAGAGGAGATCGTGCAGGGCGCCCTCGGGCGTGTCGGCCGGGGCGCTGTGGCCGGTCAGGTCGCGGTAGAGCGCGGCCAGCAGGTCGGCATAGCCCTGCTGCGGGTTGAAGACATAGGCCGTGCGCACGTTCTGCGTGGACATCTGGCGCATGAAGCAGCGGCAGAGCAGCGTCTTGCCCAGGCCGACCTCGCCGGTGAGCAGCGTCACGCCGCCGCTCATCACGCCGTAGCGCAGATGCCCGAGGGCCGCCAGATACTGGCCGTGGGGGAAAAAGAAGCTGGTGTCCGGCGTGATGCGAAACGGCGCGCAGCGGAATCCCAGCGCCTGGTAGACGCGATCCAGGTCGAGCGAGTCATTCATACGAATTTCCCCAGGCCGGTCGTGTGCTTCAGCGGACGATATAAGGCGTCAGGATGATGACCAGCTCGCGCCGTCCCTTCGCCCGGTAGGTCGTGCCGAACAGGGCGCCGATGACCGGCGTCGAGCCGAGGCCGGGAACGCTCCGGTTGGTATCCTCATCGGACTCCTGGATCATGCCGCCGATGACGACCGTCTCCCCGTCGCCGACGCGGACCATGGTCGAGGTCTGCTTCACGTCCATCCGGGGCGCGTTGGAATTTCCGTCGGGCGAGGTGTCGACGCCGGAGATGCGGGTGACCACCGGCGACACGTCGAGAGCGATGCGGTTGTCGGAGGAAATCTGCGGCGTCACGCTGAGCACGACGCCCTCGGTGACGGTGGTCGGCGTGTTGGTGGTGTTGGTGATGGCCGCTCCGTTGGTCGTCGTCACCGTCGTCTGCGTGGTGAAGAAGGTCCGCTCGGTGCCGGCCTTGACGATGGCCGGCTGGTTGTTCAGGGTGCGGATGCGCGGCTGCGAGACGACGCGCACATTGCCCTGCTTTTGCAGCGCGGTGACCACTGCCGACACGCTGTTGACCAGATGGGTCTTCGGGAAATCCTTGTTGTAGTTCGCCCGGATGCTGGACGTCACGCCCGTTCCCGCGGCCGTGGTCGTGAAGGCGGTGGAGGTGCCCAGCACCAGCGCGCCCATGTCGATCTTGCTCCAGTCCACGCCGAGGGCCGCATCGCCCGTCAGGTCCACTTCGATGATCTTGACGTCGATGTAGACCTGGCGCAGCACGGCCTGCCGCAAGGACTCCAGGTAGTTCTCGATGGCCCGCATGCGCGTCGCTGAGGTGGTCGCCATCACCGTTCCGGCGAGGCGGTTGATGACCAGGCGGCCGACCTTCTCGCGCACGGCCTGGGTGGCCGTCGTGGTGGTGTTGGTGACGCGGTCCGTCTTGGTCGTGGTTTCCTGGGGCTGTTGCTCGTCGGCGCTGTAATCGTCGCGGCCCTTGGTGAGGATTTCGTCGAGCTGCTTTTCCAGTTCGTCCCAGAAATTGATGTTATCGGTGCGCGACACGCCGACCCGCGTCGCGTCGGAACTCGTTCCGCCGCTGGACGAGGTGCTGGTGGTGCTGGATGCGATGCCCGAACGCACCAGACGCAGGTAGTCGATGGTGAAGGTCTTGGTCCGCTGGCGGGTGACGCGCAGCAGGCCTTCGTGCCATTCCCACGACATGCCGTTGGCTTCGAGCATGACTTCCAGGGCCTTGTCGAGGGAGAGGTTGCGGAAGTCGGCGCTCAGGGTGGCCTTGACGTCGTTGTCCACCGCCACGTTCAGGCCGTAGGTCTGGGCGAACTGGGCCATCGCCTGGTCCACCGGCAGATTGCGGGCGCGGAAGGTGAAGAACTTGCGGGTGGTGACGGGCGTTTCTTCCGCCGCCTGCGGCAGACGGTCGCGCAGATCGAGGCGCGCCTTGGCCTCCCGGTCTTCGGGGGGCGGCATCTTGCCCTGGGTCAGGCTTTCCTGGGAGAGCGCGGGGGGGACGTTGGGCAACTGCGGCGATACGGCGCAGCCGGCCAGGCTGAGGGCGATAAGGTTCAGCGCGAAAAAGCGGTTCATGACGTTTCTGCCTCGGTTCAATGGCTAAAGTTTTCCAGCAGGTGGCGGAACTGGCGTTCCAGTTCCTCGACGGGGAGGGCGGGTTGTGCCGGAGCGCCGTGCGCGGGACGGAGCGGACGCATGGCGAAGCTGAGCTTGTTCTGCTCGGCCTTGGTGACCCGGAACAGGGCGGTATCGGCGAGGTTGTCCAGCAGCACCGTTTCGTTGCCCTTGGGGCCTTTCAAGGTGACCCGGTCCCTGCCGATCTTGCGGATGCGGAATTCGTCGAGCCGGTTGCCTTCGAACAGCACGCGGCCGTTGATCACCGCCGAGCTTTTTTCCTCGGACAGCAGCACCGATGCCAGGCGGTAGCGGTCGGCCGCCGAACGCTGCACGGGCGACGACGGCGGCGGGGCGATGCCGTCGATCATGAAGGCCGGCATCAGCGCATTCAGGCGCAGCGTTTCCCGCGCCCCGGTGTCGCCCTGGGCATTCAGGTCGCGGGCGCCGGGCGGGAGCGTCAGCTGCTGGATGTTGATCGGCTCGCTGGGCGGCACGATCATGCCGGTCAGCCAGGGCGACAGGGTGAGCGCGCCGCCGACGACGGCGGGAATGGCAAGGAAGGAGATGAAGGATTTCATGGCGTGTTTTCCTGGAGGCGCGGCTTTACCGGGTGAATACCTTCTCGCCGGTCAGATTGAGCGAGAGCGTGGCCTGCGACGGCGCCGTGGCGCCGCCGTCGTTCTCCGTCCACTGGAGCGAGAAGTTCCGCAGCAGCAGGAAGCCGTCGGTCTCGTAGGCGTGGGTCAGCAGATCGTTGAGGCGGGGCAGTTCGGCCGGCGAGAAGCTGGAACTGAGCGAGACTTTTTCATGGCGGGCGATGGCGCCGCCGCTCTGTCCGAGCTGGCCGCGGGCCGCCTCGTAGCGGCCGATGTCGCGGGTGAGCTGCGTCAGTTGCTGGGCAGCGCCGGCAAGCTCGCGCTTCTGCTCTTCCAAGGCCCGGCTGCGGGCCGTTTCGACCTGATGCAACAGGGTCGCCAGGGCGAGAAAGGCGCTGCTGATCGCCAGGAGCAGGAAGGTCTTTTTGGTGAGTGGCATGAACGGTTCCTCGTTACGGGCAGAGCTTGTTGACGGCGAAGCGCAGTTGCTGAAAGGTCACCGCTTCGAGCAGGTCGTCGTAGCGCCACGTCTCGCTGTGGCGCCGGGCGGCGTTTTCGAAGACCCGGTCGCCGCCGATGTTGCGGTTGCCCGGTGCGCTGAGCGTGCTCACGGCCACTTCGCCGCCTTGTCCGTCGCGGGTGAGCCCCGTGCCGCGCAGGACGAAAGCGACTTTGTCCGTGCTCGCGCAGTAGGTGGTCCAGGTGCCGGGCGCATCGTAGTTCGGCGTCCCGTGGCAGGTCGCCGGCAGGCCGCCCGGCGCGGCGATCGCGGCGTCGAGCACGGCGCAGACGGTGCTCGGGTCCGAGGTGGTGAGGTCGGTGCCGGCCGCGTTGCGCACGTCGTAGCGGATTGCGTTGTTGCGGCTGTCGGTGAGGCGGATGCCCAGTTCGCCCAGCGAACGGGGCGTGTCGCAATTGCCGGTGGAAACGGCGCCGCCGGCGTTCAGGCAGGCCGGCAGCCGGCCCGTCGCGAGCAACTGTCCGATCACCGCTTCCTTCAGATTGGCGAGGATTTTGCGGTCGTCGTCGGCCATCGCCTTGTGGTGCAGGCTGGCGACGCTGGGGACCAGCATCGAGACGGCGATGCCGACGACGAGCAGGACCAGGGACAGCTCCAGCATGGTGAAGCCTCCGGCACGGCCGGGAAGGCGGGGGGTTCGGCGGTTCATCATTGACCTCCCATGGAAGACATCATGTTGGCGATAAGCGAGTAGATCGGCCCGAGCATGGCCACCACGAAGAACGCGAAAAACACCCCCATGACCAGCATCAGCAGCGGTTCGATGGCCTTCGTCAGGAGTTCGACGGCGGCCTGCACGCGCTGCATGTAAATGGTCGACAGCTTGGCGAGCTGCGCATCGAGGGCGCCGGTCTGTTCGCCGATGGCCACCATGCGGATGTCCAGGGGCGAGAAGATGTTGCAGCGCTGGAAGGCCTCGCGCAGGCTCAGGCCGATGCGCAGATGCTCGGGAATGCGGCGGATGCGCGAGCGGAAGTGGCGGTTCTGCGTGGTGCCGATCAGGCCGCTGATGGCCTCGGTGATCGGCACGCCGGCCTTGTAGACCAGCGCCAGATACTGGAAGAAAAAGGCTTCCTGCGCGTTGCGCACGACATTGCCGAAGATGGGCGCGCCCCAGGCGATGCGGTCGAAGACCTGGCGCAAGTCGCGCTGGCGCCGGGCCAGGGAGTAGGAGACGGGGATGAGGGCGGCCGCCGCGATCAGCCAGGGCCAGCCGCTGGAGGCGAAATCGCTCATCGAGATCAGCGTGCGGGTGGCCAGCGGCAGCTCGACGTCCATGCTCTTGTAAACGTTGGCGAGCTTGGGGACCACCATCAGCATCCAGAACAGGCCCGTGAGCAGCATCATGCCGAGGGTGAAGGCGGGATAGATCACGGCGCGCAGGGACGCCGACTTGATCTCCTCGATACGCCCGATGTAGGCGGCGGCATCGCCCAGCATCTGGGCCAGGTTGCCGCTCGCTTCGCCGATGCTGGCCATGCTCACGGCGACTTCCGGGAACTGTCGCGAGCGCTCCATCGCCTGCGACAGGCTGACGCCGTTCAGGAGGTCGCGCCGGATCTGCTCGGCGGTGTATTTCACCGAGCTTTCCCGCGTCCCCTGCACGAGGTCGGCCAGGGCGGTCTGCAGGTCGAGACCGCCCTGCACGTAGAGCGAGAGGTAGTTGCAGAATTCGACGACCTGGGCGGGGCGCAGCCTGCCGCGCATGGCGGAGACGAGATGGTCGACGGCCTCCGGCAGTTCGTAGAAGCGGTCGATTTGCTCGCCGCGCTTGCGCAGCTCGTCGTAGAGGGCGGCGAGCGTGTCGTAGCTGCCGCTGCGCCAATCGACGCCGCCGTCGGCGGTGACGCAGGAATAGACGATGAAGGGCATGGCTTAGATCACCCGCTCGAGTTCGGCGAGGTCGGTCAGGCCGGCCGCGACCAGGGCGCGCCCGGCGTCGAGCAGGGATTTGACGCCCAGCTGGCGGGCCCGCGTCTCGATTTCGGTGGGCATCGCGCCGCGTTCGATCATGCTGCGCAGTTCGCCGTCGAACTCGATGATTTCGGCGATGGCGGAGCGCCCGAGGTAGCCGGTGCGGTTGCAGCGTTCGCAGCCGACGTGTTCGAACACCTGTTCGGGCAGTTCGCCGTGGCGCTGGCGCGCGGCGGCCGACGGCGCGCTCGCCTGCCGGCAATGCGGGCACAGCCGGCGTACCAGGCGCTGGGCGACGACGCCGTTCAGCGAGGCCGAAAGCACGAAGTCCTGGCAGGCGAGGTCGCGCAGGCGGACGATGGCGCCGACGGCGTCGTTGGTGTGCACCGTGGACAGCACCAGGTGGCCGGTCTGCGAGGCGCGCAGGGTGAGCTGGGCGGTGTCGGTGTCGCGGATCTCGCCGACCAGGATCACGTCCGGGTCTTGCCGCAGGAAGGCGCGGATCGCGGTGGCGAAGGTGACGCCGGCCTTCTCGTTGACTTCCATTTGCCGGGCCATCGGCACGCGGATTTCAACCGGGTCTTCCACGGTCAGGACGTTGCGTTGCAGCATGTTGATCCGGCGCAGCATGGCGTAGAGCGTGGTGGTCTTGCCCGAGCCGGTCGGGCCGGTGACCAGGATCGCGCCGTGCGAGCGCTGGGTGAGGCGGTCGATCTGCGCGATCTGGGTTTCGCTGAAGCCGATGCTGGCCAGCGAGTACATGTCGTGGTTGCCCGCCAGCACCCGGATGACGAGGTTTTCGCCGTTGACCCCGGGCATGGTCGAAATGCGCAGGTCGTAGCGCCCCTCCAGATAATTGAAGGCCATGCGCCCGTCCTGCGCGCGGTTCTGGTCGGCGATGTCGAGGGCGCTCAGCACCTTGACGGCGGAAACCAGGCGCTGGTGGGCGGTGGCCGGCAGCGAGTAGCGCAGCAGCAGGACGCCGTCCACGCGTAGGGAAACCAGGCTGGCCAGCGGCGTCGGGCTGATGTGCATGTCCGAGGCGTGGCCGTCGATGGCGCTGGCGATCAGCAGCTCGACGAGGCGCTCGGCGGCGAAGTCGCGGCCGGCGGCGATCGATTGGGACATGCGCTCGATTTCCTCGTCGAGCGGGTGCTCGGCGCGGAAGTAGCGGCGCTGGATTTCCTTGATGAGCAGCCCCTTGGGCGCCACCACGAGGCGCAGCGGATGGCTGACGAAGCGGCCGAGCAGGCCGGGCAGGGTGGGATTGCCTGGGTCCTCGGTGGCCAGCGTCAGGTAGCCCCCGTCCAGCGCGAGGGGCAGGACCATGTGCTTCTGGGCGAAGTTGAAGGGCACCAGACGCAGCACGTCGGGCGCGTAGGCTTCGTTCAGGTCGGTGAATTCGGCCCTGGACTGGTGGGCGATCGCCTGCGCGATTTCCAGGTCGGTGACGAAGCCCAGCGCCTGCAGGGTTTCGCCCAGGCGGCTGCCGGAGGTCTTGGCGATCTTGAGGGCGTAGGCCAGCACGTCGTCGTCGACGATGCCGAAGCCTTTGAGAATCTGGCCCAGCGATTGGTTGTTCATCAGCGGAAGTCCTCGGCGCGGGCGGTCAGTTGGGAGATCAGGCGGGCGCGATTCCTGGCCGCGTCGAAATCGAGGTGGGCACGTACGAAGCCGAGCTTCGGCGAGAGGCGGCGGATGACTTCCGCCGCCTGCCGCTCGACCATGTCGTAGCTGCCGGGGAGGGTCAGTTCCAGGCTGAGGGTATAGACCCCGGGCTCCGCCGCGACCTTGGTTTCCTGCGCCGGTTTCTCCTTGGGCGGGCTGCTCATGAAGCGGGCGAGCATGTCGAGTCCCTTGTTCTCGCCGCCGGCGCTTTGTTGTTTCGCCTCGGGTGGGGCGTCGCCCTGGGCGTAGAGTTGAAGCGACGAAATGGCGATGCCGCCGGGCAGTTCGTGCGAAATCCAGGCCAGCAGGCGATCCGCCCGTACCTGCTCGGAGCGCCGCTTGAGCAGCTCCGTGAAGTCCTTGAAGCGTTCCAGTTCTCTGGGGTTCGGCACGCGTTTCACCAGCGCGTCGCGTTCGGCCAGCACCTTCTGCCGTTCCTGCTCGATCTGCCCGGCACGGCCGGCGTTCTGCACCGCTTCGAGGGCGAAGAGCAGGCCGAACAGCAGCGTGCCGCCGAGCAGCACTGCCGCTGTCGGCAGGGCCACGTGCCAGGCGATGGCCTTGCGGGTTTGGGCGTCCTCGAGGAAATTCCAGGCGCGGCGCACGTAGGAGAGGCCGTAGAGTTCGGGTTCGGCGAGCGCGTCGCCGCCCTGGATCAGGGCGGCGATCTTCTTTTCGACCTCGCGCGACGAGTAATCGCGCGCCTGAGCGCCCTGGGCGGCCAACGGCCGCAGGTCGCCGAGGTAGGCGCGCAGCGCGACCTCCTTGCCCGGCTGTCCGCCCATGCCCGAGGCCAGTCCGCCGGCGGCCATCACCTCGGCGCGCTGCACGGCGACCGCGGCCGCTTCCAGATCGCCGGCGGGCAGGCTTTCCATGCGCCGCTGGCGCACTTCGCCGTTTTCCGCGACGAAGGAAACGAAGCGCTCGCCCCGCGCAAACAGGGCCAGCACCGGCTCGCGGGTGGCCTTGGCGATCAGCGCGGCGATCGCCGCTTCTTCGAGGGCGGCCAGGCTGACCGGGCGCGTCGGCAGGGGCAGGCCTTCCTCCAGGCGCAGGCAGTCGATCTCGGCGGCGGCCATCAGCTTGAGCGTCACGTCGTGTTCGCCGGCGAGGTGGGTGGTCAGGCGCAGGCGATAGGCTTCGTTGAACAGCATCTCGCCGTCGATGAAGCGGCGGGCGACGACGTTCGCCAGCCGCTTGTTCTCGGTCTGCGCCTGCGTGCGTTCGAAGTAGGCGCCGCGCGAAAAGAAGCTGGCCCGCAGATCCCAGCCGCCCAGGCGCTGGAGTTCGCTCATGGCGCATTCGCCGCGGCGTTCGACCTTGCGGCCGCTCATGACGGCATAGCGCACCCGGCGGGCTTCGGGCGCTTCGCCGCCTTGTTCTCCGGCGGACACCAGAACGGTGCCGGACAAGCGTTTCAACATCGTGTTTCCTCGTGTTTCGTGTCGGGGGCAACTGCGGGCTAAGGGGGAGATGGTCCTTCGCGGGGGCGCACGGCGTGTGCCGCCCCGGCGAAGGACCACCCTGGCGGGTGGTCCTCGATGTGCGCCTTAGGGGGCCAGTCGGTCGAACTGGAAGTAGATGGCGACGACCCGGTCGTCGTTGGCGTCGGTCGTGCCGGTAGGCCAGACGGCACCGTTGGGGGTGGCCGTGGCGCCGTCATGCAGCAGGCGCACGCGTCCCACCGCGCCGCCGTTGGCGCCCGGAGATGCGCCGTCGATGGCGACGTCGATACCCTTGGCCATCCACAGCGGGACGTCGTAAATGACGATGACGTTGGCCGGGACGCTGTTGGTGCCGATAGGCCAGTTGCCGACGGCGTAGTAGTTGTTGGTCTGGTTCTTGGTGATCAGGCGGTTGAGGCGGGAGGGGTCGACGATGTTGGCCTTGCGCAGATCCTTCCAGACGACGTTGGGATCGGTTTCGATGCTCGTCGTGGTGAGACAGGCGGGGCCTGTTCCGGCCGTCGGATCGATGTTGTCGTCCCAGACGGCGCCTGCGAGACGCGTGACCTGCAGCGTTGCCGGGGTGACGCCGATGATGCCGTCGGAGTTGCAATCGCCGGCCAGACGGCCGGTGCGCTTCTCGTGTTCGAAAATCATCGACTGGATGCCGCGAATGTCGGAGACGGTACGCTCGATCTTGGCCTTGTTGATCATGTCGGTGCCTTTCAGGGCGCCGACCAGAATGATGCCGGCGATCACCAGCACGATGGCCAGTTCGACCATGGTGAAACCCCCTTGCCCGCGGGCCGGCCGGCCGCGGAGGTGTTTCATTGCGGAAATGTTCATGTGTGCGACTCCTAAGCAAAAAATATCGAGATGAATGGTTGTTCCGCCGTCGCGGCGCCTTTCAGTCAGCCTGAAATTGGCGCGACTTTAACGAGCGACCGTTATATGACCGTTAGAGCAGTAGGGGGATTTGAGTGGCGCAGCCAGCCCAAAAGCTCGATGTGGCAAGGGCTTCAGGATGGGAGTGCTATGTTTTTGGCATTTGTTTCGGAGCGGTGAAAACCGGGCCGAACAGGGTTTGCGCCGGCGCGTGTCCTCACGCCGGTGCGCGGGCGCGCTGCGGCTTGCGGAACTGTCGTGACGGAGAGACGGCGGGCGGAGGTGCGCGCGTCGTCAGCCGGCGGCGCGCAGGGGGACTGTCAGCGAGGCGCGCCTGCGGCTGTCTTGAGCGGAGGGTGGCGCGGGGCGTTCCGGAATCGCCGTCTCAACGCGGCGGCGCGTAGCGTTCGCTGCCAGGGCTGCGAACAGTCGCGAGGGGCGCCCCATGGAGGGGACGGCCGGTGGAGCGCCGGCTATGCGCCCTTGACCGGCTCGGCAACCCGGGTTTTCCGTGTTTCCCGGGCTTTCGGGGGCGTCTCGCAGGGTTGCGGGGCGCGGCTCGTAAACCCGGCGAGCAGCCCCAGCGCCTGCTGTGCCTGCGCCAGTTCGCCGGCGCGCAGAAGGTGGGAGACCGCTTCTTCGTCCGCGCCGCGCCTGTGCAGGCAGCTTCCCTTGCTCCACAGCAGGTCGGCCAGGCAGTACTGGTCTTCGTGCCGGTCGGCTTCTCGGATGGTGAGGTCGAGCAGCTTTTCCGCCTCGTCCCATTCGCCCTGCGCCATCAGGGCGTCGCTCGCGATCCAGCGCAAGGTGGTGATGCCGCCCCGATAGGCCTGTTGCATCAGCGCCGCCGCAGCGAACAGCGGCCGCGTGTCGGTCAGCGCGCCGCGCTTTGCCTGCGCCCACAGCAGGAAGAGCTGGTTCGCGCCTTCCCACAGCGGAAAACCGTGCCGCTGCGCGAGGACCAGCGCCTCGCTCGCCAGTTCGACCACCTGATCCACCGCGCGCCGCCGCCAATGGACGGTGACGCCGAAGGTCAGCATGAAACAGAGGGCGTGCGCCCGCCCGCCCTCGCGGGCCAGCGCAATGCCTTCGCGCACCGTTGCGCAGGCCGCCGCTTCGTCGCCGAGGAACCAGAGGTTCCAGGCGTGGAAGGCCCGGCAGACGATCGCCGGGTCGTCCAGGCCGTAGCGCATGCGTTCGCCGGGCGGCATGCGGGCGGCGAGCGCGATGCCGCGCGCCTGCCAGCTTGCCGCTTCGACCAGACCGCCGTTCCAGAACAGCGAGTTGCCCAGGGCCGCACAGGCCATTAGCCGCTCCGCGTCGGTCCGCGCCATCGCTTCCAGGCGCCGGGCGGTGTCGATCCCGTCCAGTTCGCCCTGGGAACTGCTGCCCCAGTATTGCCCGCTGAGGGCGGCGAACAGGTTTTCATGGGCGTCGGCTCTCTGGACGGAGGCCGCGCCCAGTTCCGCCACCGCTTCGCTGTACAGGCGGTGTCCGAGCGCCGAGCCGAAGCCCTCGGCGAGCTGGGCGGCGCGTCCCAGATGCAGGCGCGTGGACAGGACGAATGCGGGGTCGGCCCGCTCGCCGAGCGCGGCGAGCGTGTCGAAGGCCTTCTGGAAGCAGGCTTGCGCATCGGCGGCGAACTCCCGGGCCATCGCCGCCGTCCCCGCCTTGCTCCACCATTCGGCGGCTTCCGGCCGACACTGGGCGGCGGAAAAATGGCGGGCGATTTCCTCGACGGCATGCGCCGACCGCTCGAGCAGCATGCGTGCCGTCCGTTCGTGCAGGCGTTTCCGTTGGGCGTAGGGCAGGCCGTTGTATACCGTTTCCCGGATCAGGTCGTGGCAAAAGCCGAAGCTGCCGTCGGCGTTCGCTTCGATCAGGCGCTGTGCGACGGCGCGCGCCAGCGCGGACGGGATGTCGCCGGGCGGGAGCAGGGCGGCCAGATCGTTCAGCCGGAAGGTGCAGCCGAGGACCGAGGCGGCGCGCAATACGTTCTTCGCCGCGCCCAGCCGGTCGAGTTCGCCCTGCAGCAGTTCGGTGATCGGCAGCAGGTGGTGCTCGCCGTCCTGCCAGGACCTGATCAGGCGCTCGACGAACAATGGAATGCCGCCGCTCGCCTCGGCGATGGATTGGCGTCTGGCGGGCGGAATGAGGCCGTCCGGGTCGCCGAGCGCGATCATCTCCAGCGTTTCCGCGTTGCTCAGCGGGCGCAGTTCGTAATCCTGCCGCAGGCTCGGCGGGCAGTCGCAGGGAACGTCGGGGCGGGTGGTGATGACCAGCAGTACGCGCTGCGCCGTCAGGCCCTTGGCGATCAGGGCGAGCAATTCCCGGGTCGCCTGGTCGGACCAGTGCAGGTCGTCCACCACGATCAGGGTGGGTGCTTTCGCGAGCTGTCTTTCCATCAGCTCGATCAGTGCCGCAAAGGCGTCGCTCTTGGAGGCCGGCGCCTCGGTGCCGGGGCCGCTCGCGCCGTCGGCGAGGCAGAGCAGGGCGGCGGTGGCCTCCTCTCGGAAGCCGGGGAATTGCTGCCGCAGGTTCCGGGCGATTCTTTCCTGGCGTGCGGACGGCGCACCGTGCGGCGGGCTTTCGGGTTGGGGGTCGAGGCTGGCCAGCACCGGCGCCAGCGGCTGGTGCTGAAGTTCAAGCTGGCACGCCACGCGGTGCAGGGTCCCGCCCGTGGTGCGTACCCAGCGCGCCAGCATGCCGACCAGGCGGGTTTTGCCGAGGCCGGCGGGCGCGCGCACGACGGCGACCCGCGGGCGTCCCGCGCAGGCTTCGCGCCACAGGGCCTGTAGTCCGGCCAGTTCGTTCTGGCGGCCGGTGAACGGGGCATCCTGACGTGCGCCGCCCGGATGCTGGACGTCGCCGTCCGGCGCGGCGGCGCCGAGCAGCTGGAACAACGCGTGTTCTCCTTCGATACCGGGAAAGCGTTGCACGCCGACCTGGCGGAAATCGAACGCGGTCGCCGCCTGCCTGATCACGCTCTGGCTCGCCCAGATTTCGCCGGGGCCGGCGGCCCAGCCGATGCGCATTGCCAGGTCGGGAACCTCGCCGACCAGACTGGGGGCGCCCGGGGTCGGCCGGAACAGGACTTTCCCGGCGCCCAGGCCCATCCGCAGCGGGAAGCTTTCCGCCAGGGCCCGGCGCAGGTCGCACGCGGCGAGCAGCGCGCGCTCGGTCGAACGTTCCACGCCGTGGCCGAGGCCGAA
The DNA here is from genome assembly GCA_001897745.1 of Candidatus Accumulibacter sp. 66-26. GTDB lineage: Bacteria > Pseudomonadota > Gammaproteobacteria > Burkholderiales > Rhodocyclaceae > 66-26. Next base: position 136,278 of record MKUH01000018.1, read on the forward strand.
GGCGGCGAGCACGCCCCGGCCGGCAACCGCGACCACGGTGCCGCCGCGCTGCTGGACGATGCTCCGGAGCAGGTCGATGAAGTCGTCGTCCACGTCGGCGGCTTCGTCGTGGCGCATGCCGAAGTCGCAGTACAGCGTTACCAGCCAGCGCAGTTCGGGCAGCGCGGATTCCGTCGCTTCCCCCGATCCCGCGGAAACGGAAGCACCGCCGGACCTGCTCGCGGCGAGCATGTTGCGCATGGCGCCCGCGACCTCGTCGCGCATGGCGAGCAAGCGTTCTCCGGGCAGGATGCCGAGTTCGCTCTCGAAGCGCTGGCGCAGCGCTTCGAAGGCTTCCAGCGCGCTGCTGCCGTCCCCCGCTTCGGCGAGCAGGGACATCAGCAGCATGCAGCGGTCTTCGTCCAGCGGGCAGCGGCCGGCGAGCAGGCGGGCGCTGTCGATGGCGGCGGCGAGCCGGCCCTCGCCGCGCTGGATGCGGCAGACGTGTTCGAGCAGCAACAGACTCTTCGCCCGGAAATGCTGGCGCATCGTCTCCAGCCATTCGTCGAACTCAGGCGTGTCGGCGAGCTGCAGGCCTTCGAGGAAGATTCCGCCCAGGCTGGCGAGCCGGGGTTCCAGCTCGTCTTCGCGCCAGCGGCGGGCGGCCGGTTCGTTGGCGATCACGCGCTTGAGCGCTTCGTCCGAGAGAAAGGCGATATCGAGCGCGAGCGTTGCGTCCGGGACGAGGCGGACGGCGCGGTCGTCGCGGTGCAGGACGGCGTTCGTCGGCGCAATGTCGAAGATGGCGGCCAGGTTGTTCAGAACCTGGCGCAGGTTGGTGCGGGCGGCGGGAAGTTCGAGTCCGGGCCAGAAAAGATCGGCCAGTTTCTCCCGGGTCTGCCAGGCGCCGGCGTTGACCGCGAGATAGCCGAGCAGGGCCATGCCCTTGCGGTACTTGACGTGCCGGCTCTCCGCTTCGTCCGCGCGGCGTATCTGTGGGCGCCCCAGCAGGTCGATCACGAGCGCCGGGGCCTTCTTCTCTGTTGCGTGATCCTCTGCGTCCCTGCTTGCCGCGCTCATCGTCTCCAAGGTCTCCAAGGGATTTCTGCGGCTGCGGCCGCATTCGAGGCGTGCATGATACATGCCTAGCTGTTTGGAATTAAAGCTCTCTTACGCCCTTCTTACGCCTCTCCGGTAAAAAGGGAAGACATCGCCGCCCGACGGCTCTTTGAGCATCGATTTTCCTATGCGAACGCCTCGTTTCATCCAACGCCATGACTGATGCCCGTGCTCCGCTTTTTGCGCTGCCCGCGGCGCGCCGACGCTCTCCGGAGTCCCGCGCATGAGTTCGCACGGCGCCCCCGCACGCTGGCTGAGTTTTTTCGGTCAGGCCTCGCTGATCGCTCCGGGCGGCAGCGAGCCGCTCGCCTGCAAATACCGCAACGGCATCCTGCTGCTCGGCTTCCTGGCCGCGCATCCGGAGCGGATTTTCCGGCGCGAGTCCCTGGCTGACCTGTTCTGGCCGCAGCTCGACACCAGTGCCGGGCGCAGCAACCTGCGCGTGGTCCTGACCGATCTGCTCGGCGTTCTGAAGGCGGTCGGCCTGGCCGAGTGCCTCGAAACCCAGCGCGAATGGCTGTCCTTTCATCTGCCTGAAAACCTGTGGAGCGACGAAAGCCTGCTGACCGCGCTCCGGGCCGGCGAGATGCGCGGCACGCCCTGGCTGGGATTCGTGCGCGAACGGCTGGCGAGCGATCCGCCCTGGCTGGACATCGGCGATGCGCGGACCTCCGAGGACTTCCGGGAATGGCTCGGCGTGCAGCGTATCCATCTGGAAAACCTGTTCCCGCCCGCCGTGGATGCGCCGGCGCCGGCGGCCGCCCCGGTCGTCGCCGACAGCTCGCTCGAACTGGCGATCCTGGCCCTGCTGCGCCTGGATCTCGAACCGCTCCAGGAGATCGGCGACGAGCGCGAGGTCTGGCGCCGGATGCAGGCGGACGAAGCGCGGCTGGTGCGCGAGGCCGCCATCCACGGCGGCGTGCTGGTCGATTCCGGGATCGACGGCGCGACCTTCGCTTTCGGCCAGGACAGCCTGCATGGCGGCTATCGCTGGCAATCGCTGCGCGCAGCAGCCAACCTGCATGCCGTTCTCGCGCCCCGCTACCGGGTCCGCATGGGGGTGCTGGCCGGGCGCGTGCTGATCGAGCGCGGCAGCGTGCCGCGCGCTTCGGGAATGCGCGTGCGTCTGGTCGAGCAACTCGCGATGAGCGCGCAGCCCGGGGAAATCGTCGCCGACGAAAGCTACCTCGATCTGGCGCCCGCTTTCGGCGGAACGACGCGGGGCTCGCGGCGTTTTCGCGGCGTCACGCGGGAGGTCGAACTGTGCGGGCAATCCATCGAGAAGCTTCCCGCCTTCCTGCTGCTGCCGGTCTGCGACGGCAACGCGCCCTTCGTTGGCCGCGAGGCGACGCTCGCCGAGCTGGACGCGCGCTGGCAGCGGGTGCGCCAGGGCGAGGCGCAGCGCTATTGTCTGGAAGGCGAGGCCGGCATCGGCAAGACGCGGGCCGTCTACGAGTTTGCCGCCCGCCTGCAGGCCGTGGGGACGCCGATCTTCTGGCTCGGCGGGCGCTCGGAAACGGCCGGCCATCCCTGGAGCGCGCTGCACGAGCTGCTGACCCGCCTGCTGTGCGGCGCCGGCGCCGACTGGGACGAGCGCCTGGAGCGCTTCCTCGAGCAGATGGGACGGAAGCTGGGCCACGAGCAGCGGACGGCCTTGCTTCGCTTTCTCGCGAACCACGGCGTCGTTCATGGCGAACGGAGCGTCTTCACCGAGGCCTTCCGCATCCTGCTCGGCGACGGTGGCCGGCCGCTGCTCATCGTGGTCGACGATGCACAGTGGGTCGATGCCGCGAGCAGCGCCGTCCTGCGCGAAATCACCGCGCAGGCCCCGCACGCCTTCTTTCTGCTGACCCGCCGCCCCGTGCATTGCGCGGGCCTGCTGCTCGATGGCTGCACGACGCAGCCGCTGGCGCCGCTCGACGACGGCGCCGCGTACGCCATTCTCGACGCCATGCCCGACGCCGACCTGCTGGACAGGGCGGTGCACCGGCGCATCGTCAGCTCGGCGCGCGGCCTGCCGATCTACCTGCTGGCCGGCGCGGCGCCGAACGGCGCCCCGCTCGCCGAGCACCTGCAGGGTATGAGCAACAGCCTCGACAAGGCGGTCGGCGTCATGAAAGTCGCCGCGCTGTTCGGCATCCAGTTCCAGCTCGACGACCTGTTTGCGCTCGTCCCGCCGGAAATCGCCGAGGCCGCGGTCGGGCAGGCGGCCGCCTCGCGCCTGATCGTGTCGCGCGGACCGCGCACCTGGGCCTTCTTCCATCCGCTGCTGCACAGCCATCTGCGCGGCCTGCTCGACGCGCCGGAAATCCGCGAGCTCGCGCCGCGCGCTGCGCAAGTCCTCGAACGGCGCGGGGAGCTGCCGCAGGCCGCCGCGCTGTTCGAGGAGGCCGGCGCCGGCGGGCTGGCGCGGGAAACCTATCTGCGCGCCGCGAGCCAGGCGCTCGATCGGGAGGACACGCTGGCCGCCTGTCCGCTGTTCGAACACGTCGCCCGTCTCGGCTACGGCACGGGCGATGCCGGGCAATGGGCGCGCCTGCGCCATGCCCGCGCCCTGGTGATCAAGGACGGCTACGGCTCGCGCAGCGTGCACCAGATTTCCCGGGTCGTGCGCCAATCCCTTCCGGCCTTGCTCGGCGGCGACGAGATCGCCTTCAAGGCGACGGCCTACGCCTATCTCGGCGCCGGCAACGAGCGGGCCGACGCCGGGCTGGAGTACGCCGAGGAAATGGGCCGTCTGGCGCGCACGCCGATCCAGCTGCAGACGGCGGCCTGGGCGCGCGCCAACACCTTGTTCTGGCTTGGCCGTTTCATGGAGGCCCGGCCTTTGCTGGAAAACGCGCTGGCGACTGCGGACGCCTTGCCCTTCGCGGAGCGCATCCGTTACTTCCCGTCCGACCCGCTGGTGCTCGGCAACGGGCAGCTGGCCTGGATGCGCTGGTTCATGGGCGACGGCGCCGGCGCGCGCGCGTGCATCGAACGGGCCATGGCGCATGCCCTCGGCTCGCGCCTGCGCCAGGACAAGGCCATCGCCTACTGCTTCGCTGCCGTCCTGTGCTGGTGCGAGGGCGACATGGCCGGGCTGGCGATGAACGCCAACGAAGCCTGGATCGTGGCCGACGGCGAGGATTACCTGCTCTGGAAGACCGTCGCCGGCCTCCTGCTGGCCGTTGCCCGCGCTACGGGCGGCGAGGCGCCGAAGCTCCTCGATCTGCTTGCCGCCGAGAACGTCATGCGTCAGGCCTATCCTGGCGGACTCAACACCGGGCGCTGGATCGGCATCGCCGCCTTGCTCGCGGCCGGGCAGAACTTCATCGCGCTGCAGGTCATCGAGCGCGCGCTCGGCGAAGGCCGGCAGCAGGAGCACCAGTATTGCCTGATGGATATCTGGCGGCTCAAGGCCCAGGCGCTGGAGGCCTTGCCGCTGAGCCGCCGGGCGAGCGTCCGCGAGGCGCACGCCCAGGCCGTCCGCTGTGCGCAGGCGGCGGGCGCGCGCGGCTGGCTGGATCGCTGGTATCCCGACTCCTTCGCGGTGCCGGAATGCGCCTCCGAACTCGCAACTTCTGCGTAGGAAGGTCGGAATATGGCAATTCGGCTCATGATTTGAGCGCTTTTGCAGTAGAATTGCTCCGCCTTTCGGTTGGTACGGGGATCGAGCACAAAGCAACGCCCCTGTTTCTTTCCAGCCGTCTGCCACTTGAGTCTGTTGAATCCGGGCGTGTCCCGCCCGCTCCGCTCATTCCGCCAATATCGAAAAGGCGAACGCAAGTTCGCTTTTTGTATTGAAGCTTCGATTCTTACTGGATAAACGGGCAATCACCATGTTTGACGCCGTTCGCAACAACAAGAAGATCGTTCAGATTTTTCTTGCCCTGATTACCTTGCCGTTCGCCTTTTTCGGCGTCGATTCCTATATGCGCAACGCGGGGGCCGGGAGCGACCTGGCCAGCGTGGGCGACACCAAGATCACCCAGCCGCAGTTCGAGCAGGCGATGCGCGACCAGCAGGACCGGATGCGCCAGACGCTGGGCGCGAACTTCCGTCCCGAAATCATGCACACCCCGGAAGCCCGCATGGCGGTGCTCAATTCGCTCATCGACCAGCGCCTGCTGCTGCTCGAAGCGAACAAGGGCCGCCTCGGCGCCGGCGACGACCTGCTGCGCGAAGTCATCATGAAGATTTCGGCGCTGCAGGAAAACGGCCAGTTCTCGATGGAACGCTACGAGTCGGCGCTGCGCGCGCAGGGCATGACGCAAACCCAGTTCGAGGCGCAGCTGCGCCAGGATCTGACGCTGCAGCAGCTGGTCGGCGCCGTCGGCGACACCGGCATCGTCGCCAAGACGGCGGCGGAAGCCATGATGCGCATCCAGACCGAAGAGCGCCAGGTGGCCGAACTGCGCATCGCGCCCGAGCAGTTCGATGCGCAGGTGAAGATCGACGCCGCGGCCGTGCGCAAGTACTACGACGAGAACATCAAGCAGTTCGAGCTTCCCGAACAGGCCAAGGCCGAGTACGTCGTCCTCTCGCTCGACACGCTGCTCGCCCAGACGACGGTTTCCGACGCCGAACTCAAGGCCTGGTACGACAGCCACAAGGACCGCTACCAGCAGCCCGAGGAGCGGCGCGCCAGCCACATCCTGCTGATGACCGGCGGCGACGCCGACAAGGCGAAAGCCAAGGCGAAGGCCGAGGAAGTGCTGAAGGAACTTGAAAAGTCGCCGGCCAGATTCGCCGAACTCGCCAAGCAGTATTCGCAGGACCCGGGATCGGCCGCCAACGGCGGCGATCTGGGCTTCTTCGGGCGCGGCATGATGGTCAAGCCCTTCGAGGACACCGTCTTCAAGCAGAAGGAAGGCGAGATTTCCGGCCTCGTGCAGTCCGAGTTCGGCTATCACATCATCAAGCTGACCGGGATCAAGGGCGGCAAGCAGCGCTCCTTCGAAGAAGTGCGCGCGGAAATTGAGGGCGACCTGAAGCGTCAGGCGGCCGCCCGCAAGTTCGCCGAGGCCGCGGAGAGCTTCAACAACATCGTCTATGAGCAGTCGGACAGCCTGCAGCCGGCCGCCGAGAAGTTCGGCCTGAAGGTGCAGCAGTCGAACTGGCTGCCGAAGAGCCCGAATCCGCAGGTGCTCGCGGCGCTCGGCCCGCTCGGCAACGAGAAGGTGCTTGCCGCGCTGTTCTCGGAGGACTCGCTGAAAAACCGGCGCAACACCGAGGCCGTCGAGATCGCCCCGAACACGCTGCTGGCGGCGCGCGTCGTCGAGCATCGGCCGGCGGCGTCGAAGGCCTTCGACACCGTGCAGGGCGACATCGAAGCCCGCTTGAAGGCGCAGGAAAGCGCCGCGCTGGCGAAGAAGGCCGGCGAGGAGAAACTGGCCGAACTGCAGAAGGGCGCCGAGGACAAGGTGGGCTGGGCGCTGGTCAAGAGCGTTTCGCGCCTGCAGGGGCGCCAGGTGCCGCCCGCGGCGCTGCAGGCCATCTTCAAGGCCAGCGTGGACAAGCTGCCGTCCTACGTCGGCGTCGAAAGCGGCAACGGCAACTACACGCTCTACAAGATCATGAAGGTGGGCCAGTCCGCCCAGGCCGACGAGAACACGCTGAAGGTCCTGCAGCGCGAGTACAGCACGCTGACCGCGCAGGAAGATTTCGCCGCCTACCTCGCCGCGCTGCGCGCCCGCTACAAGATCGACGTCAACAAGGCCGCGCTGGAAACCCGCGAGCGCCAGTAGGCGTTCGCGCCCGGCACGCTTCCGGGCGTGCCGCGGAGCGCAATGAAAAACGCCGACCGGGCAACCGGTCGGCGTTTTTCATTGGCCGGCGCCGGGCGTGCCGCCGGCGCTGGCGATGGAACGGATCAGGCCGGCATCGGTTCCGGGTTGCCCAGCGCGGTGGTGTTCAGGCCGCCGTCGACGTACATGATCTCGGCCGTGACGCCGCTCGCCAGGTCGGAGAGCAGGAAGGCGGCGGCGTTGCCGACTTCGTCGATCGTGATGTTGCGGCGCAGCGGGGCGTTGTGCGCGTTGTAGGCGAGCAGGCGGGAGAAGTTGCCGATGCCGGAGGCGGCCAGCGTCTTGATCGGGCCGGCCGAGATGGCGTTGGCGCGGATGCCCTGCGGGCCGAGGCAGAAGGCGAGGTAGCGGGTGGCCGCCTCGAGGCTGGCCTTGGCCAGGCCCATGGTGTTGTAGTTGGGCAGCGTGCGCTCGGCGCCGAGGTAGGAGAGGGCGAGCAGGGCCGGGTTGTTGCCCTTCAGCAGCAGCGGGCGCGCGGCCTTGGCGAGCGCCGGGTAGCTGTAGGAGGAAACGTCGTGCGCGATGCGGAAGGCTTCGCGCGAAATGCCGTCGAGGAAGTCGCCCTCGATCGCTTCGCCGGGGGCGAAGGCGATCGAATGCACGAGGCCGTCGAGGCCTTCCCAGTGCTTGCCGATTTCGCCGAAGAGGGCGTCGATCTGGGCGTCGTCGGCGACGTCGCAGGGGAACACCAGCGTGCTGCCGAACTCCTGCGCGAACTTGCCGACGCGATCCTGGAAGCGTTCGTTCTGATAGGTGAAGGCCAGTTGCGCACCTTCGCGGTGGCAGGCCTTGGCGATGCCGTAGGCGATCGAGTGCTTGGACAACAGCCCGGTGATGAGAATACGCTTGTTTGCGAGGAATCCCATGGATGCTCCCGTTACTTGGATTTGTTGGAGTTCTTTGTAATTGTTGTAATCAGCTCAAGGTGCGCATTATAAAGGAATTCGCCGGCCCGCCGGGGGCGGCTTTTTGCAGTGCAGCGCAGGGAAATCGGCGGCACTTTTTTCAACGCTTCGCGCTACACTTCGCCCCATGCGCGTTTCCCGTTTCGCCTGTTTCCTGCTGCCTTTCCTTCTCGTCGCCTGCGGCAACGAATGGAACGATCCCTATCCGGCCGCCGAGCGCGGCAAGAACATTCTTTACACGGCGTTCACCGACCGCCCCAAGCATCTCGATCCGGTGCAGTCCTACACCGAGGACGAGATCACCTTCACGGCGCAGATCTACGAACCGCCGCTGCAATATCACTACCTGAAGCGCCCCTACACGCTGGTGCCGGCCACCGCCGAACAGGTGCCGGTGCCGCGCTACTACGCCGCCGACGGCCGCGAGCTGCCGTCCGACGCGCCGGCTGCGGCGATCGCCCACAGCGTGTACGAAATCCGCATCAAGCCCGGCATCCTCTACCAGCCGCATCCGGCGTTTGCGCTCGACGCTGCCGGGCAGCCGCGCTACGCCGATCTCGACCGCGAGCGCCTGCGCGGTATCGAGCGCCTGTCCGACTTCGCGCACAGCGGCACGCGCGAACTCGTCGCCGACGACTACATCTACGAGATCAAGCGTCTCGCGCATCCGCGCCTGCATTCGCCGATCTTCGGCATGATGGCCGAGCGCATTGTCGGCCTGAAGGAGCTCGGCGACGAACTGCAGCGGGCGGCGCAGGAGCTTCCGGCCGACGGTTGGCTCGACCTCGACCGTTTCGCTCTCGACGGCGTCACGCGCGTCGATCGCCATACCTATCGCATCAAACTGCGCGGCAAGTACCCGCAGTTCCTCTACTGGCTGGCCATGCCCTTTTTCGCGCCGGTGCCGCGCGAGGCCGACCGCTTCTACAACCAGCCGGGAATGGCCGAGAAGAACCTGACGCTTGACTGGTACCCGATCGGCACCGGTCCCTATCTGCTCGCCGAGAACAATCCGAACAGCCGCATGGTGCTCGAGCGCAATCCGAATTTTCACGGCGAAAGCTACCCTTGCGAGGGCGAAGCCGAGGATGCGGCGGCCGGCCTGCTGGCCGACTGCGGCAAACCGCTGCCGTTCATCGACAAAGCCGTCTTCTCGCGCGAGAAGGAAAGCATTCCCTACTGGAACAAATTCCTGCAGGGCTATTTCGACGCCTCGGGCATTTCTTCGGACAGTTTCGATCAGGCCGTGCGCCTCAACGTCGGCGGCGACGTGGCGCTGTCCGACGAGATGCGCGGGAAAGGCATCCGCCTGCTGACCAGCGTGCGGCCGTCGACCTTCTACATGGGCTTCAATCTGCTCGATCCGGTGGTCGGCGGCAAGGACGGCGTCGGACCCGAGCGGGCGCGCAAGCTGCGCCAGGCGCTGTCGATCGCCATCGACCAGGAAGAATTCATCTCGATCTTCATGAACGGGCGCGGCGTGGCGGCGATGAGTCCGCTGCCGCCGGGTATCTTCGGCTACCTCGAGGGCGAGGCGGGGATCAACCCGGTGGTCTACGACTGGAAGGACGGGCACGTGCAGCGCAAGCCGGTCGCCGCGGCGAAGAAGCTGCTCGCCGAAGCCGGCTGGCCGAACGGACGCGACGCGAAGAGCGGCGAACCGCTCGTGCTCAACCTCGACACCACGGGCGGCGGCATGGGCGACAAGTCGCGCCTCGACTGGCTGACGCGCCAGTTCGCCAAGCTCGACATCCAGCTCGTCGTGCGTTCGACCGACTTCAACCGTTTCCAGGAAAAACTGCGCAAGGGCGCGGTGCAGCTCTACTACCTCGGCTGGAACGCCGACTATCCGGACCCGGAGAATTTCCTCTTCCTGCTCGCCGGCAACGAGGGGCGCGCGACGAAGGGCGGCGAGAATTCGTCGAACTATGCCAGCCCCGAATTCGACCGCCTCTACGAACGCCTGAAGAACATGGAGAGCGACGGCCCGCGCGGCGCCGAACGCCTGGAACTGATCCGCCAGGCGCTGGCAATCCTGCAGCGCGACGCGCCGTGGATCTTCGGCTTCCACCCGAAGAGCTACACGCTCGGCCACGCCTGGCTGTACAACCGCAAGCCGACCGAGATCGGCAACAACATCCTGAAATACCAGCGCATCGACGCCGCCGCGCGCGCAGCGCAGCGGGAAGCGTGGAACCGGCCGGTGCTGTGGCCCTTCTTCGCCGGCGCTGCGCTGCTGCTCGCCGTCGTCCTGCCGGCCGTGCTCGGCTATCGCCGGCGCGAACGCGGCACGGCGCGCCCGTCGGCGTGAGCGCGAACGTGCTTCAGGTATAGTCGCCGCCATGCTCGCCTACCTCGTCCGCCGCCTGCTCTACGCGCTGCCGATCCTGATCGGGGTGAACCTCATCACCTTCGCGCTCTTCTTCGTCGTGAACACGCCGGACGACATGGCGCGCATGCAGCTCGGCGTGAAGCGCGTGACGCCCGACGCGATCGAGAAGTGGAAGGCCGAGCGCGGCTACGATAAACCGCTCTTCGTGAATAGCGCGGCGAGCGGCGCCGGCGTGCTGACCGAGACGATCTTCTTCGCCAAGTCGGCGCGCATGTTCGTCGGCGATTTCGGCCGCGCCGAGGACGGCCGCGACATCGCCCGCGAAATCTCGGCGCGCATGGGGCCGTCGCTCGCCATCGCGCTGCCGACCTTCGTCCTCGGCCTCTTCGTCACCGTCGCCTTCGCCCTCGTGCTGGCCTTCTTCCGCGCCAGCTACCTCGATTTCTGGGGCGTCGTGCTGTGCGTCGCGCTGATGTCGATCTCGGGCCTGTTCTACATCATCGGCGGGCAATATCTGATCAGCAAGGTGTGGAAGCTGGTGCCGATCTCGGGCTACGGCGGCGGCGTCGAAGCCTGGAAATTCCTGATCCTGCCCGTGCTGATCGGCGTCGTCTCCGGCATCGGCTCGTCGACGCGCTGGTACCGCACGATCTTCCTCGAGGAGATCGGCAAGGACTACGTGCGCACGGCGCGCGCCAAGGGACTCTCGGAAGCCGCCGTGCTCTTCCGCCACGTGCTGCGCAACGCGCTGATCCCTATCCTGACCGGCGTCGTCGTCGTCATCCCGCTGCTCTTCATGGGCTCGCTGCTCACCGAATCCTTCTTCGGCATCCCCGGCCTCGGCAGCTACACGATCGACGCGATCAACGCACAGGATTTCGCCGTCGTGCGCGCCATGGTCTTCATCGGCTCGGTGCTCTACATCGTCGGCCTGATGCTCACCGACATTTCCTACACGCTGGTCGACCCACGGATCCGCTTCGACCGATGAACTTCCTTCCCGTCATCCTCTGGTCCGATGCGCTGATCTGGCTGCTCGTCGCCAGCGCGCTGCTGCTCGGCTGGCTCTCGTCGCGCAACCCGCCGTTGCGCGCCGCCTGGCGGCGCGTCGGACGGCACCGGCCGGGCATGGCGGCGGCCACCGTGCTGCTCGCCTTCGTGCTGATCGGCCTGCTCGATTCGCTGCATTACCGGCCGGCGCTCGAAAACAAGGGCGAGGGCAAGACCGCCTATGCCATCGAGGTGCTGTCGCTGCTCGACCTCGTCGCCACGCCGCTGCGCACGCGTAACGAGAAGACGTATTCCGAACCGCTGGCGACGCGCGCCTACGCCAAGGAAGCGATCGAGGTGCGCGAAGCCGACGGCAGCGTCCGGCAGACGCGCGACTACCCGCGCCTGAAGCACGGCGGCGCGCATCTCGGGGCGGACGAGGCGGGGCGGGCGGCCGATGTCGGCCGGCGCCTGCTGCAGGCCGGCGGTGCGGCGCTGCTCGCCTGGGGCACCTTGGCGGCGCTCGCGGCGGGGCTGCTGGCGCACGCCGAAGGCACGACGCAGGCCGCGGCCTGGCGGCGCATCTGGCGCGGCGAAAGCGACTTTGCGTGGAACGCGGTGCTCGGCGCGCTCGCCGCGCTGTTCCTGGTCGCCTTCCCGCTACTCGCGCTGTGCGGGGACTACCACGTGCTCGGCACCGACAAGGTCGGGCAGGACGTTTTCTACCAGGTGCTCAAGAGCGTGCGCACGGCGCTCGTCATCGGCCTCGTGACGACGCTCGTGATGCTGCCGCTGTCGATCTTCCTCGGCATCCTCGCCGGCTATTTCCGCGGCTGGGTCGACGACGCGATCCAGTACCTCTACACGACGCTCAACTCGATTCCCGGCGTGCTGCTGATCGCCGCCGCAGTGCTCATGATGCAGGTGGTGATCGACACCCACCCGCAGTGGTTCGCCACCGCCGCCGAGCGCGCCGACCTGCGCCTGCTTGCGCTCTGCTTCATCCTCGGCATGACGAGCTGGACCGGCCTGTGCCGCCTGCTGCGCGGCGAGGCGCTGAAGCTGCGCGAGCTCGAATACATCCAGGCCGCGCAGGCCTTCGGCGTTTCCGACCTGCGCATCATCTCGCGCCATATCCTGCCCAACCTGATGCATATCGTGATCATCGCGCTGGTCATGGATTTTTCCAGCCTGGTGCTGGCCGAGGCGGTGCTCTCCTACGTCGGCATCGGCGTCGATCCGACGATGATCAGCTTCGGCACGATGATCAACAACGCGCGCATGGAGCTGGCGCGCGAGCCGATGGTCTGGTGGTCGCTGGCCGCCGCGTTCGCCTTCATGCTGGCGCTGGTGCTGGCCGCCAACCTGCTCGCCGACGCCGTGCGCGACGCCTTCGACCCACGCATGGCGGGGGCGGCATGAGCGGGGCGGATGCGATGCCGGGCGAGCTGCTGCTCAGCGTGCGCGACCTGCGCATGGGCTTCGTCAGCGGCCGCCGGGTGCTGTCGGCGGTCGACGGCATCGGTTTCGAGCTGCGCGCCGGGGAGACGCTGGCGCTCCTCGGCGAATCGGGCTGCGGCAAGTCGGCCACCGCGCTCGCGCTGCTGCGCCTGCTGCCGGCGGCGGGACGCATCCTCGGCGGCGCGGTCGAGTTCGCCGGGCGCGACCTTCTGCAACTGCCGGAATCGGCGATGCGCGCCGTGCGCGGCGGCGGCATGGCGATGATCTTCCAGGAGCCGGCGACCAGCCTCAATCCGGTGCTTACCGTCGGCCGCCAGATCGGCGAGGTGCTCGAACGCCACGCCGGCCTTGCCGGCGCACCGGCGCGCGCGCGGGCGCTGGAACTGCTCGCCGCGGTCGGCATCGCCGACCCGCAGCGCCGCCTCGACGAATATCCTTTCCAGCTCTCCGGCGGCATGAAGCAGCGCGTGATGATCGCCGTCGCGCTGGCCGGCGACCCGCGCCTGCTGGTCGCCGACGAGCCGACGACGGCGCTCGACGTGACGATCCAGGCGCAGATTCTCGACCTGCTGCGCCGCCTGCAGGCCGAGCGCGGCATGGGCCTGCTGCTGATCACGCACGACCTCGGCGTCGTCGCGCAGATGGCGACGCGCGTCGGCGTCATGTACGCCGGCGAACTCGTCGAGGAGGCGCCGCGCGCGGCCTTCTTCGGCGCGCCGCGCCATCCCTACACGCAGAAGCTGTTCGCCGCCTTGCCCGATCTGGCGCGGCGCGGCAGCCATCTGGAAACGATTCCCGGGCAGGTGCCCTCGCTCGCCGCGATGCCGGCCGGCTGCCGCTTCGCGGCGCGCTGCCCGCATGCCTGGGCGCGCTGCCGCGATGAGTCGCCGCGCTGGAACGAACTGGCGCCGGGGCACCGCATGCGCTGCCATCTGGCCGAGGAGCCGGAGCGCGCCGCGCCGCCCGTGGCGCGGGCGGAAGCCCCCGCGGCGGTGTCTGCGCCGGTGGCGGCGCCCTTGCTCAAGGTCGATGCGCTGCGCGTGCATTTCCCGATCCGGCGCGGCATCCTGCAGCGCACGGTCGGCCACGTGAAGGCGGTCGACGGCGTTTCGCTCGAACTGGCGCGCGGGCGCACGCTGGCGCTGGTCGGCGAATCGGGCTGCGGCAAGACGACGGTCGGCAAGGCCATCCTGCAGCTGATCGCGCCGACCGCCGGTCGCGCGCAGCTCGACGGCGTCGAGTTGACCGGCCTGTCGCGCGGCGCCCTGCGCCCCCTGCGCCGACGCATGCAGATGGTTTTCCAGGACCCCTTCGCCTCGCTCAATCCGCGCATGTCGGTCGGCGAAATCATCGGCGAGGGGATGGGCGCGCTCGGCGTGACGCCCGATGTGGCGGGCGGGCAAGAGGGAGAGGGCGGGCCGGGCGGGGCGCTCGGCGCGCTGCTGCGCCAGGTCGGCCTCGATCCGGCCGCCGCCGAGCGCTATCCGCACGAATTCTCCGGCGGCCAGCGCCAGCGCATCGCGATCGCCCGCGCACTCGCCGTGCAGCCCGAGCTGATCGTCTGCGACGAGCCGACCTCGGCGCTCGACGTTTCCGTGCAGGCGCAGATTCTCAACCTGCTGAAGGCCCTGCAGGACGATCTCGGGCTGGCCTACCTGTTCATCACGCACAACTTCGCCGTCGTCGAGTACCTGGCACACGAGGTGGCGGTCATGTACCTCGGGCGCATCGTCGAGCGCGGCAGCGTCGCCGACGTGCTGCGCGCGCCGAAGCACCCCTACACGCAGGCGTTGCTGTCGGCGGTGCCGAGCCCGCGCCTCGACGCGCAGCCGGCCTTCATCCGCCTGCCCGGCGAAACGCCGTCGCCGGCCAATCCGCCGGCCGGCTGCCATTTCCACCCGCGCTGCCCGCGGGCGAGCGCCGTCTGCCGCGAGCGCTACCCGGAACGCAGCGAGCTGTCGGCGACGCACACGGTGCACTGTCACCTCTATCCGCCGGGGAAATAGGCAGCACGGAGGCAGCACGGAGGCGGTAGCGCAGAAGCGGCATTGCGGGAGCCGTACCCCCTGAGTTATGTGCCCGCGCCTGCGGGAAGGACGCGGGCCGATCTGAAATGAAAAAGCGCGCCTTTCGGGCGCGCTTTTTCGTCGGGGCGGGGCCGTCGTCAGTCGTTCTGCGCGAGCTGGATGGTCAGCGTCCGGCCCGGCTGCAGGGCGTTCGGCGAGACGCGGTTCCAGCGCAGGAGATCATCGGCTTCGACCTTGAACTGGCGCGCGATGGAGGCCAGCGTGTCGCCGCGCCGGATCGTGTAGCGCGTCATCTTTGGGGCTTTTTTTGCTTGTTTGGCCAGTTTGAGTGGCGCCTGCTTGGCGGTCGGGCCGGCCTTGGCGACCAGCGACGCCGACGTCTTTGCCTCGCCCCTGGCCGGCGCGGCGAGCGCCAGTTTGGTGCCCGGCGCGACGCGGTCGCCGCGCAGCCGGTTGATTCGCTTCAGTTCGGCGACGGTGGTTCCGTGGCGCTTGGCGACGGAGAGCAGGGTCTCGCCGCGGCGCACGGTGTGATTGCCCGCGCCGGCGGCCGGCGTCGGGTCGGCGTCGGGCAGGCGCGGCTGCGCGGCGAGCGCCGCCATGTCGCCCGGCGTCGTCGTGGCGCCGTCGCGGGCCGGGACGAGCAGCGTGTAGCCGGGCGTAACCTTGATGCGCCCCTTGATGCCGTTGATCGCCTTGAGATTGGCGACGGTCATGCCGAAGCGCGGGGCGATCTGTTCGAGCTTGTCGCCGGCGCGGAAGGTGTAGGCCTGCCAGCTTGACAGCGGCTGGTCGCTGTTCTCGTGGCTTTCCAGGTTGGCCATGAAGGTGTCGACCTTCTCGGTCGGGATCACCATCGGCGTCTCGGCCTTGATGACCGGGCGGTTGTGCGCCGGATTGAGGGCGACGAATTCCTCGACCGGCATTTCGGCCAGCCTGGCGGCGACCTTCACGTCGATGTTGGTCGATTTGGCGACGGTGCTGAAATAGGGGCGGTTGGGCAGCGGGCCGAGGCCGAGGCTGGCCAGCAGGCGCGGGCTGTTGAAGATGTTTTTCAGGGCCTGCAGCTTGGGAACGTAGTTCTTCGTCTCGTTCGGCATGGTCAGGCTGAGGTAGTCGGTCGGCAAGCCCTTCGCCTTGTTCTTTCCGATTGCGCGGCCGACGGCGCCTTCGCCCCAGTTGTACGAGGCGAGCGCCAGATGCCAGTCGCCGTGCATTTCGTAGATGGCCTGCAGGTAGTCGAGCGCGGCGGCGGTCGAGGCGACGATGTCGCGCCGCTCGTCGACCCACCAGTTCTGCTCGAGCTTGTAGTTCTTGCCGGTCGAGGGGATGAACTGCCACAGGCCGGAGGCGTGGCTGCGCGAGTAGGCCATCGGGTTGTAGGCGCTCTCGACCATCGGCAGCAGGGCGAGTTCGGTCGGCATGCCGCGCTTTTCGAGTTCCTCGACGATGTGGTGCATGTAGCGGCCGCTGCGTTCGACCACGCGGCGCAGATAGTCCGGCCGGTTGGTGTACCACTGTTGGTGGTAGAGGACGAGGTCGTTGCTGATGTTCGGCATCGCGAAGCCGGTGCGCAGGCGCTCGAACAGGTCGCCCGGTTCGGCCGTCAGGTCGATCGCTCCGGCGGTCGGCGCGAGCGAGGCGAGTTCGATGACCGGCAGGGCCTGCGTCGGGTTGTCCTGGATCTCGGGGGCGACGCTCAGGCCCGGTTCTTCCAGCGTCGCGGGCCGATAGCTTTGCAGCGAGGAGGTGTAGGAGAGGGTGAGGGGGCTGTCCGTCGTCTGGGCCGTGGCGGCCGAACAGGCGAGGGCGAGCAGTATTGCCAGCGGGATTCGTCGCGTCATCCGTATTTCCTGTGCTTTCCGCCGGGCGGCGGGGCGGCAGTCCCACGGTGTTCGGGAGCGCCTGATCGAATGGTCAATGCAATCGTGGAATTATAGGGCAAACCCGTGATTGATATAGGAGTTTTACAATTCTCAATGGTCCTGCAAGGCTTGCCAGATGGCCTCCATGGCCGGCGCCGCGCGCTCCCGGATGGCGAGGTCGACGATGCCGCTGACGCTCGTTTCGCCCGGATTGATCTCGATGCAGGGCGTGCCCGCCTGCTTGGCCCAGATCACCGGCTCGACGATGTAGGGGAAGAGGCTGGAGGTTCCGATGCTGAAGAGCAGGTCGAAGCCTTGGGCGCATTCGTCCTCGAGGCGCCCGATCGCCTCCGTCGGCAAGGCCTCGCCGAAGAGGACGACTTCGGGGCGCAGCGGGGCGAAGCATTTCGGGCAGAGCGGCGGAACGCTGAGGTCGTCGTAGTTCTCGACCGTGGCCCGGAAACGGCAGTGCGTGCAGTGCAGATGGTGCAGGTTGCCGTGAATCTCGATCAGATTGCTGCTGCCGGCCGCGGCATGCAGTCCGTCGATGTTCTGCGTGTAGACGATGATCTCGGGAACGTTCGCCTCCAGCGAGGCGATGATCCGGTGCGCACCGTTCGGCGTGGCCTGGCTGCAGTTGCGGGCGATCTGCAGCAGGTACTTCCAGGTGATCTCCGGGCGGCTGGCGAGCATCGGCCCGGACAGCGCTTCCTCGATGGAGCAGCCTTCGCTGGTCAGCTCTTCTTCGTAGAGTCCGCCGACGCCCCGGTAGGTGGGCAGGCCGGAGTCGGCCGAAATTCCGGCGCCGGTGATGAAGAGGATGCGCCGGGAGTCGAGGATGAGCCGTGCGATGTCGTCGTACATGCCG
>MKUH01000019.1:0-423346 GCA_001897745.1 Candidatus Accumulibacter sp. 66-26
TACGGCCGCCTTCGCGGATGGCGAAGCGCAGACCTTCTTCCATGGCGATCGGGGCGATCAGCTTGACGGTCATCTGGATGTTGTCACCCGGCATGACCATTTCGACGCCTTCCGGCAGCGAGATCGCGCCGGTAACGTCCGTCGTGCGGAAGTAGAACTGCGGGCGGTAGTTGTTGAAGAACGGGGTGTGACGACCACCTTCGTCCTTCGACAGCACGTACACTTCGCCGGTGAAGTGGGTGTGCGGCTTGATCGAGCCGGGCTTGGCCAGAACCTGGCCGCGCTCGACGTCTTCACGCTTGGTGCCGCGCAGCAGGACGCCGACGTTGTCGCCCGCCTGGCCCTGGTCGAGCAGCTTGCGGAACATTTCGACGCCGGTGCAGATGGTCTTGACCGTGGGCTTGATGCCGACGATTTCGATTTCTTCGCCGACCTTGACGATGCCGCGCTCGACGCGACCGGTGACGACGGTGCCACGGCCGGAGATCGAGAAGACGTCTTCGATCGGCAGCAGGAAGGGCTTGTCGATGGCGCGCTCGGGCGTCGGGATGTAGCTGTCGAGGGCGTCGGCCAGGCGGAGGATGGCGGGTTCGCCGATTTCGCTCTGGTCGCCTTCGAGGGCCTTGAGGGCGGAGCCCTGGACGATCGGCACGTCGTCGCCCGGGAAGTCGTACTTGGAGAGCAGTTCGCGCACTTCCATTTCGACGAGCTCGAGCAGTTCGGCGTCGTCGACCATGTCGCACTTGTTCAGGAAGACGATGATGTACGGGACGCCGACCTGACGGGCGAGCAGGATGTGCTCGCGGGTCTGCGGCATCGGGCCGTCGGCGGCCGAGCACACCAGGATGGCGCCGTCCATCTGGGCGGCACCGGTAATCATGTTCTTGACGTAGTCGGCGTGGCCCGGGCAGTCAACGTGTGCGTAGTGGCGGGTGGCCGTTTCGTACTCGACGTGCGCGGTGTTGATCGTGATGCCGCGCGCCTTTTCTTCCGGCGCTGCGTCGATCTGGTCGTAGGCCTTCGCCTCGCCACCGAATTTCTTCGACAGAATCGTCGTGATCGCCGCCGTCAGCGTGGTCTTGCCGTGGTCAACGTGACCAATCGTGCCAACGTTCACGTGCGGCTTCGTACGTTCGAATTTTCCCTTAGCCATTCCCGGTACCTCAAAACGTTAGAAGTTAAAAAACCTTAGGTGCAAATGCGTGGTGCCCATGGGCAGAATTGAACTGCCGACCTCTCCCTTACCAAGGGAGTGCTCTACCCCTGAGCTACATGGGCGTCCTACGTGCTACCTGAAGCAATTTTAGCCGCAGCGTGGAGCGGGTGAAGGGAATCGAACCCTCGTCTTAAGCTTGGAAGGCTTCAGCTCTACCATTGAGCTACACCCGCTAAACCATAACCCGCAGCACAACACAATCCAACCATCGCTGCCTATGCGGCATTCTTGGTGGAGGGAGAAGGATTCGAACCTTCGAAGGCAGAGCCGTCAGATTTACAGTCTGATCCCGTTGACCGCTTGGGTATCCCTCCAACTCGGAACCGAAAATTTTGACGCTTGAGCAATAACTTGTCAAACGCTTTTTCTCGAACCGGGCGGCAGTATAGCAGAATCCATGCCGAGGAACAGCCCTTTCTCCAATATTTTGCAACGCAAGGAATCGGCGCGGCGACCTTTCTCACGAAGCGCCTCTCGCGGAGAGAGCGCTCCACACGCCCCCCTCCTTCGGACGTTGCAACGATATCGAAACACGGCGGTCAAATCCGGAGCCAAGGCCGCTTACCCGCGACCGGCGGCATTCGAACGACACGCGCCGACCGGGCGCGTGGGAGTGCGCAAGAATAGCGGAGGAGACTCGGACCATGAGCGATCTCTCGATCACGCTGGAGGACAAGTACACGCGAACCTCCGGACGCGTTTTCCTTACCGGCCCACAGGCTCTCGTGCGCCTGCCGATGCTGCAGCGCCAGCGCGACGCGGCAGCCGGCCTCAACACCGCCGGCTTCGTCTCCGGCTATCGCGGCAGCCCGCTGGGGGGCGTCGATCTCGCCTTCTGGGCGGCCAAGAAGTTTCTCGAGCCGCAGCACATCGTCTTCCAGCCCGGCATCAACGAGGATCTCGCGGCAACCGCCGTGTGGGGCACGCAGCAGGTCAATCTGTTCCCCGGCGCGAAGTACGACGGGGTCTTCGCCATGTGGTACGGCAAGGGGCCGGGCGTCGACCGCTGCGGCGACGTCTTTCGCCACGCCAACGCTGCCGGCACCGCGCCGCACGGCGGCGTGCTGGTCGTCGCGGGAGACGACCACAACGCAAAGTCGTCCACGCTGCCGCACCAGACCGATCACTTCTTCAAAGCCATGATGATGCCGGTGCTGTATCCGGCCAACGTTCAGGAGTACATCGATTTCGGCCTGCACGGCTGGGCCATGAGCCGCTATTCCGGCTGCTGGGTCGCACTCAAGGCGCTGGCCGACACGGTCGAGACCTCGGCGTCGGTGAACATCGACCCGCACGCGCTCGACATCCGGCTGCCGACCGACCTCGAACTGCCGCCCGGCGGCCTCAACATCCGCTGGCCGGACGACCGCCACGAACAGGAGCGCCGCCTGCTGCACCACAAGCTTTACGCCGCGCTGGCCTACTGTCGAGCCAACCGCCTGAACCGCGTGGTGATCGACACGCCCGCGCCGCGCCTCGGCATCATCACCGCCGGCAAATCCTATCTCGACGTGCGCCAGGCGCTCGACGAACTCGGCATCGACGATGCGCTGGCCGCGGCGATCGGCATCCGCCTCTACAAGGTGGGTATGGTCTGGCCGCTCGAAGCGGCGGGCGTGCGCGACTTCGCGGCGGGGTTGGAGGAAATCCTCGTCGTCGAGGAAAAGCGGCAGCTGATCGAATACCAGCTCAAGGAGGAGCTCTACAACTGGCGCGAGGACGTGCGCCCGCGCGTCATCGGCAAGTTCGACGAGAAGGGCGAGTGGGCGCAGCCGCATGGCGACTGGCTGCTGCCCGCCGCAGGCGAACTGTCGGTGGCGCATATCGCGCGGGTCATCGCACAACGCATCGGGCGCTTCGTCACCTCGGCGACGATCGAAGCCCGCCTCGCGCTGCTCGAAGCCAAGCAGAAAGAAGCTGGCGCGCCGATCATGCTGGCGCAGCGCACGCCGACCTTCTGCTCGGGCTGCCCGCACAACACCTCGACGCGCGTCCCCGAGGGCTCGCGCGCGGTCGCCGGCATCGGCTGCCACTACATGGCGACGTGGATGGACCGCAGCACGGCGACCTACACGCACATGGGCGGCGAGGGCGTGCCCTGGGTCGGACAGGCGCCCTTCACCCACGAGAAGCACATTTTCGCCAACCTCGGCGACGGCACCTACTATCACTCCGGCCTGCTCGCCATCCGCCAGGCCGTCGCGGCGAAGGTGCCGATCACCTACAAAATTCTCTACAACGACGCCGTGGCGATGACCGGCGGGCAGCCGGTGGACGGCCCCTTGAGCGTCGCGCAGCTGACGCGGCAGCTCGCCGCCGAAGGCATCGAGAAAATCGTCATCGTCACCGACGAGCCGGAAAAGTACGCCGAGATTCCCGATCTCGCGCCGAACGTCCCGATCCACCATCGCGACCGGCTCGACCTCGTGCAGCGCGAGCTGCGCGAATACCCCGGCGTCTCCGTCCTCATCTACGACCAGGCCTGCGCCACCGAGAAGCGGCGGCGGCGCAAGCGCGGCAAGCTGGCCGACCCGGCGAAGCGGGTCTTCATCAACGAAGCCGTCTGCGAGGGCTGCGGCGACTGCGGCGTGCAGTCCAACTGCCTGTCGATCGTCCCGGTGGAGACCGAGCTCGGACGCAAGCGCGCCATCGACCAGTCGTCGTGCAACAAGGACTACACCTGCCTGAAGGGTTTCTGCCCGTCCTTCGTCACCGTCGAGGGCGGCCGCCTGAAGAAGGGCCGGATGCAGAACGCCGACGGCCCCGGCGACGCGCACTTCGCCGCGCCGCCGGCGCCGACCCTGCCCGCCACCGGGCGCCCCTACAACCTCCTCGTCACCGGCGTCGGCGGCACCGGCGTCGTGACGCTGGGCGCGCTGATCGGGATGGCCGCGCACATCGACGGCAAGGGCGTTTCCGTCCTCGACATGACCGGCCTCGCGCAGAAGTTCGGCGCCGTCTATTCGCACCTGCGCATCGCCGACCGGCCGGAGGACATCCACGCCGCGCGCATCGCCACCGGCGAGGCCGACGCCCTGATCGGCGGCGACCTCGTGGTGAGCGCCGGCAGCGAGACGCGCTCCAAACTGCGCAGCGGCCACACGCGCGCCGTCGTCAACGTCGCTGAAACGCCGACCGCCGAATTCACGCACAACCCGGACTGGCAGTTCCCGCTTACCCGCATGCAGGATAGCCTGCGCGACGCCTGCGGCGGCGGGCGCCCGCCCGGGAGCATCGGAGAAAATATCCTCTTCCTCGACGCCCAGCGACTTGCCCGCCAGTTGATGGGCGACGCCATCTACGCCAACACGCTGCTGCTCGGCGTCGCCTGGCAACGGGGGCTGGTACCGGTGTCGCGCGAGGCGCTCGACAAGGCCTTCGAACTCAACGGCACCACCGTCGAGCAGAACCGCCAGGCCTTCCTCTGGGGACGGCGCGCCGCGCACGATCCCGACGCCGTGCGCCGCTTCGCCGAACCGGCGGACGACAGCGCCGGCGTCATTCCGCTGCAGCCCCTCGCGCGCAACCTCGACGAACTGATCGAGCGCCGCGCTGCAACGCTCACCGCCTACCAGGACGCGACCTACGCGGACCGCTACCGCACGCTCGTCAAGCGCGTGCGCGCCGCCGAAAGCCGGCTCGGCGGCCAGGCGCTGAGCGAGGCGGTGGCGCGCAACTACTTCAAGGTGCTGGCGATCAAGGACGAATACGAAGTCGCCCGCCTGTACGCCGACCCCGCCTTCATGCGGCAGATCGCCGACACCTTCGAAGGCGACTTCCGCCTGCGCTTCCATCTCGCGCCCCCTCTCCTCGCCCGGCCCGACCCGGCCACCGGGCATCCCGCCAAGCGTAGCTACGGGCCGTGGATGATGCGCGCTTTCGCCTGGCTGGCGCGCCTGAAGCGCCTGCGCGGCACACCGTTCGATCCCTTCGCGCGCACGGCGGAACGGCGCATGGAACGCCGACTGCTGGCCGACTACGAGGCCGACGTCGAACGCATTCTGGCCGTGCTCGACGCCGACCGCCTGGCAACCGCCATCGAACTGGCCGCGCTGCCGGCGGAAATCCGCGGCTTCGGACACGTCAAGGAAGCCGCCGTCGAGCGCGCCGCGCCGCGCCGCGCCGCCCTGCTCGCCAGCCTTCAGCGGGAAAGCGCAAGCCGGAAGCGGCGCGCCGCCTGAAGGTGCCATGCAGGAAGGGGCGGGAGCCGCGTATCCCGACGCGATACCGGTACAATCCGGCGCTCCAGCCAAGGAGCGCCGAATTGCCTCAATCGTCCGACCAGCCCACCCCGCCCGAACCGTCCGCCGCCGAACCGGCGCCGGCCATCGTCGCCACGCCCCGGCGCCAGGCGGCGCTGCAGTTCGCCGCCGCCTTTTGCGTGCTCTCGCTCGCCTGGCCCTACTTCGGCCTGCGCAACGAGGAAATGCCGTGGCCCGCGACCGCCTTCGCGATCGGCGCCGTCGCCCTCCTGTTCGCCAGCGCCACCAGGCAGCCCTGGTGGTGGCGCCTGATCCACCTCGCCTTCGCCCCGCTCGCCTGGGGCGTCGCGCAGCTGGCTATCGATCCCGGCTGGTTCCTGCTCGCCTTCATGGCGCTGCTCCTCGTCTATCGCGGCGCGCTGACCGGACAGATTCCGCTCTACCTCTCGAACACGGCGACCGCCGCCGCGCTCGCCGAGCTGACGGCGGACCGTCGGGGCATGCGTTTCCTCGACCTCGGCGCCGGCATCGGCAGCGTCGTGCGTCCGCTCGCCCGCGCCCGCCCCGACGCCCGCCTGACCGGCGTCGAGAACGCGCCAGCAACCTGGCTGGCCGGCCGCCTGCGCACCGCCGGGCTGCAGAACTGCGCCTGGCGCTGGGGCAACCTCTGGCAAACCGGACTCGGCGACTACGACGTCGTCTACGCCTTCCTCTCGCCGGCGCCGATGCCGGCGCTGTGGCGCAAGGTCGAGGCCGAGATGCGCCCCGGCAGCCTGTTCGTCAGCAACAGCTTCGCCGTTCCCGGCATTGAACCGAGCGGCATCGTCGAGCTCGACGACGCGCGGCGGACCCGGCTTTTCTGCTATCGACGCTGAACTTGCCGCGCGCGGGCAAAGCACCGACAATATCCAGCCGCCATAGCGCACTGCCAGGCACATGAAGAACTGGGGCATCCGCACCCGCGTCCTGTTGTTGGCCCTTCTCCCGGCGGTCGCCATCGCCGTGCTGCTGGCCGGCTATATGGCCTGGCGCATCGCCGCGGACTCCGAGCGCGACCTGCGCAACTACGGACACGGCCTCGCCCGCCAGCTCGCCGCGGTGTCCGAATTCAGCACCTACTCGGGCGACCGGGAAACCCTGCGCAAGATCGCCATCGCCGCGCTCGACGAAAGCTACGTCACCGCCGCCGCCGTCTTCGACGATCAAGGCATGCCGATCGCCGCCAGCGGCGCCCTGCCCTCCCCGCTCAAGACCCTGCCGCTGAGCCGGGCTCCCTTTCTGCTCGACAACGACGACGAACGCCTGCTCTTCATCGCCCCCGTCGTCCTGCACCGCTACGACGTCAGCGACCCCTTCCTCAGCGAATCGACGGCACCGGTCTGGCCCGCACAGGCCGCGACGATCGGCTGGGTGACGCTCGAGCTGACGCGCGCCGCGGCGCAGAAGCGAAAACAGGAGGCGATCTTCTTCACCCTGCTCTCCTCGCTCGCCGTCGTCCTGATCGGCGGCATCATGGCTTTCATCCTCGGGCGCCAGGTCACGCGCCCCATCCTGCGCCTGGAGAACACCGTCGCCCGTATTCAGGCCGGCGACCTCGGCGCGCGCGTCCCGCCCGACAGCGGCGGCGACCTGCAGCGCCTGGAGGAAGGCATGAACGCGATGGCGCAGGCCCTGCACGACAACCGCGAGCTGCTCGAAGCACGCGTCCGCGCGGCGACTTCCGCGCTCGAGGACAAGAAGAACGAAGCGGAACGCGCCAGCGTCGCCAAGTCGCGCTTTCTCGCCGCCGCCAGCCACGACCTGCGCCAGCCGCTGCACGCCCTGTCGCTGTTTGCCGCCGACCTCCGCCACGAGGCCGTCACGCCGCCGCAACGGCGCCTGGCCGGACAGATCAACGACTCCGTGCGCGGGATTTCCGAACTCCTCGATGCGCTGCTCGACGTCTCCCGCCTCGACGTCGCCGGCGTCACGCCGCTCGCCATCGGACAGCCGCTGGCCGAGACCTTCCGCCACCTCGAAGCCGGCTTCGCGCGCAGCGCGGCGGCCAAGTCGTTGCGCCTGCGCTGCCGGCCGACCCGCTTGCAGGTGACGACCGACCCGGCCCTGCTCGAGCGCCTGCTCGGCAACCTGCTGACCAACGCCATCCGCTACACCGAATCCGGCTCCGTCCTGGTCGCCGCCCGCCGACGCGGCGACCGGGTGCGCATCGAAGTACGCGACAGCGGCATCGGCATCGCCGCCGAACACCGGCACGCCATCTTCGAAGAGTTCTACCAGATCGGCAACACGGCGCGCGAGCTCGGGCAGGGTCTCGGCCTCGGACTCGCCATCGTCAGCCGGCTGGCGCGCATTCTCGGCACGCGCATCGAGGTGCGCTCGGCCCCCGGGCGCGGATCGGTGTTCGCCCTCGACCTGCCGCTCGCCACTGCCGACAGCGTCCGGGAGGAGACGCAGCGCAACGCACCGGCGCCGCACCGGGAGCCGCAACTGCTGCTGCTCGGCGCGCGCAACCCGGAACTGGAAAGCGCGGAGCAACTGGCCGCGACCTGGGGCTACGCGAGCGCCTGGGCGGAGGATGCAAAGGCGGGCGCAGCCGACGCGCCTCGCGCGCAAGCCTTCGTGGCACTTGGCTTCGCCGACGAAATCGCCCCGGCAACGATCGAGAGCCTGCGCGCACGAGGCGCCGGCATCATCCTGCTCGGCACCGGCACGGAAGAAGCCCCCGCCGGAGCGCATGGCCTGCGCCTGCCGCTGCGCCCGGCCAAGCTGAGGGCGCTGCTGGCGCAACTCTTGACGGAAAGCGCTAGAGCTTGATGCCGTAGCGCGCCACGGCGACCAGCGCCTGCGTGCGGCTGGAAACGCCGAGCGCCTTGAAGATCGCGGTGATGTGAATCTTCACCGTGCCCTCGGAAAGGCCCAGCTGTTCGGCGATGTCGCGGTTGGACTTGCCGCGCGTCATCAAAGCCAGCACTTCGGACTGGCGCTCGGTCAGGCCGAATTCGGAGGGGTCGGCTTCGCCGCCGATCGGCGGATGCGCGAGATCGGCGCCTAGGTTCACCGGCATCATCTGCTCGGGCGTATAGATCCGCCCGTCGAGCACTTCGCGCAGGGCGGCGATCAGGCGATCGCTCGAATAGGCCTTGGGCACGAAACCGGACGCGCCGTTCTTGAGGGCGCGGTTGACGGTGTGCGCGTCGTCGTAGGCCGAAACGATGACGATGGGAACGGCCGGATAGCGCTGCCGGAAGATGCCCAGGCAGCACAGCCCATCCACGCCGGGTAGGCCGAGATCGAGCAGGACGAGATCGAAATCGCGCTCGCGCTCGAGCAGCGCGCCCGCGCCGTCGCAGTCCGCCGCCTCGTGAATGACGACATCGTTTTCAAGTTGGCGCAGGGTTTGCACGAGCCCTTCGCGAACCAGGGCGTGATCTTCGACGACGAGAAGTTTGAGCATGGCATCCACGGCAAGGTATGGCGACGTGCTAATACTTTAGCATCCCGGACATCCGTCACGCCTGCATCGCGCTCAAAATTTGCTAAGATCGAAAGACACTATCCGGCCGGGAGCCCAGCATGTCGAACGACACATCCGCCAACGATCCGATGAACTTCATGAAGAACATGTGGGGCAACATGGGATTTTCGCTGCCCGGCATGGTGGCGCCGACCTTCGACGTCGACGAACTGGAAAAGCGCGTTAGCGATCTGAAGGCTGTCGAAGGCTGGCTGAAGATGAACCTGTCGATGCTGCAGATGACCATCCAGAGCCTGGAAATGCAGTGCGTCACGCTCAACGCCGTGCGCACCATGGGCAATATGGCGGCCCAGCAGGGCGCGCCGGAAGCGCCTGCCGCCGCCCCCGGCGACGGCGGCGAAGCGATGGCCCAGGCGGCGCAGGCCGCGATGTGGCCGTGGGCGATGATGCAGCAGATGCAGGAACAGATGCAGCAGGCCGCCTCTCAGGCGGCGCCGGCCGAGGAAAAGCCGGCGGCGCCCGCAAAGCGCGGCAAGAAGGCGCAGTAGCGCCGCGCGACACCGTCCCGCCGGCGTTCAGCCGGCCAGCCACGCGACCCAAAGGGGCAGCGTGAGCATGGACCCCAGCGTGGTCGCCGAGATCAGCCAGGCCACGCTCGCCCCGTCGCCGCCCATGCGCATCGCCAGAATGTAGGCCGACGAGGCCGTTGGCAGAGCGGCGAACAATACCGCCACTTCGTAGTAGAGCCCGTGCAGACCCAGCAGGCGGCCGAGGACTGCGGCCATCGCCGGCAGCGCCAGCAGCTTGACGACGAGCAGGTAGATCGACGGCGCGCGCACGCCGGCCTGCCCCTGCAGCTTGAGCGCGGCGCCGACGGCCAGGAGGCCGAGGGCGATCGACGCGTCGGCCAGACGCCCGAGAAAAATCTGCGCCGGACGCGGCGGCACGAAGCCAGCCAGATTGAGCAGCAGGCCGGCGAGCGTCGCCCAGATCAGCGGGTTGCGCGCGATCTCGCGCCAGACGCTCGCCTCGCCGTGACGCGCCAGCATCCACACCGCGCTGAGATTGGCGAAGGGCACGGCGACACCGACGATCAGGCCCATCGCCGCGATCCCCGGCGAACCGTAGAGCAGCCCGGCGATCGCCAAGGCGATATAGGAATTGAAGCGGTAGCCGCACTGGAAAACCGACGCGAAGGCCAGCGGGCGCATGGCGAACAGATAGCGCGCCGGGTAGGCGAGCAGCATGCCGCCGGCCATGGCGCCGAGCGCCGTCATCAGAAGCGGGGCCGCCGCCGCCAGATCGAGCTGCGTCCGGGCGATGGCGTTGATCAGCAGCGCGGGGAACAGGATGAAGTAGACAAGCTTCTCGAGCCCGCTCCAGAAATGGTCGCCGAGATGCATCCAGCGGCGGATGGCGATGCCGAGCAGAATCAGCGTGAAGTCGGGAAGCAGCAGGAGGGCGGTCGTCATGCCCGCCATTTTAACGGCGTCGCGCCGTCAGACGATTGCGGCTTTCCGCAGATCGGCGATCTCGGCCGCGGCGTAGCCCGCCTCGCGCAGGATTTCATCGCCATGCTCGCCGGGCGTCGGCGCCGCGCGCTCGACGACAAAGCGCCAGTCCGACATTTTGAGCGGCGGCGCGCACTGCGTGACGCCGTCCGCCTGCACGGCCATGCCGCGCGCAACGAACTGCGGGTGGGCGAGCGCCTCGGCCGCATCGAGCACCGGCGTCACGCAGCAGTCGGCGGTGGCGAACAGGGCGCTCCACTGCGCCTGCGTGCGCGTCGCGAACAGCGCCTCGATCTCACCGCGCAGTTCGGCTGCGGCGGCACCGCGCAGGCCGTGACGCGCTTTCCATTCGGGGCGGCCGAGCGTGTCGCAGAAGACGTGCCAGAACTTCTCCTCGAGCGGCGCGACCGCCATGTAGCGGCCGTCTGCCGTCGCGTACACGCCGTAGCCGGCATCGCCGCCGCTCAGCATGTCGCAGCCGCGCGCCTGCGGGCCGGCGCGGCTTTGCAGGGCGAACAGCGGAAACAGGTTGTGCGCGAGCACCGCCTCGCTCATCGCCACGTCGACGAAGCGCCCCCGTCCGCTGCGCCGGGCGTCGAAGAGTGCGGCCAGGATTCCCATGACACCGCTCAGGGCGCCGCCGAGGAGGTCGCCGATCTGCAGATTCGGAATCGCCGGCCGGCCGCCGGCGACGCCGATCTGGTCGAGCGCGCCGGCCAGCCCGATGTAGTTGAGGTCGTGCCCGGCGGCCATCGCCAGCGGGCCGTCCTGCCCGTAGCCGGTGATCGCGCAATAGACGATCCGCGGGTTGAGCGCGCGCAACGTCGCGTAGTCGATGCCGAGCTTGGCGGTGACGCCGGGGCGGAAGCTCTCGACGACGACGTCGGCATTCGCGGCGAGGCGCAGGAAGACTTCGCGACCCTGTGCCTGCTTGAGGTCGAGACGCAGGCCGCGCTTGTTGCGGTTGACCGCACGATAGAAAACGCTGACGCCGTCGGGTCCTTCGCCCATCTCGCGCGCATAGTCGCCAACGCCGGGGTCCTCGATCTTGATCACGTCGGCGCCGAGGTCGGCCAGATGCAGCGTGGCGACCGGCCCCGGCAGCAGGCGCGTGAGGTCGAGCACGCGCACGCCGGCGAGCGGTCCGCCGCGATTTGTTCGCTCGTAGCTCATTCGTACTTGCGGATGTCTTCGATGACCTTGCCGTCGTTGGGCAGGGTGCCGACGGCGCAAAAGGCTACCTCGCCGCGCAGCTTGGTGATTTCGCGCAGGCTGGCGAGCAACGCGGCGTCGAGTCCTTCGGGCGGAGCCGCGACCTCGCAGTGCAGCGTCATGCGGTCCGCGCCGCCGGCGTTATCGACGACCAGCCGCGCGCGCGCCACTTCGGCGTGGCGCCTGAGCACGTCGGCGACCTGCGCGGGATGCACGAACATGCCTTTGACCTTGGTCGTCTGGTCGGCGCGCCCGAGCCAGCCCTTGATACGACGGTTGGTGCGGCCGCAGGGGCTGGCGCCGGCGAGGATCGCCGAGAGGTCGCCGGTGCCGAAGCGGATCAGCGGGTAATCGCGGTTGAAGCTGGTCACCACCACCTCGCCGACCTCGCCGTCGGGAACCGGTTCGCCGGTGCCCGGACGGACGATCTCAAGCAGGACGCCCTCGTCGACCAGCAGCCCCTCGCGCACCGACGTTTCATAGGCGATGACGCCGAGGTCGGCGGTGGCGTAAGCCTGATAGGCGGCGACGCCGCGCGCCAGCAGCGCATCGCGCAGACTGGGCGGGAAGGCCTCGCCGGAAACCAGCGCCTTCGTCAGGCAGGAAACGTCGGCGCCGAGCTCGTCGCCCTTGTCGAGCAGGATCTTCAGGAAGGACGGTGTGCCGCAGTAGGCGTCCGGGCGCAGGTCGACGAGCGCCTGCACCTGCTGCTCGGTCTGCCCGACGCCGCCCGGAAAGACGGTACAGCCGAGCGCCTGCGCGCCGGCCTCCATGATCCAGGCACCGGGCGTCATGTGGTAGGAAAAGCTGTTGTGCACGAGGTCGCCGGCGCGGAAACCGGCGGCGAACATGGCGCGCGCCGTGCGCCAGTAGTCGGCCCCCCGCCCCTCGGGTTCGTAGATCGGTCCGGGCGATGAGAAAACGCGCGCGACGCGGCCCCGCCACGCGCCGACGAAACCGCCGAAAGGGCGCGCCGCCTGCTGCCGGTCATGCAGCTCGCTCTTGCGCACCACCGGCAGCGCGGCCAGTGCGGCGCGGCTGTTCACCGCCGCCGGATCGATGCCGGCATGCAGCTCCGCGTAGGCCGGCGCGTAGGCACGGGCGTGCGCCAGCAGCGCCGGCAAGGCCGCCATTTGTGCGCGCTCCCGCTCCTCCGGAGCGCGCGTTTCGAGTGCGTCAAAATATTCCATATGCATATCCTCGAGCCAAGCGGCGGCGAGCCGGGGCGAAAATAGGGGTTCAGTTTCTGATGAAGGACGGCCCGCGGAAGGGCAACGAGGTCGAAAAGTAGCGCCGGGAGGCAAAGCGTGCGCCGACGCCGCGTGCATTCGGCACACGAGCCGGCGAGCAGCGCGGCATCACGGCGTACACTTCGACCGCCGAGGCTGCAAAGTAGCGGGCCGAGGCGAGGCGCGAGTCGGCGCCGTGTGCGGTATGCACACGAGCCGGCGAGCAACGAAGCATCGGCGCGCGCACTGCAGCCTCACGAGAGCCAGCGCTTGCGGCGGCGATAGTGCTTCACGTCGCGGAAGCTCTTGCGCCCGGCGCTCGACAGTCCGAGGTAAAACTCCTTGACGTCCTCGTTGGAAGCCAGTTCCTTGGCCTCGCCTTCCATCACGACGCGGCCGTTTTCGAGGATGTAGCCGAAATCGGCGTAGCGCAGCGCGACCATGGTGTTCTGCTCGGCGAGGAGGAAGCTGACCTGCTCGCTGCTGTTCAGGTCGCGCACGATTTCGAAGATTTCCTCGACGATCTGCGGCGCGAGGCCCATCGACGGCTCATCGAGCAGGATCATTTCCGGCTTGGCCATCAGGGCGCGACCGATGGCGCACATCTGCTGCTCGCCGCCGGAGGTGTAGCCGGCCTGCGTCATGCGCCGCTGCTTGAGGCGCGGGAAATAGTGGTAGACCTTCTCCAGGCTCTGCTTCAGCTCGGTGCGCGAAATGCCGCGCGTGTAGGCGCCGGTCAGCAGGTTTTCCTCGAGCGAGAGGTGGGCGAAGCAGTGGCGGCCTTCCATGACCTGGATGACGCCGCGCTTGACGAGGTCGTTCGGCGTCATCTGGTCGACGCGCGCGCCCTTGAAGTCGACGTTGCCCTTGGTTACGTCGCCGCGCTCGGCGCGCAGCAGGTTGGAAATCGCCTTCAGCGTCGTCGACTTGCCGGCGCCGTTGGCGCCGAGCAGGGCGACGATCTTGCCCTTCGGCACTTCAAGGGAAACGCCCTTGAGCACCAGGATCACGTGGTCGTAGATGACCTCGATGTTGTTGACGGAGAGATAGCGCGCGTCGGGCGCTGCGTGATGTACGGTTGTCGTCATGCCGGGGTTCCCGAAAAATGCCGGCGGGGCTCCCCCCGCCGGCCGGGTCAGTCTCGATCAGCCTTCCTTGCTGCAGTCGCGCGGAGTGATGTTCTTCTCCTTGGCGTACTTGGCGGCGGATTCTTCGATCATCGGGCGCACCATGTCGCGGTCGGCGTCGATCCAGTCGGAAATGACCTTCCACTGCTTGCCGTCCCACTGCTGGTACTTCACCTTGCCGGAACCTTCATGGTCGGCGCAGGTGATCTTCAGGTCGGGCATGAAGCCCTCGGCGCCGAGTTCCTTCAGGCGCTTGGCGTCGATGCTCAGATGCTCGAAGCCCCAGCGCATTTCGTCGCCGGAGAGCGGCTTCGCGCCGAACTTGGCCTGCGCCGTGCGGATCGCCTCGACGGTGATGATCCCGTGCACCACGCCGCGGTTGTAATACACCGAGCCGATGCGGGACTTGTCTTCCATGTTGCCCTTGTTCTTCTTGTAGACGTTGTCCTGGATCGCCTTGACCACCGGGTAGTTCTGCCCGGCGACGTTGAAGCCCGCGGCGATGAAGCCCTTGGCGGCGTCGCCGGCGGGAACGGTGTCCTCTTCCGCGCCGGACCACCACACGCCGACCATCTTTTCACGCGGGAAGCCGGTCTTGGCGGCGGCCTTCAGCGCGGTCGGGTTCATCACGCCCCAGCCCCAGAGGATCACCCAGTCGGGCTTTTCCTGGCGGATCTTGAGCCACTGCGACTGCTGCTCGTTGCCCGGGTGGGCGACGGCCAGCGGCACCATCGTGAAACCGAATTTCTGCGCCTGCTTCTCGATCACGCCGAGGCCCTCCTTGCCGAAGGCCGAATCGTGGTAGAGATACACCACTTTCTTGCCCTTCAGCTTCTCCATCCCGCCCTCTTTCGAGCCGATGAACTTGACCATCGTCGTGGCCTGGCTCCAGTAGGTGGTGATCATCGGGAAGACCCACGGGAAGACGCGGCCATCGACCGCGTCGGTGCGACCGTAGCCGATGGTGACCATCGGGATCTTGTCCTGCGCGACCTTGTCGAGCACCGAATAGGTAATGCCCGTCGACACCGGCTGGAACACCGAATTGCCGGTCGAGCCTTTCTTCTTCAGGCGCTCGTAGCATTCGACGCCGCGCGCGTTGTTGTACTCGGTTTCGCACTCTTCCCAGGTCAGCTTGACGCCGCCGATGCCGCCGTCGCGCTCGTTGATCAGGGTCATGTAGTCGATCCACCCGCCGAAGACGCCCGAACCGCCGGCGGCATAGGCGCCGACGCGGTAGCTCGGCAAGCCGATGAACTGCTCCTTGGCCTGCGCGAAGGCATCGGCGGCGACACCGGCCAGCAGACCGGCGGCGATCAGGGAAGTGCTCAGGGTTTTGCTCATTTTCATCAGTGTCTCCTCCAAGAGGTTGTTATGGCGATGCGGGGAAAACTCAGTGCGGGAACGGCCACAGGCGCAGCTTCTCCTTGCCGATCTGCCACAGTCTCGCCAGACCGTGCGGCTCGACGATCAGGAAGAAGATGATCAGACCGCCAAAGACGATCAACTGCAGGTTGGAACTGATGCTCGGCGAAAGAATGCCGCTCAGCCACTCCTGCACCATCACGTCGAGCGCGATCGGCAGCAGCACGATGAAGGCCGCGCCGAGGAAGGCGCCGACGATCGAGCCGACGCCGCCGATGATGATCATGAACAGGATCTTGAACGACAGGTCGAGGTTGAACCCTTCCGGCTCCACCGTGCCGATGTAGGCGTAGGCGTAGAGCGCGCCCGCGACGCCACAGTAGAACGAACTCACGGCGAAGGCCAGCAGCTTGGTGTGCATGATGCGGATGCCGATCACCTCGGCCGCCACGTCCATGTCGCGCACCGCCATCCAGGCCCGCCCGACCGAACTGCGCACCATGTTCTTGGCGGCCAGCGCGAGCAGCACGACGATGGCGAGGACGAGCAGGTACTTGGCTTCCGGCGTGACGAACTTGTAGCCGAGGATTTCCATTTCCTGCGCCGAGATGACGCCCGACGAGGAATAGTTGGAGAACCAGCCGAACTTGGTCAGCGCCCAGACGATGAAGAACTGCGCCGCGAGCGTCGCCACCGCGAGATAGAAACCCTTGATGCGCAGACTCGGCAGGCCGAAGGCGATGCCGACGAGCGCCGCCGACAGCCCTCCGAGCGCGAAGGCGAGGAGGATCGGCATGCCGTCGATGCGCAGCATGAAGTTGTAGCTGGCGAAGGCGCCGACCGCCATGAACGCGGCCGAACCGAGCGACAGCTGGCCGGCGTAGCCGGTCAGGATGTTCAGCCCGAGCGCGGCGAGCGAGAAGATCAGGAAGGGGATCAGGATCGCCTTCAGCCAGTACTCGTTGAACAGCACGGGCACGGCCAGAAAGGCGAAGGCAAGGATCAGCAGGACGCCGACGCGGTCCTGGGTGATCGGGAAAATCTGCTGGTCGGCCGCGTAGCTTGTCTTGAACTGGCCGGCTTCACGATAGAACATCTCGTTCCTCTCCTTAAACGCGGTCGATGTGCTTCTCGCCGAACAGGCCTTCGGGCCGGATCAGCAGGAAGGCGAGCGCCATCACGTACGGGAACCACGAATCGATGCCGCCGCCGACGTACTGCCCGAGATAGACCTCGGCCAGCTTCTCGGTCGAGCCGATGATCAGGCCGCCGACGATGGCGCCCGGAATCGAGGTGAAGCCGCCGAGAATCAGCACCGGCAGCGCCTTCAGCGCGGTGAAGGTGAGCGAGAACGATACGCCGTTGCGCGCCCCCCAGATCAGGCCGGCGACCAGCGCGACGAAACCGGCCACCGCCCACACGATGCGCCAGATGGTCTGCAGCGGGATGCCGATCGACAATGCCGCCTGGTGATCGTCGGCCACCGCGCGCAGGGCGCGGCCGACGCGGGTGTATTGGAAGAACAGGGCGAGCAGCGTGACGAGCAGGGCGGCGATGCCGGCGCCGAACAGGTCGAACTTGGAAACGCCGATGTCGGTCGCCTCCATCAGCCACTGCACCGGCTCGTCCTGGATGCCGAGTTCGAGGCCGCGCACGGTGGCGCCCCAGGTGCCTTGAGCCAGACCTTCGATGACGTAGGTGAGGCCGATGGTGGCCATGAACAGCGTGATCGGCGGCTGGTTGACCAGCGGCCGCAGCACGATGCGCTCGGTCAGGACGCCGAGCACGACCATCACCGCGAAGGCGAGCAGCAGCGCCAGCCAGAACGGCGCGCCGAGCTCCTGGAAGCCGACGAAGGTGAGCGCCGCGGCAAACACCATCGCGCCCTGCGCGAAGTTGAACACCCCCGACGCCTTGTAGATCAGCACGAAGCCGAGCGCCACGAAGGAGTACATCACCCCCGAGAGCAGGCCGCCGATCAGTACTTCGAGAAAGAATTGCATGGTCCGGTCTCCTCCGTTCTGCTCAGTGCGCCACGCCAAGATAGGCGGAGATCACTTCCTGGTTGTTGCGCACCTCGTCCGGCGTGCCGTCGCCGATCTTCTTGCCGTAGTCGAGCACGACGACGCGGTCGGAAATGTCCATGACGACGCCCATGTCGTGCTCGATGAGCACGATGGTGGTGCCGAACTGGTCGTTCACATCGAGGATGAAGCGGCACATGTCCTGCTTTTCCTCGACGTTCATGCCGGCCATCGGCTCGTCGAGCAGCAGCATCGTCGGCTCGGCGGCCAGCGCGCGCGCCAGCTCGACGCGCTTCTGCAGGCCGTAGGGCAGGCGGCCGACCGGCGTCTTGCGGATGTGCTGGATTTCCAGGAAGTCGATCACCTCCTCGACCTTCTTGCGATGCTCGATCTCCTCGCGCCCGGCGCGCCCGATGCGGATCGCCTGTTCGAGGAAGTTGGCCTTCATCTTGGTGATACGCCCGGTCATCACGTTGTCGAGCACGCTCATGCCCTTGAACAGGGCGATGTTCTGGAAGGTGCGCGAGATGCCCTGCTTGGCAGCCATGTGCGGCTCCATGCGACGCCGTTCCTCGCCGTGGAAATTGATGCGTCCTTCCTGCGGGTGGTACACGCCGTTGATGACGTTGAGCATCGAACTCTTGCCGGCCCCGTTGGGGCCGATGATGGCGCGGATTTCATGCTCGCGCACATCGAACGAAATGTTGGTCAGCGCCTTCACGCCCCCGAACCGCAGCGAGATGTTCTGCAGGTCGAGGATGACGTCGCCGATTTTTCTTCCACTCATGTTGATCCCTGCGCTGTCGTGGTGGTTAGGCGGCCTGACGCAAGACCGGGAAGGTCTTCGCGTCGCGGATCTGTAGGTCGGCGGCGACCTTGCCGGTGCGCCCGTCCTCGAACTTGACCTGCGTTTCGATGAACTGCGTCTGCTTGCCGGAATACAGCGCATCGATCAGCACCGCGTACTTCTCGGCGACGAAGCCGCGCCGCACCTTGCGCGTGCGCGTCAGTTCGTCGTCATCGGGATCGAGTTCCTTGTGCAGGATCAGGAAGCGATGCACCTGCGAATCGGCGAGCATGCCCTCGGCGACGAGTTCGGCGTTGACCTGCTCGACGCATTCCTGGATCAGCCCATAAACCTCCTGGCGGGCGGTCAGGTCGGTGTAGCCCGAGTAGGCGATGCCGCGCCGCTCGGCCCAGTTGCCGACGGCGCCGATGTCGATGTTGATGAAGGCGGTCACCGTCTCGCGGTTGGCGCCGAAGACGACGGCCTCCTTGATGTGCTGGAAGAACTTGAGCTTGTTCTCGATGTAGTTGGGCGCGAACATCGCGCCGTTGGCCAGCCTGCCGACGTCCTTGGCGCGGTCGATGATCTTGAGGTGCCCTTCGTCGTCGAAGAAGCCCGCGTCGCCGGTCATGAAGTAGCCCTCGGCGTTGATCGACTCGGCGGTCGCGTCCGGGCGCTTGTAGTATTCCTTGAGCAGCATCGGCCCCTTGACGAGGATCTCGCCGTTGTCGGCGATCTTCACCTCGACGCCGGGCGCCGGCTTGCCGACAGAATCGAACTTGATCTCGCCGTCCGGCTGCAGGCAGACGTAGGCGCAGGTTTCGGTCTGCCCGTAGAGCTGCTTGAGGTTGATCCCGATCGAGCGGTAGAAGCGGAATAGATCCGGCCCGATCGCCGCGCCGGCCGTGTAGGCGACGCGGATGCGGCTCATGCCGAGCACGTTCTTGAGCGGCCCGAAGACGAACAGGTTGCCGAGCGCGTAGAGCAGGCGGTCGGCGAAAGGCACCGGCTTGCCGTCGAGAATCTCCGCGCCGCTGCGCCGCGCCACCTTCATGAAGAAGTGGAACATCTTCTGTTTCAGCGGGCTGGCGTCCTCCATGCGGATCATCACCTGCGTCAGCAGGTTCTCGAACACGCGCGGCGGAGCGAAGTAATAGGTCGGGCCGATCTCGCGCAGATCGGTCATCACCGTCTCGCCCGACTCCGGGCAGTTGATCGTGAAGCCGGTAACCATGGCCTGCGCGAAGGAGAACAGGTGGTCGCCGACCCAGGCCATCGGCAGGTAGGACAGGATGTCCTCGTCCGCCGTCAGCCGGTCGAACTCGGCGCCGCCCTTGGCCGCGCTGATGAAAGCGTGGTGCGTCAGGCAGACGCCCTTCGGCTTGCCTGTCGTACCCGAGGTGTAGAGCATGACGCCGATGTCGCCGGCGGCGCCCTTGGCAACCTCGCCGTCGAGAAAGCCGGGATGGTTCTGGTTGTGGATGCGGCCCATCGCCATCAGCTCTTCGATGTCGTGGATGAAGGGCTGGTTGTAGTGACGCATGCCGCGCGCATCGTCGTACACGATGTGTTCGAGGCGCGGCAACTGGTCCTTGAGCTCGAGCAGCTTGTCGACCTGCTCCTGGTCCTCGACCAGCGCGAAGCGGATGCCGGCGTCCTGCAGGACGAAGAGCATCTCGTTGGCCACCGCATCCTGGTACAGCGGCACCGGCACGCCGCCGAGGCACTGCACGGCGGCCATCGTCATGTACAGGCGGGGGCGGTTGTCGCCGACGATGGCCAGGTTATCGCCGCGCTGAAAGCCCATCTCGGCGAGGCCGCAGGCCACCGCGCGGACGTGTTCGGCAACGTCGCTCCAGGACCACGATTGCCAGATGCCGAGATCCTTCTCGCGCATCGCGGTTTTCTCGCCGCGCGTCTGGGCATGGTAGAAGAGCAGGCGTGGAAAGGTATCCATCGCCCGGGAAGATCCCAACTCCGGCATTTTGTCTCCTCCGGTTCATTAAACCGCCAGCGCACGCTGATGACGGCCAACTATTTGTCTTTTGAATCCCGAGCGGTCCCGTGCCGGCAACCAGCCGCGATTCTATTGTTTTTCCGGCGCGTTTTATATTGCACTGCCGCATCGGATGCCCCGCCATTCCTTGCTTTGCGCAGGATGACATGAAAGCGCTTATTTGAGCCTCAGTCTAAGTCGCTTAGCGCACTATAATTGTCGCGCACCTGACAATTGGCAAAAAAAATGCACTCGTTGAACGAAATGCTGCAAGCCTCTTCCTGGGCCCGGGAATTGTCGGAAGAGGACCTCGAATTCGTCAAAGCCGGCATCGCCGTGCGCACCGTTCCGGCCGGCGCCTTCGTCTGCATGAAGGGCGAGCCGGTCGAGCACTGGATGGGCGTCGTCGACGGTCTCGTCAAGATGGCCAGCAACTGGAGTTCGGGCAAGACCACGACCTTCACCGGCCTGTCCAACGGCGGCTGGTTCGGCGAGGGCTCGATGCTCAAGAACGAGCCGCGCAAGTACGACGTGATGGCGCTGCGCGACTCGGCGGTGGCCTACATGAACCGCGCCACCTTCCAGTGGCTGCTCGACCACAGCATTCCCTTTAACCGCTTCCTGATCATCCAGCTCAACGAGCGCCTCGGCCAGTTCATCGGCATGATGGAGCACGAGCGCCTGCTCGACACCGACGCGCGCCTGGCGCGCTGCCTCGCGTCGATGTTCAACCCGGTGCTCTACCCGGGCTGCAGCACCGACCTGCAGATTTCGCAGGAGGAGATCGGCTTCCTCGCCGGCGTCTCGCGCCAGCGCGTCAACCAGGCGCTGCGCAAGCTCGAGGACGCCGGCCTGCTGCGCATCGACTACGGCAGCATCAAGATTCTCGACATCCCCGGCCTGCGCAGCTTCGGCGAGTAACGGCCGCCCCGCCGGCAAATGAAAACGGCCCGGAGAACGCCAGTTCTCCGGGCCGCCGATCGCGGGGGATCGCGTTTCCTACAGCACGCCCTGCTTCTTCGCCGCCTCGGTCAACTCGCCGCGGAAGTCCGGATGCGCGATGCCGATCAGCGCCTCGGCGCGCTGCTTCGCCGTCTTGCCGCGCAGCTGCGCGACGCCGTATTCGGTCACGACGTAGTTGATGTCGTTCTTGCTCGTCGTCACGTGCGTTCCCGGATTGAGCGTCGGCACGATGCGCGAGATGGTGTCGTTCTTCGCCGTCGACGGCAGGACGATGAAGGCCTTGCCGCCCTTCGAGCGGTTCGCCGCGCGCACGAAGTCGGCCTGCCCGCCGGTGCCCGAGTAGGGCATGGCGCCGAGGCTCTCGGAGCCGCACTGGCCGAGCAGGTCGATCTGCAGGGTCGCGTTGATCGCCACCAGATTGTCGTTCTGGCCGGCCAGGAACGGATCGTTGGTGTAATCGACCGGATGCATCTCGAGCATCGGGTTGCGGTCCATGAACTTGTAGAGCTTCTGCGAACCGAGCGCGAAGGTCGCCACCATCTTGCCCGGCAGGTAGTTCTTGCGGCGGTTGTTCACCGCGCCGCTCTCGAGCAGGGTCAGGATGCCGTCGCCGATCATCTCGGTATGGATACCGAGGTCGTGCTTGTGCGTGAGCTGCATGACCACCGCGTCGGGAATGCCGCCGTAGCCGATCTGCAGCGTCGAGCCGTCGTCGATCAGGTCGGCGACGTACTTGCCGATCGCTTCCTGGACGGGGCCGATCTGCGGCAGGCCGACTTCGAGCACCGGCTCGTTGCTCTCGACGAGCGCCGCCACCTGCGAGATATGCACGTGGTTGTTGCCGTAGGCGAAGGGCACGTTCGGATTGACTTCGAGCACGATGGCGCGCGCCTTCGCGACCGCCGCCATGGTGTAGTCGGGACCGAGGCTGAGCGAGAAGTAGCCGTGCTCGTCCATCGGCGAGGCCATCGTGAAGACGACGTCGGACGGAATCTGCCCGCGCGAGATCATCGCCGGGATTTCGGAGAAGTAATTGGGCAGGAAGTCGACCCAGCCGGCCTGGCCGCCCGGGCGCGTCGCGCCGCCGTAGAAGAAGGCGACGTGGCGCACGTTCTCGACGGTTTCCGGATCGAGGTAGGCGTATTTGCGCAGCGCCAGAATTTGCGCCACCTTCACGTCGCGGAAGCGGCGACGCTCTTCGGAGAGGGCGTGCAGCAGCGCCGGCGGTTCGCCGACCCCGGTCGGCACGACGATGAAGTCGCCGTTGCGCACCTGGCCGATGGCCTCGGCCGGCGTCGTCAGCTTTTGCTGATAGAGAGTCTGAACGGACATAGTCTTTCCTGTCTTTCAACTTTTCATGAAAAAGCCCCGGCATTTGCGTGCCGGGGCAGTACCACTACCACTTGCGAGGAATCATGGCTCAGTGCGCGGACGCGGCGGCGGCCCCCAGGCCGGTCTGCGAACGCACGTACTGGTCGTCGAAGGCAGCGATCTCGTCGCGCGCGCGCACGCTCTTGTCGGTCACCGAGAACAGCCAGGTGAAGAAGAAGGCGAGCGGCATCGAGAACAGCGCCGGCTGCTCGTACGGGAAGATCGGCGCCGGATTGTTCAGCACGACCACCCACACTGCCTTCGAGAGTACAACAAAAGTCACCGCCGAAACCAGACCGACCAGACCGCCGACCAGCGCGCCGCGCGTCGTCAGGCCCTTCCAGTACATCGACAGGATGAGCACCGGGAAGTTGGCCGAAGCCGCGATGCCGAAGGTCAGGCCGACGAGGAAGGCGATGTTCTGCTTCTCGAACATGATGCCGAGCACCACGGCGACCACGCCGAGGACCAGCGAAGCGGCCTTCGAAACGCGCATTTCTTCGGCGCCGGTGGCCTTGCCCTTGCGGATCACGCACGAGTAGATGTCGTGCGAGATGGCCGAGGCGCCGGCTAGGGCGAGGCCCGAGACGACGGCGAGGATGGTCGCGAAGGCGACGGCCGAGAGGAAGCCGAGGAAGAGATCGCCGCCGACGGCCTTGGCCAGGTGCATGACCGGCATGTTGTTGCCGCCGATGATCTTGCCGCCGACGACGCCGCCCTCGAAGAACTCGGGATTGGTGCCGACGATGGTGATCGCGGCGACGCCGAGCAGACAGACGATCAGGAAGAAGGCGCCGATGAAGCCGCTGGCGACGAACACCGACTTGCGGGCGGCCTGCGCGTTCGGCACGGTGAAGAAGCGCATCAGGATGTGCGGCAGGCCGGCGGTGCCGAAGAGCAGACCGAGCGACAGCGAGACGGCGGATACCGGATCGGCGAGCAGCGAGCCCGGGCCCATGATCTTCAGGCCGTCCTTGTGGACCTCGACGGCCTTGGCGGCCATCGTCTCGATGCTGAAGTTGAAGTGCCCGAGCGCGAGGAAGAGCATCGTCGCGCCGCCGAAGAGCAGCAGCACGGCCTTGATGATCTGCACCCAGGTGGTGGCGATCATGCCGCCGAAGGTCACATACACGACCATCAGCACGCCGACGACGATCACCGCGACGTTGTAGTCGAGGCCGAAGAGCAGCTTGATCAGCTGGCCGGCGCCGACCATCTGCACGATCAGGTAGAAGCAGACGACGGTCAGCGAGCCCATCGCCGCGAAGACGCGGATGCGCGTTTCGTCGAGGCGGTAGGAGGCGATGTCGGCGAAGGTGAAGCGCCCGAGGTTACGCAGGCGCTCGGCCATCAGGAAGAGGATGATCGGCCAGCCCACGAAGAAGCTGATGATGTAGATGAAGCCGTCGAAACCCTTCATGTACACGAGGCTGGAAAGACCGAGCAGGGTGGCCGCCGACATGTAGTCGCCGGCGATCGCCAGACCGTTCTGGAAGCCGGTGATGCCGCCGCCGGCGGTATAGAAGTCGGACGTCGACTTGGTGCGGCTGGCGGCCCACCAGGTGATGCCCAGCGTGCCGAGCACGAAGACGAAGAACATGGCGATGGCGGTCAGGTTGACCGGCTGCTTCTCGACCTCGCCGACCGCGGCCGGCGCGGCCAGCGCGAGCTGGCTGGCGCCGCTCAGGAGCGCGCCCCACAGTAATTGTGCAAAACGGTTCATTGACCGGCCTCCTTGAGCACTTCCTCGTTGATCTTGTCGAAATCGGCATTGGCGCGCCAGACGTACAGTCCGGTCAGCAGCCAGGAAACGATGATGATGGCGGCGCCGATCGGGGCACCGACGGTCAGCACCGAGCCTTCGGACAGCGGCTTGTGCAGGAGCGCGGGATTGAAGGCGACGACCATCATGAAGCCGTAGTAGGCGACGAGGACGATGGCCGAGAGGATCAGGCCGAGACGCGTGCGGCGGCTCACCAGAGCCTGGAACTTGGGATTCGAACGAATCCGCTTGTAAATCGAGGTGCTCATACTCCCTCCGGTTGCTGTTGCAATTGAATGTTCTTTTTTTCTTTCCGGACGGCGGGCGCCCGGTCCTGCATTTCCGCGGTGCGCACGCACCCCGGGCAGGGTCGGGCTGGAGAATC
This sequence comes from Candidatus Accumulibacter sp. 66-26, assembly GCA_001897745.1. Lineage (GTDB taxonomy): Bacteria > Pseudomonadota > Gammaproteobacteria > Burkholderiales > Rhodocyclaceae > 66-26. Next base: position 24,626 of record MKUH01000019.1, read on the forward strand.
GCAGCACAAGGTTGCGCAACTTTTGTCCGAATGTAACGAATGATTGCAAGCGTCTGGACGGCCCTGCGGGCAGGCTAGAATCGCCGCATCGCGCCCCGTCCGGGCGCCGCAGGAATCGACAGACATGGAAAATATCGCGGGAACCCAGCAGCAGCGCTACGACATGCTGCAGGCCGGACTCGACCAGCTCGACCAGGGCTTCACCGTCTTCGACGCCGACCTGCGCCTGGTCGCGTGGAACCGGACCTTTCTGCGCCTGCTCGGTTTTCCCGAGGAGATGGGCTACGTCGGCGCCCCCTTCGAGAGCTTCATCCGCTACAACGCCTACCGCGGCGAATACGGCCCCGGCGATCCGGAAGCGCTGATCGCGCGCATCGTCGCGCTGGCCGGCGACTTCGCCGCGCACTACGCCGAACGCAACCGCCCGAACGGACGCGTCATCGCCGTGCGCGGCGGACCGCTGCCGCACTCCGGCTTCATGACGCTGTACACCGACGTGACCGATCAGCGCCACTACGAAGCGCTGATCGAGAACCAGAACCAGATGCTCGAGGAGCGCGTGCATGCGCGCACCGCCGAACTCGAGGCGGCCAACAACTGCCTGACCGAGGCGAACGCCGCCAACCTCGAGATCGCCGCCTCGCTGCGCCGCTCCGAGGAGCGCCTGCGCCTGATCACCGACCGCGTGCCGGCGAACATCGGCTACTTCGACAGCCAGCTGATCTACCGCTACGCCAACAAGGGCTACTCGGAATGGTTCGGCCTGCCGACCGAGGAAATCGTCGGCCACCCGCTCGAAAAAGTGCTCGGCCCGGTCTGGCCCCACGTCCGCCACAACGTCCTGCGCGGCGCCAGCGGCGAACAGGTCAGCTACGAATATTCGCTGATCCGCCCGGACGGCCGCCCGGTCTTCGCACGCAGCACGCTGGTCCCGGAGTTCGCGCCGGACGGCAGCGTGCTCGGCTGCTTCGTGCTGGCGCTCGACGTCACCGAGCAGAAGCGCACGCAGGCGGCTCTCGTGCAGGCGCAGAAGATGGAAGCGATCGGCCAGTTGACCGGCGGCATCGCGCACGACTTCAACAACATGCTGACCGTCGTCATCGGCAACCTCGCCGTGCTGCGCGAGCAGCAGGAGCGCGACACCGAGCTCGACGAATACCTCGACTCGGCGCTGCAGGCCGCGCGCCGCGGCGTCGACCTGATCAAGCGCCTGCTCGCCTTCTCGCGCCAGCAACCGCTCGCGCCGAAAACCGTGGATATCGGCCTGCTCGTGCAGGAGATGGCCAAGCTGATGCGCCGCTCGCTGCCCGAAAGCATCGCGCTGACCACTTTCGCCGGCGACTCCTTGCACCCCGCTCGCCTCGCCCGCGTCGACCCCAACCAGCTCGACAGCGCGCTGCTCAACCTCGTGCTCAACGCGCGCGACGCGATGCCGCAGGGCGGCCTGATCCGCATCGAGCTGGGCGACCTGACGCTCGGCGCGGCCGAAGCGCAGAACGAAGAACTGAAACCCGGCGACTACGTCGCCATCACCGTCAGCGACAACGGGCTGGGCATGGACGGCGCGACGCAGGCGCGCGTCTTCGAACCCTTCTTCACCACCAAAGCCTTCGGCAAGGGCAGCGGACTCGGCCTGGCCATGGTCTACGGCTTCGTCCGCCAGTCGGGCGGCGGCGTGCGCATCGCCAGCGCACCGGGCCAGGGCAGCGCCTTCACCCTGCTCCTGCCGGCGCTCGACGAGGACGTCGAGGCGCTCGAAGCGCCGCCCGAGGCGGCCCGCCCGCCCGGCAACACCGACCGTCTGGTGCTGCTCGTCGAGGACGATCCCGACGTACGGCGCGTCGTGCGCATGCAGCTGACCGACCTCGGCTACCCGGTGCTCGAAGCCGAGAACGGACCGGAGGCGGTGAGCATCATCGAGAACGTGCCGGACATCGCGATCATGCTCTCCGACATCGTGATGCCGGGCGGCATCGACGGCTGGGAACTGGCGCGCCTGGCCAAAAAAAGCCGGCCGAAGATGCGCATCGTGCTGATGAGCGGCTATGCTTACGGAAATTCCGAAGAAGAAACGACGGACGCCGAAGATCCGCAGCTGCCGATGCTCAGCAAGCCATTCGAGAAACGGCAACTGGCCAACATCCTGCAAATCACCGACCCATGAACGCCGCCGCCTGCGCCAGCCCGGCCACCATCTACCTCGTCGAGGACGAACCGGAGATCGCCCGCATCGTCGTGCGCGTGCTCGACGACTTCGGCTTCGCCGCCGAATGGTTCCGGACCGGCGCCGAACTGCTGCGCGGCCTGCGCAGCCGGACGCCCGAACTGTGCATCGTCGACCTCGGCCTGCCCGACATCGACGGCATGGAGCTGGTGCGCGAAATCCGCAAGCAGCAGGTCGCCCAGGGCGGGCAGTGCGGCATCCTGATCCTCACCGGGCGCGGCTACACGGCCGACCGCGTGATGGGGCTCGAACTCGGCGCCGACGACTACATCGTCAAGCCTTTCGAGCCGCGCGAACTGATCGCGCGCATCCGCAGCATCCTGCGCCGCTGCGACAAGCAGACGGACAAGGCGCCGGCGACCGCGCCGAGCGTCGCCGAATTCTCCGGCTGGCGCTTCGACCCCGGCACCAACGCACTGTACGCGCCGAACGCCGAGGAATTCAGCCTGAGTACCGCCGAGGCGCAGTTGCTCAGCCTCTTCCTCGAACGCCCGAACCGCATCCTGACGCGCGAACAGCTGCTCGGCGAACGCGGCGTCTCGCCCTTCGACCGCAGCATCGACGTGCGCATCTCGCGCCTGCGCCGCAAGCTGGAAGCCGACCCGCACAACCCGAAGATCATCAAGACGGTGTACGGCGCCGGCTACCTGTTCTCGACCACCGTCACCTGGGAGTGAAGCGCCGCGGTGCTCAGCGCATCAGCCGCCCGCCGCTGCCGACGATGGTCACTTCGGCGAAGCGCGAGCCGAGCCGGTCGCCCGGCCCGTAGCCGACCGAGAAACCGCCGCTGTCGTAAGGCCGCATGCTTTCCAGCGCGAACAGCAGCCTCTCGCGCGTCAGCTGCGGACCGGCGCGGCGCAGCGCTTCGGCAAAAACCTTGGCGGCGATGTAGCCCTCGAAGGTCGTGTAGGTGACGCCGGCCTTCGGCAGGAATTCCTTCGGCAGCGCCTCGAATTCGCGCACGAGCGGCGTCGCGCCGCTCCACGGATAGGGCACCACCTGCGAAATGGCGATTCCCGCCGCCTCGGCGCCGAGTTCGGCCTGCAGGGTCTTGTAGCCGACCACCGAGAGCGCGAAGAACTGCGGCATGCGGCCAGCCAGGCGCATCTGCTTGATGAAGGCGGCCGTCGGCTTGTACGTGCTGATCATCACCACGGCCTGCGGGTCGGCGGTACCGATGCTCTTCACCGCCTCGCCGACGTCGTTCTTCGTCTTGTCGTAGACGCCGGTCGCCAGCACGCCCAGCTTGCGCTTTTTGAGCGCCTTCTCGACGCCGGAGAGGCCGGCCAGCCCGAACGTGTCGTTCTGGTAGAAGACGGCGATGCGGTCGATGCCCAGCGTGGTCAGCTGGTCGACGATCTTCTCGGTTTCGTCGCCGTAGCTCGCGCGCAGCCAGAAGGTCGTGGGCGAGGGCTTGGCGCGCAGCTCGTCGGCCCCGGTATAGGGCGCGAAGGACGGCATGGCGCGCTCGCCGATCAGCGGCATCAGCGCCGCGTAGTTGGCGCTGCCGAACATGCCGAAGAAGGCGAAGGTGGCGTCCGCATCGAGCAGCTTGCGGGCGTTGTCGACCGTCCGCTCGACCACGTAGCCGTCGTCCAGCGTGACGAGCTCGATGCGCCGGCCATGCACGCCGCCCTTACTGTTGAGCCACTTGAAATAGGCCAGCGCGCCGTCGCGGTACTCGGTTCCGAGATCGGCCAGCGGGCCGGAAAGCGGCGCCGACTGTCCGAGCCGGATCGCGTTCGGCACAACGCCGGATTCGGCCGAAGCCGGCGTTGCGCCGAGCAAGCACGCGCAGAGCGAAATGGCGCCGCCCAGGGCCCGTACGATTTCCTTCACCGCCTTCATCGACCGTCTCCTTTGCTGATCAACGCCGCTTGCGGCAAGCGCCGCGCCGGCTGTGTTCGCGGCTAGCGCGGCCGGACGCGCTGCGGCCTGGGCGCATTCTAGGACGGCGGCCGCCGCGCAATTGTCGCGCGTCCGACAATTGCGCGGCGCCCCGGGAAGACCGGATGCGTCCGGAAGCGCCGCGCGGCAGCGGGCGCCCTCCGGCAATCGCCGCCGGACGGCGGCGCGGCGCGACGCTCAGCGCCCCTTGGCGCCGCTGGCCTCGGGCAGGCGGAAGAAGGCCATCAGCGCCTGCAGCTGCGTCGCCTGCCCGCCCATTTCCTCGGCGGTGGCGGCAAGCTCCTCGGAGGCCGAGGCGTTCTGCTGCGCCGCCTGGTTGAGCTGTCCCATCGCCGTGTTCACCTGCCCGACGCCGACGCCCTGCTCGTCGCTCGCCACGGCGATGCCCTGGACGAGTTCGGAGGTCTGGCGGATCGACGGCAGCATCTGTTCGAGCAAGCCGCCCGAACGCTCGGCGAGCTTCACCGACGACGCGGCCAGGCGGTCGACTTCCTGCGCCGCAACCTGGCAGCGCTCGGCGAGCTTGCGCACCTCGGCGGCGACGACCGCGAAGCCCTTGCCGTGTTCGCCGGCGCGCGCCGCCTCGATCGCCGCGTTGAGCGCCAGCAGATTGGTCTGGTAGGCGATGTCGTCGATGATGCCGACGCGTTCGGCGATGCTGCGCATGGCGGCCATCGTTTCGCGCACCGCCGCGCTGCCCTCTTCCGCCTGCTGCGCCGCCTTGCCGGCCATCTCGTCGGTGACGCGGGCGTTCTGCGTATTGCGCTGGATCGAAGCCGTCATCTGCTCGACCGAGGCCGAGGTTTCCTCGACCGAGGCGGCCTGCTCGGAGGACGACGAGGACAGCGACTGCGCCGTTTCCGACACCTGCCCGGCAGCGTTCGAAATCTCGTCGGCCGCCGCCGTCACTTCGCCGATCGTGTGCGCGAGCTTGTCGAGCATGCGCGACATCGACGCCATCAATTGCCCCATCTCGTCGCGCGAATCGACGTCCACATGCACCGTCAGATCGCCCTCGGCCAGACGACGGGCGGCTTCGCCGGCCGCCCTCAGGCGGCGCAGCATGCGCGTCAGCACGGTGGTGAAGGCGAAGGCGAAGGCGATCACGACGCAGGCCGAGAGCAGCGAAAACCCGATCCGCCAGAGCGCCGCCTGCTCCAGCGTGTGCACGCGGTTTTGCAGGCTGTCGGCGAGCTTGTCCTCGAAGGCCTTCATCGCATCGATCTTGGCCGTGATCGTCGCAAACCAGTGCGCGGGTTCGACGCCGAAGCCGCCGTCGAGCGCCTTTTCGCTCACGACCTTGCGCAGCGCTGCCGTTTCGGTCGCGGCACGCACGGCGTTCAGCGCGTCGAGCGCGCCGTTGTCCGCCGCCGAGGCGACGGTGCGGAAGCTGGCGAGATAGACGTCCTGCGCCGTGACGATTTTCTGCAGCGCCTGCACCTGCGCGACGCTCAACGGCGCGTTGGCGGCGAAAATGCCGTTGGCCGTGGCGCGCTCGCGGCCGGCCTGCTCCTTGGCGTTGAGGAAGAGCGTGTAGGCCATGATCTGCTTGGCGATTTCCGCGTCGTCGGTGATCGAGGTCGCCAGATCCAGCGCGCCGAGGAAACGATCGATGGTTCCGGTGTAGAAAGCGAAGGAGTCGGGCGCGACCATCGCCAGCCCGCTGATTTCCGAGCGCCGTTCGGCCAGGCGGTCGAGGTTGCTCAAGCCTTCGCCGAGGCGTTGGCGGAAGGCCGCCGGCAGCGCATCGGCTTCCAGTTCGCCGAGGATGCCGCCCAGCGTCTTGCGTGCGGCGTCGGTCTGCTGCCGCTGGCCGGCGAGTTCGTCGGAGAACCTCGCTCCCTTGCTGCCGATGAAGCCGGCCGACAGGCCGCGCTCCTTCTGCAGCTCATGGACGACGGCGCTGACTCCGACGGCGCTGCGCTCGATCGCCGCGATCTGCCGCCATTGCCGCAGCTGCTGCCAGTCGGACAGCAGGTTGGTCGCCGTGTAGTAGAAAGTCCCCGCGAGCAGGGCGCCGAAAAGCAGCAGCAAACGCGCGCGCAAACTGGTCATGAAGTTCAGCATGAATTCGTCTCTCCGAGAAAGGCCGGATCCGGCACGGGCGCAGCCCGTCGTCGGTCCGATTCTGTTTGTATTTTTCCCGCCTCGCCGCAGCGCGCCGGACCGCCTGCCGAGGCTGGCGGCGAATCCGCACGCTGCGCCGCGCGATACGCACGAAGCGCCCGCAGAGCATAACAGACGAAAGTCATAGAGGAAGCCCCCGGCGCCGGCCACGGCGGCCTTGAAAGCGCCCGCCGAAGCGCCACCGGCGAGCGCCGTGCCCGCCGCCGGGAGCGGCCGACACGGCTGCCTCCGGCAGACCGTCCGCATGCCGAGGCTTGATAACGGTCAAGGCCGCCCACCGCGCAAAAGCCCGCCAGCACTGGCTCGCGCCCTCAATTGATCCGGATCAAAGCGTGGATCGATGCGCTTGCGAGAGTGCGCCGTCGCAATCAATTTTCACGTCATCACAGAGAGGACCAGGGAGTCATGATTTCAGGAAGCTTCAAACGGCTGGCCGCGCTATCGGCGCTGGCGCTCACCTTCCAGATCGCCTTCGCCGAGACGCCGGCCGCGCACGGCGACGCCACGATGCGCGACTATCAGGCCGGCGGCAGTTCGCCGCTGGCCAAGGTGCCGATGCATCAGGACATCAACCCGCTGGCACCGACGATGAGCGAGGTCGAGTTCGAGAAGGCCAAGCGCATCTTCTTCGAACGCTGCGCCGGCTGCCACGGCGTGCTGCGCAAGGGCGCCACCGGCAAGGCACTGACCCCGGACATCACGCTGGAAAAGGGGCTGGAATACCTGAAGGTCTTCATCAAGTACGGCTCGGCCGGCGGCATGCCGAACTGGGGTACCTCCGGCGTGCTGACCGACGACGAGGTCGACCTGATGGCCCGCTACATCCAGCAGACGCCGCCGGCGCCGCCCGAGTACGGCCTGAAGGAGATGGAAGCGTCGTGGAAGGTCATCGTCCCGGTCGCCCAGCGGCCGAAGAAGAAGATGAACACGCTCAACCTCGACAACCTGTTCTCGGTGACCCTGCGCGACGCCGGCGAGATCGCGCTGATCGACGGCGACAGCAAAAAGATCGTCAGCATCCTGAACACCGGCTACGCCGTGCATATCTCGCGCATGTCGGCTTCCGGCCGCTACCTGTTCGTGATCGGCCGCGACGCCAAGATCAACCTGATCGACCTGTGGATGGAGAAGCCGGACACCGTCGCCGAGATCAAGGTCGGCATGGAAGCGCGCTCGGTCGAAAGCTCGAAGGCCAAGGGCTACGAGGACAAGTACGCGATCGCCGGCACCTACTGGCCGCCGCAGTTCGTGATCATGGACGGCGACACGCTGAAGCCGCGCAAGATCGTGTCCACCCGCGGCATGACCGTAGGCACCCAGGATTACCATCCGGAGCCGCGCGTCGCCGCCATCGTCTCCTCGCACTTCAACCCGGAATTCTTCGTCAACGTGAAGGAAACCGGCATGGTCTATTCGGTCGATTACCGCGACCTGAACAACCTGAAGATCAAGATGATCGAGGCGGCCCCCTTCCTGCACGACGGCGGCTTCGAGTCGACGCATCGCTACTTCATGGATGCGGCCAACGCCTCGAACAAGATCGCCGTGATCGACACCAAGGAAGGCAAGCTGACCAAGCTCGTCGAAGTCGGCAAGACGCCGCACCCGGGGCGCGGCGCTAACTTCGTCGATCCCAAGTTCGGCCCCGTCTGGGCGACCGGCCACCTCGGCGACGAAACGATCTCGCTGATCGGCACCGACCCCGAGAAGCATCCGGACAACGCCTGGAAGGTGGTGCGCTCGCTGAAGGGCCTGGGCGGCGGCTCGCTGTTCCTGAAGACGCATCCGAAATCGAAGAACCTGTGGGTCGACACGACGCTCAATCCCGAAGCCAGCGTCAGCCAGTCGGTCGCCGTGTGGAACATCGACCACATCGACAAGGGCTACGAACTGATCCCGATCGGCGACTGGTCCGGCATCAAGGCCGGCCCGAAGCGCGTCGTCCAGCCGGAATACAACAAGGCCGGCGACGAAGTCTGGTTCTCGGTATGGAACGGCAAGGACCAGGAATCGGCGATCGTCGTCGTCGACGACAAGACGCGCAAGCTGAAGGCCGTCATCCGCGATCCGAAACTGGTCACGCCGACCGGCAAGTTCAACGTCTTCAATACGCAGCACGACGTCTACTAAACCGGCGCCGTAAATTGTAAGATCGACGGGAAGGGGGTTTTGCCCCCTTCCCGTTTTGTTTAGTACGGCTTTTCAAGCCGAAAGAGCTACTGACTTGAGAGCCCCCTTCAAAGAAGCCCATTGGGCGCAGCGCGATCTGCTCGCGAAGAGCCCGCTATTCTCCGGCCTGCCGGAATCCAGTGCCGACGAGCTTGCCGCCGCGAGCCGCCTGCTCGAACTGCCGCCGCGCCACTACCTTTTCCGCGCCGGCGAACCGATCCGCGAAGCCCACCTGCTGGTGAGCGGCAGCGTGCGCCGTTCGACGACGCTGGCCGGCGGCCGCAAGAAGGTCATCGAACTCGCGCAGGCGCCGCAGCTTCTGGCGCCGGGCGAAGTTTTTGGCGGTCCGCGCTACGCCTCGTCCTGCGAAGTCATCGCGTCGAGCGTCGCGCTCGCCATCGACCTGCGCCGGCTGCGCGCGCTCCTCGCGCGCGACCTCGACCTCGCCGGGCGCATCGTCCAGGCGCTGGCCGACCGCCTGTGCGCCGTCGAATTCGACGTCACCGGCCACCACTACAGCCTGACCGGAACGCAGCGCCTGCTCGATTACCTGCTCGAACTCGCCGGCGAACCGACCGGCCTTGCCGGCGAAACGACGGTCGTCCTCAAGGCCAGCAAAACGCTGATCGCCGCGCGCATCGGCATGACGCCCGAATCGCTGTCGCGCAATCTGCGGCAGTTGAGCGACAGCGGCGTGATCGTCGTCGAGGGGCGCAAGGTACATATCCAGAACGCCGCGCTGCTCGACACCGAGAACGGCGGTGCGGCGCGGCGCCTCAACTTCTCGCGCCGGGCCAAGGTCGACAAGGCGCAGCCGCCGAAGGTCCTGCCGGGCGCATTGATCAACCTCTGCGGCCGCCTGCGCGTGCTTTCGCAGCGCCTGGCCAGCGCCTGGGCGCTGATCGCCAGCGACATCACGCCGAGCACGGCGGCGGTCCGTCTGCGCCGGCTCGACGGCGAGTTCGCCCGCCATCTCGCGCGCCTCGAACGCCTCGCGCTGCCCGCACCGCTCGCCGAAAACCTGCAGGCCGTCGGCGAAATCTGGCGGCGCTTCCGGCCGGCGCTCTTCTCCGAAACCCCCGCAGCCTCTGCGGCCCCCGCGCAGATGCTCGCGCTCAGCGAGGAAATCCTGGCCGCCACCGACGCGCTGACCGGCCGCGCCGAACGCCTCGCGGCAACGCCCGGCGCCCGCTACGTGAATATTGCCGGTCGCAATCGCATGCTCTCGCAGCGCATCAGCAAGCTCTTCCTGTTCCGTGCCTGGCCCGCTTGCCGCGACAGCGCGCTGGCCCAGCACGAGCTTTCCTGCGCCGAATTCGAGAACAATCTCGATACCCTGCGACAAAGCGGCAAGGAATTGCCGCAGCTCGCCGCCCAGCTCGAAGAGGTCGCCGCCCAGTGGCAGAAATTCTCCCGTGCGCTGGAGCCGAGCCTGCCCTATCTCGGCAAGTCGCACCACGCACGCGGCATCATGGTCGAAGGCGACCGCCTGCTGCGCCACGTCGATACCACCGTCAAACTCTACGAGCGCCTGAGCAAGTAGGACGGCGCCCCGTCGCCACGGCGCCCGGCCCGCACCAGCGGGCGCCAGAACCGGGCCCCGCTCGGCGCGGCCCGGACGAGTCCTTCGCGGAGGACGGGGCCGCATCGCCCGGCAAGGCGTGCCGAAGCGGGGCGGCGCCCGGCGTCGTGTAGGATGAAGGCCGTCCGACGAATCCTGCCCTCGGTGAAAAACATGAACATGCCGCTGAAAATCCGCCCCCTGGAGCGCGAAGACCTGCGCTTCGTACATGACCTGGACAACAACGAAACGGTCATGCACTACTGGTTCGAGGAGCCCTACGAGGCCTTCGTCGAACTGTGCGACCTCTACGACAAGCACATCCACGACCAGAGCGAACGGCGCTTCGTCGTCGAACGCGACGGCGTCAGCGTCGGCCTCGTCGAGTTGGTGGAAATCAATCATCTGCACCGCCGCGCCGAGTTCCAGATCATCATCGCGCCGGAGCACCAGGGCAAGGGCTACGCAGCCCCGGCCACCGTCCTGGCGATCGAGTACGCCTTCTTCGTACTCAACCTGTACAAGCTTTTCCTGGTCGTCGACTGCGACAATCCGGCGGCGCTCGCGGTCTATCGCAAACTCGGCTTTCAGGACGAAGGCGTCCTGCGCCACGAATTCTTCGTCAACGGGCAATACCGGGATGCGCTGCGGATGGCCATTTTCCAGCCCGACTTCCTGGCCCAACGCAAAGCCGCGGAGGCAGCGGCGGCCGCGCCCGGCAGCCGGGCGCGGGCGAAAAAAAGCCCGCCGTCGCCGGCGGGCCGCAAGGTGAAGCGACACTGATGCTACGAACGGGCGCCGCGCGAAACGGCGCCCGGTACAACAATCACATGCTGCGGCGGTACTGCCCACCCACCTCGTAAAGCGCCGAGGTGATCTGGCCGAGCGAGCAGACGCGCACGGCGTCGACCAGCACGGCGAAGACGTTGCCGTTGTCGATCACGGTCTGCTTCAGGCGCTCGACCATGGCGGCGGATGCGGCCGCGTTGCGCTGCTGGAAGTCGCGCAGGCGGGCGATCTGCGACTGCTTCTCCTCCTCCGTCGAGCGCGCCAGCTCGATCTCGATCTGCGCGTCGCCCTTCGGATTGCGGAAGGTGTTGACGCCGATGATCGGGTGCGAGCCGTCGTGCTTCTTGTGCTCGTAGTAGAGCGATTCCTCCTGGATCTTGCCTCGCTGGTAGCCGGTTTCCATCGCGCCGAGCACGCCGCCGCGCGCGGCGATCGCCTCGAACTCCTTGAGCACGGCCTCTTCGACGAGGTCGGTCAGTTCGTCGATGATGAACGAACCCTGATTCGGGTTCTCGTTCATGGCGAGGCCCCACTCGCGGTTGATCACGAGCTGGATGGCCATCGCGCGGCGCACGCTTTCCTCGGTCGGCGTCGTGATCGCCTCGTCGTAGGCGTTGGTGTGCAGGCTGTTGCAGTTGTCGTAGATGGCGATCAGCGCCTGCAGCGTCGTGCGGATGTCGTTGAACGCCATTTCCTGCGCGTGCAGCGAGCGGCCCGAGGTCTGGATGTGGTACTTGAGCTTCTGGCTGCGCTCGTTGGCGCCGTACTTGTTCTTCATCGCCACCGCCCAGATGCGGCGCGCGACGCGGCCGATCACCGAGTACTCGGGGTCCATGCCGTTGCTGAAGAAGAACGACAGGTTGGGCGCGAAGTCATCGATGTGCATGCCGCGCGCGAGGTAGGCTTCGACGTAGGTGAAGCCGTTCGACAGCGTGAAGGCGAGCTGCGAGATCGGATTCGCGCCGGCTTCGGCGATGTGGTACCCGGAGATCGACACCGAGTAGAAGTTCTTGACGTCGTGATGGACGAAGAACTCCTGGATGTCGCCCATCATCTTGAGCGCGAACTCGGTGCTGAAGATGCAGGTGTTCTGGCCCTGGTCTTCCTTCAGGATGTCCGCCTGCACGGTGCCGCGCACGCTGGCGAGGACCCATTCGCGGATCTTCTGCGCCTCGTCCTCGGTCGGCTGGCGGCCGTTCTGCGCCTCGAACTTGGCGATCTGCTGGTCGAGCGCGGTGTTGAAGAAGCAGGCGAGGATGATCGGCGCCGGGCCGTTGATCGTCATCGACACCGAAGTCGTCGGCGCGCACAGGTCGAAGCCGTCGTAGAGCACCTTCATGTCGTCGAGCGTGGCGATCGAGACGCCGGAGTTGCCGATCTTGCCGTAGATGTCCGGGCGCTCGTCGGGATCGCAGCCGTACAGCGTGACCGAGTCGAAGGCGGTCGACAGGCGGTGCGCCGGCATGCCTTCGGAAACCTTCTTGAAGCGGCGGTTGGTGCGGAAGGCGTCGCCCTCGCCGGCAAACATGCGCGTCGGGTCCTCGTTCTCGCGCTTGAAGGCGAAGACGCCGGCGGTGTAGGGGAAGGAGCCGGGAACGTTTTCCTTCATCAGGAAGCGCAGCACTTCGCCGTCGTCCTCGAAACGCGGCAGCGAGACCTTGCGGATGCGCGAGCCGGAGAGCGAGGTGTTGGTGAGTTTGGTGCGGATCTCCTTGTCGCGGATCTTCACGACGTACTCGTCCTGCGCGTAGAGCTCGACGGTGGTCGGCCACATGTCGAGCAGCTTCCTCGCCTTCGAATCGAGCTCGCCGTCCTTCCAGGCGATCAGTTCGTCGAATGTGGCCAACTGCGCGTCGCCGGTCTTGCCGCAGCCTTCGAACAGCGCCTTCGCGGTGCGCAGCGACTGGCGCTCGCGCGCGATGCGCGCCTGCTGCGCGGTGTGCGCGTGGTAGCCGCGCACGCTCTCGGCGATCTCGGCGAGGTAGCGGATGCGCTGCGCCGGGACGATGGCGCGCTGATTCGACGACTGGCGCACGGTAACGAGCGGCAGCTTGCCCTTCTGCAGCTTGAGGCCGAGTTCGCCGAGCTTGGGCACCATCGCCTGATACAGTGCGGTGACGCCGTCGTCGTTGAAGCGCGCGGCCATGGTGCCGAACACCGGCATTTCCTCGGTCGGCGTACCGAAGGCTTCGCGGTTGCGCTGGTACTGCTTGCGCACGTCGCGCAGCGCGTCCTCGGCGCCCTTGCGGTCGAACTTGTTGATCGCCACGAAGTCGGCGAAATCGAGCATGTCGATCTTTTCGAGCTGGCTGGCGGCGCCGAACTCGGGCGTCATGACGTAGAGCGAGGCGTCGACGAGCGGCACGATGGCGGCGTTGCCCTGGCCGATGCCCGAGGTTTCGACGACGACGAGGTCGAAGCCGGCGAGCTTGCAGGCGGCGATCACTTCCGGCAGCGCGGCGGAGATTTCCGAACCGGTGTCGCGCGTCGCCAGCGAGCGCATGTAGATGTTCGGATGCTCGATAGCGTTCATGCGGATGCGGTCGCCGAGCAGCGCGCCGCCGGTGCGCTTGCGCGAGGGGTCGATGGAGACGATGGCGAGCTTGATCGTGTCGCCCTGGTCGAGCCTAAAGCGGCGCACCAGTTCGTCGGTCAGCGAGGACTTGCCGGCGCCGCCGGTGCCGGTGATGCCGAGCGTCGGCACCTTGAGGTCGGCGGCGGCGGCGACGATCTGCTGACGCAGCGCCTCGGGGTAGGCGCCGTTTTCCAGCGCCGTGATGATCTTCGCCAGCGTGCGGCGGTCGCCGGCCTTGAGCGCGGCGAGCACCTCGTCCGCGGTCTGCGGCGCGAGCGCCGTGAGGTCGCTGTCCGCCTGCTCGACGAGATCGTTGATCATGCCCTGCAGGCCGAGCGTCTGGCCGTCCTCGGGCGAGTAGATGCGGGTCACGCCGTAGTCGTGCAGCTCCTTGATCTCGGACGGCACGATGACGCCGCCGCCGCCGCCGAAGACCTTGATGTTCTCGCCGCCGCCCGCCTTCAGGAGGTCGATCATGTACTTGAAGAACTCGACGTGCCCGCCTTGGTACGAAGTGATGGCGATGCCCTGCACGTCTTCCTGCAGCGCGGCGTTGACGATCTCCTGCACGGAGCGGTTGTGGCCGAGGTGGATGACCTCGGAACCGGTCGACTGCAGGATGCGGCGCATGATGTTGATCGACGCGTCGTGCCCGTCGAAGAGCGACGCGGCGGTGACGAAGCGCACCTTGTGCTTGGGCTTGTACGGGACGAGCTTCTTGGCTACGGACAGATCGGTCATGGTGTCGCTCCACGCTGTTTATATGAGTTAGGCCCTCATCTTAGGAAGCCCGGAGACGGAATGCCATTGCCGAGCGCGCCGCAAACATTGTAAATTCTGCCAAAGTAAAACACCTGTAGATACAAGGCGGCAAGAGCGACCCATGCCACACCCTGAGAATCCCGCCAGAAGCGCCGCCGGCGCCCGCCCGCGCGCCACGGTCGCCGTCGGCTTCGTGCAGGGCATGCTGGCCGGACTGCACGGACGCGCCCTCGTCGCCCGCCGCCTGCTCGACGCCGCCGGCATCCCGCCGGCGGTTCTCGCCGATCCGGCGGCGCGCGTGCCGGTCAGCCGCTACGCCGACCTCTACAACCGCATCAACGCCGAACTCGACGACGAGGGTTTCGGCCTCTTTTCGCAACCGATGCGCCCGGGCAGCTTCGAGTTCCTGTGCCGCAGCGTCGTCACCGCGCCGACGCTGGCCGACGCGCTCGAACGCGGCAGCCGCTTCCTGCACCTCGTGCTGCCCGATCTGCAAGTCGCGCTCGAACAATCCGCCGGCACGGCGCGCCTCGTCATCCGCGAGACGCGCCCGCTGGCGGTCGGCCGCGTCTTCGCCTACGAATGGCTGCTGCGCCTGCTGCACGGCCTGTGCTCCTGGCTGGTCGGGCGCAGCATCGTCTTCGACGCGGTCGCCTTTCCCTACCCGGCGCCGCCGCAGGCCGACGATTACACGCTGATCTACACCGCCCACTCACGCTTCGACGCGCCCGAACTCGCCGCCAGCTTCGCCGCCAACCTGCTCGAACTGCCGATCCGGCGCGACGAAGCGGCGCTGCAGACCTTCCTGATCGGCGCCCCGGGCAAGATCACGACGCTCTACCGGCGCGACCGCGAGATGGTCGTGCGCGTGCGCGACTGCCTGCGCGACGCGCTGCCCGAAGCGATGCCGCTGGCCGACGTGGCGAAGGCACTGCATCTTTCGCCGCGCACCCTGCACCGCCGCCTCGAAGACGAGGGCTCGAGCTTCCAGGCGATCAAGGACGCGCTGCGCCGCGACCTCGCGATCAGCCGCCTGGCCAAGACCCGCCAGCCGCTGGCGCAGATCGCCGCCGACCTCGGCTTCGCCGACGCCTCGGCCTTCTACCGGGCCTTCGTGAGTTGGACCGGGGTGGCGCCGGCGCACTACCGGCGGCGCCTGCGCAACGCATCGGCTTAGGGCCGGCCGGGCCGCTCCGCGATACAAAGCGTTACAACTGCGCGGCCAACCCGCGGGCCTGCCGGCGCGTTAAAGCGGTATGCGGACGCACGCTGCCGCCCTGCCCATCATTTCCGGATTCGCGCCAATGAAGTACGCACGACCACTCCTGCTCGCCCTGCTCGCATTCGCCTGCGCCGGCAGCGCGCTGGCCGACGGCGGCCATCACCACCACCGCGACCGCGCCCGGATCGGCGTCTATATCGGCGCGCCCCTAGGACCGTGGTTCTACCCGCCGCCCGTCTATTACCCGCCGCGCGTGATCGTCGTCCCGCCCGCGCCGCCGCCGGTCTATATTGAACAATACGGCCCGCCGCCGGCGGTCCAGTACTGGTATTACTGCCGCGAGGCCGGCGCCTATTACCCACAGGTCGGCGACTGCCCGGGCCCGTGGGAACGGGTTCTGCCCCGACCCTGAGAAACGAAGGAGAGTCGAATGCACAAGCCCCTCTGGCCGCTGCTCCTCGTCAGCCTGACGCTCGGCGCCTGCGCCACGGTGCCGACCGGCCCCAGCGTGATGGTGCTGCCGGGAACCGGGAAGCCCTTCGAGCAGTTTCGCGGCGACGAGACGGTGTGTCGGCAGTTCGCCCTGCAGCAGGTCGGCGGCGCCACGGCGCAGCAAAATGCGAACGATTCGGCGGTGACCAGCGCGGCGGTCGGCACGCTCGTCGGCGCCGCCGCCGGGGCGGCGATCGGCGGACGCGGCGGCGCGGCGGTCGGCGCCGGGGGCGGTCTGCTGGTCGGCAGCGCAGCCGGCGCCGACGCATCGCAGCGTTCGGCCTACGGCACCCAGCGCCAGTACGACATCGCCTTCATCCAGTGCATGTACGCGCACGGCCACCGGGTTCCGGTCCCCGCCGGCATGGCCGCCCCGAACGCCTCGTCGGCACCGGCCGGAGGCACCCGCAGCGGCAGCGCGCCGCCGCCACCGTCCGGCATGCCGCCCCCGCCTCCGCCCCGCTGAGACGACGCGCAGGCGGCGCCTGGACGCGGCCCGCGGCACCTCACGGCATAAAGCGCGTCGCTTCCTGCAGGTCGCCGTGCGTGCTGCCGTGATAGAGGGCGGTGACGAATTTCCGCCAGATGAGATCGGGTTCGCCGAGGCGGAAACCGTAGAAGCCGTTGCCCGTATCGCGCGACGCCGAGGCCTTGATCCGCGAGACTTCGGCGCGCCCGAGCTGGATCGTCGCCTCGCCCCACACGTCGAGCGGCACGGGCGTGCGGGCGCGCGCCTGAAAGCCGTAGCGCGAGACCTGGATGACCTCGAGCGCGACCTTATCCTTCCGCCCCGTGCCGGTCGACACGGTGAGCTGCGCCGGGCACTTCACCGAAAAGCGCTGGTGGCGCCGGATATGGACGTCCGGATTGTTCGCGGCCACGGGCGGCAGCACGCGCTGATACTCGGGCAGATCGTAGATGGAGTGCAGCAGGCTCTTCTTCCGTTCGCTCAGGTTCGCGAACACCTGCGTGCGCACGTTGAAAAAGTGGTCGATCAGGTCCGGCGTCAGCACCGGATCGTTGGTCGTGTAGAAGCGGCGCTGCGGCAGCTGGATATTGGGCAGCCTGACCTGCGTGAAGTAGGCGTGCAGGTTGCGCCGGGCGGGCTTGGCCGCGTAGTGCTGGCGGAAGATTTCCGGCGCGAACTTGAGATCGAGCGAGGCGCCGATGGCCGGCGCGCCGTTCACGAAATCGTAGTTCTCGACCATGTTTGCTGTCAGCCGTTTGAAGAAGAGCAGCGATTCGTACATCTCGATGTGGCTGGGATTGACCGCGATGACCAGATGCCGCGTATCGAAGAAGGTCGTGCAGTACTCGTACATGAACTTCATCAACGGGAAGAGGATGCTGCCCCCCGTCTTGCGGAACTTGCGATGCACGGCGAGCGCCGAAACCTCCGCGATATTGCCCTCCTGCTCGCGCAGCGCCGTCAGGTCGAAGATGCGCTGCAGCGGAAAACCGAGCGCGCTCTCACGGATCAGCGACAGGGTGCCGACTACCTCGCCGTCCCACTTCGCGCACAGCGTCGTCGTCGTCGGCAGGGCGTGATAGATGGTGACGCGCATGCCCGACGGGTCGGGGTTCATGAAGCCGCTGCCGACGTAGGCATCGTGCAGCAGCGAAAAACAGGCCTCGAGCTCTTCCTGCGTTTCGGCGATCTTCAGCACCAGCCGTTCGTTGGGCGCCGGATTGCATTCGACGAATGAACGGTAAACGGCGAAGCGCCGGCCGCGCGGCAGAGACGCGATCAGCTTCCGGACCAGCGTATGGAGGAGTTTCCGTACCCGCAGCAGCGCTTCCTTGATCATCCCGCCATCCCCGATGACAGATGCCCTTGGCCCAGACGGTACTTGGCATCACTGCGAAAAAAAGAGGCTCTGGTCAAATTGTTGATCGCCACGCTCCAGATGGGAAGCTGCGCACGGTCCGGACACCGCGTCCGGGCGCCCGCCCCTTGCCACCTTCGATCAAGCAATGCTTATGCCAAATAAAAAACCCCAGCGCAATCAAACGGTAGCGGGCAAGCCCGCGCGCCTTTCCCCCGCCTGTGTAAAAAAATCCGACAAGTCCGGTCACACCGCCGATACGTCGCACGTCCCGCGTTCCCGGGCTTGATCCACGACAAGGCGCGGCGCCGCGCGCCGGGGCATACTCGGGTCCGCCTGCCGCATCGCGACGTTGCCATCGGCAGACCGACCGCATACAGAGGAGAAAGACGACATGCTGCACGACATGCTGCGCCCCCTGGTCGCCGCCACGCTGATCGCACTCGGCGGCAGCTCCGCCGCGTTCGCCGCCGCGACGCCGGTAACCGTTTACAAAACCGCCACCTGCGGCTGCTGCGGCGAGTGGGTGAAACACATGCGCGACGCCGGCTTCGCCGTGAAGACGATCGACCTCGAGTATCCGCAACTCGAAGCCAAGCGCCGTCAGCTCGGCGTTCCCGATGCGCACGCCAGCTGCCATACGGCAACGGTCGGCGGTTACCTCGTCGAGGGGCACGTCCCGGCCGCCAGCGTGCGCAAGCTGCTGGCTGAAAAGCCGGCGATCGTCGGCCTCTCGGTTCCCGGCATGGAAGCCAATTCGCCGGGCATGGGCGAGCACAAGCCGGGAACGCTCCGGGTTTACCGCATCGAACGCGGACAGACTCAGCCGAAGACGTACGCGCTGGAGTAGGAAAAAAAGGAAAGCGCGGAAAACCGGCCGCCGCGAAGAAGCCGAGGCGGGCTCAGCGCCGGCGGCGCCGCGCGAAAAGGCGGAAAGCGCCGCAAGCGCCGACGACGAGCAGCGCGCCGAGCACCGCAGGCCAGTTGCCCCAGCGCACGTAGGGCGTCGCGCCGGCATAGCCGCGCACCTCGCCGGTCAGCGCGCCGCGCGTAAACGGGGGCAGGACGGACAGCGCGCGCCCGTCGGCGCCGACGATCGCCGTCATTCCGGTATTCGTCGCGCGCAGCATCATGCGCCCCGCCTCGAGCGCGCGCATCTGCGCGATCTGCAGATGCTGCGCCGGCGCCAGCGAATCGCCGAACCAGGCGACGTTGGAGACGTTCACCAGCAGCGAGGCGGCCGGCAGGGCGCGGATGATTTCCTCGCCGAAAACGTCTTCGTAGCAGATGTTCACCGCCACCCGCTGCCCGGCGATGGCCAGCGGCGGCTGCGTCGTCGCGCCCGGCGTGAAGTCGGACATCGGAATCTGCGCCATGGCCAGAAACCACGCGAAACCCGGCGGCACGAACTCGCCGAAGGGCACCAGATGCGATTTTGCGTAACGCTGCATCGGCGAAGCGCCGAGGCTGACCGCCGCGTTGGCGTAGCGCTCGCCGTCGCCGACGGCGATGCCGAACAGCAGATCGCCGTCCCGGCGCAGCGCCAGCTTTTTCAGTTCGTCGAGATACTCGCCCGGCACCTGATCGAGAAACGCCGGCAGCGCCGTTTCCGGCAGTACGGTGAGCTGCGCCGGATGCTCGAGCGCGAGGCGGTAATAGACGCGCAGCGAATCGGCGAACTTCTCCGGCCGCCATTTCATGTCCTGTGGAATGTTGCCCTGCAGGAGCGCCACCGACAGCGGCTCGCCCTCCGCCACGGTCCAGCGCACCTCGCGCAGCAGCGCGCCGCCGCCGAGCAGGCCGACGATGCAGAGCGCGGGAAGCAAGGCGCGCCGGGTGCCCCCGGAAGCTGCAGCCGGAACGCTCCAGCGCTGGCGCAGCCAGGCGGCGCCGAGGGCCGCGCCGAAGGCCGTGAGCAGCGACACGCCATAGACGCCGAACAGCGGCGCGAAGCCGGCGAGCGGGCTGGGCGGCGCCTGCGAATAGCCGGCGGCGAGCCACGGAAAACCGGTGAACACCCAGCCGCGCAGCCACTCGTCGAGCGTCCAGAGGGCGGCGAAGAGCAGCGCGCGCGCGGCGGCGCTGGGCGGCGCCAGATGCACGAAGAGCGCGCCGGCCAGCGCCGGAAAGAGCGCCAGAACGAAGCAGAAGAGCAGCGTGGCGAGCGCGGCGACCGGCGCCGGCATGCCGCCGAAGACGCTGAGGCTGACATAGACCCAGGACACGCCGGCAAGGAAGAAGCCGGCGCCGAAAGCGCCGCCCAGCGCCGCGCCGGCGCGCATGCCGCCCCCGCTCCCGCTCCCGGCGGCCGCACAGAGCAGCGCGAAAAGGCCGCCGAGCGTTACCCAGATCAGCGGGAACCAGCCGAGCGGAGCGTAGGCCAGAACGCTCGCCGCGCCGAGCAGCAGCGCTCCGAAAAGAGGCCGGCGCGTCAATTTAATGGGTGTCGCCCGCATAGCGCGGGTTGGCGACGAGCAGGGTGTAGATGCGCCGGCTGTCGGCGCGCAGGACCTGGAAGACGGTGCCGTCGATGTCGACCATTTCGCTGCGCGTGGGCACGTGGCCGAGGTGTTGCAGGATCAGCCCGCCGACCGTGTCGTACTCCTCGTCGCTGAAGTTCGTTCCGAACACGGCGTTGAAATCGGCGATCTCGGTCTGCGCCTTGACGCGGTAGCGGCCGGCGTGATCGAGCTGGATGTTGTCGGCAGCCTCGTCGAAGTCGTACTCGTCCTCGATGTTGCCGACGATCTGTTCGAGCACGTCCTCGATGGTGATGAGGCCGGAGACGCCGGCGTATTCGTCGACGACGACCGCCATGTGGTTGCGCGAGACGCGGAATTCGCGCAGCAGGACGTTGAGCCGCTTCGACTCCGGAATGAAGACGGTCGGCCGCAGCCAGTCGCGCAGCTGGAACTTGTCCTCGCTGCGCATGCGCAGCAGATCCTTGGCAAGCAGGATGCCGATCACGTTGTCGCGGCTGCCGTCGATCACCGGGAAGCGCGAGTGGGCGGTCTGGTTGACGAAGGCGACGATCTCGTCGAGCGGATCGTCGATCGCCACCACGCTCATCTGCGAGCGCGGCACCATGACGTCGCGCACGCTGGTTTCGGACGCCGACAGGGCGCCCTCGGTGATGGCCAGCGCGTCGGCATCGAGCAGGTTGCGTTCGTGGGCGGAATGCAGCAACTGGATCAGTTGCTCGCGGTCCTCGGGCTCGCGCAGGAGGAGAGAGGAAAGACGTTCGAAGAAACCGGGTTTGTTGCCTGAGCTACTGTCCATTGCGGGAGTCGGGAGTCGAAGGTCGGGAATCGGGGATGGCTGCGGAAGGGCGCTGCGAGTGCCGGCGGCGGCAAGGGCGACATGCGCCGGCGCCGCCCCGCCGCAAACCCCGCCCGGCGTTACGCATACGGATCGGGATAGCCCAGGGCGGCGAGCACGGCGCGCTCGCAATCTTCCATCGCGCGCGCCTCGGCCTCGTCCTCTTCGTGGTCGTAGCCCTGCAAATGCAGCATACCATGCACGATCAGGTGGGCGTAATGCGCCGCCAGCGGCTTATCCTGCTCCGCCGCCTCGCGCGCGACGACGCCGGCGCAGATCACCAGATCGCCGCAGACCACGGGTTCGATTTCGTAGGGAAAGGACAGCACGTTGGTCGCGTAATCCTTGCCGCGATAGTCGCGGTTGAGCGTCTGCCCTTCGTCGGCGTCGACGAAACGCACGGTGATCTGGCCGCCGCGCGCGCCGTCCACGTCGAGCGCGGCGCGCGCCCAGCGGCGAACGTCCGCGCGCCCGGGAAGGTCCGGCGCGGCGCAGGCGTACTGCACGCTGAGGTTGAGGCGCTTACTTGTGCACATCGCCGCCGCCATGTCCTGCTGCCGGATGGGCGTGCCGCTCGGCCGTCCGGGCGGCCTCGCGCGCTTCCTGCGCCGCGGTGTGCGCCTCGTAGGCGGAGACGATGCGGGCGACCAGCGGATGGCGCACGACGTCTTCCTTGAGGAATTCGGTGAAGGCGATGCCGCGCACTTCCTGCAGGATCTGGCGCGCTTCGATGAGGCCGCTCTTCTGCCCGCGCTGCAGGTCGATCTGCGTCACGTCGCCGGTGACCACGGCCTTGGCGCCGAT
Organism: Candidatus Accumulibacter sp. 66-26; assembly: GCA_001897745.1. Classification (GTDB taxonomy): domain Bacteria; phylum Pseudomonadota; class Gammaproteobacteria; order Burkholderiales; family Rhodocyclaceae; genus 66-26. The sequence continues at coordinate 46,403 of MKUH01000019.1, forward strand.
GCCGATGCGCGTCAGGAACATCTTCATCTGCTCGGGCGTCGTGTTCTGCGCCTCGTCGAGGATGATGAAGGCGTGATTCAGCGTGCGCCCGCGCATGTAGGCGAGCGGCGCGATCTCGATGGCACCGCGCTCGAACAGCTTGCCGACGCGCTCGAAGCCCATCAGGTCGTAAAGCGCGTCGTAGAGCGGGCGCAGGTAGGGATCGACCTTCTGCGCGAGGTCGCCGGGCAGGAAGCCGAGGCGTTCGCCGGCCTCCACCGCCGGGCGCGTCAGCACGATGCGCTGCACCAGTTCGCGCTCGAAGGCGTCGACCGCCGAGGCGACGGCAAGATAGGTCTTGCCGGTGCCGGCCGGGCCGGTGCCGAAGGTGATGTCGTGCTCCTGGATCGCCTTCAGGTATTCGACCTGGCGCGGCGTGCGGCCGTGCAGTTCGCTCTTGCGCGTGAGCAGCGCGGGCGAGGCGCCGGTCGCCGAGGCGATGTGGCGGACCGGGCGGTTGAGCAGTTCGATCAGGCCGAGCTGGATGTCGTCGACCGACAGCGTGTTCTTGGCCAGCGCGTAGAAATGCTGCAGGGCTTCGGAAGCGCGCGCCGTCTGCGCGGACTCGCCGCGCAGCGTGAAACGCTCGCCGCGCCGGGCGATCGAGACGTCGAGCGCGGTTTCGATCTGGCGCAGGTTCTCGTCGAGCACGCCGCACAGGCTGGCGAGCTGGCCGTTGTCGACCGGCGAGAGCAGCAGTTCGAGCGCTTTTCCCGGCTTGTCCTTGCGGCTCTCGGGCTTCAAGCTCAGGACTCCCGCGTCACGATTTCGCCGCGCAGCGAGTGCGGCTGGGCGGCGGTGATGCGGACATCGACGAAGCCGTTGATCAGGCGCGGATTGCCCTCGAAGTTGACGATGCGGTTGTTGTCGGTGCGCCCGGCCAGTTCCTTGGCGTCCTTGCGCGACAGGCTCTCGACGAGCACGCGCTGCACGCTGCCGACCATCGCCTGCGACACCTCTTGCGCCAGATCGTCGATGCGTTTCTGCAGGCGCTGCAGGCGTTCGAGCTTGAGCTCCTGCGGCGTATCGTCGGCCAGGTCGGCGGCCGGCGTGCCGGGGCGCGTGCTGTAGACGAAGGAGAAAGACGCGTCGAAGCCGACGTCGTCGATCAGCTTCATCGTCTTCTCGAAATCCTCTGCCGTTTCGCCGGGGAAGCCGACGATGAAATCGGAGGACAGCGACAGGTCGGGTCGCGCGGCGCGCAGCTTGCGCACCAGGCTCTTGTATTCGAGCGCCGTGTAGCCGCGCTTCATGGTCGCCAGCACGCGGTCGGAACCGGACTGCACGGGCAGATGCAGGTGCGAGACGAGCTTGGGCACCTTCGCGTAGACGTCGATCAGACGCTGCGACAGTTCGCGCGGATGCGAGGTCGTGTAGCGGATGCGCTCGATGCCGGGGATTTCGGCAATGTACTCGATGACCAGCGCGAGATCGGCCGCCTCGTCGCCGGCCGCCATCTTGCCGCGGTAGGCGTTCACGTTCTGCCCGAGCAGCGTCACTTCCTTGACGCCCTGCGCCGCGAGGCCGGCGACCTCGGTCAGCACGTCGTCGAAGGGACGCGAGACTTCCTCGCCGCGCGTGTAGGGCACGATGCAGAAGGTGCAGAACTTGCTGCAGCCCTCCATGATCGAGACAAAGGCTGTCGCCCCGTCGACCTTGGCCGGCGGCAGGTTGTCGAACTTCTCGATCTCGGGGAAGGAAATGTCGACCTGCGACTTGCCGAGCCGCCGCCGCTCGGCGATCAGCTGCGGCAGGCGATGCAGCGTCTGCGGGCCGAACACCACGTCGACGTAGGGCGCGCGCGCGACGATGGCGGCGCCCTCCTGGCTGGCCACGCAGCCGCCGACGCCGATCACGAGGTCGGGCTTCGCCTGCTTGAGCAGACGAACGCGGCCGAGATCGTGGAACACGCGCTCCTGCGCCTTCTCGCGCACCGAGCAGGTGTTGAACAGGATGATGTCGGCGTCTTCGGGGGTGTCCGTCTTGACGATTTCTTCGGAGGCTCCGAGTACGTCGGCCATCTTGTCCGAATCGTACTCGTTCATCTGGCACCCGAAGGTGCGGATGAACAGTTTCTTGACCATCTTTTGCTTGATTTGCTTAGTTGGAATCCGACGCGGCTATTTCCGCCGGAGTGAGCAACCAGACGCGGTAAACCGCGCCCGAGGCATCGGTGAGATAACGAACGCGAACCGACTCCTGAATGGACATCGGCATCACGATAAGGTTTTGCGGACTGCGGAACTGCGCCGTCGGCGACAGCGGCAACTCCTTGCCGTCGATCGACACGAAACCGTTGGCCGGCGGCAGCATCAGCCCCTTCTTCGCCGCCGCCGGCAGGGGCCGGGCGATGGTGATGACAGGCATGACCGGTTCCGGCGCAGGCGACTGCACCGCAGAGCTGATGACGCTGCTGACGATGGCGGAAACGACGGTCGGGACTGGCATGGGGGCATTATAGACAAGCTTGCCCGCAGGCGACAGCCTCGATTTTCCGCGCGGCGCTTGACCCGGCCGCGCGCGCAACCTTATAATCTCGCGCCCAACTTGGTGATGTAGCTCAGACGGTTAGAGCGATGGATTCATAACCCATAGGTCGGCAGTTCGATTCTGCCCATCACCACCAGGATTCAAAGGCCCGCAGCGATGCGGGCCTTTTTCGTTCACCGCGCGTTCCGCGCTGCCCGGGCGCCCGAAACTAGGCCTGCGCGCTCCGGCGCAGCAGGTGCACGACGGTGAAGTGCAGCACCGTCTCGCCGCGCTGGTTGACGGCCTGGTACTTGAGGCGGGCGACGCCGCGGTCGGGTTTCGACGCGGACGGGCGCGCCTCCAGCACTTCGACTTCGCTGTGCAGGGTATCGCCGGGGCGCACCGGCGCCAGCCAGCGCAACTCGTCGATCCCCGGCGAGCCGAGGCTGGCCTCGGCGAACACGCCGGTCTGGATGAACAGCCGGAAGCACACGGCGAGGCTCTGGAAGCCGCTGGCGATCAGGCCCCCGTACGGCGACCTTTCGGCCGCACCGGTGTCGAGGTGGAAGGATTGCGGATCGTAGCGCCAGGCGAAGTCGATGATCTCCGCCTCGGTCAGGGTCAGACCGCCGGTGACGAAGCGGAAGCCCGCTTCGAGGTCGTCAAGATAGAGTGCCTGCATGTTCGTCGATCGCTCCAAGAATTGGCCGATGCGCCGGCGCGCCCCGTCCGGCCGGATACGGCGCGAAGCGACGCACGCAGCGCAGACGGCGCGGCTTACAACCTGAAACACTTGATTACGAAGGGGCAACCCCTTTCCGGCGCGGCGTTGCTAAGCTGAGTCCGTACCCAACCCCGCCTGGAAAACATCATGAAAACCACCTTCCGCAACTTTCTCGCCCTCGTCCCGCTGACGCTCGGTCTGCTCGCGGCGCCGGCGGCGCAGGCCGGCGACGCGATCATCGGCGGCATGATCGGCGGCGGCGCCGGCGCCATGATCGGACAGCACGTCGGCGGACGCGACGGCGCCGTCATCGGCGGCGCCCTCGGCGCCGCGACCGGCGTCTATATCGCCAACGATGCGCCGCGCTACCGCTCGCCGCCCCCGCCGCCCGCCTACGCTTACGGCTACGGGCCGCGCGTGATCGTCGCCCCGCCGCCGCAGCCGGTGTATTACGTTCCCGCCGGACGCGGCTGGCGCGGCCACGACTATCGTCACCACCACCATCATCACGATCGCCACTACGACCGGCATTACGACCGGCACGGCCGCCGCTGAAGCGCCGCGCCGGGCGCGCTCAGCCGGGACCGCCCGGCGCGCCGCCCAGGGTGTCGAGCCAGACCAGCAGGCGGGCGCCGCCGACGATCAGCGCGATCAGCACGGCGGCGCCGAGCGCCTTGACCCACATCGGCAGATTCTTCAATTCATCCTCGCTTCCATTCGGCAACCAGTCCCCGGCGCCCGCGCTTGAGCAGCTTGGCGAGCACGCGCTCCGCCTCGCGCCTCGCGCCGCACGCCTTTTCGGGGAAGGCGTTGCAGGCCGCCCAGCGGCCCTCGGGCGTGCGCAGCACGGCGACCGGGCGGCCGCCGTCGATATCGCACAGGATACAGTCCTGCGCGCGCGCCGCCTCTCCGTTCCCCTCATTCCAGGTCGCGGCGACGAGATCGGTCGCCTCGTCGCGCGGCACGCCGAGCAGGACGAGCGCGTCGATCGGCGAGTCGCATTCGTCGCGGACGATCGCCGGGAAATAGGCGACGGCGGGAAGATCGGAGGCAATCGGCATGGCTGGCGCTTTCTAGCATGCGCCGCCGAGCTTGTAAAACGCCGAGCCGGCAGGGCACAATCCCCCCTTCACGGAGTTTTCCCATGCAATTTGATGTCGCCATCGTCGGCGGCGGCCTCGCCGGCCTCTCGCTGGCCTGCGCGCTGCGCGATACCCGCCTCAGAATCGCCCTCATCGAAAATCACGCGCCGACCCGGCCGGCCGGCTGGGACGCCCGCGTCTACGCGATCAGCCCGGCCAACGCCGACTTCCTGCGCAAGATCGGAGCCTGGAAGCACCTCGACGCCGGACGCATCGCGCCGATCCACGCCATGCAGGTGCACGGCGACGCCGGCGCGCGCCTCGACTTCTCCGCCTACGAAACCGGCGTCGACGAACTCGGCTGGATTCTCGAATCCTCGCTGATGGCCTGCGAGCTGTGGGAAAACGTCAAGCGCCAGGGCAACCTGACGCTGCTCTGCCCGGCCGCGCCGCAAGCCCTCGACCTGCGCGCCGACGCCGCCGTGCTGACGCTCGCCGACGGCCGCACGCTGTCGGCCCGGTTGCTGGTCGGCGCCGACGGACGCGACTCCTGGGTGCGCGGCGCAGCCGGGCTGAGCGCGCACAACACGCCCTACGGCGAGATGGGCGTCGTCGCCAATTTCGCCTGCGCCAGGCCGCATCGCGGCATCGCCCGCCAGTGGTTCCGCCGGGACGGCGTACTCGCCTGGCTGCCTCTTTCCGGCGACCGGATTTCCATCGTCTGGTCGGCGCCCGACGCGCTCGCCGCCGAACTTCTCGCACTGCCCGCCGACGAACTGTGCCGGCGCGTCGCCGCGGCAGGCGGCGACGAACTCGGCGCGCTCGAACTGCTGACGCCGGCCGCCGCCTTTCCGCTGCGCCTCATGCGCGTACCGCGCACCGTCGCGCCGCGCCTGGCGCTGGTCGGCGACGCCGCGCACGGCATCCATCCGCTCTCGGGACACGGCATCAACCTCGGCTACCAGGATGCGAAAGCGCTCGCCGAACTGCTCGCCGCCGCGCCGGCCTGGCAGGACATCGGCGACGAGCGCCTGCTGCGCCGCTACCAGCGCGCACGGCGCGAGGAAACCGTGCTCATGCAGACCGCCACGCACACGCTGCGCCGCATGTTCCGCGAGGACCTGCCCGGCCTCGGGCCGCTGCGCAACTTCGGAATGAACCTGACCAACCGCTTGCCGGTCGTAAAGAACCTGCTCGTGCGCTACGCGCTCGGCGCCATTTGACCTCGGAGAACCACATGCTCAAGAAACTGCTGCCGCGCACCACCGGCGCCCTCGCACTGGCCCTGGCCGCGACCCTCAGCCTGCCGACCGCGGCCGACGAGGCGAGCGTCCGCAAGGCGGTCGAAGCCAAGCTCGGCGGCAAGGTCGACAGCGTCGTCAAGGCCGGCTACCTCGGCCTTTACGAAATCTACGCCGACGGCCAGATCCTCTACACCGACGACAAGGTCTCGGCGCTGATGATCGGCACGCTGATCGACGGCAAGACGATGAAGAACGTGACCAGCGAGCGCATGCAGAAGCTGACCGCGATCAAGTTCTCCGATCTGCCGCTCGAACTCGCGGTGAAGCAGGTGCGCGGCGACGGCAAGCGCGTCTTCGCCACCTTCGAGGACCCGAACTGCGGCTACTGCAAGAAGCTGGCGAAGGACATCGCCAAGCTCGACAACGTCACCATCTACACCTTCCTCTACCCGATCCTCTCGCCTGACTCGCTCGAGAAGTCGAAGCAGATCTGGTGCGCCTCCGACAAGGCCAAGGCGTGGAACGACTGGATGGTCGACGGCAAGACGCCGGGCGGCAAGAGCGACTGCGACACGACGGCCGTGCAGAAGACCGTCGAGACCGGACGCAAGCTGGCGATCAACGGCACGCCGACGATCTTCTTCGCCGACGGCGAGCGCATTCCGGGCGCCGTGCCGGTCGCCAAGATCGAGCAGAAGCTGGCGCAGACGGCGGCCCGCTGAAACGGCGGCAACTGCAAAAAAAAACGGGGCGCAAGCCCCGTTTTTCGTTGACGCGCGTCCCGCCGCGGCGGGTGCGGCGATTTACATCTGGATCGCTTCGACGCCGATCGTCAGCGTCACTTCGTCGCTCACGTAGGGCGCGTTCTTGCCCATGTTGAAGTCGGTGCGCTTGACCTTGGCCACCGCGTTGGCGCCCAGCGCCGGCTTCTTCAGCATCGGGTGCGGCATGGTCTGGAAGGAGGTCAGCGTCAGCGTCACCGGCTTGGTGATACCCTTCATCGTCAGGTTACCCTCGACCGCGACCGGCTTGTCGCCGTCGAACTTCACCGCCGTCGACTTGTAGGTGATGGTCGGATACTGCTCCGTCGCGAAGAAGTCCTCGCCCTGGATGTGCTGGTTGAACAGCGCGTAGCCGGTATCGACCGACTTGGCGTCGATCACGATATCGACCGAACCGGTCTTCGCCGCGCGGTCGAAGACGACGGTGCCCGTCGTCTTGTTGAAGCGCTGCAGCTGGTTCGAGAAGCCGAGGTGGTTGTACTCGAAGCGCGGATAAGTATGCGTGCCGTCGATCGTGTAGGTTTCCGGCGCGGCGAAGGCGGGCGCGGCGAAAGCGGCGGCGAGGGCGATAAGGGCGAGATGCTTTTTCATGCGGTTTCTCCTGAGGGGGTGGGGTTACTTGCGTGCGGCTGCAACTACGTGGAACTTGATCTGGACTTCGTTGGCGACGGCCGAGGTGTCGGACCAGGCGCCGTCGCCGATCGCGAAGTCGAGGCGCTTGAGCGTGAAATAGCCGTCGAAGATGCCGTTGCCGCCGTCCTGGCGGAAGGTGAAGGGCGCCTTCACGTCCTGTACCTTGCCCTTGATCGTCAGCTTGCCGGCGGCCTCGTAGCGGTCGCCGCCGAGCGCCTTGACCGAGGTCGAGACGAAGCTGGCCTGCGGATGCTCCTTGACGTTGAACCACGCCTTGCCGACCACTTCGTCGTTGGCATCCTTCGAGCCGGCGTCGATGCTGGCCATGTCGAGGTCGAGACGGGCGCTGCCCTGCGTCGGCTTGGCCGGATCGAAGGCGAGAGTCGTCGCGAACTTGCGGAACTTGCCGTCGACGGCGACGCCCATCTGCTTGGAGACGAAGGTCAGCGTGCTCTTCTCGGCCTGCACTTGGCCGAACTCGACAGCGGTTGCGCTGCCGGCGGCGCCCAGGCAGACGGCGGCGAGGGCGGCGGAGAGAAGCGTTCTGGAGCGAGTGGAACGCGTGGCGGGATGGCGCTTGAACATGGTCGTTTCCTTTCAGCGATTCTTTTCGAGGAGGGGCAGCATGCGGGTCAGGGTGTCGTCGCGATCGACGACGTGGTGCTTCAGCGCCGCGGCGACGTGCGCCGCGAGCAGCGCGGCGAAGCCGTAGTTGAGCCAGACATGGACGGTCTGCAGCAGGTCGCCGAGCTCGGCGTTCTTGGCGAGCAGGTCGGGCAGCGGCAGCACGCCGAACCACACGGTCTGGAAGCCCTTGGCCGAACTCATCAGCCAGCCGGAGAGCGGGATCGCGATCATCAGCAGGTAGAGCAGGTGGTGCAGGCCGTGCGCGGCGATCTCCTGCCAGCGCGGCAGGCCGGCCACCAGGGGCGGCGGCCGGTGGCCGGCACGCCAGGCGAGGCGCAGGAAGACTAGCAGGAAGGCGGCGACGCCGGCCCACTTGTGCCAGGAATAGATCTTCAGCTTGAAGGGCGAGAGCTTCAGTCCGGTCATGTAGAGGCCGACGCCGAAGGTGCCGATCAGGAGCAGGGCCATCAGCCAGTGCAGGCCGATCGCGGTTCGCGTGTAGCGTTTGGGAGTCATCGGTTTTCTTTCGTTTTATGAGCGGACGGGCGACAGCGCCGAATAATCTTTTGGCATGGCAATCAGTCCGGGCGCGCGCCGAAAAGTTCCTGCGCAACGCACGCCAGCGGGCGCGGCGGATGCCCGACGAGCGCGGCGAAATCGTTGGAGACGCGGGCGAACTTGCCGGCCGCGACGGCCGCGTACATGCCGGCCAGCGCGCTCGCCAGCCAGTCCGGCAAGCCGTGGCCGGCGAGCGCGGCGGCGTAGTCGTCCGCGCCGACCGGCTCGTAGCGCAGCGCCCGGCCGCTGGCCTGCGCGGCAGCGGCCGCCACCTGGTGATAGTCGTGCAGCGCCTGCCCGGTCAGTTCGTAGACGTCCTTGGCCAGGCAGGGTGCGGCGGCGGCGGCGGCGATCGCCTCGGCAAGCTCATCGCGCGAAACGAAGCTGGCCTTGCCGGCGCCGGCCGGCAGGCTGAAACGGCCGGTGCGCAGCGCGTCGCCGAGTGCCATCGGCAGAAAATCGGCGTACAGCGTATTGCGCAGCAGGGTGACCTTCAGCCCGCTGGCCGCCAGATCGGCCTCGGTGGCGCGATGCACGGCGGCGAACTCGGCCGGCGAATCGGCGGCCACGTCGAGGAAGCTGGTGTAGAGGATGTGCCTGACGCCGGCCGCGCGCGCCGCGCCGATCGCGTTGCGATGCTGCGCGATGCGCTGTTCGCGCGGCCCGTCGGTGGACACCAGCACCAGCTTGTCGACGCCGGCGAAAGCGGCGGCAAGCTGCGCCGGCCGGTCGAAGTCGGCCGGCCGCACGCTGATGCCGCGCGCGGCCAGATCGGCCGCCTTGCCGGCGTCGCGCACGCCGGCGGCGATGCCGGCGGTGCTGCCGAAGCGGGTGATCAGGTGTTCGACGATGCGCCGGCCGAGCTGGCCATTGGCGCCGGTGACGAGAATCATGGTTCGTTCCTGCCGGTGACGTTTGCGATGGACGTACTGTAGTCCGCTCGTCTGATGTTAAATAGGCGACAATTGACAATTGCTTGTTGCCAAAGGAGCAACAATGGACCGCCTCGACACCATGCACACCTTCGTCCGCGTCGCCGAACTCGGCAGCTTCTCGGAAGCCGCGCGCCAGATGGACGTCGCGCGCTCGGTGGTGACGCGCCAGATCGCCGCGCTCGAAGCGCGCCTCGGCAGCAAGCTGATCGCGCGCAGCACGCGCAGTCTGGCGCTCACCTCGGCGGGCAGCGCCTACCTTGAAAAATGCCGCGAGATTCTCAACCTCGTCGAGGCCGCGGACGGCGTCGCCGCGCAGGAGCACCAGGCGCCGCGCGGCCTGCTGCGCGTCAGCGTGCCGCTCAGCTTCGGCCTGCGCCACCTGGCGCCGCTGCTCACCGACTTCAGCGTCACCTACCCCGAAGTCACCGTCGACCTCGACTTCACCGACCGCCGCGTCAAGCTGATCGAGGAAGGCCTCGACATGGCGATCCGCATCACCGCCCAGCTCGACCCGCTCGACGTGGCGCGGCGCATCGGCTTCAGCCGCCTCGTCGTCGTCGCGTCGCCGGACTACCTGCGCCGGCACGGCGAGCCGACCCACCCGGCGCAGCTCGCCGACCACCAGTGCCTGGTCTACCTGCCATCGCAGCAGGCCGGCTGGACCTTCCTGATCGACGGGCAGGCGCAGCGCTTCCCGGTCGCCGGGCGCCTGCGCGCGAACAACGGCGACGCCATCCTCGACGCCTCCTGCCGCGGTCTCGGCATCTCCTGCCAGCCGACCTTCATCGCCGCGCCGGCGCTCGAAGCCGGCCGCGTCAAGGCCATCCTCACCGCCTACCGGATGCCCGAACTCGGCATCCACGCCCTGCTGCCCGGCAACCGCTACGTGCCGCACCGCGTACGCGTGCTGATCGACTACCTGGCCGAACGCATCGGCGCCCGCCCCTACTGGGAGGGCGACTAGGCTCCAACCCCCTCTTGGCGGACGCCCGCCGGAGGTGCACAACGCAACGCGGAGAAGGCGCCGGAAAACGACGCGCGCGAAACGGATGCGCCGCCGCCCCGAACCGCGAGCGAACGGCGCTGTCTCTCGAAGGAGCCCCCCACGCGGCAAGGAGCGCGCATGAACCCAGAACTGGACCTCCGTGACGGTGCCGACACGCAAAGCAACGACAGCGCGCCGCGCACCTGGCACACCACCCTTCATCCGGCGCTCGCCGCCCTCGGCGCCGCCGACGCGCGAGCCTGGGACGCCCTCGAACGCGGCGGCAATCCTTTCCTGCGCCACGCCTTCCTCGCCGCCGCCGAACGGCACGGCGCGGCAGCCCCCCGCCTCGGCTGGCACCCGCAGCACATCGCCCTGCGCGACGCGGACGGCACGCTGCTCGGCGCGCAGCCGCTCTATCTGCGCACGCATTCGTTCGGCGACTTCTCGCGCGACTGGAACTGGGCCGAAGCCTTCGAGCGCGCCGGCCGCCGCTACTACCCCAAGCTCGTCTGCGGCATTCCCTACACGCCGGCCGGCGGCCCGCGCCTGCTGACCCGGCCCGGCGTCGCGCGCGGCCCGGCGACCCGCCGCCTGCTCGACGCCACGCTCGAACTGGCCGCCGCCAACGCCGTCTCGTGCGTGCAGTACCTGTTCCTCGACGACGACGCCGACACGCGCGCCGCGCTCGCCGAGAACGGCTTTCTGTTGCGCCGCGGCTGCCAGTTCCACTGGCACAACGCCGGCTACCGCGACTTCGATGACTTCCTCGCCGGCTTCTCGGCGGACAAGCGCAAGAAGGTGCGCCGCGAGCGCCGCCGCGTCGCCGAGTCGGGACTGACGCTCGAAGTGCGCCACGGCGACGAGATCGACACCGCGCTGTGGCAGGAAATCTACCCGCACTACCGCTCAACCTTCACGCGCTTCGGCAACCACCCGGCCTTCCCGGAAGAGTTCTTCCGCGCGGTCGGCGCCGAACTCGGGCGCGAACTCGTCGTCTTCCTCGCCCGCAGCGAATCGTGCGACTCGCGCGTGGTCGCCGCCGCCCTCTGCTTCCGCAGCGCGACGACGCTCTACGGCCGCCACTGGGGCGCCGACGCCGACTACCACAGCCTGCATTTCGAGTTGTGCTTCTACCAGGGCATCGACTACTGCATCCGCGAAGGCCTGCAGAGTTTCGAGCCGGGCGCGCAGGGCGAGCACAAGGTCAGCCGCGGCTTCGTGCCGGTGCCGACGTGGTCGGCCTTCCGCATCGCCGACCCCGGGCTGCACGCGGCCATCGCCGACTACCTCGCGGACGAAGCGCGGGCCGTCGCCGACTACGAGGCGGAAATGGCCCGCCACCTCCCGTTCCGGCACGACGTAGAGGCGGCCGGCGCCTGAGGGCGCGCGCCGCCCGGACGAACGGCAAGCCGCGCCATGACCGCCGCCGCGTCCGGGCCAGCCGCCGCCACCGGAACGGCCTTGCCGTCCAGCCCTCCCGCGCCGGCCGCCGGCGCCGTACCCGCGCCGACTTCGGCCTCGACATCGGCACCGGTTTCAAGTCCCCGCTCAACACCGACGTCACCCTCCATCCCAGCCCGCCCCCACGCGCCCGACCATCTGCGCCGGGCGCTCGGCGCCGCCTGCCGGCCCGACGAGGCGCAGTGCGTCGCCGCCCTCGTCGCCGAATGGCAGGAGTACGCGCGCGCGCTCGACCCGGCGCAGGTCGCCGCGCTCGCCCGCCGCCTCGTGACGGCGGTGCGCGCACGGCGCGGCGGCCTGCGCGACGCCTGCGCCGTCCCCGGCGCCGACCGCCTGATGCAGGAATTCGCGCTGTCCAGCCAGGAAGGCGTCGCCCTGATGTGCCTCGCCGAAGCGCTGCTGCGCATCCCCGACGCCGCCACCGCCGAGCGCCTGATCCGCGACAAGATCGGCGGCAAGGACTGGCGGGCGCACCTCGGGCACAGCGCCTCGCCCTTCGTGAACGCCGCGGCCTGGGGCCTGCTGCTCACCGGCCAGCTGCTCGCGCCGCGGCAGGCGGCGGGGCTGCCCGGCGCGCTGACGCGCCTGCTCGCACGCGGCGGCGAGCCGCTGATCCGGCACGGCGTCGATTTCGCCATGCGCCTGCTCGGCCGCCAGTTCGTCATCGCCGAGGACATCGCCGGCGCGCTCGCCCGCAGCCGCGAGGCCGAGGCGCGCGGCTACACGCACTCCTTCGACATGCTCGGCGAGGCCGCGCTGACCGCCGCCGACGCCGCGCGCTACCTGCGCGCCTACACCGACGCCCTGCACGCCATCGGTCGCGCGGGCGCCGGGCGCGGCGTCCATGCCGGCCCCGGCCTCTCGATCAAGCTCTCGGCGCTGCACCCGCGCTACTGCCGCGCGCAGCGCGCGCGCGTCGAGGCCGAACTGCTGCCGCGCCTGAAGACGCTGCTGCTGCTCGCCAAGCACTACGACGTCGGCGTCAATATCGACGCCGAGGAGGCCGACCGCCTCGAACTCTCGTTCGACCTCCTCGCGGCGCTCGCCGCCGACCCGGAGCTGGCCGGCTGGCAGGGCCTCGGCTGCGTCGTCCAGGCCTACCAGAAGCGCGCGCCGGCGCTGATCGACGCCCTCATCGCCCTCGCCCGGCGCAGCGGTCGGCGCCTGATGGTGCGCCTCGTCAAGGGCGCCTACTGGGACGGCGAGATCAAGCGCGCGCAGGTCGACGGCCTGAGCGACTACCCGGTCTACACGCGCAAGGCGCACACCGACCTCGCCTACCTCGTCTGCGCCGGGCGCCTGCTCGCCGCGCCTGACGCAATCTACGCGCAGTTCGCCACGCACAACGCGCACACGCTGGCCTGCGTCCATCGCCTGGCTGCGGCGCGCGGCGCTGCCGGACCAACGCCCGGCCACGAATTCCAGTGTCTCTACGGCATGGGCGAAACGCTCTACGACCAGGCGGTCGGCGCCGCGCAGCTCGGACTGCCGTGCCGCATCTACGCGCCGGTCGGCAGCCACGCCACGCTGCTGCCCTACCTCGTGCGCCGCCTGCTCGAAAACGGCGCGAACAGCGCCTTCGTCCGCCGCCTCGTCGATCCGGCGGTGAGCGTCGAGCAGCTGATCGCCGATCCGCTGCACGCCGTCCTGCGCGACGGCGGCACGCGCCATCCGGCGATCCCGCCGCCGCCCGCGCTGTACGGCGCGCGGCGCAACTCGGCCGGCGTTGACCTCGCCGACGACGCCACGCTGGCGGCGCTGACGGACGAACTCGCGGCACTGCGCGCACGCCGCTGGCACGCCGCGCCGCTGCTCGCCGGCCCGCCGGCGGCGGCCGGAACGGAGACGCGCCCGGTGCGCAATCCGGCCGACCGCGCCGAGGTCGTCGGCGACGTGCGCGAAGCGAGCGTCGAAGAAACCGCGCGCGCCGTCGCGCACGCCGCGGACTTCGCCGAGACCTGGCACCGCACGCCCGCCGGCGCCCGCGCCGACCCGCTCGAAGCGGCCGCCGACCGGCTCGAAGCGCAGCGCGGCGAACTCGTCAGCCTGCTCGTCCGCGAAGCCGGCAAGACCTGGCCGAACGCTATCGGCGAAGTGCGCGAAGCGGTCGACTTCTGCCGCTACTACGCGCAGCAGGCGCGCACCGCCGAACGATTGACCGCAGCGCCGGCCGCGGCGCCCGGCCCGGTCGCCTGCATCAGCCCGTGGAACTTCCCGCTCGCCATCTTCGTCGGCCAGCTCGGCGCGGCGCTCGCCGCCGGCAGCCCGGTGCTCGCCAAGCCGGCGCGCCAGACGCCGCTGATCGCCGCCTTCGCCGTCGAACTCTTCCACCGCGCCGGCGTGCCGGTCGCCGCCCTGCAGCTGCTGCCCGGACGCGGCGAGATCGTCGGCGCGGCGCTCGCCGCCAACCCGCGCGTGCGCGACGTGATCTTCACCGGCTCGACCGAGGTCGCGCGGCAGATCGACATGGCGCTCGCCGCACGCCCGCCCGGCGCCCCGGAAGCGCGCCTGATCGCCGAGACCGGCGGCCTCAATGCGATGCTCGTCGATTCCTCGGCGCTGCCCGAACAGGTCGTCCAGGACGTGCTGAGCTCGGCCTTCGACAGCGCCGGCCAGCGCTGCTCGGCGCTGCGCCTCCTCTGCCTGCAGGAGGAGATCGCCGGGCCGGTGCTCGAGATGCTGCGCGGCGCCCTGCGCGAGCTGGCGATCGGCGATCCGGGCGCGCTCGCCACCGACCTCGGCCCGGTCATCGACGCCGCCGCGCAGGCCGGACTCGCGGCGCACGTCGCAACGCTGCGCGCCGCCGGTCGCCCCGTCTTCCAGCCGCCCCTGCCGGCGGCCTGCGCGCGCGGCAGCTTCGTCGCGCCGACGCTGATCGAGATCGAAACGGCCGCCGAACTCGAACGCGAAGTGTTCGGCCCGGTCCTGCACGTGCTGCGCTTCCGGGCCAAGGGAGCCAAGGATTTCGACGCGCAGATCGACGCGATCAACGCCGGCGGCTACGGCCTCACCTTCGGCCTGCACACGCGCATCGACGCCACGGTCGCGCGCGTCGCGGCGCGCATCCGCGCCGGCAACGTCTACGTCAATCGCAACATGATCGGCGCCGTCGTCGGCGTGCAGCCCTTCGGCGGCGAGGGCAAGTCGGGTACCGGGCCGAAGGCCGGCGGCCCGCTCTACCTGCACCGCCTGCTCGACAGCGCCCAGGTGCCGCCGGCCGGGATCGGCGCGACGGTCGAGCGCGACGCGCCGCCCGAACTCGCCCCCTTCCGCGCCCTGCACGCCTGGGCGCTGGCCGGCCGGCGGACGGCGCTGGCCGCCGCCTGCGCCGCCTACGCGGACCTGACGCTGCTGCCCTGGCGGATCGACCTGCCCGGCCCGACCGGCGAGCGCAACACGCAGCGCTTCGCGCCGCGCGGCGGCGTGCTCTGCCTCGCGGCCGGCGACGCGGCGCGGCTGGCGCAGATCGCCGCCGCGCTGGCCACCGGCAACCGGGCGCTGCTGCCCGACACGCCGGCCGCCCGCGCCCTGCGCGCGCGCCTGCCGGCGGCCGCGCGGCGGGCGGTCGACGTGCTGGCGGAAGACGCGGCGCTGGCGGCGTGCGCGGCGGTGCTGTTCGACGCGGCGGAGCGGGAAGGCGAGGAGGATGCGGCGGAAAGGGCGGGGAAAGATGCGGCGGAAGATGGTACGAAAAGCGCTGCGACGAAGGCCTGCGCGGGCGCCATCGATGGCGGCAGCCAAGCGGACGGCGCGGGCGGAAGCCCGGTAGCGACGACACCGAGCACGGGCACGACGATCACAACGGCAGCAACAACCACGGCAACGACAGCCGCAGAAGCCGAAGCGGAAGCCGCGCTACGCCGCCGTCTCGCGCAGCGCGCGGGGGCGCGGGTTCCGCTCCTCGTCCGGCGCGCCGGGCACAGCCGCTACCCGCTCTACCGACTCGTCGTCGAGCGCGTGCTCAGCGTGAATACGGCCGCCGCCGGCGGCAATGCGGCATTGATGGAACTCGGCGCGTGATCGGCGATCAACAACAGGCCGCATCCCTCAATCCTCCCCTCTCCCCCTCGGATTCGCCGAAGAAAGCCGGAAGTGCATCGCGTCGTTTGCTATTACGAAGGACAGAACTGGCGCCGCATCGTCGAGCGCGGCCCCTGGCTGGCCTCGCGGGCGGAAGCCGAAGAATGGGCGGACGCCCTGCGCCGGATCGGCTACCACGTGACGCTGGAAGACGGCGGCCGCCGCCCGGCGGACGGCGCGGCGGATGAGGGAAACAGGAATCTCGATGACCGCGACGATCACGACGAGTTGCTGAAGGCGCTCGGCAATATCGCCTGAGCAGCGGACGCGTGCGGCCACGCCGGCGCGTCCCGCGCGTGCCCGCCGGAGCGGCGGGCGGCGACGCTCAGCGGCGTCCGAACTTGGCGGCGAGCTGGTCCAGCTTTTCGGCGCGCCGGCGCTCGGCTTCCTCGGCTTCGCGCTGCGCCTTGCCGGCTTCGAGCTGGGCCTTGCGCTGCTCGGCGTTCTTCTTGAAGCGCTCGCGCAGCGTTTCCGATGCGTGTGCGCGGTGCGCCTCGTCGACCGCCTCGCCGGGCTGACCGTCGAGGTCGAAGCGCGTCGTCGCCTTCTCCATCCCCTTCAGGTAACGCAGCGAATGCGTGTGCATGCGCAGCGCCGTGCGCAGCACCTTGCGCTCGAGGTCCGGCAGGCGGGCGAGCAGCTGCTTGTCGATGCCGATGGCCAGCGGCAGGCAGTCGCGGAAAGCGGGGAACTGCGCTTCGAGCGTCTTGAGCAAAGCGCGCGCGGCGTTGACGGAGGACGCCGGGGACGGCGCGGCGGCGGCCGACTCGGTAGGCAAATCGGCAGGTGAATCGGAAGCGGGGGTGGCCGGAGCGGCAGCGGACGTATTCATCGACAGCAAGCGTACCTGACGTACGTTTCGAATTGCGGGGATGGGAGCGTACCACGATGCGGCGCCGGCGCCGCAAAAAGGCAGCCTTCGTCGCCGCCCGTTGGCGGCCATTCGGCGCCATTCGCGCCGTTTCCGCCGAATTTCACCGGTCGCCGGGGGCCTCGCTGGGGTCCTCGCCGCCGTCGAGCAGGGCGACCAGCGCGGCATGCGCCAGCGGCCGTCCGAACAGGTAGCCCTGCCCTTCGCCGCAGCCCAGGCGGCGCAGGGCGGCGGCCTGCTCGGGGCGCTCGATGCCCTCGACGATGATTTCCATGCGCAGCGATTCGGCGAGGGCGACCATGGCTTCGACGATGGCGATGCCCTCGCGGTTTTCCGGCAGGTCGTGGATGAAGGAGCGGTCGATCTTGATGCGGTCGATCGGCAGTTCGCGCAGCACGCTGAGCGAGGAATAGCCGGTGCCGAAGTCGTCGATGCTGACGGCGATGCCGAGCGCCTTCAGCTCGCCGAGGATCTCGACGCTGCGCTCGATCACCTGCAGCGTGCTCTCGGTGATTTCCAGCTCCAGCGCCGTCGCGGGGAAGCCGGTCTGCGCGAGGGTGGCGCAGACGATCTCGATGAAGTCCTCGCGCATGAACTCGCGCGCCGAGACGTTGACGGCGAGGCGCAGCTGCTGGCCGGCGGCGTCGCGCAGGCCACACACTTCGCGGCACGCGCATTCGAGCACCCAGCGCCCGAGGCTGTCGATCACGCCGCTTTCCTCGGCCACCGGGATGAAGCGGGCCGGCGGAATCATCCCGAGTTCCGGATGCAGCCAGCGCACCAGCGCTTCGACGCCGACGATGCGTCCGTCTGCGAGGGCGACCTGCGGCTGGTAATGGAGCAGCAGGCCGCCCTCGGCGATCGCCCGGCGCAGCCCCTGCTCCATGTGCAGGCGCTCGCTGCTGCGCTCGGCCATGTCCTGCGAATAGAACTGGTAGCAGTTGCGCCCGGCCGCCTTCGCCGAATACATGGCGATGTCGGCGGCGCGCATGAGCAGATGGCGGTCGCCGCCGTTGTCCGGGTAGACGGCGATGCCTATGCTGCCCGAGACAGTGACGCGGTCGCCGGCCAGCACGATCGGGACGTGCAGCGCGTTGAGGATTTTCCGCGCGAGATCGGCCGCGTAGCCCGGACTGGTGCCGCCGGCCAGGATGACGAACTCGTCGCCGCCCAGGCGGGCGATCGTGTCGGCACTGCGCAGCGTGCCGCGCAGGCGGCCGGCGACGACGCGCAACAGTTCGTCGCCCATCGTGTGACCGAGCGTGTCGTTCACCACCTTGAAGCTGTCGAGATCGAGGAAGAGCAGCAGGCAGTGCTGCTGCTGGCGCCGCGCCTGCTCGATGGCCTGTTCGAAGCGGTCGTCGAAGAGCAGGCGGTTGGGCAGGCCGGTCAGCGGGTCGTGGTGGGCGAGGTGGTTGAGCTTTGCCTCGGCGACGTGGATTTCGCTGACGTCGGAGAAGGCGATCACGAAGTTGCCCGCCCGCCCCGCCGCGTTGCGCACCACGCTGACGCTCTGCCAGGCCGGGAAGGACTCGCCGCTGCGCCGCTGGCAGAAGATTTCGCCCTGCCAGTAGCCGTCGGCGCTGGCCGCGAGCTGCGCGAAGAAATCGCCGCCGCCGCCCGGCACGCGCCGTACGCGCAGCAGGATGTCGACGTCGAAACCGAGCGCCTCGTCCTCGCTGTAGCCGGTGATCCGCGTGAAGGCGGCGTTGATCGCGTCGATCCGGCGCTCGGCGCCGGTGATCACGATGGCCTCGGCCGCGGTGTGGAAGACGACGCTCGACTGGCGCAGGCTGTCCTCGGCGCGGTGGCGCTGGGTCACGTCCTGCAGCACGCCGACGACGCGCCGCCCGGCGTTGCTCGCGGGATAGGCCTTGACGCTGGCTTCGAGGAAATGCGGCCCGCCGTTGCTGCGCGCGGTGCGGAATTCGAGCCGCACCGCCTCGCCGCAGGCCAGCGTATCGCCGAGCGCGGCGACGACGCGCTCGCGGTCGTCGGCCTCGACGCGGGCGAGGAAGGATTCCCAGGATTCGTCGAGCGGCACCGGCAGATCGCCGAACAGCGCGCCGAGATGCCCGTCGCCGTGCAGGCGGTTGTCCTGCGGCAGCCATTCGAAGACGCCGAGCGAAGCGGCGTCCATCGCCAGCTGGAGGCGCAGCTCGCTCTTCTCGACCGCCACCTCGACGTCGCGCCGGGCGAGCGCCATCTGGATCGTCGCGTGCAGCTCGCGCGCGTCCCACGGTTTGACGAGATAGCCGAAGGGGCGGCTGGCCAGCGCGCGGCGCAGGGTGTCGTCCTCGGCGAAGGCGGTCAGGTAGATCACCGGAATCTGGTAGCGCACCTGGATTTCGGTCGCCGCCTGCACGCCGTCCATCGCGCCTTCGAGGTGGATGTCCATCAGCACGACGTCGGGCGCCACCTCGGCGGCGCGCAGCACGGCCTGCTCGCCGCTCGCCACCATGGCGCCGACGTGATAGCCGAAGGACTGCAGCTGGTTCTTGAGGTCGAAAGCGACGACGCGCTCGTCCTCGACCAGCATCAGCTTGATCTGACCATTGCCGTTCATGACGCGACTCCCGTCGATGGGGCGCTCGGAAAGCGCAGTGAAAAACGAGCCCCGGGCCCGCTGCCCACGGCAAAGCGGCCGCCCAGCTGATCGACGAGCAGCGGCACCAGCTGCAGGCCGAGCGAGCGCACCCGCTCCATCTCGAAGCCGGCCGGGAAGCCGACCCCGTCGTCGACGACGACGAGTTCGATCTCGCCGTCCTGCGCGCTCAGCTCGATGCGGATCTCGCCCGAGCGCTCGCCGGGAAAGGCGTGCTTGAACGCGTTGGTGACCAGCTCGTTGACGATCAGGCCGCAGGGGATCGCACGGTCGAGGTCGAGGTAGTGCGCCGTGTTCGGCATCAGCCGGCGCAGCACGATGCGGCCGCCGCCCTCGCGGTAGCTGCCGAGCAGCAGCTGGGCCAGGCGGTCGAGATATTCGCCGAGGTCGATGCGCGAATAGTCCTTGCGCTCGTAGAGCAGTTGGTGCGTCAGCGCCATGGCGCGCACGCGGTTCTGGCTCTCGGCGAGGATGCCGCGCAGGCGGTCGTCGCTGGCGTGCGTGGCCTGCAGGTTGAGCAGGCTGGAGATGACCTGCAGGTTGTTCTTGACCCGGTGATGCACCTCGTTGAGCAGTACCGTCTTTTCCTGCAGCGCGCCTTCCAGCTTCTGCTGCGCCCGCTGGCGCTCGGTGATGTCGACGACGGAGGCGAGCACCATCACCCCCTCCTCGGTGTCGATCGGATTGAGGCCGATCTCGACCGGAAACTCGCTGCCGTCGGCGCGGCAGGCGAACAGATCGCGCCCGACGCCCATCGGGCGCGCCTGCGGCACGGCGACGAAGCCCCGGCGGAAATGCACGTGCTCGCCGCGCAGACGCTCGGGCACCAGCATTTCGATCGGCTGGCCGATCAGCGCGCTACGCGGATAGCCGAAAAGCTGCTCGGTCTGCGCATTGACGAGGACTATCGAACCGCTGCGGTCGATCATCACCATCGCACTCGGCGCGTACTCGACGACGCGCCGGAAGCGTTCCTCCAGCCGCTTGCGCTCGGTGATGTCGACGATCGCCGCGAGCACCATGAAGCCGCCGCCGGACTCGATCGGCGTCAGCCCGATCTCGACCGGGAACTCGCTGCCGTCGCGGCGCCGCGCGTAGAGATCGCGGCCGCTACCCATCGGACGCGGATGCGGATCGGCGAGAAAGCTGCGGCGGAACGAGGGATGCGCGGCGGCGAAGCGCTCCGGCACCAGCAACTCGACCGGCTGCCCCAGCAGTTCCGCGCGGCTGTAGCCGAACACCCGTTCGGCCTGGGCGTTGGCGAGCACGATGCGGCCCTCGCCGTCGACCATGACCATCGCCGTCGGCGACCACTCGACGACGCGGCGAAAGGAATCCTCCCCGACCGGCGACCGACCGGCATCGGACTTCGTATCCATCGACAGGCTCCCCGGCAGAACGATCGGGCGGCACGCAACGTGCAGACGCTTCGCGGCGCCTGCGTGCTAATTCGATACCGGTATCGTGAATCGGTTCCCGGAAACGGGTATTGCCTGCTCCGACAAGGGGCGCCAGACGTCACGGACTTCCATTTTTTCCGTCCGCTCGAAACCGGAGGCCGCCCCGATTCCGGGGTGATTTACAACCTCCCGCCGCGCTTTATTTGCCCCGCCGAACGCCGCAGCTTCCCGGCGTCGGCGATGCCTCGAACGCCGTCAAGGCCGCAGTCGCACGCCAATTTCGGTTTCGCCGTTTTCTGATTTCGCAAACGGCTCGCCATCGTGCATCCTCGCGATGGCGCTGACGATGGCAAGTCCCAGCCCGTGATTCTGGCTGCCTTGACTGCGCGAAGCATCGACGCGGAAAAAGCGGTTGAAAATATGCGGCAGGCTGCCGGGGTGGATCGGTTCGCCCCGGTTGGCCACGGACAGCCGGATTTGACCGCCCGCTTCCTGCGCGATGCGAATTGCGACCGTGCTGCCCCGCTCGGCGTGCCTGGCTGCGTTGTTCAGAAGATTGGATAGCGCGCGCTTCAGCAATGCGGAATCGAAACACCCCGCGCCATCGCCTTCTACTGTCCATTGCAGGCCCGATTCGGTCAGCACCGCCTCATAGTAGTCGGCAACTTCGGCACACATGCCCGCCAGGCTTTGCACCGGCGCGCGCCGGGCTTTCGCCCCCCGGTCGGCCAGCGAGAGGAAGAGCATGTCATCGACGATGCCCGACAGCCTGCGCATTTCCTCCAGATTCGAACCGATGCAATCGCGGAGGCATTCGTCGCGCTCCTTGCCGCGCAGGGCCAGTTCGCTGCTGGCAATGATGTTTGCCAGGGGCGTGCGCAGTTCGTGCGCGACGTCGGCGTTGAATCCCTCGAGCTGCTGATACGCCTTCTCCAAACGGTCGAGCAACGCGTTGAATTGATCCACCAGAACCTGCAATTCCGCCGGAATGCCCTCGGTCTCCAAGCGCCCATCGAGGGACCGGATCGCCAGATTTCGCGTCTGTTCGGCAAGGGCTCGCACGGGAGCCAGACCGAGGAACACGATGAAATACCCGCCCAGGGCGATCGCCGCGCTGCCGATCAGCGCGGCGATCCAGAGAATCAGCGCGAGACGATCGAGGATGGCCTGGTCGGGTGCCGTGTCGAGGACCAGCACGGCGGCGACGTAATCCTTCCTGCGCGGTTCTGCGGAAAAGTTGAACGTGTATGTGCGCCCTTCCGCCGGCCATGCGTCCGGGCTTGAAATGAACAGCGCATCGCCTCGCTCGTCCAGCAACTTCAGATGCAAGTCCCGATTGACCCTCAGCAGGTCCTCCAAATCGTGCGCCAATGCGCCCGGTTGCTGATGCCTCTGCGTCTTCTCGAACAAGTGCACGATGGCTGCAGCGGATTTATCAAGCCGCGACGCCTGTTGCGCTTCGATATTGCTTTTGACCGAAACGTAAACTCCGAGGCACAGGCACCCGAGCACGCCCAAACTCAGGCACGCGAGCCAGCGGACGAGCCGGCCACCGAGCGTGCCGCCGACCAATCCGTTCAGGCGCATTCGCGCACTTCGAGCACGTATCCCATGCCGCGCACGGTGTGCAGCAACGGGGTATCGAACGGCGCGTCCATCTTTGCGCGCAGCCTCTTGATCGTGACCTCGACCACGTTGGTGTTGCTGTCGAAGTTCATGTCCCAGACCTGCTCGGCGATCTCGGTTCGGGACATCACTTCTCCCTGCTTCCGGAGAAACAGGGAAAGCAGAAGAAATTCCTTCGCGCTGAGATCGATGCGCTGGCCGTTCCTCGACACCTTGCGGCGCGCAAGGTCCATTTCGAGATCGTGCAGCGCGAGCCTGTTCGTCTGCATATCCGGCGGCTGCGGCAGCGAGCGGCGCAGGAGGACCTGAATCCGCGCGATCAGCTCCGAAAAGGCGAATGGCTTGACCAGATAGTCGTCCGCGCCTGTTTGCAAGCCGTTGACCCGGTCTTCCACTTTGCCCAGCGCCGTGAGCATCAGAACCGGAGTCTGCTTCTTCTTTCGCAAAGCCGCCAGGACAGTGAGTCCGTCCATGCCCGGCAACATGGAGTCGAGGACAATCGCCGAGTAGTCGAACTCCAAGCTCATGTGGAGTCCGCTGACGCCATCGTGCGCAAGGTCGACAACGAAGCCTGCGGCGCCCAGTCCCTTCTGCAAATACAACGCGAGTTTCTTTTCGTCCTCGACAACGAGTAGCTTCATTTCATGCCGATCGATTTCATGTCAATTTTGTAAACTTCCCGTTGGCGTCCTGTCAGCAGCCGTTTCATATAGTTGATCCATGCCAGACAACTGGCTGGCATTGAACAGCAGCATTGAAACGACACTCGACAAAAGGAGCTCCGACATGAACGCCAGAAAGACACTTTCCATCGCCATTCTTTGCACCGGCTTTGCCGTCGCGGGAGCGGCGTCCGCCGAATCGGTCATCCATATCGGAGCCGGCGGCGCCGCGGCATTCAACCCGTCGCACGACGCCAGCGCCAAGACGACCCAGCAGGTGCAGAAGGAACTCGACGAGTTCAGGCGCAATCCGGTCAGCGCCGACGGCCAGTATCGCTATGTGGGCGGCGACCAGGGGTGGGTTCTCGCCCAGCACGAATATGCCTACCGCGACGGCAAATGGCAAGACGTCGACAAGCTCGAACACAATGCGCCGACGCCTTCCCTGGAGATGACGCCGGAAGAGCGGAAGCAGTACGAGTTGCTGTATCGCCCCTGACGCGTCCGCGCGCCTTCCTGGCACGGCGGTAGCCGGGATCGCTTCCTGGCTACCGCCCGGCCGTGGACGTCGGAGTCCTCCGAAACGCCACGTTCCGCACGCAACGAATTGGCGCCGCTCCCGGACATCGCTCGCATTGCTCCGGGATCGACACCCCCTAACGCGGCACGTCGATGCCGTGCGCGAGCAGCCAGTCGCGGTCCAGCGCCCAGCTCACCGCGGCGATGCCGGGCTGGGCGAGCACGATGGCGCGGGCCTCCGCCTGCACTTCGCCGAGCAGGCGCTCGGCGGCGATGAATTCCGGATCGTTGGCGTTGCGCGTGTCGATCTTCGGGTAGAGCACGGCGAGCGCGCGGAAGGCCGGCACCTGGACGTTGCGCGGCGTCCCCATGACCGCCGTCGCGCCCTCGACCCGCAGGACGCGGAAGCGGTAGGGGTAGTTCTTCAGCTGCGCGCTGGCCTGCGTCTCGATGGCCTCGGTCAGCGCGCGCGAACGGGCGTCCGGCGCGCGGATGTACCAGTCGAGGGCGACCAGCAGGAGCAGGACGAGGAGGGCCCAGTGCTTCTTTTTCATTTTCGTCTCCGCGCGCGGGGCCGGCGATGCACTCAACGCAATCCGCGCAGGTAATGTCGTTCGAAGCCGCGCTTCGCCCAATGGAAGGCGCGCGACGAGGGCAGCAGCCAGGCGCGCTTCGGATCGCGGTAGATGAGCATGCCGGCGTCGCCGCTGTCGACGATGCAGACCAGTTCCGCCCGCGGGCGCGCCGCCGGTGGCCGCCCTTCGAGCGCCAGCAGCAGGTTGGCGGCCGCCGCGCGCGCCTGCAGAGCGGCTGCGTGCGCCTGCTTCGGCAGCCAGTCCGGCCCCGGATAGCTGCCCGCGTCGCCAGCGACGAAGACGCGCTCGGCGCCCCTGACCGCGCAGAATTCGTCGGCCGGGAAGAAGCCGCCCGGCGACAGCGCGAGGCCGCTGGCGGCCGCCCACGCCGGGCCGGCGATGCCCGGCATGAAGAGGATCAGGTCGGCCGGCAGCGTCTCCGCCGCGGTCGTCACCGCGCTCGCCGAAAAGCCCGTGACGGGGTGGCCGAGATGCGTGCTCACGCCGCGCCGCGCCATTTCGGCGAGCAGGCCGCGCACCGCCCGCTCACCGAGGCGTTTGCCGGGTTCGGCGGCAGCGTTGAAGAAGCGCAGCTGGAAGCGCTCGCGCCGGCCCTGCCGGCGCAGCCAGGTGTCGATGCCGAACAGCAGCTCGAACATCGGCCCGCCGCGCATCGCCGACGGTTCCTGCGGGTTGCCGCCGAAGCCGAAGGCGATGCTGCCGCCGTCCAGCGCGCGCAGGCGGGCGCCGATGGCCTCCGCCGCCGGCACGCCCTCGCACAGCGTCAGCGCGTGCTCGATGCCCGGCATGCCCTTCAGGAAACGCCCGCCGGTGGCGATGAGCAGGGCGTCGTTCGCGATCTCGCCGCAGTCGGTAAGCACCCGGCGCCCGCCATCCTCCAGGCCGGTGACGCTGCACGCGCAGAAATTGATGCGGTGGCGCTGCAGGAAGGGCGCGAGCGGAACGTTCAGGTCGGCGCCGCGCCGCAGGCCGGGCGGTACCCAGATCAGGCTCGGCAGGTAGACGAACTCGGGACGCGGCGCGACCAGCGAGATGAAGGCCTTCGGCGCCCGCCGGCGCAGTTCGCGCGCGGCGGCGAGCGCGGCGAAGCCGGCGCCGAGAATGACGATGCGGGACGATCCATCGGGCATGGCGCGGACTCCGGACGAAGGTTCAGGGCAGGATGAAGGCGGCCTTCTCGGCGACGCGGATGCCCGGGTCGTCGAGCGCCTCGATCTCGAAGCGGATCGGGTTCGAGCCCTGGCGGCCGGCGTCGGGCGCCGCCTGCAGGAGCAGCGGCTGTGAGGTGAAGGTCGCGGCGGCGACCTCGACCTCGGCGGCGCCGACGATCTTCACGCCATCCAGGCCGGTGACGGCGATGCGGTAGCGGTGCGGCTTCTCGTCGGTATTCATGAACTGGAGCAGGAAGGCGTTCTCGATGCTGCCGTCGTCGGCCTCGCGCGCCAGCACCGCGCGGTCGCGGATGATGTCGACCTTGAGCGGGATGCGGTGCGCCAGGAACCAGCCGGCGACGCCGACGATGACGACGAGCACGGCGCCGTAGCCGAGAATGCGCGGACGGACGATGTGGCGCAGCACCTCGCGGCGCGAAAGGTGGTGATTGAGCGCGTTTTCCGTCGAGTAGCGCACCAGCCCGCGCGGGAAAGCCATCTTGTCCATCACCTGATCGCAGGCGTCGATGCAGGCGGCGCAGCCGATGCATTCGTACTGCAGGCCGTCGCGGATATCGATGCCGGTCGGGCAGACCTGCACGCAGATATTGCAATCGATGCACTCGCCGAGGGCCTTCTGCGCGGCGGCGGCGCTCTTGCGGCGGGCGCCGCGCGGTTCGCCGCGCTCGCGGTCGTAGGTGACGATCAGCGTGTCCGGGTCGAACATCACGCTCTGGAAGCGCGCGTAGGGGCACATGTACTTGCACACCTGTTCGCGCATGAAGCCGGCCATCAGATAGGTGAGGCCGCCGTAGAAGAAGATCCAGAAGATTTCCCAGCCGCCGAAGGAGAAGGTCGGCAGCGCGGCGACCAGTTCCTTGACCGGCGTGAAGTAGCCGACCAGCGTGAAGCCGGTCCACAGCGAGAGCGCCAGCCAGAGGGCGTGCTTGGCGGCGCGCAGGCGCAGCTTGCGCGGACTCCACGGCGCCTTGTCGAGCTTCATGCGCGCCGCGCGGTCGCCCTCGACCCAGTTCTCGATCCACATGAATATCTCGGTATAGACCGTTTGCGGGCAGGCGTAGCCGCAGAACAGCCGGCCGCCGATGGCGGTGACGAGGAACAGCGCGTAGGCCGAGACGATCAGGAGGATCGCCAGATAGATCACGTCCTGCGGCCAGAAGACGAGGCCGAACAGGTAGAACTTGCGCTCGACGAGGTGGAAGAGGAGCGCCTGCCGGCCGTTCCATTCGAGCCACAGCCCGCCGTAGAAGATCGCCTGGGTGAGGACGACGAGGGCGATGCGCCAGTTGTCGAACAGGCCGCGCACCGAGCGGGCGAAAATCTTGCGCCGCTTGGCGTAGAGCGTGGAAACTTCTTCCGCTGCCGGCGCTGCGGCCGGGGTCTGGTTGCTCATGGAAAGGTCCTTGGCTATTGGGGAATATCGCGTTTTTTTAATCGCTCAGACCGCAGCGGCGGTTGGCCGCGAGGTTGTGCGCCATGGCCGGCGGCAGCGCTTCGCTCTTCTGCCGGCTGCGGCCGATGAATTCGTCGCGGCTGATGCCGCGCAGCAGGGGATTGCGCCGGCGCTCCTCGCCGATGCAGCTGACCCAGCGCTCGCCCCGGTCGTGCCCCGGATAGACGAGCAGTTCGTCGGGCAGCGGCAGCAGCTTGCGGCTGATGCTGTCGTAGAGCTGGCCGGAGTTGCCGCCGGCTTCGTCGCAGCGGCCGCAGTCGCCGATCAGCAGCGCGTCGCCGGTGAATAGCCGCTCCTGCCAGCGGTAGGTGACGCAGGCGGCGCTGTGCCCCGGCGTGGCGAGCACCTCGATGTCGCCCGTGCCGAAGGGCAGGCGGTCGCCGTCGGCGAGCAGCAGGTCGGCGCCGAGCACGCCGCTACCGCGCGGGCAGGCGACCGCGGCGCCGGCCAGTTCGCGCAGCGCGGCGCCGGCGCTGACGTGGTCGGCGTGCAGATGCGTTTCGAGCACGTAAACGAGGCGATAGCCGAGTTCGTCGAGCACGCCGAGGTAGAGCGAGACGTCTTCGCGCACCGGGTCGATCAGCGCCGCCTGCGGCAGCAGCGCGTCGCCGATCAGGTAGCTGCAGGTACCGCTGCGCGCATCGTGGAAGCGGCGCAGACGCGGATAGGCGGCAGGAGAAGGAGCTGCGTTCGGAAGGGGCATGGGAAGCGGATCGCCAGAGTCTGCCCTTCCCTAATCAAGCTCCGTGCCAGCCCGCCGCAAGTTGCATTTGCCGTTTCCGATCAATCTCTTGCGAAAGAAGCAAGGATGCGCAGCGGGAAGGCGCGGATTTTCTTTGCCATATCTGACAGAGCTTTTGCCAGATATGGCAAACTCCCGGCATGTCCGCCGCCCCTTCCCTGCCCTCCGAACTGATCGCCTTCCTGGAAAACTCCGGCGAGCCGGCGATCGTGATGGATGCGGAGTACCGCATCGTCGCCGCCAACGGCGCCTATCGCCAGGAATTCGCCGGCGGCCAGCCGATCCGCGGGCGCACCTGCTACGAGGTCTCGCACCGCTTCAACGTCCCCTGCGACCAGGCCGGCGAAGCCTGCCCGCTCAAGCTGAGCCGCGAATCCGGCACGCCGCAGCGCGTCCTGCACATGCACCACACGCCGCGCGGCGAGGAGCACGTCGACGTGGCGACGACGCCGATCCGCAACGCCGCCGGGCAGGTCGTCTATTTCGTCGAGGAAATGCGCCGCGTGCGCCAGGCGTCGAGCCGACCGGCGGCGCAGGGGCTGGTCGGGCGCGCGCCGCGCTTCCTCGCCATGCTCGAACAGGTGCTGCGCGTCGCGCCGGTCGACGCGGCCGTGCTGCTGCTCGGCGAAACCGGGACCGGCAAGGAGCTCGTCGCGCGCGCCATCCACGAAGCGAGCCCGCGCAACGGCGGCGCCTTCGTCGCCGTGGACTGCGCCGGGCTCTCGGAAACGCTGTTCGAGAGCGAGCTCTTCGGCCACGAAAAGGGCGCCTTCACCGGCGCCAGCCACCGCAAGCTCGGCCTCGTCGAAGCGGCGAGCGGCGGCACCCTCTTCCTCGACGAGATCGGCGACCTGCCGCTGGCGCTCCAGGTCAAGCTGCTGCGCCTGCTCGAAACCGCCTCCTACCGCCGCGTCGGCGGCCTCGACACGCTGCCCGCCGATTTCCGGCTGATCGCCGCGACGCACCGCGACCTCGCCGCGATGGTCGCCGACGGCAGCTTCCGCCGCGACCTCTACTACCGGCTCAACGTCTTTCCGATCCACACGCCGGCGCTGCACGAGCGCGCCGACGACATCCCGCTGCTCGCCAACTCGCTGCTCGAACGCGTCGACCGCAAGCCGGGCCGCCGCTTCGCGGCGGGCGCGCTGGCCTGGCTGGAGAAGCGACGCTACGCGGGCAACATCCGCGAACTGCGCAACCTGATCGAGCGCGCCACGCTGATGAGCGACGGCGACGTGCTGAACGCCGGCGACCTGCGGGCGGTGGACGAAGCCGCCCCGCCGCCGGCCGCCGCGCACGCGTTCACGGTCGCCGAGACGATCCCGCTCGCCGAACTCGAACGCCGCTACCTGGGCTGGGCCGCGAACGCGGGAACGAACGACCTGCCGCGCCTCGCCGGCCAGCTCGGCGTCAGCCTGCGCACGCTGTACCGCAAGCTGCGCGAGGCGGGGCGCGGCTAACGCCGGGCGCTCCGAACACCGGACTATTCTAGGGAAACCGGCCACGGGCCGGAGCGGCGCTTCCTTCGCAAAAGCCGTTCAAGCCGTTTCGCGAAAGACGCCGGAGGAAAGCGGCCGGGCAATGCGCAACGGCACCGCCTCGGGCCCGGGCACGCGCGCCCGGGCGATGCCGGACGGCAGCGCGACCCGGCCGGGCGACCCCGGCCGACCGGCTCAGCGCTCGGCCGGACTGATCGTCACCGCCGAGGTGACGATCAATTCCATCAGGATGTTGCGCGCCAGCTGCTCGGCGTAGTCGTTGCGCGCCGAGGCCGCCGCCATCGCCCGCGCCGCGTCGCCGTCGGCGATGGCGTTGATCTGGGCGATGTGCAGATTGCAGATCTCCTCCAGGCTGGAACGCTGCTTCTGATGGAAGTACAGGAAGCGCCGCGCCAGGGTCTGCAGCATGGCGTAGAACTCGGCGGCGTAGGTGTTGCGCGCCGCCTCGCCGAGCCGGCTGGTGAGCGAGAAGTGCAGGCGCATGTAGGCGCGCATGTCGTTGCTGACCTTCAGGCCTTCCAGCTCGGCGGCCAGCTGGCGCAGCCCCGCCCGCTCGGCGGCGCTGGCGCACAGGGCCGCCTGCGAGACGATCAGGCGCTCGATCTCGCGGCGCGCCTGGATGATCTTCAGCTGGCCCTGATAGTCGATCTCGGAGATGAACACGCCCTGCCGCGGCGCGATGTGCACCAGCCGCTGGTAGGCCAGCTGGTGCAGGGCTTCGCGGGTCGGAGTGCGGCCGAAGCCGACCTTCTCGCTCAAGGCCGCCTCGGACCATTGACTGCCCGGCGCCAGCTCGCCGGTGACGATCATTTCCTCCAGGGCGCAATAGGCTTTTTCGGTCTGGCTGGCGGTCTGGCGGACGAAGAGAGGGTTGGCGTCGGCGTCGGTCATAAGGTCGGCTTGGCGATTTTTCTTAGTTCGGTTTTCAGCACTTTACCAGTCCCGTTCTTCGGCAGTTCGGCGACGAAGAAGTACCAGCGCGGCCGCTTGAAACGGGCAATGGAGCGCAGACACAGGGCTTCCAGCTCGGCCTCGGCGACCGTCATGCCGTCCTCGCAGACGACGAAGGCGGCGATCGACTCGCCCCACTCCCGGTCGGCCACGCCGATCACCGAAACCTCCCGCACCGCAACGTGCTGCAGCAGCACCTCCTCCACTTCCCGCGGGTAGATGTTGGTGCCGCCGCTGATGATGACGTCCTTGGACCGATCTTTCAACTGGAGCAGTCCGCGCTCGTCGAGCACGCCGACGTCGCCGGTGTGCAGCCAGCCGCCGGCCAGGGTCTGGGCGCTCGCCTCCGGGTTGCCCCAATAGCCCTTCATCACCGACGGGCCGCGCACCACCACCTCGCCCAGAATCCCGACGGGAGCCGGCCGGCCGTCGGCGTCGAGCACGACGACTTCCATCGAGGTCTGGCTGCCGCCGACCGACGCCAGCACGGCCTGGTCGTCGCTCGCCACGGCGGCGGCGGTCTGCGCCGCCGACAGCGAGGTGATCGACATCGGGCTCTCGCCCTGGCCGTAGATCTGGGCGATGCGCGGGCCGAAGCAGGCCACGGCCGCCTTGATGTCCTCGACGTAGAACGGCGCGCCGCCGACGATCAGGGCGCGCAGGCCGGGGAAGGCGCTGCCGTGGGCCGTCACGTGCTGGATCATGCGCTGGACGATGGTCGGCGCGGCGAACAGACTGGCCGAACGGTAGTGGCCGAGCAGCTCGAACAGCTCGGCCTCGTCGAAGCCGCCGCTCTCGGGCACCACCTGCAAGGCGCCGCGGATGAAGTAGGGCACGCCGTACAGGCCGCTGCCGTGCGACATCGGCGCCACGTGCACCAGCACGTCGTCGGTCGCGAGCGGCTGCACGTCGGCGTAGAAGTTGAGGGCGGAGGCGAGCAGGTTGTCGTGGGTCAGCATCACGCCCTTGGGCCGGCCGGTGGTGCCGCTGGTGTAGAACAGCCAGGCGAGATCGCCGCCTTCGCCGGACACCGGCGGAATCGGCTCGCGGTTCAGGGCGGCGACGTAGTCGGCCGCTTCCACGTCGATCAGACGCAGACCGGGCAAGCGCCCGGCCACCGCCTGCAGCCCCCGGTACAGCTCGCCGCTCGACAGGCAGGCGGCGGAGCCGGAGTTTTGCAGCACGTATTCCAGCTCGTTGGGGTGCAGCTTGGCGTTGACCGGCACGGCGCACAGGCCGGCGTGCCAGATGGCGAGCTGGGCCTCGGCGTACTGGATGCAGTTCTTCATCGCCAGCGTGACGCGGTCGCCCGGGCGCAGGCCCAGGTCGTCGCGCAGCCAGCCGGCCAGCGCGCCGACGCGCAGGTTCAGCTCCCGGTAGGAAAGGCTCGGACCCCGGCCGCGGGCCAGGGCGGGACGATCACCGTGCAGGCGCACGGTGCGTTGGAAGAGTTGGTTCAGGTGCATGGCGACCTCATCGCAAGAAAAAGCGGGCGGAGCGACGATCCGCCCATCAGCGGCCCAAGATGGTGATGCAGGTGACGGCTTCCTCGACGCCGTTGAAGCCGCCGCCGTTCTCGGCGATGGCGAAGCGGGCCTTGTCCACCTGGCGCGCGCCGGCCTCGCCGCGCAGCTGCGTGACCATCTCGTAGACCTGCGCGAGACCGGTGGCGCCGATCGGGTGGCCGCGCGAGAGCAGGCCGCCGGAGACGTTGATCGGGATGCGCCCGCCCAGGCTGGTGGCGCCGGATTCGGCCATCGGGCCGCCCTCGCCGAAGGCGCAGAAGCCGAGCGCCTCGGTTTGCTGGATCTCGGCGAAGGCGGTGGCGTCGTGCACCTCGGCCAGCGACATGTCCGCGGGGCCGACCCCGGCCCGCTCGTAGGCCTCGAAGGCGGCCAGATGGCAGAGGTGGCGCTCGTACCGGTCGGCGGGCCGCTCGGTCGACGTGCGCAGCACGCTGGCCATGAGGCGGATGGCGCGGCTGCGCTGCAGCTTGCGCAGGCCGTCCTCGTTGCAGACGATGGCCGCCGCCGCGCCGTCGCCGATCGGGGCGCACATCGGCAGGGTGAGCGGCCAGGAGATGGTGCGCGCCGCCAGCACCTCGTCGATGGTCAGCGGATACTGGAACTGGGCCAGAGGGTTGCGCGTGGAATGGACGTGGTTCTTGGCGGCGACCGCGGCGATCTGCCGCTGCGTGGTGCCGAAGCGCTCCATGTGCAGGCGCGCGAGGCTGGCGTAGATGTCCATGAAGACGCTGCGCTGCCCCGGCTCCTGGGTGCCGGCCGGCGGCTTCACCGACGGCGCCAGCCCCTGCAGCAGGGCCAGCTGGTCCTCCCGGTTGTGCACGTCGAAGGCGCCGTCGAAGACGCTGAAGCTCTTTTCCTTGTCCGGCGAGAACAGCTTGTCCACGCCCACCGCCAGGCAGATGTCGCCTTCGCCGGCGGCGACGTACAGCTGCGCCGCGTTGAGCGCGGTGCTGGAACTGGCGCAGGCGTTCTCGACGTTGGTCACCGGGATGCCGGTGATGCCCATGGCCTTCAGCGCCACTTCGCCGGCCACCATGTGCTGGCCTTCGATGACGCCCTGCCCAGCGGTGGCGAAATAGGCGGCCTGGATCAGTTCGCGGCCGCAGCTGGCGTCCGCGAGGGCTTCTTCGACCGCGGCGCGCACCAGATCCTTGACGCTCTTGTCCGGGTGCTTGGTGAAATGGGTGATGCCGACGCCGACGATGTAGAGGTTCTGTTTGCTCATTGTGCCGCTCCGGTAGTGATGAGGTTTTCGACGAGTTGCCGCTGATCCTTCAGCTCGGCCGAGGTGCCGGACCAGACGACCTGGCCGTGGTCGAGCACGTACTGGCGGTGCGCGAGCTTCATCGGCACCTTGAGGTTCTGTTCGACGAGGACGATGCCGGTGCCCTGGCGGTGGACGTGGGCGAACACCTCGACCAGCTGGTCGACGATCAGGGGCGCCAGCCCCTCGGTGGGTTCGTCGAGCAGCAGGATGCGCGGGTTGCCGAGCAGGGCGCGGGCGATCGCCAGCATCTGCTGCTCGCCGCCGGAGAGCTGGTCGCCGCCGAAGTCGATGCGCTCGCCCAGGCGCGGAAAGACCTCCAGCACCCGGGCCTCGGTCCAGTAGCCGGGCTGGTGGGCGACGGCGCCGATGCGCAGGTTTTCGCGCACCGTCAGGTTGGGGAAGATGCGCCGGGTGTCGGGCACCAGGGCGACGCCCTGGCGGGCGATCTGCTCCACCGAAAGGCGCGAGATGTCGCGTTCGCCGAACACCCGCCGCCCCGCCACCAGCGGCAGCAGGCCGACGAGGGTCTTCAGCGTGGTGGATTTGCCGGCGCCGTTGCGCCCGACGATGGCGACGATCTCGTGCAGCCCGACCTCGATGGAGATGTCCTCCAGGGCCAGGGCGTGGCCGTACTTGACGCTGGCGTGTTCGAGCGCGATCACGATTCTTCCTCCCCGAGATAAACCGAGCGCACGGTGGCGTCGTTGCGGATCTGCTCCGGGGCGCCGACGGCGATCACCCGGCCGTTGCTCATCACCACGATCTCTTCGGAGAGCGACATGATGGCGTCCATGTTGTGCTCGATCAGCAGCACCGTGCGCCCGGCCGACACGGCCTTGATCAGGCGCGTCGAGCTGGCGATCTCGTGCTGGCCGACGCCGGCCAGCGGCTCGTCGAGGAGCAGGATGCGCGGGTCCGGCATCAGCGTGATGCCCAGCTCCAGCGCCCGCTGCAGGCCGTAGGAGAGGGTCCCGGCGATGTCGTCGCGGCGCGCGCTCAGCCCGGTCAGTTCGAGCATGGCGTCGATGTCGCCGGCCAGACGGCGCTCGTAGCGCGGCGCGATCCAGAACGGCTGGAAGCGCGAGTGCTTGATCTGGGCGGCGATGCGCAGATTGTCGAGCACCGTCATCTCGGCAAAGATCTTGGTGATCTGGAAGCTGCGCCCGATGCCCAGGTGGGCGCGCTCGTGCGGCGGCGTGCGGGTGATGTCGGCGCCGAAGCAGTGGATGCTGCCGCGATGGCGCATCTGCCGCCCGGCGAGGACGTTGAGCAGGGTGGTCTTGCCCGCGCCGTTGGGGCCGATCAGACCGTAGATGCGGCCCTGCGCGAAGCTGTGGCTGACGTCGTCGATCGCGTTCAGGGCGCCGTAACTCACCGTCACGCCGTCGCATTTGAGGGCGATGTCGCTCATGAGATTCTCCCGTCGCGCCGGGCCGCTTTATCCCGCCACTGCCCGTAGCGCTCCTGCAGTTCGCCGACGATGCCCTTGGGGAAGAACAGCGTGGCGAGGATGAAGATCAGGCCGAGGATGCCGTACCAGTACTGCGTCCAGCCGCTCAGCCATTCCTTGAGCACCTCGAAGGCGAGCACGCCGATCACCGGCCCCCACAGGGTGCCGGCGCCGCCGAGCAGGGTCATGATGATGACGTCGCCCGAGGTGGTCCAATGCAGCATCTGCGGGTTCACGTACATCAGCAGCGAGGCCAGCAGCGCCCCGGCGAGGCCGCTGATGCCGCCGGAGACGATGAAGGTGATCTGCTTGTAGCGATGCACGTCGAAGCCCAGCTGCTCGGCCCGCGTCTCGTTCTGGCGGATGCCGGCGATGACCCGGCCGAAGGGCGAGCGGCGCAGCACCACCACCGCCGCCATGACCAGGGCGAACACCGCCAGCACGTACCAGTAGAAGAGGGTCGAATCGAAGAAATCGATGCCCCCCAGACCGGGCCGCGCCACGCCGGGCAGGCCGTCGGCGCCGCCCGTCCAGGCGCGCAGCTTGGAGTCGGCGAGGATGTAGAGCAGCTGCGACAGCGCCAGCGTGACCAGGGCGAAGAAGATGCCTGAGACGCGCAGCGCGAAGAAGCTGAACAGCCAGGCGCAGAGGGCGCCGGCGACGATCGCAAGGCTCACCCCGGCGCAGAACGGCAGCCCCCACATCTGGGTCGCCAGGGCCAGCGCGTAGCCGCCCAGGCCGAGGAAGCTGGCGTGGCCGAAGGAGACCATGCCGAGCAGTCCGAAGACGAAGTCGAAGCCGATGGCGAAGACCGCCCAGATCATCACCAGGGTCGCCAGGTTGAGCATGAAGTCGCTGGGGCCGGTGAAAGGCAGCAGCAGGGCGATGGCCGCCAGGGGCAGCCCGAGCCACAGGTCGAAACGGGAGGCGTTCATGCGGACCTCGTTGCGCGGAAGAAGAGCCCTTGGGGCCGGGTGAGCAGGGTCGCGATGAGCAGCGAGAAGGTCAGGATATCCACCCAGCTCGGCATGTAGGAGTAGCCGATGGCGCGTACCAGACCGATCAGCAGCGAGGCCGCGACGGCGCCGCGGATGTTGCCGAGGCCGCCGAGGATGACGACGATGAAGCAGTCGATGATGGTGTTGGTGGCCATGCCCAGCTCGATCGGGAAGAGCGGCGCGGCGATCGCGCCGGCCAGGCCGGCCAGCCCGGAGCCGAGGGCGAACACGGCCATGCGCACCGACGCCACCGGCAGGCCGAGCAGGCGGACCATCTCGCCGTCGCTGCTGGCGGCGCGCACGAGCATGCCGAAGGTGCTCTTTTCGATGAGCAGGAAGAGGCCGCCGGAAACCAGCGCGCCGAAGCCGATGACGAACAGGCGGTAGACCGGGATGGTGCTGCCGAACATGTCCACCGTGCCGGCCAGCGCCGGCGGCATGGTCGATTCCTGATAGCCGAGGCCCCAGACGACCTTGACGACTTCGCTGATGACCAGGATCACGCCGAAGGTCAGGATCAGCTGGTAGAAGTGCGGCCGGTCGTAGAGCGGGCGCAGAGCCAGGCGCTCAATCAGAGCGCCGGCCAGCGCCACCAGCACGGTGGCGCCGATCAAGCCGGCGACGAAGGAGCCGGTGTGGCGCCCGATGTCGAAGGCGATGTAGGCGCCGAGCATGTACAGCGCGCCGTGGGCGAAGTTGATCACGCCCAGCATGCCGAAGATGAGGGTCAGCCCCGAGGCGAGCAGGAACAGCAGCATCCCCAGGCTGAGCCCGATGATGAGGGTAGACATGAGTATCTCCGCAGAGGACGGGCGAGCGCCTCCCGGGAGGGCGGCCGGGCCGCCCCCGGGGGACTCCCTCCATCGGTATCGGTGGCCGGCACGCGCGGCGCCGGCGGGAAACCCGGCCCCGGGAGCGGCGCTCGGGCGCTAGGCCGGAGACGCCGCCCGCGGGCGGACGGGGTCAGCGCTCAGGGCTGACAGGGGTCGAAGACGGCGTTCGGCGGAAACACCTTGGCGATCTTCATGGTGTAGGCCGGCGCCGGCGCGACGCCCTTCTCGACCACGCCCCACAGGCCGTCCTGCATCGCCTGATGGTCGCAGGCGCGCATCGCCTTGCGTCCTTCCACCGAGTTCTCGCGGACGCTGTTCTCGAAGGCGGTCACCCACTTCTCCTTGTCCCAGGAGCCGGTCTGCTCGACCGTATCGAGCCACCAGGACATGCCGTCGTAGGCTTCGCCGGCGGCGCTGGAGGGCAGCTCGTTGTACTTCTTGCGGAAGGCTTCGACGAACTTGTGGTTGGCCGGATTATCGACGCTGAAGTGATAGCGCACGCCGGAATAGACGCCGATGGACGCCGGCCCCACGCCCGCCGCCATGGTTTCGTCGGCGATCACCGGCCCGAATATCTTGCGCGTCTTGCCGAGATCCACCTGGCCGGCCTGCTTGACCATGGTCACGGCGTCGGAGCCGGTCATGAACAGCGCCACGCCGTCGGCGTTGGAACGGGCGATCTTGTCCACGATCGAGGAGTAGTCGCGGTTGCCCAGCGGCGCGAAGTCGGCGCCGACGATCTCGACGCCGGCCTTCTCCGCCTCGCGGCGGTACCACTCCCAGCTGTCGCGGGTGGCCTGATAGTCGGCGGTGACGCCGTAGATGCGCTTGAGCTTCTGCTCCTTGGTGAAGCTGAGCGCCATGCGCTGCTCCATGCCCAGCGTGTTCGAGGTGCGGAAGGTGTAGCGCGAACCGTGCGGCACGGTGATCTTGTCGTCGGCGGACATGGTCACCAGGTGGGGAATCTTGCGCTGCTTGGCGATGTTCATGATGGCGATGCTGGAGGCCGAACTGACCGCGCCGAAGATGACCTGCACGCCTTCGGAGATCAGCCGGGTGGTCTTCTGCACCGCCGGCTGGGGCTTCGTCTCGTCGTCCTCCCAGATGACCTGGATCGGCTTGCCGAGAACCTTGCCGCCGCGCTGCTCGATGGCGACCTCGACGCCCTTGCGCATGTCCTCGCCGAAGATGCCGTAGGTGCCGGACAGGGACACCACGCCGCCGATCTTGAACTTGTCCGGATCGGCCGCCTGGGCGCTGCCCGCGAACAGCAGGGAAACGGCCAATGCGCCCAGCAAGCGGCCCGGACGGGTCTTGATACGAGTAACCATAATTGTCTCCTCTGTTTTTTAGGTATGCCACGCTGATATCTCAGTGAAGCTGTCTGATATATTAGCGACGCTTTCCCGCATGCGCAACCAGTTTTACAAATAGGAATTCCGCGCGCCATCCCGGGCAAAAACGATGCCGCCGCGACGCGCCAAGCCCTTGAAACGGCTGGTTATAAAGAACGGACGGGAGCATTTCGATACGAAAGGAACTCCGGAGAGCGCTTGCCTGTCCTCCGACAAGGGAGTGAATGCCGTACCAACACAGATGTGCCGGAGGCGACTCATGAATACGGCCTTATCCGATCCTTCGAGCACGCTTCTCGGGAGTCTTCCCGGCCTGCTGCCGACGCTCGAAGCGCTTTACAAGGATGTCCATGCGCATCCGGAACTGTCGATGCAGGAGAAACGCACGGCGGGTCTGGCGGAGAAGCATCTCCGGGACAACGGGTACGAGGTGACCGCCGGTTTGGGCAGAACGGGGGTCGTCGGTCTGTTGCGCAACGGCGAAGGCCCCACGGTCATGCTACGTGCCGACATGGATGCGCTCCCCGTCCGGGAAGCGAGCGGCGTCGATTATGCGAGCACCGTCATGGCCACGGATGCCGCGGGAAATACCGTGCCGGTGGCGCATGCCTGCGGCCACGACATGCACGTGGCCTGGCTTGTGGGCGCGGCGTCGCTGTTCGCACAACGGCGCGATGCCTGGCGCGGTACGCTGATGGTGGTTTTCCAGCCGGGCGAAGAGACGGCGCAAGGCGCGCGGGCCA
Source organism: Candidatus Accumulibacter sp. 66-26 (assembly GCA_001897745.1). Lineage (GTDB taxonomy): Bacteria > Pseudomonadota > Gammaproteobacteria > Burkholderiales > Rhodocyclaceae > 66-26. The sequence continues at coordinate 84,293 of MKUH01000019.1, forward strand.
TGATCGACGACGGTCTGTTCACGCGCTTTCCCAAGCCCGATGTCGTGCTCGGCCAGCATGTCATGGTCGGCCCCGCGGGTACCGTCGCGGGCAGCGCCGGGCCAATCACCTCCGCCGCCGACAGTCTGCAAATCCGCCTGTTCGGGCGCGGGGCGCATGGCTCGATGCCGCAAGCCAGCATCGATCCGATCGTCATGGCCGCGGCGATCGTCCTGCGCCTGCAAACCGTCGTTTCCCGCGAAGTGGCCGCCACCGACGCCGCAGTGCTCACCGTCGGGGTATTGCAGGCAGGGACCAAGGAAAACGTGATCCCGGACGAGGCCATCATCAAGCTGAACATCCGGACCTTCGACGAAGGGGTGCGCAAGCACGTGCTTGCGGCAATCGAACGGATCGTCAACGCCGAAGCGCAGGCTTCCGGCGCGCCGCGACCGCCCGAGATCACCTCGCTGGATCGCTATCCCCTCAACGTCAATGACAAACAGGCCAGCGACCGCATTGCGGAAGCCCTGCGCCGCCATTTCCCGCCCGACCGCGTCCGCCACACCGGACCGGCGCCGGCGAGCGAGGACTTCGGCTGCTTCGGGAGCGAATGGAACACGCCATCGGTATACTGGTTCGTCGGCGGGACCGACCCCGACACCTATGCAAAAGCCAAGGCGGCGGGACGGATCAACGACCTGCCGGTCAATCACAGCCCCTTTTTCGCCCCCGTCATCCATCCGACCCTGCAGACAGGCGTCGAAGCCATGGTCGCGGGCGCGCTGGCCTGGCTGGCCAAATGAAGGACCGATCAAACGCTCCAACGCCCCGACAGGACGTTTTCCGATGCCGCTGATCCCCGTTCTCGAACAGAAGGCGATTCACGAACTTCTGCTGGTTCTCGACCTGGCGGGCACCTTCGTCTTCGCGACCAGCGGCGCGATGCTGGGCGTCCGCCGCAATCTCGACATCTTCGGAATTCTGGTCCTGTCTTTCGCGGCATCGAGTGCGGGGGGAATCGCGCGCGACCTGTTGATCGGCGCCGTCCCGCCCGCCGCGATCCGCGACTGGCGTTACCTTGCGGTGGCCCTTGCCGCCGGCTTGCTGGCTTTTTTCTGGTCTTCGCTGTTCGTGCGCCTGCGCGCCGCGATACTGGTCTTCGATGCGGCGGGTCTTGCGCTCTTTGCCGTCGCCGGCACACAAAAGGCGCTGGCCTACGGACTGAACCCGCTGATGGCAGCCCTGCTGGGCATGTTGACCGGCATCGGCGGAGGCATTGTGCGCGACCTGCTCGTCGCCCGGACGCCCGCTGTGCTTCGGACCGACCTCTACGCCCTGGCAGCGCTCGCCGGCGCGGCGCTCGTCGTCATCGGACACGCACTGACCTTGCCGCCAATCCCGACCGCGATTGCCGGCGCCGCTGTCTGTTTCGGGCTTCGACTGATGGCGATCCGGCACGGCTGGAACCTGCCAGTCCCTCGGCCCCTCGAAAGCGGAGACGAGAGAAGCGAGCGTGATTGACGGCCGCGGCACATCCGTAGTCAGCCGATGACGAACAGTCCGAGTCGTCAGGCCGAAGTTCGGCCAAACCGGCCGTCGATGCCGATGAATCAAGCGGTCGGTTTAGCCTCCCGACCGCAGCCCTTGATTCCCCGAACAGAATCGCGGATAGCCAGACAATTCCGGCGGATTCGGCGTTCCACGAGTCGCGCAATGAGACAATCCGCGGCATGGCATCCACTCCCTACCAGCCGCCCGCGCACCGAGGCCTTTCCCTGCTCTATCTCTCGGAGCAGCTACTCGTCGTCGACAAGCCCAGCGGCTTGCTGAGCGTACCGGGGCGCCACCCCGGCAAGGAGGACTGCCTGTCGCGCCGGGTACAGGCCGAGTTTCCCGACGCGATGATCGTTCATCGCCTGGACATGGGCACCTCGGGCATCGTCGTCATGGGGCGCGGAGCCAAGGCGCAGCGGGAGCTTAGCATCCAGTTCCAGGAGCGCAGGGTGCGCAAGCGCTACCAGGCCCTGGTCGATGGGCGCTGGACGGCTGCCGCAACAGGCGAGATCGCGTTGCCCATCGGCGTCGACGAGGCCAGTCACCCCAAACAGAAAGTCGATCACGCCACGAGCCGGCCGTGCCTGACCCGCTATTGCGTACTCGACAACGGCGCCGTACCTGCGGTTTCGCGCATCGAGCTCGAGCCCGTCACCGGACGTTCGCACCAGTTGCGGGTTCACATGGAAGCGATGGGGCATCCCATCCTCGGCGACGACTTCTACGGCACGCCGGCATCCTGCGCCAAGGCAGAGCGCCTGATGCTGCACGCCTGCCTGCTCGAATTCGACCATCCTGAAACGGGCGCGCTGCTGCGCATCGAATGCCCGCCGCCTTTCTGATCGTTGCCAACCGTGGCAACGTTGGCTTTCGGAACGCCTGCTTTCCTGAGCAATAAACGACGGGACCCGGCCATAACCGGTTTCTCAAAATTACGCTCCACAGCAGGCGCTCGCCCTTACCTGTCCCCTGTTTCCTGGGACTTTCGTAGTTGTAGTAAATTTCGATGGAGCACGTCAGTTCGCGACCTGGCGCAACTCCGCTGTCAAGTAGCCTTAATCTCGCGGGTGAGGTAAGCAAACGCATGAAAACTCAGTACTACACCGCTTCAAGCGTTGATGGGTTTATCGCCACCGAAGATGACTCGTTGGAGTGGCTGTTTCCACTTGGCGATCTGAATGACTCAAGCTATCCAAGTTTCATTGCCGAGGTGGGCGCGCTGGCGATGGGGTCGTCCACCTACGAATGGATGCTCCGCAACGCTGACAAGGTTGCAGCAGAAACCGGGGCATCTTGGCCGTACACCCAGCCTGCCTGGGTGTTCAGCAGTCGCCAGCTCCCAGCAGTTGAAAGTTCCGACGTCAGGTTCGTTAAAGGCGATGTGCGCGAGGTTCACAGAGAGATGTGCTTGGCCGCCGGGGCAAAGAATATCTGGATTGTGGGAGGCGGAGACTTGGCGGGGCAGTTCCATGATGCAGGTCTTCTGGATGAACTCATCATCCAGATTGGCTCCGTTACCCTGGGCAGAGGCAAGCCAGTCTTTCCGCGCCGGGTCTTAAGTCCAACCCTGCGCCTTGTTTCAGTTCGCCAGATGGGCGTTGGCATGGCTGAATTGCGATACGAGGTTGAAAAATAGCACCGCCCAACGAACAGCCTGGTTTAAACGGCGAAAGGCTGCTTCCAGCCGGAAGCTAGTTCCGCTTCGGGCACGATGTCGACGTAGCTAGTCTGTGAAAGCAGTCGTTCAACTCCTCGAGTTACCCATGGCTGGTCTGCATTCGGAACCGGCCATTTTTCATAGAGAGGTCTCCGTCGGCTTTGCCCGAGAAGCAGAAGCTCCATAAACGCAAAGCCCGGCAAAAACCGGGCTTTGTTCATTCATCGCCTGACAGACTCCATTGTTTCCGATCGCGCTACCAGTTCGGCTCCCGCTCCGGCGTCGCCGTGATCTTGTGGATCGAGAGGTCGGCGCCGTTGTATTCCTCTTCCTGATCGAGGCGCAGGCCGACGGCTTTCTTGAGCAGGCCGTAGACGCAGCCGCCGCCGACCAGCGCGACGACGATGGCGAGCAAGGTCATCAGCAGTTGCGGCATGAAGGCGACGCCGCCGAGGCCGCCGAGCGCCTTCTGTCCGAAGATGCCGGCAGCGATGCCGCCCCAGGCGCCGCACAGGCCGTGCAGCGGCCAGACGCCGAGCACGTCGTCGATCTTCCAGCGGTTCTGCGTGAGCGTGAACATGGTGACGAAGAGGCCGCCGGCGACGCCGCCGACGACCAGCGCGCCGATCGGGTGCATCAGGTCGGAGCCGGCGCAGATGGCGACGAGACCGGCGAGCGGGCCGTTGTGCACGAAACCGGGGTCGTTCTTGCCGAGCACCAGCGCGACGAGCGTGCCGCCGACCATGGCCATCAGGGAGTTGAGGGCGACCAGGCCGGAAACCTTGTCCACCGTCTGCGCGCTCATCACGTTGAAGCCGAACCAGCCGACGGTGAGGATCCACGCGCCGAGCGCGAGGAAGGGGATAGACGACGGCGGATGCGCCGAAAGGCGTCCCTCCTTGGTGTAGCGGCCGTGCCGCGCGCCGAGCAGGAGCACGGCGGGCAGCGCGATCCAGCCGCCCATGGCATGCACGACGATGGAGCCGGCGAAGTCGTGGAACTCCTCGCCGAAGCTCGCCTTCAGCCAGGCCTGCACGCCGAAGGCCTGATTCCAGGCGATGCCCTCGAAGAAGGGATAGACGAAGCCTACGATCAGGAAGGTCGCGGCGAGCTGCGGGTTGAAGCGCGCGCGCTCGGCGATGCCGCCCGAGATGATGGCCGGGATGGCGGCGGCGAAGGTGAGCAGGAAGAAGAACTTGGTCAGCTCGTAGCCGTTGTGCGCGGCCAGCGTTTCGGCGCCGGAGAAGAAATGCACGCCGTAGGCGATGCCGTAGCCGACGAAGAAGTAGGCGATCGTCGACACGCCGAAGTCGGTGAGGATCTTGACCAGGGCATTGACCTGGTTCTTCTTGCGGACGGTACCGAGTTCGAGAAAGGCGAAGCCCGCATGCATGGCCAGCACCATGATGGCGCCGAGCAGGATGAAGAGAACGTCGTTACCGGTTTTGAGCGCTTCCATGATGCCTCCTGATATTCGTACAGGAGGCCAACAGCAAGAAGCATTCCATTCGCAAGGCGGGTGCGCGTCCCTGCAAGTTCAATGACTTGCCGCAGGCATCGGGAAGCGCAGGCACCGCAACGGTGCATTCCGGCGGCGCACGCCCCATCGTGGGGCCGTACGCGCACCACGGCGCGGCGCCCCGCCTATTTTGGTGCGGCGCCCGGCGGCAGGAGCACCCACATCTGGCCCGACTGCTTCATGCGCCCGGCCTGGTTGCCCGCTTCGGCGCCGAAGCCCCAGAAGAAGTCGGCGCGCACGACGCCGCGGATGGCGCCGCCGGTGTCCTGCGCGAGCATCAGGCGGTTGAGCGGCGCGGCCGAGTTCGGCTGCGTCGTGGCGAGGAAGACCGGCGCGCCGAGCGGCACATGGCGCGGGTCGACGGCGATGCTGCGGCCCGGCGAGAGCGGCACGCCGAGCGCGCCGAGCGGGCCGTCCGGCTCGCCGTTCTTCGGCGCGGCGACGGGCATCTCGCGGAAGAAGACGTAGCTCGGGTTGGCGTTGAGCAGCTCGTTGAGCTTCGCCGGATTGGCGCGCGCCCAGGCCTGGATGCCCTGCATCGACGCCTGTTCGAGCTTGAGTTCGCCGCGCTCGACGAGGAGGCGGCCGACCGACTGGTAGGGATGGCCGTTCTGGTCGGCGTAGCCGACGCGCACCATGCTGCCGTCGGGCAGCTTGACCCGCCCGGAACCCTGGATCTGCAGGAAGAAGAGTTCGACGGCGTCGTCCACCCAGAGCAGCACGCGGTCGGCGTAGTTCTTTTCGCGCTCGACGATCTCGGCGCGCGAATAGTAGGGGACGACCTTGTTGCCCTGCAGGCGCCCGCGCAGGCGCATGTTCTTCAGCTCCGGCAGCACGTCGCCGAGCTCGATGGTCAGCAGGTCGCCCGGCACGCCGAGCACCGGCTCGCGGTAGGCGCTGCCGCGCGTGCGCGCGCCGCGCAGCAGCGGTTCGTAATAGCCGGTGACCATGCCGCTCGTGCTGCCGTCCGGGTTGGTCAGCAGATACGGCTCGAAGCGCGACTCGAAGAAGCGGCGCAGCGCGGCGGGGCTGCGCGCGGCGCCGTCGAGCGTCTTCGCCTCGTCGCAGGCCGGGCGCCACAGGGGCCACTGCGTCCTGCCGGCGAGCCCGCGGCAGGACTGCAGGAAGGCCGGCCAGGCGGCGCTCGCGTCGTCGTCGCCCCAGCCCGGCAGATCGCTCCAGTTCGCCGCCTGCATGGGCTTGGCCGGCGGCGCGGCGGGCGTCGGCGCGGCGACGGCGGGACACTGCGCGCAGGCCGGACAGGGCGCGCACGCGGCGGGCGCCGCTTCGCGGACGGGCGCCTTGCCGGTCGTCGAGCAGGCGCCGAGGAAAAGCGCGGCGAACAGGGCAAACGGGGAAATCGGCGCCATCCGGCGCGGCATTTGGAGTTTGGGCATGCTTTGGCTAGAGTGCGGGGTTCTCGATCCGTTGAAGTATACCGCCTGATGACCGACCCCATTTCGCAACTGGCCAGCTTTCTCGCCCGCGCCGAGCAACTGCTCGAACGCCTCGAACCGCTGCTGCCGCCCGCCCGCCGCGAACCCGACTGGAAAGCCGCCCGGGCCTTCCGCTGGCGCAAGAGCGGCCACGCCGGCTACCTGCAGGCGCTGCCCCGGCTGCCGGCGATCCGCCTGCGTGACCTGCGCGACATCGACGACCAGAAGGCACGCATCGACGCCAACACGCGCCAGTTCGTCGCCGGCCAGCCGGCCAACAACGTGCTGCTCACCGGCGCGCGCGGCTCGGGCAAATCCTCGCTGATCAAGGCGCTGCTCAACGAATACGGCAAGCGCGGCCTGCGCCTGATCGAGGTCGACAAGAACGACCTCGTCGACCTGGCGGACATCGTCGAACTGCTCGAAGGCCGCCCGGAACGCTTCGTGATCTTCTGCGACGACCTTTCCTTCGACGCCGGCGACGCCACCTACAAGGCGCTCAAGGTCGTGCTCGACGGCTCGCTGGCGGCGGCGCCCGACAACGTGCTGATCTACGCGACCTCGAACCGCCGCCACCTGATGCCCGAATACTTCGAGGAAAACCTCGAAAGCCAGCGCGTCCGCGACGAAATCCACCCCGGCGAGGCGATCGAGGAAAAAATCTCGCTCTCCGAGCGCTTCGGCCTGTGGATTTCCTTCTACCCCTTCGATCAGGATGCCTACCTGAACATCGTCGCGCACTGGCTCAAATCCTTCGGCTGCGGCGCCGCCGAAATCGCCGGCGCCGAGCGCGAAGCGCTCAACTGGGCGCTCATGCGCGGCTCGCGCAGCGGCCGCGTCGCCTGGCAGTTCGCCAAGGACTGGGCCGGCTCGCACGCGCCGGCGGCCGCGGCGCAGAACGCCCGCGGCCCGCGCGGCAAATGACCAAGATCGTCGAGGTCGCCGCCGCCGTCATGCTGCGCGGCGGGGAAAGCGGCGAGGAAGAATTTCTCCTCGCGCAGCGCCCCGAGGGCAAGGTCTACGCCGGCTACTGGGAGTTTCCCGGCGGCAAGGTCGAGCCGGGCGAAAGCGTGCGCGACGCGCTGGTGCGCGAACTGCAGGAAGAACTCGGCATCGCCGTCACCGCCGCGACGCCCTGGCTGACGCGCGAATTCACCTACCCGCACGCGACGGTGCGCCTCAACTTCTGGCGCGTCACCGCCTGGGACGGCGAGATCGGCATCACGGCACCGCTCGAACACAGCGCCGTCGACTGGCTGCGCTGCGCCGACGCCTGGGCGGCGCCCTCGGTAGCGCCGATCCTGCCGGCCAACGACCCCATTCTGAAGGCGCTCGCACTGCCGGCCGTGATGGCCATCACCAATTCGCAGGAGACCGGCGAGGACGCCGAACTCGAACGCCTGTCGGCCGCCGTCGGTCGCGGCCTCCGCCTCTTCCAGATTCGCGACAAGACGCTGCCGGCGGCCGAACGCGCGTGGTTCGCGCAAACGGCGATGGAAATGCTGCGCAACAGCGGCGCACTCGTCGTAGTCAATGAAGACGGCGACGACAGCACGCTAACGCGGCGCGTCGGCGCGCACGGCGTGCATCTATCGGCGGCCGCCCTGCGCGCCTGCGACGCACGCCCCGACCAGACCTGGGTCGGCGCCTCCTGCCACGACGCGGCCGAACTCGCGCGCGCCGCGCGGCTCGGCCTCGACTACGTCCTGCTCGGCCCGGTGCTGCCGACGCCGACGCACCCCGGACGCGCCGGACTCGGCTGGGAGGAATTCGGAAGGCTCGCGGCGGCTTCGCCGCTGCCGGTCTTCGCGCTCGGCGGGATGCGCCCCGAGATGCTGGAAACGGCGCGCCGGCACGGCGCGCACGGCATCGCCCTGATGCGCGGCTGGTAGGCCCGCGCATCGCAGGCAGGCCAGGCGACGCAAGGATGCCGTTCGGCCAGGAATAAAGGCCGCGTTCCCGAGGCAGGAAAGCGGCCTTTTTATCGTCCCGTGCGCCGGCTCAGCCCATGAACTCCCGCGGCCGCCAGGCAGACGAACGGCAGCGGTCGCAACGGTGACGCCGCCGGCGGGGAAGCGATGGCGACAATCGGGAGGTTCGGGGAAAGCGGAGCGCGCGACGCTCAACAAACCGGAGCCCGGCGGCGCCGGAAACGCCGAGCGCAGACTACGAGCCTTCCGGCGGCTCGGCGAGCGGATCGGTCTTTTCTTCCTGCACCGGAACGCGGTACGACTCGGACGCCCAGGCGCCGAGGTCGATCATCTTGCAGCGTTCGGAGCAGAAGGGGCGCCACTTGTTCTCGGCGCTCCACGGCGATTCGCCGCCGCACTGCGGGCAGCGCACCATGCGTACAGGCTTGTTCATCAGGAGCCTACAGGTTGCAGAAGACCATGTCGAAATCGACATCGCTGTCGACGTGACGCGGCTTGCCTTCGCCCTCGGGGCGCGAGTAGCGGATGTTCAGCGCGTATTTGTTGGCGCTGATCTCGGGAATGAAGGGCGCCTGCACGTGCAGCGAGACGCGCACCATCTGGGCGCCGCTGCCGCCCAGCATCATCTGGAACAGACCGCCTTTCGCCACGTGGTGCTCGGGCCGGCCGCTGGCGCGCAGCAGGCGCAGCACGATGGTCAGGCCGTCGCGCAGCGGCAGCAGCGGCTTCAGCCAGCCGCCCAGCGCGTCGCGTCTATGCTCGGGCGCGTGGTGCAGCCAGTAGTGGTAGGACGGCAGGTCGAACTCGCAGACGCCGCCGGGAATCGCGGCGCGGCTGCGGATGCTCATCAGCCACTCGTTCTCGCGCAGGTACTGGCCGATCTTGCCGGTCATCGCCAGCAGCGCGGCCGACGCCTGCTCGATTTCGTAGAGCGCGCCGGACAGGGCTTCTTCGGAAATGTCGGGGTTGTTGCGGTAGGCCAGCAGGGTCTGGCGCTGGCGTTCGAGTTCCTGGATCAGGTCGAGCTTGAGGTCGGCGCGGCCGGCCACTTCGAGGATTTCGAACATCGTGACCAGCGCGATGTGGTGTTCATGCGTGCCGTCGAGCTGCATGAAGTAGGCGGCTTTCTCGAACAAATCCTCCAGACGCAGCAGGGTGCGTATGCGTTCGTTGAAGGGGTATTCGTAAGTGATCACGCCGCCGCCGCTGGGTTTATGGATTCAGAATCGGGAAAATGCGATGATTCTGAATCATTTGCATCAAAATCTCAACAGTTTGCCTTAACTTTGATCATAGCCATTTCGAGATAGGTGCGGTGCAGCTTTTCGACCTGCGGGACGAGCGATTCCAAGCCGCCATCATTGCACACGATGTCGTCGGCGACGGCCCGCCGCGCCGCGCGCGTCGCCTGCGTCGCCATGATCGCGCGCACCTCGTCGGCGCTCAGGCCGCTGCGCGCCATGACGCGCTCCACCTGGACCGTTTCGGCGCAATCGACGACGAGGATGCGGTCGACCCGCGCACGGTAGCCGTCGACGCCGGCCTCGACGAGCAGCGGGACGGCCAGCAGGACGTAGGGGGCGGCGTGCGCCGCGGCGCAGCGCGCGTCGCTCTCGGCGCGGATCAGCGGATGCAGGATGGCTTCCAGACGCGCCTTGCTGGCCGGATCGTCGAACACGCGCCGGCGCATCGCGGCGCGGTCGAGAGCGCCGTCGGCGCGCATCACGTCCGGCCCGAAAGCCGCCGCGATGGCCGGCATGGCGCGGCCTTCCGGCCCGGTCAGCTCGTGCGCGATGCGGTCGGTGTCGACCAGCGCGGCGCCGCGTTCGGCGAACAGATCGGCGACCGTGCTCTTGCCGCTGCCGATGCCGCCGGTCAGGCCGACGACGAAGCTCACGACTTGCGTCCCGCGCAAGCCGCCTCCTTCGCCTCCGGCAAGAGCGCGGCGACGGCGGCGCGCACGGCATCGACCTGCGCGCCGGGGCCGCTGGCTTCGAGCGCGGCCCGCGCCGGCTCGCCGTTGCGCTCGCCGACCCGGGCCGAACGCACGCCCTTGGCGCGCAGCGCGTCGAGGCGCTCGCGCGCGGCCGCCTCGGTGGAAAAGATGCCGAGCGAGATCGCCAGCCGCTGCGGGCCGGCGTCCTGCACGATGAAATACTCGGGGACCGACAGGCGCTTCAGTTCGCCGGCCTTCTTCTCGGCCTCCTGCTTGTTCGCCAGCGGCGGGATGTAGACCCAGTAGCTGGCGTGGCCGGACACCGGGGTGCGCAGCGTCGCCGTCTTGAAGGCGGCGAACTTCTCGGCCAGCAGGCGTTCGACGCGCTCGGCGTCGGCCGGGACGAGGCCTGCCCACTGCAGGCAGACGGAGCTTTCCCCGAAATCGGCCGCTTTCTCGGCCGCCTTCTCGGCCGTTTTCTCAACCATTTTCTCGGCGGCTTTTTCCGGCGCGACCGCCGGCGCTTCCTGGCCGCTCTCGGGCGCCGGCGGCTCGCCGCGCCCGACGATGCGCAGACGCTCGGGCTGCAGCTGCTGCTCGAGGCGCACCGCGTCGGGACTGCCGCTGCCGCCGAGATAGCCCTGCGCCCAGGCCAGGAAGAGCAGGTTGCCGAGGACGAGCAGGAAGATCAGCGCGCGCATGGCCGGAATCACCCGAACTTCGGCAGGTGCTGCAGCGACGTCGCAATGGCTTCGGCCGGGTAGTCGAAGTTCTCGAGTTCGCCGGCGAAGTAGCGGTCGTAGGCGGCCATGTCGAAGTGGCCGTGGCCGGTGAGGTTGAAGAAGATCGTCTTGGCCTCGCCGCTCGCCTTGCAGCGCAGCGCCTCGTCGATCGCGGCGCGGATCGCGTGATTCGACTCGGGCGCCGGGATGATGCCCTCGGCGCGCGCGAACATGACGCCGGCCTCGAAGGTGGCGAGCTGCGGCACGGCGACAGCCTCGATCAGACCCTCGTGGTAGAGCTGCGAGACGAGCGCCGACGCGCCGTGGTAGCGCAGGCCGCCGGCGTGGATGCCGGGCGGCATGAAGTCGTGGCCGAGCGTGTACATCTTCATCATCGGCGTGAAGCCCGAGGCGTCGCCGAAATCGTAGGCGTAGACGCCCTTGGTCAGCGACGGGCACGACGTCGGCTCGACGGCGACGAGGCGCACCGGCTTGCCGTTGCGCCCGCCGGCGGCGTTGTCGGCGACGAAGGGGAAGGCCGCGCCGGCGAAGGAGGAACCGCCGCCGCACGGGGCGAAGACGACGTCCGGCCAGTCGCCGGCCTTCTCGAACTGCTTCTTCGCTTCCTGGCCGATGATCGTCTGGTGCAGGGCGACGTGGTTGAGCACCGAGCCAAGCGCGTAGTTGGTGTCGGGACGCGACGCCGCCTCCTCGACCGCCTCGGAGATGGCGATGCCGAGCGAGCCCTGATTGTCGGCGTCCTTCGCCAGCAGGTCGCGGCCGGTCTGCGTCATGCTCGACGGGCTGGCGATCACCTCGGCGCCCCAGGTCTGCATCATCGAGCGGCGGAAGGGCTTCTGCTGGTAGCTGACCTTGACCATGTAGACGCGCACGTCGATGCCGAACATCTGCCCGGCGAAGGCGATCGACGAGCCCCACTGGCCGGCGCCGGTCTCGGTGGTCAGGCGGCGGATGCCGGCCTCGCGGTTGTAGTAGGCCTGCGGCACGGCCGAGTTCGGCTTGTGCGAGCCGGCCGGCGAGACGCCTTCGTTCTTGTAGTAGAGCTTGGCCGGCGTGCCGAGCATCTGCTCCAGGCGGCGGGCGCGGATCAGCGGCGACGGACGCCACAGGCGGTAGATCTCGCGCACCGGCTCGGGAATCGGAATCCAGCGTTCGGCCGACATTTCCTGTTCGAGGATCGCCATCGGGAAGATCGCCGCCATCTTCTCAGGCGGCACCGGTTGGCCGTCCGGGCCGAGCGGCGGCGCCGGCGGCGTCGGCAGGTCGGCGACGACGTTGTACCAGTGGGTCGGAATTTCCGACTGATCGAGAACGAAACGCAGCGAATCCATGAAATCTCCCTGAAACTTCTTATTGGTTTATGGCAAAGCGGAAAGTATAGCCCCGCTCAGATTGCGCCGGCGTAACGCCGCAGGCCTTCGAGCACGAGATTGTCGACGCGGCACAGCGGCAGGTCGAGACGGTCGGCGAGCAGCGGCGCGGCGCCGCCGGTCAGCAGGCAGGGCGCGCCGGCCGGCAGCTGGCGGTACAGGCGCTCGATGGCGCCGGCCTGGGCGTGCAGGCAGCCGCTGACGATGGCGTCCTGCGTGTTGCGCGGCGGCTCGGCGTAGCGCCCCTCGGCGAACGGCAGCTGGGCGGTGTTGCCGGCCAGCGCACGGCGCATCAGTTCGTAGCCGGGCAGGATCGCGCCGCCCTGGAAGACGCCGTCGGCGTCGAGCAGATCGACCGTGGTCGCCGTCCCCGCGCTGACCACGAGGCAGGCGCCGGCAACCAGCCCGCGCGCGCCGATCAGCGCCGCCCAGCGGTCGGCGCCGAGCGTCTCCGGGCATTCGTAGCGATTCTCGACGCCGCAGGCGGCGGCGCTCGCGCGCAGCCAGCGCACCGGCCCACGCTGCGTCGCGAAGCAGGCGTTCAGCGCGCTTTCGACCGCCGCGCCGGCAACGTTGCAGACGGCGAGCGGCGCCTCCTGCGGCCAGGCAGCGGCGAGCCCGGCCAGGCTTTCAGCCGCTGCGGTGTCGAGTGCGCCCTGCGCCAGCCAGGCGCGACCGTCGTGCACGCCCCACTTGATGCGCGTATTGCCAGCGTCGACGGCGATCACGGTATTCATGCGGCGCGCAGCGAGAGATCGCCGGACAGGCAGCGCTCGATGCCGGCGGCGGTTTCGACGAGCAGGGCGCCGTCGGCATCGGCGCCGCGGCAAACGCCCTCCTTCTCGACGCGACCGTCGTGCAGCAGACGCACCGGCGCGTCCTGCCAGGCGTTGCGCGCCTGCCATTCGTCGCGCAGGGCGGCGAAGCCGCCGCGGCCGAAACGGTCGAGCACGTCGGCCAGTTCGATCAGCAGGCGGGCGAGCAGGTCGTGGCGCTCGGGCAGCTCCGGCAGTGCCTGCGCCAGCCCCGCCGCCGGGTAGGCCAGATCGGCCGCCGGCACGGCCGGCGCCCGCAGGTTGAGGCCGATCCCGATCACCGCGAGCATGCTGTGCCGCTCGCCCTGCAGTTCGACGAGGATGCCGCCGAGCTTGGCGTGCCGCTGCGCATCGAGATGCAGGACGTCGTTCGGCCACTTGAGCGCGACGCCCGCCGCGCCGCAGGCTTCGAGCGCGCGCGCGACGGCGACGCCGACCGCCAGCGAGAGGCCGGACAGGCGCTCGACGCCGCCGTCGAAGCGCCAGAGCAGCGAAAAGGTCAGGCTGGATTCGGGGTCGGACTGCCAGTGGCGGCCGCGCCGGCCGCGTCCCGCCGTCTGCCGGTCGGCGACCAGCACGCTGCCGGCCGGCGCGCCGCGCGCCGCGCGTTCGAGCAGCAGGGTGCTGGTCGATTCGCACTCGGCGAGCGCGTCGACGTCGAAACGCCCGCGCGCGGCGGCGAGCAGGCCTTGCAGGCGGACGGGGTCGATCAGGGTGGAAGTCATCGCGGTGGACGGGGAAAATGGCGGAACGCCGCCATTATCGCCGAAACACGGCGCCCAGGCCGGCCAAGCCAAATCAAGCCGGTACCGGCTCAGGCCGGCTCGTCGCCAGCGTTCTCGGCGCCGCTGCCGTCGAGCTTGAGTTCCTGTATCTTGCGCGTGATGGTGTTGCGCCCGATGCCGAGCGCCAGCGAGGCCTCGATGCGGCGCCCGTTCGAATGCGCCAGCGCGCGCGAGATGAGGACGCGCTCGAAGGCCTGCGCGAGCTTTTCGTGCACCTGGCCGGCGTCGCTCGCCAGCATGCGGTCGACCTCGGCGGCGAGCGCGCTCTCCCAGTCGGAAACGGCGGGCGGCGGCGCCGCCGATTCGCGCAACTCGGGCGGCAGGTCGGCCAGTTCGACGAGCTGGCCCGGCGCCATCACCGTCAGCCAATGGCAGAGGTTCTCGAGCTGGCGCACGTTGCCCGGGAAGTCGAGCGCAGAGAGGTATCTGAGCGCCGCATCGGAAAAGCGCTTGGCCTCGACGCCGAGTTCCTGCGCGCTCTTCTGCAGGAAATGCCGGGCCAGGATGGGAATATCCTCGCGCCGTTCGCGCAGGCTCGGCAGGCGCACGCGGATGACGTTGAGGCGGTGGAAGAGGTCTTCGCGGAACAGCCCCTCCTTGACTCGCGTTTCGAGATTCTGGTGCGTCGCGGCGATGATGCGCACGTTGGCCTTGAGCGGCGAATGGCCGCCGACGCGGTAGTAGTGGCCGTCCGACAGGACGCGCAGCAGGCGCGTCTGCAGTTCGGCCGGCATGTCGCCGATTTCGTCGAGGAAGAGCGTGCCGCCCTCGGCCTGCTCGAAGCGCCCGCGACGCTGCGCGGCGGCGCCGGTGAAGGCGCCGCGCTCGTGCCCGAAGAGTTCGGATTCGAGCAGATCCTTGGGAATCGCCGCCGTGTTGATCGCGATGAAGGGCTTGTCGGCGCGCGGGCTGTGGCGGTGCAGGGCGCGCGCCACGAGTTCCTTGCCGGCGCCCGACTCGCCGGTGATCATCACCGTCGCGTGCGACTGGCTGAGTCGGCCGATGGCGCGAAACACCTCCTGCATGGCCGGCGCCTGGCCGAGGATTTCAGGCGTCAGTTCGACTTCTTCCGATGCACCAGTCTGGTGCGAACTTTCGTCGATCGCGCGGCGGATCAGCTCCAGCGCCTGATCGACGTCGAAGGGTTTCGGCAGATATTCGAAGGCGCCGCCCTGGAAGGCGGCGACCGCGCTTTCCAGATCGGAATAGGCGGTCATGATGATCACCGGCAGTGCGGGGAAGCGCGCCTTCACCTGCTGCAGCAGGTCGAGCCCGGACTGGCCGGGCATCCGGATGTCGGACAGCAGCACCTGCGGCGCCTCGCCGCCGGCATCGAGCAGCGCCAGCGCTTCGTTGGCCGAGGCGAAGCTCTTGAACGGGATCTGCTCGCGCGCCAGGGTCTTTTCCAGCACCCAGCGGATAGATCTATCGTCGTCGACGATCCAGACGGGTTTCATCGTTTTCTCAACTCACTAACAAAGCGGATACGAAACCGTCAGCAAGAAGCCTGCCATCAGGCGGCGCCGAGCGGCATGCGGATCGTGAAACAGGTGTAGCCCGGCCGGCTCTCGCACTCGATCGTCCCCTGGTGCTGCTGGACGAAGCTCTGCGCCAGCGTCAGCCCGAGCCCGCTGCCGCCTTCGCGGCCGGAGACCAGCGGGTAGAACATGCGCTCGCGGATGTCGTCGGGAATGCCCGGGCCGTTGTCGATCACCTGCAGTTCGAGCGCCAGGCGGTGGCGGCGCTTGACCAGCGTGACCTGGCGCGCGGCGCGCGTGCGCAGGACGATTTCCCCGTTCCCCGCAGCCGCGGCGTCCGGCTGCGCCATGATCGCCTGCGCGGCGTTGCGGGCGATGTTGAGGATGGCCTGGATCAGCTGCTCGCGGTCGCCGATCAGGTCGGGCAGGCTGGTGTCGTAGTCGCGCCGCACCTTGAGCGTCTGCGGGAATTCGGCAGTGAGCAGGCTGCGCACGCGTTCGAGGATTTCGTGGATGTTGACCGGCCCCGGCTGCATCGCCCGGTGCGGCGACAGCAGGCGCTGCATGAGGTCCTGAAGACGGTCGGCTTCCTTGATGATGACCTGCGTGTACTCGCGCAGGCCCGGATTGTTCAGTTCATGTTCGAGCAGCTGCGCGGCGCCGCGGATGCCGCCGAGGGGGTTCTTGATTTCGTGCGCGAGGTTGCGGATCAGCTCGCGGTTGGCCTGCTGCTGCTGGATCAGCCGCTCTTCGCGGGTCGCCTTGAGTTGCTGGTCGATCGGCCACAGCTCGACGAGCAGGGCGGCGTCCGGCGCGTCGGTGGGGTTGACCGTGCAGTTGAGGTGCAGCGTTTCGCCGTCGCCACGCGGCAGTTCGATGTTCTGCCCGGTGTAGCTCCAGCCGTGCCGGCGCGCGTTGTCGAGCGCCGACTGCAGCGCCGGCGGACAGGCCAGCACGCGGTCCAGCGGCCGCCCGGCGAGCACCTTGAGGCTGGCGGCGAGCAGGTTCTCGGCCGCCGAGTTCATGTAGCGGATGGCGAGCCGCTCGTCGAGCAGGACGACCGACGACGACAGCAGATCGAGTCCGCCGTAGCGGTTGAGCGCGGGATCGGTCATGCACATCGCCTGAAAGGACCGCGCCGCGCGTCAGCGCAGGTTGGAGATTTCCTTGCGGATCGCCTCGAGGTTGCGCTCGTGCAGCGCCGCCTTGTCCTTGTAGGGCTGCAGGCGGTCGAGCACGCGCTGGTAGTTGCGCTCGTCGCCGCTGCGCACCGCCTCCTGCTGGGCGAGTTCGCCGCGCGCCTGTTCGAGGTTCTTCTGCTCGGCCGCCAGTTCGCTTTCCAGGATGCGCCGCCGGTCGTTGTCGCGCGCCTTCTGGGCGTTGTCGTCGACGCGCGGAAAAGTCGTCGGAGTCGGCGTCTTGGCCGCCGACCTGGGCGCCGGCGTGGCGTTCACCGGATCGAGCATGAGCTTCTTGCAGTCCTTGGTCGGCACGTTGGAATAGGTCACGTGGCCGTCGCCGCCGGTGCATTTGTAGATGTCGGCGCGCGCCGCCGGCGCAGCCAGCGCGAGCAGGACGAAGGAGAGAAGCGGGGCAAGGAGCGGAAGTCGGGGTTTCATCGCAATCCTGTTCATCTGTCGTGGCAATGGTATTGACTGACTCAACTATAACAAACGCGAACGGTCCGCTACGACGGTACGGGAATGCAAAAAAAAAGGACGGGCGCGCCCGTCCTTTTGGCCTGCGGGCCGCTTAGCAGCTGTAGTACAGATCGAATTCGACCGGGTGGGTCGTCATGCGGATCTTGTTGACTTCGTCCATCTTCAGGTCGATGTAGGCATCGATCCAGTCGCTGGAGAAGACGCCGCCGCGGGTCAGGAAGTCGCGATCCTTGTCGAGCGCGGCCAGCGCTTCGTCGAGCGAGGCGCAGACGGTCGGGATCTTGGCGTCTTCTTCCGGCGGCAGGTCGTACAGGTTCTTGTCGGCCGGATCGCCGGGGTGGATCTTGTTCTGGATGCCGTCGAGGCCGGCCATCAGCAGCGCGGCGAAGCACAGGTACGGGTTGGCGATCGGATCCGGGAAGCGGGTCTCGATGCGGCGTGCCTTGTCGGAAGCGACGTGCGGCACGCGGATCGAGGCCGAGCGGTTCTTCGCCGAATAGGCCAGCTTGACCGGGGCTTCGTAGTGCGGCACGAGGCGCTTGTACGAGTTGGTGCCGGGGTTGGTGATCGCGTTCAGCGCCTTGGCGTGCTTGATGATGCCGCCGATGTAGTAGAGCGCGGTTTCGGACAGGCCGGCGTAGCCGTTGCCGGCGAACAGGTTCTTGCCGTCCTTCCAGATCGACTGGTGCACGTGCATGCCCGAGCCGTTGTCGCCGACGATGGGCTTCGGCATGAAGGTGGCGGTCTTGCCGTACTGGTGCGCGACGTTATGCACGACGTACTTGAGCATCTGCGTCCAGTCGGCGCGCTTGACCAGCGTGCTGAACACGGTGCCGATTTCGCACTGGCCGGCGGTCGCGACTTCGTGGTGGTGCACTTCGACCGGCACGCCGATCGATTCGAGCGTCAGCACCATGGCCGAGCGGATGTCGTGCAGGCTGTCGACCGGCGGCACGGGGAAGTAGCCGCCCTTGACGGTCGGACGGTGGCCGGAGCCGCCGCCGCCTTCGACCTTCTCGCCGGAGGTCCAGGCGGCCTCTTGCGAGTAGATCTTGACGTTGCAGCCGGACATGTCGACGTTCCACTCGACGGAGTCGAAGATGAAGAATTCGGGTTCCGGGCCGAAGTAGGCGGTGTCGCCGATGCCGGTCGACTTCAGGTAGGCTTCGGCGCGCTTGGCGATCGAGCGCGGGTCGCGGTCGTAGCCGCGGCCGTCGGCCGGATCGACGACGTCGCAGGACAGGACCAGCGTGACTTCGTCGAAGAAGGGGTCGATGTAGGCGGTGCCCGGATCCGGCATCAGCAGCATGTCGGAAGCCTGGATGCCCTTCCAGCCGGCGATCGAGGAGCCGTCGAAGGCGTGGCCTTCCTCGAACTTGTCTTCGTCGAAATGCGAGACCGGCACGGTGACGTGCTGTTCCTTGCCGCGGGTATCGGTGAAGCGGAAATCGACGAACTTGACGTCGTTTTCCTTGACCATCTTGATAACGTCTTGTGGGCTTGCCATGTGCAAAGTCTCCTAAGCAGGTGCCGGCGTACCGGCGAGATTCGAAAATCGGTGCCTGGGGTTGAGCAGAAATCGTGCCAATCCCTGCGCGGCGAACGAAACATTGTGCCACAAGGGATTTTCCTTTTCCCGTGGATTTTGCGCCGCACCATCGCGGTGCGTCAGGCCGGATAACGCACCATATTGGTGCATCGGCACCGCTTCCGCACCTCGGCGGGACGCCGGCAAGTGCTTTATACTTAGGGTTCGTCCAGCCTCGTCTTTCGTCCCCATGGGAAAACTGACCGACCTTCTCAATCTCGCCCAGGCCCGCGCCAGCGAATTCAAGCTGCCCTACGCCGGCGCCCTGACGCCGCAGGAAGCGTGCGCTGTCTGGCAGCTGGCACCGGGGGCGAAGCTCGTCGACGTGCGCACGCGCGCCGAATGGGACTGGGTCGGCCGCATTCCCGATGCGCTCGAGATCGAGTGGATGAGCTATCCGGGCAACCGGGCCAATCCGCATTTCCTCGCGCAGCTCAAGCAACAGGTCGATCCGGAAGCGCTCGTGCTCTTCCTCTGCCGCAGCGGCGCGCGCTCGCACAACGCCGCGGCGCTCGCCGCCCAGGCCGGCTATCCCGAGTGCTACAACGTGCTCGAAGGTTTCGAGGGCGACAAGGACGCCAACGGCCAGCGCGGCAAGCTCGGCGGCTGGCGCCATGCCGGCCTGCCCTGGCACAACTGAACCTTCTTCAATACGGGCAGTCATCTGCCCATCCCGGTCTCGATTCGAGAAACATCCATGCCCACCGCGACGATCAGCTTCGACAAGTTCAACCAGATGCAGGACGACGCCTGCCATGAACGCATCCGCGCCGCGCGCGCGCGCCTCGGCAAGAAGGCCGTGCTGCTCTGCCACCACTACCAGCGCGCCGACGTCTACCAGTACGCCGACCTGACTGGCGACTCGCTGAAGCTGTCGCGCCTCGCCTCGCAGACCGACGCCGAGTTCATCGTCTTCTGCGGCGTGCACTTCATGGCCGAAGTCGCCGACATCATGTCCAAGCCCTACCAGATCGCCGTCCTGCCCGACCTCGCGGCCGGCTGTTCGATGGCCGACATGGCCAATCTGGCCAAGGTCGAGCGCTGCTGGCGCGAGCTGAACGAGGTGCTGAACGCCGACGAGCAGGTGACGCCGGTCACCTACATCAACTCGGCGGCCGACCTCAAGGCCTTCTGCGGCGAGCGCGGCGGCATCGTGTGCACCTCGTCGAACGCCGGCAAGATCGCGCAGTGGGCGTTCGCGCGGCGCGAGAAGATACTCTTCTTCCCCGACCAGCACCTCGGGCGCTGGACCGGCGCGCAGATGGGCATTCCGCTCGACGAAATGATGGTCTGGGACCCCGACCTCGAATACGGCGGCCTGACCCCCGACCAGATCCGCAAGGCCAAGCTGCTGCTGTGGAAGGGCCACTGCTCGGTGCACCAGATGTTCCAGCCGGCGCACATCCTGAAGTTCCGCAACCAGTACCCGGACGGCCTCGTCATCTCGCACCCGGAGTGCAGCTACGAAGTCTGCCGCCAGTCGGACCACGTCGGCTCGACCGAGTACATCGTGAAGACGATCAAGGAGGCCGCCCCGAACACGCGCTGGCTGGTCGGCACCGAACTCAACCTGGTGAACCGTCTGGCCGAGGAAGTGAAATCCGAGGGCAAGATCGTCCAGTTCATGGCGCCGACCGTCTGCATGTGCTCGACGATGCAGCGCATCGACCCGCAGCACCTGGCGTGGACGCTGGAGAACCTCGCCGACGGCAAGATCGTCAACCAGATCAAGGTGCCCGAACACGAAGCCGGCCTCGCCAAACTCGCACTGGAGAGGATGCTCGCAGTATCCTGAGCGGCATGAGCCAGCCCACGCTGCATATCGCGACCTACAACATCCACAAGGGTTTCTCGCAGTTCAACCGGCACATGATGGTGCACGAGCTGCGGGAGCGCCTGCGCAGCCTCGGCCCCGACATCGTCTTCCTGCAGGAGGTGCAGGGCCTCCACCTGCGCCACGCCGAGCGCCTGCACGACTGGCCCGGCGAGGCCCAGCACGAGTTCCTCGCCGCCGACGTCTGGCAGTCCTCCGCCTACGGCCGCAACGTCATCTACGACCACGGCCACCACGGCAACGCGATTCTCTCGCGCTTCCCCATCGTGCATGCGCACAACCAGGACGTCACCCACCTGCGCTTCGAGCGGCGCGGGCTGCTGCACTGCGCGGTCAGCCTGCCGGGGATGGCGCAGACGGTGCACTGCGTGTGCGTCCATCTCTCGCTGTTCGGCCGCTCGCGCCGGCGCCAGATGGAAGCGCTCGCCGCCTACGTCGAGGAATTCGCCGACCCCGGCGCGCCCCTCATCATCGCCGGCGACTTCAACGACTGGCGCAACCGCGCCGACAACCTGCTGGCGCACCGTCTGGGCATAACCGAAGTGTTCTGCGGCGGCGGCGGACGGCCGGTGAAGAGCTTCCCGGCCGGACTGCCGCTCTTCCGCCTCGACCGCATCTACGTGCGCGGTTTCCGCATCGAGTGCGCCGACGTGCATTTCGGCGCGCCGTGGTCCTCGATCTCCGACCACGCCGCGCTGTCCGCACGTCTCGTCCCGCATGCCCGCTGAGTTCCTGCCCGGCAACCGCCTGACCCTGCTCAACAGCGGCGCGGAGTACTTCCCGGCGCTGATCGCCGCGATCGAGGGCGCATGCCATGAAATCCATCTCGAAAGCTACATCTTCGAGGACGACTGCACCGGACGCGCGGTCGCCGCCGCGCTGGCGCTGGCCGCCCGGCGCGGCGTCACGGTGCGCGTGCTGGTCGACGGCTTCGGCGCGCGCGACTTCCCCGACACCCTGATGCCAGCGCTGCTCGAAGCCGGCGTCCAGGCCATGGTCTACCGCCCCGACATCGCCCGTTTCCAGCTGCGCCGCCACCGCTTGCGCCGCCTGCACCGCAAGCTCGCGACGATCGACGGGCGCATCGGTTTCGTCGGCGGCATCAACGTGATCGACGACCGCAACACGCCGCACCAGACGCCGCCGCGCTACGACTACGCGGTACGCGTCGAGGGGCCGTTGCTCGTCCCCATCCAGCGCGCCATGCGCCGCCTGTGGGAAATCGTCGTCTGGGCGAACCTGCGGCGGCGCTACCGCATCACCCAGATCATCCGCGGCGACGCCGGCCCCGACGGCCGGCAGACGGCGGCCTTCCTCGTGCGCAACAACATCCGCCACCGGCACGACATCGAGGACGCCTACCTCGACGCGATCGCCAAGGCGCGCGAAAGCATCCTGATCGCCAACGCCTATTTCCTGCCCGGCCGGCGCTTCCGCAGCGCGCTGCGCGACGCGGCCGCGCGCGGCGTCGCCGTCACCATCCTGCTCCAGGGGCGCGTCGAATACCGGCTGCTGCACTACGCGACGCAGGCGCTGTACGGCAGGATGCTCGGCGCCGGCATCCGCATCTTCGAATACCGGCGCAGCTTCCTGCACGCCAAGGTCGCGGTGATCGACAGCCGCTGGGCGACGGTCGGCTCGTCGAACATCGACCCCTTCAGCCTGCTGCTCGCCAAGGAAGCCAACCTCGTCGTGCTCGACGAAGGCTTCGCGCGCGAGCTGCGCGACAGCCTCGGGCAAGCCATGCTGGACGGCGCCCAGGAACTGCCGCCCGAGCACTGGCTCCACCTGCCCTGGCATGCGCGCCTGCTGCGCCGGCTGAGCTACAACCTGGTGCGTATCGCCATCGGCATCGCCGGCTACGGCGGCAAGCACTAGGGCGCGGCGGCGTCGATGCCGGCATGCGCCGTGTCGGCGACACAGGCGCCTTCCGGCGCAGTCTCCTTTGCGCCGCCGGCGACCGCTCGGGCCGCTACGAACGTGCCCTAATCGGGAATTTTCCCGCGCAGCGCCGGGACGCGCGCCATCGACCACTGCGCGATGGCCCACGGCCAGAACTCGGCGAGCGGCGCGGAGGCCATTTCCGCCGGCACCGCATGCCCGAGGAAGCGCAGGGCCGCCGCCAGCGCGCCGCTGCCGGCATTGACGTCGAGCGCCGCGGCCAGCGTCTGCTTGGACAGTTTTTCCCCGGCGGCGTTGGTCGCGACCGGGAGGTGCGCGTAGCGCGGCACGGCGACGCCCAGCCGCTGTTGCAGCCAGATCTGGCGCGGCGTCGAGGCAAGCAGGTCGGCGCCGCGCACGACGTCGGTCACGCCCTGCAGGGCATCGTCGACGACCACCGCCAGCTGGTAGGCGAACTGCCCGTCGGCACGCAGCAGGATGAAATCGCCGACCTCGCGCGCCAGATCCTGCGTCTGGGCGCCCTGCACCCGGTCGATCCAGGCAAGGCGCGCGGCGTCGCCGTCCGGCACCCGCATGCGCCAGGCGCGCGCCGCGCGCCCCTCCGGCACGCCCGTGCGGCAGGTACCGGGGTAGACGAGGCCGCCGTCGACCGACGCCAGCGTCGCCGAATCGGCCACCTCGCGCCGCGAGCAGGCGCAGGGATAGACGTCGCCCGCCAATTGCAGGCGCACCAGCGCGGCGTGATAAAGGTCGAGGCGCCGGCTCTGTACGACGACCTCGCCGTCCCACTCGAAAGCGAAAGCCTCCAGGGTGCGCCGGATGTCGTCGGCGGCCCCGGCGACGCTGCGCGGCTGGTCGACGTCCTCGATGCGCAGCAGCCACTCGCCGCGCGCCGCGCGGGCGTCGAGGTAGCTGCCGAGCGCGGCGACCAGCGAGCCGAAGTGCAGCGGCCCGCTCGGCGACGGGGCGAAGCGGCCGCGGTAGCGCACCGCGCGGGGGCCGCTCGCGGCGGCAGGTGTAGGATGGGTCATTTACTCTCGGGAGCGCAGCATGGCGACAATCGAACTGACGGCGGACAATTTCGAGCCGGTCGTCTCCGGCAACGACATTGTAATCGTAGATTTCTGGGCCGCCTGGTGCGGTCCCTGCAAGAGCTTCGCCCCGACCTTCGAGGCCGCGTCCGAAGCGCACCCGGACATCGTCTTCGGCAAGCTGAACACCGAGGAGGAGCAGGAACTCGCCGGCTACTTCGGCATCCGCTCGATTCCCACGCTGATGGTCTTCCGCGAAAAGGTGATCCTCTTCTCGCAGGCCGGCGCCCTGCCCGCCGCGGCGCTCGAAGGGCTGATCGAGCAGGTGCGCCGGGTCGATATGGCGACGGTGCACGCCGAGATCGCCGCACAGCGGGAAAAATAAACCCGCCGCGGCGCCCTCCCGGCCTGTTCAAATCGCCGCCGAGCGGCGATACTCCATTGTTCTAAAAAAACAATAGCAAGTCGAAAGGCCAAAGGAGATGAGGCAACCCGCAGGACACTCCCCGCCGCGCGCGCGCCGGGGACCCCACGCCGCACGCGCGCCGCATTCGGCGCAGTTCCGCACGCAGCTCGAATGCCTGCGCCACCTGATTGCGCTGGCCGGCGGCGCCAGCCTGTCGATGGGCGGCGGCGCCGTCCTCGTCGCCTTCTGGCTGCACGAACTCGTCGCCCGCACGTATCTGCTGCCCTGGCTGATCGCGATGCTCGTCTGCGCGACGCTGCGCCTCGCCTTCGCGCACCGGGTCGCACGCGCGCTGAACAACGCCGGCAAGGCGCGCCTCGCCCGCCTCGAAAAACAGTACGCGATCCTGGCCGGCGCCAGCGGCGCGCTCTGGGGACTCAGCGCCTGGCTGCCGATGACTGACCCGGAATACAGCCGCCTGTTCGCCCTGAGCGCCGTCCTCTTCTGCGTGCTGCTCATGAGCAGCAGCACGCTGGTCGCCAGCCGGCTGGCGTTCACGGCCTTCGCCAGCGCCCTGGTGGCGCCGCTGGTGGCCCGCCTGATCACGCTCGACAGCCGCCTCACCGTGCTTCTCGGCTTCGGCGTGCTGGCCCTCTGCGGACTGGTGTTCACCTCCTTCCGCGCGCACCGCCGGACGCTGGTCAGCGCCCTCAACAGCCGCCACCGCAGCGAAGACCTGCTGCAGCAGCAGCGGGTGATTTTCGAGTCGGCCGGCGAGGGCATCGTCCTCCTGAAGCCGAAGCCGCGCTACGTGGCCGACTGCAACCGGCGCTTCGCCGAGCTGTTCGGCTATCCGCTCGCCGCGATGCCGGGCATGGAGCCCTGGCGCTGGCACCCCGACCGCGGACAGTGGAAAGCGCTGATCGCCAGTTCGCAGCCGGTGATCGCCAGCGGCCGCCCCTACTCCGAGGCCCTGCAGCTCAAGCGCGCCGACGGCACGCTGTTCTGGGGCGAGGTGACCGGCATGGCCGTCGATCCGGACGACCTGCGCGCGGGGACCGTCTGGATCGTTTCCGACGTCTCCGAGAAACGCGCCGTCGAAGCCGCCCTCGCCGTCAGCGAGGCCCGCTTCCGCGACCTCATCCGCCTGTCGTCCGACCTCTACTGGGAACAGGACGCCGAGTTCCGCTACACGCACTTCGACGGGCCCGAAGCCATCACGAGCCATATCCCGATCGCCGAGCTGATCGGCCGCACCCGCTGGGAACTGAGCCGCGTGGTCGGCGTTCCGGAAGCGCGCTGGAAGGAGCACACCGAGGCGCTGGAGCGCCACGAGCCCTTCCGCGACTTCATCTACCAGATGACCAGCCCGGCCGGCGTGGCGCGCTGGTACAGCATCAACGGCAACCCGATGTTCGACGCGGACGGCGTCTTCGTCGGCTATCACGGCACTGCCAGCGACATCACCTCGCGCATCGAGACCGAATCGCGCTTCCGTCACCTGGCCTACCACGACCCGCTGACCCAGCTCCCCAACCGCCGCCTGCTCGAAGACCGCCTCGAACAGGCGATCCGCAGCGCGCGGCGCAACGAGCAGCAGCTCGCGCTGCTGCTCATCGACCTCGACCGCTTCAAGCCGATCAACGACCGCTACGGCCACGCCGTCGGCGACCGCGTGCTCGAAACGATCGCCGAGCGCCTGCGTGCCTGCGTGCGCGAAACGGACACCGTGGCGCGCCTGGGCGGCGACGAGTTCGTCGTCCTCCTGTCGTCGGTCGAAATGCAGGAGGACGCCACGCTGGTCGCCGACAAGATCCACGCCTGCATCACCGAACCCATCGCCGCCGGCGAGCACCTGCACCGGGTCGGTTCGAGCATCGGCATCAGCCTCTACCCGCAGCACGGCGACACGCCCGAAACCCTGCTGCACCGCGCCGACCACGCGATGTACCACGGCAAGCAGCACGGCGGCCGGACGACCCGCCTCTACGACGAGCACACGCTGAACTGAGGTCGCGGCGACCGCCGGGCCTGCCGTTTCCGCATCCCCCGGGCGCTGCGCCGGCCCCGGCGCGATACCGCCCGGGCCGCCCCGCAACGGGCAGAGCGCGGCGCGCGCCGCCTAGTTCCTGCGCAGCGCCGAAGCGAGGCGCGCCATCGCGGTCTCGATTTCATGCGCGGTCAGATGGGCGTAGCCCAGCAGCCAGCCCGGCCTCGCCTCCGGCCCCAGGTAGAGCCGGCTCATTCCGAGCAGCTGCACGCCGGCACCGGCCGCCTGGCGGATGGTCGCCTCCTCGGTCCACCCGGGCTCCAGAAAGCACGGTATCTGCAACCCCCCCTCCGGCCGCGACGCGCGCACGATGCCGCCCAGATGCCGGCCGATGGCGGCGAGCATCGCTTCCCGGCGCCCGGCGTACAGCTTGCGCATGGCCCGCACGTGGGCGTTGTAGTGTCCGTCCTCCATGAAGCGCGCCAGGGTCAGCTGGAGGATCTGCGGCGTGTGCCCGTCCATGATGCTGCGCGCGTAGACGAACGCGCTGACCAGCTCCCGCGGCACCGCCATATAGGCCATGCGCAGGCCGGGGTAGAGCGTCTTGCTGAAGGTCCCGAGATAGATCGTCCGGCGATACTTGTCCAGTCCCTGGACGCAGGCGGTCGGCAGGCCGTCGTAGTGGAATTCGCTGTCGTAGTCGTCCTCGATCAGCCACTTGCCTTGCTCGGCCGCCCAGCCGATCAGCTCCAGCCGGCGCTCGAGCGACAGCGTCGCCCCGGTGGGGTACTGGTGCGACGGCGTCACGTAGATGCAGGCGGCGCCGCTGCGGTCGGCCCGCAGCAGGTCCGTGCGGACGCCCTGGGCGTCGACGTCGATGGGGACGACCCGGGCTTCGGCGGACTCGAAGGATTTCCGGGCGCCGAAGTAGCCCGGGTTTTCCATCAGGATGGGCTTGCCGGCGTCGACCAGCAGCTGCGCGCAGAGGAACAGGGACTGCCGCGTGCTGCTCAGCACCAGGATCTGCTCGGGCGACACCTTGGCGCCGCGCTCGAGATTCAGGTAAACCGCGATCGCCTTGCGCAGCGGCTCGGCGCCCTGCGGATCGCCGTGCAGCAGGACGTTGCCGCGATAGTCCTTCAGCGCCTGGCGCTGCAGGCGCTCCCAGACCTCGGTCGGAAAGGTGCGGGTTTCGGGCAGCCCGGTGGCGAAGGCCTTGATCACCCGCTGGTCGGCGACCCCGCCGCTCTCGAGGATCAGCCGGCCGCGCCGGCTCAGCCCGGCTCCCGGCGCTGTTGCCGCATGCCCGTCCTCCTGGAGCTTCAGGCGCCGGCGCGCGGCGCCGCGCAGTTCGGCGCCCACCGTTCCCGAAACGTAGCTTCCCGACCCTTTCCGGCGCTCGATGAAACCGTCGCGGTGCAGTTGCACGTAGGCGTTCTCGACGGTATCGCGGGCGACGCCTAGCGACGCGGCCAGCGCGCGGGTCGCCGGCAGCTTCACGCCGGGGCCGAGCGCGCCGTCGACGATCAGGGCGCGCAGGGCCCGCTGGATGCGCTGGTGCAGGGTCAGCAGCCGGAAATCGGCGTCGTTCAGCCGGATCTTCAGCGTTTCGAGTTCGAAGGTCTTTGCCATGTGGTCTGCCGTATTCAATGAAAATGGCACGAATATCCGGGCCATTCTATCCATAGACTCCGCCCCTGTCGCCACCCGGCGCGCTCCCCGCGCCACGCCAGAGAGGATCGGAAAGCGTATGGACAGGTCGCACAATTTCAGCGCGGGTCCGTCCGCGCTGCCGATGGAAGTGCTGCGGGAAGCGCACGCGGAATTCTTCGATTTCGCGGGCAGCGGGATGTCCGCGCTGGAAATCAGCCATCGTTCGGACGCATTCGTCGAGCTCGCCCATCAGGCCGAGCAGGACCTGCGCGCGCTGCTGAAGGTGCCGGCGCACTACAAGGTGCTCTTCCTCCAGGGCGGCGCCTCGCTGCAGTTCTCGCAGGTGCCGATGAACCTGCTGCGCGGCCGGAAGAGCGCGGACTACCTCCACACCGGGCTCTGGTCCGGCAAGGCGATCGCCGCCGCCCGGCGATACGCCGCCGTCCGGGTCGCGGGCAGCAGCGAAGCAGCGGGCTTCGACCGCGTCCCTGCCGTCGCGGACTGGCGCCTCGACCCGGACGCCGCCTACCTGCACTACACGGAGAACGAAACGGTCCACGGCGTGCAGTTCCCGGCCACGCCGACCGCGTCCGTGCCCCTCGTGTGCGACGCCTGTTCTAGCCTGCTCTCCAAGCCCATCGACGTGGCGAAGCACGGCCTCGTCTACGCCGCCGCGCAGAAGAACATCGGGCCGGCCGGGGTCACCGTCGTGATCGTCGACGAGGCGCTGCTCGACCGGGCGCTGGAGATCACCCCCGACATCCTGAACTACGCGCAACAGGCGCGCGCCGACTCCATGCTCAACACCCCGGCGACCTTCTCCTGGTACCTGACCGGCCTGACGCTCAAATGGCTCCGCCGCGCCGGGGGCGTCGCGCATGTCCATCGCGCCAACGCGGCCAAGGCCGCGCTGCTCTACCGCGCGATCGACGAGAGCGGCGGCTTCTACGTCAACCGCGTGCAGGCGGCGTACCGCTCGATCAACAACGTGCCCTTCGTCCTGGCCGACGCTGCCCGCGAGGAGCGCTTCCTGCACCTGGCCGAGCGCGCCGGCTTCAGGGGACTCAAGGGGCATGCCGCCGTCGGCGGAATCCGGGCCAGCCTCTACAACGCGATCGGCCTGCCCGCCGTCGAGGCTTTGGCCGATTTCATGCGGGACTTCCAGCGCGCGCACGGCTGAGGCGGCGCCGCGCCGCCCGTCCCGGCGGGGCGCCGCGGCGGAAAAGAACAGCCGCACGCCCCCCGCCCGGCGCAAAAGTGGTCTGGTCCATTCGCCGAAAGCATGCGGCAAACACAGTCCATCCGCGCGCTATAAAACGACTTTCAGTCGGCACCGGGCATCCCGCCCGGCCAGGGAGACCCGTCACCATGCCTTCATCGAGCGCGCATTCGTCCATCCGTCCCGGCGACCTCGCCCACCCGGTCGTGGCCGGCCTGATCTCGGTCATCGTCAATTACGGCGGCACCTTCATCCTGGTTTTCCAGGCCGCGAAAGTGGCCGGGCTCAGCCCGGAGCTGACGGCCTCGTGGGTCTGGTCGGTATCGATCGGCGTCGGGGTCACGGGGCTCTTCCTCAGCTGGATCGCCCGCGAGCCGATCATCACCGCCTGGTCGACGCCGGCCGCCGCCTTCCTCGTCGTGGCGCTGGCGACGACGCCCTACGCCGAGGCGGTGGGCGCCTACCTGATCTCGGCGGCGGCCTTCGTCCTGCTCGGCCTGTCGGGCTGCTTCGAAAAGGTCATCCGGCTGATTCCGCCGGGCGTCGCCTCCGGGCTGCTCGCCGGCATCCTGCTCCAGTTCGGCATCGGCGCCTTCGGCGGCATGAGCGTCGATCCGCTGCTCGCCGGCCTGCTGATCGTCGCCTACGTCGCGCTCAAGCGCTTCACCGCGCGCTACGCCGTGGTCGGCATCCTGGTCCTCGGCCTGGCCTTCCTGCTCGTCCAGGGCCGCGTCGACCTGTCGGGGCTGGAACTGCGGCTCGCGGCGCCGGTGTTCACCGCCCCGGCCTTCTCGCTCAACGCCCTGCTCAGCGTCGCCCTGCCGCTGTTCCTGATCACCCTGACCGGACAGTACATGCCCGGCATGCTGGTGCTGCGCAACGACGGCTTCAAGACCAGCGCCAACCCGATCGTCACCGTCACCGGGCTCGGCTCCCTACTCATGGCGCCGTTCGGCTCGCACGCCTTCAACATCGCCGCGATCACGGCGGCGATCTGCACCGGCAAGGAGGCCCACGAAGATCCTTCCAAGCGCTGGATCGCCGGCATTGCCGCGGGCGTCTTCTACATCATCGTCGGCATCTTCGGCGTGACCCTCGCCGCCGTCTTCATGGCCTTCCCGGCGACCTTCATCACCACCCTGGCGGGGCTCGCCCTGCTCGGCACCATCGGCGGCAGCCTGGCCAACGCGATGGCCGACGCGAGATCGCGCGAAGCCGCCCTGATCACCTTCCTGGCGGCCGCCGCCAACATCAAGCTGTTCGGCATCGGCGGCGCCTTCTGGGGCCTGCTGATCGGCCTCGTCGCCTACGCGCTGCTCAACGGCAGCCTGCCGCGCCGCGCGCCGGCGGCCACGGTCGCCGGCGACTCCGCCCTCGCTCCGGCCCTCGCTCCGGCCCTCGCTCCGGCCCTCGAATCCGCCGTCCCGGCCGCCGCCGGAGCGGCAAGCGGCAAGGGAGGCGCCAATTGATGCGTGCAGAAACGGACGCGCACGCAGCGCCGCTGCCCGCCGTCGGCGCACCGGGCGAGCGCTATCCCCGGCCCGCCAGCGTCGGCGACTTCCGGCGCAACCTGGCGGCGGTCCGCGAACGCATCGCCGCCGCCTGCCGGCGCGCCGGCCGCGACCCCGGCGAGGTGCGCCTGCTGCCGGTGAGCAAGACCGTCGACGCAGCGAGCCTGCGCCTGGCCTACGCGGCGGGCTGCCGCGAGTTCGGCGAAAACAAGGTGCAGGAGGCGCAGCGCAAGTGCGATGCGCTGGCCGATCTGGGCGATCTGCGCTGGTCGGTCATCGGCCATCTGCAGACCAACAAGGCCAGGCTGGTCGCGCGCTTCGCCAGCGAGTTCCAGGCGCTGGACAGCCTGCGCCTGGCCGAGGCGCTGGATCGCCGCCTGCAGGCCGAAGGCCGCGGGCTGGACGTCTTCGTCCAGATCAACACATCCGGCGAAGCCAGCAAGTACGGCCTGCGGCCCGAGGAGGCCGCGGCCTTCCTGCGCGCCCTGCCCGCCTGCTCCGCCCTGCGCGTGCGCGGCCTGATGACGCTGGCGCTGTTCTCGGCCGAGACGGCGCGGGTGCGCGCCTGCTTCGCGCTGCTGCGCCGGCTGCGCGACCGTCTGCGCCAGGAAGCCTCCGGCGGCGGCCTCGACGGACTGTCGATGGGCATGTCCGGCGACTTCGAGATCGCCGTCGAGGAAGGGGCGACCGTGGTGCGCGTGGGACAGGCCATCTTCGGCGCGCGCGCTGCCGGACGCGTTCTACTGGCCGGCGGCAGAAGCGGAAGGGAGCGGAGAAGGCGAGCCGCGCGAAGTACGCGGAGAAAGTCCCGCGTGAGCAATGGAACCGCGCCCCGCCGCCAGCCGGCGCGCGCCGCGCCCCTAAGGCGGTGCCGTCTCGCCCGCGCCGGCGCCGCCGGCAGCCCGAGCCGAAACGCAGTAAAACGACCCGCGCCGCGAATCGCGGACCGCGCCCCCGAAGCCCTTTTCGATCAAGACCCGCCGGAAGAAACGCCATGAACGCACCCGCATCGCCCGACTCGCCCGCATCCGCATCGCCCTGCGCCGCCTCCCCGTATCTGATGCACACCTACGCGCGCCGCCCCGTCTCGTTTTCCCGGGGCCTAGGCGCACGCCTGTGGGACACGCAGGGCGTCGAGTACCTGGACGCGATCTCCGGCGTCGCCGTCACCAACCTCGGCCACGCCCACCCCGAAATCGCCGCCGCCATCGCCGACCAGGCCGGCCAGCTGCTGCACACCTCCAACCTGTTCCGCATCGAATGGCAGGAACGCCTCGGCCAGCGCCTGTGCGCTCTGTCGGGCATGAAGCGCGCCTTCTTCTGCAACTCGGGCGCCGAGGCCAACGAGGCCGCGCTCAAGCTGGCCCGGCTCCACGCCCACGCCCGGGGAGTCGCGCAGCCGCAGGTGCTGGTCATGGAGAACAGCTTCCACGGCCGCACGCTGGCCACGCTCGCGGCGACCGGCAACCCCGCCGTGCAGCGCGGCTTCGAGCCGTTGATGCCCGGCTTCGTACGCGCGCCCTACGACGACATCGCCGCCGTCCGCGAACTGGCCGAACGGACGCCCGGCATCGTCGCGCTCCTGGTCGAGCCGGTGCAGGGCGAAGGCGGCGTGCACGCGGCGTCCGCCGCCTATCTCCGCGCCCTGCGCCAGCTGTGCGACGAACGGGACTGGCTGCTGATGATCGACGAGGTGCAGACCGGGATGGGGCGCACCGGCGCCTGGTTCGGCTACCAGCACGCCGGCATCGCGCCGGACGTCGTCACGCTGGCGAAGGGACTGGGCAACGGCTTCCCGATCGGCGCTTGCCTGGCGCGCGGCCGGGCCGCCGGCCTGTTCTCGCCGGGCCAGCACGCCTCCACCTTCGGCGGCAATCCGCTGGCCTGCCGCGTCGGCTGCACCGTGCTCGACGTGATGGAGCGCGAGCGCACCCCGGAACGCGCCGCCGCGCTGGGCCAGCGCCTCCTCGCCGGCCTGCGCGAGACGCTGCACGGACACCCGGACGTCGTCGCCATCCGGGGCCTGGGTCTGATGGCCGGCATCGAACTGAACCGGCGCTGCGGGGAACTGGTCGGGCGCGCGCTGGACGAGCAGCGCCTGCTCATCACCGTGACCCGCGACAGCACCGTCCGCCTGCTGCCGCCGCTGATCTGCGACGAAGGGCAGATCGACGACATCGTGGCGCGCGTGGCGCGCCTCCTGGTGCCGCGCGCGGCGGTTTCCGGCGGCGGCCGCGCCGGCGGCCCCGACCCGCGCCCGCCGTCGTGATCGGCGCCCGGCCCGCGGCTGCTTCTTGTGCCCCGGCGGCGGTTCCCGGCGATCCCCCGGGGCGCCGCACCGCCGATACCCCGAAACGACGCGCCCTTCACGCATCCATTCACCAATTCACCAATTCACCCAAACCACAGGACTTCGCCACCATGTACGCCCCCTCCGCGCCCCTCGCCGAATTCGACGCCGAACTGGCCGCTGCGATCGCCAGCGAAGCATGCCGCCAGGAAGACCACGCCGAGCTGATCGCCTCCGAGAACTACGCCAGCCCGCAGGTGATGGCCGTGCAGAACTCGGTGTTCACCAACAAGTACGCCGAGGGCTATCCGGGCCGGCGCTACTACAGCGGCTGCGCGCACGTCGACGTGGCCGAACGGCTGGCCATCGAACGCGCCAAGGCGCTGTTCGACTGCGACTACGCCAACGTCCAACCGCACGCCGGCGCCCAGGCCAATGCCGCGGTCTTCCTCGCCCTGGTCAATCCCGGCGACACCGTGATGGGGATGAACTTGGCCCAGGGCGGACACCTGACGCACGGCAACCCCGCCAACTTCTCCGGCCGGCACTACCGCATCGTCCCCTACGGCCTCGACCCGGCGACCGGGCTGATCGACTACGACGAGATGGAGCGCATCGCCCTCGCAACCCGCCCCAGACTGCTCATCGGCGGCTTCTCCGCCTATTCCCGGCACAAGGACTGGGCCCGCATGCGCGCCATCGCCGACAAGGCAGGCGCCCTCTTCTGGGTGGACATGGCCCACGTGGCCGGTCTGGTGGCGGCCGGCGAATACCCGAATCCCCTGCCCCACGCGCACGTAGTCACCAGCACGACCCACAAGACCCTGCGCGGCCCGCGCGGCGGCATCATCCTGTCCCGGGGTCAGGGCGAGGAGTTCAACAGGAAACTCGACTCGGCGGTCTTCCCCGGCATCCAGGGCGGCCCGCTGATGCACGTGATCGCCGCCAAGGCGGTGGCCTTCAAGGAAGCGCTGGCACCCGGATTCAAGGCCTACCAGCGGCAGATCGTGATCAACGCCCGCGCCATGGCCGCCGTCCTCCAGGAACGCGGCTACCGGATCGTCTCCGGCGGCACCGACAACCACATGATGCTGATCGATCTGTCGGCCAAGCCCTACACCGGCAAAGACGCGGACGCGGCCCTGAGCGAGGCCTGGATCACCGCCAACAAGAACTCGGTGCCCAACGATCCGCGCTCGCCCTTCGTCACCTCGGGCCTGCGTATCGGCACCCCGGCCGTCACCACCCGGGGCTTCGGCACCGCCGAGTGCGAGCAACTGGCGGGCTGGCTGTGCGACGTGCTCGACGCGCTGGAATCCGGCACCAGCGCGCAGGTGGCGCCGCAAGTGCGGGAACGGGTGGCAGCCCTGTGCCGCCGCCATCCGGTGTATCTGTAGCCGGGAAACCGGCGCGGCCCCGCCCGGCAGCGCGGGGCCGGTGTCGCGTTGCGCGATGGCGGCGTGCCCGGCCGGACATAAAAGCCCCCGGCAGGCGTCCCCGGAAACGACAAAGCCGCGCATCCGCGCGGCTTTGTCCTGATTTTCCGGAATCTCCGTTACTGCGCGGGCGCCCGGGAAACCTGCGGCTCAGACGTTGAACAGGAAGTTCAGCACGTCGCCGTCCTTGACCACGTATTCCTTGCCTTCGGCGCGCATTTTGCCGGCTTCCTTGGCACCCTGCTCGCCCTTGTAGGCGACGAAGTCGTCGAAGGAAATCGTCTGTGCGCGGATGAAGCCGCGCTCGAAGTCGGTGTGGATGACGCCGGCCGCCTGCGGTGCCGTGTCGCCCTTGTGGATCGTCCACGCGCGCACTTCCTTGACCCCGGCGGTGAAGTAGGTCTGCAGGCCGAGCAGGTCGTAGCCGACGCGGATCAGGCGGTTGAGGCCCGGTTCGTCGAGGCCGAGATCGGCCAGGAAGGCCGTCTTGTCCTCGTCGTCGAGGTCGGCCAGTTCGGCTTCGATCTTGGCGCACAGGGCGACGACCGGGGCGCCCTCCTTGGCCGCGTGCTCGCGCAGGCGGTCGAGGTAGGGATTGTCCGTGAAGCCGTCTTCGAGCACGTTGCCGACGTACATCGCCGGCTTGACGGTGAGCAGGCACAGCGGCTTGACGATCAGCTTGTCGTCGTCGGACAGGTTGAGCGTGCGCACCGGCAGGCCCTGGTTGAGGTGCGGCAGCACGCGTTCGAGCACGGCGACCAGCTTCTGCGCGTCCTTGTCGCCCGACTTGGCCTTCTTCCCGTCGCGGTTGAGCGTGCGCTCGACGACGGCGAGGTCGGCCAGCGCCAGTTCGGTGACGATGGTTTCGATGTCGGCCAGCGGATCGACGCGGCCGGAGACGTGCACGACGTTCTCGTCGTCGAAACAGCGCACGACGTTAACGATGGCGTCGGTTTCGCGGATGTTGGCCAGGAACTGGTTGCCCAGCCCTTCGCCCTTCGACGCACCGGCGACCAGCCCGGCGATGTCGACGAATTCGACGATGGCCGGCTGCACGCGCTGCGGCTTGACGATCTCGGTCAGCTTGTCGAGACGCGGATCGGGCACTTCGACGATGCCGACGTTCGGCTCGATGGTGCAGAAGGGATAGTTCTCGGCCGCGATGCCGGCCTTGGTCAGGGCGTTGAAGAGGGTGGACTTGCCGACGTTGGGCAGGCCGACGATACCGCACTTGAGGCTCATGGTCGTATTCCTGAAAAATCCTAAAGGGTCTTGCCGTGCAGCTGCTGCTGCGCGCTCGCGTAATCGCCGGCGGCCAGCTTCGGCCAGGCCAGCAGGCAGCGGTCGAGGGCGCGGTCGATCAGTTCCTGCTCCTCGCGGCGCGGCGCCTTCAGCACGTAGTCGGCGACCACGTTGCGGTCGCCGGGGTGGCCGATGCCGAGACGCAGGCGCCAGAAATCGGGCGTCGACAGATGCGCCTGGATGTCCTTCAAGCCGTTGTGGCCGCCGTTGCCGCCGCCGGTCTTCAGGCGGATGGCGCCGGGCGGCAGGTCGAGTTCGTCATGCACGACCAGCACTTCCTCGGGCGCGATCTTGTAGAAGCGCGCGAGCGCGCCGACCGCCAGCCCGGACCGGTTCATGTAGGTCGTCGGCTGCAGCAGCCAGAGTTCGCCGTAGCGGCCGGCGCGGCCGAAGAACTTGCCTTGCGGCGCCAGCGTCACCTTGAGTTCGCGCGCCAGCCGGTCGACGAACCAGAAGCCGACATTGTGCCGGTTGTCTTCGTATTCGGCGCCGGGGTTGCCGAGGCCGACGATCAGGCGGGGAGCGGTCATTGATTTGGCGGCTACAAGAAAACAGGCCGCCGCGGGCACTGCGTGCCAGACGGCGGCCTGTCAGCAGAAGCGCAAGGCTTAAGCGGCGGTTTCGCCTTCGGTGGCGGCAGCGGCGCCCTTCTTGGCCTGGATCAGCGCGACCACGCCGTCGTCGCCATGCACCACGGCCTTGACGCCGGCCGGCAGGGTCAGTTGCGAGACGTGGATCGAGTGACCGGCGGCCAGATCCTTCAGATCGACCTCGATGAACTCGGGCAGATCCTTCGGCAGGCAGGCGATTTCAATTTCGTTCATGACGTGCGAGACGTTGCCGCCGGAGAGCTTGACGCCCGGGGCGATGTCGGCGTTCACGAAGTGCAGCGGCACCTTCTGGTGGATCGGCTGATTCGGATCGACGCGCTGGAAGTCGACGTGCAGGACGAGCGGCTTGTAGGCGTGCATTTGCGCGTCGCGCAGCAGCACCGACTCGGCGGCGCCGTCGACGATCAGCGTCAGCACGGAAGCGTGGAAAGCCTCCTTGCGCAGCGCGAGCAGAATGGTGTTGTGGTCGAGTTCGATCGATTGCGGGGCGTTCGCGCCGCCGTAAACGATGGCCGGGACCTTGTTCGCGGCACGCAGGCGGCGGCTCGCTCCGGACCCCTGCAAAGTGCGCTTCTGTGCATTCAGTTCAAATTTCATGACAGCTCCTGGTTGATGCAAACCCCGTCCGCGACCAGACGGGGATGAAAGAAACCGGCAACCGGCACCGGGCGGCTGGAGCAGGGGGATTTCCCCAGCCTCGCCACCGAGCGCCGACGCCGGCTACTCGATAAACAGCGAGGAAACCGAATCCTCGTTGCTGATACGGCGAATCGTCTCGGCCATCACGTCGGCGACCGACAGCTGGCGGATGCGCGAGCACTTCTGCGCTTCCTCGCGCAGCGGAATGGTGTCGGTCACGACCAGCTCGTCGAGATCGGATGCGTTGATGCGCTCGATCGCGGCGCCCGACAGCACCGGGTGCGTGCAATAGGCGAGCACGCGCTTGGCGCCGTGCGCCTTGAGCGCCGAGGCGGCCTTGCACAGGGTGCCGGCGGTGTCGACCATGTCGTCCATCACGACGCAGGTGCGGCCTTCGACTTCGCCGATGATGTTCATGACTTCCGAAACGTTGGCCTTCGGACGGCGCTTGTCGATGATCGCCAGATCGCACTCGAGGCGCTTGGCCAGCGCCCGGGCGCGCACGACGCCGCCGACGTCGGGCGAGACGACCATCAGGTCGTCGAAATTCTGTTTCCACACGTCGGCGAGCAGAATCGGCAGCGAATAGATGTTGTCGACCGGGATGTCGAAAAAGCCCTGAATCTGCTCGGCGTGCAGGTCCATGGTCAGGACGCGGTCGACGCCGGAGGCCATCAGCATGTTGGCGACCAGCTTGGCGGCGATCGGCACGCGCGAGGAGCGCGCGCGGCGGTCCTGGCGGGCGTAGCCGAAGTAGGGAATGGCGGCGGTGATGCGGCCGGCCGAGGCGCGTTTGAGCGCATCGACCATGACCAGCAGTTCCATCAGGTTTTCGTTGGCCGGCGCGCAGGTCGACTGGAGAACGAAAACATCCTTGCCGCGTACGTGTTCGTGGATTTCGACGCTGACTTCGCCGTCCGAGAAGCGGCCGACCTGAGCGCGGCCCAGCGAGATGTTCAGGCGTTTCGCTACATCGGCAGCCAGTTTCGGAGTGGCGTTGCCGGCGAATACCATCAGGCTGTCATAGGCCATGTCGAGCATCCAGTGGCGCACGGTGCGCGCGCCTTAAAAGCAATACGGGCAGGTAAGGCTACCTGCCCGGTTTGAAGAATTCGAGTGGCTGGGGAAGAAGGATTCGAACCTTCGAATGCCGGAATCAAAATCCGGTGCCTTGACCAACTTGGCGACTCCCCAGCAGTTGCTCACTTGCCGTGGCTAGCGAACGAGGCGCGGATGATACAGGAAAAAAATTAAAAAAACCAGCAAGCGGCGAAAAACGTCACGCTCAGGCAAGCAAGCTATGCAGCGGGTGGCGCGCCAGCCCCGCCGCCAGCCAGCCCTTCATCCCGGCAGGAAGACGGCGCAGCAGCGCTTCGGCCGCGTCGCGGCGCGCGAACTCGGCGAACACGCAGGCGCCCGAACCGCTCATGCGCACGCGCGCGCCGCTGCCTTCGGGCAGCGCGTCGGCGAGCCAGGCCAGATGCTCGGCCACCGCCGGAAAGCGGGCCGCCGCCACCGCTTCGAGGTCGTTGTAACCGAAACCGTCGCGCCACTCGGCGAGCGCGATCGCCGGCGTGTCGCGGCGCAGTTCCGGCGCGCCGAAAATGGCGGCGGTCGGCACCGCCACCGGCGGCTCGAGGACGACGTACCAGGCCGGCGGCAAATCCACCGCCTGCAGATCTTCGCCGACCCCTTCGGCAAAAGCGTTCCGCCCGAAGACGAAAACCGGCACGTCGGCGCCGAGCGTCAGCCCGATCTCCTGCAAACGCCGGCGCGACAGGCCGAGCTGCCAGAGATGGTTGAGCGCGAGGAGCACGGTCGCCGCGTCGGAGCTGCCGCCGCCGAGACCGCCGCCCATCGGCAAGCGCTTGTCCACGGCGATCTCGACGCCCGCGCGGCAACCGGTCTCGGCCTGCAGCAGGCGCGCCGCGCGCACCGTCAGATCGCTCTCGGGCGGGACGCCGGGCAGCGGCGTGGCCAGCCGCACCGCACCGTCGGGCAGCGGCGCGAAGCGCAGGGCGTCGCCGTGGGCGACGAAGCGGAACAGCGTCTGCAGCAGGTGATAGCCGTCGGCGCGGCGGCCGACCACGTGCAGGAACAGATTGAGCTTGGCCGGCGCCGGATAGACGCTGTGCCAGCCCCAAGCTTCCGGCCCGCCCGTCGGTTCACTCATCGCCAAGTCCCCGCGCCTGCGCCCGCCCTTGCCCCCACTCGTCGATGCGCAGGCGCAGCTCCAGCGTGCCCGGACGTTCGACGAGAAGGCGGATCGGCAGCGCCTGCGGATTATCGTCGGCGTATTCGTAGCCGATCAGCCAGCCGTCCTCGGCGAGACTGGACGGCCGCCCCTGCGCATCCGCCAGCAGGCTCCCGGCACCGCCGCTGCGCCCCAGCACCCAGGCGGAGAGGCGTTCGAGCGGCAGGGGAAAGCCGAGAACCTGTTCGGTCAGCGCGGCGACGTCCGCCGCGGCGTGGACCTTGCCGTCGCGGCCGGTCAGGCGGGCGCCGTCGGCGTCGCTGACGATTTCGGCCATGCCCTGTCCGAGCGGCGAGGCGAGAAACATCTCGTCGCGCGCCGGCAGGTGGCGCCAGCTGAGCAGGCCGGAGTAGCTGCGTTCGTCATGGCGCAGCGCAAAGCGCGCTTCGAGCGTGAAGAACTCGAGCTCGGCGCGCGCCGGCGCGCCGTCCGGCGCCGACGGCCGCGGCAGGGTCGCGCAGGCGCCCAGCAGCAGAGCCCAGAGACAGACGAGAAACGCCCGCCCGCCCGCCGCGCGGCCGCTCGAAAAACGACGCATCGCGATCAATCGGGGAATTTCTTGAGGGCGTCGGCCAGCACTTCGTTGGCCGGGAAGTTCTTGCTCGCTTCGCGCAGGGTGCGCCGCGCGTCGTCCTTGCGTCCTAGCATCCACAGCACTTCGCCGAGGTGCGCGGCGATCTCCGGATCCTGGCGCTGCGCGTAGGCGCGCTCGAGGTGGGCCAGTGCACCGGCGAGTTCGCCCTGGCGGTAGAGCACCCAGCCCATGCTGTCCATGATGAAGGGATCGTCCGGCGCCAGCGCCAGGGCCTTGGCGATCAGCTCGTGCGCTTCCGGCAGGCGGATGTTGCGCTCGGCGAAGGAGTAGCCGAGCGCGTTGTAGGCCTGCGCGCTGGCCGGCTGCACCTCGATCAGACGCCGCAGCAGGCGCTCCAGCGTCTCCACCTGGCCGAGCTTCTCGGCAAGCAGCGCGGCTTCGTACAGCAGCTCGGGCTGCGCCGGCTGTTCGGCGAGCGCCTTGTCGAGCAGGTCGTAGGCCTGCTGGAACTGCTTGGCGTCGCGCAGCAGCTGGGCTTCGGCGAGCAGCAGCTGGACGCCTTCCTGCGGTGTTTTGGCCTGCGTCGCGCGCAACTGCCGGCGCGCCTCGTCGAGCTTGCCCTGCTCGCCGAGG
This sequence comes from Candidatus Accumulibacter sp. 66-26, assembly GCA_001897745.1. Classification (GTDB taxonomy): domain Bacteria; phylum Pseudomonadota; class Gammaproteobacteria; order Burkholderiales; family Rhodocyclaceae; genus 66-26. The sequence continues at coordinate 123,994 of MKUH01000019.1, forward strand.
ATGCGGACGAGGCGCAGACGGGCCGGGAACTGCTGCTCGCCGGCGCCAACCTGCGTGTAATAGGCGATCGCCTCGCTGCCGCGCTTGCTGTCCTCGGCGATCTGGCCGAGGTAGTAGTAAACGACGTTGCGATCCGGGAATTCGAGCGTCAGCAGATGTTTCAGCTGCGCCTCGGCGCGCTCCAGATCGTTTTGCTGCAGGGCGAGGATGGCGACCGGGTAGACCACGTCGGGATTGTCCGGATAGTCGCGCAGCAGACGGTCGAAATGCTGCCTGGCCTCGACGTACTGCTTGTCGGCGACCAGCGCGCGAGCCAGATGCAAACGCACGTCGCGCGCCTGCGGGTTGCGCTCGAGGAAGGCCTGCAGCGAAGCGATCCCGTCGGCGGACGAATCGCGCGACAGCAGCTGCGCCTGGAGCAGCGCAGCCATCTCCCAATCCGGCCGCAGTTCGAGCGCGCGCCGGACTTCGGCGCGCGCGCGCGGCAGCTCGCCGGCCGAGCCGGCGGCCATGGCCACCGCGTAATGCGCTTCGGCGAGCCCGAAGAAGGGCGCGCAGACCTTGTCGATCAGGCGAAACACGGCCTGCCGGTCTGGATTGCGCGCCAGCATGCGGTTGAGCCCGAGCAGATTGGCGGCGAGCCCTTCCTTGTCGGTTTCCAGCATGCGGACGAGATGCGGCGCCAGCTCGTCGAGCCGGTTGGACATCAGGAGGACGCCGCTCACCATCTGCTGCGCCCGCGCCGACGCCGGATCGATCTCCTGCCAGAGCTTCGCCGCCTCGAGCGCGATGTCGAAGCGGCGCGCGTAGCCGGCGACCTCGACGGTGCGCTCCAGCACCCTCGGATCGCGCGTGCGCATCGCCAGGCTGGCGTAGGCCTGCGCGGCCAGTTCGGGATTGCCGCGCTGCAGCGCGATCTCGGCGAGCAGCACCTGATACACCACCTGCCCGGACAGTTCCTCCTGGCGCTCCTCCTCGGCGCGCGCCTCGGTCGCGGGCGGCGCGGCGGGCCGGGCTTCGCGCGCGGCCGGCGGACGCGGTTTGGCCGCTGCCGGCTTGCCGGCGGCGAACGAGGGCGACGCGAACGCGAACGCCAGCGCCGCGGCGAGAAGAGTGCGAGACATGTGTTTCATGGTTTCCTTGCGAGCCTCCGGAGAGCGGGCAGTCCGTGTTAGAGGCGTATGCGTCATAATGGTTTTCAAGCATGTTATGGACTTTTATCGGTAGCAGCAATGCCAGAACTCCCCGAAGTCGAAGTCAGCCGCCAGGGCCTGCTGCCCTATCTGCCGGGCCGGCGCATCGCCGGCGCCGTGGTCCGCGCCCCGCGCCTGCGCCACGCAATCCCGTCCGGACTCGCCGAGCGCCTGCGCGGCCTGTACGTCGACGACATCGTGCGGCGCGGCAAGTATCTGCTGTTCGACTGCGAATCCGGGCGCGGCGGCGGCTGGCTGATCCTTCACCTCGGCATGTCCGGCAGCCTGCGTCTGGTCCCGCCCGGCAGCCCGGCCCAGAAGCACGACCATTTCGACCTCGTCTTCGCGGACACTGCGATGCGCCTGCGCGACCCGCGCCGCTTCGGCGTGCTGCTCTGGCACGAGGGCCGGGACGTCGAGCGCCACCCGCTGCTCGCGGTGCTCGGCATCGAACCGCTTACCGACGCCTTCGACGGCGACTGGCTGTTCGCGGCGATGCGCCGGCGCAACGCTCCGATCAAGCCGCTGCTGATGGACAGCCACCTGCTCGTCGGCGTCGGCAACATCTACGCCGCGGAAAGCCTGTTCAGCGCCGGCATCTCGCCGCTGCGCGCCGCCAACCGCATCAGCCGCGAGCGTTACGGGCGCCTGGCGCCGGCCATCCGCGCCACGCTCGAAGCCTCGATCGCGGCCGGCGGCACCAGCGTGCGCGACTACGTGCACAGCGACGGCGGCGCCGGCTGCTTCCAGCTTTCATGCGCCGTTTACGACCGGGCCGGCGATCCGTGCACGGTCTGCGGCACGCCGATCCGGGCCATCCGCCAGGCCGGGCGCTCGACCTTCTACTGCCCCCGCTGCCAGCGCTGAAAACCGGCTTCGCCACTTTAAGTTCGACATGACATCCAATTGATTCGACAGCGCTTTGTGGTACAGTGAAAAGCCGTTCGTTCGACTTGGACCGTCCATGACGCTCGCTCAACAATTCGCCGCCTACAGCGCTTGGCGCACCCAGCTCGCCGCCGGCATCGAGAGTTTCCGCGGCTGGCTGGCCGAGCACGACCTCGACGACGCGCAAACCGAACTGCGCCTCGGCCAGTTGCTCGAAAAGCTGCGCGAAGACCGGCTGCACGTCGCCTTCGTCGCCGAGTTCTCGCGCGGCAAGTCGGAACTGATCAACGCCATCTTCTTCGCCGACTACGGCAACCGCATGCTTCCTTCGTCGGCCGGCCGCACGACGATGTGCCCGACCGAGCTGATGTACGACCCGGCGCGTCCGCCCTCGATCGAGCTGCTGCCGATCCAGACCCGCGAAGCGAACACCAGCATCAGCGAATACAAGCGTTTCCCCGACGAATGGAAAGTCGTCGCGCTCGACGTCGACTCGCCGGAAGCCATGCAGCAGGCGCTGCGGCACGTCAGCGAAGTCGCCCGCGTCGACCGCGCGACGGCCGAGCGCCTCGGCTTCATCGCGGGCGAGGAGGAATCGGCCGCTTTCCGCGTCGCCGAAGACGGCCTCGTCGACGTTCCGCGCTGGCGCCACGCGATCATCAACTTCCCGCACCCGCTCCTGCAGCAGGGACTGGTCATCCTCGACACGCCGGGCCTGAACGCCATCGGCACCGAGCCGGAGCTGACGCTCTCGCTGCTGCCCAACGCGCACGCCGTGCTTTTCCTGCTCGCCGCCGACACCGGCGTGACGCAGTCCGACCTGACCATCTGGCGCGAACACATCGGCACGCCGGGCGGCCGCAAGAAGGGGCGCATGGTCGTCCTCAACAAGATCGACGGGCTGTGGGACGAACTCAAGACGCCGGAGGAAATCGACGCCGAGATCGCCAAGCAGGCCGACACCTGCGCGTGGACGCTCGACCTGCCGGCCAGCCAGATCTTCCCCGTCTCGGCGCAGAAGGCGCTGGTCGCCAAGATCAACGACGATCTGCCGCTCCTGCGCCGCAGCCGCCTGCCCGAACTCGAGCACGCGCTGTCCGCGGAACTGATCCCGGCCAAGCAGGAGATCGTGCGCGACAACAGCGACGCCGAATTCAGCGACCTCTACGCGCGCATGCGCGGCCTGCTCGACACGCGCCTCGCGGGGCTGCGCGAGCAGCTCACCGAACTCAACGAGCTGCGCGGCAAGAACAAGGGCGTCGTCGAGTACATGATGGGCAAGGTGCGCACCGAGAAGGAAGAGTTCGAGGCCGGCCTGCAGCGCTACTACGCCGTGCGCAGCGTCTTCTCGCAGCTCACCAACAACCTGTTCGCCCACCTCGGACTCGACTCGCTGCGCTCGCTGACCCATTCGACGCGCGAGGCCATGCTCGAAGCGACCTTCTCCAAAACGCTGTCCGACTCGATGAAGAACTTCTTCCGCGTCGCGCGCGAGAACCTCGGCAAGTCGAACGGCGAGATCAACGAAATCCTCGCCATGCTCGAAGCGATCTACAAGAAGTTCGCCGTCGAGCACGGCCTCAAGCTCGGCACACCGACCGGCTTCTCGCTGATCCGCTACGAGAAGGAAATCGACCGCCTCGAACAGTGGTGCGACACCCACCTGAACACCATGTTCCAGCTGCTGACGCACCAGAAAGCCAACGTCACGCAGAAGTTCTTCGAGGAAGTCGCCGTGCAGGTGCGGCGCGCCTTCGAGCGCGCCAACCGCGACGCCGAAGCCTGGCTCAAGGCGGTCATGGCACCGATGGAGACGCAGGTCCGCGAGCACCAGATCCAGCTCAAGCGGCGTCTGGAAAGCATCAAGCGCATCCACCAGGCGACCGAGACGCTGGAAGAGCGGATCGGCGAACTCACCCACGTCGAGGACGGCCTCGTCGCCGACGTCGGCAGCCTGGAGGAAATCGGCCGCAGCGTGCGCGCAACCCTCGGGCAAGGCGTCGCCGCACCGGGACTGCGCAGCGCGGCGTGAGCCGGAAAGCGCCGGGAGGCCTGACCTAAGTCGTATTTCGGCGCGCCGGCGAGGGGACTATGATGGGCCGCACCCCACTCCCCTCCCCGGCCGATGAAAATCCGCGAGCTCACGCCAGGCCACCACGCTCAGCCCCCGCCGAGCCGTCATCGCGGTTCGGGTCGGGCCTACGCCCTCGGTTTCGCCTTCTGGCTGGGCGCCACCCTGGCCGCCTTCGCTTTCGTCCTGCACGGCAGCATCAGACTCAGCGAACGTGAATTCGACGAGTACGCCGCCGGCGTGCACATCCACCTACGCGACAAGTTGCACGCCAACGAAGCCGTGCTCTACGGCTTCGCCAGCTTTCTCGGCGCCATCGGCGAGGGCGACGGAGCACGCGCCAGCGCGCGCACCTACGGCCACTCCGTCCTGCACAGCTATCCGCACATCCACATGCTGCTGGTCGTGCGCAAGGTGGCGCGGCGCGACCTCGCCGGCTACACCGCCGGCTTGCGCAGCGGCGCGCTGCCCGACTTCGAAGTCCGCGAATCCGCCGCACGCGGCGAGCGCGCACGGCAGGCCGCCGGGGACAAGGCGGACTACTATCCGATCGTCCTCATGGTTCCCGAAACGCCCGCCTCGGCCGAACTCTACGGCCTCGACATCGACTCGCTGGATGAGCTGAAGGACGCCCTGCAGCGCTCGGAGCGGGAAGGCACCCCGGTCAGCAGCGCCCCCTTCCCGCTGCTCGATGGCGATCTTGCCTACGTAGTTTTCCGCCCGGTGATCGGCAACTTCCGGACGATCGCTCGCCGCCCCGAGGGGATGGCGAGCACGGTTTCCTACGCCCTGCTCGTCGTGCGCACGGCAGATCTCCTGCCGCCCCCGGGCGCCCTCGCCGCCGAGGTCCGCCACCGCGCGGAACGGCATGCCGAGGCCGCGACGGCGGCGCCGCTGTTCGATCTGCCGGCACGGCCGGCCAGCGCTCTCGAACGCCTCCTGCTGCCGGAACTGCACTCGGAATGGCGCATCGACAGTTTTTCGCAGCCGCTCCGCCTCTCCTTGCAGCGGCAGATGCGCCTGCACGAAATCCAGCCGTCCACCCTGGCGCTCGCCGGGATGGCGTCGCTTCTCAGCCTGGCCATGCTGATCGTCTTCCTGCGTTCGCGGGAGCGCCAGCGCGTCGCCGCCGAAGCCAAGCGGCGCACCATCGAGCATCTGGCGCTGCACGACGCGCTGACCGGACTGCCCAACCGCTTCCTCCTGCTCGGCCATCTCGAACGCGCGAGCAGCCTGGCGCAGCGCCACGACATGAAGGTCGGCGTGCTCTTCCTCGACCTGGACGGCTTCAAACCGGTCAACGACCGGCTCGGCCACCCGGTCGGCGACCTCGTCCTGCAGGAAGTCGCCCGCCGACTGCAGCATTGCGTCCGCGACTGCGACACCGCCAGCCGCTTCGGCGGCGACGAATTCGTCGTTCTGCTCAGCGAGATATGGAAGGCGGAGGACGCGCGCAAGGTCGCCGAAAAGATACTGCAGGCGCTCGCCGAACCGATCGCCATCGGCGACGGCCACGCTCCGGTGCGGATCAGCACCAGCATTGGCATCGCCATCTTCCCGGACTGCGGCACCGACGCCACGGCGCTGATCGACGCGGCCGACCAGGCGATGTACTGCGCCAAGGCCGCCGGCCCGGGGCATTTCGCTTTCGCCGGAAGCGCCGCCGACGCCGCACCGGCGGCCGCGCGCAGCACCGCCCCCAGCACGGCGTGAGCGGCGGTCAACGAAAAACGCCGCGCCCCGGAAAGGGCGCGGCGCTCTTCGCTGCGGCGCAAGCGACGTTCAGGGACGCTTGTTGCCGGTCAGCTTCTCGTACTTGACCCACAGCTGGTCGTTGCTTTCCTGATGCTCGGGATCCTTCGGAATGCAATCGACCGGGCAGACCTCGACGCACTGCGGCGTGTCGTAGTGGCCGACGCACTCGGTACACTTGTTGGGGTCGATTTCATAAATCTCGGCCCCCTGCGAAATCGCCTCGTTCGGGCATTCCGGCTCGCACACATCGCAATTGATGCATTCGTCAGTAATCTTCAAAGACATGGCTGCTATTCCTTCGACTCATTGAAATTTCTCGGAAACCCGCTTTGCCAGCCGCGCGCATATCGCCGGCTGCACAAACTTGCTGACATCGCCCCCGAGAAGAGCGATCTCGCGCACCATCGTCGCCGAGATGAACATGTACTGTTCTCCCGGCGTCAGGAATACCGTTTCGACATCGGGGTAGAGGTTTCTGTTCATCCCCGCCATCTGGAATTCGTACTCGAAATCCGATACCGCACGCAGGCCGCGCAGGATCACCTTGGCGCCCTTGTCGTGCAGAAAATCCATGAGCAGGCAGTCGAAGCCGCACACTTCCACGTTCGGATAGGGCGCCAGCACCTCGCGCGCCATCTCGACCCGCTCGTCGAGGGAGAAGAAGGGGCGCTTCGAGCGGCTCTCGGCGATCCCCAGGATCACGTGGTCGAAGAGGTTCGCCGCGCGCCGCACGAGATCCTCGTGACCGCGCGTCATCGGATCGAAGGTTCCCGGATAAATTGCCACCCGCTTATTCAGCGCCATCTGGCCCGCCCCGCCGCATCAATTGATAGAAGACCTGCCCGGCCTGTCCGCGGCGCACCGTGCGCCATTCGCCGCAAGCATCGAGCGCATGCTCCGCCTCGACGTAGATGAGCGCATCGGCCGCCAGGATGTTCGGCAACAGCGGCGCCAGACGCTCGATCCAGCCCTGCCGGTAGGGCGGATCGAGAAACAGCACATCGAAACGCCCCGCCGTTGAAGCGGCGAATTTTACCGCATCCGCGCGCACAATCTCCACCCGCGCGGCGGCGTCGAGCATCCGGACGTTTTCCTGGAGCGCCGCCAGGACCTTCGGCGCGCGCTCGACCATCACCACCTGCGCCGCGCCGCGCGAGGCCGCCTCGAAGCCCAGCGCACCGCTGCCGGCGAACAGGTCGAGGCAGCGCAAGCCGTCGAGATCCTGCCCCAGCCAGTTGAACAGCGTCTCGCGCACGCGGTCCGGCGTCGGCCGCAGCCCCTCGGCATCGGGAAAGCGCAGAACGCGGCGGCGCCATTCGCCGCCGATGATGCGTACGGAACTCAGACGCCTACTCCCCGCCGACGACCACGGTGACCAGATGGTCCGGCGAGACGTGGCGCGCGAAGGCCGCCTTGACGTCGGCGACGCTCACCTGCTCGATACGCTCGGCGTAGCGGTCGAGCCAGTCGAGCGGCAGGCCGTAGAAGCCGATCACCGCGACGTTCTCGAGGATCTTCTTGTTGCTGTCGAGGCGCAGCGGGAAGCTGCCGACCAGATTCTGCTTGGCCGCCTTCAGCTCGGCCTCGCTCGGCCCCTCGGCGAGGAAGCCGGCGAGCACTTCGCGCGTCACCTTGAGCGCGTCCTCGGCCTGCGCCTTCTTCGTCTGCAGGCCGATCTGGAAAGGGCCGCGCTGCGCCAGCGGCATGAAGTAGCTGTAGACGCTGTAGGCGAAGCCGCGCTTATCGCGCACTTCCTTCATCAGGCGCGAGACGAAGCCGCCGCCGCCCAGCGAGTAGTTGCCGACCAGCAGCGGGAAGAAATCGGCCTCGCCGCGCTTGATCGCCGGCAGGCCGATCAGCAGATGCGCCTGCGCCGCCGGGTGAGCGATGCGCTGCTCGGAAGCGACCGGCAGCAGCGGGTCGCCGACGCTGGCCGGCGTGCCGCCGCCGGGCGGCAGGCTCTCGGTCAGGCGCTGCGCCAGCGCTTCGGCCTCGGCACGCGACAGGTCGCCGACGACGGTCACCGTCGCGCGCTGCGCGGTGTAGTAAGTCCTGTAGAAGTCGACGAGGTCGTCGCGCGCGATGTCCGCCACCGACTCCGGCGTCGACTGCACGCCGTACGCGTGGCCGGGGTACATCGCCGCCCAGAAGGCGCGGCCGGCGATCGTCTCGGGCCGCGTCAGCGCTTCCTTGAGCGCGGCCAGCGTGCGTGCCTTCTCGCGTTCGAAGACTTCGGCCGGAAAGCGCGGGGTGGCGAGCACGCCACGCAGGATATCGACCGCCGGAACGCGCTGTTCGGCGGCCGACAGGGTGCGCAACACGACCGAGGCGCGATCCATGTCGGCGCCGCCGCCGAGCTGGGCGCCGAGGTCAGCGAGGCGGCTGGCGAGCTGCGTTTCGTCCATACCCTCGACGCCGAGGTCAAGCAGGCCGCGCGTCAGCGTCGCGGCGCCGGCGCGGCCGACCGGATCGTAGGCCGTGCCGGCGGCGAAATCGACCTGCACGTCGAGGATCGGCAGTGCATGGTTCTCGACGAAATAGACGCGCGCGCCGGACGGCGCGACCCAGCTTTCGATCTTCGGGCCGGCGACGGCGAACTGGGTCGCGAGCGCCAGACAGAGGGCGGCAAACAGTTGGAACGGCTTCACATTCATCGACGAACCTCTCAATGGCGGGGGGCGACGGACGCGCGCGGACGCGGCGCCTGCGGCAGGGGCTGCGGATCGAGCTCGGCGACGGTGAGCTGGTCGTCGCCGAAGTATTTCTCGGCCACCGCGCGCACCTGCTCGGCGGTCACCGCCTGCAGCTTCTCGATCATGCGCTTGTCGAGCTTGTAGGAAACGCCGGCCGCTTCGAGCTGGCCGATCTCCATCGCCTGCGCGAACATCGAGTCGAGCTTGTAGATCTGCCCGGCGACCAGCTGCGCCTTGGCGCGCGTCAGCTCGTCCTCGCCAACACCGTCCGCGACAACACGGGCGATCTCGGCGCGCAGACCGGCTTCGAGTTCGGCCGGCGTGCGGCCCTTGCTCGGCGCACCCTGCAGATAGAACATGCCGGGGCCGCGCGCGGTCGGGTCGTAGCCGGTGCCGACGGATACCGCTAGGCGCTGCTCGCGGACCAGATGCTTGGTGAAGCGCGCCGCGTCGTGCCCGTCGAGGATCGCGCCGAGCATTTCCAGCGCGTAGGGATCGACGTCCTGCTCGACGTTGCGGATCACCGGCACCTTGTAGCCCATCAGCACCACCGGCAGTTCGGCCGGCGCCTTCACGGTCAGGCGGCGGATGCCGAGCTGCGCCGGCTCGTCCTGCGGCTTGCGCACCGGCAGCGCGCGCCCCTTGAGCGGGCCGTAGTGCTTCTCGGCGAGCTTGAACACTTCCTGATGATCGACGTCGCCGACGACCACGACATAGGCGTTGTTCGGCACGTACCAGCGCTCGTACCAGTCGCGCGCGTCGTGCACGGTCATGTTCTCGAGATCGTTCATCCAGCCGATGATCGGCACGCGGTAGGGGTGCGCCTGGAAGGCGACGCCGCTCATCTGCTCGAAGAGCTGCGACTGCGGCTGGTCGTCGGTGCGCAGGCGGCGCTCCTCCATGACCACCTTGATCTCCTGCGCGAACTCCTTCTCGTCGAGCGACAGGTGGCGCATGCGGTCGGCCTCGAGCGCCATCATCTCGTCGAGTTTCTGCTTCGGCACCTGCTGGAAGTAGGCCGTGTAGTCGCGGCTGGTGAAGGCGTTGTCGCGCCCGCCGGCGGCCGCCACGCGGCGGTTGAACTCGCCCGGCCCGGCGGTCGGCGTGCCCTTGAACATCATGTGTTCGAGCACGTGCGCGACGCCGGTCGTGCCGTTCTTCTCGTCGACGCTGCCGGCGCGGTACCACACCATGTGCACCGCCGTCGGCGCCCGGCGGTCTTCCTTGACGATCACGCGCAGGCCGTTCGGCAGCTGCTGTTCGTAGGGATTGGCCTGCGCCGGCAGCGGCAGGGACAGCGCCAGAAGCAGGGGCAGCAGGGGACTCAGTCTCGTGTAGCGCATGGGCATGAATCGCTTCTGTTAGAATTTCGATGATCCGACGTTCGCCCCACGCTGCCGAGCAGCGCGCGGCGAACGGCACTCGCGGCGGCATCTTACCATCGCCGCCCCGCCCGTAAGCCTTTGAGACCCGGAAGCCCCATGTTTGGTTTCTTCAAGAAATCCCCCGGCGCGCAGGACCCTGCCTCCGCCAAACCCGCCGTACCCGAAACGCCGCCAACCCCGGGCGACGTTGCCGACGCCGCACCGGCCCCCGCCCTTTCCTGGCGCGAACGCCTGAAAGCAGGATTGGCGCGCACGCGCGCGCAGTTCGGCGGCAAGCTCAAATCGATCTTCTCGCGCGGCAAGGTCGATGACGAACTGCTCGAGGAACTCGAAGCCCTGCTGCTGACCAGCGACGTCGGCATGGAGGCGACGCAGCACCTGCTGCACGAGCTGAAGACGCGCGCCAAGAAAGACAAGCTGGAAACGCCTGAAGCCATCCAGCAGGCGCTGTCCGACGCGCTGCACGAACTGATGCTGCCGCTCGAGCAGCGCCTCGACATCTCCACGCACAAGCCCTTCGTGATCATGATCGCGGGGGTCAACGGCGCCGGCAAGACGACCTCGATCGGCAAGCTGGCCAAGTATTTTCAGGCGCACGGCAAGTCGGTCCTGCTCGCCGCCGGCGACACCTTCCGCGCCGCCGCGCGCGAGCAGCTGCAGACCTGGGGCGAGCGCAACAACGTGACGGTGATCGCGCAGGAATCGGGCGACCCGGCCGCCGTCATCTTCGACGCGATCCACGCCGCCAAGGCGCGCGGCATCGACATCGTGCTCGCCGACACCGCCGGCCGCCTGCCGACGCAGCTGCACCTGATGGAGGAAATCGCCAAGGTGCGCCGCGTGATCCAGAAGGCCGACCCGTCCGGCCCGCACGAAACCCTGCTCGTGCTCGACGCCAACATCGGCCAGAACGCGCTGCAGCAGGTGAAGGCCTTCGACAAGGCGATCCACGTCAGCGGCCTCGTCCTGACCAAGCTCGACGGCACGGCCAAGGGCGGCGTGGTGGCGGCAATCGCCCGCCAGTGCCCGAAACCGATCCGCTTCATCGGCGTCGGCGAGGGCATCGACGACCTGCGCCCCTTCAACGCCCGCGACTTCGTGGACGCGCTCTTCGAATGATCGCCGCCAGCGCCCTGACCAAGCGCTACCCGGAAGGGCTGGAAGCGCTCAAGAACGTCTCCTTCGAAATCGGCGCCGGCGAAATGGTCTTCATCACCGGCCACTCGGGCGCCGGCAAATCGACGCTGTTCAAGCTGATGGCCGGCATCGAGCGCCCGACCTCGGGCAGCATGGTGGTCAACGGCCAGAACCTCGCCGCCCTGCGCAAGAGCGCCATCCCCTATCTGCGCCGCAACTTCGGCCTGATCTTCCAGGACCAGAAGCTGCTCTTCGACCGCAGCGTGCTCGCCAACGTGCTGCTGCCGCTGGCCATCGTCGGCCTGCCCGGCAAGGAAGCCGAACGCCGCGCGCGCGCCGCGCTCGACAAGGTCGGCCTGCTGGCGCGCGAGAAAGCGATGCCGATCGCCCTCTCGGGCGGCGAGCAGCAGCGCCTGGCGATTGCCCGCGCCGTCGTCAACCGCCCGGCGATCCTGCTCGCCGACGAGCCGACGGCCAACCTCGATGCCGACTCGGCGGCCGACATCCTCGAAATTTTCCGCGCCTTCCATCAGGTCGGCGTCACCGTCATCATCGCCACGCACGACCCGCAGTGGATGGCGCGCCTCGCGCCGCGCGTCATGCGCCTCGAGCGCGGCCAACTCGTTCAACCCGGCCAGCCCGTCGCAAACAACGCCGGAGCCGCCGCATGAGCGCCTGGATCGCCCAACACCTCGCCGCGCTGCGCGACGCCCTGCGCCGGCTCGCCGCCGCGCCGCTCAACACCGCGCTCTCGCTGCTCGTGATCGGCATCGCGCTGACCCTGCCGAGCGCCGGCTGGGTCGCCCTCGAAAACCTGCGCATGGTCGCCGGCGGCAGCTCGAACAGCCAGCAGATCAGCATCTTCCTGACGCTCGACGCGGGCAAGCGCGACGTCGGCGAAATCGAGACGCGCCTGCGCGCGGCCGGCGCCGGCAGCTGGCATTTCGTCGCCAGGGAAGACGCGCTGAAGCGCCTGCAGGCGACCGAGGGCATGGCCGAAATCGTCGCCAGCCTGCCGCGCAATCCCTTGCCCGACGCCTTCATCGTCGAACCCGGCGATCTCCGCCCGGAAGCGCTCGAAGCGTTGGCCAAGACCTTCGCCGACTGGCCCAAGGTCGCGCACGTGCAGCTCGACTCGGCGTGGATCAAGCGCTTCGACGCTTTCCTGCGCATCGCCCGGCTGGCCGTGACGATGCTCGCCGGCCTGTTCGCCGCGGCGCTCGTCGCCGTCACCTTCAACACGATCCGCCTGCAGATCCTGGCGCAGGCCGCCGAGATCGAGGTCGCGCGCCTGATCGGCGCGACCGACGCCTTCATCCGCCGCCCCTTCCAGTATTTCGGCGCGCTCGAAGGCGCCCTCGGCGGTCTGCTCGCCGCCGCCCTCGTCGCCGTCGGCCAGCACTTGCTGGCCGCACCGGTGGGCGAACTCGCGGCGCTCTACGGCGGCAGCTTCGCGCTGCGCGGCCTGAGCCTCGGCGAAACCGCCCTGCTCGCCGCGGCCGGCGCCGCGCTCGGCTGGCTCGGCGCACAAATCTCGGTCGCCATTCACCTGCGCCGCATCGGCTGAGGCCCCGGACCCGGCGGCGGGTCAGCGGCATGGCGCCGCGCCCCGCCCTCCTCACTGCCTCCTCACTGCCTCCTCGCAGCCCCTCGTTGCCCCCTCGTTATCGCCGCCTTTCCACGGACCGCGACGCCACCGCAACGCCGGCACAACTCCGCCTTGTACCCGGCGACATTCCATACTAATTTGATAGGGTATTAAGCCCACCCGGGCCTGCCTTCCGCAGCGCGGCCCCGCCCCCTTCGGCCGCCCCTGCGATCCGACTCATTGCCGAGACAGGATCGAGAGATGGTAGATATCGTCAGCGCCGCGCCCGCTACCGCCCTGCGTATCACGGTCCGCCCCAACAGCGCCGTGAACGGGCGCTGGCGCCTCTTCGTCCTCGTTCTGCTGCTGCCCCTTTTCTCCGCGATCGGCGCCGGCTTCGTCCTGCTCGGCGCGTGGCCGGTGGCGCCCTGTCTGGCGCTCGCGCTGGGCGGTCTGTGGCTGGGCTTGCGCCAGGTCGAGCGGCACGCCGGCGATTTCGAGCGCATCGTGCTCTGCGACGACCGCCTGCTCGTCGACCGGCACGATCCGCGGCACGACGAACATCTCGAATTCAACAGCCTCTGGGTCCAGGTCGTGACGCACGGCGACGGCACCCTCGCCCTGCGCTCGCACGGCTGCGAGTTCCCGGTCGGCAACGACCTGACGGAAAGCGAGCGCGTCGCGGTCGGCCGCGAGCTGCGATCCACCCTCGCCAGAGCGCGCTTCTAGCCCGCCGCACGCCGGAGGAAAAAAATGAGCGCACACCTGCCCCCCGCCCGACTCCTCCGGCACCGCCTCTCACCGGCACGCGTGCGCCCGGCCGTCCCGCCGGTCACACCGCGCACACCACCGGCGACGCGCGCGGAGTCTCTACGCGCTGCACTCGGAGCGCTCTACGCCCTGCTCCCGGCGCTCGCCGACGCCGACTACGCGATCAACCTGCAGACGCCGGCGACCGGCATCGCGCACGACATCTACGACCTGCACACGACGATCCTGTGGATCTGCGCCGGCATCGTGGTCGTCGTCTTCGTGCCGATGCTGATCGCCCTCGTGCGCCACCGCAAATCGCTTGGCCATGCGCCGCAGCAGTTCCACGAACATCCGGGGCTGGAAATCGCGTGGACGATCGTCCCCGTCTTCATCCTGATCGCCATGGCCTGGCCGGCGACGCAGACGGTGCTGGCGATGAAGGACACCAGCGGCCCCGACCTCACGATCAAGGTCACCGGCCACCAGTGGAAATGGGAATACGAGTACCTCGGGGAGCGGACCGACGAGAACATCCGCTTCATCAGCACGCTGGCGACGCCGCGCGCGCAGATCGACAACCAGGCGCCGAAGGACGACAGCTACCTGCTCGCCGTGGACCGCCCGCTGGTCGTGCCGACCGGGCGCAAGATCCGCCTCGTGCTGACCTCCAGCGACGTCATCCACGCCTGGTGGATTCCCGCCTTCGGCGTCAAGCAGGACGCCATTCCTGGCTTCATCCGCGACACCTGGTTCCGGGTCGACGCGCCCGGCACCTATCGCGGCCAGTGCGCCGAGCTGTGCGGCGTCGGGCACGGCTTCATGCCGATCGTCGTCGAGGCGGTACCGCCCGAACGCTTCGACGCCTGGCGCGGCGAACAGAAGACGCTGCTCGCGGCGAGCGCCGCGGCGGCCGGCAAGACCTACGCGCTGGCCGAGCTGCAGACGCTCGGCGAGAAGGTATACGCCGCCAACTGCGCCTCCTGCCACCAGGCCAACGGCGCCGGCATCCCCGGCGCCTTCCCGGCGCTCAGCGGCTCGGCGCTGGTCGCCGGCCCGAAGGCCGGGCACCTCGACCGCGTCTTCAACGGCAAGCCGGGCACCGCGATGGCCGCCTTCGGCAAGCAGCTGTCCGACCTCGACCTGGCTGCCGTCCTCACCTACGAACGCAACAGCTGGAACAACAAGACGGGCGACGCGGTGCAGCCGGCCGAAGTCGCCGCCCTGCGCCATTGAGGAGCCGACCATGGAAGCCGCCACGACCCACGACGCGCCGCACGCCGGCACCCACGAGGCGCACCCGCGCGGCCTGCTGCGCTGGCTGTCGTCGACCAACCACAAGGACATCGGCACGCTCTACCTGTGGTTTTCGCTGCTCATGTTCTTCTTCGCCGGCTCGCTCGCCATGCTGGTGCGCGCCGAACTGTTCCAGCCCGGCCTGCAGATCGTGCAGCCCGAGGTGTTCAACCAGCTGACGACGATGCACGGCCTGATCATGATCTTCGGCGCGATCATGCCGGCCTTCGTCGGCTTCGCCAACTGGCAGGTGCCGCTGATGATCGGCGCCCCGGACATGGCCTTCCCGCGCCTCAACAACTGGAGCTTCTGGCTGCTGCCGGCGGCCGCGACGCTGCTCGTCGGCTCCTTCTTCGCGCCGGGCGGCGCCGCCGCCGGCGGCTGGACGATGTACCCGCCGCTCTACATCCAGGGCGGCATCGCCTACGACATGACCATCCTCGCCATCCACATCCTCGGCATCTCGTCGGTGATGGGCGCGATCAACATCATCGTCACCATCCTCAACCTGCGCGCGCCGGGGATGACGCTGATGCAGATGCCGCTCTTCGTGTGGACCTGGCTGATCACCGCCTACCTGCTGGTCGCCGTGATGCCGGTGCTGGCCTGCGTGATCACCATGCTGCTCACCGACCGCCACTTCGGCACGCACTTCTTCAACGCGGCCGGCGGCGGCGACCCGGTGATGTTCCAGCACATCTTCTGGTTCTTCGGCCACCCGGAGGTGTACATCATGATCCTGCCGGCCTTCGGCATCGTCTCGACGATCCTGCCGACCTTCGCGCGCAAGCCCCTGTTCGGCTACACGTCGATGGTCTGGGCGGTGGCCTCGATCGCCTTCCTCTCCTTCATCGTCTGGGCGCACCACATGTTCACCACCGGCATGCCGGCCGGCGGGCAGCTCTTCTTCATGTACACGACGATGCTGATCGCCGTGCCGACCGGCGTGAAGGTCTTCAACTGGGTCGCCACGCTGTGGCGCGGCGCGCTCACCTTCGAGACGCCCATGCTCTTCGCGCTGGCCTTCATCTGCCTGTTCACCATCGGCGGCTTTTCCGGGCTGGTGCTGGCGCTGGTGCCGGTCGACATCCAGCTGCAGGACACCTACTACGTCGTCGCCCACTTCCACTACGTGCTCTTCTCGGGCGCGGCGATGAGCATCATGGGCGGCGTCTATTACTGGCTGCCGAAATGGACCGGCCACATGTACGACGAACGGCTCGGCAAGCTGCACTTCTGGCTGACCACCATCGCCTTCAACCTGACCTTCTTCCCGATGCACTTCCTCGGACTGGCCGGCATGCCGCGGCGCATTCCCGACTACGCGCTGCAGTTCGCGCAGTTCAACATGATCTCCAGCCTCGGCGCCTTCCTGCTCGGCGCCTCGCAGCTGATCTTCCTGCTCGCCGTCGTCAAGTGCATCCGCGGCGGCCGGGCGGCCGGCGACCGTCCGTGGGACGGCGCCGACACGCTCGAATGGACGCTGAGCTCGCCGCCGCCCTACCACTCATTCGCGACGCCGCCCGCCATCGCCCCCCTCCACAAATAGGCCGGGAGCCCCGCCATGAACGCCCAGCACCCCGCGCACCTTCCCTACTACCAGCCGCCGCCGTCGCTATGGCCGATCGTCGGCTCGCTCGGCCTGCTCACGCTGGCCGGCGGCTTCGTCCTGCTGCTCGCCAAGGACATCGCCGGACCGTGGGTGATGGGCGCCGGCGCCGCGATCTTCATCTACATGCTGTTCGGCTGGTTCGGCACGGTGATCCGCGAAAGCCAGGCCGGCAAGCTCGAAGGCCAGGTCGACCGCTCGTTCCGCTGGGGCATGGTGTGGTTCATCTTCTCCGAGGTGATGTTCTTCGCCGCCTTCTTCGGCGCGCTCTTCTACTCCCGCCACATCGCCGTGCCCTGGCTGGCCGACGCGCAGCTGCTGTGGCCGGGCTATGCCGGCGGCTGGCCGACCGCCGGGCCGGGGCTGAAGGAAAGCATCGCGCCGGTGCCGGCCTGGGGCATCCCGGCGCTCAACACGCTGATCCTGCTCTCCTCGGGCGCCACCGTGACCTGGGCGCACTGGGGACTCAAAAAAGGGCGGCAGACGCAGCTCAAACTCGGCCTCGCGCTGACCATCGCGCTCGGCGTCGTCTTCCTCGCGCTGCAGGCGCACGAATACCTCGAAGCGTCCTTCACCATCCGCGCCGGCATCTACGGCGCCACCTTCTACATGCTGACCGGCTTCCACGGCGCGCACGTGACGCTCGGCGCGATCATGCTCTGCGTCATCCTCAGCCGCGCGCTGGCCGGGCACTTCACGCCCGAGCGCCACTTCGCCTTCGAAGCGGTGGCGTGGTACTGGCACTTCGTCGACGTCGTCTGGCTGCTGCTCTTCGTCTTCGTCTACTGGCTGTAAAACGAAACGGCGGGCGGCCGGTCAAAAGACAAGGATCGTCCTGCCGCAAGGAGGCCGTCATGAATCCGATGATGTTTCCCAAAATGCTGAGTTCGCACGCCGAAGGCTGGGAGTGGCTGATGCGCGTGCATCCCTCGGTGCCCCGGATGTACCTGGCCTACGTCGTGCCGATGTCCGCCATCCCGCCGGCCATGCTGCTTTACGCGTGGCACGCCTACAGCGGCGCGCCGCTGCTCGAGATCAGCCGGAACCAGGCAATGCTGCTCGCCGCCGTTTTCTTCGTCAGCGAACTGCTGATGGTGCCGATCATGGCCTGGGTGGTACAGCGCATCGGCGCGGTGGCCGATGCGCAGGCGTCCTACCGCGACGCCTTCGCGCTCGCCGCCGTGGTGCCGACGCCGCTCTGGCTGATGCCGGTCGCGCTCTTCGTGCCGAGCGTCGTCTTCCATGCCGCCGCGATGCTGCTCGCGCTGGCCGCGTCGGCGGCGCTCATCTATCAGGGCGTGGACCGCGTTTATCGCCTGGAGGACGAAGGGCACTCGCGGCTCGCCGCCGGTTCGGTGTTCGCCGCCGGGCTGGTCGCCTGGGTGCTGATGATGGGGCTGGCCTTCGTCAGCTGGGGGATGGTGTTGACTTGAGCACCGCCAGAGCGGACACGTCGTCGAGTTCGAGGTCGGTCAGCGCGCCGCGCTCGTCGGCGAAGGTTTCGCGGATGCGCAGCACCTCCGGCAGCACCGAGCGCAGCGCCGGAATCAGCGCCGGATCGAAATGCAGGCCGGCCTGCAGATTCATGAACTCCATCGATTTCTCGATCGTGTAGGCCGGCTTGTAGGGGCGTTCCGAGAGCAGTGCGTCGAGCACGTCGGCGACCGCGGCGATGCGCCCGCAGAGCGGGATGTTCTCGCCGGCCAGGCCGGCCGGATAGCCGCTGCCGTCCCACTTTTCGTGATGCGTCAGCGCGATGGCGCGCGCCGTCGACAGCAGGTCGTCGTCGTGCTCGCCGATGATCTCGGCGCCCATGCGCGGGTGCTGCTTCATGATTTCCCATTCGCCCGGATCGAGCTTTCCCGGTTTGAGCAGGATTCTGTCGGGAATGCCGAGCTTGCCGATGTCGTGCATCGGCGCGGTGCTGAACAGGATGTCGAGCGCCGTGCTGCCGAGGCCGGCCGCGTCGCCGACCAGGCGCGCGTAGTGGCTCATGCGGATGACGTGGTTGCCGGTTTCGTTGTCCTTGAATTCGGCGGCGCGCCCCAGGCGGCGGATGATCTGCCCGCGCGAAACGATCAGTTCGCGCGTGCGCTGCTCGACCATGCGTTCGAGTTCGCGCGTCTGGTCGTACAGCGCCAGGTGCGTGCACACGCGTGCCTGCACGATGGCCGGGCTGATCGGTTTGGTGATGTAGTCGACGGCGCCGATCTCGAAGCCGAGACGCTCGTCCTCCAGCGCATCCATCGCGGTGACGAAGATCACCGGAATCCTGCGCCGGTCCGGGTTGGCCTTGAGGCGGCGGCAGACCTCGTGCCCGGAAAGTCCCGGCATCATGATGTCGAGCAGGATGAGATCGGGCGGCGTGTCCGAATAGACGATGCGCAGGACCTTCTCGCCGTTGTTGGCGACCTTGACGATGTAGCTCTGCTCAAGCGCCGCCCGCAGCAGTTCGATGTTCTCGGGCATGTCGTCGGCCACCAGCACCGTCTGCCGCCTTCTCAGGTCGATCATTGCCGCCTTGCCTCCCTTTTTCGTTGTTCTGCGCCGCGCCCGCCGTCCGCCACCCGTTGGCTCACAGCGTCGCGGGCGGCACGGCCTCCGGCGCCCCGTCCGCCGCCTCGGCGTAAAGCCGGGCGATCGAGCGGAATTCGTCGACGACGCCGAGAAAGGCATCGACCACGTCCGGATCGAAATGCGTGCCCCGCCCCGCGACGATTATGCCAACAGCGTCTTCGTGCGACATGGCTTTTTTATAGACGCGGCGGCAGATCAGCGCGTCATAGACGTCGGCGAGCGCCATCAGCCGCGCCGAGATCGGGATCGCGTCGCCGGCCAGCCCTTGCGGATAGCCCGTGCCGTCCCATTTTTCCTGATGGCAGTAGGCGATCTCCTTGGCGCAGGCGAGATAGTCGAGCGGCATGCCGAGCTGCGCTTCGGCGTGCTCGATGGCGTCGCGCCCGAGCGTCGTGTGCGTCTTCATGAGCGTCAGTTCGTCGGGCTCGAGGCGGCCCGGCTTGAGCAGGATATGGTCGGGAATGCCGACCTTGCCGATGTCGTGCAGCGGCGCCGATTTAAAGAGTACGTCGATCTGCTCCGGCGTCAGGTAGGCGGCGAAGCGCGGGTGCGTGCGCAGGCGTTCGGCCAGCGTGCGCACGTAGAGCTGCGTGCGGCGGATGTGCTTGCCGGTCTCGTTGTCGCGCGTTTCGGCGAGCGAGGCCATGGCCAGAATGGTCACGTCCTGGATCGCCTGCACCTCGCGCGTGCGGCACGCCACTTCCTGCTCGAGAAAGGCGTTCTGGTCGCGCAGGAAGTCGGCGCTGGCCTTCAGGCGCAGCTGCGTTTCGACGCGCGCGAGAACGATCGGCGGGCTGATCGGCTTGGTGATGTAATCGACCGCGCCGAGCGCGAAGCCGCTCTCCTCGTCCTCGGTTCCCGCGCGGGCGGTGAGGAAGATCACGGGAATCTCGCGCGTCGCCGGCGCCGCCTTGAGGCGGCGGCAGACTTCGTAGCCGTCCATGCCGGGCATCATGATGTCGAGCAGGATCAGATCCGGCGGCCGCTCGCCGGCGGCGATGCGCAGCGCGCGCGGCCCGTCGTTGGCCACCTTGACCTTGTAGCGCTCCTTGAGCAACGCGGACATCAGCGCGAGGTTGTCGGGCGTGTCGTCGACCACCAGCACGGTGGCTTTGTCAGCGGAACCGGACGGCATGGGCATGGCTCAGCTCCCCCGCAGGGCGGTTCGCAGGACGGCCTGCGCCGCTTCGAAATCGAAATCGCCGACAGCCCGCCGCAGTTCGCCGTAGGCGGCGCCGAGCCCGGCGCGCAGCAGCTCGGCATGCCCGGCGAGCAGATCGGAGGCTTCCGCATTGTCGTCGGCGAGCAGTTCGTCCAGCCGCGCGACGACCTGCCGGAACGCTTCGCGTTCGGCCGGCGGCAGCGCCTCCGTGCCGGCGGACGGCTGCGGCAAAGGCGGCAGACGACGTTCGAGCGCATCGAGCAGCGTCGCGAGCGCTGCGGCGAAAGCGGCAAACGGCGCTTCGAGCTCGGCCCGCGGGCGCCGCTCGCGCAGCGCGCGTTCGAGCTCACCGGCGCACGCCGCCACGCCGGTGGCGCCGAGATTGGCGGCGACGCCGCGCGTGCCGTGCGCCAGGTGCTCGACGGCCTCCCAGTCATCGGCGGCGAGCGCGGCATGCAAAGCCTCCGCCGTCGTCCGCTGCCCAGCGACGAAGCGGTGCAGCAACGACAGATAGTTTGCCTCCTTGCCGAGCATGCGGCGCAGGCCCGCCGCCGCATCGAAGCCCGGCACGTCGGCGAGCGCGACGCGCAGCCCGCTGCCGCCTTCGCCCTGTGCCGGGGCGCCGCCCGCCGCGCCGGACGGCGGGCCGGCCGGCCGCCCGAGTCCGGCGCGCGGCCGGATCCATTTGCGCAGCGCGGCCTGGAGTTCGGCAGGATCGATCGGCTTGGCGACGTGGTCGTTCATGCCCGCCGCCAGGCAGCGCTCGCGGTCGCCGGCCATCACGTTGGCGGTCATCGCCAGCACCGGCAGATCGGCCAGCCGCGGCTGCGCGCGGATCGCCCGCGTTGCCGCCAGACCGTCCATCACCGGCATCTGCATGTCCATCAGGACGAAGTCGTAGTCGCGCGCGGCCAGCTTCTCCAGCGCGATGCCTCCGTGTTCGGCGAGATCGACCGCGAGGCCTTCGCCGCGCAGAAGTTCGGCGGCCACCTCCTGATTCAGCTCGTTGTCCTCGACGAGCAGGATGCGCGCCCCGGCCAGCGAGGCCAGCCCGGGAACGCCCGGCGCGGCGGGCAACGGCGCCGCGCCGGCGGGCGGCGATGCAGCGGCGGCGCCGCCGGCGTCGAGCAGCTGCCCGAGCAGATCGAAGAGCAGCGAACTATTGACCGGCTTGATCAGGACGTCTTCGATGCCGACCGTCCGCGCCTGCTTGAGCATTTCCTCGCGCCCGTAGGCGGTGACCATGACGCAATGCGGCAGCGGCGCATCGCCCTGCGCGCGCAGGCGGCGAACGACTTCGATGCCGTCCATGCCGGGCATCTGCCAGTCGAGGAAAACGATCGCGTAGGGCGTTCCCGCGGCGGCGGCCTGTGCCAGACGCGCGAGCGCCGCCGGGCCGTCCTCCGCCTCGGACACGGCGAACCCCATGCCGCTCAGCAGTTCGCCCAGCACGACGCGCGCATGCTGGTTGTCGTCGACCACCAGCACCGGCTTGCCGCGCAGGTCGGCGGCCAGCACCCGGCGGCGCACGGGATCGGGCGCAACGCCGAGGCGGGCGGTGAACCAGAAGGTGCTGCCCGCGCCGAACACGCTGTCGACGCCGACCTCGCCGCCCATCAGCTCGGCCAGCTTCTTGCAGATCGCCAGGCCGAGGCCGGTGCCGCCGTATTTGCGCGTGGTCGAGCTGTCGGCCTGCTGGAAAGGCTGGAACAGGCGCGCCCGCTGCTCCTCGTGCAGACCGATGCCGGTATCGCGCACGGCGAAGCGCAGCGTCACCTGCGCCGCATCACTCTCCCGGCCGCCGGCCTGAGCGGCGGCCCCGGCAGCTTCCCCGCCCGCTTCCCCGCCCGCTTCCCGGGCGGTTTCCGGCGCCGCTTCCGGCCCCTTGTCCAGCACGCGCACCTCGATGAGGATTTCACCCCGCTCGGTGAACTTCACCGCGTTATTGGCGTAATTGATCAGGATCTGGCCCAGGCGCAGCGGGTCGCCGAGCAGGTAGCGCGGCACGTCGGGCGCGACGTCGAAGACCAGTTCCAGTCCCTTGGCGGCGCTCTTGTCGGCAATCAGGTTGGCGACGTTGTCAAGTACCTTCTCCAGTTCGAGCACGGTGCGCTCGACGCTGAGCCGTCCGGCCTCGATCTTCGAAAAGTCGAGGATGTCGTTGATGATGCCGAGCAGGTGCTGGCCGGACTGCTGGATCTTGAGCAGGGTGTCGCGCTGGCGGGCGCTCGCCTCGCCTTTCAGGAGCAGGTGCGAGAGCCCGATGATGGCGTTCATCGGCGTGCGGATTTCGTGGCTCATGTTGGCGAGGAAGTCCGACTTCATGCGCGTCGCCTCCTCGGCCGCTTCCTTGGCCTGCCGCAGCGCCGCCTCCTGCTGCCGGCGCAGCGTGATGTCGACCACGGTGACGGCAACCTGCGGCGGGCGCCCCTCGCGCCGGGGCAGCGGCGAGAGGCCGACCTCGACCGGAAAGAGGCTGCCGTCCTTGCGCCGCGATTCGGCGCGGCGGCCCTTGCCCATCGCCGTCGCGCGCGGCGCGGCGAAGAAATCGGCGACGCGCTCGGGACGCAGCGCCGGCGCCTCTTCCGGCAGCAGCTTCCCGACCGGACGGCCGACCAGTTCTTCCGGCGCGTAGCCGAAGAGCTGCTGCACCTGCCGGTTGACCAGCGACACCGAGCCGTCGGCATCGACCACCAGCAGCCCGACCGGCGCCGATTCGAGGATGGCGCGATACCAGCCCTCGGTTTCCCTGAGCGCGGCCTCGGCCTGCTTGCGCTCGGTCACGTCGAGCCAGTAGCCGTTCCACGCCAGGCCGCCGTCGGGCAGGGTCTGGAACACCGAGCGCGTCTCGATCCAGCGAACCTCGCCGGCGGCGTCGATGACGCGGCAGACGGTATCGGCGTTGCCGTGCTCGGCGAGCGTCCGCGCGATGCGCTCGCGGTACTCGGCGCGGTCCTCCGGATGCACGCGTTCCCAGCGCAGTTCGTCGAGCGCCAGCGTGTCGCGCTGGGTGACGCCCCAGACCTCGCCGGCCTTGCGGCTGACGAAGCGGAAGGCGCCCTTGCCGTCCGGCGCAACTTCGTAGCGGAAGATGGCGCAGGGCAGCGAATCGGCCATTTCGAGCAGAAGGCGGCGCGACCACTCGGCGGCGGACTTGGCCCTCTCCAGCTCCCCCGTCCGTTCGGCGACGCGCGCCTCAAGCGTGCTGTTCGACTCCTCGAGCGCCGCAGTCTGCCGCAGCAGCGCTTCGCGCATGCCTTCCTGCGCGCACGCCAGTTCGCCGATTTCGCTCCACGGCGCGGCGACCGAGACCGGCGCGGCCAGTTCGAGGCGGCCGATGCGGGCGCTCTCCGCCGCCAGCTGTTCGAGCGGCCGGCTGAAACGCGCGGCCAGACGCGCGGCGGCGATCACGCCGACGAGCAGCGAAAGGCCGGCCAGCGCCAGCAGCAGGTAGAGATCGGTGGCTGCGCCGGGAATGAAATCCGACTGCGGCGCGAGAACCGCCAGCCAGAAGGGCTGCCCGCCGATGCTGATGCGCCGGAACAGGCTGTACCAGTGGGCGCCGTCCTGCCGGAACTCGGCCAGACGGCGATCGGCGCTGCCGCCGGCGCGCCAGAGACGGATCGCTTCGTCGAGAACCGGCACACCGATCGTCCCCGTATTCTTCAGGATTGCCTCCTTGATTTCGGCATCGCTGATGAAGCGCGGGTCGCGCGGCACGGCGAGCACCCGGCCGGCGTCGTCGACGATGGCCGCGATGCCGGTCCGGCCCGGCGTCTGCTGGGCGGTGAAATGCGACAGGTCGAGCAGCTTCACGTCGTGCGCCAGGATGTAGCGGCTGCCGTCGGCGCCGCGCCAGCGCGAGGCGACGGTGACGCCCGGCTCCTTCGTGGTGAAGAAGACGTAGGGCGCCGTCCACGCGATCGCACCGTCCTCCGGCAGCGCCTGCGCGGCCTTGAACCAGGGGCGGGTGCGCGCGTCGTAGCCGAGTTCGCGCATCTCAACCGATTCGATCTTCCGCTCGCGCGTCCAGGTGATCCACCAACTTTGCCGCCCCCAGCGCGCCGGGTCGCTGATGCGATTCACCCATTTTTGCTCGGCGGTCTGCAGCAGCAGGATTTCACGCCCGCTCTCGTGGGCGAAGATGACCGACGAGATTTCCGGATGATTGGCGATCACGGGGAAGAAGAACTCGTTGAAGCGCAGCAGCTCGTCGTGCTCCAGGCTGCCCTGTTCGCCCCAGCTGCGGCCAGTGTTGAGGGTGATTTCGACGCTCTGCAGCAGGCGCTGCACGCGCGCCTTGAGCTGCTCGGAGGCCTGCCCCATCTGCGCGTCGGCCAGCTTGGCGATGGTCGGCGCCGTGACCAGGAGGTAGGCGCTGCCGGCGAACAGCACGAGCACCAGCAGAATCTGCAGGAAGCTGCGGACGACGAGGCTGCGGCGGATCGAGCGTACGGTCATGGCGGGCCAGGGGTTGATTGCGGGCGGGTCGGCGCGCCCGAACCCCGGAGGCATCGTGCGCTTCTGCATTCTTGCCGCCCCCCCGGCGAATGGCAAGAGCATCTTTCGGCACCAAAAAGGTGCGTCCGCAAGCAACCTTCGCCGCACCGCAAAGGCAGGTCCCGCGCACACTGCACGGCGCTCGCATGAAGGAATGGGCGCAGCCCCCGAACCCATTGCCATCGCAGCGGCGGAACTGAGCAAGCGCTTCGATCGCTTCACGGTGCTCGACCGGCTCAGCCTTGAGGTAGCGCGCGGCAGGATGTTCGGCCCGCTCGGGCCGAACGGCGCCGGCAAGAGCACGACGATCAAGATTCCGACGCCCCTGCTCGACGCGACGTCCGGCACGGCCAGCATCGCCGGCTACGTGCCGCAGCTGATCCCGGCCGATGCCGCGCTTCGGTATCCGAGCCGCGGAACGGGAGATGGCGCGACAGGCAGACGGTTCCATAACGTCCGGATTCCGCGCCACCAATCGCACTCTGCAAACTGAAACCTCGTTGGCGCCCTCGAAAGAGGAGGGAAAGCGGCGTGACCTATTTGCCCATCGCCGCCTTGCGCGGCATCAGCTGCCCGCGGATTTCCCCGCCCGGATGCGCGGCACTATGCACGTTGACGTACAGTTCATCTTCCATGTAAGCCTTGTACTCGGCGGCGCTCAGCCTGGCGCCGGCCGGCACCGCCCAGGCGTTGTCGCCGCTCTTGCTCAGGGGAATGATCACCGGCCCGTTGCTTCCGGCCTTGCCGCGATGGATGTGCGCCATCGTCGCGGCGATCCCGGAGGTCATGACCTCGCCGCTGACGGCCATATCCTTGTCGATGGTGATCTTCGCGTTGCCCGCGGCCTGCGTGGCGACCGGCGGCACTTCCATATCGCCGGACAATTTGAATTTCAACTCGTCGGCCGCTGCCGCGCCGGCGCAGAGGGCCAGCGCGAGCGCGCCGGCGGCGAGAAAAGCCCGCGGCAGGGCGGGGCGGATCGGGGGCACGGCGTTCATGATTTTCCTTTCGAGGTGGATTGACGGCATCCCGCGCGGACGATCACAGACGACCTGGGGGCGTTTCGCAAGCGCTCCGTCCGGGGTTGTCGGCACGCCCGCGCAGTCCCGGAATCGCGGCAGCGGGAGGCGCTGAGGCTCCGAACCGCTTGCCGCTTCCGGTCGCGCCGCCTGCAACGACGACACGCTCTGCAAGGCGCTCCCGGAGCATCGGATGCTGGCGCGCGGGCATCTGTTCGCTGACGCACAAAGCGCCCGTCGCCGTCGTCCCGGAGCGAACTTTTCCCGCATTTAGCACTCTCTTGCAGCGAGTGCTAAAATGATTCCGGAAACTCGCAAGGAGGATACATTCCATGACGCAAGCTCTGGCTTTCCCGATGCCCTCTGCTGTCGGCAACATCGATGCCTACATCCAGGCGGCGAACCGCTTTCCGCTCCTGACGGAGGAGGAAGAGTTCCGGCTGGCCACCCGCCTGCGCGACGAGGAAGACCTTGATGCCGCCCGTCAATTGGTGCTTTCGCACCTGCGGCTGGTGATCTCGATCGCGCGCGGCTACTTGGGCTACGGCCTGCCGCACGCCGACCTGATCCAGGAAGGCAATATCGGCCTGATGAAGGCGGTGAAACGCTTCGACCCGGAGCGCGGCGTGCGCCTGGTGTCGTTCGCCATGCACTGGATCAAGGCCGAAATCCACGAATACGTGCTGAAGAACTGGCGCATGGTCAAGGTCGCGACAACCAAGGCGCAGCGCAAGCTCTTCTTCAACCTGCGCGGCATGAAGCCAGGCAGCGAGGCGCTCAGCCCGGCGCAGGTCGCCGACGTGTCGCATCGCCTGTCGGTCAAGCCGGAAGAAGTGGTCGAAATGGAGATTCGCCTCTCCGGCCACGATCTGGCGCTCGAAACGAACGACGATGACGACGACGCCTTCGCGCCGATCGCCTATCTGGCCGACAGCAACAGCGAGCCGACCCGCGTGCTCGAAGCGCGCAGCCGCGCACAGTTGCACGGCGAGGGGCTGCACGCCGCGCTGGCCGACCTCGACGAACGCAGCCGGCGCATCGTCGAGGCGCGCTGGCTGAACGAGGGTGAGGCGGCGACGCTGCACGAGCTGGCCGCCGAGTTCGGCGTTTCGGCCGAACGCATCCGCCAGATCGAAGCCAAGGCCATGCAGAAGATGCGCGCCGCGCTGGCCGGCGCGGTGTAGGCACCGAAACCGCAAGCCGCGGCGCACCAGCGCCGGAGAAACGAAGCCGGGCGTCGCAAGACGCCCGGCTTTTTCGTTGCCTCCGGGCTATCCGCAACCCTCCGCTCCGGGCACCGCTCCGCAGCCCGCATCGCAGCCCGATTCACGTCCCGATTCGCATCCCGATCCAGCGCACCGGCGCAGCGCGAGTTTCCGTGCTCCCGCCCCTCCGGCGCGGGGCGCCCTACCTCCCCGCGAGCAGAACCTTGAGATCGGCAACGATGGCGTCCACCGGCGCGTCGTCGCGCACGTACAGGCGCAGGCGCCCGGCCGGGTCGAAGACGTAGGCGCCGGCGCTGTGGTCGAGCACGTAGCCGAGGCCGCCGGACGCCTGCCGCGTGTAGACGATCTTGAATTCGCGCGCCGCCGCCGCCGTCGCCGCCGCGTCCCCGTACAGGCCGATGAAGGACGGATCGAACCACGGCACGTAGGCGGCCAGTTGCGCCGGAGTGTCGCGCTCGGGATCGAGCGTGACGAACAGCACCTGCACGCGCGCCGCATCGTCACCGAGCTGCTTGCGCGTCGCGGCGAACTTGGCGAGCGCCGTCGGGCAGACGTCGGGGCAGGCCGTGTAGCCGAAGAAGAGGATCACCGCCTGGCCGCGAAAATCCTCAAGCGTGCGCGCCTTCCCCGTGTGATCGGTAAGCGCCAGCCGGCGCCCGAAGTCGGCGCCGGTGATGTCGCTGTTGCGCATCTGCGGCGGCGCCTCCGGGGTGCAGGCGAGCAACGCGCCGAGACAGGCCAGAACGATCACTTTGCGCAGCATGAAACGCCCTCCCGCGACCGCCTGCACTCCGGAAAAGCGCGGCAAGCGGCGCTTACGGAGATTGTTGCGACGCATCAAAAAAGACCCTGAAAAATATAATGGAATCAGAAAGTTGCAAACGGCGCTTGCAAAAAAATATGCCGTCCGTGCTAGACTCAAAATCAATAAACGTTGACCTATGTCAAATCCTAGCAGACCCGCTCGCGGGTTCCGCCGGGTCAAACAAAAAAACACAGGGAGCGCGTCACCCAGGGAGAATCGGTACCCGCCGGAAAATAAAGGCCGGGGCCGGCAGCGAAGTTATCGCAGGAGGAATCTTGAAGATGCCGCTCCGCTCCCGCCCGCGCCCGGCCCTCGCGGCCCTTGCAACCGCCTTCCTGCCCGCCTCTCTGTCCGTTTCGTTCGCGGCGCTGTTTCCG
Organism: Candidatus Accumulibacter sp. 66-26; assembly: GCA_001897745.1. Classification (GTDB taxonomy): domain Bacteria; phylum Pseudomonadota; class Gammaproteobacteria; order Burkholderiales; family Rhodocyclaceae; genus 66-26. Next base: position 152,025 of record MKUH01000019.1, read on the forward strand.
CTTCCCGCCGCCGCCGACTACCGCTGGAACTTCCCGCCCCCCGTCACGCCGATCGCGCGCGACACGCTGAACATCCACAACCAGTTCATGACCATCATCACCGTCATGTTCGTGGTGGTGTTCGCGATCATGATCTATTCGATGATCAGGCACCGGAAAAGCGTCGGCCACACGCCCGCCAGGTTTTCCGGGCCGACCGGCACCGTGCAGTGGCTCTGGGCGCTCGTTCCCTTCGCCATCCTGCTCTTCGTCGACTACGTGCTGATGGGCATTCCGGCCTATCACGCGGTGGTCGACATGGAGGACACGCGGACTCGCGCCGACATGGTGCTCAAGGTCACCGGAATGCAGTGGAAGTGGCAGTACGAGTACCCGGAGTCGGGAATCAGGTACGTCAGCACCCTGAGCACGCCGCGCGAACAGATCGCCAACCGCGAAGCCAAGGGCGAGCACTATCTGCTCGAGGTCGACAACCCGGTGGTGCTGCCGGTCGGCAAGAAGGTGCGCATCCTGCTGACCTCGACCGACGTCATCCATACCTGGTGGGTGCCGCAGTTCGGCGTCAAGCGCGACGCGATCCCCGGCTTCCTGCGCGAAACCTGGGTCAGGATCGATGAACCGGGCATCTACCGCGGTCAGTGCGCCGAACTGTGCGGCAAGGATCACGGCTTCATGCCGGTCGTCGTGCATGCCGTTCCGGAACCTGAATACCTGGCCTGGGTCGACAAGAAGAAGAGCGAGATGGCGGCCAGCGTGGCCGGCGCCGGCAAGACCTGGAGCCGGGCCGAACTGATGGCCGCCGGCGAGGAGGTGTACGCCAAGCAGTGCTCGGTCTGCCACCAGCCGGCCGGGCAGGGGCTGCCGCCCGCCTTCCCGGCGCTGGCCGGCAGCAAGATCGTGCGCGGGCCGCTGCTCGGCGCCGACGGCAAGCCGCCCACGGACGGCCACGTGGACCGCGTGCTGAACGGCAAGCCGAGAACGGCGATGCAGGCATTCAGGAACACCTTGTCGGACAGCGAGCTGGCCGCCGTCATCACCTACGAGCGCAACAGTTTCGGCAATGCCGCGGGAGACCTGATCCAGCCCGCCCAGATCAAGGCCCTGCGCTGAGCAGGACGCGCGGACACATACGGATCCGCACGAACACGCACGAACGCCCACGAGACGGAGGCTGCCATGAGCCAGGACCACCCCGCCGCACGCTCCCTCGACCGCAGCGACGACGCCGCTCCGCCGCACGCGCACACGGACGGGGCGCAGCACGCCGCGCCGCACGGCCTGCTGCGCTGGCTGATGACGACCAACCACAAGGACATCGGCTCGATGTACCTGATCTTCTCGCTGTTCATGTTCTTCGTCGGCGGCGCGATGATCCTCGCCGTGCGCGCCGAGCTGTTCCAGCCCGGCCTGCAGCTGATGCAGCCGGAGTTCTTCAACCAGCTGATCGGCGTGCACGCGCTGGTGATGATCTTCGCGGCGCTGATGCCGGCCGCCACCGGCTTCGCCAACTGGCAGATCCCGCTGATGATCGGCGCGCCCGACATGGCGCTGCCGCGCATCAACAACTGGGGTTTCTGGCTGCTGCCGCCGGCCGCCGTCCTGCTCATGCTGCCCTTCGCGCTGGCCGTGTTCGGCATCGGCGACGGCGCGCTGGCGACCGGCTGGACCTTCTACGCGCCGCTCTCGGTGCAGGGCGGCATCGGCGTCGACTTCGCGATCTTCGCGGTGCACATCCTCGGCGTCTCGTCGATCCTCGGTTCGATCAACATCATCGTCACCATCTTCAACCTGCGCGCGCCGGGCATGACGATGATGAAGCTGCCGCTCTTCTGCTGGGGCTGGCTGGTCACCGCCTTCCTGCTGATCGCCACCATTCCGGTGCTGGCCGGCGCGGTGACGATGCTGCTCACCGACCGCCACTTCGGCACCAGCTTCTTCAACGCGGCGGGCGGCGGCGACCCCATCCTCTTCCAGCACCTGTTCTGGTTCTTCGGCCACCCCGAGGTGTACATCCTGCTGCTCCCGGTCTGGGGGCTGATGCCGCACGTGCTCGCGACCTTCAGCCGCAAGCCGGTGTACGGCTACAAGGCGCAGGTCTATTCCTTCATCGCCATCGGCGTGCTCGCCGTCGTCGTCTGGGCGCACCACTTCTTCACCGCCGGCCTGCCGGTGCCGGCGCTGCTCTACTTCATGTACAGCACGATGGCCATTTCGCTGCCGCTGGCCGTGCTCTTCTACTGCTGGATCGCGACCATGTGGCGCGGCGCCATGAGCTTCGAGACGCCGATGCTGTTCGCGCAGGGCTTCATCGTTCTGTTCGGCATCGCCGGCCTGACCGGGCTGGTGCTCGCCGACGTCGCGGCCGACGCCCAGTACCACCACAGCTACTTCGTCGTCGCCCACTTCCACTACGCGCTGTTCGCCGGCGGCATCATGGGCGTGATGACCGGCGCCTACTACTGGCTGCCGAAATGGACCGGCCACATGTTCGACGAGCGGCTCGGCAAGGCGCACTTCTGGCTGACCGTGATCTCGTTCAACCTGACCTTCATGCCGCAGTTCTTCCTCGGGCTGGCGGGGATGCCGCGCCGCATCCCGGACTACGCGCTGCAGTTCGCCGAGTTCAACGCCATCTCGACGGTCGGCGCCTTCATCCTCGGCCTGTCGCAGCTGATCTTCGCGTGGAACGTCGTCAAGTCGATCCGCGGCGCGCGCAACGGCCTGCCGCGCGCCGACGAGCGCGTGTGGGAAGGCGCGCAGGGGCTCGAATGGGAGCTCTCGTCGCCGCCGCCGCACCACTCCTGGGAAGTCCAGCCGGTGGTCAAATGAACTCCGAGGAGGAAGCCGCCATGTTCGCGCCCGAAGAACTCGCCCGCCGCCGCGCCGCCAGCCGCCGCCTCGCCTGGGCGCTCGGCGCCGCGGTCGTCGCCCTTTACCTGCTCGGCCTCTTCGTCAAGCGCTAGGCGCGACCGCCATGACCACCGCCCAGCCTCCTCTGCGCTCGCCGCCCGACCACCGCCGGCTGATCGTCAAGCTGCTCGCGCTGGTGGCCGCCGCCTTCGCCTTCGGCTTCGCGCTGGTGCCGCTCTACAACGTGTTCTGCGAAGCGACCGGGCTGAACGGCAAGACCGCCACGAAGATCGGCGTCGGCGGGCTCAACGCACCGACGGCGGCCGGGGCCGCGGCGGCGCCCGCCTCGCGCATCGACCGCAACCGCATCGTCACCGTCGAATTCACCGGCACCGTGATGCCCGGCCTGCCCTGGGAAATGCGCCCGCTGACCGGCCGCCTCGACCTGCATCCGGGCGAGTTGCACCAGGCGATTTTCCTCGTGCACAACAGCTCGTCCACCGCCATCGTCGGCCAGGCCGTTCCCAGCGTGTCGCCGGGGCAGGCCGCGCAGCACTTCGAGAAGCTCGACTGCTTCTGCTTCAAGCAGCAGACGCTGGCGCCCGGCGAAACGCGCGAGATGCCGCTCACCTTCATCGTCAAGCCGGAGATCGACGCCGACATCCGCACCATCACCCTGTCCTACGCATTCTTCAACGTCGCCGAGTCGGCCGCGGCGACCGGGAGCGCCCGATGAACAGCCCGCACAGCACAACACCCAGCACACCAGCCACGCACTACTACGTGCCGCAGCCCAGTCTCTATCCGTTCATGCTGTCCGGCGGGATGTTCCTGCTGGCGCTCGGCTTCGTCCTGAAGATGCACGACTACGCGCCCGGCCCGTGGATCATGCTCGGCGGCGTCGGCGTCATCGTCTACGTGATGTTCAACTGGTTCGGCCGCGTCATCGCCGAGAACCAGCGCGGCGCCTACGGCGACTGGGAGGACAAGTCCTTCCGCCACGGCATGATCTGGTTCATCGCCTCCGAGGTCGCCTTCTTCGCGGCCTTCTTCGGCGCGCTGTTCTACGTGCGCGTGCTCTCGGTGCCGGCGCTCGCCGGCATGGACCCGGCCTTCACGCTGTGGCCCGGCTTCACCGGCGGCTGGCCGTCGGCCGGCCCGCAGGGCGCGAGCTTCACGCCGATGGGCGCGTGGGGCATTCCGGCGCTCAACACCGCGCTGCTGCTCACCTCGGGCGCGACGCTCACCTGGGCGCACTGGGGCATGCTGCAGAACCGGCGCAGCCAGCTCAAGCTGGGCCTGCTGGCGACCATCCTGCTCGGCGCCGCCTTCATGGGCTTCCAGATCTGGGAGTACCACCACGCCTACAGCGAGCTCGGACTGACGCTGGGCGCCGGCGTCTATGGCGCGACCTTCTTCCTGCTTACCGGCTTCCACGGATTCCACGTCACGCTCGGCGCGATCATGCTGACGGTCGTCTATGGACGCTGCCTGAAGGGACACTTCAACGCCGAGCGCCACTTCGCCTTCGAGGGCGTCGCCTGGTACTGGCACTTCGTCGACGTGGTCTGGCTCGGCCTCTTCGTCTTCGTCTACTGGCTGTAGCCGGGGAGCACGCCCATGAAATGGCCGGCCAGAAGCAGCAGGAAGAGCCCGATCGAGAGGGCAACGCGCAGGGTCAGCGCCTTGACGGTGCGCGCGCCGGCGCCGTGGTCGCGGTAGAGGAAGAAGAGGCCGGAGAGCAGGCTGCCGACGATGCCGATCAACACGAGAACGATGACGAGCTTGAACATGGCGGACTCCAGCGCGAAACCCCGGGCAGGGCAGGCCGATTATGCGCGTGCCGGATCGGCCGAGGCAAACGCCGGCGGCGGTGCGCACAGACACGTCGGCCGGCGCTTCGCGCCCCGCCCGCTGCCGACGCTGGCCGCCGTCCTGCTCGTCCCGCTCTTCGTCGCGCTCGGCCAGTGGCAATGGGGAAAGGCCGGCGTCAAAGGCGACCGGCAGGCGCTGCTCGACACGCGCAGCGCCGAAGCGCCCGTGCAACTGGCCGCGACGCCGGTCGACGCCGAAACGCTGCGCTACCGCCGGATCGTCGTGCGCGGCGTCTGGGAACCGCGACGGCAGATCCTGATCGACAACCGCATCCACCGCGAACGCGCCGGCTACCACGTGCTGACGCCGCTGCGCATCGAGGGCGGTACGACGCGGGTGCTGATCAACCGCGGCTGGATTCCGGCGCTGCCCGAGCACAGCCGGGTGCCCGTCATCGACACGCCGGCCGGCCAGATTGAAATCTCGGGGACGGCGATCGTCCCGAGCACCCGTTTCTTCACGCTGGGCGCCGACGCCGGCAACGCCGCCGGGGCGGAAACGCAGTGGCAGCCCGTCTGGCAGAACCTCGATCTCGCGCGCTACCGGGCGGTCGTTGAAGCCCTCGAAGCGGACGGGGCGGACGGGGCGAACCCTTTCACGCTGCAGCCGATCGTCGTCCAGATGGCGCCGGACAGCGCCGGCGGCGGCTTCGCGCGCGAATGGCCGCGCCCCGACGAGCGCATCGAGCGCCACCTCGGCTATGCGCTGCAGTGGTGGAGCTTCGCCGCAACCACCGTCCTGATCTGGCTCTTCGTCAATTTCCGCCGCCCATGAACGCACCGACGACCGCCTCCCCGCCCCCGCGCGCCTCCGGCCGCCGCGCCGTGCTGCTGGCGAGCCTCCTGCTCGCCATGCCCTTCGTCGTCGCTTTCGCGCTGTACCGGTTCGAGTGGCGGCCGGCGCACACCGGCAACCACGGCGAACTGATCCAACCGCCCCGACCGTTGCCCGAGAACGGCCTGCACGAAGCCGACGGCCGCCCGCTGCCGACCGCCGAACTGCGCGGCAGATGGCTGCTCGTGCTGGCCGGCGACGGCCCGTGCGACGCAGACTGCCTGCGCCAGTTGCATCTGATGCGTCAGATCCAGGTGGCGCAGAACAAGGAGATGGGCCGCCTGCGCCGCGTCTGGCTGGGCGCCGGCGCGGCGCGCGACCCGGCGCTGCCGGAACTGCGGCGACAGTATCCCGACCTCGTCGTCGCCGTGCCGCCCGAAGGCGCCGCGGCGAACGACTGGCGCGCCGCGCTGGACGGTTCGCACTACCGTCTCTACCTCGTCGACCCGCTCGGCAACGCGATGATGCGCTACGCGCCGGGCGTCGATCCGACGCACGTGCGCAAAGACCTCGAGCGCCTGCTCAAATATTCCTGGGTCGGCTGACCCAGCACGCCAAGGAGACCCGCCATGTCCACCCTCACTCGCGCACCGGGCAAAACCTTGGGCCAGCGGCTGGCGGCCTTCTTCGAGCTGTGCAAGCCGCGCGTCAATACGCTGATCGTATTTACCGCGATGATCGGCATGTTTCTCGCCACGCCGGCCTTCCCGCCCCTCGGCCTGTTCCTCGCCGCCTCGCTCGGCATCGCGCTGGTCGCCGGCGCGGCGGCCGCGATCAACTGTCTCGTCGAGCAGCGCATCGATGCCCGCATGGCGCGCACGCGCGCACGCCCGACGGCGCGCGGCGAAGTTTCGACCGGCGAGACGCTGGCGCTCGCCGGACTGGTCGGCGGCAGCGGCCTGTGGCTGCTGCACGCGCTCGTCAATCCGCTGACCATGTGGCTGACGCTGGCGACCTTCCTCGGCTACGCGGTGATCTACACCATCGTCCTCAAGCCGGCGACGCCGATGAACATCGTGATCGGCGGCGCCTCGGGGGCCATGCCGCCGCTGCTCGGGTGGTCGGCGATGACCGGCGGCGTCGGTCCGGAGGCGCTGGTCCTCTTCCTGATCGTCTTCATCTGGACGCCGCCGCACTTCTGGGCGCTCGCCTGCTACCGGCGCGACGAGTACGCCAAGGCCGGCCTGCCGATGCTGCCGGTGACGCACGGCGTCCGCCTCACCTGCCTGCACAGCCTGCTCTACGTGGTGATGCTGAGCGGCGCCAGCGCGCTGCCGTACACGCTGGGCATGAGCGGGCCGTGGTACCTCGCCGCCGCGCTCGCACTCGACGCCGTCTTCCTGGCCTACGCCTTCGCCCTCTGGCGGCGCTACAGCGACGCGCTGGCGCGGCGTACCTTCCGCTGGTCGATCATCTACCTGACCTTACTCTTCGCGGCGCTGCTCGCCGACCACTTTCTGCGCTGAACGCGCAGCGATCGGCAGCGAAAACCGGCCCGATAGCAAAAATGCGCTTCTACCGCCCGCTCATCCTGCTCGCCACCGTGCTCGCCTTCGCCGTCGTCGCGCTCGGCGCCTACGTGCGCCTGTCCGATGCAGGTCTCGGCTGCCCGGACTGGCCGGGTTGCTACGGCCACCTGCTCGGCGTGCCGGACGAAGCGCACGAGCACGCGGCCGCCGCGCGCGCCTTCCCGGAGCGGCCGGTCGAAACGCCCAAGGCGTGGAAGGAGATGGCGCACCGCTACTTCGCCGGCACGCTCGGCGTGCTGATCGCCGGCATCGCGCTGCTCGCCTGGCGCCACCGGCGCGAACTGCGCCAGTCGCCGCTGCTGCCGAGCGCGCTGCTCGGCGTCGTCGCCTTCCAGGCGGCACTCGGCATGTGGACGGTGACGCTGCTGCTCAAGCCGGCGATCGTCAGCGCGCATCTGCTCGGCGGCATGACGACGCTGGCCCTACTGCTCTGGCTGCTGCTGCGCCAGACGCTGGGCGGCGACGCCGCGCCGGAGCGCGGACTGCGCCTGCTCGGCGGCGCGGCCCTGCTCGCCGTGATCGCGCAGATCGCGCTCGGCGGCTGGGTGAGCAGCAACTACGCGGCGCTCGCCTGCCCCGATTTCCCGACCTGCCAGGGCGTCTGGCTGCCGGAAATGGATTTCGCGCACGCCTTCCACCTGCGCCGCGAACTAGGGCAGACGGCCGACGGCGCGCTACTCTCGAACGCCGCGCTGACCGCGATCCACTGGACGCACCGGGTCGGCGCGCTGCTCGTCCTCCTCGTCGCCGGCGCGCTGGCGCTCGTCCTGCAGCGCCGGGCACCGTGGCGCGCCTGGGGACGGCTGCTCGGCGCGGCGCTGCTCGCGCAGATCGCGCTCGGCATCGCCAACGTCGTGTTCGCGCTGCCGCTGCCGCTCGCCGTCGCGCACAACGCCGGCGCCGCGCTCCTGCTGGCGGTGACGCTGGCGCTCAATTTCCGTCTATGGAAATGAAAAAAGGCGGCCGGGGAAGCGGCCGCCCTGCGCCGAACACGAAAGAAACTCAGGCGGCGCGCGCGTTCAGCGCGACGAGGAGCTTGTCGTGGATGCCGCCGAAGCCGCCGTTGCTCATCACCAGTACCTGATCGCCGGGCTGCGCCGCCGCGACGACGGCATCGACGAGGCGCGCCAGATCGTCCTCGACGACGGCCTTCGCGCCGAGCGGCGCAAGCGCCTCGGCCGCGTCCCAGCCGAGATTGGCCGCGTAGCAGAAGACGCGGTCGGTCTCGGCGAGGCTGCCCGGCAACAGCGCCTTCATGACGCCGAGCTTCATCGTGTTCGAGCGCGGTTCGAGCACGGCGAGGATGCGCCCGGAAGCTGCATTGCTTCCCATCTTGCGACGCAAGCCGGCGACCGTCGTCGCAATCGCCGTCGGATGATGCGCGAAGTCGTCGTAAACCGCGACGCCATCGGCGACGCCGCGCAACTCCATGCGCCGCTTGACGTTGGCGAAGCGCGACAGCGCTTCGAGTCCCTTGTCGAACGGCACGCCGACGTGGCGCGCGGCGAGCAGAGCGGCCAGGGCGTTGGCGCGGTTGTGCTCGCCGCTCAGCTCCCAGCGCGCGCTGCCGACGAGTTCGCCGCCGCGGAAGAGACGCAGCGCCCCGTCCGCATCGTCGCCTTCGATGCGCCAGCCGTCGGCCGCGTTGAAACGCTCGACCGGCGTCCAGCAGCCGCGCTCGAGAACGCGGTCGAGGCTGGCCTCGCGTGCATTGGAAACGACCAGCCCGTTGCGCGGGAGAGTGCGCACTAAATGATGGAATTGCGTCTCGATAGCTGCCAGATCGGAGAAGATATCCGCATGATCGAACTCGAGGTTATTCAGGACGGCGGTGCGCGGACGGTAATGGATGAACTTCGAGCGCTTGTCGCAGAAGGCCGTATCGTACTCGTCCGCTTCGATCACGAAGAACGGAGAATCGCTTATTTTCCCCGACAATCGCGCCGAAACACCGAAGTTCATCGGCACGCCGCCGACCAGGAAGCCGGGACTCAGGCCGGCGTCCTCGAGTATCCACGCCAACATCGAAGTCGTCGTCGTCTTCCCGTGCGTGCCGGCCACGGCCAGCACCCAGCGCCCTCGCAGCACGTTGTCGGCCAGCCACTGCGGCCCCGAAACGTAGGGCAGCCCGCGGTCGAGAATCTCCTCGAGCAGCGGATTGCCGCGCGAAATCGCGTTGCCGACGACGAAGACGTCGGGCGCCAGCGCCAGTTGCTCGACACCATACCCCTCGACCAGCTCGATGCCCGCCGCCTCAAGCTGCGTGCTCATCGGCGGGTAGACGCCGGTATCGCAGCCGGTGACGCGATGCCCGCTGGCGCGCGCCAGTTGCGCGATGCCGCCCATGAAGGTGCCGCAGATGCCGAGGATGTGAATATGCATGCAATAAATCCAAGTTAGAATGATCCGAGCAGGCCCGATTGTAACTCCGCCCCACCCACCGGAGCCCATCGCCATGACCCGCCGGCACGAACACCTCCAGCACCCGCCCCACCACAAAACGCTCGACTCGCAGCGCAGCCGCATCGCCAGCGCCGCCGCCCGCCTGATGGCCGAAGACGGCATCGCCGACTTCGCCTTCGCCAAGCGCAAGGCGGCGCGCAGCCTCGGCCTGCCGGACGGCACCCGGATGCCGGACAACGCCGAGATCGAAGCCGAGTTGCGCACCTACCAGCGCCTGTTCCAGGACGACGAACAGAACGCGAGAATCGCTCATCTTCGGCAAAAAGCCGCCGATCTGATGGCCATATTGCAGCGATTCAACCCTTACCTGACCGGCTCGGTGCTCGACGGAACGGCCGGCCGCTATGCCGAAATCGACATCCAGCTCTTCGCCGACAGCGCGAAGGACGTCGAAATTTTCCTGCTCAACAAGCATATCGACTACGCGCACAGCGTCCCGCGCACCGATCGCGCCGAAGCCGTGCTGAGCGTACAGGCCGACGCAGCGGATACGGGCATCGTCGCCAATCTGGTCGTCTATCCACCGCAAATCGAACGCATCGCACTGAAAACGCGCGACGGGCGCATCCGCGAGCGCGCCCGCCTAGACGCCGTGCTCGAACTGCTCGCCGCGCCGCGCCGCGGCGACTCGCCATGCCCCGGCTGAGAACGTTCCTGATCGGCGCCGTCGTCGCGGCCGCCGCGCTGGCCGCCGGCATCTACGCCGGCCTGCGGCAGGAGGCGCAGAACCAGGCTCCGGACATCACCCCGGAGCACGTCGCCCGCCTGTTCGCCACGCAGCTCGACGACCCGACCGGCAAGCCGCAGCCCTTCGCGCAGTGGCAGGGCAAAACCCTGGTCGTCAATTTCTGGGCCACCTGGTGCCCGCCGTGCCGCGAGGAAATGCCGGCCTTTTCGCGCATGCAAAGCAAATATGCAGCAAACGGCGTCCAATTTGTCGGCATCGCGCTCGATAACGCCGATAGCGTACGCGACTACGCCAGACAGTTCCCGGTCTCCTACCCGCTCCTGATCGGCGGCCCGGACGGCGGCGAACTGGCCCGCCAGCTCGGCAATGCGCGCCTGGCGCTACCTTACACGCTGCTGCTCGACCCTTCCGGCAAGCCCCGCTTCGCCCGCCTGGGCGCCTTGTCCGAACAGGAACTGGCGCAGGAATTGACGAAGCTGGGCACGGAAGCGCCGCCGCTTCGATAGCGCGCCGCTAGACAAATTGCTGCGAATTACGGCAAACTTGCCGACATGAAGAAGCAAAAATCGGCTTCGTCGGAATCAAAAACAGCCGCGCAAGCGGCCAGACTTCTGGTTCTGCACGGACCGAACCTCAACCTGCTGGGCAGCCGCGAGCCGAATCACTACGGCTCGACGACGCTCGCCGACATCAATCTCGCTTTGGCCCGCCGGGCCGAGGCGGCCGGTGTCGAGCTGGAAACCTTCCAGAGCAATCACGAGGGCGCTCTGATCGAGCGCATCCACGCCGCCCGCGACCAGGGCGTGCGTTACATCATCATCAATCCGGCCGCCTACACGCATACCAGCGTGGCGCTGCGCGACGCCATGGCGGCCATCGGCATACCTTTCATCGAAGTCCATCTTTCCAACGTGCATGCGCGCGAGTCCTTCCGCCACCACTCCTACTTCTCGGATCTGGCGGTCGGCGTCATCACCGGTCTCGGCAGCGAGGGCTATCTGCTCGCGCTCGAGTATCTGCTGAGCAAACTCAACACGGACTGAAACCCCGCGGGTAAGGAAACGCCCTAGCGTCACGCCTCCGGCCGGTTTCGCTCGCCGCCTGTACCCCGCGTTCCGGCGGCCAAACAAATTTAGAGGGAGAAAATTCATGGATCTGCGCAAACTCAAGAAGCTGATCGATCTCGTCGAGGAATCCGGCATCACCGAACTCGAAGTGACCGAAGGCGAGGAAAAGGTTCGCATCGTCAAGCACGGCACCGTCGCCGCCGCGCCGCAAACCTATATGCTGCCGGCCGCCGCGCCGGCGCCGCTCGCCGCTCCGGCAGCCGCCGCACCGGCCGCCGCCGAGCCCGAGCTGCCGGAAGGGCAGATCGTCAAGGCGCCAATGGTCGGCACCTTCTACCGCGCCGCCAGCCCCGGCGCCGAGCCCTTCATCGAAGTCGGCGCGACGGTCAAGGAAGGCCAGACGCTGTGCATCATCGAAGCGATGAAGCTGCTCAACGAGATCGAGTCCGACTGCGCCGGCGTCGTCAAGGCCATCCTGGTCGAGAACGGCCAGCCGGTCGAATACGGCGAACCTCTCTTCATCATCGGCTAAGGGGCGTTCCGCCATGTTCGGAAAAGTCCTCATCGCCAACCGCGGCGAAATCGCGCTGCGCATCCAGCGCGCGTGCCGCGAGCTGGGCATCAAGACCGTCGTCGTGCACTCCGAGGCCGACCGCGAAGCCAAGTACGTCAAGCTGGCCGACGAATCCGTCTGCATCGGCCCGGCGCCGTCCGGCCAGAGCTATCTCAACGTGCCGGCGATCATCTCGGCCGCCGAGGTGACCGACGCACAGGCCATCCACCCCGGCTACGGCTTCCTCTCGGAGAACGCCGACTTCGCCGAGCGCGTCGAATCCTCCGGCTTCGTCTTCATCGGCCCGCGCCCGGAAACGATCCGCCTGATGGGCGACAAGGTTTCGGCCAAGGACGCCATGAAGGCGGCCGGCGTGCCCTGCGTTCCCGGCTCCGACGGCGCACTGCCGGAAGATCCGAAGGAAATCCTGCGCATCGCCAAGGCGGTCGGCTACCCGGTGATCATCAAGGCGGCCGGCGGCGGCGGCGGGCGCGGCATGCGCGTCGTGCACACCGAGGCGGCCCTGCTCAACGCGGTCACCATGACCCGCACGGAAGCCGGCAGCGCCTTCGGCAACCCGACGGTCTACATGGAGAAGTACCTGGAGAACCCGCGCCACGTGGAAATCCAGGTGCTCTCCGACAGCTTCAAGAACGCCGTCTATCTCGGCGAACGCGACTGCTCGATGCAGCGCCGCCACCAGAAGATCATCGAAGAAGCGCCGGCGCCCGGCATCGCCGCGCGCCACATCGCGCGCATCGGCGAGCGCTGCGCCGACGCCTGCCGCCGCATCAACTACCGCGGCGCCGGCACCTTCGAGTTCCTCTACGAAAACGGCGAGTTCTACTTCATCGAGATGAACACGCGCATCCAGGTCGAACATCCGGTAACCGAGATGATCACCGGCGTGGACCTCGTGCAGGAACAGATCCGTGTCGCCGCCGGCGAGAAGCTGCGCTTCAAGCAACGCGACCTCGCCTTCCGCGGCCACGCCGTCGAATGCCGCATCAACGCCGAAGACCCCTTCACCTTCGTCCCCTCGCCCGGCAAGATCTCGTTCTACCACCCACCCGGCGGCCCCGGCATCCGCGTCGATTCGCACATCTACCAGGGCTACACGGTCCCGCCGCATTACGACTCGATGGTCGCCAAGGTGATCGCCTACGGCGACACGCGCGAGCAGGCCATCCGCCGCATGCGCATCGCGCTGTCGGAAATGAGCGTCGAAGGCATCAAGACGAATATCGCGCTGCACCAGGAGTTGATGCAGGACGCGCGCTTCGTCGAAGGCGGCACGAGCATCCACTATCTCGAACAGAAGCTCGCCGCCAAGGGCGAGGTCAAAAAGGGCGGCTGAGGCCGCCGCATCGACAGGATACGGACACGCACATGCCCTGGCTCTCCGTCAGCATCGAAACCGATTGCAGCCACGCCGAGGCGCTCGCCGACGCACTGCTCGACGCCGGCGCCCTCTCGGCCAGCATCGAGGACGCCGACGCCGGCACGCCGCAGGAAACGCCGCAGTTCGGCGAACCCGGCTCGGTCACCACGCCGGGTTGGGAGCGCTCGCGCGTCGTCGCGCTGCTCGAGGCCGGCACCGACGCCGGCGAGCTGATCGCCGACTGCGCCGCGGCCCTCGGTCTGGCCGAAACGCCGGCATTCACGCAAGAAGATGTCGCCGAGCAAAACTGGGTGCAGCTTACCCAATCCCAGTTCGAGCCGATCCGCGTCTCCGAGCGCCTGTGGATCGTTCCCTCCTGGCACGAAGCGCCCGACCCCAAGGCGCTGGTTCTCGTGCTCGACCCGGGCATGGCCTTCGGCACGGGTTCGCATCCGACCACCCGCCTCTGCCTCGAGTGGCTGGAGCGCACCGTGACGCCCGGCGTCTCGCTGCTCGACTACGGCTGCGGCTCGGGCATCCTGGCGATCGCCGCCGGCAAGCTGGGCGCCGGTGAAGTCCTCGGCGTCGACATCGACCCGCAGGCGGTCGTCGCCGCGCAGGCCAATGCCGAGCGCAACGAAGTGCGCGCGCGCTTCGACGATTCGACGCATCCGCTCAAGGGCGAATTCGACATCGTCGTCGCCAACATCCTGGCCAACCCGTTGAAGGCCCTCGCGCCGGCCATCTGCGGGTACGTCCGCCCCGGCGGCCGGCTCGCGCTGTCCGGCATCCTCGTCGAACAGGCCGAGGAACTGATCGCCCTCTACGCGCCCTACCTGCCGCTCGCCGTGGCCGATACGCGCGACGGCTGGGTCTGCCTCGCGGGACGAAAAGCGGTAGCATAAGCGCATGAAAACGCGCTGCCCGAGTTGCCAGACCACCTTCCGGGTCACGCCGGAGCAACTCAAGGCGCGCGCCGGCAAGGTGCGTTGCGGACAGTGTCAGACCGTCTTCAACGCCCTCGACGGGCTGCTCGACGAAACCGAAAAATCCGGCGAAACCGCCCGGCCTGCGACGTCGGCGCCTCCCGCCCCATCCCCGCCTCCGGCCGCTCCGGGCAGCGAGACAGAAGCCGTTGCCCGGCTCGCATCACCCGCCCCCTTCGTCGCCCTCCCCGAGATTGACGCCGCCGGCGAACCCGCCACTCCGCCCGAATCGCAGATCGCTCCGGAAACCGCCCCCGCGGTCGACCTCCCGGAAAACGCCGGCGAACCGGCGGCGACCGAAGACGGCGCCCCCATCACCGCCGGCGCCGAACGGCCAGCGCCGGCCGTGACACCCGACGCCACCGAAGCCCCCCCGGCGTTCGAGCCGCGCGACGAAACGCAGGCCGACGCAGCGGCGAGCACGGCGCCCGGCGCTCCACCCGGCGCACATCCCGACGTTCCTCCCGGCGAAGCTCCCGTCGATGCCACCGCATTGACCGCGGCGCTGGCCGCCGACCCGATCCTGCCGCGCGATACGACCGAAATCCCCGGCTACAGCAAATGGTCCGAAGGCCTGATGAGCGCCCCGGCGGCGCCGGCCGCAAGCGCCTCGCACAAATCATTCGCGCTGATCGCCACGCTCCTCGCTCTCGCGCTGATCGGGCAGATCGTTTATCACTGGCGCGGCGAGATCGCCCTGGCGGCACCCAGCCTGCGCCCGGCGCTAGCCGCCATGAGCCGTGCCGTGGGTCGCGACGTTCCGCTGCCGCACAACGCCGATCTCGTCAGCATCGAAGCCTCCGACCTGCAGGTCGACGCGGCGCGCGGCAACCTGCTCGTTCTGCAGGCGACCCTGCGCAACCGCGCGCCGTACGCGCAGGCCTGGCCGCTGCTCGAACTGTCGCTCACCGACACGCAGGACAGCGCCATCGTGCGCCGCATCCTGCAACCGGCCGACTACCTGCCGACGCCGGGCGCCGCCGAACAGCCCTTCGCCGCCGGCAGCGACGTCGCGCTGCGCCTGTGGATCGAGGCAAAGGAGATCGGCGCCGCCGGCTACCGCCTCTACGTGTTCTACCCCTGAGCGCGCCCATCCGATATCCAACCAGAACGAAAAGCCATGTCCACACTCATCTGCGGCTCCATCGCCTACGACAACATCATGGTCTTCCATGATCGTTTCAAGAACCACATCCTGCCCGAGCAGATCCACATCCTGAACGTCGCCTTCCTGGTCCCCGACCTGCGCCGCGAGTTCGGCGGCTGCGCCGGCAACATCGCCTACAACCTGCAGATGCTCGGCGGCGACGCAAGGATCATGGCCACCGTCGGCGACGACGCCGACCCCTATCTCTTGCGCCTCGACGACCTCGGGCTGTCGCGCGCCCATGTGCGGCGCATCGCCGGCAGCTTCACGGCACAGGCCTTCATCACCACCGATCTCGACGACAACCAGATCACGGCCTTCCACCCGGGCGCCATGAGCTTCTCGCACCTCAACCACGTCGCCGACGCGAAGGACGCCACGCTCGGCATCGTCGCCCCGGATGGACGCGACGGCATGCAGAAGCACGCGCGCGACTTCGCCGCCGCCGGCATTCCCTTCGTCTTCGATCCGGGCCAGGGCCTGCCGATGTTCTCCGGCGACGACCTGATGGAGTTCCTGCGCCTCGCCGACTACGCCTGCTTCAACGACTACGAGGCCCAGCTCGCGTGCGACCGCACCGGACGCTCGCTTGAGCAGCTCGCCGGCGAAGTGAAGGCGCTGATCGTCACGCGCGGCGGCGAAGGCTCGCACATCTACGCCGACGGACGGCGCTACGACATTCCCTGCGCCAAGGCCGACGCGGTGGTCGACCCGACCGGCTGCGGCGACGCCTACCGCGCCGGCCTGCTCTACGGCATCGGCGAAGGCTGGGACTGGGAAAAGACCGGCCGCCTGGCGGCGGTCATGGGGGCGATCAAGATCGCCCATCGCGGCGGGCAGAACCACCGCAGCACTCGCGCCGAAATCGGCGAACGTTACGCCGAGGCTTTCGGCACGGCTCTCTGGTAAAGGACTCAAAATGAACGCACGCAAACGCTTCGCCCTCGTCATCACCACCCTCGCCGCGCTCGTCGGCCTCGCCGGCTGCGCCGGCAGCCAGTCGGGCAGCGCCTACACGCGCAATCAGGCACGCCAGGAAATGACCGTGCGCATGGGCGTCGTCGAAAGCGTGCGCGAAGTGAGCCTCGAAGGGACCAAGTCGGGCGCCGGCACGATGGCCGGCGTCGCCGTCGGCGGCGTCGCCGGCAGCAACGTCGGCGGCGGCAAGGGCCAGGTCATCGGCGCCATTCTCGGCGCGGTGGCCGGCGGCATGGCCGGATCGGCGCTGGAAGAAGGCGTGACCAAGAAGACCGGGCTGGAGATCACGGTCAAGCTCGACAACGGCCAGCTCACCGCCATCGTCCAGGAAGCCGACGAGCGCTTCGCCCCGGGCGAACGCGTGCGCATCCTCTCCGGCGGCGGCACGACGCGCGTCACCCACTGAGCGCCCCAACGCAAACTTAACCGGAGCGCAATCCGGCTGTAACGTCGTCGGCCTAAAGTCCTTCTCCACACGACAAGGAGAAGGACATGACGACAGTTCTGAACACTGCGGAGCAACACAGCAAGCCGGCCCGCCACCGCCTCTCGGTCGGCCTCGCGCAGAGCGAACGCGAGATTCTCGAAGCGCAGAAGCTGCGCTACCGCGTCTTCGCCGGCGAACTCGGCGCCAAGCTGCCGACGCGCACGCCCGGCGTCGACCACGACATCTACGACCCCTACTGCCAGCATCTCGTCGTGCGCGACGAGAACTCCGGCGCGGTGGTCGGCACCTACCGCATCCTGACGCCCGACAATGCGCGCAAAATCGGCGGCTACTACTCGGAAAACGAGTTCGACCTGACCCGTCTGCAGCACCTGCGTCCGCGCCTCGTCGAAATCGGCCGCTCGTGCGTGCATCCCGACTATCGCTCGGGAGCGACGATCACCCTGCTCTGGGGCGGCCTCGCCAAGTTCATGCAGGACCACGGCTACGAACACCTGATCGGCTGCGCCAGCGTGAGCATGGCCGACGGCGGGCACGCTGCGGCCAGCCTGTATAATCGCCTCGATGCGCACATGAGCCCGCTCGAGTACCGCGTCTTCCCGCGCTGCCCGCTGCCGCTGGCGGCGCTGAAGAGCGACCTGCCGGACGCGCAGATGCCGCCCGTACCGCCGCTGATCAAGGGCTATCTGCGCGCCGGCGCCTACGTCTGCGGCGACCCGGCCTGGGATCCGGACTTCAACACGGCCGACCTGCCGATGCTGATTTCGATGTCGCGCGTCAATGAGCGCTACGCCAAACACTTCATGGGGAAATGAAACTGGAGCAGGACAAGCCGCAACACGAAGCGAGCACGCCGCGCCTGATCCGCGCGCTGCGCCTGACGCGGCTGGGGCTGCACTTCCTGCGGGGGGCGGTCCTGGTCGCCACCGTCTATCCCTGCGCGCGCGACGGGCGCCGGCTCGTGCTGAAGCAGCGCTGGTCGCGCCAGCTGCTCGACATCCTCGCCATCCGCCTCGACGCGCAGCTGGCCGGCGCCGCGCCGGGCAGCCTGATCGTCGCCAACCACGTCTCCTGGCTCGACATCTTCGCGCTCAACGCGGCGCGCCCGGTCGCCTTCGTCTCCAAGGCCGAGGTGCGCGGCTGGCCGCTGATCGGCTGGCTCGCGGCGAAGACCGACACCGTCTTCCTGCGCCGCGGCAGCCGCGGCCATGCCAAGGTGGTCAACGCGGAAATCGACGCGCTGCTGAACGCCGACAAGGACGTCGCGCTTTTCCCCGAAGGGACGACGACGGACGGCTCACATCTGCTGGGGTTTCACGGCGCGCTGCTGCAACCGGCGGTGGAGACCGGACGTCCGGTGCAGCCGGTCGCGATCTCCTATCACGCCGCCGACGGCGGGCGCAGCCCGGCGCCGGCCTACGCCGGCGAAACGACGATGGCGCAATGCATGGCCGCCATCCTGGCCTGCCGAACATTGACGGTGCGCCTGCGCCCGACGCAGCCGCTGCAAGCGCAAGCGCAGACGGCAACGGCCCGGCGCGAACTGGCGCACGCCGCGCGCTGCGCCATCGCCTTCAAACTCGGGCTTCCCCTGGCGAGCAATCGACCTGAAACACCGCCCGATCTTCAAGGCGCACGGCCGTCAGATGACGGCCCCACAAGCAGCCCGAGTCCAGCGCCAGCAGGTTAGGCATCAGCTTCAGGCCGAGCGCCGACCAGTGGCCGGTGACCAGCACCGTATCGGCGCTGCGCCGGCCGGGCACCATGAACCACGGCAGGTAGCCGGCCGGCGCGGCGGCCGCCTCGCCCTTGGTGCGGAACTCCATGACGCCTTCCGGCGAACAGAAGCGCATGCGCGTCATCGCATTGACGATCACGCGCAGGCGCGCCCAGCCGTCCAGGTCGTCGCGCCAGGCGGCCGGTTCGCTGCCCCACATATTGGCCATGAACTCGCGGTAGTCGGGCCCGGTCAACGCGGCCTCGACCTCGCGCGCCCGCACCCGCGCCTCGGCCGCCGTCCACTGCGGCAGCAGGCCGGCATGCACGAGGCAGAACTCGTCCTCGACGTGGCACAGCGGCTGCCGGCGCAGCCAGCCGAGCAGGTCGTCGCGGTCCGGCGCGTCGAGGATGTCGGCCAGCGTGTCGTCCTTGCCGCGCTTGCCGAAACCCTCGGCGACCATCAGCAGATGGAGGTCGTGGTTGCCGAGCACGGTGACCGCCGCCGGCCCGAGATCGCGGATAAAACGCAAGGTTTCTAGCGAGCGCGGCCCGCGGTTGACGAGGTCGCCGACCAGCCACAGACGGTCCTTCGCCGGGTCGAAAGCGCAGCGCTCGAGCAAACTCTGCAGCGAGCCGAAGCAGCCCTGGATGTCACCGATCGCGTAGGTGGACATCGCCGCGCCTCAGGCCGTCGCCTGGGCCTGCGACTGCTGCCAGCGCCAGGCGTCGCGGCACATTTCGCCGATGCCGCGCTTGGCCGTCCAGCCCAGCAGGCTTTGCGCCAGCGCGGGATCGGCGTAGCACGCGGCGATGTCGCCCGGCCGGCGCGCCGTCAGCGCATAGGGCACCGGACGCCCGCTGGCCGCCTCGAAGGCGCGCACCATGTCGAGCACCGAATAGCCGCAGCCGGTGCCGAGATTGACGGTGAGCATGCCGCCCGCGCGCTGCAGGTAGTCGAGCGCGGCGAGGTGGCCGTCGACCAGATCCATCACGTGGATGTAGTCGCGCACGCCGGTGCCATCCGGCGTCGGATAGTCACTGCCGAAGACGCTGAGCTGCTTGCGCAAGCCCTGCGCGACCTGCGCGACGTAGGGCAGCAGGTTGTTGGGAATGCCCGCGGGCGCTTCGCCGATCAGCCCGCTTTCATGCGCGCCGACCGGGTTGAAGTAGCGCAGCCGGGCGATGCGCCAGTCGGGATCGGATTTCGCCAGGTCGGCGAGAATGTCCTCGATCATCAGCTTGCTGGCGCCGTAGGGATTGGTCGCCGAGCGCGGGAAGTCCTCGCGGATCGGCACCGACGCCGGGTCGCCATAAACGGTGGCGGAAGAGCTGAAGATCAGGGTTTTCACTCCGGCGTCGGCCATCGTCTCGCACAGAACGAGCGCGCCGGAGACGTTCCAGTCGTAATAGCGCAGCGGCTGCGCCACCGACTCGCCGACCGACTTGAGACCGGCGAAATGGATCACCGCATCGACCGGGCGCGCGGCAAACAGCGTGCGCAGAAGAGCGCGGTCGCGCACGTCGCCCTCGACGAACGCCGGCCGCCGGCCGGCGATGCGTTCGATACGGTCGACCACGTCGCGCCGGCTATTCGACAGGTTGTCGAGCACCGTCACCGCATGCCCGGCCGCGAGCAGCGCGACGCAGGCATGCGAGCCGATGTAGCCGGTCCCGCCGGTTACGAGAATATGCACGTCAAACTCCTGGGCGGAAGCCCGCCGGTTTCGTTCAGAGCTTGAATTCCTCGCGCCGGCGCCCCTTGGCTTCGAGTTCGCTGAGCCACTTCGGCGCCTTGCCGCGCCCGGTCCAGGTCTGCCCGTCCGGGGAACGGAACTTGGGGGCGACGACGGATTTGGCCTTGGTCGACGACGACTTTTCGCCCGCCGCGCCACGGAAACCGCAATCCGCGGCGCTCAAGCCGAATTCAGCAACCAGTTGCCGCACCTGGGCAATCGCCGCAGCGATCTCGGTTTTCCGCGCTTCTTCGATCTGACGATCGAGGGTTTCGCGCTGGAGCAGCAGTTCTTTGTAATTTGCCATGAAAGCTCCTATTAGTACGTTGTTATTACATCTGGGGAACATACTCGGGTACGAATGCCTGCAAACGTACCTTGCAATGATATTACCTTACCCCTCGTTTAAACAAAAATTTGAACACGTTTAATATTCGCTGAGCTTCGCGCAAGCCGAAACGGCCAACACTCGATAATCGGCCGCCTTTCGCGCAATCACTCCCGACAAACTAGGCGCTCCCCGACCGATGAATATCGGATCTAGTACCGCTCCACCCAAGAATTAAAAATAATGTATTCCCAGAAAGATGGAATAATCAAAGACCATGACGCCATCACCCCCCGGCCCGCCATTAAACCCGAACAATCAATGAGATAGGATGACATCAAAGGGTAGACTCCGGGCAACTTCATTGCCATGCCGCAATATCGCGAGGTAAAATCCCCATCAAATTGATAACCTCTGGAGGCGACGATGCACTGGTATCTCGTTCATACCAAGCCCAGGCAGGAAAAGAGCGCCCTGGAAAACCTCCAACGCCAAGGTTATCCCTGTTACCTCCCGACTCTCCCATCAGAAAAAATCCACCAAGGGATACTGATGACGACGGATGAGCCGCTGTTTCCGCGTTACCTCTTCATCCAGTTGGGCCACGGCGACTCCGCCAAGAGTTGGGCGCCGATTCGTTCGACCAAGGGCGTCAGCCGTCTGGTCTGCTTCGGGGCCGAGCCTGCCAAAGTGGATAATCGACTGATCGAGCTGCTACGGGCTCAGGAAATAGCGGCTCAGGCGAAACCAGAGCGGTTGTTCACGCCGGGAGAGCGGGTGCGTCTGACCGCCCCCCCGTTTGCAGGTGTCGAGGGCGTCTATCAGATGGTCGATGGCGAGCGTCGGGTGATGGTGCTGATCGAGATGCTGAGCAAACCGGTGGCCCTCCGAGTGTCACCGGCCAGTTTGCGCAAAGCCAGCTGAACGCCCTTGTCCGTCCGGCAAAAACCCTTTCTCAAAGCCATGGCGATGTGACACAATTTCGCCCGTCTGTCGAACATGCGGCGCTTCCATCTACCGCGTTTCACCCTCCAGACTCCCGTTAGCCCCGCAGACCGCGCTTGCTGATCGCGAAACGGCACGGCGGTAGCGTGCCTAAATTACTTGAGTCCCATACCCCCGCTCAGCGACTCGCGGATTTCCAAGAGGAAATCAGGTTCAAAGTACTGCATCGTTCGCACCAAGCCCCGGAGGTCAGCCAGCGCATCCCGGCCCAGGAGTTGGGCATCAGCCTCGGCAGCATCAACGCCGGTTTCTAGTCGCGCGGGGGGAAAGGGCAGGAAACGATGCGGAACTTCAGCCCGCCAAGTAAAAGCTGCGCTACGTCCATTAGCCGACGTCTGCCGAGGCGGCTGAAAGGTGGAACTGAATGCGGCTTTTCCGAAGCGGAAAGTTGCGGAGCATGAGACCTTGCAGCAGGAAATTGAAAAGATGAGGCTTGCGGTTGCCGTGGGTTCGCAAATATCGTTTGGGCAATCCACAATTTCGATTGGCACGGAGAATTCATAGATTGGATATCAGTAAGCAAAAAATTGCTTTGGTTGGTCTCGGTTATGTGGGTCTGCCATTAGCGGTCGAGTTCGGCAAGCTGCGCCCTGTCCTGGGCTTTGATATCAACGATGCACGCATTGCCGAACTGCGTTCCGGGAAGGACAGCACGCTCGAGGTGACCGCTGATGACTTGGCGGCCGCCAAGCTACTCGAATACAGCAGCGACACAAGCGAACTTCAAGAGTGCGGCATTTACATAGTGACGGTGCCTACGCCGATCGATACCGCCAATCGACCGGATTTGACCCCTCTAATAAAAGCCAGCGAAACCGTGGGCAAAGCCATGAAAGCGGGCGCACTCGTGATTTACGAGTCGACCGTTTACCCAGGCTGTACGGAAGAGGTCTGCGTACCGATCCTCGAGAAACACTCTGGCCTCAAATTCAACGAAACTTTTTTTTGTGGCTACAGCCCAGAGCGCATCAACCCCGGCGACAAGGTCAATACGCTGACCACCATAAAGAAAATCGTCAGCGGCAGCACACCAGACGCAGCCAAGGCTGTTAACACCTTGTATGGCAGCATTATCAAGGCCGGCACCTGGAAGGCCAGCAGCCTCAAAGTCGCGGAGGCTGCCAAGGTAATCGAGAACAGTCAGCGCGATCTGAACATCGCCTTTGTAAATGAACTCTCCGTCATTTTTGATCGCCTGGGCATTGACACCATTGAGGTATTGGAGGCCGCAGGCAGCAAATGGAATTTCCTGCCATTCCGCCCCGGCATGGTGGGCGGGCACTGTATCGGCGTTGACCCATACTATCTGACCCACAAAGCGGAAGAGGTCGGATATCACCCGCAAGTCATCCTCGCCGGCCGTCGCATCAATGACAACATGGCCCGTTATACGGCTCGCAATGTCATTCGACTGATGCTCAAGAACGGTATCAATGTCGTCTCCAGCACCGTGGGCGTCATGGGTGTTACCTTCAAAGAAAACTGCCCGGACATCCGCAATAGCAAGGTCGCAGATCTTGTGAAGGAGCTCGAAAACTGGGGGGCGAATGTTGTGGCAATCGACCCCTGGGCAAACCCCGAAGAAGTCGCTCGCGAGTATGGCATTCGCCTGGGAAGCATCGATGAATCGAACAAAGTCGATTCCTTGGTCGTGGCTGTTGGCCATAACGAATTCCGCGCGATGACGCCCGCCCAGCTAAAAATGCTGTGCCGATCAGAAAAGCCGGTTCTGGCTGATGTCAAAGCCTTGTACAACCGTCATGACGCAGCCGATGCCGGCTTCACCGTATTCCGCCTGTAAAAGAACGAGAGGCTTTCCGATGCAGCACTATCCATCTATTTCCGGCCGCAAGATCAAGGTCGCCGTCGTGGGCTGTGGCCGTATCTCGAAAAACCATTTCGGCTCCCTCGAAAAGCACTGTGACGAATTGGAACTTGTTGCGATCTGCGACATCGACCCCGCCGTACTGGAGCAACACGCCGAGAAATACAAGGTTCCCGCCTACCGCGATATGGAAGAGATGCTGCAGAAGGAGCAAATTGACCTGGTGGCTCTCTGCACGCCAAGCGGCATCCACCCTGATCAGGCCGTGCTGGCAGCGAAACACAAAGTTCATGTCATGACCGAAAAGCCCATGGCCACCCGTTGGAACGATGGCGTTCGCATGGTCAGAGCATGCGATGAAGCCGGCGTGCGCCTGTTTGTGGTCAAACAAAATCGTCGCAACACGACATTGCAGTTGCTCAAGCGCGCTGTCACCGAAAAACGCTTCGGCAAGATCCACATGGTGCATCTCAATGTTTTCTGGACGCGGCCACAGTCATACTACGACCAGGGCAACGGTTGGCGTGGCACATGGGAGTTTGACGGCGGTGCTTTCATGAACCAGGCCAGCCACTACGTGGATTTACTGGATTGGCTGATTGGCCCGGTCGAGAAAGTACAAGCCATGATGAGCACCACCCGCGACATCGAGGTTGAAGATGCCGGCGTGCTTAATGTCAAATGGCGAAATGGTGCCTTGGGCTCCATGAGCGTGACCATGCTCACCTACCCCCACAACCTGGAGGGAAGCATCACCATCCTGGGTGAAAAAGGAACCGTCAGGGTGGGGGGCGTGGCGGTTAATGACATCCAACTCTGGCAGTTCGAGGAGCCGAAGGATTACGATTCGGAGATCCAGTCCGCCAATTATCAAACCACCTCCGTGTATGGTTTTGGCCACCCGCTCTACTACAAAAATGTCATTGATGTTCTGCGCGGCGAAGACGAGCCAGAAACCGACGGTCGCGAAGGGCTTAAATCCCTTGAGCTATTGATCGCGGCCTATCTCTCGGCTCGTGATGGCCGCACGGTCTCTCTGCCACTGGAGTATTAGGATGGCCATAACAGTACACCCTTCCGCCATCGTCGACGACGGCGCTCAGATCGGTGACGGCAGCCGTGTCTGGCATTTTTCCCATATTTGCGGCGGCGCGCGCATCGGAGAACGATGCTCGTTCGGTCAGAATGTCTTTGTCGGCAACGATGTGAAAATCGGCAACAACGTCAAGGTACAAAATAATGTCTCGATCTATGATGCGGTGCGGATCGAAGATGACGTTTTTTGCGGCCCGAGCATGGTCTTTACCAACGTTTATAACCCCCGGGCCGCCATCGCGCGCAAGGATGAATATCGCAAGACCGTGGTCCGCAAGGGCGCCACACTGGGAGCCAATTCCACCATCGTCTGCGGTGTAACCATTGGCGAGTTCGCCTTCGTCGGCGCGGGCGCGGTGATCAACAAGGATGTGCCGGCCTATGCCCTGATGGTCGGCGTTCCGGCACGGCAGGTTGGCTGGATGAGCGAATTCGGCGAGCAGTTGGAGTTGCCGCTGGAAGGCGACGCCGAGGCACGGTGCGTGCATAGCGGCGCGCGCTATGTCCTGCGCGGCAAACATCTGCAAAATGAGAGGGTGGCATGATCGAGTTCGTCGACCTCAAGGCGCAACAGGCGCTGATCAAGGACCGTATCGACGCCGGCATCCAGCGCGTCCTCGCGCACGGCCAGTACATTCTCGGCCCGGAAGTGGCCGCGCTGGAAGAAAAGCTCGCCGCCTTTGTCAGCGCCAAATACTGCATCAGCGTGGCCAACGGTACCGATGCCCTGCAGATCGCCCAAATGGCGCTTGGCATCGGCCCGGGCGACGAGGTCATCATCCCCGGCTTCACCTACATCGCCACCGCCGAAACCGTCGCGCTGCTGGGCGCCAAGCCAGTGTACGTAGACGTCGACCCGCGCACCTACAACCTCGATCCGCAACTGCTGGAAGCGGCCATCACACCGCACACCAAGGCCATCATCCCGGTATCTCTGTACGGCCAGTGCGTGGACTTCGACGCGATCAACGCCATCGCCGCCAAACATGGCATCCCGGTGATCGAGGATGCCGCGCAAAGCTTCGGCGCCACCTACAAGGGCAAGCGCTCCTGCAACCTGAGCGGCATCGCCTGCACCAGCTTTTTCCCGAGCAAGCCGCTGGGCTGCTACGGCGACGGCGGCGCCATCTTCACCAACGACGAGGAACTGGCCAGGGTCATCCGCCAGATCGCCCGCCACGGCCAGGACCGTCGCTACCACCACATCCGCGTAGGCGTGAACAGCCGCCTGGACACCCTGCAGGCCGCCATCCTGCTGCCCAAGCTGGAAATATTCCCGCGCGAGCTGGAATTGCGCGAACAGGTCGCTCAGGGCTACACGCGCCTGTTGGGCGAGGCAGGCATCGCAGCGCCCTTCGTCGAAGACTACAACCGCAGCGCCTGGGCACAGTACACCGTGCAAGTCGAAGACCGTAACCAGGTGCAGGAGCGCCTCAAGGCCGCCGGCGTGCCCACAGCGGTGCATTATCCCATCCCGCTCAACCGCCAGCCGGCGGTGAAGGACGACGCAGCCCGCCTGCCGGTGGGCGACGCAATCGCCGAACGGGTGATGAGCCTGCCGATGCACCCGTACCTGGGCGTGGCGCAGCAGGCTGCGGTCATTGATGCTCTACAAAAAGCGTTGCTGCGAAGCGCATGACCGCATTGAAACGGCTGGTGAATTCCACTGCTACCTACGCTCTGGCGAATGTCATCAACAGTGCTATCCCGTTTCTGCTGTTGCCAGTACTGACACGGGTTCTGGCACCGGCTGAGTACGGCATGGTGGCCATGTTTACCACAGTCATCACTGTCTTTTCGGCGTTCACTGGTTTGAGTCTTCATGGGGCTGTAAGTGTTCGTTATTTTAATGCGGAGACAAAACATCCTCGATTTGTAGGAACTTGCCTTGCGGTCCTTTCATGTAGTACGGCGTTGGTGCTCGGGGTTGTTTGGGTATTTGGTGGTTTTTTGTCAGACCTGGTTGGTTTGCCTAGAGCTTGGTTGTTGCTTGCAGTGGTGGGGTCCAGTTTTCAGGCTCTAATTAACATCAGACTTGTGATGTGGCAGGTAAAAGGTGTAGCAACTCGCTATGGGGTTTTTCAAATTCTTCAAACTTTATTTAACCTGGGGGTCTCGCTTTGGTTGGTCGTTTGCATTGAAATGAGCTGGGAAGGGCGGGGTGTGGGTATATTAGTCGCGCTTTTTGTTTTTGGCATTTTAGCGGTTTTCAGTTTGTTTTGGGGTGGTTTGGCATCTCGGTGTGTTGACGGAGAGTATGCTTGGGCGTCTCTAAGGTTTGGGGTTCCTCTAATTCCCCATTCTATTGGCGGAATGATGACTGCGATTTCGGATAGATTCATACTTGCAGCTCTGATAGGTATAGGGGCGACCGGTTCTTATGTTGTCGGTGCGCAAGTGGGGATGGTGGTGGGTCTATTGGCTGATGCATTCAATAAGGCTTTTGGACCTTATTTATTAAGGGAGTTGCAGAAGTTGGGCGGCAAGGCCGATTTGGCGCTGGCTCGCCAGTGTATTATGGTTTTTTTTGGGTTCTTGTTGCTTTCATGCATGTTTGTTTTCTGTGCCCCAATAATTTATAAGATTTTCATCGGCCTGGAGTATTATGAGTCTCTGATGGTCGCGCAGTTGATAGGGTTTGGCAACTCGTTCTTAGGTATGTATTATGTAATTTCTGGGTTTATATTTTATTCTGAAAGAACGGGTTTGTTATCAAAATTGACATTGATTTGCGGTCTTTTAAATCTCGGTATGACATATCTGTTCGTGTTGGTGTTTGGCGCTGTGGGTGCCGCGATTGGATACTGCATTATTCAGGCCGTGTTCTTTTTTGGAGCGCTTCGGCTGTGTCAGATGGTTTGCCCTATTCCGTGGGGCGGAGCGTTCGTTTCTTTGCTGGGAAAGCGCAGTGCGTAACCAGAACTTGAGTTGATAAAAATGATTCCATACGGTCGACAAAATATTAGTGATGACGATATCGCCGCGGTGGTCGATGTCCTGCGTTCGGAATGGCTGACTCAGGGGCCTGGTATCGCCAGCTTCGAACAGGCCGTCGCGGAAGCTTGTCAGGCAAGGCATGCGGTTGCGGTGAGCAACGCCACAGCCGCATTACACATTGCTTGCCTGGCGCTGGAGGTCGGTCCGGGTGATCTGGTCTGGACCAGCCCGAATACCTTCGTTGCCAGTGCCAATTGCGCGCGTTACTGCGGTGCGGATGTGGATTTCGTCGATATTGATCCGCAAACCCTGAACATCAGCGTGGAGCGCCTGGCCGAGAAGCTGGCGGCAGCCTGCCTGGCCGGGCGCCTGCCGAAGGTGGTGATCCCGGTGCATTTTTCCGGGCGCAGTTGCGATATGCGCGCGATCGGGCAGTTGGCCCGGGAGTATGGCTTCCGCGTGATCGAGGACGCCTCGCACGCCGTAGGGGCGAGCCATGACGGTGTACCGGTGGGTGCTTGCCAGTACAGCGACGTCACCGTGTTCAGCTTTCACCCGGTAAAGATCATCACCACGGGTGAGGGCGGCATGTTGCTGAGCAACGACACCGCACTTGCGAAGCGTCTGGTGCGCTTGCGTACCCATGGTATTGCACAGGGCAGCGACGAGCTGGTGAGCACGCCGCAGGGGCCCTGGGAGTACCAGCAGATCGAGTTGGGTTTCAACTACCGTATGACCAATCTGCAGGCTGCGCTCGGGCAGAGCCAGCTGGGGCGTCTGCCGCAGTTCATTGCCAGGCGGCGGGAGCTGGTGCGGCAGTACCATGAACTGCTGGCTGATCTGCCCATCGTCTTGCCGCAGCCGAGCGAAGAGTCGGCCTGGCATCTGTATCCGATTCGTGTGGCGGCGGAGCGGCGTCTTGAGGTGTTTTCCCGCTTGCGTGCCGCGGATGTCTGGGTGCAGGTGCACTACATCCCCGTGCATACCCAGCCCTATTACCGCAATCTGGGTTTCAAGACGGGTGACTTCCCGCAGGCGGAGCGTTATTTCGCTGAGGCCTTCAGCCTGCCGCTGTTCTACGACCTGACCGATGAAGAGCACCAGTGCGTCGTCGATCTGCTGCGTGAGGCGTTGTCTTGAACGTCGCGGTCATTCCGGCGCGAGGCGGCAGCAAGCGCATTCCGCGCAAGAACATCAAGACCTTCTGCGGCCGGCCGATGATCGCCTGGTCGATTCTGGCGGCGCAGCAGAGCGGCCTGTTCGAGCGGATCATCGTCTCCACTGACGATGAGGAGATTGCCGAGGTGGCGCGGGAGTGGGGCGCGGAAACACCTTTCGTGCGTCCGCCGGAGCTGTCCGACGACTACGCCGGCACAACCGAGGTGATCGCCCATGCCACGCGTTGGCTCGAAGACCAGGGGCAGGCAGTAGCTGCGATCTGCTGTATCTACGCCACGGCGCCGCTGTTACGCGCGCAAGACTTGAAACGCGGTCTCGAGGTTTTGCAATCGGGCGATTGGGCATATGCTTTCTCGGTCGCCGAGTTCTCGCCGTCGGTCTATCGCGCCTTCCAGGCGTTGCCCGAAGGTGGACTCGCCATGCTGTTTCCAGAGTACTTCTCTACCCGTTCCCAGGATTTGCCCGTGGCTCTGCATGATGCCGCGCAGTTCTATTGGGGACGCCCAGGCGCCTGGACGCAGGGGCTGAGGATTTTCGATCGCCACTCGATGCCCGTTGCCATTCCGCGCTGGAGAGTGCAGGACATCGATGACACGGACGATTGGATTCGCGCTGAAATGATCTTCAAACAAATGATGAGTGACCAGACACAATGAGTGCATCGGATTATGTGACGCCGCAGGAAGGCTTCTGGGCGGGGGCGTTCGGCTCCGAGTACATCGGCCGCAACGACAGCCAGCAGCTGCTGGCGTCCAACCTGAATTTCTTCACCAAGGCGCTCAAGCAGGCGGGTCGGGTCGGCTCGGCAATCGAGTTTGGCGCCAACATCGGCATGAACCTGCGTGCCCTGCAGCTGCTGTATCCGGATGTGGCCCTGCACGGTGTGGAGATCAATCCCGATGCGGCAGCCCAGCTGCGCTCGCACATCGGCCAGGACAACGTCTACGAAGGTTCGATCTTCAACTACCCGATCGAGCAGCAGGTGGACCTTTCGCTGATCAAGGGTGTGCTCATCCACATCAACCCGGACATGCTGCCGGTGGTCTACGAGAAGCTTTACACGGCGTCTCGCCGATTCGTGCTGGTATGCGAGTACTACAATCCCTCGCCGGTGGCGATTTCCTACCGCGGACATGCCGATCGGCTGTTCAAGCGCGACTTTGCCGGCGAGATGATGGACAAGTATCCGGATCTCAAGCTGGTCGATTATGGCTTCGCCTATCGCCGCGATCCTGCCTTCCCGCAGGACGACATCACCTGGTTCCTGATGGAAAAGGGGGCCTGAGATGCTCAAGTACTGTGTTCGTTGCGTGATGCCGCACACCAAGCCGGATCTGCACATCGACGAAGAGGGCGTATGCAACGCCTGCCGTTCCTACGAGAAGCGCAAGGAAGTCGACTGGGACCAGCGCAAGAGCGAGCTGCTGACGCTGCTGGAGAAATACCGTAAGCACGGCAGCAACTGGGACTGTATCGTTCCGGTGAGTGGCGGCAAGGACAGCACCTATCAGGTGATCCGCATGCTGCAGCTGGGCCTCAATCCGCTGTGCGTGACCTCGACCACCTGCGACCTGAGTGAGATCGGCCGGCGCAATATCGAGAACCTGCAGCGCCTGGGTGTCGACCACGTGGCTTTCACGCCCAACCCTCTGGTGCGCGCCAAGCTCAATCGCATCGGTCTGACCGAGGTGGGTGATATTTCCTGGCCGGAGCACGTCGGCATCTTCACCATTCCGGTGCGTGCAGCGGTGCAGTACAACGTGCCCCTTATCGTCTGGGGCGAGAACTCGCAGAACGAGTACGGCGGCCCCGCGGCTGCGACCGAGAACAACACTCTGACCCGGCGCTGGCTGGAAGAGTTTGGCGGCCTGCTCGGCTTGCGTGTATCGGACCTGTCGGAAACCTACGGCATCGAGCAGCGCCACCTGCTGCCGTATCAGTACCCGTCCGACGAGGAGTTGCAGCGTGTCGGCGTGACCGGCCTGTTCCTGGGGCACTACCTGCCATGGGACGGCCTGTCCAACGCGCTGATCGCCCAGGCCAACGGCTTCGTCACGTACGACGAGCCGGTGGAGGGATCGATGGTCAATTACGAGAACCTCGACAATCACCAGACCGGCATCCACGACTACTTCAAGTATCTGAAGTTCGGTTTTTCCCGCGCCACCGATATTGCCTGCCTGCATGTGCGACGGGGGCGTATCACGCGGCAGGACGCCATCGAGATCGTCAAGGCGCGTGATGGCAAGTTCCCCTGGAGCTATCTGGGCAAGCCGCTGGCCGAAATTCTCGAGCCGCTGGAAATGACCACCGATGAGTTCATCAAGATCTGCGACCGGTTCACCAACAAGAAGATCTTCAGGCGTGATGCCTCGGGTGCGTTGGTCAAGGATCGGCATGGCAACCTCGAGAAGCTGAATCACGACAATCCATGAAGATCGCCATCGTCAACTATGGGATGGGCAACCTGGGCTCGGTGCGTCGGGCCTTCGAGGAGCTGGGCGCCGAGCCGCTGATCGCCAATCACCCATCGGCTCTTTATGACGTCAATCGCATTGTCCTGCCTGGCGTGGGGGCATTTGCCGAGGGCATGGCGCACCTGGACCAGGGCGGCTGGAGCGATACGTTGCGCGAGCTGGTGGGCGAGCAGGGCAAACCTCTGCTGGGAATCTGTCTGGGTATGCAGATGCTCGCCGGGGAAGGTCACGAAGGTGGCGTCACGTCAGGTCTCGGCTTGATTTCTGGGCAGGTGCGTCGCCTTGACGCCCTGGGCTGCTCGCTGCGTATTCCTCATGTGGGTTGGAACGAGGTATGCCACGCCGAGCAAGACGTTCTCTTCGAGGGCATTCCGTCCGCTGCCGATTTCTATTTCGTACACAGCTACGCCTTTGTTCCCGAGCAACGTGAGCACCTGATCGCGAGCGTGCCTTACGACGTCGACCTGACAGCGGCGGTGCGCCGTGATCATGTATTCGGCTGTCAGTTCCACCCGGAGAAAAGCTCCAAGGCCGGGCGCCGCCTGTTGCGCAATTTCCTGAGTTATTCGCCATGCTGAAGGTTCGTGTCATACCGACCCTGCTCTGGAAGGGTTTGGGCTTGGTGAAAGGCGTCGGCTTCGATAGCTGGCGTAGGGTCGGGCCGGTACTGCCGGCGGTCAAGGTCTACAACGCGCGTGATGTCGATGAGCTGATCCTGTTGGATATCAACGCCACCCTGGAAAACGAGTGGCCGGATCATGACTCGGTCAACGACTTTTCCGAGGAATGCGCGGTGCCGCTGACCGTGGGTGGTGGCATCAGCAGCCTGGAGCAGGTGCTGGCGCTGCTGCACAGCGGTGCCGACAAGATCGCCGTCAACAGTGCGGCCTATGCCGATCCAGGGTTGATCGATGCAGCCGCGTCACGCTTTGGCGCGCAATGCGTGGTTGCCAGTATCGACGTGCGTCGCCTGGATGAGGGGGGCTACCGCTGCTTCAGTCACGCCGGTACCCAGGATACCGGCCGTGAAGTGCTGGCCTGGGCGCGCGAGCTGGCTGACCGTGGTGCCGGCGAGATACTGCTGACCTCCATCGAGCGCGACGGCAGCATGAGCGGCTATGACCTGGCGCTGGTGGAGCGCGTCGCGCGTGCCGTGGAGATCCCGGTGATCGCCTCCGGCGGCGCGGGGAGCTACCAGCACATGATCGATGTGGTACAGCAGGCAGGCGCCTCGGCGGTTGCCGCCGCCAGCATCTTCCACTTCACCGAACTCACCCCGGCAGGGGCCAAGGCGGCGATGCAGTCTGCCTGTATTCCGGTGCGGCGCAACTTCGTCGGTGAGGCGAATCCGTGAAGGTGGCTCTGCGCGTCGATGCCAGCGAGAAGATCGGAACCGGGCACTTCATGCGTTGCCTGACGCTGGCCGACACTCTGCTCAAGCGCGGCGCGCAATGTGTGTTTCTCTGCCGTGACTTGCCTGTGCACCTGCAGCAATTGGTGCAGCGTCAGGGCCACGCCTTGCGGCATCTGCCTGTGCACGAGGCTGGCACCTGCGTGGGTGATCTGGCGCACTCCAGCTGGTTGGGTTGCGATCAGAGCAGCGATGCCGTCGACTGCCTGACGGCGCTGGAGGGCCAGCTGCATGACTGGCTGATCGTTGATCACTACGCATTGGACTGCCGTTGGGAAACTCAGCTGCGCCAGGCCGCCAGACGAATCCTGGTCATCGATGACCTGGCCGATCGTCGGCATGATTGCGACCTGCTGCTCGATCAGAACCTGTATCAGGACATGCAGACACGCTACGCCGACAAGCTCCCGCAGACCTGCCGTTTGCTGCTCGGGCCGAAGTTCGCCCTGCTGCGCGAGGAGTTCCGGCAATTGCGTGAAACCCTGGCCGGTCAGCGAACCCAGGTCAGGCGCGTGCTGGTGTTCTTTGGCGGCGTCGATGCTCGCAATTTCACCGGCCAGGCACTGGCGGCGCTGGCAGACGTTGGTCAGACCAGCTTCGAGGTGGACGTGGTGCTTGGTGCCCAGCATCCGCAACGCGCTGCCATCGAGTCGTTGTGTCAGACCCAGGGTTTTCGTTGCCATGTACAGACTTCGCGGATGGCCGAGCTGATGGCGGGTGCCGATCTCGCCATCGGGGCGGGCGGCACTGCGACCTGGGAGCGTTGCAGTCTGGGATTGCCGACCCTGGCGCTGAGCACTGCGGATAATCAGACGCGCCAGTTGGCCGATGCGGCTGCGCAGGGTCTGGTCTATGCGCCCGAGGCAGGTGCGGACGTGCAGGCGCCCCTTGCCCTGCACTTGCCGGCGTTGCTGCACAACACTGCCTTGCGGCACTTGATCTCCCGCTCAGGCATGGCTGCAGTGGATGGCCTGGGTGCTCAGCGCCTGGCCACGCGCATGGGCTGCAGCGGATTGAGCCTGCGCGAGGCGCGAGCGGAGGATTCCGAACATCTGTACTGCTGGCGCAATCACCCCAGGATCCGTGCCGTTTCACGCAACCAGAACGAGATCGCCTGGGAGGACCACTGCCGTTGGTTCTCCGGGGTGCTCGTCGATCCTCGACGCAAACTGCTGATTGCCTATCAGGGCGCAGCCCCCGTGGGGGTCGTTCGCTTCGACTTGGAAGGCGAAGGCGCCGAAATCTCCATCTATCTCGTCCCCGAAGCACCGGTGCGCTGTCGCGGGGGCGATCTGTTGCAAAGTGCCGAGGATTGGCTCATGGAGCATTGTCGCGAGGTGCGGCAGCTGCATGCGCAGGTCTTGGGGGGCAACATAATCTCCAAAGGGTTGTTCATGGCCGCAGGCTATGACGTCGACAACACGCTGTTTTCAAAGAAGCTGCATGAGCTATGACTGAATCAATCAAGATCGCAAACCGTCGCATCGGCCGTGGTCACGCACCTTTCGTCATTGCCGAGATGTCCGGCAACCACAATCAGTCGCTGGAGCGCGCACTGCAGATCGTCGAAGAGGCGGCCCGCACGGGTGCTCATGCGCTGAAGATCCAGACCTATACCGCGGACTCGATGACGCTGGATCTGGATGAGGGCGAGTTCCATATCAGTGATCCCAATAGCCTCTGGGCCGGTACCTCCTTGTACAAGCTCTATGGCGAGGCATTCACTCCCTGGGAATGGCACAAGCCGATCTTCCACCGGGCGCGCGAGCTGGGCATGATCGCTTTCAGCACACCTTTCGATGACAAGGCCGTGGAGTTTCTCGAGTCGCTGGACGTGCCGTGCTACAAGATCGCATCCTTTGAGAATACCGACCTTCCGTTGATCCGCCGTGTGGCTGCGACCGGCAAGCCGATGATCATTTCCACCGGCATGGCCACGGTCGCCGAACTGGACGAGACCGTTCGTGCCGCGCGGCAGGCCGGTTGCAAGGACCTGATCCTGCTCAAGTGCACCAGTACCTATCCGGCATCGCCAGAGAACACAAACATCCTGACGATTCCGCACCTGCGCGAGCTGTTCGGCTGCGAAACCGGTCTTTCCGATCACACCATGGGCGTCGGCGTGTCCGTAGCGGCCGTGGCGCTGGGCGCAAGCGTGGTGGAGAAGCACTTCACTCTGAGCCGCGCCGAGGGGGGGGTCGACAGCGCTTTCTCCATGGAGCCGCAGGAGATGGCGCAGCTGGTCGTCGAAACCGAGCGCGCCTGGCAGTCGCTGGGCCGCGTCAGCTATGGCGCTACCGCTGCCGAGGAAAAGAGCCGGGTGTTCCGCCGTTCGATCTACGCCAGCGCAGACATCGCCGCCGGTGAGCTGCTGTCGCCGAGCAATGTGCGCATCATTCGCCCGGGGCTCGGGTTGCAGCCGAAGTACTTCGAGCAGGTCATCGGCAAGCGGGCCAAGCAGGCGATCAAACGAGGCACCCCCATCAGCTGGGATCTCATCTAGTGACGCGGCCCAGTCTTGCCCAACTGATCGAGATCGAAAACGATCCGACGTTCCTCGAGTTTCGTTGCCCGCGCAGCGGTGTGCTGCTCTGGCCGCTGGTGCGTAATCAGTTCCTGCGTCAGCTGATCTCCGACCTCTACTACCAGCAGGCGCCGCTGGTCGCGGCCGTGCGAGCAGTGCCGCGTCGACAGACATTGGGGGCACTTGGCCGGGCACTCGGACACAATCTGCAGCAGGGCCGGATGCGCGGTGAGGTGTTGGTGGTCGGCACCGGTGCCGGACATTTTCAGCGCGAGGGTCGCTGGTTCAACCGCATCACCGATTATCTGGCGCAGGAGTCGCCTGCAAACACGGTGTCGGTCGAAGGCGTGGTGGACTGGCACGTACCGCATCCGCGCTGGAACCAGCGGGTCGCGTACTGGCTGCCTTGGCAGGGCGCAATCACGGTGGCCGGCCGCTTGTTGACGCGCGACGCTCATGTGAGGGCTGCGCGCGAGTTGCTCGAATACGCCAGGCAGCGTGCTTCGCAATTACTGGGGCGGACCATTGCCGACTCGAACATGGACATGCTGGTCGGTATGCTGGCGCGCAAGCTGGCGCGACTGCCCGTCATGCAATTCGCCTATCGCCGTCTGCTGGAACGGGTACAGCCGCGCTTGGTACTGCTGGAGCAGGCTTGTTACGGGGATTTTGCGCCCTTCAATCAGGTCGCGCGCGAGATGGGCATCCGCGTGGCTGAGCCCCAGCACGGCATGGTGTCCGGCGGCCACGACGCCTATTGCTATGCACCTGTTTTGCGCGAGAGCGAGGCGTACCGCGCCTGCCTGCCGCATGACTTTCTGGGTTACGGCGCTTGGTGGAACAGCCAGATCAACGTGCCGGTGCACAAATGGGTGATCGGCAACCCGCATTACAGCGAGCAGCGTCGATTCATTTCGCCGTTACAGGGAGAACAGAACGATATCCTGCTGCTTGGCGACGGCATCGAATTTTCACTTTATCTGGCGCTGGCCCAGGAGCTGGCGCACTTGCTGCGTGGCCGCTATCGCATCGTGCTGCGGCCGCATCCGCTGGAACGTGCCGAGGTCCAACTGCGTTTTCCCGAAGGACGCGCAGGCGATGTGCTGATCGATCCCAATCGGGATATCTACGGCTCGTTTGCCACGGCTCACGCGGTGGTCGGAGAGGTTTCCACCGGCCTGTTCGAGGCGCAGGGAATAGCGGGCAGGGTATTGCTCTGGGAGACCGCCAAGGCGCGCTTCAGTTATCCGCAGCATCCATTCTGTGGCTTCTCTGACGCCCGGGCGCTGGTGGAGGCGCTGCAGGCCCCCCGGGCTGGGCAAACAGAGGTGCTCGCGGGGGATATCTGGGCGCCTGACTGGGCAGGCAATTACCGGAAGTATCTGGCCCAGGCTTTGGGAGCGTCGGTTTGAACCAACGTCGGGGGCGGCCAAGGACCTGCAAACAGCGTATCCTTGCGCCCCTAAATTGTGCGGGTCGGCCGTGGGCCGGCAATCCGTGAAGTCACTTCGAGCGGTAGCGAATCTTGGCCGTACAGACAATTTCAGTGATCGACTATAGCTGCGGCAATCTGGCTTCGGTCGTCAACATGATCCAGCACGTGGGTGGCGAGGCGCGCATCATCCGCACGCCAGATGAGCTGGACAGTGCCGCCAAGCTCGTTTTGCCGGGCGTAGGCGCGTTTGACCACGGCATCGGCAGCTTGCGTCAGGAGGGCTGGGACACGCCGCTGGAGCAGGCCGTGCATCAGCGCAAGGTACCCCTCATGGGCATCTGTCTGGGCATGCAGTTGCTGACTCGCGGCAGCGAAGAAGGCCAGGAGCCGGGGCTCGGCTGGATCGACGCGCAGGCAAGACGCTTTCGTCCCAGCGACCCGCGGCTGAAGGTGCCGCACATGGGCTGGAACGAGGTGCGACAGATGCGCACGGACGAGCTGTTACCGGCATCGGCCAGTCCGCGGCGTTTCTACTTCGTGCATGCCTACCAGGTCGAATGCGCTGACCCTGCGGATGTGTTGCTGGAATGCGAATACGGCGAAACCTTCGTGGCTGCCTTTCGCCATGCCAATATCTGGGGCTTCCAGTTTCACCCGGAGAAGAGCCATCGATTCGGCATGGAACTCTTCCGTCGCTTCCTGGAGGTATGAGGTGCTCAAGCATCGTGTAATACCGGCCCTGCTGTTGCGCGAGGGAGGGCTGGTCAAAACCCAGAGGTTCGGCAAGCACAAATACATCGGCGATCCGATCAATGCCATCCGCATCTTCAATGAGAAGGAAGTGGACGAATTGGTGCTGCTCGACATCGACGCCAGCCGTCAGGGTCGTGAGCCGGACTATGCGCTGATCAAGAGCATCGCAGCCGAGTGCTTCATGCCGTTTGGCTACGGTGGCGGGATATCCACGATCGAGCAGGCGCGGCGAATCTTCTCTTCCGGCGTGGAGAAAGTCGTGCTGCAGACGTCGGCGCTGCAGAATCCGGCGCTGGTCACAGAGATCGCCCAGCGCTTCGGCAGCCAGAGCGTGGTTGTTTCCATTGATATCAAGCGTGACTGGCTGGGGCGTTATCGTCTATGGTCTTCGTCTTCCCGTCGGGCCCTGTCCGCAGACTGGCTTCAAGCGCTTCGTTCGATCGTATCCGCCGGCGCTGGCGAGGTCCTGCTCAACTCCGTGGACCGTGACGGGATGCAGCAGGGATATGATCTGCGTCTGATCAAGGCCGCTGCAGATGCAGTAGATGTGCCGCTGATAGCCCTGGGTGGCGCTGCGGAGCTGGGGCACTTCGTGGAAGCGATCGAGGTGGGTGCTTCTGCGGTCGCTGCAGGCAGCCTGTTCGTGCTGCAGGGGCCGCATCGTGCGGTGCTGATCAGCTACCCCAATTATTCAGAGCTCGAGTCGATTTTCAGAGGTAAGGATGTTTCCTAAAGAACACAGGATCTGTTCTCGGTGTGTGATGGACGACAGCGCATCCGCAATCACTTTCGACGACGCGGGCGTTTGCAACTACTGCACTTACTTCCAGCAGCGCGTCAACGGCGTGGTCTTCGCCCCCGAGCACAAGCGCGCGGAGCAGCGCAGGGCTTTCGTGGAGAAAGTGAAGAAGGCCGGCAAGGGCAAGAAATATGACTGCATCATCGGCCTTTCCGGTGGAGTGGACAGCTCATATGTGCTGCATCTGGCCCTGAGCGAAGGCTTGCGGCCGCTGGCCGTGCACATGGACAACAACTGGAATTCAGAACTGGCGGTCAACAACATCAAGAATCTAGTCACCCGTCTCGGCGTTGACCTGTACACCCACGTCATCGACTGGCCTGAGTACAAGGGCCTGATGCAGGCATTCTTCGACGCCGATGTCATCGATGTGGAGCTACTTTACGATAACGCGATGCTGGCGGTGAACTACGAGCAGGCGCGGCGCTACGGCATCAAGTACATCCTGTCCGGAAGTAACTCCGCGACCGAAGGAATGCCCATGCCGGAGGGCTGGAACTGGCGCAAGTGGGACAAGCGCAACATCAAGGCGATCGCTCGGCGCAATTCAGTGCGGATCCGTACCTTCCCGATCATGGGAACGCTTGGCTATGTCTACAACCGCGTCGTGCGTGGAATTCAGTGGGCGTCATTTCTTGATCTCTACGACTACCAGAAGGAAGCAGCGCTGGAGGTGCTCGAGCAGAAGTACGCCTACAAACGTTACCCCTACAAGCACTACGAGTCTGTCTTCACGCGTTTTTATCAGGGCTACATCCTTCCAGAAAAGTTCGATGTGGATAAACGCAAGCTGCATCTCTCGACGCTGGTTATGAGCGGCCAGATGACTCGCGATCAGGCGCTTGCCCATCTACAGAGTTCTCCCTACGCGTCGCCGGAGGAGCTCGACAGGGACCGCAAGTATTTCCTCAAGAAGATGGGCTGGCCTGAAGGCCAGTTGGAGGAATATCTGCGTCGACCAGGCAAGCCGCACGATGCTTATCCCAGTGAGCGCTTCGCCTGGGATCTCATCCGCAAGATCTATCAGATGCGGCGTGCTTCCTGAGTCCGTTTGCAAGGGCCTGCAAGCTCGCTTCTGTTAAGGGTTTTTCACTTGAATGTTCTGTTTCTGCATCCTGCTGCGGCTTTCGGTGGCGCATCCAAAAGCCTGATCGAGCTCTACAGGCTGCTACAAACCGGTGGGGTCCGAGGGACGGTTCTCACTCCTGCCGGAGCCGCTTGCCAGTCCTTCGAAAGAGCCGGCATGCGGGTTCATCCGGTAAAGGGACTCAGTCAGTTCGACAACACTCGTTATGGCTACTATCGCAAGGTTCGCTGGTTGATCCTGTTACGCGAGTTACTCCTGCTGCCATTTGCGCTGGCGGGGCTGTGGCGGCTGCGGCGCGAACCCTTCGACCTGATCCATATCAACGAGATCACCCTGCTGCCGTTGGGTGTCGTCGCCAAATGGCTGCTGCGCGTTCCGATGGTGGTGCATGTTCGCTCGCTGCAGCGTAAGCCGGGCTCCGGCTTGCGAACCCGTTGGCTTAACGGGCTGCTGCGTCGATACGCCGATGCGGTGGTGGCGATAGATCACACCGTCGCCGCCACGCTGGAGCCGGAGCTTCCGTTGAGCATTGTCCACAATGGCCTCGAGGTAGCCAGTCAGCCAGTCGAGAGGCTCCCTGGTGACGGAGCTGGGCCGGTTAAGGTCGGCTTTCTCGGCGTGCTGATTCCGCTCAAGGGCATCTTCGAGCTGGTCGAGGCGATGCGCATCCTGAAATCCCGTGGTGTTTCCATCGAGTGCCTCGTGGCGGGTGAGAACGCGCGGGAGATATCCGGACTCAAGGCCTGGATTCTGCGCAAGTTCGGTTTTGCGCGAGATGTCCGGAGCGAGCTGGAGGCGCTGATCCGCCGCGAGGGCCTGGAAGATCGGGTCAAACTGCTCGGCTTCGTGAGCGATGTCCGCGAACTTTATCCTCAACTGGATATTCTCTGTTTCCCGTCCCATCTGGACGCGGCGGGTCGGCCGGTCTTCGAGGCAGCGTTTTATTCGGTTCCCAGTGTCGTGGCCGTGAGCGATCCATTGCCGGACGCTTTATTGCACGAGGTGACAGGGCTGGCGGTGCCGACACCAGACCCGCTGTTGATCGCCGACGCGTTGCAGCGGCTTGCGGAAAATCCCGACTTTCGCCGTCAGCTTGGCTGTCAGGCGAAGAGTTGGGCCGAAGAAACCTTCGCGATCGATATCAATGCGGCGCGCATGCTTGACCTCTATCACCGCGTACTTTCATCAAATACGAGTAGCTGAGCCATGCGCATCCTCATGCTCTCCCAGTACTTCTGGCCGGAAAGCTTCATCATCAACGACATTGCGCGCACCCTCGACGAGCAGGGGCATACGGTCGTGGTCGCCACCGGCAAGCCGAACTATCCCGATGGCAAGGTCTTCGACGGTTATCGTGCCTGGGGCACCCAGCGCGAGCGTTATCTAGGCAAGATCGAGGTTCTGCGTGTCCCTCTCTGGCCGCGAGGCGAGAGCGACGGCAGGAACCTGATTCTCAACTATCTCTCCTTCGTCGCCTCCGGCCTGCTCTGCCTGCCCTGGATGTTGCGGGGGCGCGAGTTCGACGCGATCCTGGTCTTCGCGCCGTCGCCGATCACCCAGGCCATTGCGGCTATCCCTTTGAAGTGGCTGAAAAAGGCCAAGCTGGCACTCTGGTTGCAGGACCTCTGGCCGGAAAGCCTCTCCGCCACCGGCTTCGTCAAGAACCCGCGACTACTCAAGACGGTGGGCTGGATGGTGCGGGCAATCTACCGACATTGCGACACCCTGCTGGTGCAGTCGCGCGCCTTCGTCGAACCGGTGGCGCGTTACGCTGCCCGCGAGAAAATCCAGTACTACCCCAATTCCATGGATGTACGGGCGCCTTCGGCGGTGGTATCGATACCGGATTCGCTTCGCGAGTTGCTGGATTCGCATTTCTGCGTGGTATTCGCCGGCAACCTGGGCAAGGCCCAGGCGCTGGAAACGATCGTGCAGGCAGCGACGCACCTGCGCAATGACCCGCAGATCAGGCTGGTGCTGATCGGCAGCGGCAGCCGCCTGGCTTGGCTGAAATCGCAGCAGCAGGCGTTGGGGCTGGACAACCTGGTGCTGCCGGGGCGCTTTCCCATGGAAGCCATGCCACAGATTTTCGAGCGCTCCTCGGCTTTGCTGGTTTCGCTCAACGACGAGGAAGCTTTTGCCCAGACCATCCCGAGCAAGATCCAGGCGTACCTCGCAGCCGGCCGGCCGATCGTTGCCTGCCTGAACGGCGAAGGGGCCCGCGTGGTCTGCGAGGCACGCGCCGG
Source organism: Candidatus Accumulibacter sp. 66-26 (assembly GCA_001897745.1). Taxonomy (GTDB): domain Bacteria; phylum Pseudomonadota; class Gammaproteobacteria; order Burkholderiales; family Rhodocyclaceae; genus 66-26. Next base: position 193,377 of record MKUH01000019.1, read on the forward strand.
CCTGGCCTCGCCAGCCGAGCAGGTGCAGCCGCTGGTAGCCAACATCCGCCGCATTCAGGCGCTGGGGGCCGCCGAGCGAGCGGCGATGGGGGCATCGGGCAGGGCTTACTTCGACGCAAATTTTGAGATGGGTCGGCAGGTTAAGATTCTGGCAGGACATCTGGCGCGAATGTCCGTCACGGGCGTGAGAATGATATGAAAGTTCTGGTTCTTGGCGTCACCGGCATGCTTGGCAATGCTGTCTTTCGGGTTTTTTCTGCCGATATCGAGTACGAAACCTGGGGCACGCTGCGCAGTAGCGCAGCGCTACGGTACTTCCCCGAACAGGCGCGCGCGCGGCTGTTGGCGGGGGTGGAGGTGCTCGACCAGGACTCTTTGGTAGCAGTCCTGGCCAGGGTGCAGCCGGACGTGGTGATCAACTGCATCGGCCTGATCAAGCAGTTGGCCGATGCCAGGGACCCGCTCACGGCACTTCCGATCAACGCCATGCTGCCGCACCGCCTGGCGCGCCTGTGTAAACTGGGCGGCGCGCGGCTGATTCATGTGAGCACCGATTGCGTGTTCTCCGGGCGCAAGGGGATGTATCTGGAAAGTGATCTCTCCGATGCCGAAGATCTGTACGGCAAGTCCAAGTACATCGGTGAGTTGCATGATCTGCCGCACGCCATCACCCTGCGCACCTCGATTATTGGTCACGAACTAGGCTCGAGCCATGCGCTGGTGGACTGGTTTCTCTCGCAGCAGGACTGCGTCAAGGGCTTTACCAAGGCGATCTTCTCCGGCCTGCCGACAGTGGAACTGGCCCGGGTGATGAAGGACCTCGTCGTTCCGCACCGAGAACTCAATGGCCTGTATCATGTCGCCGCCGAACCCATCGACAAATTCAGCCTGCTCGGCCTGGTGGCGGCGCAGTATGGCAGACAGATAGCAATATGCCCGGATGACGCGCTGGTGATCGATCGCTCGCTCGATGGTTCGCGTTTTGGCAAAGCCACTGGCTATGTGGCTCCCGCGTGGCCGGAGCTGATCCGGCGCATGCATCAGCAGCGGGAAGTCCAGCCGCTCTGACCACAAATACGAGGACTTCTCGCAGCCTCTGGGCTGTATTCATGTTCTGGAAGGTTCTATGTTCGACAACAAGGTATTGATGATCACCGGGGGCACCGGTTCCTTTGGCCGTACGGTGTTGCGGCGCTTCCTCGATACCGATGTCCGCGAGATACGTATCTTTTCTCGCGACGAGAAGAAGCAGGAAGACATGCGCATTACCCTGGCCAACGACAAGGTCAAGTTCTACATCGGCGATGTGCGCGACTACGACAGCCTCAGACAGGCCACGGTCGGTGTCGATTACATCTTCCACGCAGCAGCTCTCAAGCAGGTGCCGTCCTGCGAGTTCTACCCGATGGAGGCGGTGCGCACCAACGTCTACGGTACCGAGAACGTGCTCAACGCGGCCATCGCCAGCGGCGTGAAGCGCGTGGTAGTGCTGTCTACCGACAAGGCGGTGTATCCGATCAACGCCATGGGTATCTCCAAGGCCATGGCTGAAAAGTTGATGGTGGCCAAATCGCGGATGATTCCCGAGGGTGGCACGGTAATCTGCGCCACCCGCTACGGTAACGTCATGGCCTCGCGCGGTTCGGTGATTCCGCTGTTTATCGACCAGCTGCGCAGTGGCGATTCGCTGACAGTGACCGATCCCAACATGACGCGCTTCCTGATGTCGCTGGAAGATTCGGTGGACCTGGTGCTGCACGCTTTTGAGCACGCCCAGCAAGGCGATCTCTTCGTGCAAAAGGCGCCCGCCTCCACGGTGGGCGACCTGGCCCAGGCGCTCAAGGAACTGTTCCGTTGCGATAACCCGGTACGCGTCATCGGCACCCGCCACGGCGAGAAACTTTACGAGTCGCTGGTATCGCGCGAGGAAATGGCCAAGGCCGAGGACATGGGCCGCTACTACCGCATCCCGGCGGACAACCGCGACCTGAACTACAAGAAATATTTCGTCGAGGGCGAGGAGAAGATCTCCGGGTTCGACGACTACACCTCGCACAACACCGAGCGCCTGAATATTGCGGGCATCAAGCAGCTGTTGCTGAAGCTCCACTACATCAGGGAGCAGCTCGATGCTTAAGGTCATGACCCTGGTCGGCACCCGTCCGGAGCTGATCAAGATGAGCCGGGTGATTGCCGAACTCGACCGCCACGTCGACCACGTGCTGGTTCATTCCGGGCAGAACTACGACTACGAGTTGAATCAGGTGTTCTTCGATGACCTGGAGATCCGCAAGCCCGATCATTTCCTCGATGCCGCCGGCGAGACCGCCGCGCAGACCATCGCCGAGGTGATCGCCAAGGCCGATGCGGTATTCGAACAGGAGCGGCCGGATGCTTTGCTGCTTTACGGCGATACCAACACCTGCCTGGCGGTGATCGCCGCCAAGCGCCGCAAGATTCCGGTGTTTCACATGGAAGCCGGCAACCGCTGCTTCGACCAGCGCGTGCCGGAAGAGCTCAACCGCAAGGTGCTCGACCACCTCTCCGACGTCAATCTCGTCCTGACCGAGCATGCGCGGCGCTACCTGATCGCCGAAGGCATCCGTCCTGAAACGATCATCAAGACCGGCTCGCATATGCGCGAGGTACTGGACCACTACATGCCGAAGATCCAGGCTTCCGACGTCCTCGCGCGCATGGGCCTGAAAAGGGGCCGCTATTTCATCGTCAGCGCGCACCGCGAAGAAAACGTCGATACGCCGGAGAACCTGAACGATCTGGTGCAGACCCTGAACGCACTGGCGCAGCACTATGAGCTGCCGGTCATCGTGTCGACCCATCCCCGCACCCAGAAGCGCCTCGATGCGCTGAATCTGGCCAGGATGGACAGCCGCATCCGGTTCCTGAAACCTTTCGGCTTCTGCGATTACGTCAGGTTGCAAATGGAAGCGCTCTGCGTGGTGTCGGACAGCGGCACCATTACCGAGGAGGCCTCTTTGCTCAACCTGCCTGCGGTCACCATCCGCAATGCGCACGAGCGCCCTGAAGGCATGGACGTTGGTACCCTGATCATGGCCGGGCTAAAGAAGGAGCACGTGCTAGACGCCGTGCGCGTCATCGTTGCCCAGCACGGGGTCAGTCGCGTAATGGCGCCGGTCGAGGACTATGAAGCGCAGTCGGTTTCCAAGAAGGTCCTGCGCGTCGTGTTGAGCTATACCGACTATGTCAACCGGACTGTCTGGCGAAAAGCACTGTAACCGCATGACGATTCTCGTGACAGGCGCCAACGGTTTCGTTGGCTCCGCCTTATGCGCCCGGCTGGAACAACAGGCACGGACCTTCCGCGCCACCGTCCGCACGACCCAGCAAGCGCAGCACCGTCCCGGCGCCGTAGCGGTGGGCGAAATAGACGGCCAGACAGATTGGGCCGACGCGCTTCAGGGAGTACAGCAAGTCGTACATCTTGCGGCTCGCGTCCACGTCGTGCAGGAGAGGAATAGCGATCCATTGGCCGAATTCTGCCGGGTCAATGTGGAGGGCACAGTCAAGCTGGCCAGGCAGGCGGCCGAGCGCGGCGTCAGGCGCCTGCTCTTCGTCAGCTCGGTCAAGGTCAATGGACAATCGACGTCCGCGGGCCATCCCTTCACTGCCGATGACGCGCCGGCGCCGGAAGACCCCTACGGCGTCTCCAAGCACGAGGCCGAGCAGGCGCTGCGGCGAATCGCCGTGGAAACCGGCATGGAAGTGGTGATCGTGCGCCCGCCGCTGGTCTACGGCCCAGGCGTGAAGGCTAATTTCGACGCGATGATGCGCTGGCTCGCCCGCGGCATTCCGCTCCCGCTTGCCGCTGTCACCGAAAACCGCCGCAGCTTGGTCGCTCTGGACAATCTCGTGGATTTGCTCGTCACCTGCCTGAGCCATCCTGCCGCAGCCGACCAGACCTTCCTGGTCAGCGACGGCGAAGACCTGTCCACTGCCGCACTGTTGAAGCGGATGGGCGAGGCACAGGGAACGCCGGCGCGCTTGTTCTACATGCCTGTCGCCGCCCTCCGACTGGGGGCGGCAGTCCTCGGCAAGCAGGGTGTTTACGAACGGCTCTGCGGATCGCTCCAGGTCGACATCGGAAAAACGCGGCAGCTATTGGACTGGGCGCCTCCGGTGTCGGTCGACGAGAGCTTGCGTCATGCCGCTCAAAGGTCCAACGCATGAAGAGATTGTTTGACTTCGCGCTCGCCTTTGCCGCCGCTGCGGCATTGGCCTTGCCGATTCTCATCGTCGCCCTGGCAGTACGACTTACCTCGCCGGGCCCGGCCCTCTATTGGAGCAGACGGGTGGGGCGCAACAACTGTATTTTCGAAATGCCCAAGTTCCGCAGCATGCGGATTGACACTCCCGCAGTCGCCACGCACTTGCTGCAAAACCCCGATCAATGGCTGACGCCCATCGGATCGTTTCTACGCAAGTCCAGTTTGGACGAGCTGCCCCAGTTGTGGAGCATCCTCAAGGGAGACATGAGCTTCGTGGGACCGCGGCCGGCGCTGTTCAATCAGGACGACCTGATTGCCCTGCGGACTGAAAAGGACGTACACAGGCTGGTGCCTGGTTTGACCGGTTGGGCTCAGGTCAATGGGCGCGATGAACTGCCGATTCCCCAGAAGGTGCAGTTGGATGCGGAGTATCTGCGGCGCCGGTCATTTCTGTTCGACCTGAAGATTCTCTGGATGACCGTACAGAAGGTTCTTTCCAAGGATGGGGTGTCGCATTGAAGAAGGCCAACGATCATTCCTTGGACGCAAGGGGTTGCGCACCATGAAAAAACCTCTATTCAAGCTGGCCGTGCCCATACTGGCCCTGCCCCGAGCAGCAAAGCGCATGATCGTTCTTTCGGTCGATTTGGGCCTTTGCGTTCTGACAGTCTGGTTGGCCTACTACCTTCGCCTGGGAGAGCTCGTCGCGCTGTCAGGGAACGCCTTGTGGGCTGTCGGGGCATCCATCGGCATCGCGTTGCCGATCTTCATCGTCTCCGGCCTGTACCGTGCGATCTTCCGCTACAGCGGCTGGCCAGCTTTGCTGGCCGTCGCTCGCGCCATCGCGATCTATGGGCTGCTGTATGCCTCGGTCTTCACGGCAATCGGAGTAACTGGCGTTCCGCGCACGGTCGGCATCATCCAGCCGATCCTGCTGCTCTTGTTTGTGGGCGCTTCGCGGGCACTGGCCCGCGTCTGGCTGGGCGACCAGTACCACAGCATCCTGAAGCAAGCCTCCAGACCTAAAGTGCTGATCTACGGCGCAGGCCGGACCGGGCGGCAGCTGGCGGCCGCCATGGTCAACAGTCATGTGATGCAGGTGGCCGGCTTCCTGGACGACGACGACCGGCTACATGGTCACGTACTCAACGGCCTGCCCGTCTACAATCCGGCCGACCTGGACAATCTGGCGACGGCGCTCAACATCAGCGATGTGTTGCTCGCCATGCCCAGCCTCAGCCGCAAGCGTCGCAACGAGATTCTGAGCCAGATCCGCAGCGCCCAGGTGGCGGTGCGCACCCTGCCCAGTGTGACCGATCTGGCCCAGGGCAAGGTCAGTGTGTCGGATCTGAGGGAGCTGGATATCGACGACCTGCTCGGCCGCGAACCCGTGGCGCCCAACCACATCCTGCTGGCCAAGAATATCGTTGCCAAGGTGGTTATGGTGACTGGCGCGGGCGGGTCGATCGGCAGCGAGCTCTGCCGGCAGATTCTGGCGGTAGCTCCCGCCAAACTGCTGTTGATCGAGCAAAGCGAATTCGCGCTGTACGCCATACACCAGGAACTGGAAGAAAAGCTTGCCGGCCGCGAAACTGTGCTGGTGCCCTTACTGGCTTCGGTGCAAGACGAGGACCGAATGCGCGAGATCATGTCCACCTGGCACCCGGACACGGTCTACCACGCCGCCGCCTACAAGCACGTACCGCTGGTCGAACACAACCCGGCCGCCGGCATCAAGAACAACGTGCTGGGCAGCCTGCGCACCGCCCAGGCTGCGGCCGAAAACGGCGTGTCCGACTTTGTGCTGATCAGCACCGACAAGGCCGTTCGCCCAACCAACGTCATGGGCGCCAGCAAGCGCCTGGCGGAAATGGCGCTGCAGGCCCTGGCAGCCAGCAACACCGGCACGAAGTTCAGCATGGTCCGCTTTGGCAACGTGCTGGGTTCATCCGGTTCCGTGGTGCCCAAGTTTCGGCAGCAAATCCGGGACGGAGGCCCCATCACACTGACCCACCCGGACGTCACCCGCTACTTCATGACCATCCCGGAGGCCGCGCAACTGGTCATCCAGGCCGGCGCCATGGCCAAAGGCGGAGACGTGTTCGTGCTGGACATGGGTCAGCCGGTCAAAATCATGGACCTGGCCAAACGCATGGTCGAACTCACAGGCTTGACGGTAAAAGACGAGAAAAACCCTGAAGGCGATATCGAAATCGAAGTCACCGGATTGCGCCCCGGGGAGAAACTCTATGAGGAACTCCTTATTGGCGACAACCCGAAACCGACCCTGCACCCCAGGATCATGAAAGCCCACGAGGAGTTCATCCCCTGGGCAGACTTCGAGAGCAAGCTGAACTCGCTGGTTATCGCCCTAAACGTGAACGACGCCGGCGTGATTCGTCTGATGATGCAGCAACTGGTGTCCGGCTACATCCCCAGCGATGAAATCGTTGATTGGGTGTATCTGGAACAGGAGGCTGAGGCGCAGGCACTTGGCCTCGGGAATTGACGCAGACATTTTCTGAAGTGGAATAACCCGCGGATTAGCCCGCGATTTGGGACGGCCGGAAAAGTAGGCGCCCCTTCCCCCTGCAAAACTGAGAAAAGCCTTGCAGTACGCCGGCCTCAACCATTTCAGGCAAGGTTATCTCAAAAAGACAGATTCCAGCCCCTCCGTCCGGCCAAGATAACGGCCTTCGCCCAATTCCTACTCCGCACTCACGGCGACTTGGTAGCCGTGCTGTTTGAGCAATGCATGCTTTTTGGCGTCAGCCAGGTCGGCAGCCACCATTTCCTGAACCATCTCATCCAGCGAGATTTCCGGAACCCAGCCGAGCTTTTCCTTGGCTTTGGCTGGGTCTCCAAGCAGGGTTTCAACCTCGGTCGGTCGAAAATAGCGGGGATCGACCCGGACGATGGGCTTATCCTCCCAATACCCGACTTCATCGACCCCCTTACCCACCCAGCGCAATCGCATACCCAAGGCAGCCGCAGTTTTTTCGATGAACTGGCGCACGCTGTACTGCACGCCTGTGGCTATCACAAAGTCCTCCGGCACCTGTTGCTGCAACATCAGCCACTGCATGCGCACATAGTCTTTGGCATGCCCCCAATCGCGCAGGGCATCCATATTGCCGATATAAAGACAGTCTTCCAAGCCCTGGCTGATGTTCGCGAGGCCACGGGTAATCTTGCGGGTGACGAAGGTCTCCCCGCGACGCGGGCTTTCGTGGTTGAAAAGGATGCCGTTACAGGCATAGATACCGTAGGCCTCGCGGTAATTTACCGTTATCCAGTAGGCGTACATCTTGGCAACTGCATATGGACTGCGCGGATAGAAGGGCGTGTTTTCCCTTTGCGGGATTTCCTGTACCAGTCCGTAGAGTTCCGACGTGCTCGCTTGGTAGAAGCGGGTTTTCTTTTCCAGCCCAAGAATGCGAATAGCCTCCAACAGCCTCAGGGTGCCGATAGCATCTACATCCGCGGTGTATTCCGGGCTCTCGAAACTGACAGCGACATGCGACTGGGCCCCGAGGTTGTATATTTCATCCGGCTGCGTTTCCTGAACGATACGCACAAGGTTACTGGTATCTGAAAGATCGCCGTAGTGCAGATTGAAATGCGCATCCTTGATATGCGGGTCCTGATAGATATGGTCGACCCGCTGGGTGTTGAAAAGACTGGCGCGCCGTTTTATTCCGTGTACGACATAGCCCTTTTCCAGCAGGAATTCGGCCAGATAGGAACCGTCCTGTCCGGTGACTCCAGTGATCAGTGCAACTTTCTTCCGGGAAGTCATGCTGTATTCCGCCTCAAAAAATCCGCATAAGCGCTCGCCAGCCCCTCTTCAAGCCCGATCTTGGCTTGCCAGCCGAGCGTGTTGAGGCGCTCGCTGTTCATCAGCTTGCGCGGCGCTCCATCGGGTTTTTGGGTATCGAACTCAAGCCGGCCACGATAATCAACGGCATGCGCAACCGCCTCGGCCAGCTCCCGGATCGTTACATCCGCGCCGCAACCGACGTTGATGTGGCTGAGCATAGGCTGCGTGTGCTTAGCATAGACATCACGATCAAGCCCCATTACATGAACACAGGCGGCGGCCATGTCATCTACGTAAAGAAACTCCCGCTTCGGCGTACCGCTCCCCCAGATGGAAACAAAAGGCGCACCAGCAAGCTTGGCCTCGTGAAAGCGGCGAATCAGCGCCGGGATCACGTGGCTGTTTTCCGGATGGTAGTTGTCCCCAAGGCCGTAAAGATTCGTCGGCATCACGCTGCGATAGTCGACCCCGTGGCTTTTTCCGTACTGGCGGTTATAGCTTTCGCAGAGCTTGATGCCAGCAATTTTGGCGATCGCGTAAGGCTCGTTGGTCGGCTCCAACGGTCCTGAGAGGAGGGCATCCTCACTCATCGGCTGCGGCGCAAGCCTGGGGTAGATGCAACTGGACCCGAGGAAAAGCATCTTGCGGACGCCACTGCGGAAAGCCGCGTCAACGACATTGGCTTCGATCATCAGATTCTCGTAGATGAACTCGGCCGGATAGACATTGTTGGCATGGATACCGCCGACCTTGGCTGCGGCCAGGTAAACCTGCGCGGGTTTCTCGGCATCGAAAAAGGCCCGCACGCAAGCCTGGTCGGTCAAATCCAGCTCCGCGTGCGTGCGGCAGACGATTCGCTCCGCAGGAAGACCGTCTGCAAGGAGACGGCGAACGATGGCCGAGCCCACCATTCCGCGATGACCGGCAACATAGACTTTGTGATGAGTGTTCATGACTTGCAGGCGCTAACGGCCGTAGTTGTCTTCAAGCCGCACGATGTCATCCTCTCCAAGATAACTCCCTGACTGCACCTCGACGATTTCGAGGTCGATGCAACCGGGGTTCTCAAGACGGTGGACGACGCCAAGCGGAATGTACGTTGATTGATTTTCTGAAAGCAGCAAGGTCTCTTCTCCACGCACGATCTTCGCAGTCCCCTTAACGACGACCCAGTGTTCGGCGCGGTGATGATGCTTCTGCAAACTGAGACTGGCCCCGGGTTTCACGAGGATGCGCTTGACCTGGTAGCGCGGCCCATGCGCCACCCCCTCGTAGCTGCCCCATGGCCGATGCACGACATGCTGGAATTCGCTTTCGACGCGCGCTGCACGTTTCAGGGCATCGACCACTTGCTTGACGTCCTGCGCGCTTGCCTTGTCCGCCACCAGCACGGCATCGGGCGTGGCGACGACAATCATATCGCTGACGCCGACCGCAGCCACCAGCCGTCCCTCGGCAAAAATCACTGAATCGCGGGAGGCTACGGTGAGCACGTCGCCGCGCACCATATTGCCAGCTTCATCCACATTTCCCCGGCCCGCCAGGGCGTCCCAAGCACCGATGTCGCTCCAGCCGGCATCGAGCGGAATGACGACGCCGTTGTCCGTTTTTTCCATAACCGCGTAATCGATCGAATCGGCCGGACTGGCTGCAAAACACTCCTTATCCAAGCGCAGGAAATCGAGATCGCGCCGAGCTGCCGCAACGGACGTCTCGGCCGCGCGGCGCATCTCGGGAGCATAGCGCCCGAGGGCGTCTAGATAGCTGTCCGCACGGAACAGGAACATCCCGCTGTTCCAGAAATACTCGCCGCTATCGAGATACTCCTGCGCAGTCCGCGCGTCCGGTTTCTCGACGAAACGATCAAGCGCAAATCCATCCGCAACCACCTGACCGCGTCTGATATAGCCGTACCCCGTCTCCGCCCGTTGCGGCACGATGCCGAAAGTCACCAGCGCACCGCCGGCGGCATGCGGCACGGCCGCAAGAACGGCGCGCTGAAAGGCCGCCACGTCGGTGATCACGTGATCGGACGGCAAGACCAGCAGCAGGGGCGACTCACCTTTCGCGGACTGAGCGCCCGCGTGTACGGCGGCAACGGCTACCGCCGGCGCCGTGTTGCGTGCCGCCGGCTCAAGTAGAATGTCGGCCGGCAATCCCAGTTCAAGCAGTTGCTCGGCGAGCAGGAAACGGTGGTTCTCATTGGCCACGGCAATCGCATCGCCGAGCCCGGCCAAACCATCAAGGCGCCGTAGCGTGTTCTGCAGCAATGAGTATTCATCGACCAAGCGCAGGAATTGCTTCGGATAGTGCGCACGGGATAGCGGCCACAAGCGTGTGCCGGAGCCGCCGCAAAGCAGAACCGGACGAATGACGGATACATTCATAATGCGACCCCCATATCGGAACGGCAGGCGTCCGGGCCGGAAATTCGGAAGGGCGGATTATACCCATTGCCAGCAGATAACACCGCCCTTGCTAACTGCCAAGGCGTATCAGGTAAGAATCTCACGTAGCCCCGGCGCCGCCGCATCCCGGGCCGACAGGACCGGGTTCTCGACGAGCGGCCAAACGATTGCCAGCAGCGGATCGTCCCAGGCGATGCCGCGCTCGCTCTCAGGTACATAGTAATCACTGGTCTTATAAAGAAATTCAGCCGATTCGCTCAGGGTTAGAAAACCATGCGCAAACCCCGGCGGAACCCAGAGTTGGCGCTTGTTCTCTGCCGACAGAACCTCGCCCACCCAGCGCCCGAAAGTGGGCGACTCCTTCCGGATATCTACCGCCACGTCGAACACCTCCCCAGCCACAACACGCACCAGCTTGCCTTGCTCTCTGGGCGGAAGCTGATAGTGCAGGCCGCGCAGCACGTTGCGGGCACTTTTCGAGTGATTGTCCTGCACGAAACACAGGTCGAGGCCGGTCGCTTCGGCGAATGCACGCTGGTTGAAGCTCTCATAGAAGAAGCCGCGATCGTCGCCGAAAACCTTGGGCTCGATCAGCAGGACATCGGGGATTGCGAGCGGCGTCGCTCTCATCCGAACACCCGATCGTGCAGCAGGCCGAGCAGGTACTGGCCGTATCCCGATTTGGCGAGCGATTGCGCCAGTTGCTCCAGCTTCGCATCGTCGATCCAGCCGTGGCGCCAGGCGATCTCTTCCGGCGCGGCGACTTTCAGGCCCTGCCGCTTTTCGATGGTCTGGATGAAGTGGCTGGCTTCGAGCATCGACTCGTGCGTACCGGTGTCGAGCCAGGCGTAACCGCGCCCCATGGTCTCGACGTTCAGGCGGCCCTGTTCGAGATAGAGGCGGTTGAGGTCGGTGATTTCCAGTTCGCCGCGCGGCGACGGGCGGATCGTCTTAGCCAGGTCGACGACATCGGTGTCGTAGAAATAGAGGCCGGTCACCGCATAGCGCGATTTTGGCGCACGCGGCTTTTCTTCGAGGCTGATCGCCCGCCCGGCCGCGTCGAACTCGACGACGCCGTAGCGCTCGGGATCTTGCACGGCGTAGGCGAACACGGTTGCGCCGGCCTCCTGGTGCGCGGCGCGCTGCAGCAACGTCGCGAAATCGTGCCCGTAGAAAATATTGTCGCCAAGCACCAGCGCCGACAGGTCGTTGCCGATGAAGCGCTCGCCGATCAGGAAAGCCTGCGCGAGCCCGTCCGGCGACGCCTGCACGGCATAGCTCAGATCGATCCCCCACTGGCTGCCGTCGCCAAGCAACTGCTCGAAGCGCGGCGTATCCTGCGGCGTCGAGATGATCAGAATGTCGCGTATCCCGGCCAGCAACAGCGCGCTCAGCGGGTAGTAGATCATCGGCTTGTCGAAGATCGGCAGAAGCTGCTTCGACACGGCCTGCGTCGCGGGATAGAGACGGGTCCCGGAGCCGCCGGCGAGGATGATGCCTTTGCGAGTTTTAGTAGCCATTGGCGCTCTTCAGGGCAAGGAGTTGCAGCATGCGGTTGAGATAGGGGCGCCAGTCGGGCATTTCGAGGCCGAAGTCGGCTTCGAGGCGGGTGCAGTCGAGGCGGGAATTGGTCGGACGCGGCGCCGGCAGCGGATAGTCGGCGGTAGTGATCGCGGCAATCGATTCGGGCGCCGGCAGGCCCGAGAACCCGGGCGTGCGCGCGGCATCCTCGACGATGGCGCGCGCGAAGCCGCACCAACTCACCGGATTCGCCGCTGCCAGATGGTAGAGATGCGCACCGTCGGCCAGCGCGTCGCCACGGCGCAGCGCGGCGAGCACCAGGCCGGTGACGCTGGAGATCATCGCAGCCGGCGTCGGCGCACCGACCTGATCGTCGACGATGCGCAGCGCCCGCCCGTCGCGCGCCAGCCGCAGGATCGTTTTCACGAAATTATTGCCGCGCGCGCCGAACACCCAGCTGGTGCGGAAGATCAGCGCGCGGCAGCCGGCGGCGGCAATCGCCTGCTCGCCGGCCAGCTTGCTGCGGCCGTAGGCGGAAAGCGGGTTGGTCGCGTCCGCCTCGACGTAGGGCGTCGCCTTGCGGCCGTCGAACACGTAGTCGGTCGAGAAATGCACAAGCAGGCTGCCGAGCGCCTTCGCTTCCTCGGCGAGCACGCCCGGCGCCTGCGCGTTGATGCGCAGCGCCAGTTCGGGTTCGCTCTCGGCGCGGTCGACGGCGGTGTAGGCCGCCGCGTTGACGATGATCTTCGGTCGCAGCGCGCGCAGCAGTTCGCGCAAACGGTCGGGATCGGCGAGATCGCATTCGCCGCGCCCGGCCGCCGTCACGCTGCCGAGCGGCGCCAGCGAGCGCTGCAGCTGCCAGCCGACCTGGCCGTCCTTACCGAGCAGGAGGATCGGCGTCATGCGCGCGCTCCGTAGTTGGCGTCGGTCCATTGGCGATAAGCGCCGCTCGTCACGTGCGCCACCCAGTCGGCGTTGTCCAGGTACCAGCGCACGGTCTTCGCGATGCCGCTGGCGAAGGTTTCCGCCGGACGCCAGCCGAGCTCGCGCTCGATCTTCGAGGCGTCGATCGCGTAGCGGCGGTCATGCCCCGGGCGATCCGTCACGAAGGCGATCTGCTCGCGGTAGGAGCCGGCAGGGCGCGGCGAGAGCTCGTCGAGCAGGTCGCACACGGTGTGCACGACGTCGAGGTTGCGCATCTCGTTCCAGCCGCCGACGTTGTAGGTTTCGCCGGGACGCCCGCCCTCGAGCACGCGGCGGATCGCCGCGCAGTGGTCGCCGACGTACAGCCAGTCGCGTACGTTGCTGCCGTCGCCGTAGATCGGCAGCGGCTTGCCGGCCAGCGCGTTGTGGATGATCAGCGGGATCAGCTTCTCGGGAAACTGGTACGGCCCGTAGTTGTTCGAGCAGTTGGTGGTGAGCACCGGAATGCCGTAGGTATGGTGATAGGCGCGCACGAGATGGTCGGAGGCCGCCTTCGACGCCGAATAGGGACTGTTCGGCTGGTACTGGTTGGCTTCGGCAAAGGGCGGATCGTCAGCGTCGAGCGAGCCATACACTTCGTCGGTCGACACGTGCAGGAAGCGGAAGGCGGCTCTTTCGGCGTCGCTCAGGCCCGCGAAGTAGGCGCGCACGCCTTCGAGTAGCGCGAAGGTACCGACGATGTTGGTCTGGACGAATTCGCCCGGACCGAGGATGGAGCGGTCGACGTGGCTTTCGGCCGCGAAGTTGACGACGGCGCGCGGCCGGTGCTGCGCCAGCAGCGCAGCGATCAGTGCGCCGTCGCCAATGTCGCCGCGCACGAAGGTATGTCGCGCGTCGCTCTTCAGCGTCGCAAGGTTTTCCAGGTTGCCGGCGTAGGTCAGCTTGTCGAGATTGAGGACCGCCTCGTCGCGTTCGCGCAGCCAGTCGAGAGCGAAATTGGCGCCGATGAAACCGGCACCGCCGGTGACGAGGATCATTTGGCAGTCCTTTCAGGGGATATCGCTGTAATGGGCCCGGTACCACTCGGCGAAGCGGGCGATGCCGGCATCGATCGGCGTCCGGGGCCGGAAACCGGTCCACTGGGCGAGACGCTCGGTATCCGCATAGGTCGCCGGCACGTCGCCGTCCTGCATCGGTAGGAAGCGTTTTTTCGCGGTACGTCCGAGCGCTTTTTCCAATGCTGCGATGAAGCCGAGCAGCGGCGCCGGCTCGCTGTTGCCGATATTGAACAGGCGAAAGGGCGCCGTGCCAAGCCCAGGATCCGGCTGCAGCGGCGCGAACTCCGGATCGGGCGTCGCCGGCTTGTCGAGCACGCGGACGACGCCTTCGACGATGTCGTCGATGTAGGTGAAGTCGCGCCGCATGTCGCCGTGGTTGAAGACGTCGATCGTTTCGCCGCGCAGGATCTTTTCGGTGAAACTCCAGTACGCCATGTCCGGCCGGCCCCACGGGCCGTAAACGGTGAAGAAGCGTAAACCGGTGACCGGCAGGCCGTAAAGATGACTATAGGAATGCGCCATCAGTTCGTTCGACTTCTTGGTCGCGGCGTAAAGGCTGACCGGATGATCGACCGGATCACTCTCGGCGAACGGCATCTTGGCATTTCCGCCATAGACGCTCGAACTGCTGGCGAAGACGAGGTGCTCGACGGCGTTGTTCCGGCAGCCTTCGAGCACATTGACGAAACCGAGCAGATTCGACTGCGCGTAGGCCAACGGGTTTTTCAGGGAATAGCGAACGCCGGCCTGCGCTGCGAGATGCACGACACGCGCGAAACGCTCGCCGGCAAAAAGCGCCGCCAGCGCCGGCGCATCGGCGATATCGAGGCGCTCGAAGCGAAAGCCCGGATGCCCTGCCAGGCGAGCCAGGCGTGCCTCCTTGAGGCGCACGTCGTAGTAGTCGTTGAGATTGTCGATACCGACGACTTCGTCGCCGCGCGCCAGCAGGTGCTCGCAGACGTACATTCCGATGAAGCCGGCGGCGCCGGTGACCAGCACTTTCATTTAAGCGGTTCCCTGTTCTGAAGCTCGATCATCTTGGCATATTTGCTGAAACTGTTGAAACAACCGATGACGATATGGATGAAACCCGGCAGGCCGTCGAGGAAGCCGCGACGCACGCCGTAAAATTTGATGAATCGGACCAGCGGACTGAGCCAGACCTTGGTCACCGTGGCCCGCTTGCCGGCCGCCACGGCCGCCTCGGCCGCGAGCGTGGTGTATCGGTTCTGTTTGCCCAAGTAAGCGGCGATCGTTTCCGCGGAATCGTGCAGCAGGTCGCCGGCCAGCGTCCCGGTCTCGCCGTCGGCGATGACTTTCTCATGCACTGCATCGTCCGACCAGCGCGCCCGACGACGGTCGAACAGGCGCAAACTCCAGTCCGGATAGCCTTCGCCATGGCGCAGGTAGCGGCCGAGGAAGCGGTTGCGCCGGGGAAAACGGTAGGCACCGTGCGTGGGCGCAGCAAGAGCCGTCTGGATCGACGCCTGCAATTCGGGCGTAACCCGCTCGTCGGCATCGAGACAGAGCACCCAGTCATTGGCCGCCTGCATTACGGCGAACTGCTTCTGCGCCCCGAAACCGAGCCATTCCTGGCACAGAACACGCGCACCGAACTGTGCGGCAAGCTCTAGCGTAGCGTCGCTGCTGCCTGAATCGACGATCAGAATCTCGTCGGCAAAGCGCGCGCTCTCGAGGCAGGGACGCAGGGCCGCCGCTGCATTGAGCGTGATGATGACAACGGAAAGGCGAGGTTGGGCTGGCTTCATACGCGGTGTTGGACCGATCTCTTGGCGGCGATCTCTTATAATGCCATTTTTCCGGAAGCCCCTATTTTACCTGCCGATGCGCATTCTTTTGGTCAAAACCTCTTCGCTCGGCGACGTAATCCACAACCTTCCGGTCGCCAGCGACCTCTGCAAGCGCTTTCCCGAAGCCACGATCGACTGGTGCGTTGAGGAAGCCTTCGCCGACATCCCGCGCCTGCATCCGGCGATCGGCACGGTGATCCCGGTCGCCATCCGGCGCTGGCGAAAGCATCTCGGGCAACTCGGCACGTGGCAGGAAATCGGCCGCTTCCGACGACAGCTCGGCGACACGCCGTACGACGTCGTACTCGACACGCAAGGCTTGCTCAAGAGCGCACTGATCGCCCGTCAGGCCCGCGGAGACCATCGCGGCTATGCGGCCGAGGCGGCGCGCGAACCGCTCGCCGCCCGCTTCTACGACCACACCTTCGCCATTCCACGCAACGTCCATGCGGTCGAACGCAACCGCTGGCTGGCTGCCGCCGCCTTCGACCTGCCGCTCGACCTGCCGCTCGACTATGGCATCGCCGCACCGGACTACCGCGCCGAATGGCTCCCGGCACCACCGTACGCCATCCTGCTCAGCGCCACCAGCCGCGACGACAAGCTGTGGGACGAGGCGCACTGGATCGCCCTCGGCCGCGCGCTCGGCGACGGTGGCCTGGCTTCGCTCCTGCCCTCGGGCAATGCGCGCGAGCGCGAGCGTGCCGAGCGCATTGCGGCGCAGATTCCAGGCGCCGTCGTCGCGCCGCCGCTCGGCCTGCACGCACTCGCCGGGGTGATCGGCGGCGCCCGGCTGGCGGTCGGCGTCGATACCGGCCTCGCGCATCTGGCTGCCGCCCTGCGTGTTCCGATCCTCGCCCTCTTCGTTGCGACCGATCCGGCGCTAACCGGCGTTTACGGCAGCGGCTTCGTGCGCAACCTCGGAACCGCCGGACATCCGCCGCAACCGGCAGAAGTCCTAACGATCGCGCGTCAGGCGCTACGCGCATGACGCCCGCCATCGCACGCCTCGCCTACACGCTCGCGTTCTATCTCGCCACGCCGCTCGTCTGGCTGCGCCTCGCCTGGCGCGCCCGCAGGCAGCCAGAGTACCTGCGGCACGTCGGAGAACGCTACGGTTTCTATCCGCCAGCGCCGCCCAATCCGCTCATCTGGCTGCACGCCGTATCGGTCGGCGAAACGCGCGCCGCCGCGCCGCTGATCGACGCGCTGCTGCGCGAGTATCCGCGGCACACGCTCGCGCTCACGCACATGACGCCGACCGGGCGCGCCGCCGGCGCCGAGACCGTCGCCCGGCACGAAGGACGCGTCGTGCAAGCCTACCTGCCCTACGACCTGCCGGACGCCTGCGCGCGCTTCCTCGCGCACTTCCGGCCGCAGTGCGGCCTGCTCATGGAAACCGAACTGTGGCCCAACCTGATCGCCGCTGCGCACGCGCGCGGCGTTCCGCTCGCACTTGTCAACGCCCGGCTCTCGGCGCGTTCGGCGCGCGGCTACGCGCGTTTCGGCGCGCTCGCCCGCCCGGCGTTCGCGGCGCTGACCGGCGTTGCCGCGCAAACGCCGGCCGACGCCGAACGGCTGCGCGGGCTCGGCGCGTCCAAGGTCGAAATCTGCGGCAATCTCAAGTTCGACGTGACGCCGGCGGACGACAAGCTGCGGCTCGGCGCCGACTGGAAGCAGGCGCTCGGAACCCGCCCGGCTTGGCTCGCGGCGAGCACGCGCGAGGGCGAGGAAGGCGCGATCATCGAAGCTTTCGACACCCTGCGCGCGGCACTGCCCGATGCCTTGCTGATTCTCGTTCCGCGCCACCCGCAGCGCTTCGACGAGGTCGCCGCGCTGCTCGAGGCGCGCGGACTGCGCTACTGCCGGCGCAGCCAGAACGTGTTACCGGACGACGCAACGCAGGTCTGGCTCGGCGACAGCATGGGGGAGATGGCGACCTGGTACGCGGCGGCCGACCTTGCGCTGATCGGCGGCAGCCTGCTGCCCTTCGGCGGGCAGAACCTGATCGAGGCCGCCGCCTGCGGCTGCCCGGTGCTGGTCGGTCCACACACCTTCAACTTCGCGCAGGCGGCGGAAGACGCCGTCGCCTGCGGCGCGGCACGGCGCGTGGCGGATGCCGGAAACGCCGCGCGGACGGCGGCGGAACTGCTGCGCGACCGGGAGAAATTAGGTGCAATGCGCGAGGCGGCGCTCGCCTTCAGCCGCGCGCATCGCGGCGCCACGACACGTACCGTGGCGCTGATCCGGGAAATCAGCGGGCTTCGAACAGGGAGTTGATCTGCACCAGTTCGTCCTCGCCGAGCGTGCCGACCGCCGCCTTCAGCTTGAGTTGGGCGAGCAGGGTGTCGAAGCGGGCCCGTGCGAGATCGCGCCGGGTCTGATAGACCTGCTGTTCGGCGTTGAGCACGTCGATGTTGATGCGCACGCCGACCTCGTAACCGAGGCGGTTCGATTCCAGCGCGCTGTTGCTCGAAAGCAGCGCCGCTTCGAGGGCGCGCACCTGCGCCAGACCATTCACCACGCCGAGATAGGACTGGCGTGCGCCGAGCGCCGCGTTGCGCCTGGCGCTCTCGAGGCCGGCCAGCGCCGCGTCGCGGTTGGCCAGCGCCTCGCGCACCTTCGAATTCACGGCTCCGCCCTGGAAGATCGGAATATTGAGTTGCAGGCCGATGTTGGCGCCGGTGATTTCGCTGCGTGATGCACCGAACTGCGTTGCGCCGGCGGCCGTTTCGCTGTAATTGGCGACCACGTCGAGCGTCGGATAATGTCCTGCCCGGTTGCGCTCGACCTCCTTGTCGGCGATCTCGGCGGCGGCCTGCTGGGCCTGCACGGCGAAACTGTTCTTCTCGGCGGCATCGACCCAAGGGTCCATGCTTGCCGGCTGCGGCGGCACCATCGCCGCCTGCGGCTTGAGTGACGCCAGCGCGCCGCTATCCTTGCCGACGAGCACGCGCAGCGTATAGCGCTTCACCTCGAGATCGCTCTGCGCGGCGATTTCCTGCGCCGTGGCGAGATCGAAACGCGACTGCGCCTCGTGCGTATCGGTGATGGTCGCGGTGCCGACCTCGAAGTTCTTCTTCGCCTGCTCGAGCTGCTGCACGATGGCGGCCTTGGCGGCCTGCGCGGCGGACAGGTTTTCCTGCGCCGCGAGCACGTCGAAGTAGGCTTGTGCGACGCGCAGGATGAGGTCCTGCGTCGCCTGCGCGAAATTCGCCTCGGCCTGCACCACCTGCAGCTTGGCCTGCCCGTACTGTACGAAGTTCTGCCAGCGGAACAACGGCTGCGTGAGATTCACGTTGTAGCCGTTCGAATTGAATTCGAGCGTGCGGTTGAGCGATGAATAGGTGTTCTTGTTGGCCGTCGTGTTGGCGCTCGCCGAAATTACCGGCAGCAGGCCGGCCAGCCCCTGCGGCGCCTTTTCGCGCCCGGCCTCGGCCGTGGCCCGGGCGGCGGCATACTGTGCATCGTTGCCGAGCGCGTCGCGATAGACCTGAACGAGATCGGCGGCCTGCGCGGAGACGGCAACAAAGGTGCCGAGCGCGGCGGCCAGCAGCAGGGGGATTTTCTTCATCGGGAGCATCGGTACGACTCGCTTTCAGTATTTGCGCATGGCCGGATCGACGTCGTGCGCCCACGCATCGATTCCTCCGGAGAGGTTGTGGAGCGCAGCGAAACCGTTGCGTTCGAGGAACATCGCCACCTGCATGCTGCGCGCGCCGTGATGGCAGATCACCACCACGTCGGCGTCGGCCTCGAGTTCGGTCAGACGCAGCGGCACCGTGTGCATGGGCATCAGGTGCGCGCCGGGCAGATGGCAAAGCTCGAACTCCCAAGGCTCGCGCACGTCGAGCAGGAAGGGCGGCCGGCGCGGCGCACCGGCCGCCACCGCGCTTTCGCCGAGCCACTCGGCCAGCTGTCGTGGCGAGATTTGCTGCATCCGCGCGTCGTCAGAAAACGAAGGCTTCGCGTTGCACCGCGTTGTCCAGCGGCGCGACGACGGTTTCGAACAGGTTGATCGTGCTGTAGGCATTCTCGCCGGTGCGCGTGACGAGTTGCGCCTCCATCACCGGATCCTCGCCGACGATCGCCACCAGGCGGCCGCCGACCTTGAGCTGCGACAGGAATTCGTCCGGCAGCACCGGCATCGAGGCGGACACCACGATCACGTCGTAGGGCGCGTGCGCGGCCCAGCCGCGCGAACCGTCGCCGACGTCGACGGCAACGTTGGCGGCGCCGGCGCGCTGCAGGTTGGCGCGCGCCGTTTCGGCGAGAGCCGGGTCGATTTCGACGGTATGGACGTATTCGGCCTTGGCGGCGAGCAGGGCGGCCATGTAGCCGGTGCCGGTGCCGATTTCGAGCACGCGGTCGGTGCTGCGCACGTCGACTTCCTGCAGCAGACGGGCCTCGGTCTTCGGCGCCAGCATGGTCTGGCTAGGATTGGCCGAACTGCCGATCGGCAGTTCGAGGTCGGCGAAGGCCAGCGCCCTGTGCGCGGCGGGAACGAAGTCCTCGCGGCGGATCACCGACAGCAGTTCGAGCACCTCCGGATCCAGCACTTCCCATGGACGGATCTGTTGCTCGATCATGTTGAAGCGCGCTTGCTCAAAATCCATATTCACGTCTGCGGCAGCCATATAAACCCTCATCCCGGTTCACGATAAATATTAGCAGTAACTAATATACATTTGCAATCAACGCGGAATTATACCTTAGCCGCTTCGGCCGCCGCGACCGGCCTGACGCGATACCACGCCGCGTAGAGCGCCGGCAGGAAGAGCAACGTCAGCAGCGTGGCGACGATCAGACCGCCCATGATGGCCACCGCCATCGGCCCCCAGAAGACGCTGCGCGTCAGCGGAATCATGGCCAGGATGGCCGCCGCCGCGGTCAGCATGATCGGGCGGAAGCGGCGCACGGTCGAGCCGACGATGGCCTCCCAGGTCGGCTTGCCGGCCTTTTCGTCCTGCTCGATCTGGTCGACGAGGATCACCGAGTTGCGCATGATCATCCCCGACAGCGCGATCACGCCGAGGTTGGCGACGAAGCCGAAAGGCACGCGAAAGACGAGCAGCGCGATGGCCACGCCGATCAGCCCGAGCGGCGCCGTGAGCAGGACGAGGAAGGTGCGCCCCATGCTCTGCAGCTGGATCATCAGCAGCGTGACGACGCCGAGCAGCATGAGCGGCATCACCGCCTTGATCGACGCCTCGCCCTTGGCCGACTCCTCGGTCGCGCCGCCGAGCTCGATACGGAAACCGGGCGGCAACGCGGCGCGCACGCCGGCGAGCTGCGGGTCGATCTGCGCCGAAATCACCGGCGCCTGCGTACCGTCGCGGATATCGGCGCGCACGGTCACCGTCGGCAGGCGGTTGCGCCGCCAGATCAGGCCTTCCTCGAGTTCGTAGTGGATCTTCGCGACCTGCGCCAGCGGCACGTAACGGCCGCTCGCCGTCTGCACGTTGATGTCGCCCAGCGCGGCGAGCCTCTGACGCTCGTCGCCGGCGGCGCGCACGACGACGTCGACCAGCTGGTCGCCCTCGCGCATCTGGGTGACGCTGGTGCCGGCGAGCAGCAGATTGAGCGCCGCGGATAGCTCCTGCGTACTGACGCCGAGCGCCCGCGCTCGGTCCTGGTCGACTTCGAGGCGGATGGCCTTGCCCATCTCGTTCCAGTCGAAGTTGACGTCCTTGACGTGCGGGTTCGCGCGCATGACGCCGGCCACTTCCTCGGCGGCCTTGCGCAGGGCGCCGAGATCCTCGCCGGACACGCGGAACTGCACCGGGAAGCCGACCGGCGGTCCGTTCTCGAGGCGCAGCACGCGCGCGCGCAGGCCGCTCCACTCGCCGTCTTCGGCGGCGAAAATCTTCTCCAGCCGCTGTTTCAGGTCCTCGCGCGCCTCGATGTTCCTGCTGACGACGACGAACTGCGCGAAGTTGTCGTTGAACAGCTGCTGGTCGAGCGGCAGATAGAAGCGCGGACTGCCGTTGCCGATATAGCTGGAGAAATGCTTCACCGACTTGCTCAGCTCGGGATCGGTCAGCAGCAGCTGTTCGACCTTGCGCGCCCGCGCCTCGGTCGCCTTGAGCGAGGCGCCCTGCGGCAGCCAGAGATCGACCAGCAGCTCGTCGCGGCTCGACGCCGGGAAAAACTGCTTCTGCACGCCGGTCCCGAAGGCGACCAGCGACAGCGCGAAGGCACCGACGGTGGCGCCGATGACGATCCAGCGGTGCGCCACGCACCACTCGACGCTGGCGCGCACGCGGCGGTAGAAGGGCGTGTCGTAGATGTCGTCGCCGTGCCGCTGCGCCTTGGCCAGCAGCTTCTGCGGATCGAGCAGCTTGTAGCCGAGGTAGGGCGTGAAGACGACGGCGACGATCCACGAGACGAGCAGAGCGATGGTCACCACGGCGAAGATCGAGAAGGTGTATTCGCCGGCGCCCGACTTGGCGAAGCCGACCGGCGTGAAGCCGGCCGCCGTGATCAGCGTGCCGGTCAGCATCGGGAAGGCGGTCGAGGTGTAGGCGAAGGTCGCCGCGCGGAAGCGGTCCCAGCCTTGCTCCATCTTCACGACCATCATCTCGACGGCGATGATCGCGTCGTCCACCAGCAGCCCGAGCGCGATGATCAGCGCGCCGAGCGAGATGCGCTGCAGATCGATGCCGAAGGCGGCCATCAGCAGGAAGGTGATGGCCAGCACAAGCGGGATCGAGAGCGCGACGACGGTACCGGTGCGCAGGCCGAGACTGAGGAAGGAAACGGCGAGCACGATGATCACCGCCTCGGCGAGCGAGGACATGAAGAGCGAGATCGACTCGCGCACGATCTGCGGCTGGTCGGCGACGACGTGGATGTCGAGCCCGGTCGGCAGATCGCGCTGCAGGCGGGCGACTTCGGCGCGCAGGTTCTCGCCGAGATGGATCACGTCGCCGCCCTTGTTCATGGCGATGGCGATGCCGATCGCATCCTGCCCCTGCACGCGCATGCGCGGCGCCGGCGGATCGGTGAAGCCGCGCCGCACGGTGGCGATGTCGCCCAGGCGGAACGGGCGCCCGCCGGCCTGGACCGCCAGTTCGCGCACGCTGTCTTCCGAAGCGAAGCTGCCGCTGATGCGCACGCGCAGGCGATCCGACGCGGTGTCGTAGAAACCGGCCGGCGCCATCGCATTCTGTTTCTGCAGCGCGTCGAAAATCAGCTGCGGACTGATGCCGAGCGTCGCCAGGCGGGTGTGCGACAGCTCGACGAAGATCTTGTCGTCCTGCACGCCGATCAGCTCGACCTTCTTCACGTCGGGCACCAGGCGCAGCTCACGCGCGATGCGGTCGGCCTCCTTGCGCAGGACGCCGATGTCGAAGCCGTCGCCGGTCAGTGCGAAGATGTTGATGAAGGTGTCGCCGAACTCGTCGTTGATGAACGGCCCCTGCACGCCGGCCGGGAAGGTGTGCTTGATGTCGCCGATCTTCTTGCGCACCTGGTACCAGGCTTCGGGCACTTCCTTCTTCGGCGTGTAGTCCTTGAGCACGATGAAGATCAGCGATTCGCCGGATTTCGAGCTGGAGCGGATCACGTCCACCCACGGCGTTTCCTGCAGCTTCTTCTCGATGCGCTCGGTCACCTGCAACTCGACCTCGCTCGCCGTCGCGCCCGGCCACAGCGTGCGCACGACCATCGCCTTGAAGGTGAAATCCGGGTCTTCCGCCCGCCCGAGCTTGAAGTAGGACAACGCGCCGCCGAGCATCAGGACGATGATCAGGTAGGCCACCATCGAGCGGTGGCGCAGCGCCCACTCGGAGAGATTCAGATGCGTCATTGGGCGGCGGGAGCGATAGCGGTTGCGGGAGCAGTGGAGGCCGCGGCCGCGACCTTGATCTTCTCGCCTGCCGCGAGCTTGTGCACGCCGGCGACGACGATGCGTTCGCCGGACTTGACCCCGGCCCGCAAGGTCGCCGAACGCTCGCCGTAGGCGGCGACATCGACGGGGCGCAAGGCGACCGTCTGCGCGGCATCGACCACCCACAGCGCCGGTTTGCCGTCCTGCTGGAAGAGCGCCGTCAGCGGCACCGCGAGCAGGCCGTCGGTACGCGACGCCTCTGCGAAGCGCACGTTGGCGGTCATCCCGAGCAGCACGCGGGCGTCCGGCTCGCGCAGCGCGACGCGCGCCGCGTAGGTGCGCGTCGCCGGGTCGGCGACCGCCGCCAGCTCGCGCAGCACGCCCGCGTAGTTCGCGCCGCCGTCGGCCCACAGCGCGACGTCGGCATTCGCCCCGGCGCGCAGACCCGACACCCGCGATTCCGGAACGGCGATCGCGACTTCGAGCGTATCGGGCCGCGCGACGCGCAGCACGGTCTGCCCGGCCGCCACGACCTGCCCGACCTCGGCCGCGACCTGCGCGACGACGCCGGCCTGCTCGGCACGCAGCACCGTGTAGGCACTCTGGTTGCGCGCCAGATCGGCCTGCGCACGTGCCGATTTCAGCGTCGTTTCCCTGGCGTCGAGCGCGGCCTGGCTGACGAAGTTCTGCCGGCGCAGTTCGCGGAAGCGCTTCGCCTCGGCCTCGGCCAGCGTCAGCTGGGCATCGGCCGCAGCGAGCGACAGCGCCGTGTCGACCGGATCGAGGCGCGCCAGCACGTCGCCGGCCTTGACCTGCGCCCCGGCATCGACGAGGCGCGCGCTGACCTTTCCGGGGATGCGGAAGCCGAGCGGCGTCTCGTAGCGCGAGCGCACTTCGCCGGCGTAAACGAGCGCGCCCTGCCCGGCGCTTTCGCCGACGACCTGCGTGAGTACCGGGCGCGGCGGCTCGGGCGGCGGCGGCACCTTGCCGCAGGCAGCGAGAGCAAAGGCGGCCGGGGCCAGAAAGAGCAGGGCGGCCTGCCTTGAATTGAATTGAAACGTCATGCCTCGCCTCCTTGCGAGCCGGCCCCGGCGGGGCTTTCTTCGGGGCGCCCCCCGAGGGGACTTCCTTCCGGGCGCAGTCCGCGCACCAGCAGATCGAAATGGGTCGTCAGATAGCGCTGCGGATCGCTCTCCGTGCCGCAGAAACACAGCGAATACTTCCAGATGACGAGCATCAGGAGCGGCGCGATGATCACGTCGATCACCGTCTCGACGTCGAGCGGGCGGAACTCGCCGGACGCCACGCCGCGCAGCAGGGCGGCGCGCAGCAGCGCGCGGCCGCGCACGATCACCTTGTCGTGGTAGTACTGCGCGATGTCGGGGAAATTGCGCGACTCCGAGATCACCAGCTTGGGAATGCCGGCCAGCCGGGTTCCGCCGATCTGCTCCCACCAGCCGAACAGCAGTTCGCGCAGCAGCTCGGCCGCCGAACCGTCGAAATCGGCGATGCGCTCCTCGGCCGCGACCATGTGCGGCACGATGCCCTCCTCGACGGCGGCGTTGAAAAGCGCCTCCTTGCTGTCGAAGTAGAGGTACAGCGTCCCTTTCGACACGCCGGCGCGTTTCGCCACGTCGTCGAGACGCGTCGCGGCAAAACCTTTCTCGACGAAGAGCTCGAGCGCCGCCGCGGTCAATTCGGACGGACGCGCGTCCTTGCGCCGCCGGCGCGGCCCGGAGGCGGCAACGGCAGCGGGAGCCTCGACGGGGGCGAGGGACTTTTCGGGTACGGCGGGGGGACGCATCGAGGGCACCTACTGACTGACCGGTCAGTAATGTATCGATTCGAAAAATGAAAGTCAATCGGCGTTTTCACCTGTCATCGCCCCGATTTGTCCTCGCCATTCTCAACCCGCTGGCGCTGCCGGACGGGCACGCCAGACGGCGACCTGGCGGCTCGCGTCGACCCGCCCGAGCAGCGCGCCGTCGGCGTCGAACAGGGCAACGCCGTCGTCCTCGAGGCGCAAGGCCGCCACGTTGCGCGCGTCGAGCGGTACGCGCTTGCGCAGGGCCAGCCCGTCGGCGGCATGGACATCGATGCTGTCGCGACCGAGCACCCACAGCAGCCCGCGCCCGGCATCGAGCTGCAGGTCGAGCACCGCGGCGCGGGAGAACGGCGCGCTCAGCGCAACCCGCACCGGTGCGCCGCCGCCGATCAGAAAAGCGTTGACGCTGCCGACCCGCTCGTCGGCGATGAAAACCATGCGCTTTTCCGGCCATTCGGCAACGATCTGGCGCGCCATCCCACGCTCTTCCGGAAGGCAGGCGGCAAGCAGCGGCAGCGCCAGCAGAAGCAGATGGAGCAGCGGCCGGCGCTGGCGAACGAACGATGCAATCACGACGATCTCCCCAGAATCAATTGACTGAGGGAAGACAATACCGGACACTTTTCGGACACTACAGATACACATTGGCGGGTAAACCCGCGTGCTGTACCGGTCCAGAAACCGATACGGACCGGCGCGCCGGCCGGACGCCCTGCCGCCCCCGGACACCAGGGAAAGACCGAGAAAGGAAAGCGGCATGCTGCAACTGAGTCTGGATACCGCGTCGGAAACCGCCCTGCCGCTCGTCGACCAGATCGTCGGCGGCATCCGCGCGCGCATCGACGACCGCGTGCTGCGCCCCGGCGTGCGCCTGCCGCCGATCCGCGGCTTCGCCGCGCAACACGAGATCAGCCGCTTCACGGTCGTCGAGGCGTACGACCGCCTGGTCGCCCTGGGCTACCTGCAGTCCCGGCGCGGCTCCGGCTTCTACGTCGCGCCGCGGCACGGCGCGCCGGCCGTCGAACAGCGCAGCGGCGAGATCGAGCGCGCCTTCGACAACGCCGGCGTCCTGCACCAGAGCCTCGAGGATACGAGCGGACGCCTCAAGGTCGGCGTGGGCTGGCTGCCGCCCGACTGGCTCGACGAAGAC
The DNA here is from genome assembly GCA_001897745.1 of Candidatus Accumulibacter sp. 66-26. GTDB lineage: Bacteria > Pseudomonadota > Gammaproteobacteria > Burkholderiales > Rhodocyclaceae > 66-26. The sequence continues at coordinate 219,972 of MKUH01000019.1, forward strand.
GGCGTGCGCCGCAATATCCGCGCGCTGGCGCGCCGCAGCGACACCAAGGTGGTCAGCTACGGCACGCCGCAGGGCTACCGACCGCTGCGCGAACAGATCGAGCTGCGCCTTGCCGACCTGGGCATCGGCGCGCGCGCCGGCCAGGTCGTGCTGACGCACGGCGCGACGCAGGCGCTCGACATCGTCGCGCGCTACCTGTTGAAGGCCGGAGACAGCGTCTTCGTCGACGATCCCGGCTACTGGAACCTGTTCGCCAACCTGCGCCTGTACGGCGTGAATCTAATCGGCGTGCCGCGCACGGCGGACGGCCCCGATCCCGAAGCGCTCGAAAAGCTGCTCGCCGAGCACCGCCCGAAGGCTTTCTTCACGCACTCGGTACTGCACAATCCGACCGCGTCCAGCCTCTCGCCGGCGACCGCCTTCCGCGTCCTGCAGTTGGCGGAAAAGCACGACTTCCTGATCGTCGAGGACGACACCTACGCCGACTTCCATCCCGGACCGGCGACGCGCCTGGCGCAGCTCGATCAGCTGCGCCGCGTCATCTACGTGGGCAGTTTCTCCAAAACGCTGTCGGCCAGCCTGCGCGTCGGCTTCCTCGCCTGCGCGCCGGAACTCGCCGCCGCGCTGACCGACGTCAAGATCGTCGGCTGCGTATCGACGTCGGAATTCGCCGAACGGCTCGTTTACCTGATGCTTACCGAAGGCCACTACCGCAAGCTGCTGGACCGTCTCCAGCGGCGTCTGGCGCAGGCCACCGAACACAGCTTGCGCCTGCTCGAACGCGTCGGCCTGTCGGTCTACGCCGAGCCGAAGGGCGGCATGTTCGTGTGGGCCGCGGCGCCGGGCAGCTCCGACTCGGCGCGGCTCGCCGGACAGGCTTCGGCCGCCGGCATCATGCTCGCCCCGGGGCATATCTTCAGCCCGCAGATGCAGGCCTCGCCGTGGCTGCGCTTCAACGTCGCCTACGCGCTCGACCCGCGTCTGGAGCGCTTCCTCGGCTCGACCCTCGGCCGCTGAGCGGTACTGCGGCGCCCCGGCGCGGCGCGAAGGTCAGCGCGACTCCTTGATCAGGCGCCCGAAGGACGGCTGCACCGGGCGCGCGTTGTTGCGGTAGAAGCGCGCGAAGATCGCCATCTGCTCGGGCGACATCTGCTGCGGCGTCTTGAGCACCAGCCAGAGCACGCCTTCCGAGCAGGGCGGCGTCGTCAGCGAACCCATGTAGGTGTAGTACTGGCGGCTCTCGGGCAGCAGCTGGGCAAGGTCGATGGCGACGCCGGGCGGCATCACGTCCTCGTTGCGTTCAAGCGGCAGGTTGTTCCATATCGCCTGGATCAGCGGGTGCTCCTGGCCGCGCTCGAGCAGCACGGCGACCACCGCCAGGCGGCCGTCCTCGGCCTTGTGCACGAGATGCGCGACCATCTCGAAGCTCTTGCCGTTGATGCGCTCCTCGGACGGGCGGTGGAAGTGGAACTGGAGCAGATCGTAGCGCTTGCCGAGCAGGGTGATGCTGCTGCCGCCGCCGACCGTCACCTGAATGGTGTGGCCGTTGTCGACGACGCGGAACGGCGACGCCCGATAGTTGAACTGGATCGGTTCGAGGTCGACGCCGATGCCATCGCGGATATCGATCGGCGACTGGCGCTTGCCGCTGGCGCAGGTCGCGTACTCGGGCTTGAGCTTGCCCCAGTGATCGGGGCCGCCGTCGCCGTCGTAGGCCCAACGCACGTCGGCGGCGGGCTTTGCCGCGGGCGCCTGGGCGCGCGCCGGGGCGGATGCCGGCGGCGCCGGCCGCGGCCGGACCGGGCGCGGTTCGCCCGCCCCCGCCCGCTTCAACTCGCGCTCCACCAGTTCCTCGTTGGCCTTGCGCAGCTCGCCTGCCGCCGCGCTCACCTTGCTGGCGGTCCGCCCCGCCGCGCGCTGCGCCTCGATGCCCGGTTGCGGCCGGCACACTTCGCGCAGCAGGCGGTCGTCGAGCGAGCCCGAGCGCACCGGCATGTCGATCTGCGCCTTGACGTCCTCCTCCCGCAACAGCTCGCCCTCCTCCCGGAAATACGAGCGCTTGACCGTGGCGTAGGTGCGCGCGTTGCAGTCGTAGCGGCTGAGCGCCTCGATGATGCGGTACGAGGACGCCGTGCGCGCGTCGGTGATCGGGCGGTCGAGCACGATGCGGCCGAGCGCGAACAGCTTGCCGCCTTCGTCCTTCTTGATGCTGGAACGGTCGATTTCGATGCGCTTGCCCTGTTCGGCCGACAGCGTTTGCCAGGCCGCCGAGGCCGCGGCGGGAAGCAGGGCGGCGCCCAGCACGAGCAGAACGGGAATGCGCATGAACGGAGTTCCTTGGAATGTTTTTCTCGTCATCTGTCGAAGAACGGACGCGATGCACGAAACTTTAGCCGTATTTCCGCCGGCCCCGCCGCGCCATTCTTGCCAAGGCCCCGACTATCCAGTAACTTCGCGGTTCACGTTAGGGGTGCCGCCAGCGGTCTGCTGCGGCTGAGAGAGTCCCTTTGAACCTGTACGGGTCATGCCGTCGTAGGGAAGCGGAGCGCAAGCCGAAGTCGCACAGTCGCAGCACGGCAGCACGGCATCGCCGTGGTCGCGCCCTCCAGCACCTTTCCTCGCGTCCTGCCGTTTTTGCCACGCTAGCACCCTCCCTTCGCAAGGAAACACCATGAACGCCACCGAAAAATTCGTCGCTGCCGACGCTCACGTCGACGAAGCCGCCGTCGCGCCGCTGCCCAATTCGCGCAAGATCTACGTCGCGGGTTCGCGCCCGGACCTGCGCGTACCGATGCGCGAAATCGCGCAGGACGACACGCCGACCGCCTTCGGTGGCGAAAAGAACCCGCCGATCTACGTCTACGACTGTTCCGGCCCCTACACCGACCCGGCCGCCCGCATCGACATCCGCTCCGGCCTGCCGGCGCTGCGCCAGCGCTGGATCGAGGAGCGCGGCGACACCGAGGTGCTGCCCGATCTGTCCAGCGAATTCGGCCGCCAGCGCGCCGCCGATCCGGCCCTCGACGAACTGCGCTTCCCCGGCCTGCACCGCAAGCCGCGCCGCGCCAAGGCCGGCATGAACGTTTCCCAGATGCACTACGCCCGCCAGGGCATCATCACCCCGGAAATGGAATACGTGGCCATCCGGGAAAACGTGAACCGCCAGCAGTACCTGGAGAACCTGCGCGCCACCGGCCCGATGGGCGAAAAGATGGTCAAGCTGCTCGGCCGCCAGCACAAGGGCCAGGACTTCGGCGCCAGCATCCCGGCCGAGATCACGCCGGAGTTCGTGCGCAGCGAAGTCGCCCGTGGCCGCGCCATCATCCCGAACAACATCAACCACCCGGAATCCGAGCCGATGATCATCGGCCGCAACTTCCTGGTGAAGATCAACGCCAACATCGGCAACTCGGCGCTCGGCTCCTCGATCAACGAGGAAGTGGACAAGATGACCTGGTCCACCCGCTGGGGCGGCGACACGGTGATGGACCTGTCCACCGGCAAGAACATCCACGAAACGCGCGAGTGGATCATCCGCAACAGCCCGGTGCCGATCGGCACGGTGCCGATCTACCAGGCGCTGGAAAAGGTGAACGGCAAGGCCGAGGACCTGACCTGGGAGATTTTCCGCGACACGCTGATCGAACAGGCCGAGCAGGGCGTCGACTACTTCACGATCCACGCCGGCGTGCTGCTGCGCTACGTGCCGCTGACCGCCAACCGGATGACCGGCATCGTCTCGCGCGGCGGCTCGATCATGGCCAAGTGGTGCCTGGCGCACCACAAGGAAAGCTTCCTCTACACGCACTTCGAGGACATCTGCGAGATCATGAAGGCCTACGACGTCGCCTTCAGCCTCGGCGACGGCCTGCGTCCCGGCTCGATCTACGACGCCAACGACGAAGCGCAGCTCGGCGAGCTGGAAACCCTGGGCGAACTGACCGACATCGCCTGGAAGCACGACGTGCAGACGATCATCGAAGGCCCCGGCCACGTGCCGATGCACATGATCAAGGAGAACATGGACCTGCAGCTCAAGCACTGCAAGGAAGCCCCGTTCTACACGCTCGGCCCGCTGACCACCGACATCGCGCCGGGCTACGACCACATCACGAGCGGCATCGGCGCCGCGATGATCGGCTGGTACGGCACGGCCATGCTCTGCTACGTGACGCCGAAGGAACACCTCGGCCTGCCGGACAAGGACGACGTCAAGGAAGGCATCATCACCTACAAGCTCGCCGCGCACGCCGCCGACCTCGCCAAGGGCCACCCCGGCGCGCAGATCCGCGACAACGCACTCTCCAAGGCGCGCTTCGAGTTCCGCTGGGACGACCAGTTCAACCTCGGTCTCGACCCGGACAAGGCCAAGTCCTTCCACGACGAGACGCTGCCCAAGGAATCGGCCAAGGTCGCCCACTTCTGCTCGATGTGCGGCCCGCACTTCTGCTCGATGAAGATCACCCAGGACGTGCGCGAGTTCGCCGCGCAGCAAGGGCTCGATGAAGCCGAAGCGCTGCAGAAGGGGATGGAAACGAAAGCCGTCGAGTTCGTGAAGGCCGGCGCCGAGGTCTATCGCAAGATCTGAGGCACCGGCGCCCGCGGCGCCATCCCATGGCAGGGGCCGCCCAGCGGCCCCTTTTTTCTTGCCCGCCGTCCGGGCGATGACGAATGCACGCGGTCCCTCGCCGCTTCTGCGGTAGAATCCCCGCCCTATGACTTTCGTCTTAACAACGACTTGAGCGCACCGTGACGCGCCTGGCCATCGCCCAGCGGCTTTTCGCCGCCCTGCTGCTGACCGCGAGCGCCGCAACGGCGCTGGCGCAGCCGCTGGTGATCGCCATCACCGATTCGGCCGCCCCCTTTTCGCAACGCAACGCGCAGGGCGAACTCACCGGTTTCAACGTCGATCTGGCGCACGAACTCTGCCGGCGCCTGGAACGCCCCTGCCGCCTGCACACCATGCGCTTTCCCGAGATCCTGCCGGCGGTCGCCGCCGGCAAGGCCGACATCGGCATGGGCAATCTGCTGAAGACGCCGGAACGCGAGCGTCTGGTCCGTTTCTCGATTCCCTACTGGCGCTCGACGTCGAGCTTCATCGGCCCGCACGGCAGCGCCCTGCCCGCCGCCGCCGACCGCCTGCCGCAGGCCCGCGTCTGCGCCATCGCCGACACCCGCCAGCACCACTATCTCCAGCAGCTCAGGCGCGACGGCGGGAGCATCGTCGCCACCCACGGCAACGGCGAAACCATCGACAAACTCACGCGCGGCGAGTGCACGCTGGCCCTGCTGCCGACCGTGCAGGCGCTGCCTTTCCTGCAGTCGCCGGCCGGCCGGAACTTCGCCTACGTCGGCGCGCCGCGCACGCGCCAGCACCTGGGCGGCGACGTGCGCATCGCGCTGCCGCCGGAGGCCGCCGAACTGCAGCAGAACGTCGACGCCGCCCTGCGCGACATGATCCGCGACGGCACGCACGAGCGCCTGTCGCGCCGCTACTTCCCCTTCAGCATCCTCTGACCATGGACGAACGCGCCGCCCCGGCCGAAGCGGAAAACGGCACGCACATCTCCGTGCGCCGCCTCTCGCTCTGGCTGCTGCTGGCGCTCAGCGCCGCGATCGTGGGCTGCGCCGCGCTGCTCGCGAGCACCTCGCTGGAAGTCATCCGGCAGGCCGACCGGCACAGCGCCGACACGGCGCAGACGCTGCTCGGCGAGTTGCAGGCGGTCGCCCGCATCGAGCGCCTGGTCGCGCTCGGCGACGAACTCGTGAGCGCCAGCGAGCCCGAGCGCTGGCGCGCGGCCGGCACGGCGATGCAGGCCCTGGCCTACCACCCTTCGCTGGCGGCGCTGGACGGCCGCTCGGAAAAAATCCGCGCGACCTTCGACGTCGCACAGGAAATCGTCCATCACCGCCAGGAGGACGCGCCGCCACAGCGCCTCGCCGAACTGTGGAGCCCGCAACGCGCCTACCTGCAGACGATCGCCGACGACACCGCGGTCGCCGCCGTGCAGCGCACCGCGGGCATCTCGGCGTCGATTTCGGAAACCGCGCACCTGATCCTCGCCGCCTCGCTCGGCGGCAGCGCCGTCACGCTGCTCGCCTTTCTCGCCATCATCGCCCTCGTCCGCCGGCACCTGCTGCAACCGCTGCTCGGCATCTCGACCTATCTCGGCGACCTGCGGCGCGGCATCCGCGACGGGCAGCCGCTGCCGGTCGCGCGCAGCATCGAGATCGCGCACATCTGCGACGCCGTGCGCGACCTCGGCGAAACGCAGCAGGCGCTGCGCCAGATGGCGCTCTACGACCCGCTGACCGGCCTCGCCAACCGGCACGCGCTGGAAGTCCGCCTCGAACAGGCGCTGGCCGACGCGCGCCGGCACGATGCGCGGCTGGCGCTGCTGCTGATCGACCTCGACCACTTCAAGTCGATCAACGACACCCTCGGCCACGCGGTCGGCGACGACTTCCTCAAGGAAATCGCGGCGCGCATCCTCGCCACCGTGCGCGATACCGACACCGTCGCGCGCCTCGGCGGCGACGAATTCGTGGTCACGCTCAACGACATCAGCAGCCCGCGCACCGCCGCCGTCGTCGCCGCCAAGCTCATCCAGGCGCTGGGGCGGCCGGTACGGCTCGGCGAGCAGACGCTGCCGAGCACCGCGTCGATCGGCATCTGCGTCTTCCCGGACGACGGCGGCGACCGCGTGGCGCTGATGAAGAACGCCGACATCGCGATGTACCACGCCAAATCGGCCGGCCGCAATTCGGCGCAGTTCTTCGACGCGGCCATGAACGCGGCGGCCAGCGAGCGGCAGACGCTAGAGCGCGAACTGCGCGAGGCGCTCGACAACGGCGAATTCATCCTGCACTACCAGCCCCAGCTGTGCGCCCGCAGCGGCCGGGTCGAGGGCGTCGAGGCGCTGATCCGCTGGCAGCACCGGGACGGCAGCCTGATCCCGCCGAACACCTTCATCCCGCTCGCCGAGGAAACCGGGCTGATCATGCGCATCGGCGAATGGGTGCTCGGCGAAGCCTGCCGCACGGCGCAGCGCTGGCGCACCGACGGCGGCGCCGCGCTGGCCGGCCTGCGCATGGCGGTCAACCTGTCGGCGCACCAGCTGACCACGGAAGCGGTGATCGGCCAGGTCCGCCACGCGCTCGCCGAATCCGGCCTGCCCGCGGCCTGCCTCGAACTCGAAATCACCGAGAGCGTCGCCATGAAGAAGCCCGAGGTGACCATCGACAACCTGCGCGCCCTGCGCCAGATCGGCGTCGAGCTGGCAATCGACGACTTCGGCACCGGCTATTCCTCGCTCGCTTACCTAAAGCTCTTCCCGCTCAACCGGCTGAAGCTCGACCGCACCTTCGTGAAGGATATCGAGACCGACGCCAACGACGCCACGATCTGCGCCACGACGATCCGCCTGGCGCACAGCCTGGCGCTCGAAGTCGTCGCCGAGGGCGTGGAAACCGAAGCGCAGGCCGACTACCTGCGCCGGCAGGGCTGCGACGTGCTGCAGGGCTTCCTGTTCAGCCGCCCGCGTCCGGCCGACGAAGCCTTCGCCTTCATCCTCGCCCGCCACGCCGCCGCCGGCGACAGCCGCGCGGCATGAACTGCCGCCCCGGCTGCGCCGCCTGCTGCATCGCGCCGTCGATCGCCACGCCAATGCCGGGGCATCCGCAGGGCAAGCCGGCCGGCGTGCCCTGCGCCAACCTCGCCGCCGACCTGCGCTGCCGGCTCTGGCAACGCCCGGAGCGCCCGGCCTGCTGCGGCGGCCTGCGGCCGGCGCCCGACATGTGCGGCGCATCGCGCGACGAAGCCCTGATCTGGCTGGCCGCGCTCGAAGCGGCGACCCGCCCCGACGCGCCCGCGCCGTCCCGAAGCGGCGGGGCAGGCTGCTAGAATGCGCGCTTTCGCCTCCCGGAAGCCGTCCCCATGGACCTCCTGCTACTGCTCAAAGCCCTCATCCTCGGCGTCGTCGAAGGACTGACCGAATTCCTGCCGGTCTCCTCGACCGGCCACCTGATCCTCGCCGGCGACCTGCTCGATTTCAACGACGAGCGCGGCAAGCTGTTCGAGATCGTCATCCAGTCGGGCGCCATCCTCGCCGTCTGCTGGGAATTCCGCGCCAAGATCGTCGATGTCGTGTGCGGCCTGCCGCGCGACCCGGGCGCCCGCCGCTTCGCGCTCAACATCGCCGCCGCCTTCCTGCCGCTGGCCATCCTCGGCCTGCTGTTCGGCAAGACGATCAAGGCCCACCTGTTCAACGCGCCGACCGTCGCCGCCGCCTTCATCGTCGGCGGCCTGATCATCCTCTGGGCCGAGCGGCGCGAGCACCGCATCCGCATCGAATCGGTCGACGACCTGTCGCTGCTCGACGCCATGAAGCTCGGACTGGCGCAAGCGCTCGCGCTGATCCCCGGCACCTCGCGCTCGGGCGCGACGATCATCGGCGGCCTCTTTTTCGGCCTGTCGCGCCGCGCGGCGACCGAGTTCTCCTTCTTCCTCGCCATCCCGACGCTGCTCGGCGCCACCGTCTACCAGCTCTACAAGGAGCGCGCGCTGCTTTCCACCGACGACCTCGGCATGTGGGTGGTCGGCTTCGTCGCCGCCTTCGCCGCCGCCTTCTTCGCCGTGCGCGGCCTGCTACGCTACATCAGCACGCACGATTTCACGATCTTCGCCTGGTACCGCATCGCCTTCGGCATCGTCGTGCTCGCCACCTGGCAGTTCGACCTGATCGCCTGGTCGGCGCACTGAGACCGCGCATGGCCGACGGCGCGCCCCGCCTGCTCTACCTGCACGGCTTCCGCTCGTCGCCGGCGTCGTGGAAGATCGGCCTGCTGCGCGCCGAACTGGCGCGGCGCGGCCTCGCCGACCGCCTCGACTGCCCGGCGCTGTCGCCCGTCCCGGACGAAGCGATCGCCCAGGCCGAAGCGCTGATCGCCGCCGCCCCGGGACCGCTGACGCTGGCCGGCAGCTCGCTCGGCGGCTACTACGCGACCTGGCTCGCCGAGAAGCACGACCTGCGCGCCGTGCTGATCAACCCGGCGGTCGTCGCGCCGCTGTCGCTGGCCGCCTACATCGGCCCGCAGACCAACCTCTACACCGGCGAAACCTTCGTGTTCACGGCCGCGCACGTCGCCCAGCTGCACGCCCTCGAAACCCCACGCGTCACGCCTGGGCGCTACCTGCTGCTGGTCGAGACCGGCGACGAGGTGCTCGACTATCGCGCCGCCGTGGCGCGCTACGCCGGCTGCCGGCAGATCGTCGACGCGGGCGGCGACCACAGTTACACCCGTTTCTCTGAAAGGCTGCCGCAAATACTTGAATTTGCCGGGTTATAATTCCGCCGATGCATGTTCTTTTTGAAGAAGACGGCGCCTTCAAGACCGGCACCATCCTGACCGACAACGACGCGTCGTTGCAGGTCGAGACCGCCTCCGGCAAGCGCGCCAAGATCAAGTCGGCAAACGTCCTCCTGCGCTACCAGGAACCGGCGCCGGGCGAATTGCTGAACAAGGCCGAAGCCCTCGCCGCGGGGATCGAGGCCGAATTCCTTTGGGAGTGCGCAACGGATGGCGAATTTGCTTTTTGTGATCTTGCCGACGACTACTTCGGACACGCCTCGACGCCGGTCGAAGCGGCTGCGCTCCTGCTTGCCCTACATTCAGCGCCCATCCACTTCCATCGCAAGGGCAAGGGGCGTTTCCGCAAAGCCCCTCCGGACATTCTCGCAGCTGCTCTGGCCGGCCTTGAAAAGAAGCGTCAGCAGGCGCTAGCCATCGAGCGCATGGCCGACGAGCTGCGCGCCTTCGCGCTGCCGCCCGAGTTCCCGCCCCTGCTCGACCAGCTGCTCTACAAGCCGGACCGCAACCGCCCCGAAACCAAGGCGCTCGAAGCCGCCTGCGCGGACGCCGGCCTGACCGCGCCGCAGCTGCTGGAAAAATGCGGCGCGCTGCGCTCGGCGCACGACTTCCACTTCCGCCGCTTCCTGCTCGAACATTTCCCGCGCGGCACCGCCTTTCCCGAGACCGCGCTGCCGACCCCGCCGGACGGCCTGCCGCGCGCCGCCGTCGCCGCCTTCTCGATCGACGACGCGGCGACCACCGAAATCGACGACGCCTTCTCGCTGCAGGAGCTGCCCGGCGTCGGCTGGCGCGTCGGCATCCACATCGCGGCGCCCGGCCTCGGCATCGCCCCCGGCTGCCCGCTCGACACCATCGCGCGCGAACGCCTGTCGACGGTGTACATGCCGGGCAACAAGATCACCATGCTGCCCGACGTCGCCGTCGAGCGCTTCACGCTGGCCGCCGGCCGCGACTGCCCGGCCGTCTCGCTCTACCTGACGGTAAGCCCGGAGTTCGAGATCGGCGCACACGAGTCATGCGTCGAAATCGTCCCGATCGTCGCCAATCTACGCCATCACGACGTCGAGCCGCTGTTCAACGCGCAGACGATCGCCGCCGGTTTCGCCGGCGTTCCCGACTTCCCCTTCCGCGCCGAACTGCTCACCCTCTGGCAACTGGCCAACGCCTGCGAAGGCCGGCGCGGCAAGCCGTCGGCGGTGCAGGGCGTGAACGACTACAACTTCGCCATCGACGGCGACCTCGCCGACCCCGAGCAGTGCCGCGTCGAGATCAGCGAGCGCCAGCGCGGCAGCCCGCTCGACAAGCTGGTTTCCGAGCTGATGATCGTCGCCAACAGCACCTGGGGCGGACTCCTCGCGGAGAAGGGGATCGCCGCGATCTACCGCGCGCAGACCGCCGGCAAGGTGCGCATGACGACCTCGCCGCTGCCGCACGAAGGGCTCGGCGTCCCGCAGTACGCCTGGTCCTCGTCGCCGCTGCGCCGCTACGTCGACCTGCTCAACCAATGGCAGCTGATCGCCTGCCTGAACGGCGACACGCCGCACTTCAAGGCAAAGTCTGACGCGCTGTTCGCCGCCATGCGCGACTTCGACCTGACCTACGCCGCCTACGCCGAATTCCAGCGCGGCATGGAGCGCTACTGGTGCCTGCGCTGGCTGCGCCAGAACGGCGTGGAGAGCATCGACGCCACGATCCGCCGCGAGAACCTCGCCAAGTTGGACCATCTGCCGCTCGTCCAGCGCATCCCTTCGGCGCCCGAGCTGAAGCCCGGACAGCGCATCCGCCTCAAGGTCGAGACGATCGACTTCCTGACCCTCGAACTCGCCTGCCGCTACGTCGAGACGCTGAGCAACGACGGCGACGCGGCGCTCGCCGCCGACGAGCCGGAGCAAGGCGTAGCGCCGGAGGAGATCGACTGAAGTGAGCGCCGCGCTCCGCCATCCGATCCCGACGCCGGGGGCCGAGCGCACCCTGTGGCTGGCCGTCGGCGCATCGCTGCTCCTGCACGCCCTCGTCCTCTCGCTGCACTTCAGTTTCCCGGACGCCTCGCGCGCCTTTCAGGACAAGGCGCTCGACATCATCCTGGTCAACAGCCGTTCGGCGCACCGGCCGTCCGACGCGCAGGCGCTGGCCCAGGCCAACCTCGACGGCGGCGGCAACAGCGACGACAAGCGGCGCGCGAAAACGCCGCTGCCGCCCTCGGCGCGCCAGCAGAACGGCGCCGAACTGGAACAGGCGCAGCGCCGCGTACAGGACCTCGAAGCGCAGCAGCAGCGCCTGCTGACGCAGGCCAAAAGCAAGACGAAGGCGGCGCCGAGCGCCGAACGCCAGGCGCAGCCCGAGCCGACGCCGGGCATCAGCGGCCGCGACCTGGCGCAGAGCGCGCTGGCCATGGCGCGCCTGGAAGGCGAGATCGCCAAGAACGTCGACGAGTACAACCAGCGGCCGCGCAAGCGGAACATCGGCACGCGCGCCGACGAATACCGCTTCGCGCAGTACGTCGAGGACTGGCGCCTGAAGGTCGAGCGCATCGGCACGCTCAACTATCCCGAGGCGGCCAAGGGCAAGCTTTACGGAACGCTCATGCTGACCGTCACCATCCGCAGCGACGGCGCGGTGGACAAGGTCGAGATCAACCGCTCGTCGGGACACAAGATCCTCGACGACGCCGCCCGCCGCATCGTGCAGATGGCCGGCCCCTACGCGCCCTTCCCGCCCGACATCCGGCGCGACACCGACATCCTCGAAATCACCCGCAGCTGGTTCTTCACCAACAACGACAGCCTGGAAACCCGCAGCCGCTGAGGAGGCCCGCCCGATGACCGACCGTTACGCCGTCTTCGGCAACCCGATCGCGCACAGCAAGTCGCCGGCGATCCACGCCGACTTCGCCCGCCAGACCGCACAGGACCTCGTCTACGAAGCGCTGCTCGCGCCGCTCGACGGCTTCGCCGACGCCGTGCGCGCCTTCGCCGCCGGCGGGCGCGGCGCCAACGTCACCGTCCCGTTCAAGGAAGAGGCCTACCGTCTCGCCAGCCGCCTGACGCCGCGCGCCGAACTGGCCGGCGCGGTGAACACGCTGCTTTTTGCCACTGGCGAAATCGTCGGCGACAACACCGACGGCGCCGGCCTCGTGCGCGATCTGTGCGCCAATCTCGGCTGCGCGCTCGCCGGCCAACGCATCCTGCTGCTCGGCGCCGGCGGCGCGGCGCGCGGCGCGCTCGGCCCGCTGCTCGATGCGCATCCGGCCGCCCTCGTCGTCGCCAACCGCACGCCCGACAAGGCGCGTGAACTCGCGGCGCGTTTTTCCGCTCATTTCGCTGCGCACGGCCCGGTGCGCGGCTGCGCCTACCCGGAACTCGCCGGACAGACCTTCGACCTCGTGATCAACGCTACCTCGGCCAGCCTCGGCGGCGAGCTGCCGCCGCTGCCGGCGGGCGTCTTCGCGCCCGACAGCCTGGCCTACGACATGATGTACGGCAAGGGCGACACGCCGTTCATGGCCTTCGCCCGCGCGCAGGGCGCGGCGCGCGTCGCCGACGGCCTCGGCATGCTCGTCGAGCAGGCCGCCGAAGCCTTCTTCGTATGGCGCGGCGTGCGCCCGGACGGCGCGCCGCTGCTCGCCCGCCTGCGCGCCGCCGCCTGACGCCTGACGCCGGCCGCCCATGCGCCGTCTCGCCCTCTGGCCCAAGCGCATCGTCCTCGGCCTGCTCGGCGTCGTTCTCCTCTACCAGCTGTGGCTGCTCGGCTGGGTGCTGTGGTGGGGTCAGATCGATCCGGGAACGACGCGCTTCATGGAAATCCGCCTCGCGGAGCTGCGCCAGAAGGATCCGCAGGCCCAGCTCAGGAAGCAGTGGGTCCCCTACGCGAAGATTTCGCCGCACCTCAAGCGCGCGATCATCGCCTCGGAAGACGCCAAGTTCGTCGATCACGAAGGCTTCGACTGGGAAGGCATCCAGAAAGCCATCGAAAAGAACCAGAAGCGCGGCAAGGTCGTCGCCGGCGGCTCGACGATCTCGCAGCAGCTCGCCAAGAACCTTTTCCTGAGTCCGGCCAAGACGCCGTGGCGCAAGGCCGAGGAGGCGGTGATCACGCTCATGCTCGAAACGCTGTGGAGCAAGCAGCGCATCTTCGAGGTCTACCTCAACGTCATCGAGTGGGGCAACGGCGTGTTCGGCGCCGAAGCCGCCGCCCGCCACTACTACGGAATTTCCGCCGCGCAGTTGGGCCCCGAGCAGAGCGCCCGGCTGGCCGGCATGGTGCCCAATCCGCGCTTCTACGACCGCAACCGCAACGCGCCCGGACTGGCGCGCAAGAGCGCGATCATCCTCGGCCGCATGGGCGGCGCCGGCGTCCCCTGAAAAGCCCGAGATTTTCGTCCGTCGGCCTCCCCGGCAGTGCTAAAATCGCGGCCTCGCCGCAGCGCAGCAAATCCAACCGAAACGCTTGAGATGCGTGGCCACAAGCCACCCGACGCGGGATGAACGAAGAACTCCACCACGCCGACGCCGACGAATTGCAGGACCGCCTCACCGAGGTGCAGACCCTGCTCGCCCGGCACAAGCTGGTTGAGGATCTCGTGCATCGCCAGGAGATGCCGCGCAACGAGCGCCACGATCTGGTCGAAGGGCTGGTGCACAAGCAGCACCTGAACGAGCTGCGCCACCGCCTGGACAAGATGCACCCGGCGGACATCGCCTACATCCTCGAAGCGCTGCCGCTCGACGAGCGGCTCGTCGTCTGGGACCTCGTCAAGGCCGAGCGCGACGGCGACATCCTGCTCGAAGTCTCGGACGCCGTTCGCGAAAGCCTGATCGCGAACATGGATTCGCACGAGCTGGTGGCGGTGGCCGAAAGCCTCGACACCGACGAGCTCGCCGACCTCGCGCCCGACCTGCCGCACGACGTCATCCAGGGCGTCTTCCAGTCGCTCTCGGTCGAGGAGCGCGAGCAGCTGCGCGCCGCGATGTCCTACCCCGAGGACTCGGTCGGCTCGATCATGGATTTCGACATGGTCACCGTGCGCGAGGACGTCACGCTCGAGGTCGTGCTGCGCTACCTGCGCCTGTTCGACGAACTGCCCGACCACACCGACCAGCTCTTCGTCGTCGACCGCGAGGAGCATCTGAAGGGCGTGCTGCCGCTCAACCGCCTGCTCGTCTCCGACCCGGACACCGAGGTCCGTGCGCTGATGCAGACCGACTTCATCGACCTCGAGCCGGACGATTTCGCCGAGGAAGCGGCCAAGGCCTTCGAGCGCTACGACCTCGTCTCGGCGCCGGTGGTCGACGAGGAGCACAAGCTGATCGGCCGCGTCACGATCAATACCGTCGTCGACTTCATCCGCGAGGAAAGCGAAGCCGAGCAGCTGGCGCAGGCCGGCCTGAAGGAAGAGGAAGACATCTTCGCGTCGGTCTGGGATTCGGTGAAGAACCGCTGGGCCTGGCTGGCGATCAACCTCGTCACGGCCTTCATCGCGTCGCGCGTGATCGGCGCCTTCGAGGGCTCGATCGAGAAGCTCGTAGCGCTCGCCGCGCTGATGCCGATCGTCGCCGGCATCGGCGGCAACTCGGGCAACCAGACGATCACCATGATCGTGCGCGCGATCGCCATCGGCCAGGTCCGCCACGACGCCATCCGCCGCCTGCTGCGCAAGGAGCTCGGCGTCGCGCTGATCAACGGCGTGCTGTGGGGCGGCCTGCTCGGCATCGCCGCCTGCTGGATGTACGGCAGCATCTCGCTCGGCATCGTGATGACCTCGGCGATGACGCTCAACCTGCTGCTCGCCGCCACCGCCGGCGTCACCATCCCGCTGCTGCGCGTGCGCCTCGGCGCCGACCCGGCGGTCGGCAGCTCGGTGCTGATCACCGCACTCACCGACTCCGGCGGCTTCTTCATTTTCCTCGGCCTGGCGACGCTCTTCCTGCTCTGAGCGGCTAGGGCGGAAACGAAAACGGCGACCCGCGGGTCGCCGTTTTGCATGGCCGGGGCCGGCCCCGGTAAATTCCTGCGCTTACCAGGCCTTGAACACCGCCTCGGCGGCCGCCACCGTCGCCGCGATGTCGGCGTCGGTATGCGCCGCCGACACGAAGCCGGCCTCGAAGGCCGACGGCGCGAAGTAGTGGCCGGCGTCGAGCATGGCATGGAAGAAGCGGTTGAAGGCGTCCTTGTCGCAGGTCATCACTTCGGCGTAGCTGGTCGGGCAGGCGGCGCGGAAGTAGAGGCCGAACATGCCGCCGACCGACTGCGCCGAGAACGCGACGCCGTGCCGCGCGGCCGCGGCGGTCAGGCCGTCGCACAGGGCCTTCGTCTTGCGCGTCAGGTCCGCGTAGAAACCGGGCTGCTGCACGAGCCTCAACGTGGCCAGGCCGGCGGCCACCGCCACCGGGTTGCCGGACAGCGTGCCGGCCTGATAGACCGGGCCGAGCGGCGCGATCTTCTCCATGATTTCGCGCTTGCCGCCGAAAGCGCCGACCGGCATGCCGCCGCCGATCACCTTGCCGAGCGTCGTCAGGTCCGGCGTGATGCCGTAGTGGCCCTGCGCGCACTGCGGGCCGACGCGGAAGCCGGTCATCACCTCGTCGAAAATCAGCACCGAGCCGTTGCGCGTGCACAGATCGCGCATCGCCTTGAGGAATTCGGCGGTGGGCGCGACCAGATTCATGTTGCCGACCACCGGCTCGACGATCACCGCCGCGATGCGTTCGCCGTGCTCGGCGAACGCGGCCTCGAGCTGCGCCACGTCGTTGTAGGCGAGCACCAGCGTGTGCTGCGCGAGGTCGGCCGGAACGCCGCCCGAATCCGGGTTGCCGAAGGTCAGCATGCCCGAGCCGGCCTTCACCAACAGGCTGTCCGAGTGCCCGTGGTAGCAGCCTTCGAACTTGATCAGCGCGTCGCGCCCGGTGTAACCGCGCGCCAGGCGGATCGCGCTCATCGTCGCCTCGGTACCGGAGCTGACGAGGCGCACCATGTCGAGCGAGGGCAGCAGTTCGCAGAGCAGGTCGGCCATGTCGACCTCGATTTCGGTCGGCGCGCCGAAGGACAGACCCCGCGCCGCCGTCTCCTGCACCGCGCGCACCACCTCGGGATGTGCGTGGCCGAGAATCAGCGGGCCCCACGAACCGACGTAGTCGAGGTAGCTCCGGCCGTCGGCGTCGGTGACGCGCGGGCCGCGGCCCTCGACGAAGAAACGCGGCGCGCCGCCGACCGAACGGAAGGCGCGCACCGGCGAATTGACGCCACCGGGAATGTGGCGCTGGGCGCGCTCGAAAAGTTGCTCGTTGCGATTGCTCATACGGTTTCCTCGAACAGGTGTTGATAGGCGCGGGCCCGCGATTCGATATCGGGCGCCGCGAACAGGTCGCTGATGACGGCCAGCAGATCGGCGCCGGCCGTGAGCAGCGGCGGCGCGTTGTCGAGCGTGATGCCGCCGATCGCGCAGGCCGGAACGCCCAGTTCGGCGCGGCAGCGGGCGAACAGCGCGTGCGGGGCGACTGGCGCCTGCGGCTTGGTCGGCGACGGATAGACGGCGCCGAAGGCGACATAGTCGGCGCCCGCCGCGACGGCGGCGCGAGCGCGCGCGAAATCGGCGTAACAGGAGGCGCCGAGCAGCTTGTCCGGCCCCAGCGTGCGGCGCGCGGCGGCCAGGTCGCCGTCGTCGGCGCCGAGGTGCACGCCATCCGCATCGACCGCCTGCGCCAGCGCCAGATCGTCGTTAATCACGAAACGCGCGGCATAACGCCGGCACAGCGCACGCAGGGCCTGCGCGACGACGGCACGCTCGCCGGCGGCGGCGCCCTTGGCGCGATACTGGACGACGACGGCGCCGCCGCGCAGCGCGGCCTCGACGCGTTCGCTCAACTGCGGCAGGCGCAGTCCGTCCGGCGTGATCGCATACAGGCCGCGCAGCGGCGGCCGGCGCGCCTCAGGCATCCCCGTCCTCGGCGGCGGCGCGCGCCCAGAAGAAACGGTCGGGAATGTACTGCCCCATGCCCGGCCGGAAGCCGGCGGCCAGCGCCTGCCAGGTGTAGTCCTGCGCATCGCGCACGGCGTCCTCGACGGCGAGGCCGTTGGCGAGATTGGCGGCGATCGCCGAGGCCAGCGTGCAGCCCGAACCGTGGTAGCTGCCCGGCAGGCGCTCCCAGGCGTCGCTGCGCACCAGCCCATGCTCGCCATACAGGCTGTTCACCACCTGCTGCGTGTTTTCGTGCGTGCCGGTGACGAGCACGTATTCGCAGCCGCAGACGATCAGCCGGCGCGCGCAGTCGATCAGCGACGGGTCGCCGCCCCCCTCACCCTCGCCGTCTTCGTCGTCGGCCAGCCGGCGCGCCTCGAGGCTGTTCGGCGTCAGCACCGTGGTCTGCGGCAGCAGCAGTTCGCGCAGCGCCGAGATCGTCTCCTCGTCAATCAACTGGTCGCCGCGCCCCGACGCCAGCACCGGATCGAGCACGAGCGGCACGTCGGGGTAGTCGGAGAGGATTTCGGCGATCACCGCGATGTTCTCGACGCTACCCAGCAGGCCGATCTTGAAGGCGGCGACCGGCATGTCCTCGAGCAGGGTGCGCGCCTGGTCCTCGACCCACTCGGCGTCCATCGGCAGAACGCTGTCCACGCCCGCGGTATCCTGGACGGTCAGCGCGGTAAGCACCGACAGGGGATGGCAACCCATCGACGCCAGCGTCATCAGGTCGGCCTGCAGTCCCGCGCCGCCGGTGGGGTCGCTGGCGGCGAACGAGAGGACGATGGGGGGCGAGAGTTGCGGCGAAGTGTGGACCATGAAAGATGGCCGGCGACGGACGGCCACGAAGGCGCCGGCAGGCATCGAAAGGCTTTAGGATGGCGAATTCTAACCGAAAACCCCCGCCTGCCATGAACGCCTCAGCCGTCCCGCCGGACCGCCTTCCCCTGCGCACCTGGATGTGCCGCATCTGCGGCTTCATTTACGACGAAACGGCGGGGCTTCCCGACGAGGGCATCGCCCCGTTCACGCGCTGGGAAGACGTCCCGGCGGACTGGACCTGCCCCGAGTGCGGAGCCCGCAAGGAGGACTTCGAAATGGTCGAAATTTAGGATATTCCGGTATAGTATTGTCCCAATAAGTCATCTACCGGATTCGGGGCCGGAGACACAACTAGAACCCCGGAATCCTCTGGAGGAATAATTGGCTGAAGCTGCAAATCTGGCAGGCGTCAAAGTCATGGTCATTGACGACAGCAACACGATCCGGCGCAGCGCCGAGATTTTCCTTGTGCAGGCAGGCTGCCAGGTGTTGCTCGCCGAAGACGGCTTCGACGCGCTCGCGAAGATTGCCGACCACCAGCCAGACGTCATTTTTTGCGACATCATGATGCCGCGCCTCGACGGCTACCAGACCTGCGCCCTGATCAAGAAAAACCAGCGTTTTCGCGGCACCCCGGTGGTCATGCTGTCGTCCAAGGACGGCCTCTTCGACCGCGCGCGCGGCCGCATGGTCGGGTCCGACCAATACCTGACCAAGCCCTTCACCAAGGACAGCCTGCTGCAGGCGGTCGCCACCTTCGCCCCGCAGTCCGTCCAAGCGCATTCATAAACCACCCAAAGGCAATACAGGGAGTCAGCACCATGCCCGTCAAGAAAATCCTAGTCGTCGACGATTCGCCCACCGAGCGTCACTTCATGGTCGAACTCCTGACCAGGAACGGCTATCAGGTCATCACCGCCGAAAGCGGCGAGGAAGGCATCGCCAAGGCCAAGGCGGAACAGCCCGATCTGGTTCTGATGGACGTCGTGATGCCCGGCCTCAACGGCTACCAGGCCACGCGCACGCTGACGCGCGACGAAGCGACGAAGAACATCCCGGTCATCGTCTGCACCTCAAAGGGGCAGGAAACCGACAAGATCTGGGGCCTGCGCCAGGGCGCGCAGGACTACATGGTCAAGCCGGTCAACGGCGAGGAACTGCTGGTCAAGATCGCGGCGCTCTGACCGGCGGCTGAAGCATGGCCAAGAAGATCAGCCTCCGCGAATTCCAGGAGCACCTGGCGGCGCGTCTGGTCGGCGCCAGCGGCCAGAGCGCGGCCGGCCTGCTCGGCATCCAGTCCGGCGCCGATTACTGGCTGGTCAATCTTTCGGACTCGGGCGAGATCGTTCCGCTGACGCCGCTGACCGCCGTGCCGCTGACCAAGCCCTGGTTCGCCGGCATCGCCAACATCCGCGGCAATCTCTACTCGGTGGCCGACTTTTCTGCCTTCCAGGGCAAGGACCCGACGCCGCAGAACGCCGGCTCGCGCCTGCTGCTCGTCGGCACCCGGCACGGCACCAACGCCGCGCTGCTCGTCACGCGCATGCTCGGCCTGCGCAACATCGAGGCGCTCACCCCGGCGCCGGCCGAAGCCGATGCGCCGGCCTGGGCCCGCGCGTCCTACACCGACAACGAAGGACGGCGCTGGAAGATGCTCAACGTCCGCGAACTGCTCGCCGACGACGCCTTCATGGAGATCGGCGCCTGAGCCCCTCCCCGTCCGTCCCGCCGCTCAACAACATCAACTGCACTGCCGTGTAACCGGAGAAGCAATATGGCGTTTAAACTGACACTGCCCGGCTTTTTGTCAGGCAAGAAGGCTCCCGCAGACCAGACGATTTCCGCCCCCACGGTGATGGAAAGCGCGCGGCCGGCGAGCAAGGGGAAGAGCGCGCCCGCGCTCGGCTTCCTCAGCCAGTACTCGGTCACCAAGCAGCTGCAGATTCTGGGCGGCGCCCTGTTGCTCGTGATGCTGGTGATCGCCGCCATCATCTATCACGACAACCGCGAATCGGCTTACGGCACGACCTATATCGCCGCCTCCGGCGAAATGCGCATGCTCTCGCAGCGCCTCGCCAAGGCGTCCAGCCTCGCCCTGCAGGGCAACCCGGCGGCCTTCAAGCAGCTCAAGGAATCGCGCGACAACTTCGCCGAGAAGCTGGACCGCCTGAGCAACGGCGGCGAGATCGGCGAAACCGCCGTCCCGCCCTCGCCGGAAGACGTCCAGCCGCAGCTGCAGGTGCTCACCGAGGAATGGACCAAGACCGACAAGAACGCCGCGCAGCTGCTCGAAATGGAGAAGAACCTGATCTCGCTCGGCAAGGACGTCGCGACGATCAACAACAAGAACCCGCAGCTGCTCGAACTGTCCGAACAGGTCGCCGCGCTCAAGCTGCAGACCGGCTCCGGCCCGCGCGAGATCGCCGCCGCCAACCAGCTGGTGATGCTGACCCAGCGCGTGGCGAAGAACGCCAGCGCGCTGCTCGTCGGCGACGCCATCGACCCGGAAGTCGCCTTCCTGCTCGGCAAGGACACCAACACCTTCCGCGACCTGCTGAACGCGCTGTCGAAGGGCAGCGACGTACTGCGCATCGCGGCGACCGGCGACTCCGACACGCGCCAGAAGCTCGGCGAACTCGAAGCCACCTTCAAGGACTACCAGACCGCCGTCGGCGGCATTCTCGGCAGCATGCAGAAGCTGGTGCTCGCCAAGCAGGCCGGCGCCCGCATCTTCCGCGACAGCGAGCAGCTGCTCGACGCCACCGACCAGCTGGCCCAGGCCTACCAGGGCAGCGCCGGCGAGCGCGCGACCTACGGCGCCACGCTCGCCGTCCTCGTCCTGCTCGCCCTCGGCATCCTGGGCACGATGGCCAAGGTCTACCTCGACGACACCCGCCGCCGCACCGCCGAAGCCGAACAGAGCCGGCAGGAGACCGAAACGCTGAACCGCCAGAATCAGGACGCCATTCTGCGTCTAATGAACGAACTGGGCGACCTCGCCGACGGCGACCTGACGGTCACCGCGACCGTGTCGGAAGACATCACCGGCGCCATCGCCGACTCGATCAACTACACGATCGAAGAGCTGCGCGTGCTGGTCGGCCGCATCAACGACGCCGCCGGCCGCGTCACGCAGGCGACCGAGATCGCCCAGCAGACCTCCGCCGAGCTGCTCGCCGCCGCCGAGCGCCAGTCGGTCGAAATTCAGGATGCCGGCCGCTCCGTCCTGGCCATGGCCAGCTCGATGACGCAGGTGTCGGGCGACGCCAACCAGTCGGCGCAGGTCGCCCGCCAGTCGCTGGCCGCCGCCGGCAAGGGTACGCAGGCCGTGCAGGATTCGATCAAGGGTATGAACGAAATCCGCGAGCAGATCCAGGAAACCTCGAAGCGCATCAAGCGCCTCGGCGAAAGCTCGCAGGAGATCGGCGAAATCGTCGAACTGATTTCCGACATTACCGAACAGACCAACGTGCTGGCGCTCAACGCCGCCATCCAGGCCGCCTCAGCCGGCGAGGCGGGGCGCGGCTTTACCGTGGTTGCCGAGGAAGTGCAGCGCCTCGCCGAACGTTCCGGCGAGGCCACCAAGCAGATCGCGGCGATCGTCAAGACGATTCAGACCGACACGCAGGACGCCGTTTCGGCCATGGAAGAATCGACGCAGGGCGTGGTCGAAGGCGCCAAGCTGTCAGACGCCGCCGGACAGGCGCTGGCCGAGATCGGCTCGGTGTCGCAGAACCTCGCGCAGCTGATCGAGAACATCTCCAGCGCCACCCGCGAGCAGGCCGACTCGGCCACCGGCGTGGCGAACAAGATGCAGGACATTCTGCGCGTCACCGAGCAGACGACCGCCGGCACGCAGAAGACCGCCAGCGCGGTCGGCGAACTGGCCGGCCTGGCGACCGAACTGAAAGGCTCGGTCGCGGGCTTCAAGGTCGCCTGAGCCGCGCGGAGAAACTGGAGAGATAGCCCCCGATGAATGCCGCGACGGAATTCGATGTCGGCCCGCTGACCTGGGTCAAGAGCGAGATCGATCTCGCGCTGGAGCGCGCCGCGCAGGCGCTCCAGCAATACGCCGCGAGCGGCACCGCAGCCGCCGACGGCGCGGGCGACCTGACGCAGATCCGCTTTGCGCGCACCCACCTGCATCAGGTGCAGGGCGCGCTGACCATCGTCGGCCTCGACGGCGTCACCCAGTTTGCCGAAGCGCTCGAGTTCCTGCTCGAAGACGCCGAGCAGCAAAAGCTGCCGGCCGACGCCGCGCTGCTCGCGCTGGTCCACCGCGCGCTCGAAACGACCCGGCACTACCTCGACGATCTGGTCGGCGGCCACCCCAACCAGCCGCTGCGCCTGCTTCCGCTCTACCGCGAAGTGCAGGCGGCGCGCGGCCAGGCGCGCGTCTCGGCGACCGACCTCTTCTTCCCCGACCTCAGCGCCCGCCCGCCGCGCCGCCCGGCCAACCTGCAGGCGATGGCGCACGACGACTTCCTGAAGATGCTGCGCCAGGAGCGCGCCCGCTTCCAGCGCGGCCTGCTGGCCTGGCTGCGCGCGCCGCAGGAACGCGACGGCGTCGACCAGATGCTGGACGCCGTGAAGCTCATCGAGGCGACGCAGGAAGCGGCCGCCGCCCGTTCCTTCTGGTGGGTGGCCACCGGCTTCCTGTCGGCGCTGGCCGAGGGCAAGCTGCCGGCCGAAACCGACGTCAAGCAGCTGTGCGCGCGCATCGACCTGCAGATCCGGCGCCTCGCCGAAGGCTCGCGCAACGTCGCCGAGCGTCTCATGCGCGACGCGCTCTATTTCGTCGCCAACGCCGACAGCGACAGCGCCGCCGTGCAGCAGGTGAAGACCGCCTACCGCCTGCAGGAGGCCATCCCGTCCGCCGCGCCGCTGATTCCCGCACCGCAGGAAAGCGCCCGCCGTCGCCTGCGCGAAATCATCGCCGCCACCGAAGAAGCCTGGAACCGCTTCTGCGCCGGCTCCGCGCAAGCGCTGCCGCAATTCCGGGAAAACG
Organism: Candidatus Accumulibacter sp. 66-26; assembly: GCA_001897745.1. GTDB lineage: Bacteria > Pseudomonadota > Gammaproteobacteria > Burkholderiales > Rhodocyclaceae > 66-26. The sequence continues at coordinate 243,131 of MKUH01000019.1, forward strand.
CCGGCGCGCTCTCGCACACCGTCGAACAGCTCGGCCACACCGACTATCGCCGCCTGGCGCAGGCCATCGCCGCCGCCGCCAACTGGCTGGCCGACCAGCCGACGCGCCAGTCCGAAGCGCTGGCCATGGAAGTCGCCACCGCCATCCTGCTCGCGCAGAACGCACAGGAGAATTTCCAGCACCTGGGCGGCGACTTTGCCCACCAGGTGGATGTCATGGTCGCGCGCATCCACGGCTGCATCGCCGAAAATCCGCCGCTGCCCGGCTCGGAAGTCCCCTCGCTCGACGAGATGTCGCGCCAGGCGCAGGAAAAGCTGCTGATCGGCCAGGTCGCCCGCGAAATCCAGAGCAACCTCGCGCAGATCGAACAGGTTCTCGACGGCTTCTTCCGCGACGCCGAACGGCGCGGCGACCTGGCCAGCCTCGACGTCCCGGTCCGCCAGGTGATCGGCGCGCTGACCGTGATGCGTCACGACGGCGCGGTCGACGCGCTGCGCGAATGCGCCGCCGAGATCAAGCAGTTCGCGGCGCCCGACTACCAGCCGGCGGAAGCCGATTTCGAACGCGTCGCCGACCGCCTGTCGATGCTCGGTTTCTTCATCGATTCGCTGCAGCACGGCGCGAGCGATTTCGCGGCCTTCGCGCGCCAGATGCGCGGCGGTCCCGCGGACGAGGCCGTTGCTGCCGAGGAAGAAGACGACGAGGCGGCCACCAGCGTCGAACAGGAAGTCGAGCAGCAGAAGCGCGAAGCGCAGGCGCTGCTCAGCGCGCTGCGCGAACAGCCGAGCGACGCCGGCCTGCGCGAGGAGTTGCGGCAGAACCTGACAGCGCTGCAGAAGGACGCCGACCTCGTCGCCGACAAAGCGCTCGGACAGCAGGCGAAGGCCATGCTCACGGCCCTCAACGCGGAAGACACCGCCGCCGCGCCGCACGACCTCGGCTTCGCCGATCTCATGCCGCAAGCGCCGCTCACGCCGCAGCCCTCGGCCGAAACGCTGCAGCTCTCGCTGAGCAGCAACGAAGAAATCGACGCCGAGCTGCTCTCCATCTTCCTCGAGGAAGCGCACGAGGTGCTCGGCGCCATCGCCGAAAATCTCCAGGTCCTGCACCGCCAGCCGCACGACGGCGACGTGCTGACCAACATCCGGCGCGCCTTCCACACACTGAAGGGCAGCGGCCGCATGGTCGGCCTGCGCGATCTGGGCGAAGCGGCCTGGGCCGTCGAGCAGACGCTCAACCAGTGGCTGCGCCAGGAACGCGCGGTCGGCGCCCCGCTATTCGACCTGCTCGAGCAGGCGCTGACGGTATTCACGCAATGGGTCGCGCACCTTGAGCAGGGCGGCCCGCTCCCCGACGCCGGCGCCATGACGGCGCTCGCCGAGCGCCTGCGGAACGGCGACGGGACGCCTCCGGCCGCTCCCGTCGACGCGCCGGCCACCGTGCCGGAAGCGCCAGCCGCGGCGCACAGCGCCGAGATCATCACGCTCGAATTCCCGCCCCCGCCGGCCACCACGGGCAGCGACGCGGAAGCCGCCGCCGTCGATACCGAGGCGGACAACGCTGCCGACGAAGCGCTCGACGGCGACGAAGCCATCGAACCGCTCGATCTCGACGCACTTCCGGAGTTCGACGCGGTCGCCGAACCCGGCGCGCACGCACCTGCCGCCGCGGACGCGCCGCCGCTCGCCGCCAGTCCAGACGCAGCGCACGCCTTCGCGACGAACGACGGCAACGACCCCATCGCCTTCGACGGCGCCCCCGCGGGCACAACCGCCGACGCCGAATTCAGCTTCGACCTCGCCGTGCCGGACGCGGCCCCGCCGCCCGCCGCACCGCCCGCGCGCGCCGCGGAAGGCGCGCAGCCGCGCATTTCGGTGTCGCCCACGCTCTACGAGATCTTCCTCGAAGAGGCGCGCACGCACCTGGCGACGCTGCAGCGCGAGTTCGCCGTCATCGAGACCGAACTGCACACGCCGACGCCGCACGAGATGTACCGCGCCGCGCACACCCTGGGCGGCATCGCCGGCACCGTCGGCCTGACGCCGATCAACCGCCTCGGTCTGGCGCTCGAGCACGCGCTGCTGCGCCGCGACCACGCCACCCACCCGGGCAGCGTCGAAGCGCGCGAAGTGATCCGCCAGACGATCGCCCAGATCGAACTGATGCTCGCCGCGGTCGCCGAAAAGCGCGAACCGGAAGGCGCTCCCTACCTGATCGACGCGCTCGACGGACTGTTCCCGGCCCCCGTGGTCGATGCCGGCGACAGCGCCCGCGCCACCGAAGCGCCCGCGCCGGAAGCGGAAGCGCCCGCCGCAGCCAGCGCGGCCGCCCTGCCGCCCGCAGGCGCCTTCACGATCGCGCCGCCGCAGTTGCAGGACGAGCTGGACGAACAGCTGCTGCCGATCTTCCTCGAGGAAGCCGTCGACCTGGGCCGCGAGATCACCGCCCAGCTGCGCGTCTGGTGCGAGGCGCCGGCCGACGACGCGGCTCCGCGCACGCTGGCGCGCCTGCTGCACACGCTGAAGGGCAGCGCGCGCATGGCCGGCGCCATGAACCTCGGCGAAATCACGCACGCCATCGAGAGCCGCGTCGGCCTCGTTCAAGCGGCGGGCGCCACCCGCGAGCAGATCGAGGAAATCGACAACGCCTTCGACGCCGTCGCGCAGATCATCGACCGTCTGGAAAACGGCGAAGCACTCGATACGCCGCCGGCCGAAACGGCCGCCGCCGAAGCCCCCGCCGCGCCAACGGCGGCGGTGGAGGCCGGTGCGCAGAACGTGCCGAGCGCGCCGGAGCACCCGACCCCGGCAGCTGCCGAAGAGCGCCGCCAGGGCGACCGCATCCACGGCGAAAGCGAAGGCGAGGGCACGACGCAACGCGCCATGTTGCGCGTGCGCGCCGAGCTGATCGACCGGCTGGTGAACGAGGCCGGCGAACTGTCGATCGCGCGCGCGCGCATCGAAGGCGAGATGCGCGGCCTCAAGGAATCGCTGCTCGACCTGACGGAAAACGTGATCCGCCTGCGCCGTCAGCTGCGCGACATCGAAATCCAGGCCGAACTGCAGATGCAGTCGCGCACGGCGCAGACCGACGAACACCACGCCGGCTTCGACCCGCTCGAGTTCGACCGCTTCACCCGCTTCCAGGAACTGACGCGGATGATGGCCGAGTCGGTGAACGACGTCGCCACCGTGCAGCAAAACCTGCTCAAGAACCTCGACGACGCCAACGCCGCCATCCTCGCGCAGGCCCGCCTCAACCGCGAGGTGCAGCAGGAACTGATGAGCGTGCGCATGGTGCCTTTCGGCAGCGTCGCCGACCGCCTCTATCGCGTCGTCCGGCAAACCGCCAAGGAACTCGGCAAGCGCGCCAACCTCGACATCCGCGGCGGCCAGCTCGAACTCGACCGCAGCGTGCTGGAAAAGATCGCCGCGCCGCTCGAACATCTGTTGCGCAACGCCGTCGCGCACGGCTTGGAAACGCGCGAAGTGCGCCAGGCGCGCAACAAGCCGGAAATCGGCGAAATCACGCTGCAGCTCGAACAGGAAGGCAACGAGATCATCCTCAACTTCACCGACGACGGCGGCGGGCTCGACCTCGAACGCATCCGCGCGCGCGGCGTCGAGGCCGGCCTGCTCTCGGCGGAAGAAGCGGACGGTGCCGACGCGAGCCGCCTGAGCGAACTGATCTTCACCCCCGGCTTCTCGACCGCCCGCGAAATCTCGCAGGTCGCCGGGCGCGGCGTCGGCACGGACGTCGTGAAGACCGAGGTCGCCGCGCTCGGCGGCCGCGTCGAAGTGCTTTCGACCGCCGGCCAGGGCACCACCTTCCGCCTCTACATCCCGCTCACGCTGGCCGTCACCAAGGCGCTGCTGGTGCGCACCGGCAGCCGGCGCTATGCGATCCCGTCGGTGATGATCGAGCAGGTGCTCGACCTCAAGGAAGCCGCGCTGACCCGCATCCGCGAAGCCGGCGCGGCGGAGTGGATGGGCAACCGCTACCCTTTCCATTTCCTCCCGCACCTGCTCGGCGACGCCCAGGCGCTGCCGGAAATGCACCGCCAGTACTGGATCCTGCTCCTCAGGAGCGGCGCGCAGCGGATCGCCGTCCAGGTCGACGAACTCAAGGGCAACCAGGAAATCGTCGTCAAGAACATCGGCCCGCAGCTCGCCCGCGTGATCGGCATCGACGGCGCGACGGTGCTCGGCGACGGACAGGTGGTGCTGATCCTGAACCCGGTGGCGCTCTCCAGCCAGCCGCGCGCGCAGGTCGCCACGGCCCCGGTGCCGACGGCGCAGGCCGCACCGGCCGGCCAGAGCGGCGCCGCCGCGCTGCCGACGGTGATGGTGGTCGACGATTCGATGACGGTGCGCAAGATCACCGGCCGCCTGCTCGACCGCGAGGGCTACCAGGTGATGCTCGCCAAGGACGGCGTCGATGCGCTCGAACAGATGCTCGAGACGGTTCCCGACGTGCTGCTCGTCGACATCGAGATGCCGCGCATGGACGGCTTCGACTTCACGCGCAACGTGCGCGCCGACGCCCGCCTGAAGGACATCCCGATCGTCATGATCACCTCGCGCACGGCCGACAAGCACCGCAACTACGCCTTCGAGATCGGCGTCAACCAGTACCTCGGCAAGCCCTACCAGGAAGACGAGCTGCTCGGTTTCGTCGCCGGCTACGTCAAACAGCGCCGCCCGGCCTGAGCGCGGCAAAGCGGAGCAGCGTCCGGCGCCGGGCTTCGTCGTGGTCGACGAGCGGCGCCGGCGTGTCGCGCCCGACGATCACGCCGCACGCCGCCTGCTCCGCCGCGCTCATGCGCCAGGGCGCGTGGATGTGGCGGTCGGGAACGGGCGCCAGCTCGGGCAGGTAGCGGCGGATGAATTTTCCGGCCGGGTCGAAACGCTCCGACTGCCGAACCGGATTGAAGATGCGGAAGTAGGGCTGCGCGTCGCAGCCGGTCGACGCCGCCCATTGCCAGCCGCCGTTGTTGGCCGCCAGATCGAAATCGTTGAGCTGCTGTGCGAACCACGCCTCGCCGCGCCGCCAGTCGATGCCGAGATCCTTGGTCAGGAAGGAGGCGACGAGCATGCGCAGGCGGTTGTGCATGTAGCCGGTCTGCGCGATCTGGCGCATCGCCGCATCGACCAGCGGATAGCCGGTACGCCCGGTGCGCCAGGCGGCGAACAGCGCGTCGGCCGCCGCGCCGGCCTCCCAGACCACCGCGTCGAATTCGGGCCGGAAGGCGTTCCCGACGACATGCGGAAAGCGGTCGAGGATCATGAAGTAGAAATCCCGCCAGATCAGCTCCGAGAGCCAGGTCGCTGCGCCCGGATTGGCGCCATCGTCCGCGCGCAGCGCCCCGGCGGCGACCGCCAGACCGACCAGGCGGCGGATCGACAGCGTGCCGAAGCGCAGATGCACCGACAGATAGGACACGCCGCGCACCGCCGGAAAGTCGCGCTGCTCGCGGTAGCGTGCCATGCGGCCGACGAAGGCGTCGAGCAGGTCTTGCGCCCCGCGCATGCCGGGAACGATGCCGATCTCGGCCAAGCCGGCGGGCGCGAAGCCGAGATCGGCCAGCGCCGGCACGCCACCGTCCGCCGGCGGCCGCGCCAGCTGCCCGCCGCCCGCGTCGTGCGGCTGGTAGTCGTCGTCGCCGAGGCGTTTCAGCCAGGCGTTCTTGTACGGCGTAAACACCGTGTAGGGCCGCCCGGCCTGCGTCAGCACCTCGGCGCCGTCGAACAGCGCCTGGTCCTTGAAGTCCTCGAAGGCGACGCCGGCCTCGCCCAGACGCGCCGCGACGCGAGCGTCGCGCGCCTTCGCCGCCGGTTCGTAATCGCGGTTGGCGAAGACCGCGGCGACGCCCAGCTCGCCCGCCAGGCGGGGAATGGCGTCGACCGCGGCGGCGTGCCGCACGAGCAGCGCGCCGCCGCGCGCGCGCAGCGCCGCGTCGAGTTCGACCAGCGATGCGCGGATGAACTCGACGCGCCGGTCGCTGCGCGTCGGCAGCGCGTCGAGAATCTCGCGGTCGAAGACGAAGGCGCAATACACGCGGCGCGCGCGGCGCAAGGCCGCGGCCAGCGCGGCGTGGTCGTCGTCGCGCAGATCGCGGCGAAACCAGACGAGAACGGAGTCGAGCATTGATTACCTTTGTGTCGGTCAGCACCGACGATTAAAATAGCCGCATGCACAGCGTCAATCTGACCGACCATTTTCTCATCGCCATGCCGGCGATGGCCGATCCCTATTTCGCCAAGACGCTCGTCTACGTCGCCGAGCACAACGAACAGGGCGCGCTCGGCGTGATCGTCAATCGCCCGCTCGACATGAGCCTCGGCAGCCTGTTCGAGAAGATCGAAGTCCCGCTGGCGAGCGAAGGCTTCGCCAAGCTGCCGGTCTACTTCGGCGGCCCGGTGCAAACCGATCGCGGCTTCGTCCTGCACCGTCCGGTCGGCAGCTGGCAATCGACGCTGGCGATCAACGCGCACGTCGGCCTGACCAGTTCGCGCGACATCCTGCAGGCCGTGGCGCACGACGGCAAGCCGCAGGACATCCTGGTCTCCCTCGGCTACGCCGGCTGGGCGGCCGGCCAACTCGAACAGGAACTGGCGCAGAACGCCTGGCTGACCGTCCCCGCCAAACCGCACACTCTCTTCGAGCAGCCCTACGAGGACCGCCTCGCTTCGGCGATGGAACTGCTCGGCGTCGATTTTACCCGCCTCATCGAGGACGCCGGGCATGCCTGAAGCGAGCGCCGGCGGCAGGACGGGAACGGTGCTGGCCTTCGATTTCGGCGAAAAGCGGATCGGCGTCGCGGTCGGCGAGTGGCTGCTGCGCCAGGCGCACCCGCTCACCGTGATCCGCGGCGAGGCCAACGCCGAACGTTTCGCCGCGATCGCCGCGCTGATCGCCGAATGGCAGCCGGCCCATCTCGTCGTCGGCCTGCCGGTGGCGATGGACGGCACGCCGCACGCCATGACCGCGCGCTGCACGCGCTTCGCCAACCAGCTGCGCGGCCGCTTCGGCCTTCCCGTCGATTACGCCGACGAACGCCTGACTTCGCTCGAAGCCGGCGAACGCCTGCGCGAGACCGGGCACAATGCGAAAAGCGCCAAGGCGCATCTCGACGCGGTCGCCGCGCAGCTGATCCTGCAAACCTATTTCGATCATTCCCCGACGCATTCAAATCACTCAACGCACTCACCGGACCCCTCTGCCGATGCCGCTCACTGACCTGCCCGACGCCGAGGCGCAATGCGCCGAACTGGCCGACCTCATCCGCCCGCGGCTGCAAGCCGACACCGCCCTGGTCGGCATCCACAGCGGCGGCGCCTGGATCGCCCGCCGCCTGCGCGAACTGCTGCAGCTGCCCGACGAGATCGGCCTGATCGACGTCTCCTTCTACCGCGACGACTTCGGCGCCAAGGGCCTGCACCCGCAGATCAAGCCGACGACGATTCCCTTCGACGTCGAAGGGCGGCCGCTGATCCTCGTCGACGACGTGCTCTACACCGGGCGCACGACGCGCGCCGCGATCAACGAACTGTTCGACTACGGCCGCCCGGCCAGCATCGAGCTCGCCGTGCTGGCCGACCGCGGCGGCCGCGAGCTGCCGATCTGCGCGCAGTACTGCACCTGGCAGATCGACCTCGCCGACGACGAGGAGCTGGTGCTCGAACCCGACGCCGACGAACGCCTGCAATGGAGACTGGCCCGCCATGCGTAACCCGCAGCTGAACGCCCACGGCGAACTCACGCACCTGCTGTCGACCGACGGCCTGCCGCGCGAGGTCATCACGCAGATCCTCGACACCGCGTCGAGCTTCCTCGAGGTCTCCGACCGCGACGTGAAGAAGGTGCCGCTGCTGCGCGGCAAGAGCGTCTTCAACGTCTTCTTCGAGAATTCGACGCGCACGCGCACGACCTTCGAGATCGCCGCCAAGCGCCTCTCGGCCGACGTGATCAATCTCGACGTCGCGCGCTCGTCGACGGCCAAGGGCGAAACGCTGCTCGACACCGTCGACAACCTCGTCGCCATGCACGCCGACATGTTCGTCGTGCGCCACGCGGCGAGCGGCGCACCCTACCTGATCGCCGAGCACCTGCACCGCGTCGGGCGCACCGACGTGCACGTCGTGAATGCCGGCGACGGGCGCCATGCGCACCCGACGCAGGGCCTGCTCGACATGTACACGATCCGCCACTACAAGAAGGATTTTTCCAACCTGACGGTGGCCATCGTCGGCGACATCCTGCACTCGCGCGTCGCGCGCTCCGACATCCACGCGCTGACCACGCTCGGCGCCGCCGAGGTGCGCGCCGTCGGCCCGCAGACGCTGCTGCCGACCGCCGTCGAGAAGATGGGCGTGCGCGTCTGCCACGACCTGCGCGAAGGCATCCGCGGCTGCGACGTGGTGATCATGCTGCGCCTGCAGAACGAGCGCATGAACGGCGCCCTGCTGCCGTCGGCGCGCGAATACTTCAAGTGCTACGGCCTGACGCCCGAGGTGCTGGCGCTGGCGAAACCGGACGCCATCGTGATGCACCCGGGGCCGATGAACCGCGGCGTCGAGATCGACTCCGAAGTCGCCGATGGGCCGCAGGCGGTGATCCTGCCGCAGGTCACCTTCGGCATCGCCGTCCGCATGGCGGTCATGAGCATTCTGGCGGGGAACTGAAACGATGCGCAGCGCAACGAACGGAACGCAAATCCACATCCGCAACGGCCGCCTGATCGACCCGCAGAACGGGATCGACGGCCGCCACGACCTCTACATCGTCGACGGGCGCATCGCCGCCGTCGGCAGCGCGCCGGCCGGCTTCGCGGCGGAACAGACGATCGACGCCGCCGGCTGCGTCGTCTGCCCCGGCCTCGTCGACCTGTCGACGCGCCTCGGCGGCCTCGAATCCGAACTCGAAGCGGCGGTCGCCGGCGGCATCACCGCGCTCGCCTGTCCGCCCGATACCAACCCGCCGCTCGACGAACCGGGCCTCGTCGAGCGCCTCGTGCGGCGCAGCGAAACGCTGGGCCTCGCGCGCGTCTTCCCGATCGGCGCGCTGACCCAGCAGCTGGCCGGCGAAAAGCTCGCCGAGATGAGCGGCCTGGCACGCGCCGGCTGCATCGCCTTCTCGCAGGCCAAGCACCCGATCGTCGACACGCAGGTCCTGCTGCGCGCGATGCAGTACGCGGCCACCTTCGGTTACGCGATCCGCCTGCAGCCGCAGGATTCGCAGCTGGCGCGCGACGGCGTCGCGCACGACGGCGAGGTCGCCTCGCGCCTCGGCCTCACCGGCATCCCGGTCTGCGCCGAGACGGTGGCCATCGCCACCGCGCTGCAGCTGGCGCGCGAAACCGGCGCCCGCCTGCATCTCGCCCGCCTCTCGTCGGCCGCCGGCATCGCCCTGGTGCGCGAAGCGAAGCGCGGCGGCGTCGCGGTCAGCTGCGACGTGGCGATCCACCACCTGCACCTCTCGGAAATGGACATCGGCTTCTTCGACAGCAACGCCCGCTTCGATCCGCCGCTGCGCGCCGCGAGCGACCGCGACGCGCTGCGCGCCGCCGCCGCCGAGGGTTTGGCCGCCGTCTGCTCGGACCACACGCCGGTCGACGCCGACGGCAAGCAACTGCCCTTCGGCGAAGCGCTGCCCGGCGCCACGGCGCTCGAACTGATGCTGCCGCTGACCCTGAAATGGGCGTCCGAAGCCAAGCTGCCGCTGGCCGCCGCGCTGGCCCGCGTCACCTGCGACCCGGCCGCCATCCTCGGCATCGCCGCCGGTACGCTGGGCGTCGGCGCGGCGGCCGACGTCTGCGTTTTCAATCCCGAAGAGCCCTGGCGCGTCACCCCGGAAACGCTGCGCAGCCGGGGCAAGAACACGCCCTTCCTGGGCTGGGAGATGGCCGGCAAGGTGCGCGCCACGCTGGTCGGCGGGCGCGTCGTTTTCGGCGGCTAGAAGGAGGAGGGCGAGGGCGAGGGCGGCGCCGGGCGTCAGGCGCCGAGCAGGCGCTGCGCCGCGTCGGCCGGCGCGGCGCCCACCTCGAGCACCTTGCGCCGCGAGGTCTGGCCGCTCTTCAGACTGACCGCAGATTTCGCCACGCCGAGCCGCGCGGCGACGAATTCGATCAGCGCGGCATTGGCCTTGCCGTCGACCGGCGGCGCCGCGAGACGAATCTTCAGCACATCGCCGTACAGCCCGGCGACTTCGCTTTTCTTGGCGCCGGGCTGGATGTGCAGGGTCAGCGTGATGCGCCCGGCGTCGCCGGCGGCGACGCGCAGCCAGTCGGCCATCAGAGGAAGATCAGGACGACCTGCGCGAGCAGGATGGCGATCAGCGGCGACAGGTCGATGTTGGCGATCGGCGGCACGAAGCGACGGATCGGCGCGAGGAAGGGGCGGGTCAGCTGCGCCACCGGCTGCCCGATCGGCGAGTAGGGATTGACCCAGGACAGCACCGCCTGCAGCAGCAGGGCGCCGATCAGCAGGTAGATCGACAGGCGCAAGATGCCCAGCGTGCCCTGCCAGAGCACGATGCCGAGCAGGCGCTCGGTCGGCAGCATCTCCAGCCCGCCGCGCAGCGCAAGCGCGACGAAGACGAGGAAAACCTGCAGCAGCCAGGCCGGCAGCAGGCTCGCCAGATCGAGTCCGAAGAGGCCGGGCAGCACCTTGCGCAGCGGTTTGACGAGACCGTTGGTGAGCTGCACGACGAAGGCGCCGAGCTGGTTGGCGAAGGAAACGCGAAAAGCCTGCATGTAGAAGCGCAGGAGCAGCGCGATGCACAGGAAACCGACCAGCGCGTTGAGCAGGAAAAGTCCGGCCTCGATCATTCCGCCTCCCATCGTCAATCCTTGCCCAGCTGCTCGCCGAGCTCGCGTCCGCGCGCGTCGGCGGCGAACACGCCGGCGACGATGCCGTCCTTGACGCCGCGCTCGGCCATCGCCTGCAGCGCCGCCGCGGTGGTGCCGCCTTTCGAGGTGACGCGCTCGCGCAGCACGCTCGCCGGCTCGTCCGACTGCGCGGCCAGCCGTGCCGCGCCGAGCGTCGTCTCGATCGCCATCTGGCGCGCCTGCGCGGGTGTGAAGCCGAGGTCGGCGGCGGCCTGCTGCAGCGCCTCGATGAACAGGAAGACGTAGGCCGGGCCGCTGCCGGAAACGGCGGTCACTGCGTCCATCTGCGCCTCGTCGGCGATCCACAGCGTGCTGCCGACCGCCTGCAGGATGCGTTCTGCGCTCGCCCGCTCGTCGGCGGAAACGGCCGGCGCGGCGCACAGGCCGGTGACGCCGGCGCCGATCAGGGCCGGCGTATTCGGCATCGCGCGCACCAGCTTCGCGTGGCCGCCGAGCCAGCGCGCCAGGTCGGCCAGCCGCAGGCCGGCGGCGATGCTGATCACCAGTTGCTGCCCGAGCAGCGGCACGAGCGGCGCGCAGGCGTCGCGCATCTGCTGCGGCTTGACCGCGAGCAGCAGCACGTCGCAGGCCAGCGCCGCCGCGTCGGGCGCCGCGTAGCAGCGCACGCCGAAACCCTGTTCGAGGCGCGCGCGACCTTCGCCGGAAAGTTCGATGACGGCGATGTCGTTCGCCGCGAAGCCGGTTTTCAGCAGGCCGCCGATCAGCGCGTTGGCCATGTTGCCGCCGCCGAGGAAGGTAATCTTCATGCGTAGTTTCTTTCGCCAAAAATCGCGGTGCCGACGCGCACCAGCGTCGCCCCCTCGGCGATCGCCGCCTCGAGGTCGTGCGACATGCCCATCGACAGCGTGTCGAGCGGCAGGCCGCCGGCCCGCAGTTGATCGTAGATTTCGCGCAAGCGCCGGAACGGCGCGCGCTGCGCGGCAAAGTCGGCGGCCGGCGCCGGAATCGCCATCAGGCCGCGCAGACGCAGGCCGGGCAGGGCGGCGACGCGGCGCGCCAGATCCTCGACCGCGTCGGGCGCGACGCCGCTCTTCGTCGCCTCGCCGCTGACGTTCACCTGCAGGCACACGGAGAGCGGCGGCAGCGTCGCCGGGCGCTGCTCGGCGAGCCGCTCGGCAATCTTCAGGCGGTCGATCGAATGCACCCAGTCGAAATGCTCGGCGACGACGCGTGTCTTGTTGCTCTGCAGCGGGCCGATGAAATGCCACTCGAGGCCGAGGTCCGCCAGTTCGGCCACCTTGGCGACGCCTTCCTGGACATAGTTTTCGCCGAAGGCGCGCTGCCCGGCGAGCGCCGCTTCGCGCACGTCGGCGGCCGGCCAGGTCTTGCTCACGGCGAGCAGGCGAACCGCGCCGGAAGCGCGCCCGTGCTCGCGCCTAGCCCGGTCGACACGCGCGAGAACGGCTTGCAGGTTGGAGGAAATTGTTGTCATAATCGGGCGCTGCGCAGATGCGGCAAAGTATAGCATCGCATCCCGCCCGCCACGTTCCGCACTCTCCCACGCTCCGCTCACAGTCTGAGGATCCTACCCGGATGGACATCACCGAACTCCTAGCCTTCGGCGTCAAGAACAAGGCGTCCGACCTGCACCTGTCGTCCGGCCTGCCGCCGATGATCCGCGTGCATGGCGACGTACGCCGCATCAACCTGCCGGCCATGGAGCACAAGGACGTACACGCCATGGTGTACGACATCATGAACGACGGCCAGCGCAAGATCTACGAGGAGACGCTCGAGTGCGACTTCTCGTTCGAAGTGCCCAATCTGGCGCGTTTCCGGGTCAATGCCTTCAACCAGCAGCGCGGCGCCGGCGCCGTGTTCCGCACGATTCCGTCGAAGGTCCTCTCGCTCGAGGAACTCGGCTGCCCGAAAATCTTCAAGGACATCTCCGAATTTCCGCGCGGCATCGTCCTCGTCACCGGCCCGACCGGCTCGGGCAAGTCGACGACGCTGGCGGCGATGATCAACCACATCAACGAGAACGACCACGGCCACATCCTCACCGTCGAGGACCCGATCGAATTCGTGCATGAATCGAAGAAGTGCCTGATCAACCAGCGCGAGGTCGGCCCGCACACGCTGTCCTTCAACAACGCGCTGCGCTCGGCGCTGCGCGAGGACCCGGACGTGATCCTGGTCGGCGAAATGCGCGACCTCGAAACGATCCGTCTGGCGCTGACCGGCGCCGAGACCGGCCACCTGGTGTTCGGCACGCTGCACACCTCGAGCGCGGCGAAGACCGTCGACCGTATCGTCGACGTCTTCCCGGCGGCGGAAAAGGAAATGGTCCGCTCGATGCTCTCCGAATCGCTGCGCGCGGTGATTTCGCAGACGCTGCTCAAGACCAAGGACGGCACCGGTCGCGTCGCGGCGCACGAGATCATGCTCGGCACCCCGGCGATCCGCAACCTGATCCGCGAGAACAAGGTGGCGCAGATGTATTCGTCGATCCAGACCGGCCAGCAGTTCGGCATGCAGACGCTCGACCAGAACCTGCTCGACCTCGTGCGCCGCAACGTCGTCTCGGCCAACGAAGCCCGCGGCAAGGCCGCCAACAAGGACGCCTTCCCGGGCTAGTGGGTTCGGGGAGCAAGGCTGGAAGGAAGACGCAATGGAACGCGATCAGGCACTGAAATTCATGCACGACCTGCTGCGCCTGATGGCGCAGAAAAATGGCTCGGACCTCTTCATCACCGCCAATTTCCCGCCGGCGATCAAGATCGACGGCAAGGTGATGCCGGTCTCGAATCAGGCGCTCAACGCGCAGCACACCGCCGAACTCGCGCGCGCGATCATGAACGACCGTCAGGCCGCCGAGTTCGAGTCGAGCAAGGAGTGCAATTTCGCCATCTCGCCGTCGGGCATCGGGCGCTTCCGCGTCAATGCGCTGGTCCAGCAGGGGCGCGTCGCCGTCGTCTGCCGCACGATCAACATGTCGATCCCGACGCTCGACGAACTCGGTCTGCCGCCGGTGCTCAAGGACATCGCGATGACCAAGCGCGGCCTCGTCATCTTCGTCGGCGGCACCGGCACCGGTAAGACGACCTCGCTCGCGGCGCTCGTCGACTACCGCAACCAGAACAGCCACGGCCACATCATCACGATCGAGGACCCGGTCGAGTACATCCACGAGCACAAGAACTGCATCGTCACGCAGCGCGAAGTCGGCGTCGATACCGACAGCTGGGAAGCGGCGCTGAAGAACACGCTGCGCCAGGCGCCCGATGTCATCCTGATGGGCGAAATCCGCGACCGCGAGACGATGGACTACGCCGTCGCCTTCGCCGAAACCGGCCACCTGTGCCTCGCCACCCTGCACGCCAACAGCGCCAACCAGGCGATCGACCGGATCATCAACTTCTTCCCCGAGGAGCGCCGCCAGCAGCTGCTGATGGACCTCTCGCTGAACCTGCGCGGACTCGTCTCGCAGCGCCTGCTGCCCAAGAAGGACGGCAAGGGGCGCGTCGCGGCGATCGAGGTCATGCTCAACTCACCGCTCATCTCCGACCTCATCTTCAAGGGCGAGGTGCAGGAGATCAAGGAGATCATGAAGAAGTCGCGCGAGCTCGGCATGCAGACCTTCGACCAGGCGCTGTTCGACCACTACGAGGGCGGCCGCATCACCTACGAGGACGCGCTGCGCAACGCCGACTCGATCAACGACCTGCGCCTGCAGATCAAGCTGCACGGCAAGGAGTCGAAGGACCGCGACCTCACCTCCGGCATCGGCCACCTCGACATCGTCTGAGGTCATGCGGCAATACGGCGCTGGCCGCGGCGAGGCCGCGCGCGGGCCGTTCCTTGCCAGCTAGCCCGGGCAAGGAACGACCTTCACCTCACTGCGGCGGGGGCGCTTCTCCGGACTTCGGCCGGTTGCTCCCCGCGACCATCTTGAACTCGTACAGCCGGCATTCGATGGCGCCGTTGAAGAGCGGCGTCTTCTTGCTCGGCGTCAGGCGCATCAGCTTGGGCAGGCGATTGTCGGCGGTGAACAGGTAGCAGTTCCAGCCGGCGAACTTGCGTTTCAGCGCGCTGCCGAGTTCCGGATAGAAAGTCGCGAGTTCGTCGAGTTCGGACAGCCGCTCGCCGTAGGGCGGGTTGGCGACCATCACGCCGCTCGCCGCCGGCGCATCGATTTCGAGGACGTCGCCCGACGCGAGGCGGACCGCCGGCAGCAGGCCGGCGCGGTCGAGATTGGCGAGCGCGGCGCGCACGGCGACCGGCGACTGGTCGCTGCCGTAGATCTGCGCGAAGGCGGCCGGCTGCTCGGCGTCCATCGCCTCGTCGAGCAGACGCTTCCACAGCGGCAGATCGAAGTTGCGCAGGCGCTGGAAGCCGAAATCGCGGCCGGCCCCCGGAGCGATGCCGAGCGCCATCTGCGCCGCCTCGACGAGGAAGGTGCCGCTGCCGCACATCGGATCGATCAGCGGCGTCCCCGGCTGCCAGCCGGAAAGACGCAGGATGCCGGCGGCGAGATTCTCCTTGAGCGGCGCCTCGACCGTCTTCTGGCGCAGGCCGCGCTGGTAGAGCGGGGCGCCCGAGGTGTCGACGTAGAGCGTGCATTCCTCGGCGGTCAGAAAGCCCTGGATGCGCACGTCCGGCGCGCGCGTGTCGACGCTCGGCCGCTTGTCCGTCTCGCGCCGGAAGCGGTCGCAGACCGCGTCCTTGATGCGCAGCGTGATGAACTCGAGGCTCTTGAGCGGGCTCTTCACCGCGGTGACATCGACGCGGATCGTCTGCGCCGCGGTGAACCACTGCGGCCACGCCGTGTCGAGCGCCAGACGATAGATGTCGTCCTCCTTCGCGTAGCGGCCGTGCGCGACGCGCCAGAGCACGCGCGTGGCGATCCGCGAATGCAGGTTGATGGCGTAGCAGGCCGGCCACTCGGCGGCGAAATGCACGCCGCCGGGCGTCTGCTTCAGGTGCTCGACGCCGACCGCGCGCAGGTCTTCCGCGAGCAGGGCTTCGAGGCCACGCGGGCAGGAGGCGAAAAATTTTTCCACGGAAAATCCAGTTCAGGGTTGGCGTTCAGAAGGGTTTGAGGACGACGAGGAAGACCACCGCGAAGAGCACCAGCACCGGCAGCTCGTTGAACCAGCGGAACCAGACGTGGTGGTGCGCGTCGCGGCCGGCGAGGAAGTCGCGCAGCAGGCGTCCGCAATACAGGTGATAAGCGACGAGCAGCAGGACCAGCGTTGTCTTGGCGTGCAGCCAGCCGCCGATGGCAATAAATTCGCCGAAGCCGAACCACAGCCAGAAGCCGAGACCGATGGCCAGGATGCCGAGCGGCGTCATGAAGCGATAGAGCTTGCCGGCCATCAGCAGCAGGCGCTGGCGCTCGGCGACGCTGCCCGGTTCGACCATCGCGAGATTGACGAAGATGCGCGGCAGATAGAAAAGGCCGGCGAACCAGGCGACGACCAGCGAAATATGCAGCGCTTTGACGACCAACAACATCATGCGGGATTCCTTTCAAGCCAGGCAGCAGCGACGCCATCCTCGACGCGCGGATAGCGCAGGCGGGCGTGCAGTTCGTGCCTGATACGGTGATTGGCGAGCCGGCGCGACTCGCTCATGAACGACAACTGGATCGGCGAAAGCTTTGCCTGCGCCTCGGCGCGCGACAGACGCGGCGCGGGCGGCAGGCCGAAACGCCCGGCGACGAGATCGAAATACTCGCCCATCTTCATTTCCGAATCGTCGCACGCATTGTAGGCACGGTTGGCCCGCCCGTAACGCAGCGCGGCGCAGACGAGCAGCGCGAGATCGTCGGCGTGGATGTGGTTGGTGTAGACGTCGTCCGCCGCGCACAGGGCCGGCGTGCCCTTTTGCAGGCGCTCGATCGGCAGGCGGTCGGCGGCGTAGATGCCCGGCGCGCGCAGGATGCTGACGACGACGCCGTTCTGCCGGCCGAAGGCGCGCAGACGGCGCTCCGCATCGACGCGCCGCGCCGCGCGCGCGGTCGCCGGCGCCAGGCGGCGCGTCTCGTCGATGCGCGCGCCGGCGCAGTCGCCATAGACGCCGCTGGTGCTTATATAGACGAGGCGCTGTGGTAGACTTTTTCCCTTCGCCAGGGCCGCCAGCAAGCGGCGCATGCGGGTATCGACGGCGCCGCGCTCGGGCGGCGGCGCGAAGTGCAGAACGACCTCCGCGAGACCGGCGATACGCGCCAGACTGCGCGCGTCGTCGAGATCGGCCAGAACGGGAATGGCACCGGCCCGACGCCACCAGGCGAACTGTTCAGGGTCGCGCAGCAGGGCATGGACCCGGTAGCGACCGACCAGCCTGGGCAGCACGCGGCGCGCCACGTCGCCGCAACCGACAATCAATAAATTTTGCACCGCGCAATTTTACCGGATTCAGGAAACAGGGGAGAGCAATGAGTTTTCAGGTCAGCATCCAGCCCAGCCAGCACAGTTTCAGCGCCGAGGCCGACGAGACGATCCTCGAGGCCGCGCTGCGCCACGGGCTGACGCTGCCCTACGGCTGCCGCGACGGGGCCTGTGGCGCCTGCCGCGGCAAGGTGCTGGCCGGCACGGTCGAACACGGCAAGGCGCAGCCGCACGCGCTGTCCGAAGCCGACCGCGCCGCCGGCCTCGCGCTCTTCTGCTGCGCCAGCGCGCAGAGCGACCTGACCATCGAATGCAAGGAAGTGCGTGCCCTCAGCGACATCCCGGTCAAGACGCTGCCGGCGCGCGTGCAGAAGCTCGAACGGGTGGCGCCCGACGTGATGCTCGTCGAACTCAAGCTGCCGGCCAGCGAGCGCCTGCAATTCCTCGCCGGCCAGTACATCGACATCCTGCTCAAGGACGGCAAGCGGCGCGCCTTTTCGCTGGCCAACGCGCCGCACGACGACGCCTGCCTGCAGCTGCACGTCCGCCAGGTTCCGGGCGGCCAGTTCACCGGGCACGTGTTCGACGCCATGAAGGAGCGCGACATCCTGCGCTTCAACGGCCCGCACGGCACCTTCTTCCTGCGCGAGGACTCGGACAAACCGCTCCTGCTGGTCGCCGGCGGCACCGGCTTCGCGCCGATCAAGGCCATCGTCGAGCACGCCATTGCCGAACAATGCACGCGCCCGCTGAGCATCTACTGGGGCGGCCGCACGCGCGCCGACCTCTATCTGGCGACGCTCGCCGAGCAATGGGCCGCCGCGCACCCGCACATCCGCTTCGTGCCGGTGCTCTCCGATGCCACCGCCGCCGACGCCTGGGACGGGCGCAGCGGCTTCGTGCATGCCGCCGCGATGCAGGACTTCCCCGATCTGTCGGCGCATCAGGCCTACGTTTGCGGCTCGCCGGCGATGGTCGCCGCCGCCCGGCGCGACTTTGTCGCACAATGCGGGCTGCCCGAGGACGAGTTCTTCGCCGATTCCTTCGACTTCGCCAACGACGGCGCCCCCGACAATCCGACCAATCCAGGCTGACCGCCATGTCCGACGTCTTCATTTCCCGCCAGCCGCTGGTCAATCGCCAGAGCCGGATCATCGCCACGCGCCTGACGCTGCACCTCGGCGGCGGATCGACGCAGGACGCGGCCCGCACCCTCAACGCGCTCGCCGACGTCTGGCCGCTCGGCGAGAAGTCGGTCTTTATCGGCTGCGGCGGCACGTCCTGCGACCTCGGCCTGCTCGACTGGGTGGTGCCGGAAAACGCGACCATCGAACTGCATTCGGCGCCCTTCCTCGGCGACGGCGCGGGTACCTTCGTCGCCGCCCTGCGGGCGCAGCGCCCGGCGCTCTGCCTCGATTTCGACGCGCAGACGGCGCAGGTGATCGAGAGCGGCGTGAAGTTCCGCTTCATCGGTTTCGACGCGCTGAGCTTTACCCCGGCCCAGCTCAAGGTTCTCGTCGCCAAGACGCAGCCCTACGGTATCGCGATCGCCTTCAACGTCGAGAATGCGCAGGACTTCCAGGCCTGCCTCGACGCCGGCATGAACGCCGCCGCCAGCTGGTTTTTCAAGCAGCCGACCGCGGCGCCGGCCAAGGCGCTAAACCCGGGGCAGGCGCAGATCGTGCGCGTGCTCAATCTGGTGCGCCACAACGCGGACGTCAAGGAAATCGAAGCGGCGCTCAAGCTGGACGTCGCGCTCTCCTACAAGCTGCTGCGCTACATCAACTCGGCCGGTTTCGGACTGTCGTGCGAAATCCAGTCCTTCCGCCATGCGGTGACCATTCTCGGCTACGAAAAACTCAACAAATGGCTGTCGCTACTGCTCGCCACAGCGAGCAAGGACCCGATGGCGCCGGCCCTGATGCACACCGCGTTGACCCGCGCCCGCTTCATGGAGCTGCTGGCGCAGGGATTGGTGGACAAGGGCGAACACGACAACCTGTTCATCACCGGCGCCTTTTCGCTGCTCGACGCGCTGCTCGGCGTCGATATGGAACAGGTGCTCGAGGCCATGCACCTGCCCGAGCCGATCTGCGACGCGCTGCTCGGCAACGGCGGACTCTACGCCCCCTTCCTCGATCTGGCGCAGGCCTGCGAGGGCCGCGACGGCGGCGCCATCGCCGAACAGGCCGGCATGCTCGGCCTCTCGGCCGAACAGCTCAACCGCGCGCACATGCAGGCGCTGGCTTTCGCCGACTCGATGGAATTCTGAGCGGACGCGGCGCCCGCCGACGGACCAGGCCGGCGGGAAGGCGCGCTGCCCTCACTCGCCGAGATAGGCCGCACGTACGCGCGGATTGGCCAACAAGTCCGCCGCATCGCCGGTCAGCGTGATCTCGCCGCTCTCCATGACGTAGCCCCGCCGGCTGCTTTCCAGCGCCAGCCTGGCGTTCTGCTCGACGAGCAGGACCGTCATCCCGTCGGCCGCGACGCTGCGGATCACCTCGAAGATCTTCTGCACCATCAGCGGCGCCAGGCCCATCGACGGTTCGTCGAGCAGCAGCAATTTAGGGCGGCCCATCAGCGCGCGGCCGATCGCCAACATCTGCTGCTCGCCGCCCGACAGCGTGCCGGCCAGTTGCTGCGCGCGCTCTTCGAGACGGGGGAAATAGCCGAACATGCGCGCGATGTCCGCCTTGACCGCCGCCGCGTCGTGGCGGCGGTAGGCGCCCATCAGCAGATTCTCGACGATCGTCATGCGCGGAAAGACGCCGCGCCCCTCGGGCACCAGCGCGATGCCCTGCGCGATCAGCTCATGCGGCGGCAGCGCCGAGATTTCCCGGCCGCCGCAGCGGACGCTGCCGCCGGCCGCGTCGAGCAGGCGCGCCAGCGCTTTCAGCGTGCTCGTCTTGCCCGCCCCGTTGGCGCCGATCAGGGCGACCGTCTCGCCCGCCTCGACGTGGAAGGTGATGCCGCGCACGGCCTGGATGCCGCCGTAGGCGACGCGAAGTCCGGTCACTTCGAGCACGCAAATCTCCTAGGCACCCAGATAGGCTTCGATGACGCGCGGGTCCTTCTGCACCACGGCAGGGACGTCCTCGCAGATTTTTGCGCCGTAGTCGAGCACGGCGACGCGGTCGCACAGACCCATCACGAGCTTCACGTCGTGTTCGATGAGCAGGACGGTGACGCCGTCCCGGCGGATGCCTTCGATCAGCACGCGCAGTTCGCCGGTTTCGGTCGCGTTCATGCCGGCCGCCGGCTCGTCGAGCGCCAGCAGCTTCGGCTCGGTGGCCAGCGCGCGGGCGATTTCGAGCCGGCGCTGGTCGCCGTACGACAGATGCTTGGCGAGGTCGTCGGCGCGGTCGGCGATATGCACGTAATGCAGCAGCTCTTCGGCGCGGCGGCGGATCGCCGCCTCCTCGGCACGCGTACGGCGGTCGCGCAGCACGGCCCCGAGCACGCCGGCACGGGTGCGCACGTGGCGCCCGACCATCACGTTCTCCAGCGCCGTCATGTTGGCGAACAGACGGATGTTCTGGAAGGTGCGCGCGATTCCCTGCGCGGCCGCCTTGTGCGGCGCGCTGGCCTGCAATTCGCGGCCGGCGAAGACGAGGTCCCCGCCGTCCGGCGTGTACAGCCCGGTGAGCACGTTGAAGAAAGTCGTCTTGCCCGCTCCGTTCGGTCCGATCAGGCCGTAGATTTCGCCCGCGCGGATACTTAGCGACACGTCGCGCAGCGCCTGCACGCCGCCGAACTGCTTGGCGACCCGGCGCGCGTCCAGAAGGAGTTCGCCCCCCCCGCTCATCGGGCGTCGCCCCGGAATTCGCGCCGCCGCGTCGGCGACGGCCACAGGCCGGCCGGGCGGTAGAGCATGACGACGATCAGCGCCAGGCCGAAAAGCAGCATGCGCAGCGCCTCGGGATCGAGCAGCACCTTGCCGAACAGCATCTGCTGCACGGGGCCGGCGCCGTGCCGGAAGATTTCCGGCAGGACGGTGAGCAGGATGCCGCCGAGGATGACGCCCGGGATATGCCCCATGCCGCCGAGAACGACCATGCACAGCACCATGATCGACTCCATCAAGCTGAACGATTCCGGGCTGACGAATGCCTGGAAGCCGGCGAACAGGCCGCCGGCGACCCCGCCAAAGCTGGCGCCCATGGCGAAGGCCAGCAGCTTGATGTTGCGCGTGTTGATGCCGCAGGCCTTGGCCGCGATCTCGTCCTCGCGGATCGCCACCCAGGCCCGCCCGATGCGCGAATGCTCCAGGCGGATGGTGACGAACACGATGAGCAGCGCGAGCGCCAGGAAGAGATAGTAGTAGCCGTGCAGCGAGGGAATCGTGAAGCCGAGGAACTCCATCGGCCTGGCCAGCGAGACGCCGCCTAGGCGAATCGGATCGATGCCGGAAATCCCCTGCGGACCGTTCGTGATGTTGAGCGGCGCGTTCAGGTTGTTCAGGAAGATGCGCACGATCTCGCCGAAGCCGAGCGTCACGATCGCCAGATAGTCGCCGCGCAGGCGCAGCGTCGGCGCGCCGAGCAGGATGCCGAAGAAGCCGGCGAGCGCGGCGCCGGCCGGAATGATCGCCCACACCGGCAGGTGCAGCCCGAAGTGCGGGCTGGCGAGCAGCGCGTAGAGATAGGCGCCGACCGCGTAGAAGGCGATGTAGCCGAGATCGAGCAGGCCCGCGAAACCGACGACGATGTTCAGGCCGAGCGCCAGCATGATGTAGAGCAGTGCGAAGTCGAGGATGCGCAGCCAGGAGTTGCCCAGCCCGTTGCCGACCAGAAAGGGCAGCGCGGCGAGCAGCAGGCCGAGAAAGAGCGTCGCCCCGAGCGCGGCGCGGCGGCTGTGGCGCAGGCGATCGAGGAAGCTCATGCGCGTTCCGCCGCTTTCTCGCCGACCAGGCCGGACGGACGGAAGACAAGGACGCAGATGAGGACGAAGAAGGCGAACACGTCCTGATAATGGCTGCCGAGAAAGCCGCCGGTGAGATCGCCGATGTAGCCGGCGCCGAGCGATTCGATGAGGCCGAGCAGGATGCCGCCGAGCATGGCGCCGCCGAGCTTGCCGATGCCGCCGAGCACCGCCGCGGTGAAGGCCTTGAGGCCGAGGATGAAACCCATGTAGTAATGGGCGATCGAGTAGTTGGCGCTGACCATCAGGCCGGCCACGGCGGCCAGCGCGGAGCCGATGACGAAGGTGAGCGAGATGATGCGGTTGATGTCGACCCCCATCAGCTGCGCAATCGCCGGGTTCTCGGCGGTCGCGCGCATGGCGCGGCCGAGGCGCGTGCGCTGGACGAGCAGCATCAGGCCGCCCATCATCAGCGCGGCGATCAGGACGATGGCGACCTGCAGACTGGTGATCGTCGCGCCGAAGACCTCGTGCTGCGACGTCGGCAGGATCGGCGGAAAGGCGTGATAGTTGCGCCCCCAGATCAGCATCGCGAGATTCTGCAGGACGATCGAGACGCCGATCGCGGTGATCAGCGGCGCCAGGCGCGGCGCCCGGCGCAGCGGGCGGTAGGCGACGCGCTCGATGGTGAAGCCGACCGCCATGCAGACCGGCGCCGCGGCGCCCAGCCCGACCAGCGCGACGACGACGCCCGGCAGCCCGCTGTCGGCGAGCAGCCTGATCACCGCGAGAGCAACCAGCGCGCCGATCATCACCACCTCGCCGTGCGCGAAGTTGATCAGGCCCATGATGCCGTAGACCATCGTGTAGCCGAGCGCGACGAGGGCGTAGATGCTACCGAGCACGAGGCCGTTGATGATTTGCTGAAGAAGGATGTCCATCGGTCCGCCAGGCTTCGGATTGTTCGGGCGGCGCCCTGCGGCGCGGGACACAAAAACGGCACCCTTAGGTGCCGTTGCTGCGCATGTCAATGCACGGGAAATGCTCCGTCGCGCCGCGGGCGACTATTTCTTCTCGACCGCCGCCTTGGTCGCCTCGGCGGCGTTCTTCACGGCGTCGGCGCCGGCCTTGACGCCTTCCCGGGCCATCTCCTTGGCGGCTTCGCCGGCGGCCTTGGCCGCCTCGCCGGTCGCCTTGGCGGCTTCCTTCACCGCCTCCTTGGCTTCCGCGACGGCTTCCTGGGCGCCGGCCGCGGGCTCGCCGCCGAGCGTCTCGACGTACTCCCACTTGCCGTCCTTGACCCGATACAGCGAAATCGAACCGCCCTTCAGGTCGCCCAGAGCGTCGAACTGGATGCGCGCCGTCACCCCCGGGTAGTCGGTCTTGCCGACTTCCGCCAGATAGACCGCCGGATCGACCGAATTGGCCCGCTTCATGGCGTCCGCCGCGACCATCACGGCGTCGTAGACGTACGGCGCATAGAGCTGGATCTGGCCGTACTTGGCAGTGAACTTGTCGCCGAAGTCCTTGCCGCCCGGCATCTTCTCGAGCGGCACGCCGGGCAGCGAGCAGTACTGGCCTTCCGTCGCATCGCCGCCGAGCTTGATGAACTCGGGCGTACAGCCGCCGTCGCCGGTCAGGAACTTGGCCTTCAGGCCGAGCGTCTTCATCTGCTTGGCCATCGGGCCGCCCTGCGCGTCCATGCCGCCGTAGAAGACGAGGTCGGGCTTCTTCGACTTGATCTTGGTCAGGATGGCGGCAAAATCGGTCGCCTTGTCGGTGGTGAATTCGCGCGTCGCGACCTTGGCGCCGGCGGCGACGGCGGCCTTCTCGAACTCGTCGGCCAGCCCCTGGCCGTAGGCCGAGCGGTCGTCGACGATGGCCACCGTCTTGGCGGCCAGCTGCTGCACGGCGAAGCCGCCGAGGATCTTGCCCTGCTGGACGTCGTTGGCCATCACGCGAAACGCCGTCTTGAAGCCCTGCTGCGTGTATTTCGGATTGGTCGCGGAACCGGAAATCTGCGGAATGCCCGCGTCGGCGTAGAGCTTGGAGGCGGGAATCGTGGTGCCGGAATTGAGGTGACCGATGACGCCGTTGACCTTCGCATCGACCAGCTTCTGGGCGACGATGGTGCCCTGCTTCGGATCGGCCTGGTCGTCCTCGGCGAGCAACTCGAACCGGACTTTCGCGCCGCCGATTTCCAGGCCGCGGGCGTTGAGCTCATCGACCGCCATGCGCGCGCCGTTCTCGTTGTCCTTGCCGAGGTGCGCCTGCGGACCGGTGAGCGGCGCGACGTGACCGAGCCGCACCGTCACTTCCGGCGCCGCCGCTGGAACGGGGACCGCGGCGACCTGCGGCTTCGCCTCTTCCTTCTGCCCGCAGCCGGCCGTGACAAAAGCGGCGGCGAGGGCGGCGGCAACTGCAAGCATCGTGCTGGGAACGCGCGTGAACTGCATGGTTCGACCTCCGGAGGCAGTGGGCGATGAAGGGAACATCAGTGCGGTCGATTCTGCGGACGCCCCCCGCCCTTGTCAACATGACAATGGCGCAACGCCCATAAAAAACCGGCCCGCGGGCCGGCTTTCTGGAACGCCTCGCGGCGCCCGATCACTTCAGGCTGAGAATCCACTTCACCAGCTTGTGCGCTTCTTCCGGCTTGACCGCGGCGTTCGGCGGCATCGGCACTTCGCCCCAGGAGCCCTTACCGCCCTTGAGGACCTTCTCGACCAGCTTGTCTTCGTCCTTGGCGGTGTACTTCTTGGCGACATCCTTGTAGGAGGGGCCGACGATCTTCTTGTCGACGGAGTGGCAGGCCATGCAGTTCTTGGCCTTGGCCAGGGCTTCGTCGGCCTGGACGGCGCCGGCGCTCAGGATGCCGGCGGCAGCCAGCAGGGACACGTAGATTGCTTTCATTCTCTCGCTCCGTTCGTTTAATGGATGTGAAAAGCGCCGATATTATTTCACTTTGTGCCGCTTGGAAAGCTTATCCGGCAACTTCTTTCCCCGCGCAAACCCCCATAAATTCAGGGGAAAACGCCTTTCGGTTAACGCGCACGGCGGGACGCGCGTTGACACACTCCCGTCCGGAACGCTGCCGGCCGGTGTTTTCTATCGTCAATGATGCGCCGACGAGGCGAGCAGCACGCCGGCGCCGACGAAAACACCGCCGAACACCCGATTCTGCGCGCGCATTGCGCGGGCGCCGTTGAGCCACGGACGCAGGCGGGCGACGAGCAGCGCGTAGCACGACATCACCACGGTATCGATCGCGCACATGGTCGCGGCGATGATCAGAAACTGCGGCCACTGGGGGCGCGCCGGGTCGATGAACTGCGGGACCAGCGCGGCGATGAAGACGATCGCCTTGGGGTTCGAGAGGTTGACCAGCACCCCTTGCAGATACAGGTTGCGCGGCGCGACGGGCGCATCCGCGTCGCCGACCGGCTGCGGCGGCGAGCGCCACTTCTGGACGCCGAGCCAGATCAGGTAGGCGGCGCCGGCGATCTTGACGATGTCGAAGGCGAGCGCCGAGGTGGCGAGCAGCGCGCCGAGGCCGCCGGCGACGATCGCCAGCTGGATGAGCAGCGCCGTCTGCAGGCCGAGAATCGCACGCAACGCGGCGCCGTAGCCGTAGCGCAGGCCGGCGCTCATGCTGGTCACCGCCCCCGGTCCGGGCGTGACGGCGATGACGATCGCCGCCGCCAGGAAACCGAGCCAGAGCGAGAAGGCCATGCGCCTACTTCTTCAGCTGACCGAGGTCGCGCACGGCACCGGTGGCCGCCGAGGTGGTCATCAGCGCGTAGGCCTGCAGCGCCTTGGAGACGACGCGCTGGCGTGCCGCCGGCTGCCAGGCCTGCGCGCCCTTGGCGTCCATCGCGGCGCGGCGGGTCGCCAGGTCGGCATCGGAAACGGCGAGGTGGATGCGCCGGTTGGGGATATCGATCTCGATCGTGTCGCCTTCCTCGACGAGGCCGATGGCGCCGCCTTCGGCCGCTTCCGGCGAGGCATGGCCGATCGACAGGCCCGAGGTGCCGCCAGAGAAGCGGCCGTCGGTGAGCAGCGCGCAGGCTTTGCCGAGTCCTTTCGACTTCAGATAGGAAGTCGGGTAGAGCATTTCCTGCATGCCCGGGCCGCCCTTCGGGCCTTCGTAGCGGATCACCACGACGTCGCCGGCGTGCACGCTGTCGGCGAGGATCGCTTCGACCGCCGCATCCTGGCTTTCGAAGACGCGCGCACGCCCGGAAAACTTCCAGATGCTTTCGTCGACGCCGGCCGTCTTCACGATGCAGCCGTCGAGCGCGATGTTGCCGTAGAGCACGGCGAGGCCGCCGTCCAGCGAGTAGGCGTTGGCCTTGTTGCGGATGCAGCCGTGGCTGCGGTCGAGGTCGAGTTCGGGGTAGCGGCGGTTCTGCGAGAAGGCGACCTGCGTCGGCACGCCGCCGGGCGCCGCCTTGTAGAACTCGAGCACGCCGAGCGACGAAGCGCGCATCACGTCGTGCGTGTCGAGCGCATCGCCCAGCGTTTTCGCATGCACGGTCGGCAGATCGCGATGGATCAGGCCGGCGCGGTCGAGCTCGCCGAGAATGCCCATGATGCCGCCGGCGCGATGCACGTCCTCGATGTGGTACTTGTCGGTCATCGGCGCGACCTTGCACAGGCAGGGCACGTGGCGCGAGATGCGGTCGATGTCGGCCATCGTGAAGTCGACGCCGGCTTCCTGCGCGGCGGCGAGGATGTGCAGCACGGTGTTGGTCGAGCCGCCCATCGAGACGTCGAGCGTCATGGCGTTTTCAAACGCCTCGAAGGAGGCGATCGAGCGCGGCAGGACCGAGGCGTCGTCCTCCTCGTAGTAGCGGCGGCACAGTTCGACGATCTGGCGGCCGGCGCGCAGGAAGAGTTCCTTGCGGTCGGCGTGCGTCGCGACGACGGTGCCGTTGCCCGGCAGCGACAGGCCGAAGGCTTCGGTCAGGCAGTTCATCGAATTGGCGGTGAACATGCCCGAGCACGAGCCGCAGGTCGGACACGCGGAGCGCTCGATCTCGTCGAGATCGGCCTGCGAGACGCTGCTATCGACGGCCTTGACCATCGCGTCGACGAGGTCGAGGTGGATGGTCTGCCCCTGCACCTGCACCTTGCCGGCTTCCATCGGCCCGCCGGAGACGAAGATGACCGGGATGTTCACGCGCAGCGCGGCCATCAGCATGCCCGGGGTGATCTTGTCGCAGTTCGAGATGCACACCATCGCGTCGGCGCAGTGCGCGTTGACCATGTATTCGACCGAATCGGCGATCAGGTCGCGCGAGGGCAGCGAGTAGAGCATGCCGTCGTGGCCCATGGCGATGCCGTCGTCGATGGCGATCGTGTTGAATTCCTTGGCGATGCCGCCAGCCGCCTCGATTTCGCGCGCCACCAGCTGGCCGAGATCCTTCAGGTGCACGTGACCGGGAACGAACTGGGTGAAGGAGTTAACCACGGCGATGATCGGCTTGCCGAAATCGCCATCCTTCATGCCGGTCGCGCGCCACAGGGCGCGGGCGCCGGCCATGTTGCGGCCATGGGTCGAAGTGCGGGAGCGATACTGGGGCATTGCGAATCTCCGTAGAACCATCCATGACTCGATGGATGCGAAACGAAAGGCGCCCCGGGCGGGCGCGGTAGAATGCTGATTTTATCCGACAGGCCCGCCCCCGTGTTGGTTCATCCCCAGTTCGATCCGATCGCCCTCTCGCTCGGCCCGCTCGCCGTGCGCTGGTACGGGCTGATGTATCTCGCCGCCTTCCTGCAGTTCTGGTGGCTCGGCCGCCGCCGCATCCTGACCCATCCGCAGTGGCAGAAAGCCGGATGGACGGTGCCGCAGCTCGACGACCTGCTGTTCTACGGCGTGCTCGGCGTCGTCGTCGGCGGCCGCCTCGGGCAGGTCGTGTTCTACGAGCCCGGCTACTACCTCGCGCACCCGCTCGAAGTCCTCGCCGTCTGGAAGGGCGGCATGTCCTTTCACGGCGGTTTCCTCGGCGTGCTCGCGGCGATGGCGCTGTACGCGCGCAAGACGCGGCGCACCTGGCTCGACATCACCGACTTCATCGCGCCGCTGGTGCCGCTCGGGCTCGCCTTCGGGCGCCTCGGCAACTTCATCAACGGCGAACTGTGGGGGCGCGTCGCCGACCCGGCGCTGCCCTGGGCGATGATCTTCCCGCACGTCGACGCCCTGCCGCGCCATCCCTCGCAGCTTTACCAGGCGGGACTCGAGGGCGTCGCGCTATTCGTCCTGCTCTGGCTCTATTCCGGGCGCGAGCGGCCGCGCGGCGCGGTGTCGGGCGTCTTCCTGATCGGCTACGGCGCCTTCCGCTTCGTCGCCGAGTATTTCCGCACCCCGGATGATGGTATCTTCGGCCTGTCGAACACCGTCAGCATGGGGCAGTGGTTGTCGCTGCCGATGATCGCTGCCGGGATCGCCTTCATCGTCTGGGCCTACCGCCGGCGCGCCTGACCGACCGCCGGTTCGCCCGTCAAGCCAGGGAGAACACGATGGCGGAAGGAATCGTCGCGCGCGGCCTGCGCCGCGTACGCAAGCTGCTCGGCGAGGACGCCCGGCGCGGCGGGCTGAACGAAACGCAGGCAGCGCGCATCCGCGCCCAGTTGCAGGAATGCGCCGCCGGACTCGGCGGCGAGGTATCCACCCGGCTGCGCGCGGCGCGCCTTGCCGACTCCTATCTGCGCCTCGACGACGCCGGGCGCGCCGCTTTCCTGCGCATCGTCGCCACCGAGTTCGGCCCCGATCCGCAGGCCGTCGACGCGGCGCATCGCGCCTATCAATCGGCGATCAGCACCGCCGGGCAGTGGGACGCCGAATCGGCGCTGCGCGCCGCGCTGCGCTCATCGCGCCTGCGCATCCTGACCCAGTTCAACGCCCTGCCGCAGGGCGTCAAGTTCCTCGTCGACCTGCGCGCCGACCTGCTGCGTTTCATTGAGCACGACCCGGCGCTGCGCTCGCTCGACCGCGAACTCGAATCGCGCCTCTCGGCCTGGTTCGACGTCGGCTTCCTCGAACTGCAGCGCATCACCTGGAACTCGCCGGCCGCGCTGCTCGAAAAGCTGATCGAGTACGAAGCCGTGCACGCCATCGGCTCGTGGAGCGACCTCAAGAACCGGCTCGACTCGGACCGGCGCTGCTACGCCTTTTTCCACCCGCGCATGCCGATGGAGCCGCTGATCTTCGTCGAGGTCGCGCTCACCGACCATCTCGCCGACAGCGTGCAGGCGCTGCTCGACGAGCACGCGCCGGTATTCGACGCACGGCGTGCCACGACGGCGATCTTCTACTCGATCTCGAACACGCAGAGCGGCCTGCGCGGCGTTTCCTTCGGCAACTTCCTGCTCAAGCGCGTGATCGACGACCTCAAGCGCGACTATCCGCGTCTCGCCACCTTCGCCACGCTGTCGCCGCTGCCGAGCCTGCGCCGCTGGGCCGAGAAGCATCCGGAGGAATGGGGACACGCCTTTCCCGCCGGAGAGCTTGAACGTATCGCACGCTACTGCGCGCAGGCCGAAACCCCGGTGCGCAGCGCCGACGACGTCCGCCTGCTGCTCGCTGGCGAAGGCTGGCAGACCGACGCCCGCCTCGCACGCGCCCTGCAGCCGGGCCTGATGCGGCTGGCCGCACGCTACCTGCTGAGCGCCAAGGCCGGCGAGCGCCCCTACGATCCGGTGGCGCGCTTCCACCTCGGCAACGGCGCCCGCGTCGAACGCCTCAATCCGCTCGCCGACACCGCGCCGCGCGGCCTGCAGCAATCCTACGGACTGATGGTCAACTACCTCTACGACCCGGACGCCATCGAGACCAACGTCGAAGCCTTTTCGCGCGAGGGAACGGTCGCCTGCACGGCGGCAATCCGCCGTGCGGCGCGCGACTGAGCACGGCGGAACTCTCTATAATTATGAATTTTCAATGCAAGGAATTCCCATGAGCCAGCGCCCGTTCAAAGTCCTCGGTATCCAGCAGATCGCCATCGGCGGTCCCGACAAGATGAAGCTGCGCCAGCTCTGGGTCGACATGCTCGGCCTCGAGATCACCGGCAACTTCGTCAGCGAACGCGAGAACGTCGACGAGGACATCACGGCGATGGGCAAGGGCCCGTTCAAGGTCGAAGTCGACCTGATGCAGCCGCTCGACCCGGAGAAAAAACCGGCCGTGCACGCGACGCCGCTCAACCACGTCGGACTCTGGATCGACGATCTGCCGCGCGCGGTCGAATGGCTCACCGCGCAGGGCGTGCGCTTCGCGCCGGGCGGCATCCGCAAGGGCGCCGCCGGTTTCGACATCACCTTCCTGCACCCGAAGTCGAACGACGAGTTCCCGATCGCCGGCGAAGGCGTCCTGATCGAACTCGTGCAGGCGCCGCCGGAGGTGGTCGACGCCTTCGCGCGTCTCGCCTAGAAAGAGCGCAGCCAGCCGCCGCCGAGCGGCACCGCAGCACCGGAGGAGACGGCATGACCTGGTTTTCCTTACCGCCCACGCAGGGCGCCAACACGGCGGCCTTCGCCAACGCGGACAGCGCCGGCGACTGGCTGACGCGCCAGCCGCAAGCCAACGCGCCGGCCATGCAGGCCGAACTGGCGCAGCAGATCGGCCGCCTCAACGCGTATGCGATGCCGGCGCGCGAGCGCTTCAAGACGCTGGAGGTCCTGCGCAAGACGCTGTTCGCGGTCGCCGCCGAATGCCAGCGCCGCTACGAGAAGCGCCCGCTGCCGCTGGCGGGCGGCGAGCAGGCGGCGCTCGATACCGCGCGCGACCTCTGGCGAGCGTGCGCCGTCGGCTACCTGCACTGCCTGCGCGCCGTCCTCGACGGCGATCCCACGCTCGCCGGCCAGGGCGCCCGCGTCGCGCACCGTGCCCTGGCCAGCCTGCGCATGGAGCAGGCGAGCTGCTACGCGGGCGGCCTCGAGCCCGACGCCGGATTCTGGCGCACGCTGCACGCTGTGTTGGCGGCGGCCGAGCGGCTGGACTGCGTGCGCCTCCCGGTCGCCGACCGCCTGCTCGGCGAAACGGCCGAATCGACCGTCGGCGCCCAGTACGCCATGGCGCTGCTGCTGCACCTGGCGCGCCCGTTCGCGCTGTCGCGCGGCCAGTTGAGCGCGGCAACCCGCTGGTTCGCGCGCTGGCGCGAACAGGCGGCGGTGCTCGCGGCGCCCGACGATCCGCGCCCGGGACACTGCGTCGCGCTCGACCTCGCCCTGGACGCCCCGACGCACCAGGGACCGGGAGCCGCCGCCGAACCGCGCTGGCTGGCGTTGAGCGGCGTCCTGCGCAAGATGCGCCAGCGCCTGGAGGCGCTCGCCGCAAGCGATACGCCGGAGAGCCTCAAGCTCGGCGGCGGACTGTCGGCCGAAGCCTGCACCGGGCTGCTGAAGACCCTGGCGGAAAACCTGAAGCTGCCGCCGGCGCCGCTCGCCACGGCCGGCACGGACGCCCCCGCCGCCGCTCTGCTCAGCGGCCTCGACCATATTTACCGGCAGCTCGGCGGCAAGAGCCTGAAGGCGCTCGACGACGCCAGCCTGTTGCGCGATCGGCGGGCGCACGAGCAGATCGCCCTCTTCGGCCACGTCGTGCGTACCGACGAAGAAGATGCGGCGCAGGGCGAAACCTGGCGGATCGCCGCCAGCGCGGGACGGACGCTGCATCTTTGCCGCACGGCCGGCAGCGGCGAGGCACGCCTGAGTCCGCGCGCGCTGATCGGCCTGCGCCTGCCGGGACAGGCGCGCTACGCGCTGGCCCGCATCGCCAGCCTGCGCATGGACGGCGAGGGCACGCTGCACGCCTTCGCGCAACAGCTGCCCGGCGCCGCGCAACCCATCGTCGCCGAGGTGCGCGAGCGGGTCAGCGGCCGCAACGAACGCCATCCGGCCTTTCTGCTGCCGGCGCTCGACGCCGTCGGCAGTCCCGCCCAGGTGCTGCTTGCCGCCGGCCTGCCGGCGCGCGCGCAGACGATCAGCCTGCTTGCGGAAGACGGAGGGGCGCTCCGCCTCGACTACTGCGCCGAACGCGGCAGCGACTACGAGCGCTGGGTTTGCCGCCCCGCCTGAAATGCAAAAGGCCCGCCTTGCGGCGGGCCTTGGCGCGGCGTCGAGAACGCCGATTCAACGCCGATTCAACGCCGACCCGGCGCCCAATCGGACGCCGAACCGACGCCAACCCTGACGCTTATTCGAACTCGATGATCACCTGATCGACCGACAGGCTTTCGCCGGGCTTGGCGACCAGCTTCTTGACCTTGCAGTCCTGCTCGGCCTTGAGGATGTTTTCCATCTTCATGGCTTCGATCACCGCCAGCTTCTCACCGGCCTTCACTTCCTGCCCCTCCGTCACCGCCAGTTCGCGCAGCAGGCCGGGCATCGGCGAGAGCAGGAACTTGGAGAGGTCGGGCGGCGCCTTCTCGGGCATCAGCGCCAGCAGTTCGGCGGCGTGCGCGGTGAGCACCGTGAGATCGACCTGCGCGCCCCAATGGAAGAGACGGTACTTCATGCCGCGGCGCTCCAGTTGCAGCGTGAACTTCTCGCCGTTGCAGGTGCCGTGCAGGAGCGGCTCGCCGAGACGCCAGTCGGACAGGATTTCGAACTTCCCGCCGTTGTATTCGACGAGGTAGCCGCGTGCGATCGGCGTCGCCCGCACTTCGTGGCGCTCCTTGCCTCTGAGCACCACCCAGTCGTCGCCGACCTTGCGCTCGTGGCCGGCGAGCTGGCCGGAGACGCGCGCGGCGCGGTCGAGGTAGCTGCGATGCACGAAGGCGGCCACCGAGATAAGCAGCGCCGGATCGTCGTGCGGCACCATCGAGGCGTCGAAGCCCTGCGGATACTCCTCGGCGATGAAGCCGGTGTTGAAGGAACCCGAACAGAAGCGCGGGTGCTGCATGAGCGCCGCCTGGAACGGGATGTTCGAGCTGATGCCGCGGATCACGAAGGCGTTCAGCGCGTCGCGCATGCGGGCAATCGCCTGGTCGCGCGTCGGCGCATGCACGATCAGCTTGGCGATCATCGAATCGTAGAACATCGAGATCTCGCCGCCGTCGTAGACGCCGGTATCGACGCGCACCTGTCCGTCGATTTCCTGCGGCGGATTGAAGCGCACGAGGCGACCGGTCGACGGCAGGAAGCCGCGGAACGGGTCTTCGGCGTTGATCCGGCACTCCATCGCCCAGCCGTTGATCTTGACGTCGGCCTGCGCGAGCGGCAGCTTCTCGCCGTAGGCGACGCGGATCATCTGTTCGACGAGGTCGAGGCCGGTGATCAGTTCGGTGACCGGATGCTCGACCTGCAGGCGGGTGTTCATTTCCAGGAAGTAGAACTCCTTGGTCGCGCCGGAGACGACGAACTCGACCGTACCGGCCGATTCGTAATTCACGGCACGCGCCAGCGCCACGGCCTGCTCGCCCATCGCCTTGCGCATCTCGGGATCGACGAAGGGGCTCGGCGCTTCCTCGACGACCTTCTGGTGGCGGCGCTGGATCGAGCAGTCGCGCTCGTTCAGGTACACGTAATTGCCGTGCGAATCGCCGAGCACCTGGATTTCGATGTGGCGCGGCTCGAGCACGTACTTCTCGATGAAGACGCGGTCATCGCCGAAGGAGTTGCGCGCTTCGTTGACGCAGGAAGCGAAGCCCTCGTGCGCTTCGGCGTCGTTGTAGGCGACGCGCAGACCCTTGCCGCCGCCGCCGGCGGAGGCCTTGATCATCACCGGATAGCCGATCTTCTGCGCGATCTTGACCGCTTCGTCCGGACCGGCGATGGCGTCGTTGTAGCCGGGGATGGTGTTGACCTTGGCTTCGATGGCCAGCTTCTTGGACTCGATCTTGTCGCCCATCTTGGCGATGGAGTAGTGCTTCGGACCGATGAACTTGACGCCCTCCGCTTCCAGACGACGCGAGAACTCGGCGTTTTCCGACAGGAAGCCGTAACCGGGGTGCACCGCTTCAGCGCCAGTCTGCTTGCAGGCGGCGATGATCTTGTCGGCGACCAGGTAGGACTCTTTCGAGGCGGCCGGCCCGATACAGACGGCTTCATCGGCCATGTCGACGAACAAGGCGTCCTTGTCGGCCTCGGAATAGACGGCGACCGTCTTGATGCCCATCTTGCGGGCGGTCTTGATGACGCGGCAGGCGATCTCGCCGCGGTTGGCAATCAGAATCTTCTTGAACATTTTTCGTAGTCCTCCCGGCGCTTACAGCGGAATGTTGCCGTGCTTGCGCCACGGGTTTTCAAGTTTCTTGCTGCGCAGCATGGCGAGCGAGCGGCAGATGCGCTTGCGCGTTTCGTTCGGCATGATGACGTCGTCGATGAAGCCGCGCGCGCCCGCCACGAAGGGGTTGGCGAACTTGGCCTTGTACTCGGCCTCGCGCTGGGCGAGCTTTTCCGGATCGTTCTTTTCCTCGCGGAAGATGATCTCGACGGCGCCCTTCGGACCCATCACGGCGATTTCCGCCGACGGCCACGCGAGGTTCACGTCGCCGCGCAGGTGCTTCGAGGACATCACGTCGTAGGCGCCGCCGTAGGCCTTGCGCGTGATCAGCGTGACCTTCGGCACCGTGCACTCGGCGTAGGCGTAGAGCAGCTTGGCGCCGTGCTTGATGATGCCGCCGTATTCCTGCGCGGTGCCCGGCATGAAGCCCGGCACGTCGACCAGCGTCACCACCGGGATGTTGAAAGCGTCGCAGAAGCGCACGAAGCGCGCGGCCTTGATCGAGCTCTTGATGTCGAGGCAGCCGGCGAGCACCAGCGGCTGGTTGGCGACGATACCGACGGTGTGGCCGTCCATGCGCGCGAAGCCGGTGATGATGTTCTTCGCGTTGTCGGGCTGGATCTCGAAGAAGTCGCAGTCATCGACCATCTTGATGATCAGCTCCTTCATGTCGTACGGCTGGTTGGCGTTGTCCGGGACCAGCGTGTCGAGCGAGAAGTCGAGGCGTTCGGCCGGGTCGTTGGTCGGCTGCACCGGCGGCTTCTCGCGGTTGTTGGCAGGCAGGAAGTTGATGAAGCGGCGCAGCATGGTCAAGGCCTCGACGTCGTTCTCGAAGGCGAGGTCGGCGACGCCGGACTTGCTGGTGTGGGTGATCGCGCCGCCGAGCTCCTCGGAGGTCACTTCCTCGTGCGTCACGGTCTTCACGACCTCGGGGCCGGTGACGAACATGTACGAGGAGTCCTTCACCATGAAGATGAAGTCGGTCATCGCCGGGCTGTACACCGCGCCGCCGGCGCATGGGCCCATGATCATCGAAATCTGCGGCACGACGCCGGAGGCCATCACGTTGCGCTGGAAGACGTCGGCGTAGCCGCCGAGCGAGGCGACGCCTTCCTGGATGCGCGCGCCGCCCGAGTCGTTGAGGCCGATCACCGGGGCGCCGACCTTCATCGCGTGGTCCATCACCTTGCAGATCTTCTCGGCGTGCGTTTCCGACAGCGAGCCGCCGAGCACCGTGAAGTCCTGCGAGAAGACGAAGACGAGACGGCCGTTCACCGTGCCGTAGCCGGTCACCACGCCGTCGCCCGGCAGGGACTGCTTCTCCATGCCGAAGTCGGTGCAGCGGTGCTCCTTGAACATGTCCCATTCTTCGAACGAACCCGGATCGAGGAACAACTCGATGCGTTCGCGGGCGGTCAGCTTGCCCTTGGCGTGCTGCGAGTCGATGCGCTTCTGGCCG
The DNA here is from genome assembly GCA_001897745.1 of Candidatus Accumulibacter sp. 66-26. Lineage (GTDB taxonomy): Bacteria > Pseudomonadota > Gammaproteobacteria > Burkholderiales > Rhodocyclaceae > 66-26. The sequence goes on from MKUH01000019.1 coordinate 278,923, forward strand.
CCGCCGAGGCATGCTGCCGCGCGCTTCTCGTCGAGCTGGCGGATGATGTCGTGCATAAGGTCTACTCCTCTTTTGTCCCGGTTCGGGTCGGGTGATTCAAAACGTCAGCGATTCTTTGATTTACGGATGCTTCAGCGCGGCGAGCAGGCGATGGGCCGCCGCGCCCGGCGTCGTGCGGCCGTCGGCGACGGCGGCGCTCAGCTCGGGAAGGCTGGCGCGCACCGCCGGATGCTGGCGGAAATACTGGCGCAGGCCGGAATCGATCAGGCTCCACATCCAGTCGAGCGACTGGCGGCGGCGGCGCGCGTCGAACTCGCCGGTCGGCGTCAGCGCGGCGCGGTAGCGCTCGACCTCGTCCCAGAAACCGGCGATGCCCTCCTTGTGCAGGGCGGACAGGGTGATCACCGGCGGCGCCCAGTTCGGGCTCGCCGGGCGCAGCATGTGCAGGGCGTTCTTCCACTGCGCGCGGACGACCTGCGCGGCGCGCGGATCGATGTCGGCCTTGTTGATGACGACGAGGTCGGCGATCTCGACGATGCCCTTCTTGATCGCCTGCAGATCGTCGCCGGCGTTCGGCAGCTGCAGCAGGCAGAACATGTCGACCATGCCGGCGACCGCCGTTTCGCTCTGCCCGACGCCGACCGTCTCGACGATGATCACGTCGTAGCCGGCGGCCTCGCAGGCGAGCATGGCCTCGCGCGTCTTTTCGGCGACGCCGCCGAGCGAACCGGCCGACGGACTCGGGCGGATGAAGGCTTCCTCGCGCTGGCAAAGCTGCTCCATGCGCGTCTTGTCGCCGAGGATGGAGCCGCCGGAAACCGTCGACGACGGATCGACGGCGAGCACGGCGAGGCGCTTGCCCTGATCGATCAGCCAGGTGCCGAGGGCTTCGATGAAGGTCGATTTGCCGGCGCCGGGAACGCCCGAGATGCCGATGCGGACGGCGCGCCCGGTATGCGGCAGCAGGGCGTTCAGCACCTGCTGCGCGCGCTGCTGATGGTCGGGGCGCGTCGACTCGATCAGGGTGATCGTCTTGGCCAGCGCCCGGCGCTGCGCCGGGCCGCGCGCGAGGACGCCGTCGACCAGCTGCTGATCGACGCCGGGCAGCCCGCCGTTCGCCATGTCCATCACGTCAGCCAAAGGCCGTCGCTCAGACGCGCGCCTTGCGGATTTCTTCGAACACGCGCTTGGCCGAATCCTCGATGCGCGTGCCCGGCCCGAAGATCGCCTTGGCGCCCGCGCCGTAGAGGTAGTCGTAGTCCTGCGCCGGAATCACGCCGCCAGCGAAGACGATGATGTCGTCGGCGCCCTGCTCCTTGAGCGCCTTGACGAGCGCCGGCAGCAGCGTCTTGTGGCCGGCGGCGAGCGACGAGACGCCGACCGCGTGCACGTCGTTCTCCACTGCCAGGCGGGCGGCTTCTTCCGGCGTCTGGAAGAGCGGGCCGACGTCGATGTCGAAGCCGAGGTCTGCGAAGGCCGTCGCCACCACCTTGGCGCCGCGATCGTGGCCGTCCTGGCCGAGCTTGGCGATCATGATGCGCGGGCGGCGGCCTTCCTCGTCCTTGAACTTCTCGATGTCGGCCTTGATCGATTCCCAGCTTTCCTGACCTTCCACGACGCCTCCATACACTCCCGAGATGGTCTGGTTGTTGGCGCGGAAGCGGCCGAACACTTTTTCCAGCGCATCCGACACTTCGCCGACCGTGGCGCGCAGACGGATGGCCTTGACCGTCAGGTCGAGCAGGTTGCCGTCGCCGGTTTCCGCGCACTGCGTCAGCGCGTCGAGCGCGGCTTGCACGGCAGCACCATCGCGGCTGGCGCGGATGGCCTTCAGGCGGGCGATCTGCGAGTCGCGCACGGCGTGGTTGTCGATGTCGAGGATCTCGATCGGGTCTTCCTTGGCCAGCTTGTACTTGTTCACGCCGACGATCACGTCCTTGCCCGAATCGATGCGCGCCTGCTTGTCGGCGGCGCAGGTCTCGACCTGCATCTTCGCCCAGCCAGACTCGACGGCCTTGGTCATGCCGCCCATCGCCTCGATTTCCTGGATGATGCCCCAGGCCTTGTCGGCCATGTCCTGGGTCAGCTTCTCCATCATGTAGGAGCCGGCCCACGGATCGACGACGTTACAGATGTGCGTCTCTTCCTGGATGATCAGCTGCGTGTTGCGCGCGATGCGCGACGAGAACTCGGTCGGCAGCGCGATCGCTTCGTCGAGCGCGTTGGTGTGCAGCGACTGCGTGCCGCCGAAGACGGCGGCCATCGCCTCGATCGTCGTGCGCACGACGTTGTTGTACGGGTCCTGCTCGGTCAGCGACCAGCCCGAGGTCTGGCTGTGCGTACGCAGCATCATCGACTTCGGATTCTTCGGATTGAACTGGCTCATGATGCGCTGCCAGAGCAGGCGGCCGGCGCGCATCTTGGCGACTTCGAGGTAGAAGTTCATGCCCACCGCCCAGAAGAACGAGAGACGGCCGGCGAAGGTGTCGACGTCCATGCCCGAGGCGATGCCGGTGCGCACGTATTCCATGCCGTCGGCCAGCGTGAAGGCCAGCTCGATCGCCTGGTTCGCGCCGGCTTCCTGGATGTGGTAGCCGGAAATCGAGATCGAGTTGAACTTCGGCATGTGCTGCGCGGTGTAGCCGAAGATGTCGGCGATGATCTTCATCGACGGCTTGGGCGGATAGATGTAGGTGTTGCGGACCATGAACTCCTTGAGGATGTCGTTCTGGATGGTCCCCGACAGCTTGTCCTGCGCAACGCCCTGCTCCTCGGCGGCGACGATGTAGCCGGCGAGAATCGGCAGCACCGCACCGTTCATCGTCATCGAGACGGAGACCTTGTCGAGCGGAATGCCGTCGAACAGGATCTTCATGTCCTCGACCGAATCGATCGCAACGCCGGCCTTGCCGACGTCGCCGACGACGCGCTGATTGTCCGAGTCGTAGCCGCGGTGCGTGGCCAGGTCGAAGGCCACCGAAACGCCCTGGCCGCCGGCGGCGAGCGCCTTGCGGTAGAAGGCGTTGGAGGCCTCGGCGGTGGAGAAGCCAGCGTACTGGCGAATGGTCCACGGCTTGACCGCGTACATGGTCGGCTGCGGGCCGCGCAGGAAAGGCGCGAAACCGGGCAGCGTATCGGTATACTGCAACCCGTCGAGGTCCTGCCTGGTATACAGCGGCTTGACGACGATGCCTTCGGGCGTCACCCAGTTCAACGCCGCGACGTCGCCGTTCGGCGCCGACTTGGCCGCGGCCTTTTGCCAAGCGTCGAGATTCGTCGAGTCGAGCGGAGCTGCGTCATTCGCGTTGGACATGTTCAAACCTTTCACGAAACCTTGTAAGTTCGGGGGCGACCGCGCCGCCCGATGGTGCCAGAAAACCGCGCCGGCGTAGCGGAAACCAAGCTGCGACGGTACTTGACACTTCGAACCTGTAATAATACTGTATCCATAATTATGAATGCAAGGTCCCGCAGAGACCGCGAAACACCCACTAAAGAACCGCGCATGATTCCCAGCCGCATCGCCCAGACCGCCCTCTACCAGGAAGTTGCCGAACGCCTCCGGCAACGCATTTTCGCGCACGAACTGCCGCCGGGCACCTGGATCGACGAACAGGCACTGGCCGTCGACTACGGCATCAGCCGCACGCCGCTGCGCGAAGCGCTCAAGGTGCTCGCCTCGGAGGGACTGGTGACGCTCAAGCCGCGCCGCGGCTGCTACGTGACCGAGATTTCGGAAAAAGACCTCGACGACATCTTCCCGCTGATGGCGATGCTCGAAGGCCGCTGCGCTTTCGAGGCGACCAGCAAGGCGCAGCCGGAGGACGTCGCGAAGCTCGAAGCGATCCACGCCGAGCTCGAACGGTTCGCCCAGAACAACCAGATCGAACGTTTCTTCGAGGCCAACCAGGAGTTCCACCTGCACATCCAGGGCCTCTCCGGCAACCGCTGGCTGCTACAGGTGATCCAGGACCTGCGCAAGGTGCTCAAGCTGACGCGCCTGCACTCGCTGACCGTCGAAGGGCGTCTGCAGCAATCGCTGGCCGAGCACCGCGCGATCATGGCGGCGATCAAGGCGCGCGACCCGAAGGCCGCGGAAAAGGCCATGCAGACGCACCTGCAGGCCGGCCGCGAAGCGCTCGCCAAGATGCACACCTCGCGCGCCGCCTGAGATGGGCGGCGCCGTCCTCTGCGCCCACGACGGGGCGCTGGCCACCGTTACGCTAAGCAATCCGGGCAAGCTCAACGCCGTCGACTTCGCGATGTGGGAAAGCCTCGCCGCGACCATCGCCGCGCTTTCCGCCGACGACCAGGTGCGCTGCGTGATCCTGCGCGGCGAGGGCGAACAGGCTTTTGCCGCCGGCGGCGACCTCGAGGAATTCCGCACCCGGCGCGACACCGTCGACCGCGCCATGGCCTACCACGGACAGGTCGGCGCCGCACTGCAGGCGATCGCCGACTGCCGTCACCCGACGCTCGCCCAGATCCACGGCGCGTGCATCGGCGGCGGCCTGGAAATCGCCGGCAACTGCGACCTGCGCATCTGCGGCGAAACGGCGCGCTTCGGCGCACCGATCAACAAGCTCGGCTTCTCGATGTACCCCGGGGAAATGGAAGGCCTGATGCGCCTCGTCGGCGCCGCGACAGTGCTCGAAATCCTGCTCGAAGGGCGCATCCTGAGCGCCGCCGAGGCCTGCGCCAAGGGCCTCGTGACGCGCGTCGTCGCCGACGCCGAGGTCGCCGGCGAAGTCGCCGCGACGGCCCGTCGCATCTGCGCCGGCGCCCCGCTCGTCGCGGGCTGGCACAAGCAGTGGGTGCGCCGCCTGCAGCACGACGTGCCGCTGTCCGACGACGAACTGCGCGCGTCCTTCGCCTTCCTCGCCACCGAGGACTATCAGGAAGGCCTTGCCGCCTTCCTCGCCAAGCGCCCGCCGCAGTTCAAGGCACGCTGAGCGCGCCCCGGCGGGGTTTGCCCCTGCCGCTCAGGCGAAGACGCCCCACAGCATTTTCACGACCAGCGCCACCAGCACGCCGGCAAAAACGCGCTTGAGCGTCGCCACCGGCAACCGGTGCGCGAGCCTCGCCCCGAACGGCGCGACCAGCGTGCTGACCACCGTCACGAGGACGAGGGCCGGCAGATAGATGAAACCGGCGGTCAGCGGCGGCAGGCCGGGGTGCCCCCAGCCGTTGACCAGATAACCGATCGCGCCAGCAACGGCGATCGGCAGGCCGAGCGCGGCGGAAGTGCCGATCGCGTTGTGCGCCTTGACGTTGCACCAGGCCATGAAGGGTACGGAAAGCGATCCGCCGCCGATCGCCACCAGCGCCGAAACGCCGCCGATGCCCAGGCCGACGACCCCAAGGCCGAGCGCGCCGGGCAGGTCGCGGTGCGGCTTCGGCTTGATGTTGAGCAGCATCTGCACAGCGACGTAAGAAATGAAGCAGGCGAAGAAGATCGTCAGCGGCCGCGTCGGCAGCAGGGCGGCGACGAAGGTCGCGCCGAAGGTGCCGAACAGGATGCCCGGCGTCATCCCCCGCACCACCTTCCAGAGCACCGCACCGTGCGCATGGTGGGCGCGCAGCGAGGATATCGAAGTGAAGATGATCGCCGCCATCGACGTGCCCAGCGCGAGGTGCACCACCTCGCTCTTGGGAAAACCTTCGGCCAGGAAGATGCTGGTCAGGATCGGCACCATGATCGCGCCGCCGCCGACGCCGAGCAGCCCGGCAAAGAAACCGGCGAACGCCCCCAGGGCCAGATAGGCCCACCAAAACTCGGTCAACTTCCGCTCCTCATCAGTCTTTCGGTTACGAAACGCCACTCGGCCTCGCCGACCGGCGTGATCGACAGCCGGTTGCCCCGCTGCAGCACCGGCATCGCGGCCAGTTCGACGTGCTCGCGCAGTTCGGCCAGCGGCACCAGCCGCGTCTTGCGCAAGAAGCGCACATCGACGCAGACCCAGCGCGGATCGTCCGGCGACGACTTGGCGTCGAAATACGGACTGGCCGGATCGAATTGCGTCAGGTCAGGGTGCGCCGGCGCGGTGACTTCGCACAGGCCGGCAATGCCGGGCACCGGACAGCCGGAATGGTAGAAGAAGGCCAGATCGCCGACCTGCATCGCATCGCGCATGAAGTTGCGCGCCTGATAGTTGCGCACGCCGAACCACGGCACCGTCCGTCGCGCTTCGAGATCGTCGATCGAAACCTCGTCCGGCTCCGATTTCATCAGCCAGTAGCGCATGCCACCCTCCAATGAAAACAGCGCGGAAGAAACTTCCGCGCTGTCGTATTTGGTCCCCGCGAGTGTCGTCAGGCCGGCATCCTGAACCTGAGTTCAGAGTGGTCACATTCCGTCCGCATCAGGCGCACCCGACATATGGGGCACACACAACAGCGGTTTATCTGGTCCGCGACCGATGCCAATTAGCATTGGTTCAAGGAATATATGACCTTAACAAACACCGCAGGGAACGCTTGGCGGAGGCTCAGAACAGCTGTTCCTGCGGCTTCAGCACCGCTTCCAGCTGCGCCTCCATGTCAGAAATTCTACGCCGAACGGCGCCGATGTCCAGCCCTTCGGCGCCACTTTCAGCCTCCCCGGATTGATCGCCGCCGACGCGCTCCTGGCGGCCGGCGAGCAGCTCGTGCGCGATGTTCAGCGCGGCCATCACGGCGATGCGTTCGGCAATGTTGCTCTTGGTCTTCTCGGCGATGTCGTGCATCTTGCCGTCGACGTAGGCGACGGCGGCCAGCAGGGCCTCCTGTTCGGCCGGCGGGCAGGCGACGCGGTATTCCTTGCCGAGCAGGGTAATGTCGAGAAAGTTGGCTTCGTTGGGCATCAGGCGCTCGCTCAGGCCTTGGCTTCGGGGAGTTGCTTGGCGAGTTGCTCGAGCCGCTCGCGGGCGGACTCCATGCGCTCGGCCAGGCGCTGTTTTTCGTCCTCGGCCGCGGCGAGCTTCTGGCGAAGCTCGGCATTTTCCGCCCGCAAGGCGCGGCACAAGGCCGCCACTTCGGCGATTTTGCTCTCGAGCACGTTGAGGTCTTGAATCATGTCGCGGACTATAGATTTAAAAACCAAGGCAAGTCAAGGACTAAGCGCCCGTTTTAAATGTGATTTATTTCTCATCTCTCTCCGTTTGTTCCTGTGCGGACGCACTTCTCGCTATAATTACGGGTTCCGTCGCAACCGATGCGACGGAATTTACGTGCAAGGTGCCGCAACGCAGATTCTCTGCCGCGGTTAAACGGGAAACAGGTGAGCGTCGACGCGACGCGATGCCTGTGCTGCCCCCGCAACGGTAAGCGAGTGCGGGTGTGTCACATGCCACTGGGCGAAAGCTTGGGAAGGCGACACATCAAGACTCGCGAGCCCGGATACCGGCCTTCGCACACATCAGCGGAAGTGCCGCGGGGAAGCGGTCACGAATGCATGGTGCGGGCCGCAGACAGGTTGCAGTCACCCGCTCTCTGTTTCGTTCAGGTTCTCCCCGGGCGCTTCCAGACATCAATCTGCCGGCGTGCGGGGACGCTTGCCGGCGACCGGGAGAATCCCCCCATGCCATCCATCCACGTACGCACGCCCGTCGCGACCCTCGCGGCCCTCCTCGCCACCGTTTTTCCCCCGACTGGGCAGGCCGCCGACAAACCGAGCAGCGAACTCGGACAAGTCGTCGTCACGGCGACCCGCCAAGCAACGCGTAGCAACGAGCTGCTCAGCGACGTTTCGGTCATCGAGCGCGAGACGATCGAACAGGCCGGCCAGACGACCCTCGTCGAACTCCTGGCGCAGCAACCGGGGATCGAGTATTCCGCAAACGGCGGCCCCGGCGCGAATAACGCCATTTTCATCCGCGGCGCCAACAGCAATCACACGCTGCTGCTCATCGACGGGCAGCGCGTCGGTTCCGTCAGCACCGGCGCGGCCGATTTTTCGCGCCTCTCGCTGAACCAGATCGAGCGCATCGAAATTCTGCGCGGCCCCGCCTCGTCGCTGTACGGCGCGGACGCCATCGGCGGCGTCATCCAGATTTTCACCAAGCGCGGAGAAGGGCCTGCCCGCATCAACGCCAGCGCCGGCTACGGCACTTACGGCACGACCGACGCCAGCCTCGGCATCGCCGGTGGCAACGACGTCGTCTCCTATAGTCTGCAGACGGGGCATTACGAGACGCGCGGCTTCAGCGCCATCCGCAACACGGCCAGCAGCAACTACAACCCGGACCGCGACTCGTTCCGCAACCAGAGCATCAACGGCAGCCTGGCCCTGCGACCGGCGCAAGGCCACGAAATCGGGCTGAACTTCCTGTCCGGCAATGGCACCAGCCACTACGACAACGGCCTCGGCAACGATCCGAGCAACGATCAAAGCGTCAGCAATTTTTCGCTGTACTCGCGCAACCGTCTGAGCAGCGACTGGAACAGCACGCTGCGCATCGGGCGCAGCACCGACGATTCGACCAACCGCATCAACGGCATCGCCAACAGCGTTTACCGCACCGACCAGGATCAGGTTTCCTGGCAGAACGACATCCGGCTACCCGTAGGCAAGGCATTGCTCGCCGCCGAATATCTCAAGCAGCAACTGTCCAGCTCCTCGCCCCTGCCGACCAACGAGCGCACCATTCGCTCGCTGCTCGCCGGCTGGAGCGGCAGCCTTGGCGACCACCGCCTGCAGGCCAACCTGCGTCGCGACGACAACTCGCAGTTCGGCGGCAGGACGACCGGCCAGGCCGCCTACGGCTACCAGTTCACGCCCGAGTGGCGCGCCCATCTTTCCTACGGCACGGCCTTCAAGGCGCCCACCTTCAACAATCTGTACTTTCCGCTCTCCTGCTTCCCCCCGTTCGGCTGCTTCGGCGGAAACCCGGACCTCAAGCCGGAGCGCGCGCGCAATGCCGAGACCGGCGTAAACTGGGAAAAGGGCGCGCAGCGTTTTTCGGCGATCTACTTCCGCAACAAGGTGACCGACCTGATCGATTCGTCGCTGCCGGTTCCGATGAACGTCAACCAAGCGACGCTGAGCGGCACCTCGCTCTCGTACGCGAACAGCCTCGGCGCCTTCTCGGGCGGCGTCAGCGTCGACCTGCAGCGCGCGCGCGACGACACCACCGGCAAGCGCCTCGCCCGCCGTGCCGACGAACAGCTGAAGGCGCACCTCGCCTACACTGCCGGAATGCTCAAGGTCGGCGGCGAGTGGCAACTGGTCGGCGACCGCTTCGACGACGCGGCCAACAAGAAGAGGCTTGGCGGCTACGGGCTCGTCAATCTGTTCGCCGACTACCGCATCGACCGCGAATGGACGCTGTTCGCCCGCGCCAACAACCTCTTCAACAAGGAGTATGAACTGGCCCGCGATTACGCCACGGCGGGCGCCAGCGTCTTCGTCGGCCTGCGCTACCAACAAAAGTAGAATCCCCCCATGCCCACCCGCCGCCGCGCCTTCCTCATCCTCGCCGCCCTCGCCGGGCTGGCGCTGCTGAGCATCGCGCTGGCGCTGTCGGTGGGCAGCATCCACGTTCCGCTCGCCGACGTCGGCCCGGCCCTGTTCGGCAACGGCGGCGACTCTCTCAACGGCGAAGTCGTGCGCAAGCTGCGCCTGCCGCGTGCGCTCGCCGGCTTCGCCTGCGGCGGTCTGCTCGCACTCGCCGGCGCGCTGCTCCAGGTCCTGCTGCGCAACCCGCTGGCCGACCCCTACGTGCTCGGCATCTCGGGCGGCGCCGGCGTCGGCGCGCTGCTCGCGCTGCTGCTCGGCCTGTCGCTCGTCGGCGTCAACGGTTTCGCCTTCGCCGGCGCGCTCGGCGCTATGTTCGTCGTTTTCGGGCTGGCACACGGCGACGGCAGCTGGACACAGACGCGCCTCCTGCTCACCGGCGTCATCGTCGCCGCCGGCTGCGGCGCAGCGGTCGCGCTGATGCTCTCGATCGCCCCTGAAAACAAGCTGCGCGGCATGCTCTTCTGGCTGATGGGCGACCTTTCGCAGAACAACGACGCGCGCCTGCCGCTCGCCGTGCTCGTCGGCGTGCTGATCGTCGCGCTGCCCTTCGCGCGCGAGCTCAACCTGCTGGCGCGCGGCGCCGACACCGCGCAGACGCTCGGCGTCGCGGTCGGCCGCCTGCGCCGCGGCGTCTATCTCGTCGCCTCGCTGGCGACCGCCGCCGCCGTCACGCACGCCGGCTCGATCGGCTTCATCGGCCTGATCGTGCCGCACCTCGTGCGCCTCGCCACCGGCAACGACCAGCGCCTGCTGCTGCCCGCCTCGGCGCTCGCCGGCGGCAGCCTGCTGGTGGTCGCCGACACGCTGGCGCGCACCGCGCTCGCGCCGCAGCAGCTGCCGGTCGGCGTGCTCACCGCGCTGATCGGCGTGCCGGTCTTCCTCTTCCTGCTCGGCCGCGACGGACGGAGGCGCAGCGCATGATCGCCAACCCCGCCGCACCGCTGCTCGAAACCCGCCGCCTCGCCGTCAGCATCGGCGGCAAGACCGTCTGCCGCGAGCTCGACCTCGCGCTGCGCCCCGGCGAGCGCCTCGCCATCCTCGGCCGCAACGGCGCCGGTAAGTCGACGCTGCTCTCGGTGCTCGCCGGGCTGCGCGCGCCGCAAGTCGGCGAAGTGCGGCTCGACGGTGCGAGCTACGCCGAACTCGGCCCGCGCGCCGCGGCGAAGATCCGCGGCTGGCTGCCGCAGACGCGCGGCGACGCCTTCGCGTCGAGCGTCCTGGAAACGGCGCTGGTCGGCCGCCATCCGCACCTCGCGCGTTGGGACTGGGAATCGGCACAGGACGCGCGGATCGCGCGCGACGCGCTGCAGGCCGTCGGGCTCGCCGGCTTCGAGGCGCGCGACGTGCAGACGCTGTCCGGCGGCGAACGCCAGCGCCTCGCGGTCGCCGCGCTGCTGACGCAGGCGCCGCGCCTCTTCCTGCTCGACGAGCCGATCGCCCACCTCGACCTCAACCACCAGATCGCCATGCTCGACCTCTTCGCCGGCGCCGCGCGCGACTGCGGCGCGGCGGTCGCCATGGTCCTGCACGAGCCGGGGCTGGCCTGCCGCTTCTGCGACCGCGCGCTGCTCATCCACGGCGACGGAACGTGCGAACTCGGCCCGATCGCCGATGTGGTCAACGCCGACTCGCTGGCCCGCCTCTACGCCCACCCGCTGCGCGAAATCCGCGACGGCGACCACCGCTGGTTCATCCCGGCCTAGGAACAGACATGGAAGACACGACGACCGAAGACAACGGACGCGACGCGCGTCACCACGCCCGCATGCTGCGCAAGAAGGCCGTGATCGACGAAAAGATCGCCGGCGCGCAGGAAGAGCGCGGCGTCCTGCTGGTCAACACCGGCAACGGCAAGGGCAAGTCCTCGGCCGCCTTCGGCGTCGTCGCGCGCGCGCTCGGGCACGGCATGAAGGTCGCCGTCGTCCAGTTCGTGAAGAGCCGCTCGGACACCGGCGAAGAGGGCTTCTACCGGCGCTTCCCAGACCTCGTCAGCTGGCACGTGATGGGCGAGGGCTTCACCTGGGAGACGCAGGACCGCGCGCGCGATGCGGCCGTCGCCCGTGCCGCCTGGGACACGGCGCGCCGCTACCTGGCCGACCCGGACTACGGCCTCGTCGTGCTCGACGAAATGACCTACGCCTTCAAATACGGCTGGCTCAGCGTCGACGAAGTGCTGCCCGAATTCGCCCTGCGCCCGCCGCTGCAGCACGTCATCGTCACCGGCCGCGCAGCGCCCGACGCGCTCGTCGCGGCCGCCGACACGGTGAGCGAGGTGACGCTCGTCAAGCACGCCTTCAAGGCCGGCGTGAAGGCGATGCCCGGCCTCGAATTCTGAACTCTGAATCCTGATCTGCCGAAGCCGCCGGAGACCGCCGCGATGGCGCTGAGCTGCCCCGCCCCCCGCTGTCCCGCGCTTTTCGTCGTCGCGCCCGCCTCCGGGCAGGGCAAGACCACCGTCGTCGCCGCGCTCGCCCGTCTGCATGCGCGGCAGGGGCGGCGCGTGCGCGTCTTCAAGTGCGGCCCGGATTTCCTCGACCCGCAGATCCACGCCATCGCCAGCGGCGCGCCCTGCCACAACGTCGACCTGTGGATGTGCGGCGCGGCCGACGCCGCCTGGCGCCTCGCCGAGGCCGCGCGCGACGCCGACCTGATCCTCGTCGAAGGCGTCATGGGCCTCTTCGACGGCTCGCCGCCCGCCGCCGAACTCGCCGCGCAGCTCGGCATCCCGCTGCTCGCCGTGATCGACGGCGCGGCGATGGCCACCAGCTTCGGCGCCATCGCCTACGGCCTCAAGCACTACCGGCCGGGCACGCAACTCGCCGCCGCCTTCGCCAACCGCGTCGGCAGCGCCTACCACGCCGAACTCCTGGAAAAGAGCCTGCCGCCCGACATCGCCTGGTACGGCCACCTGCCGCGCGACGCCGACGCCGCGCTGCCCGAACGTCACCTCGGCCTGCTGCCGGCCGCCGAGATCGCCGACCTCGCGCAGCGTATCGACCGCATGGCCGACCTGCTGGCGCCGACCGCCGCCGCGGCGCTGCCGCCGGCGGTCGACTTTGCCGACGCCGAGCCGCCGCCCGTCGCACCGCTGCTCGCCGGGAAAACGCTCGCCGTCGCGCGCGACGCCGCCTTCTGCTTCCTCTACCCGGCCAACCTCGACTGCCTCGCCGCGCTCGGCGCCCGCATCGAGTATTTCTCGCCGCTCGCCGGCGACGCGCTGCCGGCCTGCGACGCCGTCTGGCTGCCCGGCGGCTACCCGGAACTGCACGGCGCCGAACTCGCCGCCCGCCGCCCGCTGTGGGACGCGCTCGCAGCGCACGTCGCCGCCGGCAAACCGCTGCTCGCCGAATGCGGCGGCATGATGGCGCTGTTCGACGCGCTGACCGACGGCGACGGCCGGACACACGCGCTGGGCGGCCTGCTCCCCGGCAGCGCGACGATGCAGCGGCGCCTCGCCGCGCTCGGCATGCAGGAAGTCTCCCTGCCCGAGGGCACGCTGCGCGGCCACACCTTCCACTACTCGCAGAGCGCGACGCCGCTCGCGCCGCTGGCGCACGCCGCGCGTCCCGACGGGCGCCCGGGCGAAGCGGTCTACCGCCGGCAGCGGCTCACAGCAAGCTATATGCACTTCTACTTCCCGTCCAACCCGGAGGCCGCCGCGCGGCTCTTCCTCGAATGAGCGCACCGCCCATGCCCATCGCCGACAACCGCGATCCCCGCTACAGCGACGACGAAATCGCCACCCTCTGGCGCACGCTGCGCGAACGCCGCGACATGCGCCACTTCGTCCCCGCCGCCGACGCCGCGCCGCTGCCCGACGGACTGCTCGAACGCCTCGTCGAGGCCGCGCATCTGGCGCCCTCGGTCGGCTTCATGCAGCCCTGGCGCTTCATCCGCATCAGCGACCCGGCGCTGCGCGAGCGCCTGCACGCGCAGGTCGAGGCCGAACGCCTGCGCACCGCGCAGGCGCTGCCCTCGCGCAACGAGGAATTCCGCCAGGTGAAGATCGAAGGCATCCGCGAATGCCAGGAGTTGCTGGTGGTGACGCTGATGCCGGGGCGCGAGAAGCACATCGTCGGCCGCCGCACGCTGCCCGAGATGGACGTCGCCTCGGTCGGCTGCGCGATCCAGAACATGTGGCTGGCGGCGCGCGCCGAAGGTATCGGCCTCGGCTGGGTGTCCTTCTTCGAACCGCTGGCGCTGGCCGAACTGCTCGGCCTGCCGGACGGCGCGCGGCCGCTCGCCATCCTGTGCATCGGCCGCGTCCCGGCCTTCTACCCGCGCCCGATGTTCGAGGACGCCGGCTGGGGCAAACGCCTGCCGCTCGCCGACGTGCTTTTCGAGAACCGCTGGCCGGACGACGAACGCGCCGGCCCGACGCCGACCGCCTACTGACCCGTCCGATCCCCTTCGCGGCCGGACGTCGGGACGCCGCTCAGCAGCGCACGCCCGGCGCGCAGCCGGCCACGGCGCTCGCCGCCGGCACCAACGGCCGACCTTCGGCGGACCAGGCGCGGATGCCCTTGCGCACGTTGTAGACGGTCCGGTAGCCGGCCTGCTGCGCGAGCAGGCGCGACACCGGCTGCGTGCGGTTGCCGCTGCGGCAGATCACGGCGACCGGCCGGTCGGGCGGCGCAATGGCCTTCAGCTTCTCGAGCCAGGCCGCCGGATCGGCGCGCCCCTTCTCGTCGAAGAAGGTGAGCAGATGGCTGCCGGCGATGACGCCGGTCTCCTTCCATTCGGGTTCGGTGCGGATGTCGACGACGACCACGCCGCTGGCGGCAAGGCGCGCCAGCTCTGCGCTGTCGATGTCGACGACCTCGGCGCGCGCGGCGAGGGGGCCGAGGAGGCCCAGACAGAGCAGGGCGGCGGCGAAAGCATGAACGGTGCGTTTGAGCATGGCGGCTCCTTCCGGAATATCGATGTCTGCTTATACAGCATCGCGCGCGGCGAGATCAATGCAAGCTCAATGCGCCCGCCGGCGCATCAAGGACCACGTCAGCCACGGTCCGACCAGCGCGACGGCGCCAAGCGCGCTCCAGGCCAGTCCCCAAGCGAGCGGCGCCGGGCCGGAAACCTGCGCCGCGTCCACCGCCGTGCCGCCCGCCGCGTCGAGCACGATGCCGAACAGCCAGGGGCTGAGCGCGCCCATGCCGAAACCAAGGACGGAGCGCAGCGAATACGCCGCCGCCAGATGTTGACCGGGAACCACCTCGGTTAGTGCCGCCGAATAGATCGCCGAATCGCCGACCGCCGCGAAGTTGTAGAACACCGCGACCAGCACGAGCAGCCACAGCGGCGCCGCGAGCAGCCAGCCGAAGACGAGCGAGCAGGCGACGCTGGACAGCGCCATGAGCAGGATGACGCGGCTGCGCCCCCAACGGTCGGACCAGCTGCCGCCGGCGAGGCTGCCGGCCATGCTCACGAGGTGGGTGAGCGCGGCGAGCGCCGCGCCGGCCACCGGCAGAACGCCGGCCGTCCCCTGCTGCAGGGCGACCGCAGCGCTCAGAAAGGCCGGCAGCCACGCCCACATGCAGAGCAGCTCCCAGGCGTGGAAGGCATAGGCGAGGATGACGCAGCGCGCCGGCTTGTGCTGCCACAGCCAGCACAGCGAAGCGAGCGTGGCGCGCGGCGAGAAACCGCGGCGCGCGTCCGCGGGCGCCGTCACGTTCGGCGTCGCGCGCAGCGTCCACCCGGCAAGCGCAAGGCCGAACAGGGTGCCGGCCGCCGCCAGCAGGAAACCGGCGCGCGGGCTGAGCCAGCCGCCCAGCGCGCCGGCGCCGAGCAGGCCGAGCGCGTAGCCGAGCGAGGCGGCGGCGATGAAGGCACCCATCGCCCGCCCGCGCGCGGCCGGCGGGAAGCGCTCGGCAATAAGCGTCAGCCCCGGCACGTAGGAGCCGCCGGCGCACAGGCCGGCCAGCCCGTAGAGCAGAAAGGCCGAGGCGTAATCGTGCGCGCCGAGCGCGAAAAGCAGGGTCGTCGCGCACGCCGCCCACCCCATGCCGAGGAAGGTGCGCTTGGCGCCCCAGCGCCCGGCCAGCACGCTGGCGGCGACCAGCGAGACGACGTAGCCGGCGTGCCACGCCGACTGCACCGCCCCGGCCTGGCTCGCCGACATGCTCCACGCCGGACGCAGAAGGGGGATCAGCGCCGCGTAGACGGTGTTGATCAACGCGAAGCCCGCGCGCGACAGGCAAAGCAGCAGCAGCCAGCGCACGTCGCTCATGCTTCCATCCTTTCTTCATCCTTGATCGGCAACGCTTCCCCGCCTACATGAAGCCATTTCACGCAAGCGAAGCGTCGGCGAAAGCGATCCTGACATCCGCCGGAAGCTCTTTCAAACGATTATTCGTCTACCATCGAGTGATGAAAACTCAAGCATGACGCCATGAGCCAGCCGCCCCTCAACGCCGTCCGGGCCTTCGTCGCCGCCGCCCGCCGCCTCAGCTTCCAGCGCGCAGCGAGCGAACTCTTCGTCACGCCGGGCGCCGTCAGCCGGCAGATACAGACGCTCGAGGCGCACCTCGGCGTCGCGCTCTTCGAGCGCCGGCACCGCGCCGTCGCGCTCACCCAGATGGGCGCGCTCTACCTCGCGCAGTGCGGCCCGGCGCTCGACGCCATCGACGCGACCAGCCGCCGCGTGCGCGAACTGGCGCGGAACGCGGCCGGCGAACGGCGCGCCGTCGTCCGCCTCGACGCGACGCCGACCTTCGCCATGCACTGGCTGATTCCCCGCCTCGCCGAATTCCGCGCGCAGCATCCGGCCATCGAGGTGCGGCTTGGCACCTCGCAGGAAAACATCGTGCGCTCGGCCGACGTCGATCTGCACATCCGGCGCGATCCAGCGCACTTCGGCGGCCTTGCGGGCGAGCCCTTCATGAGCGAATACGCCGCGCTGGTGTGCAGCCCGCGCCTGCCCGACTGGCAGATGCTGACGACGCCGGAGAGAATCCTCGGCGTGCCGCTCGTGCGCATGCGCTCGCGCCCCGATCTGTGGCCGAAATGGCGCGCGCGCTGCGCGGCGGCGGAAACGCCCGCGGAACCGCTCGGGGCGCCCACGCAATTCACCGAGTTCGACAACACCATCTTGGCGATCCAGGCGGTCGTCGAAGGGCTGGGCGTCGGACTGATTCCCGAACTGTTCGTCGAGGAACTGCTGCAGAGCGGCGCGCCGGTCGAACTGCCGGGCGCGGCGCCCTTCGCGACCGGCGCCTACCACCTGCTCAGCGAGCGGCCCGAGGCGTCGGAGGCGGTGGCGATCTTCCGCCGCTGGCTCGAAGACAGCACGACGCGCCGCCATCCGCCAGGCGCGGACGGCGCGCCGCCGAGGTAGTGCGCAAAGAAGGCGAGGCGCCGGAACGCGGCGCCTCGATGCAAGGCCGAAAAAGCGTCGCCGCTCAGCCGCTCAAGCCGCGCCGCGCGCGACGTGCCTTCGACGGCGCCGGCAGGACGGTTTCGCTCAGACCGGAATGCGTGGCGAAGCAGCCGTCGAGCGGGCACACGCGGCCCGCCGGGCAAGCGTGCTCAAGCCCGCACTGAAGTTGCGTCTGGTCGGTCAGCACCATGGTGTGCGCCGCTTCGCAGCGCGCGATCGGGGAGTCGAGGAAGCTCATGACCGTCTCCTGAGAAATAACCATACTCTGAGTATAGGCATCCTCGCGGAATAAGCCAGACGCATTGCCAGGCGGTTTATCAGCCGGCCAGCCCCTGCCGGATCATCAACCCGGCAGTCAGCAGCAGCATCAGCGCAAACAGGCGGCGCAGCTTCGCCTCCGGCAGGCGGTGCGCCCAGGCGACGCCCCACGAGACGGTCGCCACGCCGCCGACGGCGAGCAGGCTGCCGACCTGCCAGTCGACCCGCCGCGCCTGCGCGAAGGCGGCGAGCGCGGCGAGCGCGCCGGGCACCACCAGCGCCAGCGCGATGCCCTGCGCCACCGCCTGCCGCTTGCCGAAGCCGCGCACCAGCAGCGGCGCCGCGACGATGCCGGAACCGACGCCGAAGAACCCGGCGCACAGCCCGCCGACGAGACCGACGCCGGGCAGGTAGCGCTCGTTCCACGGCGCACGCGGCGCGTCCTCCGCCGCCGCGGCCGACGCTACCGCGCGCGAGCCCCAGAGGAAATAGCCGGCCAGCGCGGCCAGGAAAAGCGCGAAGCAGACCGTCAGCAGGCGCGGGTCCATATGCACCGCTAGGCGCGCCGCCGGCCAGGTGGCGAGCAGCGTGGTCAGACCGACGACGCCCGCCGTGCGCAGCGGAAAGGGGTTGCGCTGGCGGTAGCGCCAGAAGCCGATCAGCACGTTCGGCGCCATCATGACCAGCGCTGTGCCTTGCGCCGTCTGCTGGTCCATGCCGAAAAACATGGCGAGGATGGGAATGGCGATGATGCCGCCGCCGATACCGAGCAGGCCGCCGAGCGCGCCGAGCACGCCGCCGAGCAGCAGCGGGACGAGCAGGGGCAGAACGTCCGCCAGACCGTCCGGCCATGCCGGCAGGCCGGCTCCCCAATCGACTCCCAGACCCACGATGCTCACGGTGCGCTCCTGCAATGCAAAACGGAGGGCGAGTGTATAGCTTCTTCCCGCACCTATAATTCACCTGCAGGAAAGCCATTGATAACTTCAACGCACGAACCGAGCCGCCCGGCAGGAAGCGCCCGATGAACGAAGTATCCGACCTCGCCTTTTTCGTCCGCCTCGTGCAGTGCGGCAGCCTCACCGCGACGGCGCAGGAGTTGGGCGTCACGCCGCCGGCCGTCAGCCGGCGGCTGGCCGCGCTCGAACGGCGGCTCGGCGTGCGCCTGCTCAACCGCACGACGCGCTCGCTGGGCGCGACGCCGGAAGGCGAACGCTATCTCGAACAGGCGCGGCGCATCCTCGACGACATCGGCGAACTCGAACGCGAACTGGCCGGTAGCCGCTCGGAACCGCAGGGGCTGCTGCGCGTGAACACCAGCTTCGGCTTCGGGCGGCGGCTCATCGCGCCGCTCGTCTCGGATTTCGTGCGCCGCCATCCGAAAGTCGAAATCCAGCTGCAGCTCACCGACCGCATCCCGCCGCTCACCGACGCCGCCTTCGACGTCAGCATCCGCTTCGGGCGGCCGCCCGATTCGCGCCTCTACGCGCGCCGCCTGCTGACCAACCACCGCGTGCTGTGCGCGGCGCCGGCCTATCTCGACGCGCACGCGCCGATCGCAACGCCGAAGGATCTCGCCCGCCACGCCTGCATCGTGATCCGCGAGAACGAAGCGGCCTACGGCAGCTGGCAGCTGTTCGCCGCCGACGACGACAAGCGCCGGGAGACGGTGAAGGTCGGCGGGGCGCTGTCGAGCAACGACGGCGAGACCGCCGTCAAGTGGGCGCTCGCAGGCCACGGCGTGCTGCTGCGTTCGCTGTGGGACATCGCCGGCGAGCTCGCGGCCGGCCGCCTGCGCCGCGTGCTGCCCGGCTGGCAGTCGGCGCCAGCCGACGTCTACGCGCTCTACCCGGAGCGCATGCACCTCTCGGCCAAGGTGCGCGCCTTCGTCGACTTTCTCGGCGAGCGGATTCCGGCTTAGGTTTTGAACCCCGCCTACTTGCCGGCCGGGCGACGGCCGCGCGCCGTTTCGAGGTGGCGGCAGAGCTGCTCGGCGCCGTCGAGCAGGCGCGGCGTGTGGCGCTGGATCAGTTCGGGCGGCACGAAGAACAGGTTGTCGCGCGCGACCGCGGTGACCGACGTCCAGCGCTTCCAGTCGTCGAGCCACTCGGGACGCGAATCGCCCATGCCGCTGGCGACGATGACCTCGGGATTGGCGGCGATGACGGCCTCGACGGTGACGGTCGGCGCCATCGTCGCGAGTTGGCCGAAGACGTTCTCGCCGCCGCACAGGCGGATCGCGTCGCTGATGATCTGCGGCGCGCCGACGGTCATCAGCGGCTGTTTCCAGATCTGGTAGAAGGTGCGCACCTTGGGGCGGCCCGAGTAGCGCGCGCGCAGTCCGTCGAGGCGCGCGCGGAAGCCGGCGACGACCGGCGCCGCGCTGTCCTGGACGCCGGCCAGACGGGCGAAGCGTTCGAGCGTGCCGGCGATGTCGTCGATGCGATTCGGCTGCGTCACGTAGAGCGGCAGGCCGAGCGCGCGCAGCTTTTCGACGTGCGCCTTCGAGTTGCCGCTTTCCCAGGCGATCACGAGGTCGGGCTTCTGCGCAGCGATCGCTTCGAGGTCGAGGCGCGAGTAGCCGCCGACGCGCGGCAGCTTCTGCGCCGCTGCCGGGTAGTCGCTGTAATCGACGGTGGCGGCGATGCGCTCGCCGGCGCCGATGGCGAACAGGCTCTCGGTGACGTGCGGTGCCAGGCTGACGATGTGTCTGGCCGGCTGCGCGAGGCGCACGACGACGCCGGTATCATCGGTGACGACGACGTCGGCGTGCGCCGTTTGAGCGAGGGCGGCGAGGCCGAGCAGGGCGGCGGCGAGGAGTTGCGGAGGCTTCATGGTCTCTTTCCGGAAGGTTTCAGGCGCCCGCGGCGCGGCGCGTGAGGAGACGCCGGGCGCACGGAGAAATCAGGGCTTTTCCGTGCGCCGAACGGCTCCGTGCGCGGCGTGCCGCGAGCGGATTGCATCACTGCGCAGCCCGCCATTCGTCGAGCGCGCGGGTCAGGCGCTGCCAGCCGGCTTCGTCGCCGGGCAGGCCGAAGCGCAGCAGGCCGTGGTCGGCGAAGCGGCGCACGAGGATGGCGCGCCGCGCGAGGTGTTCGTAGAGCGCATCGGCCTGCGCCGTGGCGAACGTGGCGAACAGCGCGCAGGCGTGCACGTCGGCGCCGTTTTCGCCTTCGCCGAACGGCGCGAGCAGCGCGGCGAGGCGTTCGCCGGCGGCGGTCAGCGCGCGCCGCGCCGCGGCCTGCCAGACCGTGTCCTCAAGCGCATGGCGCGCCGCCGCGCGCGCCGGGCCGGAGAGCGGCCACGGGCCGAGCGCTTCGCGCAGGCGGTCGAGCTTTTCCGCGGCGCCGAAGACGAAGCCGACGCGCGCGCCGGCCAGCCCGAAGAACTTGCCGAGCGAGCGCAGGACGATCAGATTCGGCGCCTCGGGCGTTCCGGCGCAGGGCGTCACGCAGTCGTCCGGGCGGTCGTCGGCGAAAGCCTCGTCGACGATCAGCCAGCCGCCGCGCCGGTGCAGCTGCGCGGCTGCGGCGAGCAGTTCGGCGCGCGACAGGCGGCCGGCGCTCGGATTGTTCGGGTTGCACAACACGACGTTCGGCGTCGCCGCGCCCAGCGCGCGCGCCAGCGCCGCGCCGGGGCTGCCGCCGTGCAGGCGGCGCAGCTTGTGTCCGGCGCGCGCCCAGGCCTGCGGGTGCTCCTCGTAGAGCGGCGCCAGGCAGGCGACGGCGGCCGGCGCGAAGAAGGCCGGCAGCAGCTGGATCGCCGCCTGCGAGCCGGGCAGGGCGAGCAGGCGGTGGTTGCCGTAATAGGCGGCGGCCGCCGCCTCCAGACCGTCATCGTCCTCCGGCAGGCGCTGCCAGCAGACGGGGTCGAGCGGCGGCACCGGGTAGCCTTGCGGGTTGATGCCGGTCGACAGATCGAGCCAGTCGGCGAGCGGGATGCCGTAAGCCTGCGCCGCGGCGCGCAGGCGGCCGCCGTGCTCAAGCACGCGCCACGCCCAGGCAGAGCAGGAGCGTGAGCCACAGCGCGAGGCTGCGGCGCACGAGACGGAGCACGCGCGCGATGTCGGGCGCGGCGGCCGGCCGGCCTTCGCCGAGCGGCGGGCGCTCCTCGACGCGGCCGTGGTAGATCGCCGCGCCGCCCAGCGCGACGCCGAGGCTGCCGGCGCCGGCGGCCATCACCGGGCCGGCGTTCGGGCTGTCCCAGGCTGGCGCCTGCGCCCGCCAGCAGGCGAGCGCGCGGCGCGTGCGCCCGAAGAGCGCGTAGGAGAGGGCGGTCAGGCGCGCCGGGACGTAGTTGAGCGCATCGTCGAGACGCGCCGCGGCCCAGCCGAAGTGACGCAGGCGCTCGGTCCGGTAGCCCCACATCGCGTCGAGCGTATTGGCCAGGCGGAAGAGCACGGCGCCCGGCCCGCCGAGCAGCGCGAACCAGAACAGCGCGCCGAACACGGCGTCGTTGCCGTTCTCCAGCGTCGATTCGACGCAGGCCTTGGCGACGCCGGACGCATCCAGCTCGCGCGTGTCGCGCGAAACCATCCAGCCGACGTGTTCGCGCGCCGCGGCGAGATCGCCCGCGGCGAGGTCGGCGGCGACGCGCTGCGCGTGCTCGGCGAGCGCCCGCCCGCCGAGCGCGAAATACAGCAGGAGGGCATGCACCGCCCAGCCGATGCGGTTGTCCGGCGTCGCCCAGACGGCCAGCGCGACGAAGGGGAGGACGATCAGACACCAGGCCAGAACGCCGCCGGCACGCCGCACGACGCCCGCCGAGCCGCGGTTGAACAGGCGCTCGGCGGCCTGCGCCAGACGACCGAAACCGACCAGCGGATGCCAGCGCGCCGGCTCGCCGAAGGCGCGGTCGAGCGCGACGGCGGCCAGCGCGGCGAGCGGCAGCCAGAGCGCCAGCGGCACGTTGGCCGAGAATAGTTGCGGGGAAAAAATGGGCGACATGCGAGAATTGCCGGCGCTCGGCCACCAGCCGGCCGAGAAGGCCCCAGAAATGTTCAGGAAGCCCGGATTTTACGATGTTTCAATCCACGCCCGTTAGCGGACAAAACGGCATGAAAGCGCTTGCGCCTCTTCCATGCGCGATCATCTCGTTGAAGGGCTTGGCTTCCAACCGGAGTTGGTTTCGATGAATAAGCCCCCCATCGGCCTTTCGGCCGCTCAATCCGACGATTGCAACGATGTCGACGATGCCAGCGCGGCCCGCCCGCCCGGCGCCGCCCCCGGCCTGATGGTGCAGGGCTGCACCTCGGACGCCGGCAAGAGCACGCTGGTCGCCGCCCTCTGCCGCATCCTGCACCGGCGCGGCGTGCGCGTCGCGCCGTTCAAGCCGCAGAACATGGCGCTCAACTCGGCGGTCACCGTCGACGGCGGCGAGATCGGCCGCGCGCAGGCGCTGCAGGCGCTGGCCGCCGGCCTCGCGCCGCACACCGACTTCAACCCGGTGCTGCTCAAGCCGGCCACCGACAAGCGCGCGCAGGTCATCATCCACGGCCGCGCGCTCAGCGACCTCGACGCGCGCGCCTATCACGAGTACAAACCGCGCGCGATGCGCGCCGTGCTCGAATCCTGGGACCGCCTGTGCGCGCAGTACGACTGCGTCGTCGTCGAAGGCGCCGGCAGCCCGGCCGAGATCAATCTGCGCGACCGCGACATCGCCAACATGGGCTTCGCCGAGGCCGTCGACTGCCCGGTCATCCTGATCGCCGACATCGACCGCGGCGGCGTCTTCGCGCACCTCGTCGGCACGCTCGACCTGCTCTCGGAATCCGAGCGCGCGCGCGTCAAGGGCTTCGTCATCAACCGCTTCCGCGGCGACATCGGCCTGCTCGAATCCGGCCTGCGCTGGCTTGAGGAACGCACCGGCAAACCGGTGCTCGGCGTGCTGCCCTACCTGCACGGCCTTTACCTCGACGCCGAAGACGCCGTGCCGCGCGGCGCGGAGAAAAAGGCGGCGGCGAAACTGCGCGTCGTCGCACCGGCCTACCCGCGCATGTCCAACCACAACGACCTCGATCCGCTGCGCTTCCACCCCGAGGTCGATTTCCGCTTTGTCGGCCCCAACGAAACGCCGCCGGGTGGCGACAACGGCTGCGACGTCATCGTCCTGCCCGGCTCCAAGGCGGTGCAGGCCGATCTCGCCTGGCTGCGCGAGATGGGCTGGGAGGACGCGATCCGCCGCCACCTGCGCTACGGCGGCAAGCTGATCGGCGTCTGCGGCGGCCTGCAGATGCTCGGCCGCGCGCTGCACGACCCGCACGGGCTGGAAGGCGCGCCGCGCAGCGCGGCCGGCCTCGGCCTGCTCGACTACGAAACGACGCTGGAAGCAGAGAAGACGCTGGAGAACGTGAGCGGCACGCTGGCGCTGCCCGGCGCGCCGGCGCTCAAAGGCTACGAAATCCACATGGGCGTGACGCGCGGACCGGCGCTGCAGAAGCCGGCGGCGCACCTCGGCGGCCGACCGGACGGCGCGCTTTCGGACGACGGACAGATTCTCGCCACCTACTGCCACGGCCTGTTCGACGAACCGGCGGCGCTCGATGCGCTGCTGACCTGGGCCGGTCATGCGCCGAGCGCGAGCTTCGACGCCGGCGCGCGGCGCGAAGCGGACCTCGACCGGCTGGCCGACGCGGTCGAAGCAAATCTGGACCTGCGCCGGCTGGCCGGTTTTTTCCCGGCGCTGTCGACGCGGGACTGACGACGGAGGATCGCGGGCAGAAACTGCCCGCGGATCTGCTTACTCGCCGCGCACCAGCAGCAGCGAGGTGCCGGCCTTGCGCACCAGGCGCTCGGCGACGCTGCCGACGAAGTAGCGTTCCATGCCGCGCCGGCCGTGCGTGCCGACGACGAGCAGATCGGCCTGCCACTCCGCCGAGGTGTCGGCGAGCATGTCGGAGACGTGCTTCTGCTCCGACTCGACGAGCTTGATCTCGACTTCGACGCCGGCCGCGCGGGCGGTGTCCGCGGCCTTGCCGAGGAAGCCCTGGGCGCCGAGGCGCAAGCGGTACTCGGCCTTGCCGACGCTGTTCGGCATCATCATCTCGACTTCGCGATTGGCGAAAATCGTCTCGTCGATGGCGTGGCAGATCGCCAGCTTGGCGCCGTTGCTCTTGGCGATCTCGATGGCGGTGCCGAGCACCTTGTTGGTCATGAAGCTCTCATCCACCGCAACCATGATCCGCTTGTACATTGTTTGGTCTCCTCGTTTAGCAAGTTGTCAGACAACCTGAACAATACCATTCGTTGCGCATCATGCAAATATCAAGCGCTATTTGAGCGCCAGCGGCAAACCGGCGGCGACCAGCGTCACCCGCTCGCAGACCGCTGCGACGCGCTGGTTCAGGCGCCCCTGCTCGTCGGCGAACAGGCGCGACAGCGCGGCCATCGGCACGATGCCCCAGCCGACCTCGTTGGAAACGACGATGACGCGCCCGGGCAGCTCCGGCAGCGTATCGACCAGCGCCTGCAGTTCGCCGTGGAACAGCGGACAGGTGACGGCCTCGCCGGCCTCGGCCTGGCGCGCGGCGGCGCCGGCGAAGAGCAGGTTGGACAGCCACAGGGTCAGGCAATCGACGAGCAAGCAGACGTCGGGCGTGGCGTGCCGGCGCAGGGTCGCGGCCAGATCGAGCGGCGCCTCGACGAGGCCCCAGTCGGCCGGCCGGCGCGCCCGGTGGTGCTCGATGCGGCGCGCCATCTCGCCGTCGCCGGCCCGTGCGGTGGCGACGTAAACGACCCGCAAACCGCTCTCCAGGGCGCGCTGTTCGGCGAGGCGGCTCTTGCCCGAACGGGCGCCGCCGAGGATCAGTTCTCTCATGGGTCAAAGCTTAGCACGCAGGGCGGAAGCGTATAATTCGCGGCTTTCCCGCACCGCGCCTCCAAGGCCCCACCTCGCCATGCGCTTCTCCGTCGCTTCGCCCGATACCGCCATCGCGCCCGCCCTGCGCGCCAAGATCGATCAGAAGACCAAACCGCTCGGCGCGCTCGGCGCGCTCGAAAGACTCGCGCTGCAAATCGGCCTCGTGCAGCAGACGCTGACGCCGGATCTCGGCGACCCCACCCTGCTCGTCTTCGCCGGCGACCACGGTGCGGCCAAGGCCGGCGTTTCGGCCTACCCGCAGGACGTGACCTGGCAGATGGTCGAGAACTTCCTCGCCGGCGGCGCCGCGATCAACGTTTTCGCGCGCCACAACGGCCTGTGCCTGCAGGTCGTCGATTGCGGCGTCGCGCACGACTTCGGCGCGCGCGCCGGCCTGATCGACGCCAAGGTGGCGCCCGGCACGCAGAACTACATCGAGCGGCCGGCGATGAGCGCCGGCGAGCGCGACGCGGCGCTCGCCAAGGGCGCCGAGATCGCGCACCGCCTCGCCGACGCCGGCTGCAAGGTGCTCGGCTTCGGCGAAATGGGCATCGGCAACACGGCCGCCGCCTCGCTGATCACGCATTGCCTGACGGGAACGCCGCTCGCCGAGTGCATCGGGCGCGGCACCGGCCTCGACGACGCCGGCCTGCTGCGCAAGCGCGAGCTGCTGGCTCGCGCGCTGGCCCGCATTCCCGCCTGCGCGCAGCGCCCGGCCGACGGTGACGCAGCGCGACACGCGCTCGACGTGCTCGCCGAATTCGGCGGCTTCGAGATCGTCACGATGGCCGGCGCGATGCTGGCCGGCGCCGAGCGCGGCATGCTGCTGCTCAGCGACGGCTTCATCGTCGGCGCGGCGCTGCTCGCCGCCGCGCGCATCGCGCCCGAGGTGCGCGACTACGCGGTCTTCTGCCATCGCTCGGCGGAGCCGGGCCATCTCGCGCAGCTGCACGACCTGCAGGGCGAGGCGCTGCTCGATCTCGGCCTGCGCCTCGGCGAAGGCACCGGCGCGGCGCTCGCATGGCCGCTGGTGCGCGGCGCGGCGGCCTTCCTCAACGAGATGGCGAGCTTCGCCGCGGCCGGCGTCGACGAGAAGCTGTGAGCACGCCGCCGAGCAGCCGCCTGCGCGCCGAGGCCGAGTACTTTCTCGGCGCCGTCCGCTTCTTCACGCGCCTGCCGGTGCCGACCTGGGTCGGCCACAGCGACGAGGCGCTGAACAGGGCGGCGCGCTATTTCCCGGCGGTCGGCCTGGTCGTCGGCACGCTCGCCGCGCTCGCTTTCGCGCTGTGCTCGCTGTTCTGGCCGAAGACGCTGGCCGTGCTCGCCGCGATGGCGTGCACGCTGTACGTCACCGGCGCCTTCCACGAGGACGGCTGGAGCGATATGGTCGACGGCTTCGGCGGCGGCTGGGAGAAAGCGCAGGTCCTGAACATCATGAAGGACTCGCGCATCGGTAGCTTCGGCGCCGTGGCGCTGATCATGATGCTGCTCGGCAAGTTCTGCGCGCTGATCGAACTCGAACTGACGACCATCCCCGCCGCGCTGATCGCCGGCCACACGCTGTCGCGCTTCTGCGCGACGACGCTGATGCACCGCCTCGACTACGTGCGCGACGAGGGCAAGGCGAAGCCGCTGGCGACGCGCATCGGCGCGCGCGAGCTGGCGCTGGCCGGCGCCACGACGCTGCTCGGCCTTGCGCTCGCGCTCGTCGTGCTGGGGCCGCTCGCCGTCGCGCTCGGCGTCGCGCTCGCCGCGCTCGCCACCGTCTGGCTGGCGCGCCTCTTCCGGCGCCGCATCGGCGGCTACACCGGCGACTGCCTGGGCGCCACCCAGCAGCTGGCCGAAGTCGCGTTCTACGGCGGCCTGCTGTGCAGATTTTCCTGATCCGTCACCCGCGCCCGCTGATCGCCGCGGGCGTCTGCTACGGCCGCCTCGACGTGGCGGGCGAAGATCCGCGGGGCGCCGCCGAACGCCTGCGCCCCCTCCTGCCGGCCGGCATCCCGGTCGTCAGCAGCCCGCTGCAGCGAGCGCAGCGCCTCGCCGAAGCCCTGCACCCGGCGCCGCAGATCGACGCGCGCCTCGCCGAGATCGACTTCGGCGAGTGGGAGGGGCGGCCGTGGACCGAGATCGATCGATCGCTGCTCGACGCCTGGGCCGCCGACCTGCTCGATTTCACGCCGCCGGGCGGCGAATCGGTCGCCAGCCTGCAGGCGCGCGCCGTCGAGTGCGCGGCCGCGCTGCGCGGCGATGCCGTCGCCCTGATCACGCACGGCGGCGTCATGCGCGCGCTGCTCGGGCATTGGCTGCAACTGCCGGTCGACGAGTGGAGCGCACTGAAGTTCGAGTTCGCCAGCGTCACCCTCATCGAACTGACCGCCGGCCGGGCGACGCTGCGCTACGCGAACAGGTAGAATCCGGCACATCCCAGAAAAACCAGCCTCCATGACAAACGATCTACGCGAAGGCGCCCGCCTCTATTCGCGACTGTTGAACTACGTGCGCCCGCACTGGCGGATTTTCATCGGGGCGCTGCTCGCCACGGCCATTGCAGGCGCCATGGAGCCCGCCGTCGCCGCGCTGATGAAGCCTTTGCTCGACGACGGCATCCGCCCCGACGTGGGAAGCTGGGAGAAAATACTCCTGCCCTTGGCCGTGGTCGGAATTTTCGTCGTTCGCGGCGTATTCGGCTTTCTCGGCGACTACGGCATGGCCTGGATCTCGAACGGCGTCGTGCAGGACATCCGCAACGACATGTTCCGCCGGGTTCTTCGTCTGCCCAGCGCCTACCACGAGAAGACCCCCTCCTCGCAGACGATTTCGCAGATCGTCAACGACGTCAACGGCGTCTCCGGAGCGGCGACTTCCGTCGTTACCTCGCTCATCCAGGACAGCGTTGCCGTCATCGTGCTGCTCGGCTGGCTGTTCTACCTGAACTGGAAACTGACGCTCGTGACCTTCGCCATGATGGGCGTCATCGGCATCGCCGTCCGTGCCTACAGCAAAAGAATGCGGCGCCTGAGCCGCGGCCAGCAGGAAGCCAACGCGCTCGTCATGCACGTGCTCTCGGAAGCGATGCACAGTCTCAAGGTGATCCGCATCTTCGGCGGCGAGGCCTACGAGAACAAGCGCTTTGCGGACAGCACCAGCCTGCAACGCAAGTTCGCCATGAAGAGCACCATCGCCTCCGCGTCGATCGGACAGATCGTCCGCCTGTTCGCGGCAATTGCCTTGGCCATCGTCATCGCCGCGGTCATGCACCAGGTGGCCGACGACGAAACCACGGTCGGCGGCTTCGTCTCTTTCATCACCGCCATGCTCATGCTGATTCCATCGCTCAAGCGGCTGTCCGACATCAACGCCCCGATCCAGCGCGGACTGGCCGCAGCGGAAAGTATTTTTTCGCTGATCGACCAGGTCGACGAGGAAGACCTCGGAACGACCGAACTAAGCAGCCCGCGCGGCCACATCCGCTTCGAGCAGATGAGCTTCACGTACCCGCAGGCGGAAGTGCCTGCGCTCGCTGGAATCGACCTCGAGGTGGCGCCCGGAGAAACCGTGGCTCTCGTCGGTGCGTCCGGGAGTGGCAAGACGACGATCACCAGTCTGCTCGCCCGCCTGCACTCTCCGACACAGGGCCGCATCCTGATCGACGGCACCGATATCAGTACCATCACGCTGCGCAGCCTGCGTCGCAATATCGCCCTGGTCAGCCAGGACGTCACGCTGTTCAACGATACGGTGCTCGCCAATATCGCCTACGGCGAGCAGCACTCGGCCCCCCTGGAAAAAGTCGAGGCGGCAGCGGCGGCCGCGAATGCGCTCGAATTCATCAAGGCCCTGCCGGAAGGGTTCGCGACGGTGATCGGCGAAAACGGCAACCGCCTTTCCGGGGGCCAGCGCCAGCGTCTGGCGATCGCACGCGCCATTTTGAAAGACGCGCCCATCCTGATCCTCGACGAAGCCACCTCGGCACTCGACAACGAGTCCGAGCGCCTGGTTCAGGACGCGCTGGAAAACCTGATGAAACAACGAACGACGCTGGTCATCGCGCACCGCCTATCGACCATCCAGAACAGCGACAAGATCGTCGTTCTGTCGCGCGGGCGGATCGTCGAATCGGGCAAACACGCCGAACTGGTCGCCCGTAACGGCGCGTATGCCCAACTGCTGCACTCGCAGCCGGAAGCCGTCCTCGCCAAATAAGACCGGGGCCGATCAAAGCGGACGGGGCGCCTAGGCGCGCACGCTTTCGAGCATCTCGATGGCACAGGCGATCACGCGCTCGGCCGGCATTTCCTGTAGGCAACGGCTGAAGCTCGCCACATGGCGGTCACACCCCTCCAGGCGGCACGGGACGCAATCGCCGCCCCCCTGCAGCAGGTAGACGTTTCCGCGCCGGCCGCTGCCACGCAACTGCCAAGGGCTTTCCGGCCCCTGCCAGGCGGCTGGCCAGGCGCCCCACTTGACCGGATTCGACGGACCGAACAGCGCCACGGTCGGAACGCCGGTCGCAGCGGCCATATGCGTCACCACCGTATCGGGACCGATGAAGATCGCCGCGCCGCGCAGCAGATCGCCGATCTGGGCCAGCGACCGCGTCCCGGCCAGACTGCTCGCACCGGTCGCCTCGGCTATTCTGGCGCAGCACTCCGCATCGTCCGGCGCGCCGGTCAGGAAAACCTGCAGGCCCCGCGCGCGCAGCGCCTGGATCAGCGCGATCCAGCCGGCTTCATGCCACATCTTGTAGTTGAATTTCGGATGCGGATGACACACCGCGTAGGGCGCCGCAGGTCCGCTTTCGCGTTGTTCAGTGCGGGGAACGACGACCTCGGCGCAACGCTCGATACCGAGCCGATCGGCCAGAGCGAGGCCCATCGCTACCGTATGGGTCTCGAGGTCATCGAAGGCAACCCATTGATCCAGCCACCAACGCTTGCTGGCCGCTTCCCGCGGATCGATGAACCCCAGATGACGGCGTCCCGCCGCCCAACCATAGATACGCGCCCGATCGGAAGGCAGCGCAGAGAGTGCAAGATCGTAGCGCCGCCACAGAGCGCACAACTCCGAGATGCGCTGTCGCCAACGGGAACGTTCGGGAAAAGCGATGACCCGGTCGATATCAGGATTGCCTTCGAGCACGCCGGCCGTCCCGCGAAAGACCAGAACGTCAATCCGGGCCTGGGGCCATGCCCGACGTAGCGAACGGATAAGCGGCGTAACGAGAAGAACGTCGCCGATCCGGCGGGTGCAGACGACGAGGATGCGTTTGGGAGGGGAGAGCGACACGTTGGTACAGCCGAGGTTCTATTGCGGACTCATCTATAATACGCAGTTTCTCCACAGCCGTCCGATCCATGCCAAAGCTATACATCGACGAGTTCGTCGGCATTTCCAACCGCCTGGAAGTCTTGCCGCTGGCCTTCGCCCTGCAGAAAGCGCACGGCCATGAAATTGTTCTCGACTGGCACGAGCTCGACTCTTTCTCGGTCGATGGCACCCGGCGCGGCAAAGTCCGCCTTCTCGCGCGCATCGGTGCCGAGCGGGTGCGCGATTGCGACCGAGCCCGTTTCGATGCCCTCGCGGGACGCAAGATGATACTCCGCTCCCTCGACGGACCGCCCGAGCTGCTTGACCCGATCTATCTGGAAACCGGCCGCCGCGTCAAGCTGGCGCCACACTTGGCTGAGCACATTCGCACCACTTTTTCGGCATTGAATGGCAGACCGCTCGTCGGCGTTCATGTGCGCCACGGCGACTACACGCTGGGCGACGAAAACACCTATCGCGTCGACCGCGAGTGGCCGGCCGTCCCCGTCTGGTGGTATGCGGAAACCATGCGGGCAATCAAGCGCGCGCAACCCGACGTCGCCTTTTTCCTGTCGTCGACCGGCGACCCGCGCGCATTCAGCGAACTGTACGAAGGCCTCGACGTCATTTCTCTGTCAATGCGCTCGCCCTACGGCTACAAGGGCAACGACCATGCCTCGGAAGTCAACCCGGTTGCCGACCTGTTTGCGCTCGCCTGTTGTCCGACCATCCTGGCCACCCCCATCTCCGGCTACTCGCACTGGGCCGCCAACGTTCTGGGGCCACCCAGCGACTGTCTCGTGCCGCTGGATGGCGCAACGCGTGAACAGCCCCTGCGCGGCCTCGTGCACCTTTACGGATCGCGCCTGCCGCGCTGGCGCGCAGCGGGCCGCACCGGTTCGGACACGCAAGCGCTGGGGCTGCCGGACGGCTTTGGCGGAGTCCGCCTCGACCGCCCAGCCGACTTCGGTTGGTTGTAGGGCGGGCATGGTCCAACGCGTCCTCTTCACGGAAAGCTCGCGCAACGTCGGCGGGCAGGAGCTGCAACTGTTGGCGCAAGCCGACACCTTGCGCGCTCGCGGCATCGAGCCGCTCATCCTTTGCCGCGCGAATGGACGAATGGCAGAAGCATGCGCTGCCCGCAATCTGCCAACGGCTCCGGTGCCCTTCCGCAACAGCCTGCATCCACCGAGCGTTCTTGCGCTAGTCAGGCACCTCGATGCATTCCGCCCAGACGCGCTGATCTGCCACAGCGGCCACGACGCGAACAACGCCGCACTCGCCGCCCGCCTCAGCCGACATCGACCGCGCCTGCTGCGTGCCCGCACCTACCAGCACGGATTGCCGCACGCCTGGACCTACAACGTCCTCGTCGACCGCACCCTGGTCCCCAGCCAGGAAATGCGTAAAGCGCTGCTTGCCAACCCACGCATCCGGGAAGAACGTATCGCCGTCCTCTACCCGGGGATCCCCTTTTCCGACATCGACCGCCGTGCCGTCGAAGCGCTGCCGCCAGCGCTCGCCGAACGCTTGGCCCGCGCGCCGCAAAGGCGCATCGTGCACGGTGCCATGCTGCGGCATGAAAAGGGCCACCTGTTCATGCTCGACGTCGTTGCCCGCGTCGTGCGCGACTTCCCGAACCTGTGCTACGTCATCGCCGGCGAAGGCGAACTGCGCTCGGCCATCGAAGCGAAGATCGCGGCACTCGGCATCGGCGCCCACGTCGTCCTGGCCGGCATGGTCGACAACCTGCCGGCGCTGATCCAGCGCAGCGAACTGCTGGTAATGCCGTCCACCTACGAACCCCTGGGGATGTCGCAAATCGAAGCGCTCGGCCTTGGCATTCCGGTGCTGGCCAGCCGCACCGGCGGCATCCCGGAAACTGTCAGCCACGAGCGCACCGGACTTCTATTACCTCCCGGAGACGGTGCGGCATGGAGCGCGGCCTTGGCGACGGCGCTACGGCAGCCGCAGGAAATGCAGGCGCTCGCCGCCGCCGGGAAACTCGACGTACAGAAGCGCTTTTCACTCGAAACCAATATCGATCAGCTTCTGGAGCACATCTCCGGCCGCTAGCCGCTTGTTCCCAAGGAATGCGTTTCTTGACCCACGCCGACACCATCAACGCCCGCCCCGCCCGCGCGCATGCCACCGCGGCATGGGCCGCCGCCATCATGGGGGGCACTCTGCCGATTTCGACCGCAGGCGACAATCTCATGCTGGCTCTCGTCGTCCTCGCCTGGATTTTCTGCGGCGACTGGCGCGGCAAATGGCAGCGTGTGGCGGCCAATCCGCCGAGCCTCGCCGCGCTCGCCTTTGTCGCTCTGGCCGCCCTGGGAACGTTTTGGGGACTGGGGTCGGGCGCCGCCCGCCTGCACTACTTCGGCAAATATGCCGATCTCGCGCTGGTTGCGCTACTCGTCTCCCTTCCGCTCACCACAGGCGAGAAACGGCGGGCGCTCGCCGGCTTCGCGCTGTCCATGGGCATCACCCTCCTGCTTTCCTACGGGCTAAAGCTCGGACTCATCCCTCTCGCCTGGCTGCCGGAAGGTCGAACACCCGACAACCCGACCATTTTCAAGCTGCATATCACGCACGGGATGTTCATGGCGCTCGCCAGCCTGCTCTACCTGGTCTATGCCCAGGAGGCTAGCGACCGGCGCTGGCGCCTGCTGTGGAGCGCCGCCGCGCTGCTCGCGGCGGCAAACGTTCTGATGACGCAGGGAAGAACCGGGCACCTGGCTTTGCTGGCGATCGCCGGCTACCTCGGCTTCCGTCGTTTCCGCAGCCGTTTCACAGCGCTCGCCGTCATCGCCGCCCTCCTTGCCCTGGGGGCGGTCAGCCTGTTCCCTGAATCCGCCGCCCTCAGCCGCCTGCAAACCGGCATCCAGGAGATCCGGGACTGGCAGCCCGGCCAGCCGGACCTTGCCTCGTCAATGGGGACCCGCATGCAGTACTACGCGACAACGCTGGAAATCATCGCGGACCATCCCCTGGCCGGAGTCGGCACCGGCGGTTTCGCAAACGCCTACCAGGACAAGACCGTCGGCACCCAAATTCCGCCGTCCAACAATCCGCACAACCAGTACCTGCTCGCCCTCGCGCAATTCGGCCCAGTGGGACTGATCGTCCTGCTCGCGATCTTCGTCGTCGCCTGGCGTACGGCGCGCCGCCTGCCACCGAGCGAGGCGCTACTCGCAAAGGGTTTCCTGATCGCATTCGCGATCGGCAACGCCTTCAACTCCTTCCTACTCGACCATGCGGAAGCGCTCATGTTCGCCTGGATGCTCGGCGTGCTCTACAGCGGACTCCGCCGCCCCGACCAAATGCGAACGACCTGAAAGCAGGCCACAGAACTCAATGCGCCTCGTCCCAGTTCGCCCCCACCCCCACCTCGACCGCCAACGGCACGCGTAACGCGGCCACCCGCGTCATCAGCGACGGCAGTTCGACGCGCACGCGGCTCAACTCATTGTCCGGCACTTCGAGCACCAGTTCGTCGTGCACCTGCATGACGAGCTTCGTGCGCAGTTGCTCGCGGTCGAGCCAGCCCTGCACGGCGATCATCGCCAGCTTGATGAGGTCGGCGGCGGTGCCCTGCATCGGCGCGTTGATCGCCGCGCGCTCGGCGCCCTGGCGGCGGCCGACCTGGCTGGCGCGGATATCCGGCAGCCACAGGCGGCGGCCGAAGACCGTCTCGACGTAGCCGTTCATCTTCGCCGTCGCGCGCGTGTTCTCCATGTAGCGGGCGACGCCCGGGTAGCGCGCGAAGTAGCGCTCGATGTAGGCCTGTGCGGCGCTGCGTTCGAGGTCGAGCTGGCGGGCAAGGCCGAAGGCGCTCATGCCGTAGATCAGGCCGAAGTTGATGACCTTGGCGACGCGCCGCTGGTCGGGGCCGACTTCGAGCGGCGTCACGCCAAAAATCTCGGCGGCCGTCGCGCGGTGCACGTCCTCGCCCTGCGCGAAGGCTTCGAGCAGGCGCGCGTCCTCCGAGAAGTGCGCCATGATGCGCAGTTCGATCTGCGAATAGTCGGCCGAAACGATCTTGCTGCCTTGCGGCGCGACGAAGGCGGCGCGGATGCGGCGGCCCTCGGCGGTGCGCACCGGAATGTTCTGCAGGTTGGGGTCGCTCGATGCGAGGCGGCCGGTCACCGCCACCGCCTGCGCGTAGCTCGTGTGTACGCGCCCGGTCTCGGCGTTGACCATCTTCGGCAGCTTGTCGGTGTAAGTCCCCTTGAGCTTCGCGAGCTGGCGCGATTCGAGCAGGATCTTCGGCAGCGGGTAGTCGAGCGCGAGCTCGGAGAGCACCTCCTCGTCGGTCGACGGTCCGCCGGAGGGCGTCTTCTTCTTCACCGGCAGGCCGAGCTTGTCGAACAGGATCTCGGCGAGCTGCTTCGGCGAGTTGACGTTGAACGGCTGCCCCGCCGCCTCGTAGGCGCGCTGTTCGAGTTCGAGCAGGCGCGTGCCGAGCTCATGGCTCTGCTGCGCGAGCAGCGCGCCGTCGATCAGCACGCCGTTGCGCTCCATGCGGAACAGGATGTCGCGCGCCGGCATCTCGATCATGCCGTAGATGCGCGCCAGGCCTTCGTCGGCGGCGATCTGCGGGTGGAGGCGGGCGTGCAGGCGCAGGCACAGGTCGGAATCCTCGGCGCCGTACGCGGCAGCCTGTTCGACCGCCACCTGGTCGAAGCCGATCTGGTTCACGCCCTTGCCGCACAGCGCCTCGTAGGGAATCGTCGCGAGCCCCAGGTGGCGCAGCGCGAGCTGGCCGAGGTCGTGGCCGCGCACGCCTTCCTTGCCCGATTCGAGCACGTAGGACTGGAGCAGCGTGTCGTGCGCGACGCCGGCCAGGCGGATGCCGTGGTTGGCGAAGACGTGCTGATCGTACTTGAGGTTCTGCCCGATCTTGGCGTGCGCCGACGACTCCAGCCACGGCTTGAGCCGCGCCAGTACCGCGTCGCGCGGCAGCTGCTCGGGCGCGCCGGCGTAGTGGTGGGCGAGCGGAATGTAGGCCGCTTCGCCCGGCGTTACGGCCAGCGAAAGGCCGACGATGCGCGCCGCGAAGGGATCGAGGCTGGTCGTTTCGGTGTCGAGCGCGGTCAGCGGCGCCGCCTCGATCTTCGCCAGCCAGGCGTCGAAGGCGGCCCAGTCGAGGATCGTCGCGTACGCCTGGCGATGCTCGCCGGAATCGTTCACGGCCGGCGCCGCGCCGCTGCCCCCCGCCGGCGCGCCGGCAGACGCCGCTCCGGCATTGTCCGGCTCGCCCTGCGCCTCCTTGAGCCAGGACTTCATCTCGTAGCGCGAGAAGAGTTCGATCAGACGCTCCCGGTCGACCGCACGCGGCGCGAGATCGGCCAGCGCGAGCGGCAGTTCGAGGTCGCAGCGCACCGTCACCAGCCTGCGGCCGAGCGGCAGGAAGTCGAGCGCGCGGCGCAGGTTCTCGCCGACCACGCCGCCGATCGACGGCGCCGCGGCAATCACGCCGTCCAGCGAGCCGTGCTGCGCCAGCCACTTGACCGCCGTCTTCGGCCCCACCTTTTCGACGCCGGGCACGTTGTCCACCGCATCGCCGACCAATGTCAGGTAATCGACGATGCGTTCGGGCGGCACGCCGAACTTGGCGAGCACGCCGGCCTCGTCGAGCGTCTCGTTGCTCATCGTATTCACCAGCCGGACGTGCGGACCGACCAGCTGCGCCAGATCCTTGTCGCCGGTCGAGACCACCACGTCGATGCCCTGCGCCGCCGCCTGCCGCGCCAGCGTGCCGATCACGTCGTCGGCCTCGACGCCGTCCTCGACCAGGATCGGCCAGCCCGACGCCGCGATCGCCGCGTGCAGCGGCTCGATCTGGCGCACCATGTCGTCCGGCATCGACGGCCGGTTCGCCTTGTACTCGGGATACCAGTCGTCGCGGAAAGTCTTGCCCTTGGCGTCGAAGACGCAAGCCTTGTAGGCCACGTCCTGCGCCTTGAAGTCGCCATCCAGCCGGCGTAGCATGTTCAGCACGCCGTAGATCGCGCCGGTCGGTTCGCCCTGGCTGTTGCGCAGGTCGGGCATGGCGTGGAAGGCGCGGTACAGGTAGGACGATCCGTCGACCAGCAGCAGGATGGGCATAATCAATTAGAACAAAGTGAGGGCGACGATGAGCGAAAAAGACAAGCTTCCGCCACTGGCGGATCCCGACAGCACGACGCAAACCTTCTCGGCGCGGGAATCCTGGCGAATTTTCGGCATTATGGCAGAGTTCGTCGAGGCCACCGAACGCCTCTCCGGCATCCGCCCGGCCGTCTCCGTCTTCGGCAGCGCGCGCACGCGCGCCGACTCGCCGTACTACATGCTCGCCGAGATGATCGCGCGCCAGCTCTCGGATGCCGGCTTCTCGGTGATCTCCGGCGGCGGCCCCGGCATCATGGAGGCGGCCAACAAGGGCGCCTTCTTCGGCAAGTCGCCGTCGATCGGCCTCAACATCCAGCTGCCGCACGAGCAGCGCACCAACGCCTACCAGGACATCTCGCAGAGCTTCCGCCACTTCTTCGCGCGCAAGTTCATGTTCGTCAAGTTCGCCAGCGCCTACGTCGTCCTGCCCGGCGGCTTCGGCACGCTCGACGAACTGCTCGAGGCGATGACGCTGATCCAGACCGGCAAGAGCCGCAAGATTCCGATCATCCTCGTGCACGAACCGTTCTGGCGCGGCCTGATCGACTGGTTCCGCGAACGCCTGGTCGCCGAAAAGATGGTCGAGCCGGCCGACCTCGACCTGATCCAGGTCATCGACAAGCCGGAGGACGTCGTCGCCGCGATCTTCAAGCACTACGAGACGCGGGGCTTCGCGCCGCTGCCTTTCGAGCGCGAGATGCTGCTCAATCTGTAATACAATCAGGACTCAGGACCGATATTCACCGTTGCGCCACCCGGAACCCGCCATGCGTCGTCTTTTCCCCCAAGCTGCTGCCCGTCTCGCCCTGCTCGCCCTGGCCCTGCCGGCCATCGCGCTCGCCCAGGGCGACCTGCAGCCCTTGCCGGCCGTGCCGCCGCCCCCGCCGGAAATGGCCCCCTTCGACGCCGCGCTCGAACCGCAGGTGACGATCAAGAAGCGCGACAACGACACGGTCGAGGAATTTCGCGTGCAGGGCAAGCTGTACATGATCAAGGTCACGCCGCCGCACGGCGTTCCCTATTACCTGATCGACAACCAGGGCGACGGCAACTTCATGCGCATGGAAACGATGGACACGCGCACCCGCGTCCCGATGTGGGTGATCGGCACCTTCTGATCGCGCGCCGTCCCGCCGAACCCCAATTCCACACTCACAACTCTCCCACTCTCCGCCGCCTCGCGGCTGAAGCCATGTCCGTCTTCACACCGGTCAGCGCCGAGCAGCTTGCGGCCTGGCTCAAGCGCTATTCGCTCGGCGCGCTGCAGGGCTTCGCGGGAATCGCGGAAGGCGTTCAGAACTCGAACTTCTTCCTCGACACCGCGCATGGCCGCTACGTGCTGACGATCTTCGAGCAGCTCGCGCGCTACGAGCTGCCGTTCTACGTCAACCTCATGGCGCACCTCGCCCGGCACGGCATTCCCTGTCCGGCCCCGGTCGCCGCGCGCGACAACGACTACCTCGGCGAACTGCTCGGCAAGCCGGCGGTCATCGTCACCCGGCTCGGCGGCCGCTCAGCGCCGCACCCCAGCGTCGCCCAATGCGCGGCGCTCGGCGCCATGCTCGCCGAAATGCACCTCGCCGCGCAGTCCTACGGCGGCCGCCAGGCGCATTTGCGCGGCCCCGCCTGGTGCCGCGAAACCGCCGCGCTGGTCCTGCCCTTCCTCGACGAGGCCGACGCCGCCCTGCTGCGCGAGGAGCTGCGCTACCAGGGACAACACCGGCCGGGCGAACTGCCGCGCGGCGTGATCCACGCCGACCTCTTCCGCGACAACGTGCTGTTCGATGAGGACGGCGCCGGCACGCGCGTCGGCGGCCTGCTCGATTTCTACTTCGCCGGCGTCGACGACCTCCTGTTCGACCTCGCGGTCACCGCCAACGACTGGTGCGCCGCGCCCGACGGCGGCCTCGACCCCGAGCGCACCGAAGCCCTGCTCGCCGCCTACCACGCCACGCGGCCGCTGACCGCCGGCGAGCGCGCCGCGTGGCCGGCGATGCTGCGCGCCGCCGCCCTGCGCTTCTGGCTGTCGCGCCTGCAGGACATCCACCTGCCGCGCCCGGGCAGCATGGTCCTGCAACGCGATCCGGACGAATACCGCGCCATCCTGCGCGCGCGCATCGCCGACGCCCACCCGCCCTGGCTTGCCTCGCCCGGACGGGGACGCTAGGATTCCCGGCTCCCCGCCCGCACGCCCACTCCACGCCAAGGCCCCATGGAAACCTTCCCGATCCCCGCCCCCGCCTTCACCGGCGACAGCCGCAGCGTCTCGGCCGGCAACGCCTTCGAATGGCTGCGCCGGGGCTGGCTCACCTTCATGCTCAATCCGGGCGCCTGGATCGCGATGACGATCATCGTCTTCGTCATTTATTTCGGGCTGTCGATCGTCCCGCTGCTCGGCCAGCTGGCCGCCAACCTGCTGACGCCGCTGCTCGTCGCCGGCCTGCTCGCCGCCTGCCGCAAGGCGGAGAACGGCCAGACGCTGGAGATTCCCGACCTCTTCGCCGGCTTCAAGACGAACAGCGGCGAACTCGCCGTCCTCGGCCTGCTCTACATGGCCGGCATGCTGGTCATCGTCGCCTTCGTCGCCCTGCTCGGCGGCGGCAGCGTGGCCGGCGGCATGATGCTCGGGCGCCCGGCCGGCTTCGGCATCGCCTTCGGCGGCATGATGCTCGCGCTGCTGCTCTCGGCGCTGCTCTCGATCCCGCTCGTGATGGCCATGTGGTTCGCCCCGGCGCTCGTCCTGTTCAACAACATGCAGCCGGTGCCGGCGCTCAAGGCCAGCTTCAACGCCTGCCTCAAGAACCTCCTGCCCTTCCTGATCTACGGCGTCATCACGCTGGTGCTCAGCTTCTTCGCGGCGCTGCCCCTCGGCCTCGGCTTCCTCGTTCTCGCCCCGGTCCTCGCCGGCTCGCTGCACGCCTCCTACCGCGACATCTTCATCGCCGCCTGACCTTCCCTAGCCCGCCATGCAAGCCCTGACCCTTCCCACCAAACGCGGCTGGCGCTGGCTCGCCGACGGCTTCCGCATCTTCCGCAAAAGTCCGCTGCTGCTCGGCGTCATCGTCGTCGGCTACTGGTTCCTGATGGCCGTCGTCAATGCCATCCCGCTGCTCGGGCCGATCGTCGCCACGCTCTGCATCCCGGCCTTCTCGGTCAGCCTGATGAACGTCTGCCGCGATGTCGAGCACGAGCGAGCGATCGCCCCGCTGCACCTGTTCTCGGGCTTCCGGAGCAACCTGCGGCCGCTGCTCGCGCTCGGCGCCCTCTACCTCGGCGGCGTGCTCGCCATTCTCGGCGTCTCCGCGCTGGCCGACGGCGGCGCGCTGATGCAGATGATGATCAGCGGCAAGCCGCCGGGCGAGGAGCTGCTCGCCGGCGGCAACTTCCTCGTCGCGACGCAGATCGCGCTGCTCCTCCTGACGCCGCTGATGATGGCCTACTGGTATGCGCCGGTGCTCGCCGCCTGGCACGACCTGCCGGTCGGCAAGGCGCTCTTCTTCAGTTTCATCGCCTGCCTGCGCAATTGGCGCGCCTTCTTCGCCTACGCCGTCGCGCTGATGGTCTTCGGCGCCCTCCTGCCGGGCCTCGCGCTCGGCCTGCTGGCATCGCTCATGCCGCAGAGCGCCAGTTTCTTCACCGCGCTGTTCTTCATGCCGCTGCTCCTCGTCCTGGCGCCGACGCTGTTCGCGAGCTTCTACGTGAGCTACCGCGACGTTTTCGTCACCATCCAGGACGAAGCCTGAGGTGGCATCCTCCGTGCCGCCCGGGGCGCCGCTCGGACTGTTCGGCGGCACCTTCGACCCGGTCCACCTCGGCCACCTGCGCCTCGCCGAGGAAGCCGCCGACAGCCTCGGGCTGGACTCGGTGCGCTGGATTCCGGCCGGCCAGCCGGCGCACCGCGCGCATACCGACAAGGCGCCGCAGGTGACCGCCGCGCAGCGCCTGGAGATGGTCCGCCTGGCGATCGCCGGCAACCCGCGCTTCACGCTCGACGCGGCCGAGGTCGACGCCGCGGTACCCAGCTACACGGTACCGACGCTGGAGCGCCTGCGCGCCGACCCGGCCATCGGCGCCGCGCGCCCGCTGGTGCTGCTGCTCGGCGCCGACGCTTTCGCCGGCCTGCCCGGCTGGCACCGCTGGGAAGCGCTGCTCGACCTTGCCCACATCGCCGTCGCGCACCGCCCCGGCTTTCCGATCGACGCGGCCAGCCTGCCGCCGGCGCTGGCCGCCCTCTATCGCGCGCGGCGGGCGGAATCGCCGGCCGCGCTCGGCGCAGCGCCGGCCGGCGCCATCGTCACCTTCGCCATGACCCAGCTCGCCATTTCGGCGACGCAGATCCGCGCGCTACTCGCCAACGGCCGCAGCCCCCGCTATTTGCTGCCCGACGCGGTTATCGCTTATATTCAAAAACAGCTTCTCTACTCCCCACGCTAGAACCCCCGACACCGATGGATCTAAAAAAACTCCAGAAACTCGTCGTCGACGCGCTCGAAGACATCAAGGGCCGCGACATCGAGGTCATCGACACCACCAAGCTCACGCCCCTCTTCGAACGCGTGATCGTCGCCAGCGGCGACTCCAACCGGCAGGTCAAGTCGCTCGCGCAGAACGTGCAGGACAAGGTGCGCGAAGCCGGCGGCGAAGTCCTGTCGAGCGAAGGCGAGGAAAACGGCGAATGGGTGCTGGTCGACCTCGGCGGCATCGTCGTGCACGTCATGCAGCCGACCGTCCGCGCGTATTACAACCTTGAGGAGCTGTGGGGCGGCCAAGGCCCGGCCCGCGTGCGCAAGGCGACGGCGAGCGACGAAGCCGCCGGCAAGGCGCCCGCCGCCAGCGCATGAGGCTGGGCATCCTCGCCGTCGGCCACAAGCTGCCGGACTGGGTGGCGGCGGGCTGCGCCGAGTACGTCAAGCGCATGCCGCGCGAACTGCCGCTCGCCGTCACCGAAATCAAGCCCGAGCCGCGCGGCTCGAAAACCCGCGAACAGCTGCTGGCCGCCGAGAAGACCCGGCTCGACGCCGCGCTGCAGGGCTATAGCCGCATCGTCGTGCTCGACGAGCGCGGCGCCGACCTGACCACACTGAAACTCGCCGGCCGCCTCGAAGCCTGGATGCGCGAGGGCGGCGACACCGCCTTCGTGATCGGCGGCGCCGACGGCATCGACGAAGCGCTCAAGCAGCGCGCCGACGACTGCATCCGCCTGTCCAGCCTGACGCTACCGCACGCCATGGCGCGCCTGATCCTCTGCGAACAGCTCTATCGCGCGGTCAGCGTCGTCAAGAACCACCCCTATCACCGCGAGGGATGATGCAGCTCAACCCCGATCACCCGCGCATCCACCTCGCGTCGCGCAGCCCGCGCCGGCGCGAGCTGCTGACCCAGATCGGCGTGCATTTCGACACCATCGCCTTCCGCAGCGCGCCGCGCGAGGACGCCGAGATCGACGAGAGCGCCTTCGCCGACGAAGACCCGGTCGCCTACGTGCGCCGCGTCGCGCGCGCCAAGGCCGAACACGGCTGGCGCATCGTCGGCTGGCGGCGCCTGCTCGCGCACCCGGTGCTGGCCGCCGACACGACGCTCGAATTCGCCGGTGAAATCATCGGCAAGCCGGCCGACGAGGACGACGCCGTGCGCATCCTGCGCCAGCTCTCGGGCCACACGCACCGCGTCCTGACCGCGGTCGCCGTCTGCTGCGACGGGCGCCTCGAAGAAGCGCTGTCGGTCAGCGAGGTGCGCTTCCGCGCGCTCGACGACGCCGAGATCCGGCGCTACGTGGCGAGCGGCGAGCCGATGGACAAAGCCGGCGCCTACGGCATCCAGGGCCGCGCCGGCATGTTCGTCGAACACCTCGCCGGCAGCTACACCGGCGTCATGGGCCTGCCGCTGTTCGAGACGGCGCAGCTGCTGCGGCGCTTCAACTACCCGCTGTAAGCCAGGGCAGCAGCGCCGCGGCCGCCTGCTCGGCGCCGACCGGCAGCGGACGCATCGGCGCCGGCTGCCGCCACAGCCCGGCCAGCGCCGGACCGAGGTCGCCGGTCTCCAGCTGCGCCTCGCTCACCTCCGCACAACGCCCGTTCGCCGCCAGCCAGTCGATCAGGCAGTCCTGCTCCGGCCAGTCGTGCCGCCGCACGTAGAGCAGGGGCGCGCCGTTGCAGGCGGCCTCGGCGAAGGTGCCGTAGCCCGGCTTGGTGAGCACGGCGTCGACCGCGCGGAGCAGGTCGGGGAAGGCGTAGCCGAGCGGTTCGAAGGCCGCCACGCCGGGGCGCTCGCACTGCCAGGCCTGCGGCACCAGCCAGCGCACGCCGGGCAGCGCCGGCCAGGCCTCGATCGGCAGGCGTTTGGCGAAACCGCCGAAGGCGATCAGCAGCAGCCGCTCGTCTTCGGCACAGCCGAGGCGCGCGCGCAGCGC
This sequence comes from Candidatus Accumulibacter sp. 66-26, assembly GCA_001897745.1. Classification (GTDB taxonomy): domain Bacteria; phylum Pseudomonadota; class Gammaproteobacteria; order Burkholderiales; family Rhodocyclaceae; genus 66-26. The sequence continues at coordinate 321,781 of MKUH01000019.1, forward strand.
CGCCCGGCAATCGGCGCCGAGCGCGGCGACCGGGCCGAGCGGCCGCACCCGCGCCAGATCGCGCATCGGCATGCCCGGCGTCAGGCGCAGGAAGCGCTCGGCGGCGTCGTAGGCGGCCAGGATCTGGCGGTGGATGGTCGCCGCCCAGTCCTCGCCGGCGAAGTAGTGGGCGAAGAGGTCGGCCCAGTTCAGCGAACTCAGCGCGACCGCCGGGATGCCGGCGCGCGCCGCGCCGGCGAGCGGCAGATAGGCGACGTCGGTGAGCACCAGATCGGGCGCCAGCGTCGCCAGCCGGCGCGCTTCTTCTTCGACGCGCGCGTCCCACTGCGCGTGCTGCGCGCGATAGGCGGCGGCGGACGCGGCGCGGTCGATGCTGACCGCGTCGCGCATCGCGTAGCCGAAGTCGCTGCGCCCCGGCAGATGGTCGAAGCCGGCCGGCAGGCGTTCGCGCAGCTTCGCCTCCGGCAGCGCGCAACGCACGCTCAGGCGCAATTCCGGCAGCCGCGCACGCAATGCGTGCAGGACCGGCGCCACCTGCGCCAGATGCCCGAAGCCGTGCGCGGTGATGTCGACGAACAGGTGGGGAGGGCGCCCGTCCGCCATGCGCTTCAGACGAAGCGCGCCAGCATGGCGCCGCGCGGATCGGCGGCGTCGGAAGAAGCTGCGCCGGAGGCGGCGACGGCGAGCGGAATCCACACGCGATGGCCGTTGCCGGGCGCCACGTCGGTCGCGCTGCGCGCGTCGCCGTCGACGCGCTCCATGCGTTCAAGGACGAACTCGCCGTTGCCCGCCGGGTGGATCAGCTCGATGCGGTCGCCGACGGCGAAGCGGTTCTTCACGTCCACCTCGGCCAGCCCGCGCGCCGCGTCCCAGCCGACGACGTCGCCGACGTAGAGGCTACGGCCCGACTCGGAGTGGCCGCGCAGGTAGTTCTGCATCTCGTGCTCGTGGTGGCGCTGGTAGAAGCCGTCGGTGTAGCCGCGGTTGGCCAGCCCGTCGAGCTGGCCGAGCAGGCGCGGGTCGAAGGGGCGGCCGGCCGCCGCATCGTCGATCGCCCGGCGGTAGCTCTGCGCGGCGCGCGCGACGTAGTAGGCCGACTTGGTGCGGCCCTCGATCTTCAGCGAATCGACGCCGATGTCGACGAGGCGCTGCACGTGCTCGATGGCGCGCAGGTCCTTCGAATTCATGATGTAGGTGCCGTGCTCGTCCTCCTCGATCGGCATCAGTTCGCCGGGGCGCTCCTTCTCCTCGAGCAGCCAGACCTTGGCGTCGGCCGGCGCCGGCACCGCGCCGGAGGCGCAGGCATGCACGTCACCGCCGGCGTCTTCCGCACCGGCCTTGACCTTGTAGTCCCAGCGGCAGGAATTGGTGCACGTACCCTGGTTCGGGTCGCGGTGGTTGAAGTAGCCGGAGAGCAGGCAGCGGCCGGAATAGGCGATGCACAGCGCGCCGTGTACGAAGACTTCGAGTTCGACGTCCGGGCATTCCTGGCGAATCTCGGCGACCTCGTCGAGCGACAGCTCGCGCGAGAGGATGATGCGCGAGACGCCGAGCTTGCGCCAGAAGCGCGCCGCGGCGAAATTCACCGTATTGGCCTGCACCGAGAGATGCACCGGCATCTCCGGCCAGGTCTCGCGCACCATGTCGATCAGGCCGGGGTCGGCCATGATCAGCGCGTCGGGCCGCAGGGCGACGACCGGCGCCATGTCGGCAAGGTAGGTGCGCACCTTGGCGTTGTGCGGCAGCACGTTGCTGACCACGTAGAACTGCTTGCCGAGCGCGTGCGCCTCGGCGATCGCGCCGCCCAGCGTCTCCAGATTGCCGAACTCGTTGTTGCGCACGCGCAGGCTGTAGCGCGGCTGGCCGGCATAAACGGCGTCGGCGCCGAAGGCATAGGCGGTGCGCATCATGGCCAGCGAACCGGCGGGCGCGAGCAGTTCGGGCGGGCGCGCGGCGGCGGCCGGACGGGCGGGGAAAGCAGGGGGCATGGGGAAGACCAGACACAAGGTAGAATGCGCGAGACCGAAATTTTACCCGCAAGTTCCTGGCCGCCCTCATGCCCGAAGAGATACTGATCAATTTCACGCCGCAGGAAACCCGCGTCGCCGTCATGCACCAGGGCGCCGCGCAGGAACTGCACATCGAACGCAACGCCAGCCGCGGCCTCGTCGGCAACGTCTATATCGGACGCATCTGCCGCATCCTGCCCGGCATGCAGTCGGCCTTCATCGACGTCGGCCTCGAACGCACCGCCTTCCTGCACGTCGCCGACATCTGGGAAACGCGCCAGAGCGGCGAGCCGCCGCGCCCGATCGAGCGCATGCTGTTCGAGGGACAGAGCATCCTCGTGCAGGTCATCAAGGACCCTATCGGAACCAAGGGCGCGCGCCTGTCGACGCAGATTTCGGTGGCCGGCCGCATGCTCGTCTACCTGCCGCAGGAAAAGCACATCGGCATTTCGCAGCGCATCGAGAATGAAGCCGAGCGCGAATCGCTGCGCGAAAAGCTCGGTCGCCTAGTGCCGGCCGACGAGCCGGGCGGCTTCATCGTGCGCACGATGGCCGAGAACGCCACCGAGGCCGAACTGGCCAACGACATCGAGTACCTGCGCAAGATCTGGCGCGACATCCAGGTGCAGGCGAAGACCGCCGCGCCGCCCGCGCTGCTCTACCAGGAACTGTCGCTGGCGCAGCGCGTGCTGCGCGATTTCGTCAATCCGGAGACGGCGCGCATCGTCATCGACTCGCGCGAGAATTTCCAGAAGCTGACGACTTTCGCCGCCGAATACACGCCGACCGTCGCGCCGCTGCTCTTCCACTACACCGGCGAGCGCCCGCTCTTCGATCTGCACGGCGTCGAGGACGAAATCCAGCGCGCGCTGGCGCGCCGCGTCGAGCTCAAGTCCGGCGGCTACCTGATCATCGACCAGACCGAGGCGATGACGACGATCGACGTGAACACCGGCGGCTTCGTCGGCGTGCGCAACTTCGACGACACCATCTTCAAGACCAACCTCGAGGCAGCGCAGACCATCGCCCGCCAGCTGCGCCTGCGCAACCTCGGCGGCATCATCATCGTCGACTTCATCGACATGGAGAACGAGGACCACAAGAGCGCCGTGCTCGCCGAGTTCAACAAGGCGCTGGCACGCGACCACACGCGCCTGACGGTGAACGGCTTCACCGCGCTCGGCCTCGTCGAGATGACGCGCAAGCGCACGCGCGAATCGCTGGCCCACGTGCTGTGCGAGGAGTGCCCGACCTGCGGCGGGCGCGGCGAGGTGAAGACGGCACGCACCGTGTGCTACGAGATCCTGCGCGAACTTCTGCGCGAAGCGCGCCAGTTCAACGCGCGCGAGTACCGCGTGCTCGGCTGTCCGTCGGTGATCGACCTCTTCCTCGACGAGGAGTCGCAGAACCTCGCCATGCTCTCGGACTTCATCGGCAAGCCGATCTCGCTGCAGGCCGAACCGAGCTACGCGCAGGAGCAGTACGACATCGTGCTGATGTAGTCGTGCGGGGGTGGCAGCGCGCCGCAGGAATGCGGCGCGTCGGTCCTATCGGTCCTTACGCCCTGGGCAGGCGTCCCATCAGGTAGAACTCGTCGTTCGGGCGCATCGAGCCCATGTTGACGAGGCGGTTGCTCATGCCGAAGAAGGCCGTGATCGCGCCGATGTCCCAGATCGCCTCGTCGTCGAAACCGTGCGCGCGCAGCGCGGCGAAGTCCTCGTCGCCGATTTCCGCCGAGCGCAAGGACACCTTCAGCGCGAAGTCGAGCATCGCGCGCTGGCGCGGCGTGATGTCGGCCTTGCGGTAGTTGACCGCGAGCTGGTCGGCGAGCAGCGGATTCTTCGCGCGGATGCGCAGCACGGCGCCGTGCGCGACGACGCAGTACAGGCAGCCGTTGGCGCCGCTGGTGGCGACGACGATCATCTCGCGCTCGGCCTTGGACAGACCGACGTCCTTCTCCATCAGCGCGTCGTGATAGTCGAAGAAGGCGCGGAACTCGGCCGGGCGATGCGCCAGCGTGAGGAAGATGTTGGGCACAAAGCCGGCCTTTTCCTGCACGGCGAGGATGCGCGCGCGCAGGTCCTCGGGCAGGTCGGCCAGCTCCGGCACCGGAAAGCGGCTGATCGGCGCGCTCATCGTCGTCGCTCCCTCAGGCCTTCGCCGTCGTGCAGTACATATTGGCTTCGCCCTCGATGACGACCTTGCCGCCGACCGTGCACACGGTGTCGAGGATGCAGCGGCGCTTCTCGACGATCACCTCGCGCACGGTGACGGTCGCCGTCACCGTGTCGCCGATGCGCACCGGCGCCTTGAACTTCAGCGTCTGGCCGACGTAGACGGTGCCCGGACCGGGCATCTTGTTGCCGAGCACGGCGGAAATGAAGGCCGCCGACAGCATGCCGTGCGCGATGCGGCCGCCGAACTGCGTCGTTTTCGCCCATTCCTCGTTGAGGTGCATCGGGTTGGTGTCGGTGGACACGCCGGAAAACAGCACGATGTCGGCTTCGGTCACGGTCTTGGCCAGGCTGCCGCTCATTCCGGGTTGCAGATCTTCGATGTTGTAGCCGCCGAGGGAATTCATTGAGTTTCTCCGTTGTCCTAGGATTTCATTCGGGGTTGCAGCCTGACCCATGATACACAAATACCCCGCCCGGATACCCCCACGGAGGAAACCGCCATGCCGCACGCCAAGGACCGCCAGCGCACCGCCCGCACGCCGCACGAAACGGAAAAGGAAACAGAAACCGGCGACCCGGAATTCGACAGCCTGCTCCCGGCCGTTCCCTTCAGCCGGCGCGGCTTCATCGTCGGCGCGCTGGGCACCGGCTTCGCGCTCGCCGTGCAGCCCGCGCTGGCGCAGACGGCGATCGCGACGAACAGCGCGGGACTGACTGCCGGCGAAGTCAAAATCCCCGCGGCGGACGGCGAGATGCCGGCCTACCGCGCGCAGCCGGCGAGCGGCACGAACTTTCCGGTGATCCTGGTGGTGCAGGAAATCTTCGGCGTGCACGAATACATCAAGGACGTCTGCCGCCGGCTCGCGCACCTCGGCTACCTAGCGATCGCGCCCGAACTCTACGCGCGGCAGGGCGATCCGCGCCAGTACGCCAACGTGCAGGAACTGCTCGACAAGATCGTCGCCAAGGTGCCCGACGCGCAGGTGCTCGCCGACCTCGACGCCTGCGCCGCGTGGGCTGCGACGCACGGCGGCGACCCGGCGCGCCTCGGCATCACCGGCTTCTGCTGGGGCGGCCGCATCGTCTGGCTGTACGCCGCGCACAACCCGCGGGTGAAGGCCGGCGTCGCCTGGTACGGGCGCCTCGTCGCCGCGGTCAGCGAGAACAATCCGCGCCACCCGCTCGACGTCGCCGGCCAGCTCAAGGGGCCGGTGCTCGGCCTCTACTGCGGCCTCGACCAGGGCATCCCGGCCGAGACCGTCGAACGCATGCGCCAGGCGCTCGGCGCGGCCGACAACGCGGCCAGCCGCGCCTCGACGATCCACGTCTACCCGGACGCCCCGCACGCCTTCCATGCCGACTACCGGCCGAGCTACCGCCCGGCGGAAGCCGCGGACGGCTGGGCGCGCCTGCAGGACTGGTTCAAGCGGCACGGCGTCTGACACCGCGCCGGCCCGGCCGACCACCGACCAAGCTCAGGCGCCGACCGCCTCCGCGCAGGCGGCGAGGCTGCCACAGCAGACGCCGCCGCAGGCCAGATGGCGGGAGCAGAAGAGGCTGCCCGCCGCCTCTCCGGGCGCCCCGCCGCCCGCCGCCTCGCGGCCGCCGCTCAGGCACTCCGGGCGGTAGTGGAAACCGTCGCAGATTCCGAGCATGCCGTCGATGGAAAAGAGCAGCGGCAGGTTGCGCGGCGTCTTCGGATTGATTCCCTCGCACAGGCAGGACAGGCGCCAGGTGCGCTGAATCCCCTCCTGCAGGCGGGCCGGCGTGTCGACCTCGGCGCGCGGCGCGTGGTCCAGGTAACGGCCGAAGGCCTTGCCGCAGAAGGCGCGGTAGCGGCGCGTGTGCAGGATGAATTCGTGCCAGGCGTCGAGCACGGCGCGCGAGGGCATGGCCACCGCCCGCCCGTGCGCGCGGCGACAGAGCTGGAAGTACTCGCGCAACCCGCTGCACACGAGCTGGCGCTGCGCCGCGTTGAGCTCGGGGCGGCGCACCGCCAGGCGCTCGTCGAGCAGCTTGTAGAAGGGATAGCGCTCGATGTAGCGCGCGCGCCGGCGGCGCAGCCCGCGCCGCCAGACGAAGGCGGCGGCGGCCAGGGCGAGCAGCGCCAGCGCGGCGAAGAGTTCCATGCGCGACATCAAGCGACGCCGAAGCAGAGGTACTTGATCTCCAGATACTCGTCGAGCCCGTGCTTCGAACCCTCGCGCCCGAGGCCGGACTGCTTGACGCCGCCGAAGGGCGCGACCTCGTTCGAGATGAGGCCGGTGTTGATGCCGACCATGCCGTATTCGAGCGCCTCGCCGACGCGGAAGCAGCGCCCGACGTCGCGCGAGTAGAAGTAGGCGGCGAGGCCGAACTCGGTGGCGTTGGCCATCGCCAGCGCCTCGTCCTCGTCCTTGAAGCGGAAGAGCGGCGCGACCGGGCCGAAGGTTTCCTCGCGCGCGACGCGCATCGCCCCCGTCACGTCGGCCAACACGGTCGGCTCGAAGAAGGTGCCGCCGCGCGCGTGACGGCAGCCGCCGGTGAGCACGCGCGCGCCGTGCGCGAGCGCGTCGGCGACGTGCGCCTCGACCTTGGCGAGCGCCTGCGCGTCGATCAGCGGCCCCTGCACGACGCCGTCCTCGCCGCCGGCGCCGACCTTCAGCTGCGCGGCGCGCGCCGCGAGCTTCTGCGCGAACTCGTCGTAGATGCCGTCCTGCACCAGCAGGCGGTTGGCGCAGACGCAGGTCTGCCCGGCGTTGCGGTACTTGGCGGCGAGCGCGCCATCGACGGCGGCATCGACGTCGGCGTCGTCGAAGACGATGAAGGGCGCGTTGCCGCCGAGTTCCAGCGAGAGCTTCTTGATCGTCGGCGCGCACTGCGCCATGAGCAGGCGGCCGACCTCGGTCGAGCCGGTGAAGGAGAGGTGGCGCACCGTCGGGCTGGCGCACAGCTCGCCGCCGATGGCGACCGCCGCCGCCGCGCTGCCGGTGACGACGTTGAAAACGCCGGGCGGCAGGCCGGCGCGCGCCGCCAGTTCGGCCAGCGCGAGCGCCGTCAGCGGCGTCTGCTCGGCCGGCTTGACCACCACCGGACAGCCGGCGGCGAGCGCCGGCGCGACCTTGCGCGTGATCATGGCGAGCGGGAAGTTCCACGGCGTGATCGCCGCGCAGACGCCGACCGGCTGGCGGATCGTCAGCAGGCGCTTGTCGGCGGCCGTCGTCGGGATGCTCTCGCCGTAGGCGCGCTTGGCCTCCTCGGCGAACCACTCGATGAAGGACGCGCCGTAGGCCACTTCGCCCTTCGCCTCGGCGAGCGGCTTGCCGCCCTCGGCGGTGATCAGCTGCGCGAGGTCGTCGGCGTGGGCGAGCAGCAGTTCGTGCCAGCGGCGCAGGATAGACGCACGCTCCTTGGCGGTTTGCGCGCGCCACGCCGGCCACGCCGCGTCGGCGGCGGCGATCGCCCGCCGCGTCTCGCCCGCGCCGCAATCGGGCAGTTGCGCAAGTTGCGCGCCGCTCGCCGGATCGCGTACCGGAAACAGGCCGCCGCCGTCGGCGTCCGACCAAAGTCCGTCGATGTAGCACTGCGCGCGCAACAACTGGGGGTCCTGAAGTTTCATGGCGTTTCTGTCCGGATAGGGCGACGTGGGGAAAAGCGGCAAGGGCTCAGTTTATACTCCGCGCATGCGACTGAAAAAGCTTCTTGCCGCGAGCGCCTGCGCGCTCTTCCTGGCCGCCTGCGGCAGCGTGCCGCCGCGCCCGCCCGAGTCTGCCGAACGCGCCGGACGCACGGCGACGCACGATGCCGACCGGCACGCCGCCGGCCACGACATCGCCATCTTCGCACTCGGCCTGATCGACACCGGCTACCGCTTCGGCGGCAAGAATCCGGACGCCGGCCTCGACTGCAGCGGCATGGTCTCCTACATCTACGGGCAGAGCGCCAAGCTCAGGCTCACCGGCAGCGCCGCCGACATCGCCCGCCTCGGGCGCCCGGTCGACCGCGCCGGCCTGCGCCCCGGCGACCTCGTCTTTTTCAACACGCGCAACGCGCCGCACTCGCACGTCGGCATCTACATCGGCGACGACCGCTTCGTGCACGCGCCATCGAGCAACGGCCGCGTGCGCATCGACCAGCTCGGCAACCGCTACTACGCGCAGCGCTTCGAGGCGGCGCGCACCTATTTCGACTGAATCGACGATACCTCCGCGATGCCGAACGTCCCCCCGATCCGCTACGTCGAACCCGTCTTCCGCCCGCCCAGCGAGGCGCAGTCGCTGATCCTGCCGGTCACCGACGGCTGCTCGTGGAACCAGTGCACCTTCTGCGAGATGTACACGGCGCCGCAGAAAGCCTTCCGCGCGCGCGACGAGGCCGAAGTGATCGACAGCATCCGGCGCAGCGGCGAGCTTTACGGCGGCGAGGTGCGCCGCGTCTTTCTCGCCGACGGCGACGCGCTGGTGCTGCCGACGCGCCGCCTGCTCGCCGTCCTGCGCGCGATCCGCGAACACCTGCCGGCCGTGCGCCGCGTCTCGAGCTACTGCCTGCCGCGCAATCTGCGCAAGAAGTCGGTCGACGAACTGCGCGAGCTGGCCGACGCCGGCCTGTCGATCGCCTACGTCGGCGCCGAATCGGGCGACGACGAAGTGCTCGCCCGCGTGCACAAGGGCGAGACCTTCGCCTCGACCGCCGAGGCGCTCGACAAGCTCGGGCAGGCCGGCATCACACGCTCGGTGATGATTCTCAACGGCCTCGGCGGCCCCGAACTGTCGACGCAGCACGCGGACAACTCGGCGCGCCTGCTCAACGCGACGCAGCCCGAATACGCGGCAACGCTGGTCGTCAGCTTCCCGCTCGGCGAGCAGCGCTTCCGCGCCGATTTCCCGGGCTGGCGACCGCTTGAGCAGCGCGAGCTGTTCGCCGAGATGGAGCGCTTCCTCGCCGCGCTCGAACTCGAACGCACCGTCTTCCGCAGCGACCACGCGTCGAACTGGCTGATCCTCAAGGGCACGCTCGGCGCCGACAAGGCGCGCCTGCTGCGCGAAGTGCGCGCCGCCATCGCGCGGCCCGCGGACGCGCAGCTGCGCCCGGCCTGGGCGCGCGGCCTCTGAACGCCGCGCGGCGCCCGCGCACGGCGCATCTCCCGCACACTTCGCCGCGCACTTCGCCGCATCCGTCGCCGCATTCATCGCCGCATTCATCGCCGCACGCCCCGCACTCTCCGCAGTGCCGCGCCTTCCCCGCCGGCGCGCTGGACTCCCGCGCGATTCCCGCTACACTGCCCAGAGCGCGGCGCGCCCGGGGCACGGCGGCGCGGCGGCGCATCCCACCGCAAGAGGAGGCAGCGCTGCCATGAACGAATCCCGGCAAGAAGCCCGACAAGGAAAGCCGTTCTGCGACGACGATGCGGCGCTCGACCGCTACGGCGCCGTCACCCACGAAGTCATCAACCAGCCGCAGGAGCTTTCCGACTACAACCTCTTCCTCGCCGACCCCGCGCTGCAGGAAGGCGTGCGGCGCAACGGCGGCGCGCCGGCGGTCGCCGACCTCGACGAACTGACGCGCTTCGGCGCGCGCGTCGGCCGCCGCGACTTCCTCGAACTCGGCGAACTCGCCAACCGCTACCCGCCCGAACTCGACACGCACGACCGCTACGGCCGGCGCGTCGATCTCGTGCGCTTCCACCCGGCCTACCACGCGCTGATGCAGAGCGCGATCGAGGCCGGCCTGCACGCCTCGCCGTGGACGGCGCCGGGCGAGGGCGCGCACGTCGCGCGCGCGGCGCGCTTCTACCTGCAGTCGCAGGCCGAGGCCGGGCACGGCTGTCCGATCACCATGACCTTCGCCGCGCAGCCCTGCCTCAAGCGCGAACCGGGCCTCGCCGCGTACTGGCTGCCGAAGCTCGGCGCGCGCGTCTACGACCCGCGCAACGTGCCGGCCGGCGACAAGGCCGGCATCACCGTCGGCATGGCGATGACCGAAAAGCAGGGCGGTTCGGACGTGCGCGCCAACACGACGCGCGCCTTCCCGCTCGGCGTCGAAGGACCGGGCGCCGCCTACGAACTCGTCGGCCACAAGTATTTCGTCTCGGCGCCGATGAGCGACGCCTTCCTCGTCCTCGCCCAGGCGCCCGGCGGCCTCAGCTGCTTCCTGCTGCCGCGCTGGCGCCCGGACGGCAGCAAGAATCCGCTGCAGATCCAGCGCCTGAAGCGGAAGATGGGCAACGTCTCGAACGCCTCCTGCGAAACCGAGCTGCGCGGCGCGCTGGCCTGGCGCGTCGGCCCCGAAGGACGCGGCGTGGCGACCATCATCGAGATGGTCGCGATGACCCGCTTCGACTGCATGCTCGGCTCGACGGCCGGTATGCGCATGGCGCTCAGCCAGGCCGTGCACCACTGCCGGCAGCGCGCGGCCTTCGGCCGCCTGCTCAGCGAGCAGCCGCTGATGCAGAACGTCCTCGCCGACCTCGCGCTCGAGTCGGAAGCGGCGATCGCGCTCGGCCTGCGCCTGGCGCACGCGCTCGACCGCCGCGCCGACGCCGGCGAGGACGCGCTGGTGCGCCTCGGCACGGCGCTCGGCAAGTACTGGATCTGCAAGCGCACGCCGCAGCACGCCTACGAGGCGATGGAATGCATCGGCGGCAGCGGCGTCATGGAGGACACGCCGATGCCGCGCCTCTACCGCGAGGCGCCGGTCAACGCGATCTGGGAGGGCAGCGGCAACGTCCAGTGCCTCGACGTGCTGCGCGCCATCGGCAAGACGCCCGAAGTCGTCGCCGCTTTCTTCGCCGAACTCGGCACGGCGGCCGGCGCGCACGCGGCGCTCGACCGCCACGTCGTCGAGTTGAAGAACGAACTGCGCGATCTGGGCGACTTCGAATACCGCGCGCGCGACGTCGTCGACCGCATGGCGCTCGCGCTGCAGGCGACGCAACTGGCGCACGGCGCGCCGGCCGCGGTGTTCGACGCCTTCTGCCGCGCGCGCCTCGACTGTCGCGGCCAGCACCAGTACGGCGCGCTGCCGCGCGGCGTCGACGTGCGCGCGATCGTCGAACGCGCGCTGCCGGCCTGAGTCGCCTCGCGGCGACAGCTGTCGGAAATATTTACAACCAAAGTACCAACAACGTTACAACTTCGCGCAAGTCCTTGATTCATCTATACGGCATAGAATTTGCTGAATTCTGCCCGCTACTCAACGGGAGATTCCAAACATGAAGATCAAGAACTTCGCGGCCGCCGCCGCGCTCGCGCTCTGCATGGTCGGCAGCGCGATCGCCGGCCCCATCTACACCTACGTCGGACAGTGGCAGGTCGATCAGGGCCCGGACTGGGGCACAGATCCCCTGGCCTACACGGGCCAGCAGGCCGCCGCCCTGCTGTTCGGAGGCAGCGCCGGCGACTACGCGATTTCGACGCGCGACGGCAACCCGCTCGACATCGATTTCATGGCCTGGTACAGCATCATCGGCGTGAGCGGCGGAACGGCGTTCGCGCAGGACTACATGGCGCCGAACACCGTGCGCTATAACGACGTCTGGAACGGCGAAAGCCTGAGCAACAGCGCTTCCGCCTACGTGCGCGACAACGCGACCGGCGCCGCCTACATCAACTACGCCTTCCGCGTGACGCAGCTGGAAGTGCCGGAACCCGGCGCACTGGCCCTGTTCGGCGCGGGGCTGCTCGGCCTGCTCGCCGCGCGGCGGCGCCGCTTCGCCGACGCGGGCAGCGGCGGACGCTGAAGCTCCCCGCCCGCACCGCCCGCCGGCACGTGCGGGAGCGGCTCGCAGCCGCCACGCCTCGCCGAAAGGGCGCTTCCCGGGAAGCGCCCTTTGCGTTTGGCGTCACCGGCGGCGGCGAAAAGTTCCGCAAAAACTTCCCTGTCGGTCGGCAGATCACCGGCGTTAGAATGACAACCCTCGCGAATGTGGGGATAAACGTCGCGGGAGCGAACGCACTCATTCGCCCCCGCCGCCCCGCCGCGCAAAACGACAAACGGATTTCCTCGACGAGCAACGTCACTCGTCCTATTGCGCGCGGCTCCGCCCGCCGCCGTATGGCCCGCCGGCCGAGGCTAAGCCAGCACACTGGGAAGAAATTGATGACTATCGCCAAACGCTTGGCCATGCTGATTCTGGTGGCCGTGGTGGGACTGATCGTGGTCGGCGTGGCCGGCCTGCATCAGATGGGTTCGATCAACGCCAACCTGCAGTACGCCAACGAAAATTCCATCCCCAGCATCCGCAAAGTCGCCGGCATGGAGAACAGCTACCTGCGCGTGCGCATCCAGATGCTCTCCTTCCTGTTGAGCAAGGACGAACAGCGCCCCGAGATGGAAAAGCGCATCGCCGCCGCCAAGCAGGAACTGGATCAGAACCTGCAGGCCTACACGAGCCTGATCAGCGACGACAAGGACCGCCAGTACCTCGAAACGAGCCAGGCGCTGGTCAAGGAATACTACCCGCTGCTCGACACCGCGCTCGCCGCGGTCAAGTCGGGCGACGCGGACGCCGGCAAGGCAGGCATGGCCCAGGCGGCCGTCATCTCGAAGAAGATCACCGACAATCTCGACGCCCACGCCAAGTACAACGAAGTCCTCGCCGAGCAGGAAGTGCACAAGGCCGCCGAAGCCTACGCCAGCGGCAAGCTGGTCTCCAGCCTCGTCATCGTGGTCGCCGCCCTGCTCACCGCCGGGCTGGGCTTCTTCGTCTACCGCCACGTCTCCGGCTCGCTCGGCGGCATGGTCGGCATGTTCTCGCGCATCGAGAAGAGCCTCGACTTCACCGGCCGCCTGCCGCAGAACGGCAGCGACGAAGTGGCCCAGGCCGCCGGCGCCTTCAACCGCCTGCTCGACCGCCTGCAGAGCAGCCTGCGCGACATCAACGAGCACACCAACGCCGTCAATGCCGCCGCCAACCGCGTCGCCACGGCCGCGCACCAGATGTCCGTCGCCTCCTCGCATCAGAGCGAAGCCGCCTCCAGCATGGCCGCCACCGTCGAGGAAATGACCGTCAGCATCAACCACGTCGCCGACCGCGCCACCGAAGCGAACCAGCTCTCGGTTTCCTCCGGCGAGCAGGCGCAGCAGGGCGAATCGATCATTGGCGAAACCGTTGCCGGCATCAACAGCATCGCCGAAACCGTGCGCAGCGCCGCCGAACAGATCTCCCGCCTCGAACAGCAGAGCGAGCGCATCAACAGCGTCGTCGCCGTGATCAAGGAAGTCGCCGACCAGACCAATCTGCTCGCGCTCAACGCCGCCATCGAGGCTGCGCGCGCCGGCGAACAAGGGCGCGGCTTCGCCGTCGTCGCCGACGAAGTGCGCAAGCTCGCCGAACGCACGACGCTGTCGACGCGCGAAATCGGCAGCACGATCACCGAAATGCAGACCAGCGCCCAGACCGCCGTGCAGGGCATGCAGGCGATGGTGGAAAAGGTCGAAGCCGGCGTCAGCAGCGCCGAGAACGCCAACCAGTCGATCCAGGCGATCGGCACCAGCTCCCGCCAGGCCGTCGGCATGGTCAGCGACATCAGCGACGCGATCCGCGAACAGAGCATGGCGAGCAACAGCATCGCCCATCAGGTCGAGCAGATCGCGCAGATGTCGGAAGAGAACAGCTCCGCCTCGCAATCGACCGCCGACACCGCCGGCGAACTCGCGCGGCTGGCGCAGGAGATGCATCAGGTGGTGTCGCAGTACCGCATCTGAACGGGCGCATGCGCGGCGTCGAATGACGCGGCGACGGGCGATCCCGGAAATGAAAAAGGGGACTTCGATCGAAGTCCCCTTTTTTTGCCCCGAGCGACCGGAGCGATGCATCTTGCCGCAGGGTCCGGTTTGACGCCGGCCCCGCTCTCCGGAGCGGTGCGCAGATCGCCTAGACCGGCGCCCTCCGTTCAACTCGCCGGCAGCATCGTCCGTCCGCTCGACGGGTCGTAGATGCTGCGCGACGGCAGGAGATGCAGGGTGATGTCGCTGGAGCCGAGGAAGGGCTCGTCGCTGGAGGTGATCTGCGCGCGGCGCGCGTCGAAGACCTTGACGTAGCTGTCGCCGAGCACTTCCCAGCGGCGGTCGGGGCGGACCAGGATGGCGGCGCCTTCGTCGATGCCGACGCCGAGCAGGCCGGGCCGTTCGAGCACGGCGCTGAGCAGGCGGTGGTGGCGCGCGCGGCGCAGGAAGTGCTGGTCGACGATGGCGCCCGGCAGGAAGCCGAGGCCCTCGGCGATCTCGAAGACGCCGCGCGCGATACGCGGGATGGCGTCCTCGTCCCCTTCGTCGGGCTCGCTGTAGCGGTTGCCGGTGAGCATCGCGTTCGACATGACGGCGGCGCCGGCCGAGGTGCCGCCGACGACGCCGCCGGCGAAGTAGCGGCGCTGGATGGTCGCCAGCGCCGGCGTCGCGCGCAGGATTTCGGCGAGGCGCAACTGATCGCCGCCGCAGAACCAGAAACCGTCGATTTCCTCGAAGCGGGCGGCGATGTCGGGGGATTCCGCGTCCTCGCGGCTGAGATAGAAGATCGTCGCCTCGGCGCCCATCGCCTGCAGCTCGGCGGCGACCTCGACGGCCTCCTCGTCGCCGCTCGTGCTCGCCATCGGGAAGACGGCGACGCGCGCGCGTCCGGCGCCGCCGGCCAGCGCGAGGAAGCGCGACTGCACCTCGGGCGGCGTATCGCCGCCGCCGACGATCAGCAGGTAGCCGCGCGGCGCGGCCGCTTCGGGCGTCCAGGCGACCGGCGCATGCGCGCCGAACAGCCCGAGGCAGAGGGCGATCACGGCGAGCGAACGGCGGAAGGAAAAGGGCTTCGGCTTCATAACGACCCATTGTCCAGGCCGGCGACCGCGAGGGCCGCGCGACAGGTGCGCAAAACATCCCGCGGGCGGGACGGCGCTTGCGCAAGGCAGGCAAGCGCTGAAATGGCAACGGGCACCTCGAACGAAGTGCCCGTTATCGGTAAGACTGGCGCGCCCGAAACGATTCGAACGTTCGACCCCTGCCTTCGGAGGGCAGTACTCTATCCAGCTGAGCTACGGGCGCGCGGAGGGGTGTAAGCATAGCCGGTTTGCCCCGGGGCGTCCATCCCGGCGCTTTGGGGGGGTGCCGATTGCACGTTATAATCAGCGCTTTACCCGATACCCACAGAAGGATTCAACATGGCTGAAAAAGACAACTCCTCGACGAAGAGCATGGTCATCACCAGCATCGTGGCGATCGTCCTGATCGTCCTGATCTGGCCGCTCTCCCAGCTCGGCAAGGGCGGCAGCAAGGCCGACCTGAGCGACGAGGCCGATGTCCGGATTCAGCCGGTGGCGAAGGTCGAGATGCAGAAGGCCGCCGCCGCGCCTTCCGACGGCAAGCCGCGCGACGGCGCCGCGATCTACAACACGGTGTGCATGGCCTGCCACGCGAGCGGCGTGGCCGGTGCGCCGAAGACCGGCGACAAGGCCGCCTGGGCGCCGCGCATCGCGCAGGGCGCCGCGACGCTGCTCAAGCACGCGACCGAAGGCAAGGGCGCGATGCCCCCGAAGGGCGGCGCCGCCGACCTCTCCGACGCCGAACTGAAGGCGGCGGTCGATCATCTGGTCGGTCTCTCCAAGTAAGCCGCCCGACACGGCATGTAAAAAGGCGACCCGCGGGTCGCCTTTTTGTTTGCGGCGGATCGTCGGACGATCCGCCGCGCGCCTGAGCGGGCGCTCTGCCGCTGACTACTTGGCAGCCGGGGCGGCAGGCGTGGCCGGAGCCGTTTCGCTGTGCTTCTCGGCGTGCTTTTCCTTCTTCTTGCCGTGATGCTTCTTGTCGGCCTTGTGCATTTCGGCGGCGGCTTCGGGCTTCTTCTCTTCGGCCTTGGCGGCCGGCGCGGCGGGCGTCGCCGGAGTCGCTGCGGTGGCGGCCGGCTTGGTCATTTCGGACGGCTTCGCCGGGGTGGCGGCGGGAGCCTGCGCGTAGGCGGCGGTACCGAAAGCGGCGGCGATGGCGAGGGCAACGATGTTCTTCAGCATGATGTATCTCCTGACGTTAGATGGGGTTCAGCTCGGTCGGTCAGTGGAACGATGTCGTTTCTTCCGGCCTTGCTAGCATTAACGCGGGGAGTTGTCGGGCGGATGTCATCAGAAGCGTAACGCTGCGTGACGCCGTGTGACGGCGGCGTCCGCAGCCTGCGGGCGTTCGCCGTAGCGCGGCGCGCACGGGCGGCGCGGCGGACGCTACGACTTGTTCGCCGCGAGCATCGCCTTCATCGCTTCCAGGCGGGCGCTGCCGCCGGCCTTGTCGGGAACGCTCTGCGCGCTGCCGCCCGAGAAGCGCAGGTCTTCCTTGCCCATCTCGGCGATGAAGCGCGAGGCCTCGCAGGAAATCATCTCCTTGCCCTGCTTGCGCTTCTCGCAGTAGGTGAGGTGCAGCGAGCGCTGCGCGCGGGTGATACCGACGTACATCAGGCGGCGCTCTTCCTCGAGCTTGACCGGGTCCTGCGACTCGCGGTGCGGCAGCACGCCTTCCTCGATGCCGATCAGGAAGACGTGCTTGTATTCGAGCCCCTTGGCGGCGTGCAGCGTGGACAGCTGGACGGCGTCGATCGTCTCGCCGTCCTTCTGCTTATCGAGCATGTTGATGAGGGCGATCATCTGCGTCAGCTCGATCAGCGTCTTCTCGTCCTCCTCGCCCTTTTTCACCAGCCAGTTGGTGAATTCCTGGACGTTGCCCCACTTGCTCTGCGCGGCGCGCGGCTCCTCGTGGTCGTACAGCCAGGCCTCGTAGCCGATGGCGTTGAGCAGATCGGGCAGCACCTGCCCCACCGGCTCGCGCGCGGCGCGCCACTCCATGCGGTTGATGAACTCGCAGAACTCGATCAGCGGCGCGAGCTGGCGCGGCTGCACGCGGTGCGCGAAGCCTTCCTCGAAGACGGCGGTGAACAGCGGGATGTGGCGCTCGCCGGCGTAGGTGCCGAGCGCTTCGAGCGTGCTGCCGCCGACGCCGCGCTTGGGTGTGGTGACGGCGCGGATGAAGGCCGGGTCGTCGTCCTGGTTGGCGAGCAGGCGCAGGTAGGAGGTGATGTCCTTGATTTCCGCTTTCTCGAAGAAGGACTGGCCGCCCGAGAGCAGGTAGGGCACGCGCTGGTTGCGCAGGAACTGTTCGAGCACGCGCGCCTGGAAGTTGCCCCGGTAGAGGATGGCGTAGTCGGAGAAGGCCGTGCGGTGCTCGAACTTGTGCGCCATCAGCTTCATGACCACCGATTCGGCCTCGTGTTCGCCGTCCTTGCAGACGGTGACGGTGATCGGGTCACCGTAGCCGAGGTCGGACCACAGCTTCTTCTCGAACAGCTTCTCGTTGTGCGCGATCAGCGCGTTGGCGGCCTTCAGGATGCGCACCGTCGAGCGGTAGTTCTGTTCGAGCTTGATCACCTTGAGCTGCGGGTAGTCCTTCGGCAGGCCGCGCAGGTTCTCGATGTCGGCGCCGCGCCAGCCGTAGATCGCCTGGTCGTCGTCGCCCACCGCCGTGAAGGCGGCGCGCGGCCCGGCCAGCAGCTTGAGCAGCTTGTACTGGCAGGCGTTGGTGTCCTGGTATTCGTCGACGAGCAGGTAGCGCAGGCGGTTCTGCCACTTGCCGAGCACTTCCGGGTGGTTCTCGAAGAGCTCGACGGGCAGCGAGATGAGGTCGTCGAAGTCGACCGCCTGATAGGCCTTCAGCGTCGCCGCATAGCTCGTATAGGCGCGCGCGGCGAGCGCTTCGGTCTCGTCCTGCGCGTTCTTCAGCGCCCAGTCCGGCGTCACCAGCGCGTTCTTCCAGTTCGAGATGGTGCTCTGCAGCTTGCGGATGGTCGCCTTGTCGACGCTGCCGGCGAGGTCGGAGACGATGCCGTAGCAGTCGGCCGAATCGAAGATCGAGAACTTCGGCTTGTAGCCGAGCGCCGTCGCTTCCTCGCGCAGGATGCGCACGCCGAGCGAGTGGAAGGTCGAGATCGTCAGCCCTTTGGCCGAACCGCCTTCGAGCACCTTGTCCACGCGCTCCTGCATCTCCTTGGCCGCCTTGTTGGTGAAGGTGATGGCGGCGATGTTGCGCGGATTGAAGCCGCAGTCCTGGATCAGGTAGGCGATCTTCTGCGTGATCACGCGCGTCTTGCCGCTGCCGGCGCCGGCGAGCACGAGCAGGGGACCGTCGAGATAGCGGATCGCTTCGCGCTGCGGCGCGTTGAGTTGGGCTGACATGGGGGAGGGGAACGGCGGGGGAAAAACGGGCCTGATTTTAACACGCGGCTTCGGCGCGCCGACGCTACCGGTCCGGATCAGGGATAAGCACGGATCGGAACCCGGCGCGCACGCCCGCAGCCCGCGTGCGGCCCCGGCCCATAGCGTGCCGGAGCCGGCGGCTCAAGGCCTGGGCGCGCCGGCGGAATACAGCCAGGGTTTGAACAGGCGCGTCAGGCGCGGCGCGACCACCCAGGTCATGAGCGCCACCACCAGCACGGTCAGAACGAAGATGCGCGCCAGCAAGGACAGCGGCGCCAGGATGTCGCCCAACAGGAAGAACAGGCCATAGACCGTGGGGAAAATGCCCAGCCAGGTGACGACCGCCACCTTCCAGCGCGGCGGCTGCGCCGGCGCGGCGTCGCCCGGCGGTTGAAACCAATGGGCCAGCCCGGAAATTCCGCGCACGACCTCGCGCCCCTCGACGTGCGGCGCGACGGCCGCCAGCCCCGCGGCGCGCTCGGGCGAACCCTGCCAGGCCCGCAGGCGATCCGCGCTCTCGAACGCCAGCAAGGCGTGATGCAGGTTGTCGGCGACGTCCGGCTCGTCGCCCGGATGCACCAGCTGCGCGCCGAGGCAGCCCGGGAAAGCGGCTGCGGCGGCGATGAAGTCCGTCATCAGGCGCTCGAAGGCGGCCTCGTGCCCGGGTTTGACGCGGCGGCTGATCAGCATCATCTCCGCGTGATTTTTGGCGTTGCTCATGAAAGAACCTTGAAAATTCCGGATCGCCGGATCGCTCCGCGACGGACGAAGCGACGGGCGGCACCTCCCGCGCCCAGCGGCCAGCGACCCGAGGCGTCCCGGCGCGCTACCTGCCGATGGCGCCGAACACCGTCTGCAGCAGCTTGGAGCCGCTGCCCACCGGGTCCTTGCGGATCGCCTTCTCCTGCTCGGCGATCATCAGGTAGAGGCCGTCGAGCGCCTTCTGCGTGACGTAGGAATCGAGGTTGGCGTCCTTCTCGTCGACGAGACCCATCTTCGCGGCCTTGCCGGCGAACTGGTTGTACTTGTCGGCGAGCTGCACCTTGGCCGTCGCCTTCTTGACGATGGGCAGGAACTTGGCGCCGATCGGCGTCGCCGTGGTGCGCTTGAAGTACTGCGTCGCCGCGTCGTCGCCGCCGGCGAGGATTTCCTTGGCGTCGGCGAAGCTCATGCTCTTCACGGCGTTGACGAGGATCGGCCTGGCCTCGACGACGGCGCTCTCGGCGGCGCGGTTCATCGTTTCGACCAGCTCGTCGGCCTGCTTGCCCATGCCGAAGGTGCGCATCATCTTCTCGCCGGCGCGCAGCGAATCGGGCAGCGGAATCTTCACGCGCGCGTCGCCCATGAAACCGTCGCGCTTGCCGAGCTGCGCGACCGCCGCTTCGGCGCCCTTGCCGAGCGCTTCCTTGAGGCCGGCGGCGGCGTCCTTGTTCGACAGGTCGGCGAGGCCGACGGCGAGCGCCTGCGCGCTGAGGACGAGACCACAGACTATTCCGGCGATACGGCGCATGCTCAATCTCCTCGGTGGGGTTCGCGCATCGCGCGGGGGAGAAAGCTTAGCTCGCCGGGCGACGCTTTCGCAACCGCGCCGGAACGGCAGGGCGCATGAAGGCGGCAGCGGCCGGCGGCCGCCGCGCGATGCCGACGGGATGCCCGGGAGCGGGTTAAAATTTCCGGGCGCTTTCGCTCACGCCGCAGAAAGGTCCGCCCAGATGACTGCCCGCCCAGCCGCCCAGACCGAATCGCTGCCCGACGCACCCTGGCACACGCTCACGCCGGAAGAAGCCGCGCGGCGACTGCAAACGGGCGCGGGCGGCCTCGCCGCCGCCGAGGCCGCCCGCCGCCTCGACCGCTACGGCCCCAACCGGCTCGCCCCGCCGAAGCGGCACGGCCCGCTGCTGCGCCTGCTGCTGCAGTTCCACAACATCCTGCTCTACGTGATGCTCGGCGCCGCCGCAATCACCGGCTTTCTCGGCCACTGGGTCGATACCGGCGTGCTGCTCGGCGCGGTGCTGGTCAACGCGCTCATCGGCTTCATCCAGGAAGGCAAGGCCGAGACGGCACTGGAGGCCATCCACTCGATGCTCGCGCCGCACGCGACGGTCCTGCGCGACGGCGAGCGGCGCGAGATCGACGCCGCCGGCTTGGTGCCGGGCGACGTCGTCCTGCTCGCCTCCGGTGACCGCGTTCCGGCCGACCTGCGGCTGATTTCCGTGAAGGAGCTGCGCGTCGACGAGGCGGCGCTGACCGGCGAATCGCTGCCGGTCGACAAGGCATGCGACGCGGTGGCGCGCGAGGCGCCGCTCGGCGACCGCTTCGGCATGGCCTATTCGGGCACCCTGGTCGTGCACGGACAGGCCAGCGGCATCGCCGTGGCCACCGGCGCGGCGACCGAACTGGGCAGGATCGACGCGATGCTGAGCGGCATCCGCAACCTGAGCACGCCGCTGCTGCGTCAGATCGACCGCTTCGGACGCGTGCTCGCGCTGAGCATCGTCGGCGCATCCGCCGCCACCTTCCTGCTCGGCACCCTGTGGCGCGGCCACGCCGCCGCCGAAATGTTCATGATGGTCGTGGCGCTCGCCGCATCGGCGATTCCCGAGGGGCTGCCGGCGATCATGACGGTGACGCTCGCCCTCGGCGTGCAGCGCATGGCGCGGCGCAACGCGATCATCCGCCGCCTGCCGGCGGTCGAGACGCTGGGTTCGGTAACGGTCGTCTGCTCGGACAAGACCGGCACCCTGACGCGCAACGAAATGACCGTGCAGCGCGTGGTCTGCGCCGGCCACGTTTTCGACGTCGGCGGTGTCGGCTACGCGCCCGTCGGCGACTTCAGCGTCGACGGCCGGATCGTCAATCCCGAACGCTACCCGGCGCTGGCGCTCGCCGTGCGCGCCGGCGTGCTGTGCAACGACGCGCGCCTGCGCGAGGAGGACGGCCTGTGGAGCGTCGAGGGCGACCCGACCGAAGGCGCGCTGCTCGTGCTCGGCGAGAAGGCCGCCTTCCCGCAGGCCGCGGGCGAAGCCGCCTGGCCGCGCCAGGACAGCATTCCCTTCGAGTCCGAGCACCGCTTCATGGCGACCTTCCAGCGCGATTCCGACGGCGATCCCTGGCTCTTCGTCAAGGGCGCTCCGGAGCGCATCCTCGACATCTGCGCGCGGCAACTGGCCCACGACGGCGAGCGCCCGCTCGACGTCGACTACTGGCGGCGCATGGCCACCGACACGGCGGCGCAGGGCCTGCGCCTGCTGGCGCTCGCCTGCAAGCGCGGCGCGCCGGCCGGCGCACGCCTCGGCTTCGCGGACGTCGAAACGGGCTATCTGCTGCTCGCCCTGGTCGGCATCGTCGACCCGCCGCGCGCGGAAGCCGTCGCCGCCGTCGGCGAGTGCCACCGCGCCGGCATCCGCGTCAAGATGATCACCGGCGACCACGTCGAAACGGCGCGCGCCATTGGCGCGCAGCTGGCGATCGGCGTCGGCAGGCCGGCGATCACCGGCGCCGAGATCGCGCTGATGGACGACGGCGCGCTGCGCCGCGTGGCGATGGAGGTCGACGTGTTCGCGCGCGCCAGCCCGGAACACAAGCTGCGCCTCGTTCAGGCCCTGCAGGACGACGGCCAGGTGGTGGCGATGACCGGCGACGGCGTGAACGACGCGCCCGCGCTCAAACGCGCCGACGTCGGCGTGGCGATGGGCAAGAAGGGCACCGAAGCGGCCAAGGAGGCCGCCGACATGGTGCTCGCCGACGACAATTTCGCCACGCTCGCCCACGCCGTGCGCGAAGGGCGCGCGGTCTACGACAACCTCAGGAAGTTCATCCTCTTCATGCTGCCGACCAACGGCGGCGAGGCGCTGGTGGTGATCGCCGCGATCCTCTTCGAGCTGACGCTGCCGCTCACCCCGGCGCAGGTGCTGTGGATCAACATGGTGACCTCCAGCACGCTCGGGCTGGCGCTCGCCTTCGAGCCGGCCGAGCGCGGCATCATGACGCGCCCGCCCCGGCCGCCGGGCAACGCGCTGCTCTCGGGCTTCTTCGTCTGGCGCGTGGTAATGGTCTCCGTCCTCATGATGAGCGGCGCGCTCGGCCTTTTCCTGTGGGAGCTGGAGAACGGCACGAGCGTCGAGACGGCGCGCACGATGGCGGTCAACGCGGTGGTCGCCGCCGAAATGTTCTATCTGATCAACAGCCGCTTCATCTTCGCCCCGGTCGCCAACCGCGCCGGGCTGACCGGCAACCGCCACGCGCTGCTCGCCGTCGCCGCCTGCGTTCCGCTGCAGCTGGCCTTCACCCATTTGCCGGCGATGCAGTCGATCTTCGGCTCGGCCGACCTGTCGCCGCTCGAATGGAGCAAGGTGCTCGGCGCCGGCCTGCTGGTCTTCGCGGTGGCGGAGCTGGAAAAGCTCGGCATCCGGCGCAGCGGCCTGCACGCCCGCTTCGCCGCCTGATGCCCGCCCGCCGCCCGATGCCGCCCATGCGCCGCACTTTCCGCCCGCGCCCGCTCCTGGCAGCGCTCGTTCTGCTCGGCGCACTGATCTGCCCCCCGGCGGGCAACGCCGCGCCGGCGCCCGTGCCGCCGCCTCTGCTGCTCGCCGAAACCGACAGCGGGCAGGTCGATCCCGCCGACTACTGGGTCAGCGAAAAGCTCGACGGCGTGCGCGCGCTGTGGGACGGGCGGCAACTGTATTTCCGCAGCGGCCGCCCGGTGCGTGCGCCGGACTGGTTCGTACGCGGCCTGCCGGCCGGGCAGGCGCTGGACGGCGAACTTTGGCTGGGGCGCGGGCGCTTCGACGCGCTCTCGGGCATCGTGCGCCGGCAGCAGCCGGTCGACGCCGAATGGCGGCAGGTGCGCTTCATGGTCTTCGAACTGCCCGGCGCGGCGGGCGATTTCAGCGCCCGCCTGCACGCGCTGCGCGTCGTCGTCGCAAGCAGCGGCGTCGGCTGGCTGGGCGCCGTCGAGCAGTATCGCGTCGCCGACCGCGCCGCGCTGCGGGCCAAGCTCGCCGAGGTGCTTCGCGCCGGCGGCGAGGGACTGATGCTGCACCGCGCCGACGCGCCCTACCTGAGCGGGCGAAATCCGGCGCTGCTCAAGGTCAAGCCCTGGCTCGACGCCGAGGCCACGGTGATCGGCCACGAGGCCGGACGCGGGCGCCATCGCGGCCGGCTCGGCGCGCTGCGCGTGGAAAGCGCCGACGGCCGCCGCTTCCGCATCGGCACCGGCTTCAGCGACGCCGAGCGCGAAAGCCCGCCGCCCATCGGCAGCACAATCACCTACCGCTACCGCGAACTGAACCGCAACGGTCTGCCGCGCTTCGCGAGCTACTGGCGGGTGCGTCAGGAGTTCTGAGCGTCCGCCGTGCGGGCGTCTGCCGGCCAGCTTCCGGTTCTCTTCCAACGACTTTCCTCCGCGCCCACGGGCACCCGCCCGCGCAGGCCCCTGCGGCGCAGGCGAACGCCGCGCACCGCCGCACTCCGCACGGCGCCGAATCCGGCGCCCCGGCGCTACTGCATGTGCCAGCCGTGGCTGACGAGGATGGACTGGCCGCTGAGCGCCGTCGTCGGGAAGGCGGCCAGCCAGACGGCCGTCTGCGCCACGTCCTGCGTCGTCGTGAATTCGCCGTCGATGGTTTCCCTGAGCATCACGTTCCTGACGACGTCCGCCTCGCTGATCTTCAGCTGCGCCGCCTGCTCCGGAATCTGTTTGTCGACCAGCGGCGTGCGCACGTAGCCGGGGCAGATCACGTTGGCGCGGATGCGGTCCTTCGCGCCTTCCTTGGCGACGACGCGGGCCAGCCCGAGCAGGCCGTGCTTGGCCGTGACGTAGGCGCTTTTCAGCGGCGACGCCTCGTGCGAATGCACCGACCCCATGTAGATCACGCTGCCGCCGCGCCCGCCCTTGATCATCTCGCGCATGCAGGCGCGCGTCGTCAGGAAGGCGCCGTCGAGCTGGATGGCGAGCATCTTCTTCCAGTGCGCGAAACTCAACTCGACGACCGGGGCGATGATCTGGATGCCGGCGTTGCTGATCAGGATATCGACGCCGCCGAACGCCTCGACGGCCGCCGCCACCCCGTCGTCCACCTGCGCCTCGCTGGTCACGTCCATGGCGACGGGAATCGCCTTGCCGCCCGCCTGATTGATTTCGCCGGCCGTTGCGCCGGCCGCGTCGAGCGCCAGATCGGCGATCACCACCTTGGCACCCTGCCGCGCGTATTCGCAGGCGATTTCCTTGCCGATTCCGCTGGCCGCGCCAGTGATCACGGCGACTTTGTCCTTGAGTTGCATAGAGCCTCCTTTGGATTACCGAGCCGGCGTACGAGGCGAAATGCGGTACGGACGGAGGGGTTTCAATGCGACCTCCCGTGCTGGTGAAAGTTGCCGGGGCGGACGGTACGCGGGCGGGGAGGAAAAGCACCGTTTGCGGCGGGCAAAAGAAACGGACGGAACAGACGCCCGCTTGGCGCGTTCAGCGAAAAGCACCGGTGCGGCAGCGCCGGAAATCGCGCCCCCGCCCCCTGTGCAGCCCCTTGTGCGGCCCCTTCTCCTGCCCGGCAGCCGCTTCGCACCGCGAACATTCCCGCGCCCCGAAGCGCCGAGAAGCGAGGCTTTCGCCCGGGAAAGCCGGATAATGGCGGCCATTTCGTTTTATTCGCTTCAAGCGCCATTTGGATTCGCCATGGAAATCAAGGTCAATTTTCTCGACAAGCTGCGTCTGGAGGCCAAGTTCGACGACTTCACGGTCATCGCCGACCAGCCCATCCGCTACAAGGGCGACGGCTCGGCCCCCGGCCCCTTCGACTACTTCCTGGCGTCGTCGGCGCTGTGCGCGGCCTACTTCGTCAAGCTCTACTGCGACACGCGCAACATCCCGACCGACAACATCCGCCTGTCGCAGAACAACATCGTCGATCCGGAAAACCGCTACCGGCAGATTTTCAAGATCCAGGTCGAACTGCCGGCGGACATTTCCGAGAAGGACCGGCTCGGCATCCTGCGCTCCATCGACCGCTGCACGGTGAAGAAGGTGGTGCAGACCGGCCCCGAGTTCGTCATCGAGGAAGTGGAAAACCTCGACGCCGACGCCCAGGCCCTGCTGACGCTCGATCCCGCCTCCGGCGCCAGCACCTACATCGCCGGCAAGGACCTGCCGCTGGAGCAGACCATCGCCAATATGTCCGCCTTCCTGGCGGGCCTGGGCATCAAGATCGAGATCGCCTCCTGGCGCAATCTGGTGCCCAACGTGTGGTCCCTGCACATCCGCGACGCGCATTCGTCCATGTGCTTCACCAACGGCAAGGGCGCCAGCAAGGAAAGCGCGCTGGCCTCGGCGCTGGGCGAGTACATCGAGCGCCTGAGCTGCAACCATTTCTACACCCACCAGTTCTGGGGCGAAGAGATCGCCAACGCCCCCTTCGTGCACTACCCGAACGAGCGCTGGTTCAAGCCCGGCCGCAGGGATGCGCTGCCAAAGGAAATTCTCGACGACCACTGCCGGGCGATTTACAACCCGGACGGCGAACTGCGCGGCGCCCACCTGATCGACACCAATTCCGGCAACGCGCAGCGCGGCATCTGTTCGCTGCCGTTTACGCGCCAGTCTGACGGCGAGGTGGTGTATTTCCCCTCCAACCTGATCGACAACCTCTACCTCAGCAACGGCATGAGCGCCGGCAACACGCTGGCCGAAGCCCAGGTGCAATGCCTCTCGGAAATCTTCGAGCGGGCGGTCAAGCGCGAAATCCTCGAAGGCGAAATCGCCCTGCCCGACGTGCCGCAGGAAGTGCTCGCCAAGTACCCGGGCATCGTCGCCGGCATCCAGGGCCTGGAAGCGCAGGGCTTCCCGGTGCTGGTGAAGGATGCCTCCCTGGGCGGCCAGTTCCCGGTGATGTGCGTCACCCTGATGAACCCGCGCACCGGCGGCGTCTTCGCCTCCTTCGGCGCGCACCCCAGCCTGGAAGTGGCGCTGGAACGCAGCCTCACCGAACTGCTGCAGGGCCGCAGTTTCGAGGGCCTCAACGACCTGCCCCGGCCCACCTTCGAAAGCCAGGCCGTCACCGAGCCCAACAACTTCGTCGAGCACTTCATCGACTCCAGCGGCGTGGTTTCCTGGCGCTTCTTCAGCGCCAAGGCCGATTACGACTTCGTCGAGTGGGACTTCTCCGGCCAGGGTGAAAATTCCAACGCCGACGAAGCCGCCACCCTGTTCGGCATCCTCGAAGACATGGGCAAGGAAACCTACATGGCGGTGTACGACCAACTCGGCGCCACCGCCTGCCGCATCCTGGTGCCGGGCTATTCGGAAATCTACCCGGTGGACGACCTGATCTGGGACAACACCAACAAGGCGCTGGCGTTCCGCGAGGACATCCTGAACCTGCACCGCCTCGACGATGCCGGCCTGGAAGCGCTGTTGGAACGTCTGGAAAAGAGCGAACTCGACGATTACACCGACATCGTCACCCTGATCGGCGTCGAGTTCGACGAGAACACGGTCTGGGGCCAACTCACGGTTCTGGAACTGAAACTGCTGATCCATCTGGCCCTCAGGCAATTCGAGGAGGCCCACGATCTGGTCGGCGCCTTCCTGCAATACAACGAAAACACCGCCGAGCGCGGATTGTTCTATCAGGCCCTGAATGTCGTGCTGGAAGTGGTGCTGGACGACGACCTGGAACTGGCCGATTACGAAGCCAACTTCCGCCGCATGTTCGGCGACGAACGGATGGACGCAGCGATCGGCTCGGTGGACGGCAGCGTGCGCTTCCACGGCCTGACGCCGACGAGCATGAAGCTGGAAGGGCTGGATCGGCACCAGCGGCTGGTGGACAGCTACAAGAAGCTGCACATGGCGCGGGCCAGGGTGTGAGGCGATAGCGGCAATTTCGTATCGTCTTCGATTGGAGTTCCGGCGGGTTTCCGGCCCCTGCCGTCCAAGCGATCCACTCGCGGGACGGCCCGATGCAATCTCCAAGGCCCATCCGCCCGCCTATGGGAGGTTGGGCTTTCTGCCCTCCGCAGACATCTTGCCGAGCGGCTACGGCAAGGCTTGACGCTGAACCGGAGAATTCCAGAGGGCTTCCGCCAGTTGCACAGTCCGGCCATGGGGGCCGATGGTGCCGCACCCGCTGCAACAAACGGCCCATACGCCTTCGTCCAGCTTCATGGAAATGACTTGATCGGCACCGCAAAACAGGCAGGGCATGACTACTTCATCGCGTTTGCCCGAACGATCCTGCTCGATATTTGCCGCGTTGCCTTCCCGAGTATTCACGTAGCGCATGATGATCCTTTTGCCCTATCTGCTCCCCGATTCAGCCCCGGGAAGCAGTTTTCGGCCTTATGACTTTCATGGATGGTCCACAGTCGTCCGACTGCTATCGATCAAGACCGAGGCCTTAACAAGTTTTCATTCATCGACAAGGACATGGATCAGCGGCGCTGATCGCCAGAGTGGAAGCGCAACCGCCAAGAATGAAAACTACAGGAGCGGTCAAGCCAAGCTTTTCAAGCATCACCTCCCCACAACGTGAACAAGCAACATTGATGACGAACGGGAGAATGATGATACATGAAAAAGGCCGAAACGACCTATTCCAAAGTGACCTTTATCTTGACCCGATGGTCACTTCAATCCACCACCAACGCTACATCGTGCTCAGGCAACACCTGAAAAGCTTGCGACAAGCTGCAGAATTGTCACAGACCGAGTTGGCCGATCGTATCGGAGAGGATCAGTCCTACGTCTCCAAGATCGAGCGGGGAGAACGGTATGTGGATTTGCTGTTTTATATGGACTGGTGCAGAGCTTGCGGCATCGAACCCGATATGGGTATGAAATCGCTACTTGAGGCAGGGGGCTAAATCAGGGGATTGTGCAGCTTTTCACTTAGAGCCCGTTCATGATCGTTAGCTCGCTCCAATCCAAAGGTTCAATCATCAGGCAGTTCACGACCAATTCCCGCCTTACCGTGAGAACTGCTCGGTCGTAACGGCCGCTGACCTTACCAGGGGAAAATGGCCGGCTCTGGTTGCAGACCGGCCATTGGTATTTTCAGAGATCAATCGCCAGCTATTTCGCCCAACTACGACAACTTTCGACCCAAAGCGGTAGTTCGTCTCAGTCAGAAGCAGACGCTCAACGTGAAAGGAAGCGGACGGTAAAAGCGTAGCTTTTAACGGTCGTTTGACTGCTGGGTTAGTCATTGAGGTTCCGGATTTCTTCTTTGAGAAAAATGCGCCAGAATCCTTCTGCTCCATCCTCTACCCAATACCCTTCAATCCACTTACTGTTTGGAAACATATGGAGAGATGCACGGCCGTTGCCGTTATCTAACGAGAGTTCAAAATGTCCAGGAGCAAGTTCTCGTCCAGCGTATCGGTAGTTCACTCCGTCGATGTCGTAAGAAACAGAGATCATTTCGCCCTCAATGGTTACCTTGCATGGAACCCGTAACCACGCCTCATGAGCGGTGTAGTAAACGGTATCCATAGAAGCATCCCAAATTGATTTCAATTCCAGACCCTCATTTCTTCCTTTGATAGCTAACGTAGAAGTGAGCGGCCTGCACGGCTTTTCGCGCAGGTCCGCTCGACTGCCGGGTTCGCCGTCTTAGCGCTCACTTGAGAAATTTCTCGTAGTCGGCCTTTACGCCGCTTGGAACACTCGCTGGATCGATGAGCGCCAAGTTCTGTTTGAATCGTTGGCGGCAAGATGGAAAGCTGTTAAGACGCTGCCCCAATGTGGTTGCTGGTGACGACGCGATGCGAATCATCGTAGCGATTTCGCGGGGTGAGAACGACTTAATGATTTGGTCGTAGCTCGTAGCAGCGGCCCATGAAACACCGTATCTGTTGCCGACATTGCAACAAACGACAACCTGAACAAATGTTTCTTGCACTGTTTCTGGAACTGCGCCTTGTCGTGAGAGTTCGAGCAAGCGCTCAGCAAACGGAGGTTCGTTGTAGAAGTTGTTCATCCCGTTGTGAACGTTCCAAAGACGCTCGACGGCACGATAGAAAACTGCATGTTGCTCAGATTCATTCAGTAATGTAAGAAGTCCAAGCTTCTCGAAGAACTGTAGCGACGCTGTATGTCGCGGCTCGTCGCCTTTGGCCGCGTACTCGCTGTGCTTGTTGATGAGATCCGAACGCAACGCGGCGGTGAATCCAGCTTTTAGCGAATTGCAGATGTCAAACGCATTTAGCCGGGAAGGCTCCGACGTATTTGGATCGCAGTAGATGCCATGAATCATCCCGACGAGCATTTGGCGCTGTGCGTCATGGGTTTCGCCAAGGCGATGAACCCAGACACCGCACTGGTTTGCGTTGAAGCGTGCGCCCTTAACTGCCGAAATAAAGGCGCCGATGTCGACGCCCTTCGGTGACGACGCATCAGCGAGCGCATAGCGAACACAACGATTTAAAAAGGTGGTGAACTCGCGGTCGTTTACCGTTCCGAGGGTGGGATGTGCAGCCGAAAAATTGTTTCGGACGTCGCGGCATTGATCCAGGAAAAAGAAACCGTCCTCATTGACGAGATTTAGCTTTAAGCACAGTTCTAGCAATCGACTGTCTTGAAGTTCCAGCAGGTGCTTTTCTTCAAAATCTGACTGAGTAATCTGGGCAACGATTGGCAGGCCGAAATTTCTTACTTTCGTTCGGAGCTGAAGGATCGCTGCATTCCAGATGTAATTCATTGCTCCATCGAAGAGCCCTGTACTTACAGCAACGCACATTCTGGCTACCAGTTCACCTCTAAGGGCTACAGGCACATCTCTAAGCTCACGTGGCAAATCGCGCCAAGCGTATTGAATTTCTTCATCACTCGCGAGAACGGTTCGCGGAATCCCCAGAGATGTAGTGAGCGCCGTGATCGCCGGCAGAATAGTTGTCGGCAGTGCCGGAAGCATAGGTTCAAGTGGATGGGGGACTATTGCTGACACAGGGTCATCTCCAATGGTTGTAAGACAGCGAACTTTGATTTAGGGAGACAGTACTGCGCCCTAACTCGGCACCTGTCTCCCTAACTTAGGATTGTCATATCGCCGAAACCCGGCACCGTTACGTGTCTTCATGGGTTAAGACCTAGAAAACGTGACTACTAAAAAGTCGTGAAAAGCGGCAGGCAAGAACACTAGCATAAATTGGGCCGCATTCGTCGGCTTTTGGGGGAATCGCTCAACGACCGCTTCTGGCCGGCAACGGAAGCTCTACGTGTTAGGCATGACTGACAGCTGCAGCCGAATACCCGACATAAAAAAGCCACTCTTGCGAGTGGCTTTTTTATGTGGCTACTGACTGGTAGCGATGATCAATAGAAATTAGTCTAGATCGTTGTTCGTTAGCTTTTATCGTTGGAATTTTCAGCGACTATGAATTACAACGATCAGTGAGAGCACATCGCACAAGGCCTCAGGAAGCCCACATCGCTCAGCGATAGCTGTACATCATATTTCGAGAACGGTTTAATATATTACATCGATGTTTTGGACCGTTCCTCATGCCTGTCCGGAAGATCAAGAAGAACTATCGCAACGTCACAGGAATCTCGGCTGCGACAAAGGCCCTTGGCCAAGCGCAGTTTGAATCCACGCTGGAGCGTGACTTCCTGCGACTGCTGGAGTTCTCCCCCGACGTCGCTGCGTTCGAGGTGCAACCGCTAACCCTCAACTGGCGGGATGATGCCGGAACCAAGCGCAGCTACACTCCTGATACTTGGGTTTCCTTCCACGACGCCGCGGGCCAGAAACCTTGGCTCTGTGAGGTCAAGTATAGGTCAGACCTGAAAGAGCAGTGGTCCGAGCTTCACCCCAAGTTCCGCCAAGCAATCCGCTACGCACGGCAAAAGGGATGGCGCTTCCGCCTGATGACCGAGGTGGAAATTCGCGGGCCGCTCCTGGAGGCTGCCAAGTTTCTCCTCCCGTTTCGCCGCAGAACCGTTCCGGCCGATCAAGCCGTACACATCTTGGCACTCGTAGAACGGCTGAAGGACACAACGCCCAGCGATTTGCTCCGACACGTCACACCTGACCCCAACATCCAGGCTGAATGGCTTCCCACCATTTGGCACCTGGTCGCCCGCTTTCAGATCGGAGCGGACTTGCAGTCGCCGCTCTCGATGTCCTCCCGCCTTTGGAGCCTGCGATGACCGATCAGACGCCCCGCCTGACGCTGGACTACGGAT
This sequence comes from Candidatus Accumulibacter sp. 66-26, assembly GCA_001897745.1. Lineage (GTDB taxonomy): Bacteria > Pseudomonadota > Gammaproteobacteria > Burkholderiales > Rhodocyclaceae > 66-26. The sequence continues at coordinate 353,342 of MKUH01000019.1, forward strand.
CTGCCGTCCTCTACCGCGGTCGTCGTCATGTCATTTGCCAGGAGTCGACGGATTTCGTCTCGGTGACGCTTTCGGATCCAGAGTCAGGCAAGGTACTTCAAGCGCCGATCGCAGACCTCTCTCCGTATTCAGAAAGACCGGCCGTCGCGCATCCCGATCTGGCTGCCGTGGCAAATGATCGGTTGGAGCAAGCCCACCGGACGTTCGAAATCATCAAGCCCCTGCTGGCGCTTGCGCGCCGCACAGAGGCTGACGTGCGTGCCTGTGCCGAAAGGCACGATGTCGGCGTCTCCACGATCTATCGGTGGCTACGCGATTTCGATCGGGTTGGACGGGTATCTGTCTTCGTACGACAAACCCGAAAAGACAAAGGGCGGATCGGCCTCCCGAAAAAGCTGGAGGACGTGGTCACCGACATGATCAAGGTCCATTACCTGACCAAGCAAAAGAAGAAGCCCGCCAAGGTCATCCGTGAAATTGAGATGCTCTGTAACAAGCTCGGGCTGGAGCCCCCTCATCCAAACACGATCCGAAACCGCATCAAGAAACTCGACACCTACAACAAGAAGAAGGCCCGGGAGGGGAACAAGGCAGCGCGGGACGCCTATGCCCCCTCGAAGGGACACTTCCCTGGCGCCGATTTCCCGCTATCCGTCGTTCAGGTGGATCACACGCCAGTAGACATCGTCCTGGTCGACGATACGTACCGCCTACCGGTCGGGCGGCCGTGGCTGACGCTGTTGATCGACGTATATTCCCGGATGGTGCTGGGTTTCTACATCTCCTTCGATCCCCCCGGAAATCTGTCACTCGGCCTGTGCCTAAGCCAAGCCTTCCTGCCGAAGGAGAAATGGCTGTCGAAATTGGGGATCGAGACGGCGTGGCCCTGCTGGGGTCTGCCCCGGACGATCCACGCCGATAACGCAAAGGAATTCCGGGGCAAGATGCTGACCGCCGCTTGTAAGGAGTACGGCATCGACCTGGAGTGGCGGCCGGTGGCGACGCCCCACTACGGCGCCCACATCGAGCGCCTGCTCGGCACGCTCAACGAGGAAATCCACGCTGCGCCGGGCACGACGTTCTCGAATCCCCGCCAGCGCGGCGAGTACGACTCCGAAGGCCAATCAGCGATGAGTCTTGCCGAGTTCGAGAAGTGGTTCACGATTCTCTGCGTCGAGGCCTACCACCAGCGACCGCATTCGCAGCTCGGCATGCCGCCGATCGCCAAGTGGCAGGAAGGAATCTTCGGGACGAAAAAGGTACCGGGAATCGGCATCCCGCCGCGCATTACCGATGAACTTCGGCTAAAGCTCGATCTGATGCCCTTCGAAACCCGCACGGTCCAGCACTACGGAATCGTCTGGGACAAGGTGGAATACCAACACGATGTGTTGCGACGCTGGATCAACGCGAACGACCCGGACAACCCCAAGCTCAAGCGGAAGTTTCTTTGCCGTCGTGACCCACGCGATATCAGCACGATTTGGTTCTATGATCCCGAGGTGCAGCAGTACTACGCGATCCCTTACCGGAATACTTCCCACCCGGCGATCAGCATCTGGGAATTACGCGAAGCCAACCGGCGGGCAACTACCGAATCTCCTGGCAACCAAGTCGACGACAACCAGATCTTCGAGGCCTACGAGAAGATGCGCCGAATCGAGGACAACGCCAAGGCGCTGACGAAGAAGGTGAGGCGTAGCCGGGAACGCACCCGGCTCGGCATTACGAATGCCCGAAGCCATTTGAATGGGGCGATGGCGCCACAGGAGCCTCCCGTTTCCCAAGCACCACCGCCGGCCAGGACGATTCAGCCCTTCGACGACGTCGACGACATGCAGGAAGGAAAATGACTGATACGCCCTCCCATCTGCTGCAGAAGGCGGCCGCCTACCTTGAGCGACCCGACCAGGAGCGCATCACCTATATCCGATCGCCGAGGTGGATCGGATACCCTCGGGCCCAGGAGATTCTCACCCAACTGGAGAACCTGCTGACGCACCCGAAGGCACACCGCATGCCGAATCTGCTGATCGTCGGCGACACCAACAACGGAAAGACGATGCTGGTCCGCCGCTTCTGCAACCACCACAAACCCGACGACAACCCGGAGGGCGAGGCTGCCAAGGTGCCGGTGCTGTTCGTTCAAGCGCCACCGGTTCCCGATGAGGGGCGGTTCTACAACGCGATCCTGGAACTGCTGTTCGCACCATACAAGCCCGGCGATCGCGCCGACCGCAAGCAATTTCAGGCGATCAAGCTGTTGCGCACCGTAGGCCTAAAGATGCTCGTGATCGATGAGATTCATCATCTCCTCGCCGGATCAATGACAAAGCAGAAGGCCTTCCTGAACGTGATCAAGTATCTCGGCAACGAACTGGAGGTGCCGATTGTCGGGGTTGGTACCCGTGACGCCTTCCGCGCCATTCAGACCGACCTGCAACTGTCGAACCGTTTCGACCAGGCGCTGCTACCGCGGTGGGCGAACGACGAAATGTTCCTACGGCTGCTGGCCACTTTCGAACGCTCAATCCCGCTGCGCACCCCGTCCAACCTGACCGACGGAGCGCTCGCCGACAAGATTTACTCGATGAGCGAAGGCTATCTCGGCGAGATTTCCCGGGTGCTCGAAAGTGCAGCCGTCAGAGCCGTTGAAACAGGGCTGGAACGCATCGACAAGAGGCTGCTCGACGGTATCGGCTGGATATCCCCGTCGGATCGCAGAAAAGAGCCGCGAAACTGAGATGGCTCACGGCAGACTTTGGCCGGCCCATCCGAAGCCGTTGCAAGGTGAATTGCTATCTTCATGGATCGTGAGGGTAGCGCAAGCGAACGGTATCAAGCTGCAGACGCTGTCCTGGATACTTTTTGGCAATGCTCTTTCTCCCTGGAACCGCGACATTGATCGGTCCGCGCCGAAGTGGCTACTCAAAGCCATGAGTGAGCACACCGGGGTGAACTACTGGGATGCCTATCACACCACGCTCACCACCTACCGGACGATCCTTTATCCAAACCGTCGGTGCAGCGGACAGTTACGCTGGATATTGCCCGTTCGAACGTACGCGATGAACCGCAAGGGGTATGGCCAGCAGTTCTGCCCGCTGTGCTTGGCGGAGGACTTGATCCCATATTTCCGAAAGACGTGGCGGGTCGCGCTCTTCACTTTTTGTCCGAAGCACCAAATTATCCTTCATGACGCCTGTCCGTTTTGTGGCGTGCCGGTGGTATTCCATCGGAGCGATTTCGGGGTCGAACAGGGAAATACGCGACCAATTTTCAAATGTTACGCCTGCGGATTCGATTTCCGGGCTGCTACTACAAAAAGGCCAGTCTTTCCGAGTGATGAAATTCGGGAACTATTCGGGGAAATGCTCGCATTATTAGAGATGCCGGTTGGCCAAGCTACACCCTTCAACCTTGGTTTTTTCGCAGTCCTTCATCGGTTCTGTTGCATCATGGGATCACGTCAAAACGACAACCGCCTCCGAAACTTCATTACGAATCGACTCCAAATAGAACTAACTGAGATCGAGTTGGGACGAACTTGCATCGAGCATCGCCGGGTTGCAGAACGATACGATCTGATCCTGTGTGCGCTGTGGCTATTGGCGTCACCAACGGAGCGGATTCGTGAAGTGTGGGAAGCCAGAGCGGTGAGGTACAACCTTATGCTCAAGGGTATTAACGAGTCACCGCAATGGTTTTGGCAATTGGCCGAAAGATGCTCCGATTGGAGGCAGGGGTACCGAGCACGCTGAAGCGAATCCACGAAGGGTAGCGATTAATTGCCCTATGCTGGATATCTATGCTGTTTATCGGCTGCCTTAGTAACCAGGTCGTTAAGCGCAGCTACATGTTGTTGTTCTGCTTTGTCCGTTGTTGCAGCAAAGAATGCCAAACCGTCTCCAGTCAGCACCCAATGCAAATTGAGGTGAGCGACCCCCCGGAAACGCACCCCCCCCAACAGGGCCAGTTTCTCAACATCAAGGAAAGTCTTGCCGCGTCGCATTGCGCTCAGCGTCGCGGACGTGGCATATCCCAACATTTCGCTGAGGCGCGTGTCGGTTAGTTGCGATTCATCGAGCGCAGCAGAAAGACGGCAGCACATCGCTGATCGAATCAAGGAATCTTTTGGAGAGCGAGGCATGTTTTTAATATAATATAAATTATTATATTATTGAACTAGCTGTAACAACCCGGCCAAGCGAGCTAGCCGGTACAATCAGCCGCATGGGGAGGATAGAGGGGGATGGCAGCGAATCAGCTCATAAAAGTCGACGCACTGCAGGAACACCCGAAGGAGATTCGGGTAAAAAACCTTGCTGCTCCCAAATCAAATCAGAAGAGATTGGGCGCGTTCTATACCCCCGAGAATCTTAGCCGAGTGCTAACGGATTGGGCTCTCCAGCATCCCTGTGACAGAGTCTTGGAGCCGAGCTTCGGAAAGTGCGGATTCCTAGCTGCGGCACAACGTCGGCTGCAGGAGTTGGGGTGTGCCACACCAAAAAGCCAAATTTTTGGATGCGATGTCGACGCTGCTGCATTCACTTTCTTGGCTGAAACTCTAGGGCAGCCGATCAATACGAAGCAGTTCCTCCAAAAGGATTTCCTCGACGTAAAAATTGGGGAGGACTGGACGCATCTTTTCTCATGCTCGATCGGCAATCCGCCATATATTCCGTTCCAGGCTCTCCCTGAAAAAAGGCGGTTGGAGCTTATACAGCGCTGCAAGGAAGAAGGAATTAAGGTAAGCAGCCGAGCCAGCCTTTGGGCCCACTTTTTGTTGCATGCCACGAATTTCGTTGCCCCCGGCGGCCGAATGGCTTGGGTACTGCCCGGAGCATTTCTACAGGCCGATTATGCCATAGGCATACGCGAGTACCTCAGCCGCTCGTTCGACGGTGTACTTTGCGTGCTAATGCATCAGCGGTTCTTCAAGAATGAAGGCACGGAAGAAGAAACGGTCATACTGCTGACGCGTGGGCGCCGAGCGCTTGGCTCACCAGCCGATGTCCAATTTGCAGAAGCAAGGTCGCTGGACGAGCTTTCGGAACAAATTCGCTCCTGGACCAATGGCGAGAGCACGGGACGACCACTTAGCGCTCGTCCTGCTTATCTTGCAACCAACGATGCCATCGTATCTCAGTTCAAAACACTGGAAAGCACCCTCCAATGCCATGCCTTGGGCGATCTCGTGCTAGCGAACATCGGCTTGGTAACGGGCGCAAACCAATTCTTCGTTCTCAGTAATGAAGACAAGGCTAGGTATCGGCTACGCGAAGCGGACACAGTGCGTGTTTTAGGAAAATTTAAGGCGACAAAAGGCTTGCGCTTTACCGTCGATGATCACGACAGTTATTTAGAAACAGGGGCATGTGGTCATCTTGTCCACTCGAAAAAACTGCCCCGGAAAAATTCGCCCCTGCGCCGTTATCTGGACAGTTTCTCAGAGGAAGATCGCAACAAAATCGGCACCTTCAAAAAGAGGTCTGTTTGGCACGCCACAAATGACGAAAACATACCTGACGCATTTTTACCCGTGATGAATCATGATGGTCCACGGTTGGTATTGAATCAGGCCCGGATTAATTGCACTAATACACTGCACCGGGCATTCTTCCGAAAACACGTAACCGAAAAACAACAAAAACTTATCGCCATCTCCCTGCTAACCAGCTTTTCGCAACTATCAGCCGAATTCGTCGGTCGCCGTTATGGTTCAGGCGTACTGAAGCATGAACCGCGCGAAATCGAAAAGATCGCGATTCTGCTTCCCGAGCTGAATGACGATACTGTGAACCAGCACTTTGATGCGATAGACAAACTTCTACGCGACAAAGATACGGAAGCCGCAATGAAGAAAGCCGACGAGCTAATCCTTGGGACATTCAATGACTGGGAAGCGCTTTCGGCAGCTTTCAGTGCGGCCCTTGAGGCTGCAAGAATGCTTCGACGCCCCGCCCGAGACATGACTGGCGCGTAGAATCAAGATCTGAACGAGGTTTATCTATGACTGAACGCGGAGACGCCAATCTCACCTTCAAATCAGCGGAAGAGTTGAAGGTCGAGATCGCAGCAGAGCTCGGAAAAGAACCGATAGACACCCTCAAGGTTGCTGGATTGGCAAACGCCTTGGCCGATCTGGAGACGGCGTTTGTGCGCTTCACCGTGGATGCAAGTCACGTTGAGAGACTCGGATACGAGCTTGTCGGCAAGCAAGGGACAGCCTTGGCTGAGCTGGTGAAGAATGCGTATGACGCAGATGCTACCGTTGTAACGGTAGATATCGACGATACTGAAGGTGACGGCGGGATTATCAGGATCGAAGACGATGGGCTCGGAATGAACCTCGATGACATTCGCCGCGCATGGATGCGAATATCCACATCGAATAAAGTCGAGAATCCACTCTCCTCCCGATACAAACGTCGTCGTGCAGGGAAAAAGGGGATCGGTCGATTTGCAGTCCAACGCCTAGGCCGCGCGTTGACGTTGACTACCGGGCAACGCGGCTATAACTCCGGCTGGCAATTGGATGTAGATTGGGACAACAAGCATGTCAAAGGCAAAGACATCACTCTCGTTCCACATGAAATTCGACCAGTTCCAAAAAATCCAGAAACAGAAGGCACTGTTCTAGAAATCAGAGGCCTCCGTGATCGTTGGTCGACATCCTCGACTGAATCAGCATGGCGATCTGTATCGTTGCTACAAGCCCCTCTTCGAGATCAGAAGCCCCCCCCCCCAAAAAATAGCGACCCCGGCTTTCAGGCCTTTATGGACTTAAAAAAAAGCGGTCGCAAAGTCGCCGGCTATGACGTCGAGTCGGAGTTCAGCAAATCCGCAGTCGCGACAATATCTGGAACAATAGATGCCAAAGGGGATGCTCATTTTGAGGTTCATTCAGCTACGCTGAACTTACACGACACCTTCAAGTTCGAAGCGCGTAACTATAAAGAAGTGGGCCCGGTACGCTTGGAAACGGACTACTTTATCTATGCAACAGAATTTTTTTCTGGGTTAAAAATTAATACCGCCCAGAAGATTGCTGCAGAAATTGGCGGAGTGCGTCTGTACAGGAATGGTTTCCGAGTAGCTCCATATGGCGATCCCAATAACGACTGGCTGGGGTTCGCAACGGACGTTGCCCGTAGACATATTCTTGTTCCGGCAAACAACAACAATTTCCTTGGACGGGTCTACATTACCTCCGCTGAAAATCCGGGATTGGAGGAAACTGCTAGCCGCGAAGGCTTAATTGAAAATTCTGCCTATGAGAGCTTAGTCGATTTCATTCGTCAGTGCATCTATTGGGCTATTAAGCGCGTAGGCTGGGCACGCGACAAAAAAACCAAGGCGAACGAACCGGGCAAACAAATCAAGGGAGCTCTTGCCGAACAGATTTCTGTATTACTTGACCGTATTGATGATGCCGCATCCGACAAGGATGCAAACGAAGCGAGGCGAGATATTCTGAGTTTCGTTCGTCGATATGAAGACGAAGTGCAGCGCGCTCAGGCAGAGTCAATCCGCTATGAAGCAATGTTGCGAGTACTTGCTTCGCTGGGGCTCTCCATTTCGGTTTTTGCACACGAGGTCCGTGCAGCGTCCTCATTTGCAGACGACTCGACGAAGCTCTTTTTGCTGCGGGCGAGAGAAATTGAAGAAATTATGGCGGATTCGATTCTGAAGCCGCTGATCGATAACATTGAAAGCGGCGTCGAGAAAATCACTGTGCTCGGAGATTACCTAGGTGGATTAACCGCCTATGCCGGCACTAGAAAGCTCGCCACTACATCGTTAATCGGTGCGATCAGAGGCTTCCACGAGCGGATTGCCGACTACCTAAGTGGGCAAGGTGTTGCCATGGAGCTCGATTTGAAAGATGCACCGTTGCGGACGGCTCCGATACACCGTAGCGAGATAGATTCGATTTTGTTCAATCTCACGACTAACGCCCTCAAAGCAGTCAAGAAGGCCCGACCTGAAGCTGGCAAAGTGCGCCTCTCTGCCTACAGGGACAGGAAATTTGTGGTTTTGGTTGTGTCCGACAATGGCACCGGAATTGACCCATCGATTCAGGAAAAAATCTTCGAGGCCTTCTTTACCACCACGGGAGCCGACAATGATGACCCCGCTGCAGGTGCTGGGCTGGGTCTCAAAATCGTCGCAGATATCGCCTCAAATTACGGTGGTTCGGTTCGCGTCGTAGAACCCTCGCCGGATATGAAGACAGCGATCGAGTTCCGCGTCCTCGGTTATGACGAAAACATTCACGAACTTTGACTATGGTTATGCGAGCCTTCCTTATTGACGATGATGACGGAGCTGCGAATTCGGCACAGATTTTCTCTACCGAGATGCTGACGTTTGAATTCAAGAAACCAGAAACACTCGAATCCTTTGCGAAGGAGCTCTTTTGTGCCAAGCCAGGCATGATCGTTGTGGACTATCGATTAGACGAACGGGTCGGAGATAAAGACCAAGCTGTAAGCTACAAGGCATCGACGCTCGCTCAATATCTAAGGGACTTAGCCGGCGATGGCGGAAGCGAAGATTTCCCCATAGTGCTTCACTCGGCAGAAGAAAAGATTCGGGAATATTTTCATCCGGAAAAGACCGCACACGATCTTTTTGATCACATTATCAAAAAGTCGTCAAGAAAAGATGTTGATGAGGAAAAACGAAAACTGGACGCGTTAGCCGATGGTTATGTCCGTTTACTCGAATTGCGCCCATACAACGACAAGCTGCTGGTTATTTTCGGCCTGGACAAACAGAGAGCGCACCTGATAGACCACCAGGAAATTCACGACCTAGCGGCAACAACCACGATTCCGCACATTTTCGCAAGATTCATTCTTAAACGGTTGATTAGCAGGAATGGCATCCTTGTAGATGACCTGACGGTGTTAGCGCGATGCGGCGTCAATGCCAACGATGACGGCAACCAGCGGATATTTGACGAACTTCAGCGACTGGGCGCGAATTACACAGGGGTGTTCAGCGGATTCAGATCAATGTGGTGGCGATTGACGGTGGAAATAGCCCTAGAAGAGTGGTTAGGTGGTGTAGTCAATAGTTTTTCAGCACAAGAGCGGGCAGCCGCCCTCAAACAGAAATTCGGCTATGACTTCAAGCCTGCAAAATCAGCATGGAGCAATTCATCGAATGAACGGTTCACCCATGTGTGCTCCATCTGCGAACGCCCAACCCTTGTCGCGCATTCGGTTGCTGTTCACGAACGGCTAAGCGGACCTCTTATAGAACGTCGACGCATTTGTTTCAACTGCATCCAAGAAGATAGGCATATGGATCGAATAGATTTAAGAATTGACGCCTTGGATAAGCCAGTTGAAGACGCGGTACGGAAAGGAACAATACAAGGAGAACAAAGTGGTGGTACCTACGGCGAAGGAGATGGCAACTGCCGTTAAGTTCATGTGCGACAAACTGCTCGGCATGAACGTTTTAGAACCAGTTTCCTACGACGCAGTGTATAAGCTCAACAACGTACTACGGGAACAAGGCGACAATAAGTCCTGGGAGTTCTCCGTCGCACATGACCAAGGACTGGTGTTCCGGGCGTGCGCTGATCGACACCGGAATATTTACAACCCCGTGGTATCGGTAGACGGCATCTCAGTAAATGACCGGAATGAGATGCTACCACCATTGAGTAAACTGGATATCTCGCTTGAGTTGCGATATCAACATACGGGACGAATCCACCGGTGGCACTTCGATCAGGCGAACATGAGATCAGATGGCAGAGCTCAGCAAGGGCCACGATACCATCTGCAGTTCGGCGGTCATGCCCACGACGATCGCGCGCATGACATGCCGATCAAAGAGCCCCGGTGGGCACATCCGCCAATGGATTTAATTTTGCTGATTGAAGCCGTAACCGCGAATTTTTATCCTAATGAGTGGGAGCAGGTTCGCAGCGATAACCAATGGTGCTTCCATGTTCAAATGGCACAACGTCTCTGTTTGACCCGGTACTGTGCAAAGCTACAAGAACATATCAACGTGTCGAGCGGTACCTTGCTAGACAGTCTTTGGGGTGACCGCTGGACGGCGAGCTGACCGAAATAGTTGCAGAAGCTAATCTGTGGGTTCACAGCCACACTTGTGTTCCAGCGGGTTAAAAACCCGGCTCCGGTCGGGTGTTCTGCAACCCGCGGGGTTACGCGAGGAATCGTTTGGTCCGCTGCTTCAATCCCGATCTTGTCATCGTGATTTAGTCGCTATACAACTCACGGCGATATTGTCTGCGCTGCGAGTGCACAAGTACTGCTTCGCGTGTTGAGTGCTGCGATAGCTTCACCCATTTGCGTAGTTGATACTGGGACAGTAACCGGCTTGACATAGCGAGCGCTCCCCTCGGCAATGAGCCAATATGAGGGAGAGTCAGCCTTCAAGTTAACTTCAGCAAAGCACCCTCTGCGTTGGCGCGTACTACCATCCGCAGCGGTGAACAACAGTTCGGCATCGAGAACACCATCAACGTCGACGATCGCCGGAAGACTGAATACCGGCGCCGTCTTCCCTGCCGGACAAACGATCTTTACCAAGGAGTTTTCCGACAGGGCCGCAACCTCGGAGGCAATCCTGTCGAGGCCCTGCTGCACGAACCGGGGCAGTCGTTGCTCGGGCACATGGGTGCTCTCGGTTCCGTTTCCCCGGCCAATGTCGATACCCGCCACAGCGGAACTCCCTGCAGGTTCTCCCAGCGCGACCTGCTCGATAGCGCCATCGGCGTGCCGGAAATAAACGTCCGGCTTCGGCATCGCTTCGAGCTTCTCCCGCCAGATCGATTTCCGGGTCAGATCTGGGAACCGTTGCTGATTCTCGAAAACGATTCGGCGCTGTGCCTTTCTGTCACCAGGATCGGCATCGGTCGTTTCCGTTGCTCCCTTGGGTTTTTCGCGTGTATGCCCGACTTTCCCGACCTGGTCACTCTTGCGATCAGAGGCATATCGCACTTTTCGATCGGCTGCTTCGTAGGACAGCGATCGATACGGAAACGGATGCGAGCATGAGAAGAGGCGATATGCGAGGAATGTGGCGCGCTCAACCTCGCCGAATGGCAACCAGACTCCAGACGCCACCAAGTTCGTCTGGCCCTCGAACGGGAAGCCTGTGTATGGATAGGCAGGATGGCGCTGCGCAGCCGCTTTCTGGCAGGAGGCGTGGATGCCAGCCGCGGCCCGCCATGCTAGAGGACTTTCCGCGATGCGTCCTATGTCGGGTGCCGACCACAGGGAAAGCCGCTTGGCCAGCACCAGATGCAGATGTCGATTAGTTGGATTGAAACGCTTGCTGACCCATAACGACTCCCTGGTCAGCGGTCCCGTAAACAGGCGATGCAGTAGGTTGCCGGATGAGCCGAAATAGAACCGGATCAGTTCGACGCAGGGCACAAGCAAACGCCGGCCATCGCTTAACGCCAGCGACACGCAATACGATTGTGTATGCAGCCGATGCCACGGGTGCCTACTCAGGGGCAGCAGGAAATGGGCGTCGACCGCAAGTCCGGCTTTGATGAAGCTGGCGCTCGTATCGTCGACACGAAGATTCTGGAACGTCTCAAGTTGGTAGACAGGCGACTCGAGCCGGCGTCCATTTTGCCATAGATCACCGATCGCAAGCATCGGTAACGCGGAGACCGGCACCCATGCTTCATGGGAATGTTGATGGTCTGTGGCGTCCGGAAGGAGTAGGGCCGAGCAATCGGATGGATCGCACCGCAGCGCCGAAAGTACGACCTTGATGCTGGGCTGGGTATAGCGCCTGACACTGCCCGGGTAAGCGCATTCGCCGAACCAGTCCAGCCGCCAGATTCTGTCGTCCGGCGTCAGCTGGGGAAGAGCCGGCAGGCTATCCGAATTCATGTTCTCGAATAGCCTTGTGCGTTCTCAAATACCTATGTTCACTCTCATTTATCGTTAGAAGTCACAGCGACACCTGCATTGTGCGCCTGCTGATCCGCCCAATAGCTCGAACGCACCATCGGGCCGCAGGCGGCGCCGGTGAAGCCCATTTTTTTCGCTTCTTCCTCGTACATCTTGAAGGTGTCCGGATGCACGTAGCGCGAGACGGGGAGGTGGTGGCCGGATGGGGCGAGGTACTGGCCGATGGTGAGCATTTCGACGCCGTGCGCGCGCAGGTCGCGCAGGACGTCGAGGATTTCCTCGTCGGTTTCGCCGAGGCCGACCATCAGGCCGGATTTGGTCGGCACCTGCGGGTAGCGCGCCTTGAAGGCCTTCATGAAGTCAAGCGAGTGCTGGTAGTCGGCGCCGGGGCGCGCCTGCTTGTAGAGGCGCGGTACGGTTTCCATGTTGTGGTTGAGGACGTCGGGCAGCGACTGGCCGAGCACGTCGATGGCGATGTCCATGCGCCCGCGAAAATCGGGGACCAGCGTTTCGATGGTGGTCGACGGCGATTTGCCGCGCACGGCGGCGATCACGTCGACGAAGTGCTGGGCGCCGCCATCGCGCAGGTCGTCGCGGTCGACGCTGGTGATCACGACGTAGCGCAGGCGGAGGTTGGCGACGCTTTCGGCGAGGTGGGCCGGTTCGTCGGCGTCGGGCGGCAGCGGCTTGCCGTGGCCGACGTCGCAGAAGGGGCAGCGGCGCGTGCAGATGTCGCCGAGGATCATGAAGGTGGCGGTGCCGCGCCCGAAGCATTCGCCGATGTTCGGGCAGGCGGCTTCTTCGCAGACGGTGTGCAGCTTCTGTTCGCGCAGCATCTGCTTGATTTCGCCGAAGCGCCCGTTGGCGTTGCCGGCCTTGACGCGAATCCATTCGGGCTTGCGCTGCGGCTCCTGCGGCACGATCTTGATCGGGATGCGCGCCGTTTTCAGTTCGCCCTTTTCCTTGACGCCGGCGATCTTCGCGCCCGGTCGCGCCGCGGGTTGCGCCCCGGCCTTGGTCTCTTGCTCGCTCATTCCATGCGCTCCAGTTGTGCTTCGAGTTGTGCCCCCAGGTGCCGCGCCAGCGCGTCGGCCGCTTGTGGCGGCGTCAGCGCGATGCCGAGGTCCTTCGTTTGCGTGACGGCGAGGCCGGCGTAGCCGCAGGGGTTGATCGCCGAAAACGGCGAGAGGTCCATGTCGACGTTCAGGCTGAGCCCGTGGTAGCTGCGGCCGTTCTTGATGCGCAGGCCGAGCGCGGCGACCTTGGCCGGGCCGACGTAGACGCCGGGCGCGCCGTCGCGCCGCTCGGCGCGCACGCCGTGCTCGGCGAGCAGGTCGATCACCGCCTGCTCGATGCGCGAGACGAGTTCGCGCACCTTGAGCCCGCGCCGCGGCAGGTCGATCAGCAGATAGGCGAGCACCTGGCCGGGGCCGTGGTAGGTGATCTGCCCGCCGCGGTCGATCTTGACCAGCGGGACGCCGATGTCGGCGAGCAGGTGTTCGGGCTTGCCGGCCTGGCCCAGCGTGTAGACCGGCGGATGTTCGCACAGCCACAGTTCGTCGGCGCTTTCCGCCGTGCGCGCGGCGGTGAATGCCTGCATGGCGCGCCAGGTCGGCTCGTAGTCGACGCGGCCGAGACGGCGCAGGTGTAGAGGCTGGGACACGGGACTCAGATCGGGATCAGAGGACGATCTTGACCAGCGGGTGGCCGGTCAGTTCCCGGTACAGGGCGTCGAGCTGCGCCTTCGAGGTGGCGGTGACGGTGCACGTCAGGCTCACGTAGTTGCCGCCGCTCGACGCGCGCATTTCCATCGTCGCGCCGTCGAAACCGGGATCGTGCGTCAGGACGACGGCGAGCACGGCCTGCGCCAGGTCGCTGTCGGCGCGGCCCATGATCTTGAGCGGGAAGGCGCAGGGGAATTCGAGCAGGGTTTCCTGCGTTTCGGGTTGTTGCGGCTGGTCAGGCATCGGCTTTCCTCATCACTTCGTCGCGGAAGGCGCAGTACCAGGCGTACATGCGCTGCGCCGCCGGGCCGGGCTTGCCGGCGGCGGCGCCGCGGCCGACCGGCTTGCCGTCGAGCACGGTGATCGGCAACACCTCCTTGGTCGAGGAGGTCATCCACAGTTCGTCGGCGGCGCGCAGCTCGGCCTCGGGGATTTCGCGCACCGCGAAGGGCATGCCGTGGCGCGCAGCCAGTTCGAGCACGATGTCGTAGGTGACGCCGGGCAGCACGCGGTGGTCCTTGGGCGGCGCGAGCAGGACGCCGTCCTTGACGACGAAGACGTTCGACGCGGCGCCTTCGGTCAGATAGCCCTCGCGCAGCATCACCGTCTCGGCGCAGCCGGCGTCGACCGCCTGCTGGCGCAGCAGCACGTTGGCGAGCAGCGAGACGGTCTTGAGGTCGCAGCGCAGCCAGCGGTTGTCGAGCGCGCTGACGGCGGCGACGCCGGCTTCGCGCACGGCGGCCGGCGGGGTGACGAGCGGCGCGGTGTAGATGAAGACGGTGGGCGCGACGCCCTGCGGGAAGGGATGGTCGCGCTTGACGTCGGCGCCGCGCGTGACCTGGATGTAGACCGACTGGTCGGCAAACTCGGCGCCGGCGACGATGCGCTCGACCAGCGCGCGCCACTCGGCGAGGCCGTGCGGGTTGCTCAGGCGGATGCCGTCGAGCGTCGTCTGCAGGCGGCGCAGGTGCTCGTCGATGCGGAAGGGGCGCCGCGAGTAAACCGGAATCACCTCGTAGGCGCCGTCGCCGAACAGGAAGCCGCGGTCGAGCGGCGAGATTTTCGCTTCCTCGATCGGCAGGAACTGCCCGTTCAGATAGACGGTCATGGCCGCGCTCCTCAGTTGAACCACAGGCGGATGGTGTCGAGCAGGCGGCCGAAGAAGCCGGCGACCGGCACCGCTTCGAGCGCCTGCACGGGGTATTCGCCGTAGGGCTTGCCGTCGATGCTGACCTTCATCGTGCCGACCACCTGGCCCTGCGCGACCGGCGCCAGCAGCGGCTGCAGCGAGACGAGCTCGGCCTTGATCTTGGGACCGAAACCCTTCGGCACGGCGACGATGAAGTCCTGCGGGAAGCCGGCCTTGACGGTGCTTTCTTTGCCCTTCCAGACCTTCAGGCTGGAAACCGCCTGATCCTTGGCGTAGAGCTGGTGGGCGTCGTAGAACTGGTAGCCGTAGTTGAGCAGCTTGAGCGATTCCTGCGCGCGGTGCGCGTCGCTGGCGGTGCCGAGCACGACCGAAAGCAGGCGGCGCGGGCCGCGCTTGGCGGAGGAGATCAGGCAGTAGCCGGCGGCCTCGGTGTAGCCGGTCTTCATGCCGTCCACGCTCGGGTCGATCCAGAGCAGGCGGTTGCGGTTGGGCTGCGTGATGTTGTTGTAGCGGAATTCCTTGATCGAGTAGTACTTGGAATATTCCTCGGGGAAGTCGCGGATCAGCGCGCCGGCGAGCAGCGCGAGGTCGCGCGCCGTCGTGTAGTGCTGCGCGTCGGGCAGGCCGGTCGCGTTGCGGAAGTTGGAGGCCTTCATGCCGAGGCGCTGCGCCTCGCGGTTCATCATCTGCGCGAAGTTCTCCTCGCCGCCGGCGATGGCCTCGGCGAGCGCGATGCAGGCATCGTTGCCGGACTGCACGATCATGCCCTTGATCAGGTCTTCGACCTTCACCTGCGTGCCGACCTGGATGAACATGCGCGAACCGCCCGTCTTCCAGGCTCGCTCGGAAACGGGCACCGCCTGGTCGATCTTCAGCGTGCCCTGCTTGAGCGCGGCGAAGGTCAGGTAGGCGGTCATCAGCTTGGTCAGCGAGGCCGGTTCGAGACGTTCGTCGGGGGCCTGCGCGGCAAGCTCCTGGCCGGAGCCGGATTCGATCAGCAGCCAGGACTTGGCGGCCAGCGCCGGCGGCGTCGGCAGTTGCTGGGCGGAGGCCAATATCGGCCAGCAGAGGAGGGCGATGAGGAATGACTTGAGCTTGTGCATGGCGGAATTCTGGGGAAAAGAGGGGATTATACAAGCGCCCGAAAGGCGCCCTGTGGGTGTTTTGTGACAGTGCGCGGCCCCGGTGGCAGGGCTGGAAGCCTTGCCCGGCGGGCTTCCGACGCCCGTTACCCGGGCGCGTTCAGCGCGTCACGAAGGTCGGCTTGTAGCCGAGCGCGAGGCGGATGCGCTCGGCCACCCGCTCGGCTTCGCCGCGATTCGGATACGGCCCGAGGTGCACGCGGTGCATGCCGCCGCCGGGGTTGATCTGGATCGCTTCGGACAGCCAGTCGAGTTCGCGCGCGAGGTGCGCGCGCAAACTCTCGGCGTTGTCGACACTGGAAAAAGCGCCGAGTTGCAGGAAGACGCCGTGCTGCGCCGCCGGGGCGCCGGCCGAGGCAGCGGCGGCGGGCTGGGGCGATGCCGCTGCCGGCGCCGCTTCGTCGAGCGCCAGCTTGTCGGCGAGCGCCGCGATCTCGTCGCGCCCCGGCGTCGCGGCCGGCGGCCGTGCCGGGGCGGGCGCGGGCATGGACGTTGTGCCGGGCGGCAGCGGCGGCTTGACCTGCGCGTAGCTCACGTTGCTCACGTCGCCGGGGAGGACGGCCTCGACTTCGACGGCGGTGCTGCCGCTGTCGATGTAGCCGAGACGGTGGGCGGCGGCGTAGGAAAGGTCGATGACGCGGTCGGCGTGGAAGGGGCCGCGGTCGGTGACGCGCACAACGACCGAGCGCCCGGTGCTCTGGCTGGTCACCCGGACGTAGGACGGGATGGCCAGCGTCGGATGCGCGGCGGTCATCGCGAACATGTCGTAGGGCTCGCCGATCGAAGTCTTCTGGCCGTGGAATTTCTTGCCGTACCAGCTGGCGATGCCGCGCTCGCGGTGCGGCTGCAGGCGGGTGTTCGGCACGTAGGACTTGCCGAGTACGACGTAGGGGCGGTTGGCGAAGCGGTGCAACGGTTCGGGGCGCGGCTCGGCGTCGGGAATCGCATCTAGGTTGTCGGGAATCTCGTCGGCCGGGCCGTCGTCCTTGTAGTAGCCGCCGCCGCGCTTCTGCACCGCCGGCTTCTTGCCCACGGCCTTGGCCTGCGGCGCCGTCGGCTCGG
The DNA here is from genome assembly GCA_001897745.1 of Candidatus Accumulibacter sp. 66-26. Classification (GTDB taxonomy): domain Bacteria; phylum Pseudomonadota; class Gammaproteobacteria; order Burkholderiales; family Rhodocyclaceae; genus 66-26. The sequence continues at coordinate 370,341 of MKUH01000019.1, forward strand.
GCGGGCGCGGCGGCTGCCCGCCGCAGGCGGCGAGCACGAGCAGGGCGAGCAGGGAGCCGGCGCCGGCGACGCGGCGCAAACCCCGACAGCCTGGCGCCGGGTTGCGCATCGTCATTTCTTCACCAGCATGCGGTGCGTCTGGATGCTCATCAGGATGCCCAGCGCGAGGAACAGCGTGACCAGCGCAGTGCCGCCGTAGCTCATGAACGGCAGCGGGACGCCAACCACCGGCAGGATGCCGCTGACCATGCCCATGTTGACGAAGGCGTAGGTGAAGAAGCTGAGCGTGATCGAGCCGGCCAGGATGCGCGCGAAGAGCGTCGAGGCGTTGGCCGAGATCATCAGGCCGCGCCCGATCAGCGCCAGGTAGAGGGTGACCAGCAGAGTGTTGCCGAGCAGCCCGCGCTCTTCGGAGAAGACGGCGAAGATGAAGTCGGTGTGGCGCTCGGGAATGAATTCGAGGTGGGTCTGCGTGCCCGACAGCCAGCCCTTGCCGAAGGGTCCGCCGGAACCGATGGCGATGGTCGACTGGATGATGTGGTAGCCGGCGCCGAGCGGGTCGGCCGAGGGGTCGATCAGCGTCAGGATGCGCTTGCGCTGGTAGTCGTGCAGCAGGGTCCACACGAAGGGCGCGGCGCCGCCGGCGGCGGCGAGCAGGCCGACGATCACCTTCCACGGCAGGCCGGCGAAGAAGATGACGTAGAAGCCGGCGGCGCCGACCAGGATCGCGGTGCCGAGGTCGGGCTGCTTGGCGATCATCGCGAAGGGCACGACGAGCAGCAGGCAGGCCACCACGTAGTGGCGCAGCTTGAGCGCCGCCTCGTGCTTGTGGAAATACCAGGCGAGCATCAGCGGCATGGCGATCTTCAGGATTTCCGAGGGCTGGATGCGCGTGATGCCGATCGACAGCCAGCGCTTGGAGCCGTTGACCTTGATCCCGAACAGATAGACGAGGACGAGCAGGACGACGCCGAGCACGTAGAGTGGGACGCCGAAGCGCATCAGCTTCTGCGGCGGCAGCTGGGCGACGCCCCACATCACGGAGAGGCCGAGCAGCATGTTCATCATCTGCGCGGCGGTGCGGTTGCTGCCGTCGTAGGTCGCGCTGTACACCGTCGACAGGCCGAAGAGCATGATCGTCAGGGTGATCAGGAAGAGCGGCACGTCGACGTGCGCGATCAGGCGGTCCCAGAAACGGCGCAGGAATTCGCCGACGTTCATTACTCTTCCTCCTCGGCTTTCTCGTCCTCGCTCGCCGGTCCCTTGGGCAGCTTGCCGAGCAGGTAGTAGTCCATCACCAGGCGCGCGATCGGCGCCGCCGACTGGGCGCCGAAGCCGCCGTTCTCGACGAGCACGGCGAGCGCGATCTTCGGCTTGTCGGCCGGCGCGAAGGCGATGTAGAGGGCATGGTCGCGCAGATCCTTCTTCACCTTGTCGCGGTTGTAGGAGCTGCCCTTCAGGCTGTAGACCTGCGCCGTGCCGGTCTTGCCGCCGACCTCGTAGCCGGCGCCGGCGAAGGCGCGCGCGCCGGTCCCTTCCTTGTTCACGCCGACCATCGCGTGCTTGATCGTCGCGATGTTCTCCGGCTTGAGCGGCAGGGTGCGCAGAGGCTGCGGCTCGATCATCGTCTTCTCGCCTGTCTTGCTGTCGGTGATGTACTTCACGAGGTGCGGCCGGAACATGACGCCGTCGTTGGCCAGGGTAGCCATCGCCTGCGCCAGCTGGATCGGCGTATAGGCATTGTAGCCCTGGCCGATGCCGACCGAAATCGTCTCGCCGGCGAACCATTTCTGCTGCTCGGGGCGCTTGAAGCGGCGCTTCTTCCATTCCGGCGAGGGCAGCACGCCTTCCGACTCGCCTTCGATGTCGACGCCGGTGCGGCTGCCGAAACCGAACGGCCCCATGAAGCGGGCGATGTTGTCGATGCCGAGGTCGTTGGCCAGTCCGAAGTAGTAGGTGTTGCACGACTGGACGATGGATTTGTACATGTCGACGATGCCGTGCCCGCCCTTCTTGTCGTCCATGAAGGTGTGGCCGCCGAAGTTGAAGAAGCCGGGATCGGAGATCGCCTGCTGCGGCGTGCGCTTGCCCAGTTCGAGGCCGGCCAGCGCCATGAAGGGTTTGAAGGTCGAGCCGGGCGGGTAGGCGCCGTTCAGCGCGCGGTTGACCATCGGCTTGTCGGGCGAGTTGTTCAGATCGTCCCAGTCGTCGGTACGGATGCCGTCGACGAAGAGGTTGGGGTCGTAGGTCGGCGTCGAGACGAGGGCGAGGATGCCGCCGGTCGACGGTTCGATGGCGACCAGGGCGCCGCGCCGGTCGCCGAACACCTTCTCGGTGATCTCCTGCAGCTTGGCGTCGATCGTCAGCGTCAGGTTGTTGCCCGGCACCGGCGGCACGCGCGACAGGCTGCGCACGGCGCGGCCGCCGGCGTCGACCTCGATCTGCTCGTAGCCGGTCTCGCCGTGCAGGTGGAACTCGTACTTCTGCTCGATGCCCGTCTTGCCGATGTGGTCGGTGCCCTTGTAGTTGGCCGTCTGCTCGTTGCGCTCGATGGTGTCGATGTCGCGGTCGTTGATCCGGCCGATGTAGCCGAGCGCGTGCGAGGCCGTGGCGCCGAGCGGGTACTGGCGGAACAGGCGGGCCTTCACTTCGACGCCGGGAAAGCGATAGCGGTTGGCGGCGAAGCGCGCCACCTCGACGTCGGTCAGGCGCGTGCGGATCGGCAGGCTCTCGAAGGTCTTGCTCTCCTCGCGCAGCTTCTTGAAGCGTTTGCGGTCCTTCGGCTGAATCTCGACGAACTCGCCGAGCGCGTCGATCGTCGCCTCCAGGTCGTCGACCTTGGACGGCGTGATTTCGAGCGTGAAGGCCGAATAGTTGCGCGCCAGCACCGTGCCGTTGCGGTCGACGATGACGCCGCGGTTCGGCGTCACCGGCACCAGCGAGATGCGGTTGTCCTCGGCGCGCGTCTTGTAGTAGTCGTGCTGGACGAGCTGCAGGTAGACGAAGCGGCCGATCAGGATGGTGAAGCAGAGCAGCACGACGCCCGCCGCGAAGGCGATGCGGAAGCGGAAGCGATCGAGCTCGCGATCGCGGGTGTTCAGCGGGGAATACCGCATGGGCTGGACCTCGGCCTCAAATCGGCCGGTTGGCGTCGCGTTCCACCGGCTGGTACTGCGGCAGCAGCAGCACGTAGGTCAGCGGAACCCAGAGCAGGATGCCGACGAAGGGGCCGGCGAGATAGCCGAAGCCGGGAAAGTCGGCGCCGGCCATCAGGCGCGCGCCAAGCTGGATGAGCTGGACGAGGACGAGCAGCGGCAGCACGTGCAGCGCCTGCTGCGCAAGCGGGAACCACAGGATGCGGCGCGCCAGCGCAGCGCCGCCGTAGACCGCCAGCACGTAGGCCAGCGCGTGCTGGCCGAGCAGGCTGGCGTCGGCGACGTCCATCGCGAGGCCGAGCGCGAAGCCCCAGCCCATGCCGACGTAGCGGTTCTCGCGCACGCTCCAGAAGACGAGGACCAGCGCCACCCAGTCGGGCATCGCCGGCCACTGCGCGGTCGGCAGGAAGTTGAGGACGAGCGCCACGAGCAGGCTGAGGACGATGAACCAGCGGCTGGCCGGCAGCAGGATGCGGGAGGAGGAGAAGGTCGGTTGCATGGTCAGTCCCTCAGGACGCGCTTCTTTTTGACGCGCGCGCCCTTTTCGGGGGCGGCCGGCGCGCCGCTCGCTTCGGCGCTCAGTTCGGGCGGCAGGGTTGCGACCTTGCGCGGTTCGAGCACCATGACCTCGCCGAAGTTCTCGACGCCGGCGACCGGAACGCAATAGATGCGGGCGAAGGAATACGAGGTGTCGCGCTCGATGTGCACCACCTTGGCGACCGGGAAGCCCGGCAGGAAGACGCCGTCGAGGCCCGAGGTGACGAGCAGGTCGCCGTTCTGCACGTCGGCGTTGGCCGGCATGAAGCGCAGTTCGAGCTGCCCGTTGCCCAGCCCGAAGACGACCGAGCGCAGGCCGTTGCGCACGATCTGCACGGGCACCGCCTGGTCCTTATCGGTGATCAGCGTGACTTCGGAAACGAAGGGGAAGACGCGCGTCACCTGGCCGACGATGCCGACGTCGTCGACCACCGGCTGGCCGGCGACGATGCGGTCCTGCTGGCCCTTGTCGACGACCACGCGGCGCGAGAAGGGGTCGCGCGCGGCGCGCAGGATCTGCGTCACCTGCCCCTTGGCGTGCTGCCGCTCGCGCACGTCGAGCAGGCGGCGCAGGCGTTCGTTCTCGATTTCAAGCTGCTGCGTGCGCAGCAGCTTCGGCGCGCTCTCGATCTGCGCGCGGCGCAGGTCGGCGTTCTCGCTCTGCAGGCGGGAGACGCTGGAGAAATAGTCGCCGGCGTTGGCGACGAGCGCCAGAGGCGCGTGCGCCGCCTGCTGCAGCGGATGGGTGAACACGGACAGCGCCTGACGCAGCAGTTCGAGCGTGTGGAAACGCGCATCGACCACCAGCAGCGAGACCGACAGCGCAACGTACAGCGAAAGCAGCGCCAACGGGGCTGGCCCGCGCTTGAAGAAGGGTGGCGGCTGGTAGTCCATCGGGAGCGGGGGAAAGGTGCTGCGCGACGGCTAGGCGACGCTGCCGGTACCCACGAGCGTAGCGACCGTGGCCGGGGTTCTGGGCACAGTCGATACGGTCACGAACGATCCGGGAGAAAGACCGGGGATGGAATCAGTCCGACGCAAAAATGCTGCCGAGCTTGTCCATCTTTTCGAGCGCCAGGCCGCAGCCGCGCGCCACGCAGGTCAGCGGCTCCTCGGCGACGATCACCGGCAGGCCGGTCTCTTCCATCAGCAGACGGTCGAGGTCGCGCAGCAGCGCGCCGCCGCCGGTCAGCACCATGCCCTTGTCGGCGATGTCGGCGCCGAGTTCGGGCGGCGTCTTCTCGAGCGCCGACTTGACCGCCGAAACGATGTTGTTGAGCGGCTCGGTGAGCGCCTCGAGGATTTCGTTCGAGGAGATCGTGAACTTGCGCGGAATGCCTTCGGCCTTGTTGATGCCGGAGACTTCCATTTCGCGGACTTCGGCGCCCGGGAAGGCGGAACCGATGGTCTTCTTGATGTTCTCGGCGGTGTTCTCGCCGATCAGCATGCCGTAGTTGCGGCTGATGTAGTTGATGATCGCCTCGTCGAGCTTGTCGCCGCCGACGCGCACCGAGCCGGCGTAGACCATGCCGCCGAGCGAAATGACGCCGACTTCGGTCGTGCCGCCGCCGATATCGACGACCATCGAGCCGGTCGCTTCGGCGACCGGCAGGCCGGCGCCGATCGCGGCGGCCATCGGCTCCTCGATCAGGAAGACCTGGCTGGCGCCGGCGCCGATCGCCGATTCGCGGATCGCGCGGCGTTCGACCTGCGTCGACCCGGACGGCACGCAGATGATGATGCGCGGCGAGGGCGACAGCAGCTTGGAGTCGTGCACCTTCTTGATGAACTGCTTGAGCATCTGCTCGGTGACGGTGAAATCGGCGATCACGCCGTCCTTCATCGGACGGATGACGGTAATCGTCCCCGGCGCCTTGCCGAGCATCTCCTTGGCTTCACGGCCGACCGCCTGGATCGTCTTCTTGGCGTTGGGGCCGCCTTCGAGGCGGATGGCGACGACCGACGGCTCGTCGAGAACGATGCCCTTGGAACGAACGTAGATCAGCGTATTGGCGGTGCCAAGGTCGATCGCGAGATCGTTCGAGAAATAACTGCGCAGAAAACTGAACATGCTGGAAATTATCCGTGAAAGCTCCGCTGGGGCTGCGGCGGGTAAAACATTTATGATACCTTATAAGGCTCTTCAAATTAATATCTTGCTGATTTAATAGACATGTCGCTCACCCTTGAACAGGTTCGGCGCATCGCCCACCTGGCCCGGATCGAAGTCAGCGACGCCGAGGCGCAAGCCACTGTCGGCCACCTGAACGGAATTTTCGCCCTGATCGAAGAAATGCAGGCCGTCGACACCGCCGGCGTCGAGCCGATGGCGCACGCCCAGGACCTCGCCCAGCGCCTGCGCGACGACCGCGTCACCGAATCGTCCGCCCTCGAACAGCGCGCCGCCTTCCAGGCCATCGCGCCGGAAACCGAAAGCGGCCTCTACCTCGTACCGAAGGTGATCGAATGATCGCGCGCAGCCTCACGGAACTCGCGCAGGCCCTCGCGGCGAAGGAAATCTCCAGCGTCGAGCTGACGCAGCTCTACCTCGACCGCATCGCCCGCCACAACCCGCAGATCAACGCCTTCGTCAGCCTCGACGCGGAGCGCAGCCTGGCCCAGGCGCGCGCCGCCGACGCCCGCCGCGCCGCCGGCGACGCGGGTCCGCTGACCGGCATCCCGCTCGCGCAGAAGGACATCTTCTGCGCCAAGGGCTGGCGCACGACCTGCGGCTCGAAGATGCTCGGCAACTTCGTCAGCCCCTACGACGCGACGGTGATCGAGAAGTTCGACGCGGCCGGCGCCGTCAATCTCGGCAAGACGAACATGGACGAATTCGCCATGGGCTCGTCGAACGAAACCTCGTTCTTCGGCCCCGTGCGCAACCCGTGGGATACCGCACGCGTCCCCGGCGGCTCGTCGGGCGGCTCGGCCGCCGCGGTCGCCGCGCTGCTCGCACCGGCCGCCACCGGCACCGATACCGGCGGCTCGATCCGCCAGCCGGCCGCGCTGTGCAACCTGACCGGACTCAAGCCGACCTACGGCGTCGTCTCGCGCTACGGCATGATCGCCTTCGCCTCCTCGCTCGACCAGGCCGGCCCGATGGCGCGCTCGGCCGAGGACTGCGCGCTGCTGCTCAACGCCATGGCCGGCTTCGACGAACGCGATTCGACGAGCCTCTACCGGCCGCGCGAGGACTATGCGCGCGCGCTCGCCGCCCCGGCCTGCGACCAGCCGCTCGCCGGCCTGCGCATCGGCCTGCCCAAGGAGTTCTTCGGCGACGGCTGCGACCCCGAAGTGATGGGTCTGGTCGAAGCGGCGATCGCGGAATACCGCAAGCTCGGCGCCGAAACCGTCGAAATCAGCCTGCCCAACATGAAACTCTCGGTCCCGGCCTACTACGTGATCGCGCCGGCCGAGGCGAGCTCCAACCTGTCGCGCTTCGACGGCGTGCGCTACGGCCACCGCGCCGCCGAGTACGCCAACCTCGACGAGATGTACAGCCGCTCGCGCGCCGAAGGCTTCGGCGCCGAGGTCAAGCGGCGCATCCTGATCGGCGCCTACGTGCTCTCGCACGGCTACTACGACGCCTACTACCTGCAGGCGCAGCGCATCCGCCGCCTGATCGCCGACGACTTCGTCGCCGCCTTCCGCCAGTGCGACGTGATCATGGGGCCGACCAGTCCGGGCACCGCCTTCAAGCTCGGCGAAAAGGCCGCCGACCCCGTGCAGATGTATCTTTCGGACATCTACACGATCGCCGTCAACCTCGCCGGCCTGCCCGGCATGTCGCTGCCTTGCGGCTTTGCGAATGGGCTGCCAGCCGGCCTACAGCTGATCGGCAATTATTTCGACGAAGCCCGCCTGCTCGACGTCGCGCACCGCTACCAGCAGGCCACCGATTGGCATCGGCAGCGTCCGGCAGGGCTCGCCTGAGGCGGCAATGAGCGGCGCGCAGCGCAGGCTCTTCGCAACGGCGCTGACGCTCCTGCTCGGCGCCTGCGCAACGCCGCCGGAACCACCGACGCCCGAACCCGAGGCGCCGGCGCCGGCAAGCGCGGCGCCCGCGCCGGAAGGCCTCCGCTCACAGCCGCTGAAGCACCTGCTCAACCGCAAGCTCAAGCCGATGCCCGTCCTGCCGCTCAACGTGCGCGCGAAGTGCAACTTCCGCGACGATCTCGGCACGCGCGGCACGCTCGACCTGCATGTGAAGAACGCCGAGGTGCAGCGCTTCTCGGCCCAAGTGAACATCCCGAAGCGGGGCATCTGCCGCTTCGACATGAAGAATTTCCGGCAGACCGAAAAACTGCCGGCGGTGCTCCTCGCCGACGCCGGCAGCGGCTGTTCGGTGCGCATGTGGGAGCAGGAACTGGACCGCGACAAGGGCGTCACGGTCGCCTTCAGCGGCTGCCAGGCGCAGTGCAGCGGAGAATCTTTCAGCTACCTCTGGCCGATCCTGGTCGATACCCGGAACGGTCGCTGTTTTTGACGAGCGAGTAAGCAAATGAACCAGTGGGAAGTCGTCATCGGCATCGAGACGCACGTGCAGCTCTCGACCCAATCGAAAATCTTCTCCGGCGCCTCGACCGCCTTCGGCGCCGCGCCGAACGTGCAGGCCTGCGCCGTCGATCTCGCGCTGCCCGGCGTCCTGCCGGTGCTCAACAAGGGCGCCGTCGAGTGCGCGATCCGCTTCGGCCTCGCGGTCGGCGCGCAGATCGCCCCGAAGTCGGTTTTCGCACGCAAGAACTACTTCTACCCGGACCTCCCCAAGGGCTACCAGATCAGCCAGTTCGAGCTGCCGGTGGTGGTCGGCGGCGGCGTCGCGATCCAGCTCGGCCAGGGCGAGAACGCCGTCGAGAAGATCGTCGAACTGACGCGCGCCCACCTCGAGGAAGACGCTGGCAAATCGCTGCACGAGGATTTCCACGGCAAGTCGGGAATCGACCTCAACCGCGCCGGCACGCCGCTGCTGGAAATCGTCACCGAACCGGTGATGCGCTCGTCGGCCGAAGCCGTCGCCTACGCGCGCGCACTGCACGCGTTGGTGCGCTGGATCGGCATCTGCGACGGCAACATGCAGGAAGGCTCCTTCCGCTGCGACGCCAACGTCTCGGTACGCCGTCCCGGCCAGCCCTTCGGCACGCGCCGCGAAATCAAGAACCTCAACTCCTTCCGCTTCATGCAGCAGGCCATCGACTACGAAGTGCAGTGGCAGATCGCCACCATCGAGGACGGCGGCAAGATCCAGCAGGCCACCGTGCTCTTCGACCCGGACAGCGGCGAAACGCGCGCCATGCGCAGCAAGGAAGACGCGCACGACTACCGCTACTTCCCCGATCCCGACCTGCTGCCGCTGGTCATCGACCGCGACTGGGTCGAGCGCACGCGGGCGACGATGCCGGAGCTGCCGACCGCCAAGCGCGACCGCTTCGTCGCCGACTACGGCCTCTCGGCCTACGACGCGACGGCGCTGACCGCCGCGCTGGAAGTCGCCGACTTCTACGAGGCCGCCGTCGCCGTTGCCGGCAAGGCCAGCGCCAAGCCGTGCGCGAATTGGGTGACGGTCGACCTCGCCGCGCGCCTGAACAAGGACGGCAAGGACATCGGCGAGTCGCCGGTGAGCGCCGCGCAGCTCGGCGGCCTCGTCGCGCGCATCGCCGACAACACCATCTCGAACAACATCGCCAAGAAGGTCTTCGAAGCGCTGTGGAACGGCGAGGGCAGCACAGCCGACGAGATCATCGAGAAGCAGGGGCTGAAGCAGATCACCGATACCGGCGCCATCGAGACGCTGATCGACGAGGTGCTCGCCGCCAACGCGGCGATGGTCGCCGAATTCCGCGCCGGCAAGGAAAAGGCCTTCAACGCGCTGGTCGGCCAGGCGATGAAGGCGACCAAGGGCAAGGCCAACCCGCAGCAGGTCAACGAACTGCTGCGCAAGAAGCTCGGGTAATACGCAGAGTACGCAGCGATCAAAACGAACGGGCCGCAGCAGCGGCCCGTTTTGCATCGCTCAGCGCACGGCGCGCCGGCGGCTCAGGTCGATGAAGCGGCGCCGGTCTTCGTCGTACTTGGCGCGCACGATCTCCAACTCCTTGTTCTTCGCCTCGATGACGGACTGCTGCGCCTTGATCTCGAAGTCGGCGTCGCGCAGCCCCTTGTCGACTTCCGCCGGCAGGGTCTTCTTCTTGTAGAACTCGGCCTCGTCCTCGAAGCGCTTGCGGCTCTTGCGCGCGTCGGCGATCTTCGCCTCGGCGTTGGCGATCGATTTGCGCACGTCCTGCTCGGCGCGGACGCGCATCGCCTCGATGTCCTTTTCGCTGCCGTAGGTGTTGAGCAGCGCCATGTCCTTGCGCTGCTGCTCCTTGAGCGCCGCCTCTTCCTCCTTGCGGCGCTGCTCGTCGATTTCGCGCTGGGCGCGCTGCTCGGCGGAGAGCGGCGCCTCGACGCGGCGGACCGTGTAGCCGGACTCGCCGATCTCGCGATAGGCCCGCCCGTAACAGGCCTGCGGCAGGATATCGCCGCACACCTGGCGGCCGCTGTCGTCGTTGCAGCAGAACAAGCGGGCGGCCGCCGCCGGCGCGGCGCCGCTCAGCGCCGCGAGCACACAACCCAGGCTAGCGGCTGCGCGCAACCCCGAACTCCTGGCGGTAGCGCGCCACGGCGGCTTCGTTCTGCTTGAAGTCGGGGCGTTCGTGAAGGAAGGTCATCAGGTCGTCGAGGCTGGCGACGGCGACCACCGGGATGCCGAAGTCGCGCTCGACCTCCTGCACCGCCGACAGCGCGCCGGTGCCGCGCTCCATGCGGTCGAGGGCGATGACGACGCCGGCCGGCGTGGCGCCCGCGGCGCGGATCAATTCGACCGATTCGCGCACCGAGGTACCGGCCGAGATCACGTCGTCGACGATCAGCACGCGGCCGGCGAGCGGCGCGCCGACGGTGGTGCCGCCCTCGCCGTGGTCCTTGGCTTCCTTGCGGTTGTAGGCGAAAGGCGTGTTGCGGCCGGCCTGCGCGAGCGCCACGGCGGTCGTCGCGGCGAGCGGGATGCCCTTGTAGGCCGGCCCGAACAGGACGTCGAAGGCGATGCCGCTGGCGGCGATGGCCTTCGCGTAGAATTGCGCCAGCCGGTCGAGCGCGACGCCGTCGTCGAACAAGCCGGCATTGAAGAAGTAGGGCGAGAGACGCCCGGCCTTGGTTTTGAACTCGCCGAAGCGCAGCACGTTGCGCGACACGGCAAACTCGATGAATTCCTGACGAAAGTCCATAACAACCGTTGTATTGACGCCGTTTGCGGCATGGATTCCGTATGTTACGCATCATCACCCTAAACCTCAACGGCATTCGCTCGGCCTGGAACAAGGGCGTCCTGCCCTGGGCCGCCGCGCAGAACGCCGACGTCGTCTGCCTGCAGGAACTGAAGGCGCAGCACGCCGACCTCTCCGACGAGATGAGAACCCCGGACGGCATGCACGCCTACTACCACTGCGCCGAGAAGAAGGGCTACAGCGGCGTCGGCCTGTGGTGCCGGAAGCAGCCGGACGCGCTGATCGAGGGACTGGACGCGCCGGAAGCCGAGGAATTCAACGCCGAGGGCCGCTACCTGCGCGCCGATTTCGGCAAGCTCTCGGTGATCTCGCTCTACCTACCGTCGGGCTCGAGCTCGCCCGAGCGGCAGGAGGCCAAGTTCCGCTTCATGGACATCTTCCTTCCGCACCTCGTCGAACTCACGCGCTGCGGCCGCGACGTCGTCGTCTGCGGCGACTGGAACATCGCACACCGCGAGATCGACCTGAAGAACTGGAAAGGCAACCGCAAGAACTCGGGCTTCCTGCCCGAAGAACGCGCATGGGTCGATCAGGTGCTCGGCGCGGGCTGGCGCGACGTCTACCGCAACCTCCACCCGGAAGCCGGCGAGGAATGCTACACGTGGTGGTCGAACCGCGGCCAGGCGTGGGCCAAGAACGTCGGCTGGCGCATCGACTACCAGCTGGCGACCCCGGAACTGGCCGCGACCGCGCGCCGGGCCTCGGTCTACAAGGAGCAGCGCTTCTCCGACCACGCACCGCTGACGATCGACTACGACTACGCCCCCTAAACGCCCGCGAATATTCGGACGGCATCGCGCGAAGCAAGGAAATTGGCGGCATACCGCCGCGCATGCATTGATCTGACGACGCAAATTGGATACCGTTGACCTCCGGATAGCAGTGCATCTTGAGTTCCGCATCCATCTTCAGTCCGTTTCATTTCCAACGTGAGGTTTGTCATGTCCGAAGCCGTCGATCTGTCCAACGTCAACAAGCAAAAAATCGTCTCCGACATGAAGGTCGTCGTCGCCGACGCGGAAGAAATCCTGCGCGCCACGGCCGGCGCCGCCGGCGAGAAGGTCAGCGAGCTGCGCGAACGCATCCAGGACCGTCTGCGCGACGCCAAGATCCGCCTGGCCGACGCCGAAGCCGCGCTGGTCGACAAGACCAAGGCCGCCGCGCGCGCCACCGACGACTTCGTGCACGAAAACCCCTGGAAGGCCGTCGGCATCGCCGCCGGCATCGGCCTGCTGCTCGGCGTCATCATCGGCCGTCGCTAAGCGACCGCCCGCCGTATGAGCGAACAGCGTAGCGGGGAAGCGGCCGGCGCCCACGGCGGCCTGTTCCCCGCGCTGAAGAATCTCGCGGCGACGCTGGTCGCCAGCGGGCGCACGCGCCTCGAACTGCTCGCCAACGAGTTCGAGGAGGAAAAGCTGCGCGCCGTGCGCCTGCTGCTGCTGACCCAGGGCATGATGTTCTGCCTCGGCGTCGGCATCCTGCTCGGCGTCGGCCTGCTCGCGCTCGTTTTCCGCGAACACGCGCCGCTCGTCGTCGGCGCCTGCGCCGCACTCTTCCTGCTGCTCGCCGGCGTGCTCTACGGCGCCGTCCAGCGCTCGGCGCACCGTCCGCAGCGGGCGTTCGCCGCGAGCCTCGCCGAACTCGAGGAAGACCTCCGTCAGCTCAAGGCGGCGGCGCGCGAAGAAGCGGCGCGCACGGGCGTCGCGGAAAAGTGAACCGTCGCCTGCTCGACATCGGCGTCCGCCGCGGCCGCCTGCTCGAACGCATCGCCGCGCAGCGGCGGGAGCTGACGGCGGAACTGCGGCCGCTGGGCGCCGCCCTGCAGACCACCGACCACGCGCTGCAGAAGCTGCGCAGCGGCGTCGATTACGTCAAGGCGCACCCGGCGACCTTCGCCGCCGCCTTCCTCGTGCTTCTCCTGCTCAAGCCCCGGCGCGTCTGGCGCTGGACCCAGCGCGGGATCGTCGCCTGGCGGACCTGGCAGCTCGTGCGCACGCAGTTCGCGCGCTTCGCCCGCCGCGTCGGCATCTGAACGATTTGGCGGGACCGGGCGAATCGGCGATCAAGCGCCTGCTGGCCGCGCAGCGGCGGCAAATGCGGCATGCGGTCGCCGAGGCCGTGCAGATGCGGGGCCTGATGCCCCTCCTGATGAAGAACCGCAACGGCGGCCGTTGGACGGGCGACGAGAAGGCCGAACTGCTGCGCCAGATGCGTATCCTGTGGCGCCTTTCGCCCTATCTCCTGTTTCTGCTGCTGCCCGGCTCGGCGCTCCTGCTGCCGCTCTACGCCGGCTGGCTGGACCGTCGCCGCAAGGCTCGCCCGCCGCGTCCGCCGAGCGCTTGAGCCGGGATCAAACCCAAAGACCCTGCGCCACCATCTGCCGCGTCGCTGCCTCCGACCAGCCGCGATTGGCCGCCGGACTGGCCGGACTCGGGTGCAGCACGCGTCCGATGCGCAGCGGCAGGCCGGCCAGCGCCTCGACGGCGCGCGCCTCGGCGAAGGCGCCGATGCCGATCACCCATTCCGGCTGCAGGGCCGCGACGAGCGCGCGCAGATGCGCGTCGCAGGCGGCATAGAGCGGCGCCGCCTCGGCGGCCGGCAGCTTGTCCGGCGTCAGGTTGCGGCCGTGGTCGAAGAAGGCCAGCGGGCAGTAGTTGGCGACGAAATGCTCGGCGAAGAAGGCATCCGCCGTTCCGAAACGCTCGCGAAAGAGGCTCCACAGGCGGCGCCCGCTGACTTCGGAGCGCGTGCAGGCGAAGCCCTCGACCGGACGCTTCGGGTTTTCCCGCGCCGGCTTGCCGATCGGCGCCTCGATGCCCATCCAGTCGCGCACCGCGTCGATCTCGCCGAAGGGCACGCCGCACTGCACCATGCCGAAGGGGCCGGGATTCATGCCGAGGAAGACGATCCGCTTGCGCTGCGCGCCGTAGCGCCGCAGATAGGCTTCGTGCGGCGCCCAGGCGTAGTCGAGCGGGTTGTAGACGTGCGAGACGGGCGGCGCGAAGGGCAGCGCGTCGACGGCGGCGGACAGGGTCCGCGCGGCGGCGATCAGCGCGGCGGCGGGCGAGCGATCAGTGGGCATAGGCCTTGGCTTCCTTGGCGGCATGCCAGGGCGCGACGCGCGACAGCAGCAGCATGCCGGGGACGGCCAGCGCGGTGCACAGCAGGAAGAAGCTGAACCAGCCCAGCCCTTCCACCAGCCAGCCGGCCGACGCGTTGATGAAGGTGCGCGGCACGGCGGCGAGGCTGGTGAACAGGGCGAACTGGGTCGCCGTGTAGGCCGGGTGCGTGCTGCGCGCGATGAAGGCGACGAAGGCGGCGGTACCGAGGCCGACGCCGAGCGCTTCGAGGCCGATCACGGCGGCCAGCGCCAGGCGCTGGTCGAGGCCGATTTCCGCCTGCGGGCCGAGCCAGGCGAGCCAGGCGAAGCCGAGGATGGAGACCAGCTGCACGACGCCGAACAGCCAGAGCGCACGGTTGATGCCGATGCGCACCATCCACAGGCCGCCGAGCAGGCCGCCGATCACCGCCGGCCACAGGCCGGCATGCTTGGCGATCAGGCCGATGTCGGTCTTCGAAAAGCCCATGTCGAGGTAGAAAGGCGTCGCCAGCGCGGTGCACAACGAGTCGCCGAGCTTGTAGAGGAAGATGAAGGCGAGCACCAGCAGCGCGCCGCGCACACCGGCCCGCCCGAGGAATTCGTGGAAGGGCTCGACGACCGCTTCGCGCAGGGTCTTCGGCGCGGCGCGCACGGCCGCCGGCTCGGCGATCAGCAGCACCATGACCATGCCCGGCAGCATGAAGGCGGCGGTGATCCAGAATACTTCCGACCACGGCAGCAGGTCGGCGAGGATCAACGACAGCGAGCCGGGAACGAGGCCGGCGACGCGGTAGGCGTTCACGTGCACCGAGTTGCCGAGGCCGAGTTCGCTCTCGGCCAGCAGCTCGCGCCGGTAGGCGTCGAGCGCGATGTCCTGCGTCGCCGAAAACAGCGCGAGGAGGGCAGCCAGCCACAGCACCGGGCCGATCTCGGCGCGCGGCGAGAGGCCACCGAGCAAGCCGATGCTCAGCAACAGGCCGATCTGGGTGAGCAGCATCCAGCCGCGCCGGCGGCCGAGCGCCGGCAGCGCGTAGCGGTCGAGCAGCGGCGCCCAGAGAAATTTCCAGGTATAGGGAAACTGGATCAGCGCGAAGAAACCGATCGTCTTGAGGTCGACGCCCTCGCTGCGCAGCCAGGCCGGCAGCAGGTTGAGCAGCAGGTAGAGCGGCAGGCCGGAGGAAAAGCCGGTGAAGATGCAGATCAGCATCTTCCGGGTGAGCAGGACGCGCAGCCAGTCGGGCGTCAACGCGGCAGTCCGATGCGGTAGAAGGCCAGGCTGCCGTTCAGGTTGGGGTCGTCGTGCACGGCCCGCCCGGCGTCGTCGAAGGCCTTGCGCTCGCGGATCTCGATGCCGAGCCGGGCGCACAGCGCCTCGAAGTCGGCGATCGTGAAGAAGCGCACGTTGGGCGTGTCGTACCACTGGTAGGGCAGGTCCTCGGAGACCGGCATGCGCCCGGCGGCGATCGCCGCGCGGTTGGCGCGATAGGCGAAGTTGGGGAAGCTGACGACGGCCTCGTCGGCGACGCGCAGCATCTCGCCGAGGATGCGCTCGGTGGCGTGCATGGCCTGCAGCGCCTGCGAGATGACGACGTGGTTGAACGAGCGGTCCTCGAAGCCGGAAAGGCCGCGCTCGATGTCGATCTGGATCACGTCGACGCCGTTGCGGATGCAGCCGAGCACGCGCTCGTGGTCGATCTCGACGCCGTAGCCCTCGACGCCCTTGGTCTCGCGCAGGTAGCGCAGCAGCGTGCCGTCGCCGCAGCCGAGGTCGAGCACGCGCTCGCCGGGCGGAATCCAGCCGGCGATCACGGCGAAGTCGAAGCGCTCGCGCTCCTTGGCGTTCATCGCGCGGGGCGAGGCTTCGCCCGCCCCGCCGGGAGTTCTTTCCGTCATACCTCGA
The DNA here is from genome assembly GCA_001897745.1 of Candidatus Accumulibacter sp. 66-26. Lineage (GTDB taxonomy): Bacteria > Pseudomonadota > Gammaproteobacteria > Burkholderiales > Rhodocyclaceae > 66-26. Next base: position 386,358 of record MKUH01000019.1, read on the forward strand.
TATTCTCCAGATAGGCGCGCATCACCGCGTGGTAGTGCGCGTCGTCGAGCAGGAAGGAGTCGTGGCCGGCGTCGCAGTCGATCTCGGCGTAGGCGACGTGGCGCCGGTTCTCGAGCAGGGCGAAGACGATCTCGCGCGAGCGTGCCGGCGAGAAGCGCCAGTCGGTCGAGAAGCTGGCGACGAGGAACTTCGCCTTGGCGCGCGCCAGCGCGGCGGCGAGCTTGCCGTCGTAGTCGTAGGCCGGGTCGAAGTAGTCGAGCGCCTTGGTCATCATCAGATAGGTGTTGGCGTCGAAGAAGCCGGCGAACTTGTCGCCCTGGTAGCGCAGGTAGGACTCGACCTCGAAATCGACGTCGTAGCTGAACTTGTGCGTGCCGTGGCGCAGCTGGCGGCCGAATTTCTCGCCCATCTGGTCGTCCGACAGATAGGTGATGTGGCCGATCATGCGCGCCAGGCGCAGGCCGCGCACCGGCACCACGCCGCGCTCGGCGTAGTGGCCGCCGTGGAAGTCGGGGTCGGACAGGATGGCTTGGCGCGCCACTTCGTTGAAGGCGATGTTCTGCGCCGAGAGCTTGGGCGCCGAGGCGATCACCATGGCGTGGCGGATGCGCTCGGGGAACTGCAGCGACCATTCGAGCGCCTGCATGCCGCCCAGGCTGCCGCCGAGCACGGCGGCCCAGACGTCGACGCCGAGGTGGTCGGCGAGGCGCGCCTGCGCGGCGACCCAGTCCTCGACGGTGACCAGCGGGAAATCGGCGCCGTAGCGCTTGCCGGTCTGCGGATTGAGCGAGAGCGGACCGGTCGAGCCGTAGCAGCCGCCGAGGTTGTTCACGCCGACGACGAAGAACTTGTTCGTGTCGAGCGGCTTGCCGGGACCGACGAGGTTGTCCCACCAGCCGACGTTGTTCGGGTCCTCGGCGTAGGCGCCGGCCACGTGATGGCTGCCGGACAGCGCGTGGCAGACGAGCACGGCGTTCGTGCGCGCGGCGTTGAGCGTGCCGTAGGTTTCGTAGACCAGCTCGAATCCGGGCAGCGCGGCGCCGCTCTTCAGCGTCAGCGGCGCATCGAAACGGACGCGTTGCGGAACGACGAACCCCAGGGCTCCGGCAGAATTCTCTTGTGACATCGCAATCGGATTACTGAAAAATATCGCTGAAAGATTCGCTGAAAACGCGCCGGAAAACGGGCGGCAAACATCGTGAATCGCGAAAACAAAAAGCCCAGTCAGCGGGTTCGCGGACTGGGCTCGCCCCGCTTTAGCCGTATTTGTAGAGCGCCCGCAAGCTGATCGGTCAAATCGGCGCTATGGGCCGGAAAGTTACCGCCAGCCCCGGCAAATGTCAATTCGGGCGCTCGACGCCGTTCAGCCGGTCGAGGTGCTCGCGGATTTTCGCCGGCTCCTCGAGACGCAGCAGGCGGCGCACGGCCGGCGCCAGCTCGGCGACGTCGCTCTGCATGACGCGCTGCTTCACTTCGAGGATCTGCGCCGGATGCATCGAGAACTGGCGCAGTCCCATGCCGAGCAGCAGGCGCGTCAGGCTCGGATCGCCGGCCAGTTCGCCGCACACCGAGACCGGGATGCCGGCCTTCTCGGCGCTCGTGATGGTGTGCGCGAGCAGCATCAGGACGGCCGGATGCAGCGGGTCGTAGAGGTGCGACACCTGCTCGTCGCTGCGGTCGATGGCCAGCGTGTACTGGATCAGGTCGTTGGTGCCGATCGACAGGAAATCGAGGCGGCGCAGGAAGAGGCCGATGGCCAGCGCGGCGGCCGGAATCTCGATCATGCCGCCGACCTCGATGGCCTCGTCGAAGGCGATCTTCTCGCCGCGCAGGCTCGATTTCGCCTGCTCGACGGCGGCCAGCGTCTGGTCGATCTCGCTGGCGTGCGAGAGCATCGGGATCAGGAGCTTGATCTTGCCGTACTTCGAGGCGCGCAGGATGGCGCGCAGCTGCGTCTGGAACATGCGCGGCTCGGCGAGCGACAGGCGGATGGCGCGCAGGCCGAGCGCCGGGTTGGTCTGCACGCGGTCGCCGAGAACGTCGTCCGGGTGCAGGTCCTTGTCGGCGCCGAGGTCGAAGGTGCGGATCGTCACCGGGCGCCCCTCCATGCCCTTGACCACCTTGCGGTAGGCCTCGAACTGCTCGTCCTCGCTCGGCATGTCGCCGCGTCCGAGGAAGAGGAATTCGGTGCGGAACAGGCCGACGCCCTCGGCGCCGCCGTCGAGCGCGGCGGGGATGTCGCCGGGCAGCTCGATGTTGGCGTGCAGGGCGACGTCAATCTCGTCGAGCGTGCACGACTTGGCCGTCTTCAGGCGCTTGAGCTTGGAGCGTTCGAGCTCGATCTGGCTCTTGCGCAGCTGGTATTCCTCGAGCACGCGCGGGTCGGGGTTGACGATCAGAACGCCGCGCAGGCCGTCGACGATGATCGTTTCCTTGTCGCGGATCAGCTGGCGCGCGTTGTGCAGGCCGAGCACCGCGGGAATCGCCAGGCTGCGCGCGAGAATCGCCGTGTGCGAGGTGGCGCCACCGACGTCGGTGACGAAGGAGGCGAAGTTGTGGTCCTTGAAGGCGATCACGTCGGCCGGCGCGAGGTCGTGCGCGACGACGATCAGGTTCTCCTCGCGCACGCCCTTGGCCGCCTTGAGCGCGGCGCGTCCGGGCTGGCCGACGAGTTCCTTGACGACGCGCTCGACCACTTGGCGCACGTCGTAGCTGCGCTCGCGCAGGTACTGGTCCTCGATCTGCTCGAACTGCGCGACGAGGACTTCCATCTGCTGCACGAGCGCCCATTCGGCGTTGCAGCGGCGTTCGCGGATCAGCTGCTTGGGCGTTTCCGAGAGCTCGGGGTCGGCGAGGATCATCGAGTGCAGGTCGATGAAGGCGCCGAGCTCGGCCGGCGAATGCTCCATGCCTTCCTTCATCGCCTCGAACTCGCTGCGCACGCGCGCCAGCGCCGTCTCGAAGCGGGCGATTTCCTTGTCCACCATGCGCGGCGCGATGACCAGGTGCGACACCTCGAGCGTCGCGTGCGACATCAGGTGCGCCTGGCCGATGGCGATGCCGCCGGATACGCCGAGACCGTGCAGGGTGAAGCTCATGGACATCTACTCCCCCTCGCCGAAGCGGTCGGCGATCAGCTTCAGGATGGCGTCGAGCGCCATCTGCTCGTCGTCGCCGACGGTCTCGACGACCACCTGCGAGCCCTTGCCGGCGGCCAGCATCATGACGCCCATGATGCTCTTGGCGTTGATGCGGCGGGTTCCCTTTTCCATCCAGACTTCGCTGCTGAAGCTGCCGGCCAGCTGGGTCAGCTTGGCCGAGGCGCGGGCGTGCAGGCCCAGCTTATTGACGATTTCGGTTTCGGCGCGTGCCATCGATCGTTCCCCGTTGTTTTCAATCAACCGTGCATCATGTGCATGACGCCGTCGCGGGCGCCGCTGACGGCCTTCTGCAGCATCGTCTCCATGTCCTTCTCGCGGTACGTCAGCGCGCGCAGCAGCATCGGCAGGCTGACCCCGGCGACGCCCTCGACGCGCCCCGGAACGAGCAGCTTGAGCGCGAGGTTGGCGGGCGTCGCGCCGAAGATGTCGCTCATCACCAGCACGCCCTGGCCGCCGTCCACCTCGTTCAGGAGCAGACGGGCCAGCGGCAGGATGTCGAGCGGGTCGTCCTGCGCCGCGACGCCGAGCTGGGCGATCAGCGGCGGGCGCTTGTTGAGGACGTGGCAGACGTTCTGAATCAGGCTTTCGCCGAAGGTGCCGTGGGTAATCAGAAGGATGCCGATCATTGCGCTCGCTCGTGGATACTGGGCTGCAAACAGAAGCTCATTCTAATGGGATTCGGGCGCGGCCGGCGGCGGCGCGCTTCAGGGCAAAACTTCCAGACCCGGCGGCGGGCCGCCGACGTACTCCAGCCGGCGGTGCAGCGCGGCGCTCACCTGCACGTGCCCGGCGGCATCGACGCGCAGCACCTGCTCGACGCCCAGGCTCCGCGCCAGACGCGGCCAGTCGGTACCGGCGACGAAGAGCGGCTTGGAGGCGACATCGGACAGCGTGCCGGTGGTCGGGCGCGACGCGCCGCCCGGCGGACGCGGCGGAATCAGCACGGTAAGCGCCTGCGTGTGCGTCACCGGCGCGCCGCTGCGCGGATCGAGCAGGTGACAGTAGCGCCGGCCGTCGAGTTCGAAATAGCGCTGGTAGTCGCCCGAGGTGCCGATCGCCTCGCCGTCGGCCAGCGTCACCGTGGCCAGCGGCCCCGGCTGGCGCGGATGCTGGATGCCGATGCGCCACGGCTCGCCGTTCTTGCTGCCGAGCGCCATGACGTTGCCGCCGATGTTGATCAGCGCGTTGGCGACGCCGTGTTCGCGCAGGATGGCCGCCGCACGGTCGAGCGCGACGCCTTTCAGGTAGCCGCCGAAGTCGAGCGCCAGCGCGCGCTGCGGGCTCGAGATGCGAGCGCCGTCGAGGTGCAGGTCGGCGATGCCGGGGCGCTCGGCACGCCACGCCTCGAGCGCGGCGGGGTCGGGCAGCGCCGCCCGGAATTCGTCGGACTGGAAGCCCCAGAGGCGGATCAGGCCGCCGATGCCGGGGTCGAAGAGGCCTTCGCCGAGCGCCGAGAGGCGCTGCGCGTCGGCCAGCAGCGACGCCATTTCGGGCGTCACCGTCTGCTCCTTACCGGCGGCGATCGTCTCGTTCAGCGTCGACAGTTCGGACGGCTGCCAGGCGTGGTAGGTCCGGTGCAGGCGGTCGAATTCGCGCAGCACGGCGGCCGCCGCCGGACGCGCCTGCGCCTCGTCGAGGCCGGCGACCAGCACCTCGACGCGGGTGCCGAAAACGAAGGATTCCTGATGATGCACGGCGCCCTTGCCGCAGGCGGCGAGCGCGAGGCTCGCAAGGAGAAGGACCGACAGCAGCGCCCGCAGGCGCCCGAACGTTAGCGCAGGCATTCCCTCTCCAGCGCGGCGACGAACAGCGCGGCGGCGTCGAAGCCCGTCTGCTCGCGGATTTCGACCATGCAGGTCGGACTGGTCACGTTGATCTCGGTGAGCCAGTCGCCGATCACGTCGATGCCGACGAAGAACAGGCCGCGCGCGGCGAGCACCGGCGCCAGCGTGCCGGCGATCTCGCGGTCGCGCGCGCTCAGCTCGCGCGCCACGCCGCGCCCGCCGGCGGCGAGGTTGCCGCGCGTCTCGCCGGCCTTGGGGATGCGCGCCAGACAGTAGGGGACGACTTCGCCGCCGACGATCAGGATGCGCTTGTCGCCCTCGGCGATCTCGGGGATGAAGCGCTGCGCCATGATCGTGCGCGCGCCGTCGTGCGTCAGCGTCTCGACGATCACGTTGCGATTCGGATCGTCGCTGCGCACGCGGAAGATCTGGCTGCCGCCCATGCCGTCGAGCGGCTTCAGGATGGCGTCGCGCTGCGCGTCGACGAAGGCGTCGAGCGGCGCCGCCTGGCGCGTCACCAGCGTCGGCACGGCGAACTGCGGGAACTCGGCGACCGCGAGCTTCTCGGAATGGTCGCGCAGCGCCTGCGGCCGGTTGACGACGCGCGCGCCCTCGGCCTCGGCGCGCGAAAGCAGCCAGGTCGAGGTCACGTACTCGATGTCGAAGGGCGGGTCCTTGCGCATCACGACGGCGTCGAAATCGCGCAGTGGGACGACATGGCGCTCGCGCTCGACGAACCACTCGGCATCGTCGGCGGAGAGTTCGAGATGGACCGCCTCGGCGCACACGCCGTGCAGCGACGACCAGTGCAGCGCCGGCTGCTCGATGACCCAGACGGCGTGGCCGGCATCCTGCGCGGCGCGCATCATGGCGACGCTCGAATCCTTGTAGGCCTTCAGCGCGACGAGCGGGTCGGTGACGAAAGCGAAGCGCATGGCGACTTACTCCGGCGCGCCGGCGTCGGGCGCCGTGCGTTCGAGTTCGAGCGAGGCGGCGAGCAGCGCCAGGCGGGCGACGACGCCGTAGGCGTAGAAGCGGTTCGGCGCGGCGTCCGGGTTCTGGCCGCAGTCGGGCAACGAACAGCTCGTCTCGAAGGCCAGCGGCTCGAAATGCATGCCCGGCGCGTTCAGGTTCTCGTCCTTGCCGCGCCCGGAATGCACGCGGTAGAAGCCGCCGACGACGTAGCGGTCGATCATGTACACGACCGGCTCGGCGACGCCGGCCTTGTCGCCCTGGCCGACCTGCTCGTAGGTGTGCACGCCTTCCTGGATGATCACCTGCGACACCGCGAGGCCTTCCTTGATCACCGACATCTTGTTGCGCTGCTTGCGGTTGAGGCCGGTCACCTCGGACGCGTCCTTGACCGTCATGACGCCCATGCCGTAGGTGCCGGCGTCGGCCTTGACGACGACGTAGGGCGTTTCGCTGATGCCGTATTCCTTGTACTTCTCGCGGATCAGGCCGAGCACCGCATCGACGTTGGAGGCGAGGCACTCCTCGCCCTGCCGTTCGTGGAAGTCGATGCTGTTGCACACCGAGAAGTAGGGGTTGATCTGCCAGGGGTCGATGCCGACCAGCCTGGCGAATTCGTCGGCGACTTCGTCGTAGGCGGCAAAGTGGTTGGACTTGCGGCGCGTAGACCAGCCGGCGTGCAGCGGCGGCAGCACGTACTGCTCGTCGAGATTGGTCAGGATCTCGGGAATGCCGGCCGACAGGTCGTTGTTGAGCAGGATGGCGCAGGGGTCGAAGCCGGCGAGGCCGAGGCGGTGCGGCGTGCGCACCAGCGGTTCGAGCAGCAGCGTCGTGCCGTTCGGCAGATCGACCGGCGTCGGCGCGGTGACTTCCGGCAGCAGCGAGCCGATGCGCACGTTGAGGCCGGTCTGGCGCAGGATGGTGGCGAGCTGCGCGACGTTCTGCAGGTAGAACAGGTTGCGCGTGTGGTTCTCGGGAATCAGCAGCAGGTTGCGCGCATCCGGACAGATCTTCTCGATCGCCGTCATCGCCGCCTGCACGCAGAGCGGCAGGAAGGCGGCGTTGAGGTTGTTGAAACCGCCCGGGAACAGATTCATGTCCACCGGCGCCAGCTTGAACCCGGAATTGCGCAGGTCGACCGAACCGTAGAAGGGCGGCGTGTGCTCCTGCCACTGGCCGCGCAGCCAGCGTTCGATGTCCGGCGTGGCGTCGAGGAAACGGCGCTCGAGTTCGAGCAGGGGGCCGTTGAGGGCGGTGGTGAGGTGAGGAACCATGGGGCGATCTCCGGTCTTGCTGGCGGCCGTCGGAACTGCCGCGGCGCCGCTTATGATTGGCCCGCCAGTTTACACCGCGGGCAGAAAGGCACGGAAGGATTCGGGCAGCGGCGCCTGCTCCAGGCTGCGCTGCGTGAACAGGTAGCGGCCGTCGCAGACGAAACCGAGGTCGGCCCAGTCGACGGCGTTCAGGGCGGCGGCGAAAGCGTGCACGTCGACGCCCGGCGCGCGCGGGAAGACGGCGAGCACGGCGCCGTCGTAATGCGGACAGTCGTGTACGAAGAAGGGCCGCGCCTGGCGCGTCTTGCCATTCACATAGACGCGCGGCTGCGTCGACTGATGGTAGCCGCGCCCCCACTGCCACCAGTTCGACTCGTCGAAGGGCTTGATGCGGCGCGCCAGCAGGCGCGCCTTGTGGCGTTTGAGCGCGGCCGGCGGCGGCGCGCCGGGCGCGACCCAGAGCATGCGCCGGGTGGCGCCGGTCTTCACCGTGGACGAGCAGACGAAGTCGCGGTTGCCGTACTTTTCGCTGGCGTACAGCGCGTCGGCACCGGACACCGCGCCGACCTTGACGAAGGCGACGTCGGCCAGGCGCAGCGTGTAATCGCCGCGCGTGAACAGCAGATGGCCACCGGCCTCGGTGAAATGACGCGCTTCCCACGCCGGCCGGCGCAGCCCGGCGATGCCGTCGGCGACGCCGAGGCGGGCGAAGCGCGTGCGGCGTGAGAAATCGTCGCGCGCGAAGCGCCAGATCGCGCAGTTGGGCGTCGCACCGTCGAAGATCTTCAGATCGCCGAGGTCGATGAAATCGGTGATCGTCCCCGCCGCGTAGAGCAGCCGGTTGAGGCGCACGGCCGAAGTCGCCTTGAGGAAATCGCGCGGCGTGATGAAGATCAGCTCGCCGCCCGCTTCGAGGTGCGCCAGGCACTTCTCGATGAAGAACAGGTAGAGGTTGGCGCGCCCGTCGAGCACGCTGTTGGCAGTCTGCGCGCGCGTCGCCGGCGCGATGTCCTGGTAGCGCACGTAGGGCGGGTTGCCGATCACGCTGGCGAAACGCTCGCTCGCCGGCAGCGCGAAGAAGTCCATGACGCGCGCGCCGGGCGGCGCCTGGCGCGGGTCGATCTCGATCCCCAGCGCGCCGGGCAGGCGGCGCAGGAAAGCGCCGTCGCCGCAGGACGGCTCGAGCACGCGGCCGAGCTTCCGCTTCAGCGCCAGCATGGCCTCGACCACGGCGGGCGGCGTGAACACCTGACCGAGGCCGGCGACGTCGAGGGAGGAAAGCGGGGCAGCCATCGGAAAACGGAAATCCAGCGGAAAAAGACGAGCGATCGGGGGAAACGGAAGCGCAGCCGGGAGAGCGGCGCGCCGGGCGCGAGTATAACGCAGCGCAGCGCGCGCCCCGCCCGCCGCCCGGGCACGCGCGGCAAGCGTCGGCCGAGGGGGGCGGCGGACGCCCGCGGCAGCGCCGGGACACCGTCAGGCAGCTGACAGGAAGGCCGGCTACAAGGAGGGCGGCGCCCCAGGGAGGCGCCGGCACACCCACCCCGCACAAGGAGACCTCACATGCGCAAACTGATGACCACGATTCTGAGCACCGCCCTGATTGCGCTTCCGCTGGCGACGCTGTCGGCCCCGGCCGAAGCCAAGCCCGGCGTGCACAAGAAGCACGGCCACAAGCACCCGGCCAAGCACAAGGCCGCCAAGAAGCACAGCGCCGGCCGCATGTAAGCAGGCCGCCGCTCCGCGCGCGCCCAGAGTCGCGCGGAGCGCAAGAAAAAGCCCCGCCGGTTAGCACCGGCGGGGCTTTTTTGCGACGGCGGCGGGCGCTCAGGCCGGCGCCGACGTGCGGATCAGGTGGTCGAAGGCGGACAGCGAGGCGGTGGCGCCGGCGCCCATCGAGATGATGATCTGCTTGTAGGGCGTCGTCGTGCAGTCGCCGGCGGCGAACACGCCGGGCACGCTGGTCTGGCCCTTGGCGTCAATCTCGATCTCGCCGAAGCGCGACAGCTCGACCGTGCCCTTCAGCCAGTCGGTCGCCGGCAGCAGGCCGATCTGCACGAAGATGCCTTCCAGCTCGATGCGCTTTTCCTCGCCGCTGACGCGATCCTTGTAGACGATGCCATTGACCTTCTGGCCGTCGCCGGTCACCTCGGTGGTCTGCGCCGACTTGAGCACCGTCACGTTCGGCAGGCTGAGCAGCTTGCGCTGCAGCACCGCGTCGGCGCGCAGCGCATCGCCGAACTCGAGCAGCGTCACGTGCGCGACGATGCCGGCGAGATCGATCGCGGCCTCGACGCCGGAGTTGCCGCCGCCGATCACCGCGACGCGCTTGCCCTTGAACAGCGGGCCGTCGCAGTGCGGGCAGAAGCACACGCCCTTGGCCTTGTACTCCTTCTCGCCGGGCACGTTCATTTCGCGCCAGCGGGCGCCGGTGGCGAGAATCACCGACTTCGACTTGAGCGTCGCGCCGTTCTCCAGCTGCACCTCGATCAGGCCGTTCTCGGCGGCCGGCGGCACCAGCTTCGCGGCGCGCTGCAGGTTCATGATGTCGACGTCGTAGTCCTTGACGTGCTGCTCGAGCGCCTGCGCGAGCTTCGGCCCTTCGGTCGCCTTGACCGAGATGAAGTTCTCGATGCCCAGCGTGTCCATCACCTGGCCGCCGAAACGCTCGGCGACGACGCCGGTGCGGATGCCCTTGCGCGCCGCGTAGATCGCCGCCGCCGACCCGGCCGGGCCGCCGCCGACGACGAGCACGTCGAAGGCCTCCTTTTTGCCGAGCTCCTCGGCGGCGCGCGCCGCGGCGCCGGTATCGACCTTGGCGAGGATTTCCTCGATCGTCATCCGGCCCTGGCCGAACTCGGCGCCGTTCAGGTAGACGGTCGGCACGGCCATGATCTGGCGCCGTTCGACCTCGTCCTGGAACATCGCGCCGTCGATCATCGCGCTGCTGACGTTCGGGTTGAGCACGGCCATCAGGTTGAGCGCCTGCACCACGTCCGGGCAGTTGTGGCAGGACAGCGAGATGAAGGTCTCGAACTTGAAGCTGCCGGGCAGGGCCTTGATCTGCTCGATCACGGCCGGGTCGACCTTGGGCGGGTGGCCGCCGGTCTGCAGCAGGGCGAGCACCAGCGAAGTGAATTCGTGTCCCATCGGGATGCCGGCGAACTGCACGCGGGCGGAATCGGGCTCGCCCGGGCGGCCGATGGCGAAGGAGGGGCGCAGGGCGGCCTGGCCGTCCTCGCGCAGGCCGACCTTCGGCGAGAGCGCCGCGATGGCGAGCAGCAGGGCGCGCATTTCCTGCGCCTTGGCGCTGTCGTCGTAGCTGGCGACGAGCTCGATCGGCTGCTGCAGCTTTTCGAGGTAGGCCTTGAGCTGGGTCTGGATGTTTGCGTCGAGCATATTCTTCTCCCTAAAAGGATTTTCACTGGAAAGCGGCGGGCGCCGGAGGCCGCGCCGCTTTGCGCTGAAAGCCCGGATTCGCTTGCACCGCCCGGGCGGACCGGGCAGTGCGCGCGACAACCGAAACTTAGATCTTGCCGACCAGGTCGAGCGACGGGGCCAGCGTGGCGTCGCCTTCCTTCCACTTGGCCGGGCAGACTTCGCCCGGGTGCGAAGCGACGTACTGGGCGGCCTTGACCTTGCGCAGCAGCTCGGACGCGTCGCGGCCGATGCCGCCGGCGTTCACTTCGATGATCTGGATCTTGCCCTGGGGGTCGATCACGAAGGTGCCGCGCTCGGCCAGGCCGGCTTCCTCGATCATCACGCCGAAGTTGCGCGAGATCACGCCGGTGGGGTCGCCGATCATCGGGTACTGGATCTTGCCGATGGTGTCGGAGGTGTCGTGCCAGGCCTTGTGCGTGAAGTGGGTGTCGGTCGACACGGCATAAATTTCGACGCCCAGCTTCTTGAATTCGGCATAGTTGTCGGCCAGGTCGCCGAGTTCGGTCGGGCACACGAAGGTGAAGTCGGCCGGGTAGAAGAAGACGACGGACCACTTGCCCTTGAGATCGGCTTCGGAAACCGGAACGAACTTGCCGGCGTGGAAGGCGGTGGACTTGAACGGCAGGACTTCGGTGTTGATCAGGGATGCGGACATCTTGAGTCTCCTTGTTTGCGGTGGATGGAATGTGTTGCGACGGGAGAATCTTAGGCGAAAGCCGAGGATCGCTCCAATTGATTGTGTTCATGTATTGAATAGCTTTTGGCTATCGCCGCATTCGCCGTCCTCGGCGCCCGCCCGCGCATCGCCCCGCCCGGCGGCACAAGCGTCGTCCCTCGGGTACAATGTCGCCCTCTTAAAGCCATTGATTTTCCCGAGGTTTCTTCGTGCTCGTCGCCGCCAACATCACCATGCAGTTCGGGGCCAAGCCCCTGTTTGAAAACGTTTCGGTCAAATTCGGCGAGGGCTATCGCTACGGCCTGATCGGCGCCAACGGTGCCGGCAAGTCGACCTTCATGAAGATCCTCGCCGGTGCGCTCGAGCCGACCGCCGGCAACGTCTCGAAGGACAGTCACGAGCGCATGGCCTACCTGCGCCAGGACCAGTTCGCCTACGAGGACCAGCGCGTGATCGACGTCGTGATGATGGGCCACGAGGAAATGTGGGCCTGCATGAAGGAAAAGGACGCCATCTACGCCAACCCGGAGGCGACCGAGGAGGAGTACCTGCACGCCGCCGAACTCGAAGGCAAGTTCGCCGAATACGACGGCTACACCGCCGAGTCGCGCGCCGGCGAGCTGCTGCTCGGCGTCGGCATCCCGGCCGAACAGCACTACGGCCCGATGAGCGAAGTGGCGCCGGGCTGGAAGCTACGCGTCCTGCTGATCCAGGCGCTGTTCTCCAACCCGGACATCCTGCTGCTCGACGAACCGACCAACAACCTCGACATCGCCACCATCCGCTGGCTGGAAAACGTGATCAACGAGCGCAACAGCACGATGATCATCATTTCCCACGACCGCCACTTCCTGAACCAGGTGTGCACGCACATGGCCGACCTGGACTACGGCAAGATCAGCATCTACCCGGGCAACTACGACGACTTCATGGAAGCCTCGACGCAGGCCCGCGAACGTCAGTCGGCGGCCAACGCCAAGGCCAAGGAGCGCATCGCCGAGCTGCAGACCTTCGTGCGCCGCTTCTCGGCCAACGCCTCGAAGGCCAAGCAGGCGACCTCGCGCATGAAGCTGATCGACAAACTGAAGCCGGAGGACGTGAAGCCCTCGTCGCGCCAGTACCCGTGGATCCGCTTCGACTTCGACGAGAAGGAGAAGCTGCACCGCCAGGCGGTCGAGATCGAGAACCTGTCCTTCGCCTACGAGGGCGGCGAGCGCAAGCTGTTCAACAACCTCGACCTCTCCATCAACGCCGGCGACCGCGTCGCGGTGATCGGCGAGAACGGCGTCGGCAAGACGACCTTCCTCAAGCTGCTGATGGGCGAGCTGCAGCCGCAGTTCGGCACGATCAAGTGGACGGAAAAGGCGAAGCGCGGCTACTACGCGCAGGACCACGCCGACGACTTCAAGAGCGACACCAACCTGACCGACTGGATCGCCGGCTACGCCCGCGAAACGGCGAGCGAGGGCGACGACGTCGAGACGCTGATCCGCGGCACGCTCGGCCGCCTGCTCTTCTCGGGCGACGACGTGCGCAAGGCGGTCAAGGTGATCTCCGGCGGCGAGCAGGGGCGCATGATCTTCGGCAAGCTGATGCTGACGAAGAACAACGTGCTGGTCATGGACGAGCCGACCAACCACCTCGACATGGAATCGATCGAGTCGCTCAACACCGCGCTCGACAAGTTCAAGGGCACGCTGATCTTCGTCTCGCACGACCGCGAGTTCGTCTCGTCGCTGGCGACGCGCGTCATCGAAATCCGCATGGACGGCACGCTGGTCAACTACCTCGGCACCTACGAGGAATATCTCGCCAGCCAGGGCATCGAATAAAACCGGACGACACAGGGAGCAAGCGCAAGATGGCCAGCCTCATTTCCCGCCTGATCCTCAAACTGATCGGGTGGCGGACGGTGTTCGTCCCGCCGCCCGGTCCCAAATCGATCGTCCTCGTTTACCCGCACACGTCGAACTGGGACTTCCCGACCGGCCTGCTGTTTCGCTTCAAGCACCAGATCTTCATCCACTGGGCGGGCAAAGACACGCTGTTCCGCTGGCCGCTACGCAGCTTTTTCCTGGCGCTCGGCGGCGTGCCGATCAACCGGCGCGAGCGCTCGGGGATGGTCGAGCAGCTGGTCGCGGCCTTCGCGCGCAACGACAGCTTCCATCTGTGCATCACCCCGGAAGGCACGCGCGCGAAAACCGACCACTGGAAAGCCGGCTTCTACCGCATCGCGCTGGCGGCGCAGGTGCCCGTCGGACTGGCCTTCATCGACTACGGAAAAAAGTGCCTCGGCATCGAGCGCTGGGTCATGCTCTCCGGCGACGAGGAGGCCGACCTCGCCATGCTGCGCGACTACTACGCGACGAAAACGGCGCGCTATCCGGAAAAGGCCGGCGACATCCGCTTCAAGCCGCGCGACTGAGCCAGCGGGCAAGGCCCGCGGCCGGGGCGGCGCGGGCCGGGTTCGGCAGGCGCCGAACGACCGCTGCGCTCATTTGCCTGCGGCTTCGGCGGCCTTTTTCGCCGCCCGCTCGGCATCCTGACGCGCCCGCGCTTCCTGCTTCGCCTGCCGCGCCGCCTGCTCGGCCGCCACCTTCCGGCGCCCCTCGGCGGCCTGGCGCTCCTTGTCGGCGATCTTGGCCGCGCGCTCCTCGGCGCGCCGCGCTTCCTCGGCGCGATAGCGTTCGCCCGCCTCGCGCTGCTCGGCTTCGCGCGCCGGCTGCTCGACCGCGCGCTGCGCGTCCTTGGCCGCAGCCTCCTGCCGCTGCGCTTCGCGCTCGAAATCGCGCGCGCCCTTTTCGAGTGTGCGCGCTTCGATCAGGGCCGTCGAGTGCCGCTTCCTGGCCTTTTCCAGACAGTCGCTGACCAGGAACTTGCCGTAGCAAGCCTCCTGTTCGGCGGCGTAGCGCCGCTCGGCCTCGGCGCGCATGGCGTCCGCCTGCGCGCGCTGCGCGCCCGCTTCGTCCAGACTCTGCGGCGCCGGTGCGCCCTCCGCCGCCTGCGCGCAGGCCAGCGGAACGGCCAGCAGGGCGAGGGCGAACATGCTGCGAATGTGCATCGTGACTTTCCTCCGAGGCCGTAAACGTAGACGCTTTTGCCGTCCCGCGCCAGCCGGCTGGCACGCCTATACGATTCGGATACAATCGGGCGCTCCCTCCGCTCCCTTCCGTTCCGCACGCCACCCGCCGATGCTTTCGCTACGCTCGTTTCTTGCCGTGCTCACGGTGCCCCTCCTGCTGCTCTGCTACGCGCCGGGCGGACTGGCGCAGGCGCCCCTGCATCTGGCGCGAACGACCGCGGGATCGATGCCGGCCGCCGATTTCCTGGAGGACGCCACGGGCCGTCTTGAGGTCGGCGACCTGGCGCGCCCGCCGCTGGCGGACGCATTCCGGCCGGTCACCGGGCAGGACGAGATCAACTTCGGCTATTCGGCCTCGGTCTTCTGGCTGCGCCTGAAGCTGGCGCCGGAAAACGCCGCCGCGCGGCACTGGCTGCTCGAAGTCGGCTATCCCTCGCTCGACCGCGTCGATCTGTTCGCGCCTGCCGGCGGGGGCTTCGTCCGGCAGAGCGCCGGCGACCTCGCGCCCTTCGCCGAGCGCCCCTTCGTGCACCGCAACTTCATCTTCCCGCTCGACCTCGCCCCCGGCACCGAACATACGCTGTACCTGCGCGTCGCTTCGGCCGGCAGCCTGACCGTGCCGCTCGCGCTGTGGACGCCGGCCGCGCTGCACGCGCACGACCAGCGCCTGTACGCGGCCTTCGCGCTGTACTACGGGATGCTGCTCGCACTCGGCCTGTACAACCTGCTGCTCTATCTCTCGCTGCGCGACCGCACCTATCTCGCCTACGTCGCCTTCGTCGCCTCGATGGCGGTCGGGCAGGCCTCGCTGAACGGCTTCGGCAACCAGTTCGCCTGGCCGGGCTGGCCGGCCTGGGGCAATATCGCGCTGCCGTCGGGCTTCGCCGCGACCGGCATGTTCGGCGCGCTATTCACGCGTCTCTTCCTCGACACCCGGCGCAACACGCCGCGCTTCGACACGCTGATCCTGGCGCTCGCCGCCGGTTTCGCCGGCGCCGCGCTGGCGCCGCTGCTCCTGCCCTACCGCCCGACGGCGATCGTCACCTCGCTGCTCGGCATCTTCTTTTCGGCCACCGCCGTCGCCTGCGGCCTCACCTGCCTGCGCCGCGGCCACCCCGGCGCGCGCCTGTTTCTCGCCGCCTGGAGCCTGCTGCTGCTCGGCGTCGGCGTGCTCGGCCTGCGCAACCTCGGCTGGCTGCCGACCAACACGCTGACAATCTACGCCATGCAGATCGGCTCGGCGCTCGAAATGCTGCTCCTCTCCTTCGCGCTGGCCGACCGCATCCACGCCCTGCGGCAAGGCCGCGAGCAGGCCCGCGCCGAGGCGCTGAGCGCCAAGCAGGCGATGGTGGACACGCTGCAGCGCTCGGAGCGCTCGCTCGAATCGCGCGTCCGCCAGCGCACGCTGGAACTGGCCGCGGCCAACGAAAAGCTGCGCCGGAGCGAGACGATCCTGCGCGACCTGGCGCACCACGATCCGCTGACCGGACTGGCCAACCGCGCCCTGCTCGACAACCGCCTGCAGCAGGCGATCCTGCGCGGCCAGCGCAAGGCGCAGGGCTTCGCGCTGCTGCTCGTCGACCTCGACGGCTTCAAGCCGGTCAACGACGCCCACGGACACGCCGTCGGCGACGAACTGCTCAAGGGGCTGGCCGCCCGCCTCGCCGGCACGGTGCGCGGCACGGACACCGTCGCGCGCATCGGCGGCGACGAATTCGTCGTGCTGCTCGAAGAGGGCGGCGGCGACGATCTTCTCGCCCGCGCCCAGGGCGTCGGCGAGAAGATCGTCGCCGCCCTCGGCCAGCCGCTGGACATCGGCCCGCACGTCGTGACGGTCGGCGCCAGCGTCGGCATCGCCTGCTGGCCGGGCGACGGCGAAGATCCGCAGGCGCTGCTGCGCGCCGCCGACCGCGCGATGTACGCGGCGAAGCGCGCGGGGCGGGGCCGCTGCCGCGCGGCGAGCCCGCCCGCCGCCGCGCTCCCGGACGCCGCCGAACCCCGCGCCAAGCCGGCGTAAGGGCGCCGCGGCGCCGGATTTGCTAGAATCCGCCGTTTCGCCACGCACCAATCACAGGGAGTTCTCCGTGCAAATCGTCTGCCTCGACCTCGAGGGCGTTCTCGTCCCCGAAATCTGGATCGAATTCGCCGAACGCACCGGCATTCCGGAACTGCGCCGCACGACGCGCGACGAGCCGGACTACGACAAGCTGATGAAGTACCGGCTCGACCTGCTCGCCGCGAAAAAGCTCGGCCTGCCCGACATCCAGAAGGTGATTTCCGAGATGGGTCCGATGCCCGGCGCGCGCGCCTTCGTCGACGGCCTGCGCGAGGACTACCAGGTGATCATCCTGTCCGACACCTTCTACGAGTTCGCCCATCCGCTGATGCGCCAGCTCGGCTGGCCGACGCTGTTCTGCCACTCGCTGGAAGCCGACGACAAGGGCGTGCTGGTGAACTACCACCTGCGCATGGCCGACCAGAAGCGCGAAGCGGTCAAGCGTTTCAAGGAACTGAACTTCAAGGTGGTCGCCGCCGGCGATTCGTACAACGACACGGCGATGCTCGGCGAAGCCCACGGCGGCATCCTCTTCCACCCGCCGGAAAACGTCATCCGCGAATTCCCGCAGTTCCCGGTGACCAACAGCTACGCCGAACTGCGCGCTGAGATCGACCAGGCTTTCGCCCGCGTCGGCAACTGAGGCCCGCCGCCCGCCATGCACACGCAACGCTTCTACACGCTGTCGGCCTCCTGCCCGGACCGGGTGGGCATCATCGCGCGCGTCTCGGGCTTCATCGCCGAGCACCGCGGCTGGATCCTCGAATCGAGCTACCACTCCGACGACGGCAACAACGGCAGCGAGGGTAGCCGCTACTTCATGCGCATCGAGATCAAGGCCGACTCGCTGCCCTTCCACCTCGCCGAGTTCCGCGAGCGCTTCCGGCCGATCGCCGAAGAACTCGGGATGACCTGGAAGATCAGCGACTCGGCAGTGAAGAAGCGCGTCGTCGTCCTCGTCAGCAAGCAGGAGCACTGCCTCTACGACCTGCTGGCGCGCTGGCAGTCGAAGGAGCTCGACATCGAGATTCCCTGCGTCATCTCGAACCACGACACCTTCAAAGGCTTCGTCGAGTGGCACGGCATTCCCTTCCACCACGTGCCGGTCGATCCGGACAACAAGGCGGCGGCCTACGCCGAGGTGCGGCGCCTGTTCGACGAGGTGCGCGGCGATACGATGGTGCTCGCGCGCTACATGCAAATCCTGTCGCCCGAGCTGTGCCGCGACTACCCCGGCCAGATCATCAACATCCACCACAGCTTCCTGCCCAGCTTCGTCGGCGCGCGCCCCTACCACCAGGCCTACCAGCGCGGCGTCAAGCTGATCGGCGCGACCTGCCACTACGTCACCGAGGAACTCGACCAGGGGCCGATCATCGAACAGGACGTGATCCGCATAGACCACTCCGACTCGGTCGCCGACATGGTGC
Source organism: Candidatus Accumulibacter sp. 66-26 (assembly GCA_001897745.1). GTDB lineage: Bacteria > Pseudomonadota > Gammaproteobacteria > Burkholderiales > Rhodocyclaceae > 66-26. Next base: position 404,234 of record MKUH01000019.1, read on the forward strand.
GCTACGGCAAGGACATCGAAAAGGCCGTCCTGGCGCGCGGCCTGCGCTACCACCTGGAAGACCGCGTGCTGGTGCACGGCAACAAGACGGTGGTCTTCCGCTAGACCGCCCCCCATCCCCGGCCGCCGCCCGGCGGCCGGATGCGCACCGGCGCAAGCAACCGAGTACCGACTGGAGTTTCACCCGCATGATCACCCTCAAGAGCGTCACCCTGCGCCGCAGCGCCAAGGTGTTGCTTGATAACGCCTCCGTCACCCTGAATCCCGGCGAAAAGGTCGGCCTCGTCGGCCGCAACGGCGCCGGCAAGTCGACGCTGTTCGCGCTGCTCAACGGCACCCTGCACGAGGACGCCGGCGACTTCTATCGCCCGCCGCAGTGGCGCATGGCGCAGGTGGCGCAGGACATGCCGGAAACCGACCAGAGCGCGACCGACTTCGTGATCGAGGGCGACACCGCGCTGCGCGCCGCGCAGGACGAGGTGCACGCCGCCGAGGCGAGCGACGACGGCGAGCGCATGGGCAACGCCTACATGGCGCTGCACGACGCCGGCGCGCACGACGCGCAGGCGCGCGCACAGGCGCTGATTCTCGGCCTCGGCTTCAAGACGACCGAACTCAACCACCCGGTGAACAGCTTCTCCGGCGGCTGGCGCATGCGCCTGCAGCTGGCGCGCGCGCTGATGTGCCCATCCGATCTCTTGCTGCTCGACGAACCGACCAACCACCTCGACCTCGACGCGCTGGTCTGGCTCGAAGCCTGGCTCAAGCGCTACGACGGCACGCTGGTGGTGATCAGCCACGACCGCGAATTCCTCGACGCGATCACCGACGTCACGCTGCACATCGACAACGGCAAGCTGGTCCGCTACAGCGGCAACTACAGCACCTTCGAGGAGATGCGCGCGCAGCAGATGGAGCTGCAGCAGAACGCCTTCGAGAAGCAGCAGGACAAGATCGCCCACCTGCAGAAGTTCATCGCCCGCTTCAAGGCCAAGGCCAGCAAGGCGAAACAGGCGCAGAGCCGGGTCAAGGCGCTCGACCGCATGGAGAAGCTGGCGCCGGTGCTGGCCAGCGCCGACTTCACCTTCGAATTCAAGGAACCGGCCAACCTGCCCAACCCGATGCTGGCCATGGAAGACGCCAGCTTCGGCTACCCGCCGGCCGAGGACGCGGCGCCCGGCACGCCGCCGACGGTGATCGTGCACAAGGTCAGCAAATCGGTGATGGCCGGCCAGCGTATCGGCATCCTCGGCGCCAACGGGCAGGGCAAATCGACGCTGGTGAAGACCGTGGCGCGCGCGCTGACGCCGCTCGGCGGCACGGTCCAGGAAGGCAAGGGCCTGTCGATCGGCTACTTCGCGCAGCAGGAACTCGACGTGCTGCGCCCGCTCGACAACCCGCTCGAACACATGGTGCGCCTCGCCAAGGAAGGCCTGCCGGCCGGCGCCAGCGGGCGCGAGCAGGACCTGCGCACCTTCCTCGGCAGCTTCAATTTTTCCGGCGACATGGTGAAACAGCCGGTCGGCACGATGAGCGGCGGCGAGAAGGCGCGCCTCGTGCTGTGCATGATCGTCTGGCAGCGCCCGAACCTGCTGCTGCTCGACGAACCGACCAACCACCTCGACCTCGCGACGCGCGAAGCGCTCTCGGTCGCGCTCAACGAGTTCGAAGGCACGGTGATGCTGGTCAGCCACGACCGCTCGCTGCTGCGCTCGGTGTGCGACGAGTTCTGGCTCGTCTCGCGCGGCGGCGTCGAACCCTTCGACGGCGACCTCGACGACTACCAGCGCTACCTGCTCGACGAGGCCAAGCGCGCGCGCGAAAGCCTCAAGGAAGCGCAGAAGGTCGCCGCCACGGCGACCACCGCAGCAGCCGCGGCCCCGGCGGCCAAAAGCGCGCCGAAGAAGATCCCCGGCAAGCTGACGCACGAACTCGGCCGCATCGAACAGGCCATCCTCGACCTGCAGGGCCGCAAGCACGCGCTCGAAGCCCAGCTCAGCGGCACCCTGCCGGTAGCGGAAATCGCCCGCCTCGGCGTCGAACTGCAGCAGGTGGATGAAGCCCTCGCCGCGCAGGAAGAACAGTGGCTGGACGTTTCCGAGCGGATCGAGGCCGCCGCGCAGTAGGCCGGCACGGCGCCTTCCCCGACCGGGCGCCGCGACGAAGCGCGGAGCGACGATAAAAAAGGGCGCCCGAAGGCGCCCAATGAGGAGACGATGCAGCCTCGGAGGAAAGCTTACTGGTGGTAGGCCGACTCGCCGTGCGAGGTGATGTCGAGGCCTTCGCGCTCTTCTTCCGCCGGGACGCGCAGGCCGATGAACATGTCGACCAGCTTGTAGGCGACGAACGAGACGAGGCCGGACCACACGATGACGGTGCCGACGCCCCACAGCTGGCTGATCACCTGCGCCGCCATGTCGTACTCGCCGACCGCGTTGGCGACGTAGTCATAGACGCCGGTGCCGCCGAGCGAGGGCGAGGCGAAGACGCCGGTGAGGATGGCCCCGAGGATGCCGCCGACGCCATGCACGCCGAACACGTCGAGCGAGTCGTCGGCGCCGAGCAGGCGCTTCAGGCCATTGACGCCCCACAGGCAGACCACGCCGGCGAGCAGGCCGAGGACGATGGCCCCGACGACGCCGACGAAGCCGGCGGCCGGCGTGATCGCCACGAGGCCGGCAACGGCGCCGGAAGCGGCACCCAGCATCGAAGGCTTACCCTTGATCATCCATTCGGCGAACATCCAGGAGAGCGCCGCGCTGGCCGTCGCCACCCAGGTGTTGACCATGGCCAGAGCCGAGCCGCCCGAGGCTTCGAGCGCCGAGCCGGCGTTGAAGCCGAACCAGCCGAACCACAGCAGCGAGGCGCCGATCATCGTGAAGGTCAGGCTGTGCGGCGCCATCGACTCGCGTCCGTAGCCGACGCGCTTGCCGATCAGGTAGGCGCCGACCAGGCCGGCCATCGCGGCGTTGATGTGCACCACGGTGCCGCCAGCGAAGTCGAGCGCGCCCTTCTGGAACAGGAAGCCGGCCGTCTTGCCCGCCGCTTCGGCCGCTGCCGCGTCGGTGTAGGCATCCGGACCCGCCCAGTACCAGACCATGTGCGCCATCGGCAGGTAGGCGAAGGTGAACCAGATCACCATGAAGACGAGGATCGCGGAGAACTTCGCCCGTTCGGCGAAGGCGCCGACGATCAGCGCGCAGGTGATCGCCGCGAAGGCGCCCTGGAAGACGACGAAGATGAACTCGGAGATGACCACGCCCTTGGAGAAGGTCGCGCCCACCGAATCCGGCGTGATGCCCTTCAGGAAGAGCTTGTCCAGCGTCCCGAAGAAGGCGCTGCCCTCGGTGAAGGCGATCGAGTACCCGTAGATCACCCACAGCAGCGTGATCAGCGAGAAGGTCACGAAGACCTGCATGAGCACCGAAAGCATGTTCTTCGAGCGGACGAGGCCGCCGTAGAAGAGGGCGAGGCCGGGGATCGACATCAGGATGACGAGCGCGGCGCAGATCATGATCCACGCGTTGTCGCCCTTGTTCGGCACCGGCGCGGGGGCGGCCGCCGGCGCGGCGGCTTCAGCGGCGACCGCGGCAACGGGAGCAACCGGCGCTGCGACAGCCGCGGCGGGCGCCTCTGCCGTGGCGGCGGCGACGGGCGCCGCCGCCGGCTTTTCCTCGGCCCAGGACGGGGCGCCGAGAGTCACGGCGCCGAGCAGGGCAAGCATTGCAAAGATGCGTCTCATGGTGCGCTCCTCACAGGGCGTCCTCACCGGTTTCGCCGGTGCGGATGCGGATGACTTGTTCAACGTCAAAAACGAAGATCTTGCCGTCGCCGATCTTGCCGGTGCTGGCCGACTTTTCGATGGCTTCGATCACCTGATCGAGAATCTCGTCGCGGATGGCGGCCTCGATCTTCACCTTGGGCAGGAAATCGACGACGTACTCGGCGCCGCGATACAGCTCGGTATGGCCCTTTTGACGACCGAACCCCTTGACCTCGGTGACGGTGATGCCCTGCACGCCGATGACGGACAGCGCCTCACGCACTTCGTCAAGCTTGAACGGCTTGATGATGGCGGTTACCAGTTTCATGATGGGCTCCATAGCGGGGGAGGGCGGTCCCTCCCCGCGTGAACGTTGAATCGGTTAGAACGAGCGGCTGACGGAAACCACGGCGATGCCCTTGCCGGCGTCCTTGGTCGAGGTGCCGCCGGAGTTGCTGAAGCAGTAGAACTCGCCCTTGCCGCAGTCGCCCTTGGCGTCAGTGCCGATGTAGGACGCGCCGACCACCCAGCCCGCGATGTCCTTGGTCACGCCGACCTTCCAGTCGGTGTAGTCGGCGTTATCCATGTTCTTGAATTTCAGGCGACCGACGTGGGCATTGACGCCCCAGCCGCCGCCCAGATCGTAGTTGGCCGAGAGGTCGAGGTAACCGGTGTTCTTGGTGTCCGGCGTCGAAAAGTAGTCGCCGACCGAATGCGAATACTTCAGGCTGATGAACTTCCAGCTGCCACCGATGTAGACCTCCTTGTTGTCGACCGTCCCCGAGTGCACCGCGCCGGTCCGGTTGTTGGTCGGGCTGAAGGCGCGGCCGGCGCCGGCGTCCGTGCCCGGGTAGTAGTAGTAGATGGCGCCGACGTCGAGACCGAAGTCGCCGAAGCTGGTCTTGTAGCCGCCGTAGAAGTCCATCTCCAGATTGCCGCTCGGGAAGCCGGCGCCGGAACTGACGTTCGAGTTCCAGTTGCCGACGTAGAAGCCGCTCGAGTGCGCGTAGTCGAAACCGCCTTGCAGCGCCGGCTTGCCGAAGGTCTGGTCGATGCCGCGGAAGCGATAGCTGGAGAACAGGCCGACGTTGGCAGTCAGGGTGTGCTCCGGCGCGGGCGCCGCTTCGGGAGCGGCCGGCGCCGCGCTCTGGGCCATGACCGGGGCGGCAAAGGCCGCGAACAGAACGCTGGCGATAATCGTCTTTTTCATCAGAGGCTCCTCAATCAGTAAAGAAAGAAAACAAATGCGTGCATCAAGGTCATAGCATTTGCCGTGCCAGAAAAATTACTGATACAAATCAATTTACTACATTCCCCATCGGCATGAAGGCCTTTCTTGCCGCACCGTGATCGCGCAATCCGGACGGCCCTCGCACCAAGGCGGTGCGGCGCCGGACGGGCATCGGCGCTGTGCTAAACTCGCCGCACCGAAACCAGCATCAGGCAAGGCCATTCCCATGCTCGACCCGAAAATTTTCGAAGACCTCAACAACCGCCTGGGCGCCCTGATCGCGGCCAGCCCCGCGGCCGATCTGGAGAAGAACGCGCGCGCGCTGCTCGCCAGCTTCTTCGGCAAGCTCGACCTTGTCAGCCGCGAGGAATTCGACATCCAGACGCAAGTGCTGCTGCGCACGCGCGAGAAACTGAAGGCGCTCGAGACGCGCCTCGACGAACTCGAACAAGCCACGCGGAAATAAGGCCGCGGCGCCGATGCGCCGCCTTTCCGCACAGGGCGCGCGAGCGCCCGTTTTTGTTTAGACTGCAGCTTCCGGAATTTCCCGACGTCATCACCATGCCGCTCGCCATCGTCCACAGCCGAGGACTCGACGGACTCTCCGCTCCGCAAGTCGCGGTCGAAGTGCATCTGGCCGGCGGCCTGCCCAGCTTCACCCTGGTCGGCCTGCCCGACACCGAGGTCAAGGAAGCGCGCGACCGCGTGCGCGCCGCGCTGCAGAACGGCGGCTTCGACTTTCCGGCAAAGAGAATCACAGTCAACCTGGCGCCGGCCGATCTGCCCAAGGAATCCGGACGCTTCGACCTGCCGATCGCGCTCGGCATCCTCGCCGCCTCCGGCCAGCTGCCCGCCCCGGCGCTCGCCGACTACGAATTCGCCGGCGAGCTGTCGCTCTCCGGCGAACTGCGCCCGATCCGCGGCGCGCTGGCCATGGCGCTCGCCGCCGGCGACTGCGGCCGCAGCTTCATCCTGCCCGCCGGCAACGCCGGCGAAGCGGCGCTGGCCGGCACCGTGCGCGTGCTCGGCGCAAGCAGCCTGCTCGGCGTCTGCGCGCACCTCACGGGGCGCGAAGCGCTCGCCGAAAGTGCCGCACACGCCGCCGTGGAGAGCGGCGAAGGCAACGAGGGAGCCGAACTCCCCGACCTCGCCGACGTGCGCGGCCAGACGCAGGCCAAGCGGGCGCTCGAAATCGCCGCCGCCGGCGCGCATTCGCTGCTGCTCGCCGGCCCGCCCGGCACCGGCAAGTCGATGCTCGCCAGCCGCCTGCCCGGCCTGCTGCCGCCGCTGTCGCAGGAAGCGGCGCTGGCCTCGGCCGCCGTCCTCTCGCTGGCCGGGCAGTTCCGCCCGGCAAGATTCAGACAGCCAGCGTGGAGAGCCCCCCACCACACATCTTCGGCCGCCGCCCTGGTCGGTGGCGGCGCCGTGCCGCGTCCCGGCGAGATATCCCTGGCGCACGAGGGCGTCTTGTTCCTCGACGAACTCCCGGAGTTCGACCGGCGCGTCCTCGAAGCGCTGCGCGAGCCGCTCGAAAGCGGGCGCATCCACATTTCGCGCGCCGCGCGGCAGGCCGAATTCCCGGCCCGCTTCCAGCTTGTCGCGGCGATGAACCCCTGCCCCTGCGGCTATCACGGCGACGCCGGCGGGCGCTGCCGGTGCACGCCGGATCAGGTGCAGCGCTACCGCGCCCGCCTCTCGGGGCCGCTGCTCGACCGCCTCGACCTGCAGCTCGAAGTCCCGGCGCTGCCCGCCGACGTCTTGCAGCGCGCCGCCGACGGCGAAAGCTCGGCGACCGTGCGTGCGCGCGTGACCGAGGCGCGCGAGCGCCAGCTGGCGCGCCAGGGCAAACCCAACGCGCGCCTGTCGACGAAGGAAATCGATCGCCACTGCGCGCCCGACGAGGCCGGCGCCGCGCTGCTCAAGCAGGCCGCGGCCCGCCTCGCGCTCTCGGCGCGCGCCTACCACCGCACGCTCAAGGTCGCGCGCACGATCGCCGACCTCGCCGCTAGCCCCGCCATCCAATCGCCCCACATTGCCGAAGCCGTGCAGTACCGCCGCTTCGCCAAGGACTGACTTGCCCGATACGCAAAAACCGCCGCGCGGCATCGCGCTCCTGCTCGCCGCCCTGTCGGCGCTCGGCCCCTTCTCGATCGACACCTACCTGCCGTCCTTCCACGCCATCGGCGAATCGCTGCAGGCGACGCCGCTCGAGGTGCAGCAGACGCTGAGCGCCTACCTGCTGCCCTTCGCCGTGATGACGCTGTGGCACGGCGCGATCTCCGACGCCTTCGGACGCCGGCGCGTGATCCTCGCCGCGCTCGTGCTCTTCGGCATCGCCTCGGCCGGCTGCGTGTTCGCCACGCGCATCGAACACCTGTGGCTGCTGCGCGGCCTGCAGGGCATCAGCGCCGGCGCCGGCATCGTGATCAGCCGGGCGATCGTTCGCGATCTCTTCGACGGCCCGCCGGCGCAACGCCTGATGTCGCACATCACGATGATGTTCGCGCTGGCGCCGGCCGTCGCGCCGGTCATCGGCGGCTGGCTGCAGACGCTGTTCGGCTGGCGCTCGGTGTTCGCCTTCCTGGTCCTGATGACCGCCGTCCTCGGCTTCGCCTGCTGGCGCCTGCTGCCCGAAACGCTGCCGCCGGCGCGCCGCCAGTCGCTGCACGCCGGCTACCTCGGGCGCACCTACTGGAAGGTGCTCAGTTCGCCGCCTTTCCTCTTCGCCTGCGCGGCGCTCTCGTTCAACTTCGCCGGTTTCTTCATCTACGTACTGTCGGCGCCGGTCTTCCTGATGCGCCATCTGGGCGTTCCGGAAACCGGCTTTCTCTGGCTCTTCGGACCGGCGATGCTGGGCCTGATGAGCGGCTCGTGGATCGCCGGGCGGCTGGCCGGCAAGCTCTCGCTGGAACGCACCATCCTCGCCGGCTACCTCGTGATGGGCTGCGCCGCGGCCTTCAACCTCGGGCTCAACCTCGCGCTGCCGCCGGGCCTGCCGTGGAGCGTCGCGCCGCTCTTCGTCTATACCCTCGGCATGTCGCTGGCGATGCCCTGCCTGACGCTGCTCGCCCTCGATCCCTTCCCCACGCAGCGCGGTCTCGCCGCGTCCTGCCAGACCTTCCTGCAGTCGGGTTTCAACGCCGTCGCCGCCGGCCTGCTCGCGCCGCTGCTCTGGGGCTCGACGCTGACCCTGGCGCTCGGCATGGGCGCCCTGATGCTGGCCGGCGGCGCCGTCGCCTGGCTGCACGCACGCAGCCGCCCGGCCTGAGGAGGCCGCACGGCTGCACCGTCCCTTGCTCTATACTCGATCCAAGCAACGCTTTTCACGCGGGAGCGCACCCTTGTTCAAGAAACTGCTGGCCGGCCTCTGTTCCGGCATCCTCGCCGCCGTCCTGCCGGCCTGCGACTCGGTCAACCTGAAGGAACTCAAGCCCGGCGTCAGCACCGCCGTCGAGGTGCGCGACCGCATGGGGCCGCCGACGATGGAGTGGAAGGAGGCCGACGGCTCGCTGGTCTGGGAATATCCACGCACGCCGGAAGGCGTCGTCAATTACATGATCGTGATCGGCCCCGACAGCGTCCTGCGCGAGGTGCGCCAAGTGCTGACCGAGGAGAACTTCGCGCGCATCGTCCCCGGCATGAGCCGCGAGGAAGTGCGCCGCCGGCTCGGCAAGCCGGCGCACGAGCTCCATTTCCCGCTCAGGAAGGAGCACGTCTGGGACTGGAAGACGAAATCCGAACCCACCCTGGACACTTTCTTCAACGTCCATTTCGACGAAGACGGGCGGGTCGTCAAGACCAGCAGCAATTTCGTCTCGAAGGGCTGATTCTTCCGCGCGCGCGACGCCAACGGCATTCCGCAAGAGGCGGAAGACGTCTATAATGCGCGGCTTTAACCCTTTTGTTTGTAAGGGAAATAAATGCGCGCTGTGGCTCACCTCGTCGGCGGCTCCGCCATCCGCACCTGCTGCCTTCTTCTCGCCCTGCTCGCAAGCGCCGTTCCCGCCACGGCGGCCAGTGCCGCCGGAAGCGCCACGGGAACCGACCTGACGGCGGAACTCGAACTCATCAAGAGCCTCGGCACCTCGGCCGCCAGCCGCGCCAACGCCGTCGCCGAGGGCAAGAACAACGCTTCGTTCTGCGCCAACTGCCACGGCGAGACGGGCAACAGCAAGTACCCCGAAGTCCCCAATCTGGCCGGCCAGAACCCGGCCTACCTGCTCGCCCAGATGAAGAAGTTCGAAACCGGCGAGCGCAAGGACGACTTCATGCAGCGCCTGATCAAGATGCTCGGCGACCGCGCGCGCGCCACCGTCGCCCTCTACTATGCCGAAGCCGGCGTCACGCCCGCGCGCGCGCGGCCCGGCCCGACGGCGGCGCAGGGCGGCGCCCACTTCACCCGCCTGTGCGCGCGCTGCCACGGCGACAAGGCACTCGGCTCGGACAGCGTGCCGCGCCTCGCCGGCCAGCAGGCCAAGTACCTGCGTCTTTCGCTCGACCGCTACCGTTCGTCGAGCGGCGAGCGCTTCTTCCCGCAGATGACCGCGGCCACCGCCCAGATTCCGGCGTCCGACGTCGACGCCGTGGTCGATTACCTGGCCAGCCTGAAGTACTAAGACCACCCCGCCAAAAGGGCTTTCGGGCTTGACAATCAAGGGCTTGGCGCGTAGATTCCGCGCCTTGCCCGACGTCTTTTCGCCGGGGTCGCGCCGATTTGATCTCAACAGATTGCGGGCGCGTTAGAAATGCCGCTAAAGCGAGGCCCGGAATCGAATCCCGAAAACCCGTCGAGCTTTGCGCCGACGGGTTTTTTGCTTTGCGCCCGCGCCGCCGCTTCGCGAACGATTTGCCGAACAACTTGCCAGACCGTGAAGGTAACCGCCATGCAACCCGACCGCAGCCTTGAGCTTTCCTCCCTGCTGAACCAGCGCATCCTCGTCCTCGACGGCGCCATGGGCACGATGATCCAGCGCCACGGGCTCGGCGAGCAGGACTACCGCGGCGAACGCTTCAAGGATCACGCGCACGACCTCAAGGGCAACAACGACCTACTGCTGCTGACCCGCCCGGAGATCATCCGCGGCATCCACGTCGAGTATCTGGCGGCCGGCGCCGACATCCTCGAGACCAACACCTTCAACGCGACGGCGATCTCGCAGGCCGACTACAAGCTCGAGCACATCGTCTATGAGCTGAACGTCGCCGGCGCCAGGCTCGCGCGCGAGGCCTGCGACGAGTTCACGGCGCAGAATCCCGCCAAGCCGCGCTTCGTCGCCGGCGTCCTCGGCCCGACCTCGCGCACCGGCTCGATCTCGCCGGACGTGAACGACCCCGGCTACCGCAACGTCACCTTCGACGAACTCGTCGAAACCTACACCAAGGCCATCCGCGGCCTCGTCGACGGCGGCGCCGACCTGCTGCTCGTCGAGACCGTCTTCGACACGCTCAACGCCAAGGCCGCGCTGTTCGCCATCGAACAGTTCTTCGAGAACGCCGGCCGGCGCTGGCCGGTGATGATCTCGGGCACGATCACCGACGCCTCCGGGCGCACGCTCTCGGGACAGACCGCCGAGGCCTTCTGGAACTCGCTGAGCCACATCCGCCCGCTGTCCTTCGGCCTCAACTGCGCGCTCGGCGCCAAGGAACTGCGCCAGTACGTCGAGGAACTCGCGCGCATCTGCGACTGCTACGTTTCCGCCCACCCCAACGCCGGCCTGCCGAACGCTTTCGGCGGCTACGACGAGACCCCGGCCGAACTCGCCGAGGAAGTCGGCGACTGGGCAAAGCAGGGCTTCGTGAACATCGTCGGCGGCTGCTGCGGCACCTCGCCCGAACACATCGCGGCGATCGCCCGGCACGTCGCCGGCGTCGCGCCGCGCGCCATTCCCGAAGTCGAGAAGAAGCTGCGCCTGTCGGGCCTGGAACCGTTCAACGTCGGCAAGGACTCGCTCTTCGTCAACGTCGGCGAACGCACCAACGTGACCGGCTCGAAGGCCTTCGCCCGCATGATCCTCGAGGGCCGTCTCGACGACGCGCTGGCGGTCGCCCGCCAGCAGGTCGAGAACGGCGCGCAGGTGATCGACATCAACATGGACGAGGCGATGCTCGACAGCAAGGCGGCGATGGACCGCTTCCTCAAGCTGATCGCCTCGGAACCGGACATCGCGCGCGTGCCGATCATGATCGACTCGTCGAAGTGGGAAGTGATCGAGGCCGGCCTCAAGTGCATCCAGGGCAAGGGCATCGTCAACTCGATCTCGATGAAGGAGGGCGAGGCCGCCTTCCTTGAGCATGCGAAACTGGCGCGCCGCTACGGCGCCGCCGTCGTCGTCATGGCCTTCGACGAGACCGGGCAGGCCGACACCTTCGCGCGAAAGACGGAAATCTGCAAGCGCGCCTACGACCTGCTCACGGCGCCCGTCGCCGAGGGCGGCGCCGGCTTCCCGCCCGAAGACATCATCTTCGACCCGAACATCTTCGCCATCGCCACCGGCATCGCCGAGCACGACAACTACGCCGTCGACTTCATCGAAGCCTGCCGCTGGATTCGCGCCCACCTGCCGCACGCGCAGATTTCCGGCGGCGTCTCCAACGTCTCGTTCAGCTTCCGCGGCAACGACGCGGTGCGCGAAGCGATCCACACCGTCTTCCTTTACCACGCGATCAAGGCCGGCCTCTCGATGGGCATCGTCAACGCCGGCATGCTCGGCGTCTACGATGACCTCGACCCCGTGCTGCGCGAGAAGGTCGAGGACGTCGTGCTCAACCGCCACACCGGCGCCGGCGAGGCGCTGGTCGACTTCGCGCAGACGGTGAAGGAGGGCAAGGCCAAGGACACCGGCCCCGACCTGACCTGGCGCGAACTGCCCGTCGAAGAACGCCTGTCGCACGCCCTGGTCAAGGGCATCACCGACTTCGTCGTCGCCGACACCGAAGAATGCCGCGCCGCGCTCGAAGCCGCCGGCAAACCGCCGCTCTCGGTCATCGAAGGTCCGCTGATGAACGGCATGAACGTTGTCGGCGACCTCTTCGGCGCCGGCAAGATGTTCCTGCCGCAGGTCGTCAAGTCGGCGCGCGTGATGAAGCAGGCGGTCGCGCACCTGATTCCCTACATCGAGGCCGAGAAGCTGCGCACCGGCGCCGCCTCCAAGGGCAAGATCGTCGTCGCCACGGTCAAGGGCGACGTGCACGACATCGGCAAGAACATCGTCGGCGTCGTCCTCGGCTGCAACGGCTACGACGTCGTCGACCTCGGCGTCATGGTGCCCTGCGACAAGATCCTGAACGCTGCGCGCGAGCACGGCGCGCAGGCGATCGGCCTGTCCGGCCTGATCACGCCCTCGCTCGAGGAAATGAGCCACGTCGCCGCCGAGATGCAGCGGCAGGGCTTCGAGGTGCCGCTGCTGATCGGCGGCGCAACGACCAGCCGCGCGCACACGGCGATCAAGATCGCGCCGAACTACAAGCAGGCCGTCATCTACGTTCCCGACGCCTCGCGCGCCGTCGGCGTCGTCACCAAGCTGCTCTCGATCGATCACGCTGAGGGCTACAAGGCCGAAGTCGCCTCCGACTACGAAAAGGTGCGCGCCCAGCACGCCGGCAAGAAGGGCGTCACGCTCGTTCCGCTCGCCGAAGCGCGCGCCAATTGTTTCACGTGGAACAGCGACCCGGCCTACCGGCCGAGCGCGCCGCGCAGGCCCGGCCTGCACGTGCTGCGCGACGTCGACCTCTCCGCGCTCGTCGAGTACATCGACTGGGGCCCCTTCTTCCAGACCTGGGATCTCGCCGGCAGCTATCCGAAGATTCTCGACGACGCCGTCGTCGGCGAAGCGGCGCGCAACGTCTTCCACGACGGAAAGGCGATGCTCGACAAAATCGTCAGCGAGAAATGGATTTCGGCCAACGCCGTATTCGGCCTCTACCCGGCCAACGCGGTCGGCGACGACATCGAACTGTACGCCGACGAAGCCCGCGACACGACGCTGATGACCTGGCACAACCTGCGCCAGCAGCACGAACGTCCGAGCGGCAAACCGCACTACTGCCTGGCCGACTTCGTGGCGACGCGCGCGGATCGGGGCGGGGCGGCCGACTGGATCGGCGCCTTCGCCGTCAGCGCCGGAATCGGCATCGAGACGAAGCTTGCCGAATTCGAGGCGACGCACGACGACTACCGCGCGATCATGCTCAAATCGCTCGCCGACCGCCTCGCCGAAGCCTGCGCCGAATGGCTGCACGCGCAGGTGCGGCGCGACTACTGGGGCTACGCGGCCGACGAGACACTCGGCAACGACGCGCTGATCCGCGAGGAGTACCGCGGCATCCGTCCGGCGCCCGGCTACCCGGCCTGTCCGGACCATACCGCCAAGGGGCCGCTGTTCGCGCTGCTCGACGCGCCGGGCAACGCCGGCATGGGCATCACCGAGTCCTTCGCGATGACGCCGGCCGCCGCGGTTTCCGGCTTCTACCTGGCGCATCCGCAGGCGCAGTATTTCGCGGTCAGCAAGATCGGCCGCGACCAGCTCGAGGACTGGGCGCAACGCGCCGGCTTCAGCGTGCCCGACGCCGAGCGCTGGCTGGCGCCGCTGCTCGGCTGAGCACGCCGGAGACGGGGCAGGGGCGTCAGCGACTGTAAAGATTTCCGTCAACGCGCCGTTGAACAGGGCAGCCCTTGCCGGCATCCCGTTCAACGCCCCGACGGACCGACCATGACCCTGACCTCCCTGCCCAGCCTCACCGCTGTCCCCTCGTCCCTTCGCCTCGAGAACGGCCAGGGTGTGCTGCAATCCGGACGGCTCGATCTCCAGCGTCCGCAGGCCTCCATCGAATCGGCACCGGCGCGCGAGCTGCCGGCGGACGCTATCACGCACGGCGAAGCCGTCCGCTACACCCGCGCCCAGATGGAGATGCGCCCGGTCGAACGGGCCGACGCCGCGCTGATGAGCGTCGTCGACCCGGACGCCTTTTCCCGCCTGCGCGACGCACTGCAGCAGGACGACGACGGCTGGCGCGCGCTGCTCGGCAAGTTTTCCAGCCAGATCCCCTCCAATCCGCAGTGGCTGGACGACGCCTACCGGCTGCCCGCAGCCCGCCTGCTCGAACGGACCCGCTACCTGATGGACCTCTCGGCCATCTGAACGCCGCCGCCGGCGCACACTGGCGGGGCGCCCCGGCGGCGCCGGGATTGCCGCAAACCGCTCCGCGCCGCCTACAATAGGGGCTTGACTCCTTCAGCACGCACACGGAACCCACCATGACTTTCAAGGTATTCATCGACGGCCGGCACGGCACCACCGGTCTCAAGATCGACGAGCGCCTCGCGCTCCGCCCGGAAATCGAAATCCTCGCGATCCCCGAAGCCCAGCGCAAGGACCCGGCGGTCAAGGCCGAATACATCAACCAGGCCGACGTCGTCTTCCTCTGCCTGCCCGACGCCGCCTCGAAGGAGTCCGTCGCGCTGCTGCGCCCGGACAACAAGCGTACCCGCTTCCTCGACGCCTCGACCGCGCACCGCACGAATCCCGACTGGGTCTACGGCCTGCCCGAACTGAACGGCGGCCAGCGCGAACGCGTGCGCAAGGCCCAGAAAGTCGCCGTTCCCGGCTGCCACGCCAGCGGCTTCATCATGCTGATGGCGCCCCTCGTCGCCGGCGGCATCGTGCCGGCCGACTACCCGGCGAGCACCTACTCGATCACCGGCTACAGCGGCGGCGGCAAGGAAATGATCGCCAGCTACGAGGAGCCGCAGAGCCTGCCCGAAAGCATGAAGAGCCCGCGCTTCTACGCGCTCGGCCTGACCCACAAGCACCTGCCCGAAATGCAGGCGCAGACCGGTCTCGCGCAAGCGCCGCTATTCACGCCGATCGTCGGCAATTTCGCGCAGGGCATGGTCGTCGCCGTCCCGCTGCTGCCGCGCCTGCTGGGCAAGAAGGTGACGCCGGCCGACGTGCAGGCCTATTTCGCCGAGTACTACGCCGGCGAGACCTTCGTCAAAGTGATGCCGCTCGACGCCGCGCCGCTGCTCGACAACGGCTTCCTGCCGGCGACCGCGTGCAACGACACCAACCGCGCCGAAATCTTCGTCTTCGGCCACGGCGAGCAGATCCTGCTCGCCGCGCGCTTCGACAACCTCGGCAAGGGCGCCTCCGGCGCCGCCATCCAGTGCATGAACATCATGCTCAGGGTGGATGAGGCGACGGGGCTGGCAGTTTAAGGGACGCCCCGCCGCACGCGAAAAGGACCACGGAAAGCGGCCGGAAGCGGAACGCCGCTTCCGGCCGCTTTGCCTTGGGGAGGCCGCCGCGCTTCCCGCCGCCGGACGCTCGTCATCCGACCGGCAGCCCCAGCCCGGCACATCGCATCACGCACGCACGCACGCACGCCGCCGCGAGCTTCAACGTTTTCCCCCTGCGCGGCTATGCCGCGCTTCACCCACCAGTGCAAGGAAAGGAAGCAATCATGGAACCGCCAATAAGGATCGCCATCGCCGGCCACGGCAACCTCGGACGCGGCGTCGAAGCCGCCCTCGCCAAGAATCCAGATATGCAGCTCGTCGGCATCTATACCCGCCGCCCGCCCGCGCAACTCGCGCCCCTCCACGCCGGCACCGCCGTGCACGCCATGGCCGCGCTGCCCGAGCACGCCGACCGGATCGACGTGCTGATCCTCTGCGGCGGCTCCAAGGAAGACCTGCCCGAACAGGGGCCGGCGCTGGCCGCGCTGTTCAACACGGTCGACAGCTTCGACACGCACGCACGCATCCCCGAATACTTCGCCGCCGTCGACGCGCCGGCCCGGGCCAACGCCAAGACCGCGCTGATTTCCGCCGGCTGGGACCCCGGCATGTTCTCGATCAACCGCGTCATCGGCGAGGCGCTGCTGCCCGACGGCGCGACCTACACCTTCTGGGGCAAGGGATTGAGCCAGGGCCATTCGGACGCCATCCGCCGCGTTCCCGGCGTCGCCGGCGGCGTGCAGTACACGCTGCCCGTGCCGGAAGCCGTCGAGCAGGTGCGCAACGGCACGCGCCCGACGCTCGACACGCGCCAGAAGCACACGCGCGAATGCTTCGTCGTGCTCCAGGCGGGCGCCGACGCCGAAGCGGTGCGCCGGACCATCGCGGGCATGCCGCACTACTTCGCCGACTACGACACCACGGTGAATTTCATCAGCGCCGAGGAACTGCGCCGCGACCACGGCGCGATGCCGCACGGCGGCTTCGTCATCCGCAGCGGCAATACGTCCGCCGGGAACGCCCAGGTCATCGAATACGGCCTCAAGCTCGACAGCAACCCCGAATTCACCGCCAGCGTGCTGGTCGCCTACGCGCGCGCCGTGCATCGCCTGCAGCGCGCCGGCCAGTACGGCGCGAAGACCGTGCTCGACGTCCCGCCCGGCCTGCTCTCGCCGAAGAGCGCCGAGCAACTGCGCGCCGAGCAGCTGTAGCGCACCGCGAAGGCCGCGCCGCGGCCTTCCTTGCCGGCGGCGGCGCGGCACACGAGGCGCCGCGCGCGAACGGCCTGTGGAACCTGTGGAATTGCTGATTCGGCCCGGGAATTCGAGCCGCAGCGAAACGTAGACGTGACGACGGGGACCGAAGTCCCCGCCGGCTTTTCTTTGGTGACAAGGCTCAAGCAGCCTCGGCAAAGGCCTTAAGCGGCGATTGCGAAACGCTCATCGTTGGCGTTTAGAGATTTGCTTCATTAACGTCGATCGCCTGACGAGTTGCCTGCTCACCTTCGCCCGCCCTGTCGAAACCAGTACACCCCCACCTAAGAATTCCCGGACTTATCGAAAACTCTTCGAACTCTTAGGTGGAGGTGGCGGGAATCGAACCCGCGTCCAGAACGCCTCCAGATTGCCGGAATTACAACCATACGCAGAGTATGGGGCCGAAGCCCCCGACTTTCAAGTGCCCGTTCCCCGCGCGCCGGGAATTTCGGGCGAATCTGGATGAATCCGGATGAATTCGAGGAAGCCCGGGATTGCGGATCGGGCCGTGCGGATTCGGCGGCGGGCGGCGCAGAGCGGGGGCGCGACCGCGCGACAACGGCCGTCCCCGCGCACGACCAAGCGCGGCGGGCAAAGCGTCCCCACCTTCCCGTTCAGTAGAGCAGGAAAGGCCCGCGCTCCGCCTCCCAGGCCGCCTCGTCCGGCAGAACCAGCGCGTCGAAGTCGGCCGGCGTCGCCGCCGCGTCGTCCACCCACTCGCGCAGCAGCGGGCTGCCGTTGATCAGATCGATGGCCAGCCGGTCGTTCTCGTATTCGTAGGGGAAGTCGCGCCACAGCGGGTAATCCGGCCGCTGCCGGCGCAGCGCCTTGAACGCCAGCGTCTGCAGGCGCCAGGGGCGGAAAGCGGCGTGTCCGTAATGCCGCGGGTCTTCGACGTGGATCTGCACGCCGTGGCAGAGCTGGCCGGCGTGCTTGTGGAAGGTCGGCTCGAACCAGCACTCGCGCAGCACGCAGCCGGCCAGCCAGACGGGCGCCAGCGCCTGCATGTCGGCGATCAGCGCGCGCGCGTCGAAGCCCGTCGCGGGCGGTGCGCCGAACAGTTCGAGCGGACGCGTCGTGCCGCGCCCCTCGGACAGCGTCGTGCCTTCGAGCATCACGGTGCCGGCGTAGGCGCGCGCCATCGACAGATTGGGCGCGTTCGGGCTCGGGTTGATCCAGCTGCGTTCGCCGAGCGGCCAGCCGTAGCCGGGCGCCGCGTCGGGCTGCCAGCCTTCCATTTCGATCACGCGGCAATCGACGTCGAGCTTGAGCGTGGCGACGAACCAGCGCGCCAGTTCGCCCATCGTCAGGCCGTGCCGCATCGGCAGCGGGCCGGCGCCGACGAAGCTCTCCCAGCCCGGACGCAGCAGCAGGCCCTCGACCGGGCGCCCGGCGGGATTCGGGCGGTCGAGCACCCAGACGCTCTTGCCGTGCCGCGCCGCCGCTTCGAGCACGTAGCGCAGCGTCGTGATGAAGGTGTAGATGCGGCAGCCGAGATCCTGCAGGTCGACGAGCAGCACGTCGAAGCTGTCCATCATCGCGGCGGTCGGCCGGCGCACCTCGCCGTACAGGCTGAACACCGGGATACCGTGGCGTGGATCGACGTAGTCCGGCGACTCGACCATGTTGTCCTGCTTGTCGCCGCGCAGACCGTGCTGCGGCCCGAAGGCGGCGGTGAGCTTGAGGTCGGGCAGCGCGGCGAGCGCGTCCAGCGAATGCGTCAGGTCGCGCGTCACCGACGCCGGGTGGGCGAGCAGGGCGATGCGCCGGCCGGCCAGCGGGCGGCGCAGGGCGGGGTCTTCGAGCAGGCGGTCGAGTCCGAATTTCATGGCGGGAGTCTAGGGAAAAGGCGGGAGAGGCAGAAAGAGCGCGAAGCCGTCGCGCATGTGAAAATCGGGGCGCTCGGCGCAGTGGCGCAGCGCCCGGTAGGAGAGCGTTCCGTCGGCCGCCTCGACGACCATGGACAGTCCGATGTCGAGACCGTCATGCGCGGGCGGCAGACAGTCGGCGGCGACGCTCGCGACGAGGCGCAGCGCAGCGCGCCCTTCGCCAGCGAGCGCATCGTCGCCCCCATCTCCCCCGCAGTCCGGCTCATCGGCCAGCGCGACGCGGATCTCCGGCGCGCTCGCGGGAAGCTCGTCCGCAGCCTGCCGGTAGGCGGAAAAGGCGTAGGCCGCCCAGGCGCCGGCCGGCGAAAAATTGAACTCGCGGTAGGCCGGCGCGCCGCGCGCGGCGACGAAGGCCTCGCAGCAGGTGTGCCGCCACAGGCCGTCGCGGCGCACGGCCGGCGCCGGGTCCGGAAGCCGCAAGCCGCGCAGGTCGCCGGACAGGCGGAACGAGAAGCGCAGGCCGCCGTCGGCCGTCCACGCCGCGCCGGCCGTCGCGGCGAAGGCGTCGTGCGTCAGCGGATGCGCGGGGAGGGCGAGCGGGCAGGCGGGGAAGGAATCGGCCATGGAGCGGGATAGACGTGGCGGACGGCGCGAAAGGAAAGCAAGGCTACGGCAGAAGTCGAAAAGATGGAGGAGGGCGGCAAGCCATGCTCGCGGAACGGCCCATTGTAGTCGAGTCGGCCGCCGGAGGCGGTTACAATGCGGCTCGACCCCGCTGCGCACACCGTCCGTCACCATGTC